>JAIXWV010000030.1 GCA_027491115.1 Pseudomonadota bacterium
CTCTCCGCCACTCCAAACCCGAATGAACATCGCCCCTGAATGGGGAATACGAGGGGACCGACTCTCGCGAGGCCAGGATGGCCGATAGCGAGAGACACGATGTCGTGGAGGTCCCATCGGATTCCCCATTCAGGGAAAGAAATTTCGCGGGGGTTTGAAGTGGCGGAGAGAGAGGGATTTGAACCCCCGAGGCCCTTGCGAGCCTGCCGGTTTTCAAAACCGGTGCAATCGACCACTCTGCCATCTCTCCGCAAGTGATCCTGAAGGAATCCCCATGGTTCAATAAAAGGGGGGACTTGTCAATTCGCGTGGGTTTCGCCCGGCTTCGGCTTGTAATAGACCTCTTGGTGGATCGAGGCCTTTTCCACCCCGTGGGCGGTCAGGATCTGCTTCACTTCGTCGATCATGGCGCCGTTTCCGCAGAGGTAGAACTCGGTTTCAGTCCAGACGATCTTGGAGGCGTTTTCTCGGAGCCAGTCCGTGACGCGACCGCGAAATCCCTGCCAGCCCGGTTCGGGGCGCGAAAGGGCCTGAACCAGTCCGTTTGCACCGAGGCGATCCCGGAGCTCTTCCGTGTACAGAAGGTCCGACTGGACCCGGGCCCCAAACAACAGGGTTCCACTCACAGGGGGCTGATCGGTATAGACCTTGGAAAACACCATCGAACGGAAGGGTGCGATCCCCGTTCCGGTGGCGATGAAAAGCGCATGACGTCCGGCCTTCGGCTTGTAGACAAAATCACCATAGGGAGCGAGACCCTTCATGCTCTCCCCGATCTGAAGACTGTCGAGGTACTGGGTGCCGGGGCCGTTTTCGACGAGCTTCACACAGAGCTCAAAAACCGACTTCCCCGCTCGGGTGAGTTCGGGGGCGGAAGCGATGGAGTAGGCTCGACGGAGATCCCGGCCTCCCGGACCGCGACCCGGGACGATCACACTCACAAACTGGCCCGGTTGGAAGGGAAACACCGGCTCCGACTCATAGAGCAATTCAATCACGTCCGGAGTGAGAGTTTTCTTGGCAATGAGCCTGGCCTCGACCGTGACAGCCTTCGGTTTTTCCATGGGTTTCTCCTGATTTTTGAGTGGCCTTACCCTAGCCGAAAACCCATGCTTTATCCAGCCTTTTGTGTTAGCCCTAGACCCATGTTTGGATTGAGCGGTGGACATCTTTTGATTTTGGCGATTGTCGTACTGTTGTTCGGAAGCCGAAGACTTCCCGAGCTCGGCTCCGCCCTAGGTAAGGGGATCGGAGCATTCAAGAAAGGCCTCGAAGGGGGCAAGGACGACGAGAACGACAAGAATAATAACAATCGGATCTCATGAAGGCTCCGCTCGAGAAGATTCCCGATCACCTTCAGGAATACATCACCGAGCAGGACCCTTCGCTGTACACCCCGATTGATCAGGCGGTCTGGCGCTATGTGATGCGCGTCTCGAAGAACTTTTTCGGGAAGCACGGACATCCGCTTTACCTCCAAGGACTCGAAGCCACCGGAATTGCCACTGACCGCATTCCGCTGGTGACCGAAATGGACACCGCTCTCCGTAAGCTCGGTTGGCGCGCGGTGGTGATCAACGGATTCATTCCTCCGGCCATTTTCCTGGAGTTCCAATCGCTCCGGATCCTCGCCATCGCTTGCGACATCCGCAAACTCGAGAATCTGGGCTACACCCCCTCGCCCGACATCATTCACGAAGCTGCGGGTCACGTGCCCATCGTGGCTGATCCAGATTACCGTGCTTATCTGGAGGATTACGGCGAGGTGGCCCGGAATGCGATCATCACCAAGTTCGACCTCGAGCTTTATGATTCGATTTTTAAACTTTCTGAAATCAAAGAAAACCCTCAAGCCAAGGCGGAGGACATTGCACGCGCCCAGGCCGAATTCGAAGCCGTGGCCAAGCGCGAGACCCTTCCCTCCGAGGCAGCCCTCCTGACCCGGATGGCCTGGTGGACGACCGAATACGGTCTGCTTGAAGTCGACGGTAAGCCCCTCATTTACGGGGCAGGACTCCTGTCCTCGATCCAGGAGAGCTACCACTGTCTCGATGCCAACGTGAAAAAGATCCCGTTCAAGCTCGATACTGCGGTCCACACTTCCTACGACATCACCCGTCCTCAGCCCCAATTGTTCGTGGCAAAGAGCTTTGCCGAGCTGAGAGCGGCACTGGATGACTTCGCGGATACGATGGCGTTCCGCCGCGGAGGCGCCTACGGACTCGAAATCGCGCGCAAAGCCGAGAACACGGTTTCGGCTGCCCTGGACAACGGAATCACCCTGAGTGGAATCGTGAAGGATTACCTCCTCGGCGAAGATGCCCAGCCCTGCGCATTCACCTTGTCTGGACTGAAACAGGTTTCATTCGACGGCAAGGAGATCGACCAGGTCGACACCCACTCCTTGAGCAGTGACCTGTTTGTGCCCCTGTTTTCCGAAGCCGCCCTCAAAGCGAGCCCAGACGAACTGAAGAGGAAGATCCACGGAAGCGGTCTCACCACCCGCTCGGGTCTCCGGGTGCAGGGTCGGTTCAAGAAGGAAATCGCCTTGGGTCGGTCGGCACGGATCTGGCTGCTCGAGTCGGTGAAAATCCTCGACCAGACCGGGAAGACGGTTTTCTCGGAACTCCGTAGACATTATCCGTTGTTTCTCGCATCAGACATCACCTCAGTCTACGGCGGAGCCGCGGACCGGAACAGCTACTTGCTCCGCAATCGGAAGCCGATCAGCAAGGTGAAATCGCACAAGAGCAACCGGACTCCGGGCAACTCGGAACTCTGCGAACTGTATGCACGTGTCAGAAGCTTCCGGGATGCTCACCCCCGGGATCCGAGACCGCTCGACGCCATCCACGAGGCGCTCCGAATTCTTGCACCCAAAGATTGGCTTCTCAGGCTCGAACTCCTCGAGCTTTATCTGAAACTCGAACCGCAAGGTGTGGCGGTTGCCAAAATCCGGAATGAGCTCGGCGAGCTCAAAGCGGAGTCCACGGAAATGAAAGAAATGATCGAAAGAGGAATCGTCAGTTTATGAAATGCATCAGCATCGGATCATTCATGGTGGCCCTGTCTGTCATGGCCGGCGCCTTCGGAGCCCATGCGCTCCAAGGCAAGATCGGTTACGATTTGCTCGAGATCTTCAAGACCGGGACTTACTACATGACTATTCACTCACTGGGGCTCATCCTCTTCGGCCTCTTCAAGCCCGAGAAAACCTGGCCCGCTACAGCCTTCGTGATCGGTACCGTGATCTTCACGGGAAGCCTCTATGGCATCACTTTCACGGGCATCCGGAGTCTCGGAATGATCACGCCGATCGGCGGATTGCTCTACATCGCGGGTTGGATCGGATTCGGTCTCGAAGCCCGGAAGAGGATCGGGTGATGGAATCCACGCCGCTTCCCTGGATTGCAGAGATTTCCAGACTGGTGACCAAGGTGACCGACCGGATCACGGGTGACCGATCGGAATTCCCCCTGTTGGTGGCTGCGGTGACCGCCGAAAGTCTCCGTCACTGCGGGATCGTCGCAAATGTTTTTTACGGATCCGCAGCATGGATCGAAGTGATGGAGAACCAGTCGGTGATGTGGGCGGGTTGCTGGGGCTCGAACACTCATTTTTGGGCGGTGACCCCCTTTGGTGAGATTGTGGATTTGAACACGAGTGTCTCGTATCGCAAAAAAGCGCATGGGAACACCGATCACCAACCCAAGTATTCTCCCCCCCTGCTCTGGTCACGCGAAGTCCCTGCCTTTTACCGGTACCTTCCTGAAGGCATCGCTGAGATCGAGCTCGACTCGGAGCGGGATCGTCGCTGGTACGAGACCTGTATGACCGAAATCAAATCCAAGTTGGGGGATCCCTCGCTCCTGCTCCAGCTCCCGGAAGACAGCCTCGACTTCCCGGACGAGGCCATTCTTTGCCCGAACCGACGACTCCTCGACGATGCAGCCCAGACTTTCCGTCACTTCGACCGCGCTTTGATGATCCAAGGCATTCCCCAAAAACCCTTCTGAGTGTGAACGGGTCCGAGTCAAGGTTTTGTCGGGTGCATTTTGGGCTTCGTGCCGCTTTTTCGAGAGTGCTACACTAGGACGAAATGAACCGCCTGATCTTTTCCCTATCCGCACTCCTCCTTATTCTGCAATCCAGCACTCCGGCCCTGGCCGCGATCGAAAGCATCAACGTCCAAACCTACAATCCGTCGACCTCGGACCGTTTTGTGATCCTCGAGGACGGCTTCCGTTCGGAATGGCCGCGTAAGAACCTGCTGTACTTCGGAATGAATTACAATTTTTTCAATGATCCCCTTCCGGTTCTGGACCCGACCCAAACGGCACTCGTGGGCCATCTGATTGATAGCATCCAAACCATCGATCTGTTCGCCGGGATCAAACTTTCCAACAACTTCGGTCTCTTCATCGGAGCACCCATACATTTTGCCAGATTCCCCGCCACCTTTAACGATGCCCCGGCCGCGATCACCGGTGACCAGACGACCATGGGTGACTTCAAGATCATGGGTAAGCTACGGGTCACAGACGATACCAGCAACACCCACATCGCGTTCATTCCAGAAGTTCGTCTCTCGACGGGCGCCACCCAGTACCTGCTGTCGGACGCATCTCCTTATCTGGGACTCCGGATGGCACTCGAGCGCCAGTTTGAAGGCTGGACATTCCTCGCGAATATCGGCTACGTTTCTGCGGCAAATTCGGTCTATTCTCCGACCGCGTTCTCGACCATCAACTTCCGGAACCGCCTGATCACCGGCGTCGGTGGGTTCCTTCCTTTCAACGACGAATTCGGAATGAGCGTCGAGATCAACAGTATCAACATGATCCCCTTCGACAGCTCGAACAACCCGATGGACGCCTATGCGGGACTTCGCTATTCGCCTTTCGCAGGCATGGCATTCACCGCAGGGGGATCGATCGGTCGGATCGGTGGCCAACTCAGCTCGACCTACCGGATGATCGCAGGCCTTCGCTACACCTTGGGCGAGGACGCGCCTCAAGCACCGGTGCCACTCTCCACCCCGAAAAGGAAGTGATCCTCAGTCCTGGATCCAGTCGTAGTTGAAGCTCACACTGATCCGCTCGCCCTCGGTGCGGTTCGGTGGCACTTCGTGCTTCATCCAGCTTTCAAAGAGGATGATCTCGCCCGGTTTCGGCGTCAGGTCGATTTGCATCCGGCGTGGGGGACTCGCCATGAACAGGGGAGCACGAGGATCTTCCACACGGAGCGGACTCGCACCTTTCGGAACCGCCACATAGAAGGTCCCGCTCACAATCGAATTCGGATGAAGATGGAACGCATGATAGCAATCGGGCGGCATCAAGTTCGCCCACAATGACGAGAGGCGGAGTTCCCCTTTCGGAAAGCGGATCCCGGCCTTTTTCGCAAAGGCAGCGGCCTCACGGTCCAAGTGTCGCTTCAACTCGTCGAAGATGCTGAATTGCCGGTGCAGATCGGACATGGAGCCGTAGGAGGTGTAACCCCCCGAGTAGTTCTTACGGCACCAGCGGACTCCGGCCTCGTCAACTTCTGGGAGAGCACGAATGGTCTGCTCGAGTATCAGCCGTGAACGGGCGGGAAACGGAATCCGCTTCTGCTCGATCCAGGTCGGAAAACAGGCCTTCACTTCGTGCTCCGGGGAGGAATCTCATGCGAAATGGCGAGCTCGAGTCCCTTTTTGAATTTCTGCCAGTACTCCTTCGCCTTGGTGTGATTCGCTGTCGGGAGTTCGAGCGTGATGGTCGGAATGCCGAGATCCTTCCCGGTATAGTTTCCGAGTGATCCGGGATAGAAGCCAGTGGATTTCGCATTCAGCTTTTCGCGGAGCTCCTGGCATTTTTCGACATATTCTTCACTGAACCGGAACAATTTCACGTGGTCCGGACCGTCATAATCGAGCACGTTCAGAGGCGAATGGATGGAGATGATCTTGTGGGGCTTGAACTTTTCGATCAGGCCTTTTTGAAAAAGCGTCTCGGGCTCGGAGTCCGGCTTGTAACCGGGAAAGCGTCGTTTGTCAGAATGAAAGCGCTTTTTCCACTGAGACAAGGCCTCTTTATGCCAATCTCGCGTCGAAAAGTTGCGGTTGCAATCGACTCCATGGGCGTTGGTCCGCGATTTCGGATAGCCAAGAAACCCGTCCGGATTGATGAGCGGGGCGATCACAAGACGTGCATCCGGATAACGCTTCATATTCTCCTCCGCCCACTGGGAGATCTGGAATCCGAGGTAGAGGGGAGTGATTTCGTCACCATGGACCATCGAGAGGATGAGGGTGGTGTTCTTCGAGTTTTCGGGACCGAAAACGAGGTAGATCAGAGGGCGACCTTGGACAGAGGTCGTTTCAAACTTCCAAGAGAGCGTGCCACACGGATTCTTTCCCCAAGCACGCTTCTGGAAAGCCTTGTCGAGGGATCCGCAAAGTGAGGGGAGGTCCGTTTCGATCTCGTCCGCGAAACTGAACGGCATCCCGGCAGCGGCCACCATCAGGATTCCGGAAAGGATCTGTTTCAGACTGGATGACATCTCAGATTTCTCCTTTTTGCTTTCGGCTTTTCAGCCAATGCTTGACCGCGAAGAAAAGGATCACTGCGATGATGACACCGACGATTCCACCCTCGACTTTTTTGATCCAAGCGATGACATGATGAAGCATGTCGCCGAAATAATAAACCGAATAAATGATCGCCGGGACACTGATCAAAGCCGCCCCTCCGTCATAAATGAGCAGTTTACGGAAAGGAAAGTGAAGTGTTCCCGAAGCAAAAAAGATCGTCGAGCGCACCCCCGGCATGAAGCGGGCTGAGAACAATAGTTTTCCACCGTGATGAATCAGACGCTCACGGATCGCCTCGATCTTGCCCTCGTCCAGCACCAGGCGGAAGGGCCACTTCTTCATCAACTTCCGCCCGAAGTGATGCCCGAGCCAATACATGAACGAATCACCGATCATGACCCCGGCCAGACCGATTCCGATCATGATCCAGACATCGCAGATCCCGTAATAGGCGAGGATGCCACCAGCGATGAGCGTGATGTCCTCAGGAATGGGGATGCCAAGACCGCAGGCGAGCAAAATCACAAAAATCGCCGCGTACGGAATCGGACCATAGTAGTCGATCAGGAAGTCGACGATCAGATTGAAGTCCATTTGGGTTCACCCATTAGACACGAAGATTCATTTTTTTGAAAGAGGATGGGCCGAGCGGTAGGAGTCCTGAACTTCCCCCAAGTCGAGATGGGTGTAGCGCTGCGTTGTAGACAATCGGGAGTGACCCAAAAGCTCCTGAATGCTCCTCAGGTCGGCCCCGGCGGAGAGCAGATGAGTGGCAAAGCTGTGACGGAGTGCGTGAGGCGAGATCTTCCGGTTTTCATCGATCCACTGCGGTGAAAGCATCGCGGCACGGAGCAGCTGCCGGGCCAGGATCCGGGCGATGCTCCGGGCGGTCAAACGGCCCCCGCGGAAATTGACGAACACCGCATCGGGGTCCGAGTGGGATGGAAGTGCCGCAAGGTAAACCCGGATTGCTTCGTCCGCCGGGCTTGTCAGCGGAACAAAGCGCTCTTTGTCACCCTTTCCGCGAACCCGGACCCAACCCGGACGTTCGCTCAGGTTTTCACGCTTCAGGATCTCGACCTCACCGACACGGAGCCCGCAACCGTACATCAATTCGAGCAGGGCACGGTCGCGCGAGCCTTGCCAGGTCCCGACATCGGGCGCACGCATCAACTCGAGCGCCTCCTCCACCTTAAGGACTTCGGGCAACTTCTTTCCGACCTTGGGGGCGGGAATCAGGGCGAGCCAGTTCTTCTGCACCATGCCTTTCCGTTTCAGATACCGGAAAAAAGTGCGGAGCGTGCTCATCTTCCGCGCAACCGAGACGTTCTCGTTCTGCTCCATCAATGAACCGGCAAAAGACCGGAAGTGCAGGGAAGCCAATGTTCCGAGCTCGGTTCCATCGATCATGGAATACTTGGACTCCATGTGCTCAGCAAACTGGACCAGGTCCGATCGGTAGGCCCGGAGCGTCTCCGGGGACCAGTTGCATTCATTGCGTCCATGCTCGAGGAAGGCCTCGATCCAGCCCTTTATGCTTGATGTCATCCCTCGATTAGTTTAATTCAAAAGTATGCAAAAAGTGCACATAATCGGCGCAGGTTTGGCCGGCTCCGAAGCCGCCTGGTTTCTGGCGCAAAGAGGCGTCGAAGTGGTGTTGCACGAGATGCGCCCGGAACGGACCACGCCGGCCCACCACACAGGAATGTGCGCCGAGCTGGTCTGCTCCAACTCCCTGAAATCCAAATCCCCCGTCTCCGCACCCGGGATCATGAAAGCGGAAATGCGGCAGGCCGGATCGCTCATCCTCGAATCGGGCGAAGCATCCGAAGTCCCAGCCGGGGAAGCGCTTGCCGTCGATCGCGACCGGTTTTCGAACCTCATCACCGGAAAGCTCCGCAGCCACCCGAACATCCGCTTCGAGGCCGGAGAGGTCACGACACCCTTCATCGGCGAGAACGAAATCACGCTCATCGCTTCAGGCCCCCTCACCTCGGATGCCCTCGCCACCTGGATTGCCAAGGCCACCGGCACGGAAGACCTCTATTTTTACGATGCCATCGCACCGATCATCGAAGCGTCGACGATCGACATGGAAAGCGCCTTCACCGCCAACCGCTACGACAAGGGCGGCGAAGAAGCGTACATCAACTGCCCGATGACCGAGGAAGAGTACCACGCCTTCATCGACTCGATCCTGACCGGAGAAATGGTCCCGACCAAGAATTTCGAAAAAGAGAAATACTTCCAGGGTTGCCAACCGATCGAAGCGATCGCCTCGACCGGTAGGGACTCCCTCCGCTTCGGACCGATGAAGCCGGTCGGCCTGACCGACCCGAAGACCGGCAGACGCCCGTACGCTGCAGTTCAATTGCGCCCCGAGAACCGATCCCGCACGGCTTACAACATCGTCGGCTTCCAGACGCGGTTGAAGTACGGCTCCCAACAGAAGGCACTCCGCCTCATTCCCGCGCTCAAAAACGCCGAATTCCTCCGTATGGGATCCATGCACCGGAACACCTATGTTTGCGGACCGCGCGTCCTGCGATCTGATCTTTCACTCAAGGGTCACCCAAGAGTCTACTTTGCCGGACAGATCACCGGGGTGGAAGGCTATCTCGAGTCAGCCGCCTGTGGACTGCTCGCCGCCATGTTCATCTTGGCACGCGTTCGCGGACTCCCCCACTCGGCCCCACCGACCAACACGGCGCTTGGAGCCCTGTTGGCACACGTGACGGCATCCGATCCGAAGAACTACCAGCCCAACAACATACAATTCGCACTGTTCGATCCAAAGTTCTTCGACGGGACGGAGGGACTGAAGAAAGACGCTCTCCGCGAAACCCTGTCGAAGCAAGCTCCTGTCAATTTCCGGAACTGGATGAAGTCATGCGCCACGCTCTTTTCGTAATTCTCGGAGCAGGACTCTGGGCGACTGACACGCTTTTCCGGCACCCGCTCTCGAAAGAGCTTTCAGCCGTGACGATCGTCTACTACGAACACCTCTTCGCCGTGCTGATTTCGTTGGCGTGGGTGCTCATCAGTGACCGAAAGGCGATCTTTCCGGGATGGAAGGAATTCGCAGGAGCGGCTTTCATCGGCGTTTGCGGATCCGCTTGGGCCACGGTGCTATTCACTTTGTCATTCCGCTACCTGAATCCGACAGTGGCCATCCTGGTTCAAAAGATCCAACCCGTGATCGTCATTGCCATTTCGGCCACTTTTCTGGGTGAAAAACCGGGAAGAGGGTTTCTGTTGTGGGGAGCACTGGCGATGACCTCGGCGTTTTTTGTCAGCTTCCCTGAAGGGGTCGAGTGGCGCCTCCTCCGGAGCGCTTCAACACTGGGCACCCTCTTGGCTGTGCTCGCAGCGGGGCTCTGGGCGCTTTCCACCGTGGCTGGAAAGATCGTGCTCAAGAGGACACCTGTGAGTGTGCTCTCTTTCTGGAGATTTGCATTCGGCTTGCTTGCTCTGCACCTGATTTCATTTAAGTTCGACCAAGCCCGAATCGAGATGCCCTTTGTCCTTCATGAACCGAGAGTGCTGTACTCCCTGTTCTTCATGGCCGTGATTCCAGGCTTCCTCGGTGTCACGCTGTATTACAAGGGACTCAGCAGGGTCCATGCCGCTCGGGCGACACTTCTCGAGCTTTCATTCCCACTGGCTGCCCTCTGGGTCAACTCGGCCCTGCTGGGCCTGCACTTGAAGCAGACTCAGCTGTTCGCGGCAGGAGCCCTCCTAGTATCGATGGTGGGTGTCAGCCTGGATCAGATCAAGGCTCGATCGAAAAGCTGACGTCAACTTCGAGTCGGAGATTCTGACGGGCACCTTCGATGGTGGGCGAGGCACTCCGGGCCATCCCCTTGTCAGCGAAGGCCATGGATTCTGCCACCATCGGCATCGGACCGGGCATCGCAGAGCCCCGCTCCTGGATCTGGATCACCGAACCGAGCTTGGCTCCGAGGGTCTTCACCAGATGCTCCGCCTTTTCACGGGCATTTTTGGCAGCACCCTCGAGACACTTCTTCTTCTCTTCGAGCATTTTTTGATCTGACAGATAAGTTTGTAAGCCTTGCGTGTTCCGGATACCCACATCTCCCGCAATCGAAAGCACCTCTCCGAGCACAGGGATTTCGGGAGTGATCACCTTAAGGCCGATCCTGCAAGTGAAGCCCTTACTCACCTGGCGGTTGTTCTCCCACTGGAACTGCTCTTGAACATTGTATTCGCTGGTCGAAAACTCGAGACCCTTCAGCTTGGAGCGCTTCAGCTCTGACCGGAGCTTCTCGTGCTGTTCGGTTGCTTTCTTGATTGCAGACTTCGCCTCAGGAGCAGTGCTCTCCGCAACGAGAGTCACTGTGCCACGATCAGGCTCGACTTCGAGGGTGCACTCACCTGCCACAGACACCCTGCGGTCGACTGTGGACTGAGCGGCCTGGGCCGCAAATGAGAATACGAACATCAAAGAGATCGCGATCAAAAAGCGACTGCTCATTCCAGACCTCTCAGACATTGAAGCGGAAATGCATGATGTCGCCGTCGCGAACAACATACTCTTTGCCTTCGACGCGGAGGAGTCCGGCGTCGCGGATCTTGGCTTCAGACTGGTGCTTCATCAGGTCCTCATAGTGATACACTTCGGCACGGATGAAGCCGCGCTCGAAATCACTGTGAATCACTCCGGCGGCCTGCGGCGCCTTCCATCCCTTGTGGAAGGTCCAAGCGCGCACTTCGGTTTCTCCTGCGGTGAAATAGGTCTCGAGTCCGAGCAATGAATAACCGGCGCGGATGACACGATTCAGGCCCGGTTCGTCCATTCCCATGTCGGCCAGAAAGCCTTTTTTATCTTCTTCCGCGAGTTCGGCGATCTCGGATTCGATTTTTCCGCAAATCGGCACCACAGGCGCGTTCTCTTTCTGGGCGTGCTCGACGACCTTCTTCACATACTCGTTCGAAAAAGGATCCGCGAGCGAAGCCTCGTCGACGTTGGCGATGTACATGACCGGCTTGATGGTCAGGAAGTGCATCTCATACACGATCGCTTTCTCTTCTTCCGTGAGTCCGCAAGCCCGAACGGTCTTGCCCTGATCGAGCATGGGCTTCAGCTTCTCCAGCACATTCGCCAATGCGGCGGATTTCTTGTCTCCCGTCTTCGCCTGCTTCTGGGTACCGGGAAGCTTCTTCAACACGGCTTCGAGATCACAGAGCACGAGTTCCGTGTCGATGGTGTCGATGTCACGGAGGGGATCCACCGACCCCTCAACGTGAACGATGTTCGAGTCATTGAAGCAACGGACCACATGAGCGATGGCATCGGTTTCACGGATGTGACCGAGGAACTGGTTTCCGAGACCTTCACCCTTGGACGCTCCGCGAACCAGGCCGGCGATGTCGACAAAGGTCATGATCGCGGGGACCAGCTTTTGCGGCGGTATGTATTTTGAGATGTCATCCAACCTGGGATCGGGGACCTTCACGATCCCGGTGTTCGGCTCGATGGTGCAGAACGGATAGTTTGCCGCCTCGGCCTTGGCGCTCGTGAGCGCGTTGAAAATGGTGCTCTTCCCGACGTTCGGGAGACCGACGATACCGCATTGTAATCCCATAGTTCGGTTTATTTATCCTGAGGGTCCTTGCGCCGTCCATGGAATTTATTCATTGCCTCCTGGATCCGGCCTTTCAATACAAGGCGGATGCCCTGTTCGGCCTTTTCGAACAGGTCCGGGAGCCCTTCCCATTCGGAATCCGGTATCCTTCCCAGCACATAGTCTGCGACATCCATGCGCATCTGAAATTTGCGCGGGTGGCCAATCCCCAAGCGGACCCGGTGATAGGTCGTATTCAGCGCCCCGAGGCACTCGTCGATCGACTTGAGGCCGTTGTGCCCTCCAGCGGAGCCCCCGGTTTTGAAGCGGAGCTCGAGGGGGTCGATGTCGAGCTCGTCATGCAGAACAATCACATCCCCAGGGGTGCATTTGTAGAACTGGAAGAACGGGGACACGGACCGCCCAGAAAGATTCATGAAGGTTTGGGGTTTGATGAGCAGGAACTGCTCGCCGTCGATCGAACCCTGGTACACCTCGGCTTGGTGCTTGATCACCGGACCCTGCGCCCGCCAGGTCTCGACCAGATGATCGAGACAAAGAAACCCGATATTGTGCCGGGTGGTTTCGTAGCGAGATCCTGGATTTCCCAATCCGACAATCAGCTTCATCGAAACCCCTCAGCGGAAAAGCGAACTGACCGAGTCATAATGATGGATCCGCTGGATCGCCTCGGCGAGCAATTGATCGACAGAAAGCTGAACCACCTTCGGACAAGCGGCACCTGCCGAACTGAGCGGGATGGTGTCGGTGACGATCACTTTTTCGATTCGCGAAGCCTGGATCCGCTCGATTGCGGGACCCGAAAGGACCCCGTGTGTGGCGGTCGCAAAAACCTGGACCGCGCCATGATCGAGGACTGCGTTGGCCGCCTCAGTGAGTGTTCCGGCGGTGTCGATCATGTCGTCGAGGATGATAGCTGACTTTCCCGACACATCCCCGACGATATTCATGGCTTTCGCCACATTCGGAGCCGTCCGTCGTTTGTCGATCATGGCCACCGTGGCATCGAGACGTTTGGCCAATGCCCGTGCACGTTCCACACCCCCCGCGTCCGGGCTCACCACCACGAGCTCGCGACCTGCCGCCCGGATTCCGGGCAGTACGGACTCCTCGAGGTAACGCTGGACCACGGGCATGGCAAAAAGATTGTCGAAAGGAATGTTGAAGAACCCCTGGATCTGGCCAGCATGAAGGTCAACGGACACCACACGTGTGGCCCCGGCGACGGTGAGCAAATCCGCGGTGAGCTTCGCACTGATCGGGGTACGGGGCGCGACCTTGCGATCCTGTCTCGCATAACCGTAATAAGGCATCACGAGATTGATCTCTTTCGCGCTGGCGCGCTTCAGCGCGTCCATCATGATCAGGAGTTCCATCATCGTCTCGTTTGCGGGAGCGCAGGTGCTCTGAATGAGGTATACCGCCCGACCGCGCACGTTCTCGCCGATCTCGACGAAGATCTCACCATCGCTGAAGCGGCGGATGTCCACCCGTCCCAGGGGACGTCCGAGATGCCCCGAGATTTTCGCTGCAAGAGCGGGGTTCGAGCTACCAGCCAACAAGACCCAATCGCGCAATCGGCTCATGATTCCACCTCGTTATCTGAACAAAAAGCTACCATGCACCCGCTCCGGGAGCAACGATCAGATCCTGAGGTCGGTGACTTTGGCGGGCAACACTCCCTTTCTCGCCTGGTACCAATAACGGTTTCTCAGGATCGAGCTCACGTATTCCCGGGTCTCGCGATAAGGAATGGATTCGATGAACTGGATCATGCTCCAATCCGGTTTCATTTCTTTTTTCCACTTGGCCACGCGGTGCGGACCCGCATTGTAGGCAGCAAGGGCATAGGGGAGATTTCCTGAATACTTCTCGAGTAAGGATTGAAGGTACTTTGTCCCGATGCCGATATTCGTGACCGGATCCCTCAACTTGCCGAGCATCAGGTCTTTCTTCACATCCAATGCCGTGAAGGGCATCAATTGCATCAGGCCGAGCGCACCGGAGATCGATATTGCCCCGGCTTTGAATCCTGATTCTTGCTTGATCAGACTGGTGATGGTCAACGGGTCGATTCCCGCTCTCTCTGACTCGGCCACAATCTCCTTTTGAAACCGATCAGGAAAGATGAGCTCAAGCACCGGTGTGGTCAGCATGCCGTCGTACTTCCTCTGCATCAGCTCGTTGGCAACCTTGAATACGGTTAGATTCTGATCGGCCAGACTTCCTAGGCGCATCAGAACCAAAAGAAAGTGTGTTGAATAATTCCGGAGCCGGGTCAGCGAGTCGAGCTCGATCCCGACTTCTTCCATCTGCTTCCTGCCCAACAATGCTTTGGCCCGGTCGAGAGTCCGGGATTCATAGGGCCCGAGGCCCAGGTGCTCCAGATCGACATCGGGAGAGTGGTTGACCACTGCGTCCTTCAGGGACACACCGATCCGCTCGGAGGCCACCACTGCATAATAACTGAGTGGAATCTGCTCGATGATCGTCCGGTAAATCGGCGCTGCTTCTTTTTCGCGTCGGTTTCGGTGATGAGCTTCGGCCATCATGAATTGAGCCCGGAACCGGTGATAGGAGCGTGGGTAATCCGCGATGAACTGTTTGGCGGACTTCATGAGGTCGGAATCACGACCCGCAAGGAAATCATCCAAAACCACCAGGAAGGCATCTTCGTCCTTCTCGTATTTTTCAGAGTAAGTCTGGGAGACCCGCTCCCCGGTGACCTCGGCGCTTGAAGCACTCTCCGGGCCGGGAAGGTCCTTGAGTGGCTTCATCTCGTTTGAGGCTTTCGGAAATACCTCCATCAGACGTTTGGCCAAAAGAAGACACTCTTCATCCCGGATCTTTTTCTTGCCGGTCACGCAAATCGAAGCCAAAGCGTGGGATGCATCCAGGTTCCAATAAAGCACCCACTTGAAGGTACCCAGACCGTTCAAGCCACGGTGAAACGCGGAAAGAGCCTTTTTCCGACTCCCTTGCTTGGCGAGCAAGGTCCCCCGACGCAACTCCAGGATGTGAAAGTGGTCCTCGAGCTCCTTCAGAAGGTTTCGACTTTCGGCATCACGGGGTGCGAGTAACAGATCCTGACCCACCCGATCGAGCGTCCCCAGGGAAGATCGACCCTCGACCAAGGACTTCGCTTTCAAAAAGGGGCCGTACTCGGGTGGCAGCGGGAGACGGTCCCACCGTTCTAGTACCTTCTTGTCCCCCTTTCCCTTGACCAGAAACAAATCGGGCAAGGGGGTCGCGGAGGCCTCCTGCAGAAGGCAAATGCAAGCAGCCAAAATCATGAAAATGCGCGTTTTCTCCGCAATTTGGGGCATGAAATTTAGTATAGACAACGAAAACCTTTTCCGTTAACTAAATTAGTACGTTTCAGGAGTAGCTCAGTGGTAGAGCAATCGGCTGTTAACCGATTGGTCGGGGGTTCGAATCCCTCCTCCTGAGCCATTTTTCAAGCACGTTTAGTGTTGGCCGACATTACAACTCTAGCGTCATCATCCAACCTAGAACCCCGATTCAAGAGAGATTGCCTTAACCGCATTACAATTGAGTCGGGGTTTTTTTATACGGACTCAGGGTCGACTTGAAATCGACGCGCTTCGATGCGCGCAGCTGTTCCTGGTAAACCTTTTTTCCATCCACAATGAGGCCGACTCCGAAGGCCAAGAAAAAGATGGAAGTGAAAAGACTCATTTTCTCAATCGATCCGAGGACTTTCATCCGCAAACTCCTTGTACAAATTCTCCCACACCCGCGTGTCGTACTGGTCGGAAATGATTGCCGGCCCTCAAGGTGCCCCCTGGGTACCGGCGGTTTTCAGGTTCCACGGAATGCTGTCCACCTCAGGCAAGAGGACCCGGAGTACCACCCGCCTGTTTTTTGCTAGAGCCTCTTCATTCCATGATCCGTCCGGATTCCTGCTTTCCGCCACTGGCTGAGTGTCGGCGTAACCAATCGCCAAAAGATTGGCGGGACGAAACCCCTCCTCGATGAACATCCGGATCACACGCGTGGCCCGAGCACTCGAGAGTTCCCAATTGGAAGGAAAGGGTCCACCCAAGACGGGCTGATGGTCGGTATGCCCCTCCACGACAAATTTGTATTCCTTCCCGAGTTGCTTCTGCTTCTCGAGGATCGCGAGGAGGATCCGATCGAGAATCAACTTACCCTCGGATGAGACTTCGGCACTCATGCTTCCAAACAACAAGGTGGAATGAAAGGCCAGGCTCACACTCACCCCGTCACTGGTGATGGTGACATCCTTCGCGATGCCGTTCTCCTGGATAATCTGGGACACGAACTTGCCTAGATCCTCCGTCGGAGACTCGTACCGGGTACCGAAGTGCTCCGCGACTTCCTTTTTGACCTTCTCGAACTCCGGGGTGTTCACCTTGGACATGCTGAAGAGCATGATGTAAAAAACGCAAAGCAGGGTCATCATGTCCGCATAGCTGATCAACCAGTTGGACTCGTCGTGCTCTTTCGAAAAACCTCGCTTACGCGGTTTTTGATGAGCCACCTCCGTTTGCTGATGCGCCCTTTCGAGCTTTCTGATGACCGCCATACCGCCCTCAGGCCACTTTCCTTCTCACCCGATCGCGGGGAAGAAGGTAGGAATTGAGGCTCTCCCGCATGTACACAGGGTTCACACGCTGCTTGAGCAACACCGCCCCTTCAATGATCATCTTCCGGAGAGCGATCTCCTCTTCCGTCTTTTCAGCTAATGCTTCTGCAATGGGTAAGAATACCAGATTCGCGAGAGCGATCCCATAGAGGGTCCCCACGAGTCCGATGGACATTGCCGGGCCGATGAGTTTTTCAGCACCCGGTTTACCGATCTGCTGCAGGAGCGCGATCATACCGAGCGTGGTCGCCAATAGGCCGAACGCCGGAGGATACTTCCCGATCGCCTTGAACATGTTGGCCTCGTGCATGTAGTGGTGTTCGATCGTCGTCAGACGCTGTTCAAGTACGTTGCGGACCTCGCGCTCGGAGAGCACGCCGTCCGTTACCAGGGTCACAGCTTCCTTCAGGAACTCATTCTTCAAATTAGATACTGCGTCCTGGGTTCCGATCAATCCAAGAGACAGCTTCTTGTTCAGGTCGAGCATCTGCTCGATGGTGCCCTGGTAATCGATCCTGTTCCTTCCCAAGAGCCGGAGGAAGAACACCTGGAACAGCATGAACAACTTCCCGAGAGGGAAGCTGATTGCTGCGGCAGCAAGGGTGCCACCCCCCACGATCACGATCCCGTGGAAGTTGAGAAAGAATGACATGTCCATTTTGGTTTCATGGAGTGCCGCCACCATGACCGCGAACCCGACAATGACGCCGAACAAAGATGAGATGTTCATGATCAGCCGTACCTCCTGAGGTCGGTAGAAGTGACTTCACGCTGGTCGTACCCGAACTGCTCCGCGAAGATCCGGTCGTTCACGTCGGACAGGTTGATCTGTCCGCTGTTCGACATGGTTTTGATCCGGTTCAACACCTTCCGCTCAACCACGGCGAACACCTCACGACTGACCGGTTCGGCGATGATCAGCTCTTCACTGAGGTCGTCCGAGAGATCGCGTGGAACCTTGTTCAACACGGAGTTCCGGATCTCGTCGTTGCACCCCTTGAGGAACTGGACCAACTCGTCGTGCTTGACCGAGGTGATCACCTCGGTGAGGACGACGTCCTTCAGGTAACGCAAGGTTTCCACCGAGACCAGCTTGGACTTCAAGCTGTGCAAGGCCTCGCCACCCGAAGTAGCCATGAGCTGCTGGATGATGTTCCGTTGCGCGTCCATAGAAGACCGTTCAAGGAACGACACCAGGACATCGGTTCCCGGCAAGGCCTCGGTATTGAGCTTCGGGTTCTCGAGTTTTTTACGACGCAAAGCCGAAGCCACGTTGTGGATGTAGTTCTTCGGGAGATGGTCGATCCGGGAGAGCTCAGCCATCAACTTGAGCTGGGTCGGCTCATCGTAGCTCTGGAACAGGACCTGTCTCCGCTTGGAGTCGCACTGGGTGAGAACGATCGCTTTCACGGTGTTCGATTCGTTCTTGATCATCTCGAACATCTGCGGAGCGTCCATTTCAGCAAGGAAGTCGAACAATACAGCGGAACGGCTTCCATGAACCTGCATCTTGGCAGTCACCGTACGATGGTGGAGCTTTTTCAGGAGCCCCAGTCGCTCGTCGTCGTTGATGTCGAAGGTGTTGCGAGCATAAAAATCCATCAGCTCGGTGAGGTCCGACTGCAGACCCGGATCCCGAAGGAGATCCATCACAACGCTCTCGCCGAAAATTTCCAAATACTGGGCTGTGGTTTCCACTCCCTCCTCGGTCAGGACATGTGTGAAGACATGCTTGGCAACCTTGGGCTGCTCCGAATAAATTGCCGTCAACTCGTCATGCAAGCGGGAGGCCTCGATGCGCTTCCCGATCAGGGTGGCCTTTTCATCGTTGGTCAGGCTCAGATTGTCCGGAGCAGCCGCGGCGGTCTTACCGTCACGGTTCGATTCCTTGCCACCCTCTTGCCCTTTACCGCCATCGAAGACCTGCCTGCGGAAGCTGATCGCCACCAGAGTGAAGAGAAGGGCGAGGATGATAGAAGACAGGATGATCCCGTAGAGCTTGAATTTGTCGAGGACCGCTTGAACCGCGTCCCCGTTTTCTACCCGCTCGATTTTTTCGTAGTGCTCAACGCGCTCCTTGCGGACGTCGCTCGACTCGCTCTGCTGGCTGGTCGTTTCTTTGTGACTCCTGCTCTCGGTGGAGTCTTTGAGTTCCTTCGACTCGCGCGTCTCGCGGGAGTCGCGTGCCTCTTTCAGCTCTTTTTCTTCCTTGCTCGCGGGACTCCGGCCCTGAGTCCAGGGCACCTGGCCGGCGACCATCGTCTGGAGGTTCTTAGGAAAACGCATGCTTTGGGCGAGCACTTCCGAGTTCCTGTAGGGCGAAACTTTCAATTTCACCATCTCGACCATGCCGGCCGCCTCTTCGGAGGGAAGGGCCTGGTCCGTCATCACTACGGCCTTGACCCCTTTGACCCGGATCGCAGCGGGACCATCCTGGAAATACTCCTGGCTGGCAGCATAGTCCACATCCTCGGGATTGACCGCCTCGGTCTGGACATCGAATTCTCCGAGAACACAGTGCTCGGCACAGAACTGGGTCAACATCCCCTGGATGGACGCCCGGATGTCACGAACCACGCGCGCGCGCAACTCGGCCACACGGTAGGTGGAGCTTGCGGGCTGAGGAAACCGGGTGATCCTTGGCTCGACCTGGACCGGGAAGTCCAGTTGATCGAGATGCTCCTTGAAGAGCGAAAGAATCTTGTTACGGGTTTGTGAACCGAGATTTTCGTCGACGAGCATTTTGACCCGGGCTGCAGCCGGAGCAAGAGTGGCGCGTCCACCGTCCTCGAAGCCGGGCGCAGTGAGGTCGTCCACCGCGAGATCCACCTCGGTGTCGACATGGATGATCTGGCACTGTTCGCGACAGTACTGATTGACGAGGGGCTCGAGCACCTGACGGACCTGTTGCTCGCCCCGCTTTTTCACATCAAGTGTGCTCGGACCCGCAGCCAATGCGGTTCCGACCAACAAAGGAATGAATGTGAAGATCATCATGACATCACCTCTTCTGAGACGCGACATTACGCTGCGTCTCCCTGCGTTCCACAACTTTCCGGAGCGCGACCTTGCCCGGTTCGAATTCAAGGGCCTGCTTCCAGGACCGCAACGCCAGATCCGGGTAACCGATCCGGTCGAGAACGGTACCCCTCATTTCATAAAGTCGGGCATTGGTCGGATACTGCTTGATCAGAGAATCGATCTCCATGAGTGCGGCTTCGTGTCGCCCACCATTGAACAGCTGTTTGATGAAATCGACTTTGCCGAGGTAGCTCTCATCCATCACCGGCAAATCGTCTGAAGGCTGGAGTCCGAGGCCGCTCTCGATTTCCCTTCGGCGGGCTCCGGCAACCGGGTCTTCGTGATCCGTGAAGGTGGAGGCGATCTCGCGATCGGCCATCCCGGGCTTCTGCCTCAAATAGCGATCATCCGGTCCGAGTCCGGTGTTCGATTCGCGTGGGGCTTCGGCCAGTTTCGGATTCATGGGGACCTGGAATTCGGCTGTCGGATCTTGCGGGATCTCGATCTCCATCTGTTTGTCGCCCTTCTTCGAGCGGAACGTGATGGACTTCCCGGAGTCGGGGGCGACCGCTCCGTATTGGGAGAATGGATTCTCGATATAGAGCGGTTCACCGCTCGCGGTGACCTGGGCGGCTTTCCCGCCAGAGGTGGCGCATCCCGACAAGACGGTCATGACTCCGACCAGCGCGAACATCACAGACTGAGAAGATGATTTAGAAGATGTAGCCGACACCGATTCCCCCTTCCACACCCGAGACCGAGGCGGTCTGAGTGGTGGTGATCACGAGCGTCCCCTTGGGGCGATAACCCAAGAATCCCGAGATCGTCCAATGTTTCGCCATCCGCCATTCGTAAGTGCCCCTCAAGAGCCCTCCGAGAAATCCAGCGGCATAAGTACCTCCGATTCCACCGATGATGATGGAGCGGGCCTTGTTGAAATTTTCCTCAGGGCCGAACAGTGCCCAACCGTGCTGGAACAACAACGTAAAGTTGAAACTGTTGTAAAGGTTGGTCGAATCGGTGCTGGCTGTGCTGAGTCCGGTCAAGAGATTCACATCGGCATAGTAATTGGCTTCGAACCCTACCTCTTTTTGGCGATTGTCATAGCGCTCCATCATCCGGATACCGAACCCGAGTGCGGTCGAGTAACCACTTGTCGCCTTGGGCGCCATCACCGTGTACAGAACCGGGCGGATCTGCATGGTCGACTGGTACTCCATCCGGGTCTTGGCTTCTTCGAGCTCCTGGAAATCGACACCCCGTCTTTGGGCGGAGGCACGCGTGTTTTCAGAATTGTAGTTCCGGGTCCACAGGGTGGTTCCAGCCTCCACATCCGAAATCTGGAAGGACAGGATCATCCCCGTCGGCTGATAAGCAAAGGCCACATCCATGAAATTCTGGACACCGTTCATCCGCGCGATACGCTGGAGCTCGGCCGAGTTGGTTTCAGCTGAGGAGATCACCATGGTCTCGCCGTTCAACTTGGCGGTCTTGGAGCGACAAGCCAGGCAATGCACGACTCTGGATTTTGTGACTTTCAGAATGCGCTCTGTGATCAGCAGTTCGAGGTGTGACTTGAACGACGGTGGAATGTTTTCGCTGGTGACGAGGTTTCGGATCGACAGATCCTTCATTCCGATGACTTGCCCGCTCTTGAGATCGTACTCAAAGTCACCCAACACCTCGTCGAGTACCTGGTAAAAGTTTCTCGATCCGGACGGAGCTTCCGGTGCGGACTGTGCGACAGCCGGAGATGAACGGAGCAACAGCACCGCAAAACAGGCGATCATGGCCTGTTTCAGGAAGCGGGATTCGATCGTGCGTGCGAAGAGTGTCCTCATCTCAGTGTCTCTTCGGACAGCCCCCCCCAATCCTTGAAACTAAAGTTTTACAGATTTTTGACGATAGGGAATTGACGGAGGAGTGTCCATGAAACGGGTCCTGCACCCATTGATTGCCGGGGTATTGACGGTTTTCACCGCATCTTGTGCCACCACACAGGTGCTGAAGACTCCCGCCCCCTTACCCGAACTTCCGGCCTACTCCCGAGTGCCTCACCCCAACGGGTTTGATCTGGCGGATCTGAAAGCCATTTTTTTCCATCCCACCGCTCCGACAGCCGTGCGCGAGTCCTTCGCCGATCAGTGCGATTCCGATTTCCGAAAGCTCGCAGGTGCCACTCCGCTCAAGTTTGAACGCTCCACCGGCGCCCTGGAACTGGTCAGTGCCAAACCTGAAGACATGCACTGGTGTTTCTATTCCAAGATCCTGAAGCTGCAGGAGTTGCTCCAGAGTGATTCGACCTGGACCGAGCGCCAGAATCGGGTAATCGAAACATTTGAGTTCCTCGCTCCTGTTGCGAATGCCTTTCTCGACCACTACCACGATTCAAGGTACCTGCGTTGGGCAAGCCAGTACTATTCCAAGATCTCGGAATGGGTGTTCTTCAGGAAGGTCAATCCGACACCCGAGAACACCTTGCTCTTGACCGCAGGAACCCGGACTTCGATCGAGCCCTGGGTCGCCCCGGCCTCAGGATCAAAAGAACCGTCTGTATTCGCGAAGTACGGACTTTCGCTCATGCCCTCCGTTGCCGGAGCTCCCAACCCTCTCGAATCCGCACCTCGGGCTCCTGCCTCTGTGGAAGAAGCCGAAGACCACAAAGAAGATTGATCAGCGGATCACAAAATTCAGGATTTTGTTCTGCACGTAGATCACTTTGACAATCTGCTTACCGTCGAGAAACTTCGCGATCCCCTCTTGGGCTTTTGCCAGGGCTTCGAGCGTCTCTTGCGAAACACCGGGCTCCACCTCGAGCGTGCCCCGGAGTTTGCCGAGAACCTGTACCGCGATGGTGACCGAATCGGCTTTCACCCACTCTGGATCGAATGCCGGCCAGAGTGTGTGACTGAGCGCTGTCGTTTCTCCAATCGCTTCCCAGAACTCTTCCGCCAAATGGGGGGCGAAGGGATGGAGCAGTTGGGTGAAGGCACGGATCGCCTCTCGCGGAGTCTTCTCTTGCGCCGTGAAATGATTCACAAAGACCATCATCTGGGAGATGGCGGTATTGAAGCGCATCCCTTCGATATCCTCGGTCACCTTTTTGATCGTGACGTGCAGGATCTTGCGATCTTCCGGCGTCAACTCACGATCCACCACCTTGAGGGTGTCTTTGCCACCCCCTTCGCGGTCTTCGTTGTAAACAATCCGGAACGCGCGACTCAAGAACCGGTAGGTTCCTTCGATGGCCTGCGTGGACCAGGGCTTGTCCTTCTCGAGCGGGCCCATGAACATTTCGTAAACCCGGAGAGTGTCGGCGCCATACTTCTTGACCACGTCATCCGGGTTGATGACGTTTCCGCGGGACTTGGACATCTTTTCGCCATCCATCCCGAGAATCATCCCTTGGTGGACGAGTTTCTTGAACGGCTCGTCGTGGGTCACGAGTCCACAGTCGAACAGGACCTTCATCCAGAATCTCGAGTAAAGCAAGTGCCCCACCGCATGCTCGTCTCCACCCAGATAGAGGTCGACCGGCATGAAGTAGCGCTCGGCTTCGGGACTGAAGGCCTGTCGGTCATTGTTCGGATCGCAGTACCGGAGGAAGTACCAGGAAGATCCCGCCGAGCCCGGCATGGTGTCCGTCTCGCGAAGGTACAACTGCCCGGTTTTCTCGTCCCGGAATTCACGCCAAGCGGTGATCCCGGCGAGAGGGCTCTCACCCGTTCCGGTCGGCTCGTAGCTCTTCACATCCGGCAACACGACCGGAAGCTCGTTGTCCCGGAGAGCGCGGATCTTTCCATCTGCGTCCTTCAGGATGGGGAACGGCTCGCCCCAATAACGCTGGCGCGAGAACAGCCAGTCCCGAAGCTTGTACTTGATGGTTTTCTTTCCGAGGCCTTCTTTCTCGGCCCAGGCGATCACTTTGGCTGAAGCTTCTGCAGTCGGAAGCCCGTTGATGAATCCGGAATTCACAGCAATTCCTTCACCCGGGAAGCACTCACCCTCTTGACCACCTGTGACGACGGTCCTGACCGGCAACTGGAATTGGGTGGCGAACTCGAAATCACGCTCGTCGTGGGCCGGAACGGCCATCACTGCACCCGTTCCATAGGTCATCAGGACGTAGTCGGAGATCCACACAGGGACGCGCTCGCCGCTGGCCGGATTGATCGCATACGCTCCGGTGAAGCATCCGGATTTCTCCTTGGACGCATCCTGCCTTGCGACTTCGGACTTTTGAGATGCCTCCGCCTGATACTGTTTCACAGCCGCAGCCCGGTCTGGCGTGGTGATCCGGTTCACGAGCGGATGCTCGGGAGCGAGTGCCATGTAGGAGACGCCCCAAAGCGTGTCGGGACGCGTGGTGAAGATTTCGAAGCCTTCTTCTTTGCCGTCGACAGCCCCGTCGATCTTGAAACGGATCTGCAACCCGACGCTCTTGCCGATCCAGTTTCTCTGAAGCTGCTTGGTTCCTTCGGGCCAATCGACCCGATCGAGACCCTCGAGGAGCTTCTCGGCATAGTCGGTGATCTTGAGCATCCACTGCTTCATGGGGATCCGGTACACCGGATGGCCGCCGCGCTCGGACTTGCCGTCGACCACTTCTTCATTTGCCAGAACGGTCTTCAGCTCCGGGCACCAGTTCACCGGCACCTCGGTTTGATAAGCGAGGCCCTTTTCATAGAGCTTCAAAAAGATCCACTGGGTCCAGTGGTAGTACTTCGGATCACAGGTGGTGATCTCCCGGGACCAGTCGTAACTGAATCCGAGCATCTTGAGCTGTCTGCGGAAATTGTCGATTGCCTCGTTGGTCGTGATCGCCGGATGGACTCCGGTCTTGATCGCATACTGCTCGGCCGGGAGACCGAAAGCATCCCACCCCATCGGATGGAGCACATTGTAACCTTTTGTGCGCATGTAGCGAGCCATGATGTCAGTGGCAGTGTATCCCTCAGGATGACCGACATGCAGACCGGAACTCGACGGATAAGGAAACATGTCGAGCACGTAGTACTTGGGTTTGTTGGAGCTCTGCTCAGTCTTGAAAGACTGGGTCTTCTCCCAGTGGGCCTGCCACTTGGGCTCGATCACATTCGGTTGGTATGCCATGGGCCGAGAATACCGCACTCAAACGTCGAGTACCAGAGGAACGACCGTAGGCTTCCTGCCGATTTTTCGGTCAAAGAAGCGACGAAGCTCGATCCGCAAGTTCTCGGCGAAATCGGGGTCGATGACGCCATGCCTCAGCTCCTTGTTGTAACGTTGGATGACTTGGGCCACCACCTGTTGGGCATCCTGAAGGAGCGCCGCCTCGAGACGGTCGTTCACAAGCCCCTTGGCGAGGACCTCGGGACGGGTGAGCACCTTGCCAGAGCCTTTTTCGCGGGCGAGGAGACAGAACACGACGCCCGATTCAGCCAAACGACGGCGATCCCGCAAGAGATCTCGGGTGATTTCATCGCCCTCCCGGCTCTCCACCAGGACCCGTAGCTCGGTGATTTCGTCGACGATCCTGAGCCCGTCGCGGTCAATCTCGATGATCTCGCCGTTTTGAATCACGCAAACATTCGACTCTTCGACTCCTGTTTCGGCAGCGAGCTTGGCATGATGAACCAGGTGGCGGTACTCCCCGTGAATCGGAATGAAAAATTTCGGGCGCACCATCTCGATCATCTTCTTGAGCTCGGGCCTTGTGGCGTGACCACTGGTGTGCACGTCTTCAATCGCATCGTAAAGCACTTCGGCTCCCTGGCGGAACAGCTGATTGGTCAGCTTGGAAATGGCGACTTCGTTTCCTGGAATCTGGCTCGAGCTCAGGATCACCAAGTCCTCTTCATTCAGTGAAACGTGGGCATGCTCGCCATGGGCGATCCGGTTCAGGGCCGAGCGGGGCTCACCCTGGCATCCGGTCGAGAGGATCACGACGTTCTTCCGGTCGTACTGCCAGACGTCCTCGATCCCGATCACATTGCGGGTGTCGAGATGGATGGCCCCCCGCTCCTGCGCAAGGCGCACATTCTGCTCCATGCTCCGTCCGGTGAGGGCGATCTTCTTTCCCATTTTGTTGGCGAGCTTGAAGATGTTCGCCATCCGTCCGACGTTCGAAGAGAAAAGTGAAATCAGGATCAGGCCGCGAGAGGCGTCGAATAATTCCTCCATTCGCTCCTGGATGCGGGTGTCTTGGAGACCATGACTTTCGCGCTCGACATTGGTCGAGTCCGAGAGCAGGAGCAACACCCCTTCGTCGCCGGCTTTTTTGAAGGCGTCCCACTCGAGAATGTCACCAAAGAACGGAGAAGGATCCAACTTGAAGTCGCCGGTGTGGACGATCTTTCCAAGGGGGGTATCGATTAGCAGTGCGAAAGCGTCGATGATCGAATGATTCACCGACAGGGTGGTCACTTTCAGATCTCCGAGCTCGATCATCGCGCCCGAGTGCATGATCCGGATCGGAACCGCCTGGTCGAGACCTGCATCCTTCAGCTTTTCGCGGATCATCAGACTGGTGAAGTGAGAAGCATAGATCGGTACCCGAATGCCGGCTTTGAGCGCAAAAGGAATCGCACCGATGTGGTCTTCGTGTCCGTGGGTGGCGAAGATGGCCTTGATCTTGTCTTTTTTGGTGAGCAGATGGGCGAAGTTCGGGATCACGAACTCTACCCCGAAATGATCGAGCTCCGAGAACATGAGGCCGCAGTCGATCAGAATCGCCGAGGACTCGGTCTCGATCAACATGCAATTCATCCCGATCTCGCCCAACCCACCGTATGGCGTGACCGTGACCTTGCCTGATTTCATTTCATCTCCAGGAGCTTCTGTTTGATCATGGCGGCTAGCATGGTTGCAGCCGTGTCGGTTTCTTCTCCAACAATGATGTCGGCGTACTGCCGCGTGGGTTCCAGGTAAAGCTGGTGCATGGGACGGACGGTATCGTAGTACTGCCGGATGATGTCTTCGAGGCTGCGGCTCCGGTCTTTCAAGTCCCGGAACAGGCGACGGATGAAGCGGATGTCTGACTCGACATGCAGGTAAAACTTGAGGTCGAAATGATTGCGAATCGATTCGTCCCAGAGAGCGAAGATCCCCTCGACGATGAGGATTTTACACGGTCCGACCGGTGTGGTCTTGGTCGTCCTACGGGAGCTGGAATAGTCATAAACGGGACTCTCGACCCGCTTTCCCTCACGCAACACCTCGAGATGGGACCGCATCAACTCCCAGTCGAACGCATCGGGATGGTCGAAGTTGGGTTCGTCGTTGATTTTGAGGTGGGAAGGGGGACGTGGGAGGTAATAGGAATCCTGGTGGAGCACGCCCACTTTCGGATCGCTGATCTGACTCAAAACTTTCTGCGTGAACGTGGTCTTTCCGGAGCCTGAGCCGCCGGCGATTCCGATGATGTACATGCCCATAGTTGACTGGCTCAAGGATACTGAAGCTTTCGGAACTCCTCAAGGGTAATCCCCGCGATCCGGACAGGATAGTGTGCAGGGATTTCAGCCTCGTTTTTCCAGATCGGATCCCGGAAGTGCGGGTTGAGTCGCTTGAGGGTCTCCTGATCCAGGCGATAGTGTGCAACGATCCTGCCGATTTTCAGATTTTTCGGAAAAGCCAGACTGAGATACGGAGGAAGGCCATCCTCATCCTGCCTCTGCCGCTCCTCATGCACATCACACATGGCCAAAAACTCAAAAAGGTAATTGCGGGATGCGAACTTGAAAGAGGGCTCCTTGAAGATCCGGATGATCTTCACCGGATCATCCGTTCCGAGTGTTTTCACCGCCTTTTTCACCAGGGACGGCCCGTGGTGGTACGCCATGACAGCCAAGGCCCAACTTCCCAACAACTGATGATTGCGACGCAAGAACCGGGCAGCCGCACGGGTGGACTTCAAGGGATCGAAACGCTCATCGATCGAGTGTCCGACCCTGAGATCTCGGGCGGCTGTCTGCGGCATGAACTGCCAGATGCCGACAGCACCCGCCTTGGACTTGGCCTCTTGATTGAAAGCACTCTCCACAAAGGGGAGCAGTACCAACTCTTCGGGAACCCCCTCCTCGCGAAACATCTCTCGCATGCGCTTCAAGTAAGGGCGGGACTCACCGAACGCGGCTTCGACCCGATCCTTCCGACCCGACTGGATGCGAAGTCGGCGATCTTCGGCTGCGAAGGCATAGGCGCGAGGATCTTCTATGGCATCCATCGCCTCAAACACCGGCCTGAGTTTTGGATCGAGACGGCTCACGGACACTTTTCCAGACGGAGCCCTGGAGAGCGCGCTCAAAGCGATCCGTACCTCACCCCGACCGCGCCTGGCGTCGGACTCAGTCCGATGCCTGGAGTAGATTCGTGCGGGATTCATCGAGTCATGCACCAACCAGTCGGAGGACTCAAACTCAGTATAAACCCGCTTCCAGAAGCGAATCTGTGCTTCGGACCAGGAATCAAGTGTGACTCCCAACTTTTGAAATCGCCGTTCATGGGTTAGGATCTCGTTTGCCCGGACAGAGGCGGGATCAAGGATGAGAACACACGTGGCGACCAGAATCATCTTTGTCATCACTTTTGCTGCAATCACCCTTGCTCTAGTCACCACATTCCTCCTGAATCAGAGTACGGCAAATCCCGGGATACGGATACTGATCGACCGTCCTCCGAACACCCTCGAAGCCGGTCAAAATCCTGACGTGATGGCGAGAAAGATCCTTCCTCTCATGGAAGCGGGTTACCGGGTCGCAACACCGTTCGATCCCGAGGACTTCAAACTCCTCCCTCCTTTAGCCGACCGCCCCGTTCTTCACTTCCGCACCGTCAGGGACGAGCTCGCACGTGGGATCCTGTTCGAGAAGGGCGAGGTCGACGTTCTGTTCAACAGCCTTTCCCTTTCAAAGACCCGATGGTTTCAGAAACAAGGGGCCTCCCTGGTTGAGGCTCCAGGGCACCACCTTTCGTTCATTGGATTCAATTTGCGCGACCCGGCACTTTCCGACCCGAATCTCCGCAGGGCCATCTTGCACGCACTGCCCCTCGATCAATGGGTCCACAACAAATTTTTCGACATGGTGACACCACTCCCGGTTCTTGCGGATTCATTCCGGCCTGAAGCCGCGCGATCCCTCATTGGGTCGCGTGGACCAATTAAGTTACGCTTTTTGACCACTCCGGTCCGCGAGGGCAACGAGCTGGCCTTGCTCGTCCGCGAAGCCCTGGGCAAGGTGGGAATCGAAGTGGAAGTGGTTCCACTCGAGTCCTCCTTGTTTTTTCAGCGCCTGAAGCGTGGGGACTTCCAGATCTTCGGATCTCGCTTGCTTCGCGAGACCGAGAACGATTCCATCTCAGACTACCTTCTGCCCGGGAAGAACAAGAATTACTTTTCCTGGAGTCCGGATCGAACTTTGGCCGACAAAAATGGGAATCTCAGCTGGGCCGCGGCCGAGAAGCGGGTGCTGGAGGAACTACCCCTCATTCCGCTCTTCACTTGGAAGCACGGACTCCTGCTGTCCAACCGCATTCGTAAGTCCACCCCTCCGCCCCGGATCGAAGAGGATTCCTTTCGCTTTTTGTCCACCCTTCAGCTAGATTGAAACTATGCGACGCGCCCTCTGCGATTTTCTTCCGCAGAAGCCCGGAATGTGGGTTGAACTCTCGGAAAACGAATCCCGCCACCTTCTCTCCGTCCTAAGACTGGGACCCGGAGACGAAATCGAACTTCTCGACGGACGCGGGGGTTCCGCGCCCGCACGGATCGAGTTCAAAGGAAAATCTCCTGGAG
This sequence comes from Pseudomonadota bacterium, assembly GCA_027491115.1. Lineage (GTDB taxonomy): Bacteria > Bdellovibrionota > UBA1018 > UBA1018 > CAIMNF01 > CAIMNF01. Next base: position 29,607 of record JAIXWV010000030.1, read on the forward strand.
CCGTTTTGACCGAATCTCCGCGGATCGACCCCGCACGGACTTCCGCTCCAGTGGAGCTGTTCATTTCGGTGCTGAAGGGCGAGGCCATGGAGTGGGTGATTGAGAAATCTGTGGAGCTCGGGGTCCGCGCCCTCACTCCGGTGGAAACTGAATTCAGCGTGGTGAAGCTCAAGAAAAAAGGTCTCGAAAATTTCCAGGAGCGTTGGCAAAAAATGGCCGACCAGGCCCTGAAGCAGTGCGGACGTCTCGACCGAATGGTGATCCACACCCCGGCGCCGTTTGAGATTGCACTGGAGAAGCCCGGACCATGGGTCTGGCTCGATGAGGATCTGGCCCAGAATGGCGGGATCGAGTCCCACCTGAGCCGTGGATGCCCTTCGGCAACTTCGGATCAACCGGTCCGCCTCTTGATCGGTCCGGAAGGTGGCTTCAGCCCCAAGGAAAAGAGCCGCCTTTTGCAATTGACGGGGAGCGAAAAGAGGGAGATAAAAAGGGCACATCTGGGATCCCTGATCTTGAGGGCTGAAACCGCCGCACTCGCTGCGGTCGCCATCGCGGTCGGACAACACTATGGAAAAAGATAGAATCAGCTTTAGGCCCCTGCACGACGGAATGGGCTTTCACCCGTTCTCCGACGGTCTTCCCTATGCTCCTGAGGCAAAAAGGAAACAGGCTCCGTCCACCGGAACCGGCGCCATTTCGGCAGGAACTCCTCGATTCGCTGAACCGATCCGGACCGCACGCCAACTTCAACAGGCATCCCAGGCTCGCATTCAGCCGACTCCACCGCCGGTTTCCCGTCCGGTCGCAACCCAGACACCCGCACAACCCGACCTGATTCGCAGGCGTGCATTTGCGTACCTGCTCGATGCCATTCTTCACGCCGGTTTTTGGATCACCACCAATCTTGCCGCACTCTTTGCATTCAAGTTCCATCTCGATCCTGAGTTGATGCTTCAGAATCCGGCCGGATTCCTGGCTTTCTTCCTGCTCTCCCAGTGGTTGTTCGTCACGCTTCAGGAAGTGCTCTTTGAGACTTCTGCGGGCAAAGTTTTTTTCCAGCTCGAGTTCGATCGCGGACACCGCTCCCTTCTGCTGAGGTCGATTGTGTTCGCCCTGGGTTCGCTGCTGGTGTTCGGTTGGTTCTTCCGGCCGCAGGACAGCCTCGGAAAATTGCACCTCCGACAAGGGATCCAACGTTCATGATCCGAGCAAAGATCCTGAGTCCGGCGAGCCTCAGGAACCGCCTCAAGAGAAGAGGTAAGAAACGCGTCGTTTTCACGAACGGCTGCTTTGACATCCTTCATGCGGGTCACGTGGATTATCTTGAACGGGCGGCAAAGCTCGGTGAGGTTCTGGTCGTCGCCCTGAACACCGACGAGTCGACCCGCCGATTGAAGGGCCCCACCCGTCCGATCAATCCACTGAAGGACAGAATGAAGGTGATCGCGGCACTGGAGTCCGTGAGCTATGTCACCTGGTTTGACCAGGACACCCCGCTCGAGCTCATTGAAAAGATCCTTCCGGATGTTCTGGTCAAAGGCGGAGACTACCGGGTCCGGGACATTGTCGGATACGACACCGTTCGAGAACACGGGGGTAAAGTACGCACCCTTCCCTTCGTCGAGGGCCGGAGCACGACCTCCATCATCTCCAAAGCCCAGATGAAGTGATTACTTCTGGGGCGCGTTCTTGTCGAACCAGGCGACCGACATCAACGACAGACCGAAAACGATCCATGCGAAAAACATCGGGCCGCGTGGAATGTCCGCTTCATGATAGGCGCGGAACGCGGGGCAAAACAGACAAGTGATGAAAATCCAACCGTAGGCTCCCCAGGTCAGACCGATTCCAAAGCGATTGCCACGGTGATTGGTGCCCGTGAAATGAGCGTAAGTGGTTCCGAGCACGATGGCGAGAGTGAAGAACACGATCAGACCGACCACGATGCCCGAAGCCGATCCATATGCCATGGCGGTGTTCCCGAGAATCGGAAGAGCAGAGATCCTAAAGGGTGTGGTGATATCCATCCCTTTGATTGCCGAATAGATCATCCCGAAAACGAGCATCATTGCTCCGGCAAAAAGTCCTGCGAACACTCCAGCGCGGATCCGCTCGGAGCGAAAACGGGTCCAAAGCGCGACGACGTTGTACTCGCCAGGAATGGAATCCGGATTAAAATTACGGTCTTTCATATGGTTCATAGGTGGTTCCCAATTTAACAAGGATCCACCCATGATTCCACGGCGAAAGCAGATTTATTTTACAGCTGGGGGAGCCGAGGCCGGGGCGCGCGCTGCGTCGCCTGACGCTGCAGCATCCACCGGGGCCGCCGCTTGAGCCGGGGCTGCAGCAGGTGCTTGAGCCATGCTCTTTTCGGCAGGAGTATTCTTGAACGGAAGGTTCTGGGCTGATCCACCCGGGGCGGATTCAGGCTCACCTTGACGGTCCCGCGTCAGACGGGCTTCAGGCACGTAGTACAGACTGAAGCCTGCATAGATCTTGTTCGGGTCTTTGATCAACTGGCGGTTGTTCTCCCAAAGCTTCTTCCACTTGGCGCGGGTTCCATAGACGTCTCCCGAAATGGTGCCGAGAGTGTCTCCACGCTTGATCAGGTAACGCTCACCATTTCTTTCAATGGTGACCATACCGGCATCACTCAAAACGATCTTGGTGCCGGGAGGAACATGATTCGGGTCTTTGATCGCCTTGCGATTGGTTTCGTAAATTTCTTTCCAGCGATAAAGATCGCCATAATGCTCGAACGCGATCTTCATGAGCGTGTCTCCGCGCCTCACGCGGTAGGGCTTACCGTCAACCACAGCTGCAGCTTCTTTCTCAGGAGCGGCTTGGGCCACCACCGAAGGCTCTGCAGGAGCGGCTTCCTCGACCGGGGCAGCAGCCACAGGTTCTGCCGCGGGCACCTCAGCCGGAGGAGCTTCCGCTACGGGAGTTTCCGCTACGGGAGCTTCAGCAACCGGAGTTTCAGCCACGGGTGCGTCTGCCGCAGGGGCCGCAGCCAGAGCAGGATCTTCCGCCACAGGTGAGGCAGCTTCCGCCGCCTTCACTTCTCCGTCTGGAGCAGGGGGAACGTCCGCGACTTCAGGAACAGCGTCTGTCGGGAGTGAGGAATCCGCTTCACCGACCGCCGCGGTCTCAGGGGTATCTCCAGTCGGCTCGTCCACCTGTGACGAAGAACACGCCGTCATGGAAATCAATGCCAACAACAGCGCAGTTACCTTCAGGTGACGAAACTTGAAATAGTCCATACATGGCCTCCATTCCTCGGATCGGTGGGCCTCGAGAAAATCTTGAAAAAAAATATGAGGGGATTGACTCCAGACTACTTCTTGTAACAGTAACCGACGAACATCTCGGTCCGCTTGTGCTCTGCGTCCACGCGAAACACCTTGAAGAACAGATACCCTCTGGAGTCCTTGCGGATCCAGACCTCGGCGGGAGCCCCGACATCCTGGTAAATGCCGAACTTGTTCTCTGTGATTCGGATAATCAGGGAATTCCCAGATTGATTCAGCTCAAAAACTTGACGCTTTTCATTGGTGAGGTTCTGACTGTTGACCCACCCGTTGTTCTTCCCGATCACCAATCGCTGCTCCACACGATCGGCAGCCCCTGGAAACAATGGGCCGTAATCCGGCGTCCCCTCGAAGGAGACATTCATCTGCCGGATGACAATCTCACTCATGAGATTGGGGTCGGTTGCCTTGGTGCTGAAACAGATGGTCCGCGGATGGGGCTCGTCCAGAAGATCGAAGTCTGCCAGGGTAGGTCTTGATCGAGCCTCGTCGAACGCTTCGGAAACCGAGGCGTGACGGCTTTTTCCGGGGGAGTATGGTCGCGAATCCTCATCCTCAAACACACTGGTTGGAGTCTGCTTGGTGGCCGTCCCACGAACCGGCGGGGCCTCCGCATCCAAATCATCCCGGACAGGCGGATCGATCGAGCAAGCCGAGAGCGACCCCATGAGGACGGACAGCGCGAGAAACCGACGCAAGTTCATGGTTCCATTGAAACAAAGTTTCAACGGGAAAGAAAGAGGTCTTGCTGATCGAGAGAATCCAACACCCGATCGCAGATCACATTGAAGTGATCCGGGTTTGCGACAAAATCCAGATCGTCACTTTCAATGACCAACTTCTTGCCGATGTCGTAATGGGCGATCCACTCATCGTAGTAACGATTCAAATTCGCCAGATAGTCTTCTGGCATGTCTTGCTCATAATCCCGTCCGCGCTTCCGAATCTGTTCCCGAAGGCGTGGCAAAGATTTCCGCAAATAAATCATCAAGCCGGGGGGCTGCAGGGACCCAGTGATCACCCGGTACACTTGGAGATAGTTCTGATAGTCCCGCTCTTCCATGAGGCCTTGCTCATAGAGGTTGCGGGCGAAAATATTGGCATCCTCGTAAATCGTGCGGTCCTGAATCGCAGACGAAGTACCATCTGTGATGTCTTGATGGGCCTTAACGCGGTGTGTCATGAAGTAAATCTGGAGCGGAAAGCTCCACCTCTTCATGTCGGTGTAGAAATCTGCGAGATAGGGATTGTCGGTGACCGACTCAAAGTGGGCATCCCACGCGAAATGCTTGGCCAGCATGGTAGTGAGGGTGGTTTTACCCGTACCGATATTCCCTGCGACTGCTATAAAAATCTTTTGATTGGTCACGGACCCCGTCCTCCCCTGGGCTGCCTTTGGAAATTAGGCCGGGCGGGGCATTCTGTCCAGTGGGTCCGTGGGAGCGGGGCGTTTTTTCTCGCGCTGACGCGGCGCACTCATGTTGACTTCCGGTCCCGCTCCCCATAAATAGTGCTTCGCTTTAAATCCCACGGAGGTTTCAATGAGTCCCAAAACTGTCATGCAACTGAAGTCCGAACTCCTGATCAAAAAGAACCAGCTCATGAATTTGCAGGTCCTGAACAAGCAGGCCGCCGTAGAAGACGAGTCTTCCATGAAGGACGTGATCGACCGCTCTGACTCTGAAGAAGCCTGGCACGCCAAAGAGCGCATGAGCATGCATCTCAAGACGGAGCTGAGACAGATCGACATCTCTTTGCAGCGCATCGAAGCCGGTACTTTTGGAGATTGCGAAGACTGCGGAGTCGAGATCCCCGTCAAACGCTTGCGCGTGCGCCCGGACGCCACCCTCTGCCTGAAGTGCCAGGAGGCATTTGAGAAGGAATCAGCGGGAACTCGTGGGGGCCACTCCGGTCAGTTCCTTCACTAAATCTTCGTAGCGGAGGAACCCACTCCAGGGGGTTTGCCGCTCCCGATCTAACTTGGTTTCAATCAAGGTCCGGTCTTTGAGATGCTTCTCGAGTCGGGCCTTGATTTTTTTACGGAGCTCCTCCGGGATCCCCGGCGCACTCAACCCGCGCACCAATGGAAGGACCCATTCGGGCTTTTGGTCCAACCACTGACGCAACAGCCCCCGAAGCTCTGGGGCTCGGCTGGTTTTGACCAGATACTCCGCAAAAAATGCCGCGGGGACCTCCTCTGCAAGACACTCACTCTTCGTAGCGACCGAGGAACGGTAGTCTTCGGAAGGCCCAAAGGCATCTCCCACCAGAAGCTTGAGTCCGTAAACTCTCATTTCCCGGTTCATCACCCCGAGCGCCCTGGCTTCTTGCCAGCGGATCTTGGCCTGATCTTTTCGCCCCAGCACTAGCTCGGTGTGAATCAAGCGAGTGAGCACGAGGACATGACCCACCTCGCGTGCATAGGCTTGGGCGAATCGCTCTTGGGCATCTTGGAATCGTCCCAGTCCGAGCCATCGCATCCCTTCGTAATACAAATCAGCTGTTTCTTGCGAAAAAAACGACGTTTGTGCGATCTGATGAAGTGCCCTTGCCCGCTCATCCCGCGACCAAGATGCCGTGAGCTTCAGAGCCTCTGCTCGACGCTCCAATGCCAGATACGCGCGCGCCAGCTCGAGATCTTGTTCAATATTTTGACCGCGCTTGAGCTCGAGAGTGCGTACCACGCCCGCCCAATCTCGGGCACGAAGAGCGTTCGCCCGGGACTCGGAGAACCCCGCGAGAATACAGAGCAAAAGAATGGAAGCTTTCATGGGCATGGATTACACTCAAGGACAGTGTGAGGACAATGCACCTGATCCGTCAAAGCTTGTTTTTGCTGTTCTTTTCATGGACGCAAGCCCACGCGGAGCTATTGCCGGACATCGAAGCCACGGTCTCCCACATCATCCCGACCGAGATGAGCAAAAGCGGAAGGGTTTACCGCTTCAAGATCAAGGATGGGGAAGCCCCTCGCACAGGAAGCATCATCCTGGTTCAATACCGGGGTAAACCGATCATGGCCTTCCGGGTTCTCAAGACCGAGGATGATGACACTGGATTTGTCGGCAAACGGGTGCGTCGTTACGACACCGAAGGTGAGTTGAAGCTCCAGGAAGAATACGTTTCTGCCGAGAAAGTCGCCAATCTGTTTGCGCCGCCTCCAATCGAAAATCGCTTCAATCCCGACGCCAAACCCGAACTCGATCCGATTGGCGGTAAGGACCTGAATCCACCGAGCAAAGAGACCGAGTTCAAACTCGATCCGAACGCACCGCCCCTGCTCGGAGATGGCGGTCCGACCCAAGGCGCGGAGGCGAAGAGTACCGGCCCAGGAGACGCTCGGGACCTCAATCAGTTCGACTCGGATCTCGACTATGGCACCTCTCCTCGCAACCTCAAGCGCAGAAGTGATGAAGACGAGGATGCACCCGATCCCGGCGACCAAGAAGAAGGAGATTCAGAGTCCGTGATCGAAGAGACGAAAGTCTTCAATCCCTACCGACACATGATCGGGGCATCAATCGGCAACTTCCGGAACATGTCCTCATTCTCGATTCCGGGAGACACCCATTACGGGTTCTCGCTCTGGTACAATCAGGTGATCCAGAAAGGCGTCTGGATCTACAATCGAAGATTCCAAGACAGCCTCTCGGTCGAGGGGGGGATCACCCATTATTCACGCGTAAACTATACCGGAAACAACGACGGCTACGACCTGCTCCCCTTCAAAGCCGAGTTGGTCTACGCACTCCATTTGAATGATAAATTCGCATTCCTCGCCCACTCGGGACTTCAATACAACTGGATCTATTCCACCGACAACGTGAATCCAACGACCTTCCCCGCCCAACGGAGAGCACTCGACAGTTTGGCAGGAATCCAACCCAACCTAGGGGCCGGGATCCTTTATCACATCGGACCGCAGTGGTTCCTTCGGGCCGATGTCGGCCTGGATCGTCTTGCGATCGGTTTGGCGGTGAAATGGTGATTTTTCTGTTGGCTCTACTGATCCTGACTCCAGCCTGTGGTGTGAAGAAATCGCCCATGCCACTCTTCGCACACCCCTCGGCGGAGCCTGCAACCAGCCCCACCCCGAATGGAAGGGATTCCCGATGAAGCGCACACCCACGCCAACACCTTACAAGCTTTTCGCCATTTGCCCCGGAGGCCTCGACGAGGTCCTGAAAAAGGAAATTGAAAAGCTTCCCGCCACAGTGACTCACGCCTATCCGGGAGGCATCGAATTCGAAGGCACCCTTGAGACCGCCTACCTGGCCACTCTCAAGCTGAGGACCGCCTCAAGGGTCCTGCTCTTGCTCGGCTCGCACAAGAAAATCTTCAAACCCGAAGAACTCTATTCGACGATCCGCTCTTATGACTGGGAAAAGCATTTCTCCCTCGAAAGCACCTTTGCGATCTTCCTGACCGAGAGCCACACCAAAGAACGACGGATCCCGGTGAATCCGCAGTTCTGGGCTCTCAAGGCAAAGGACGCCGTGGCCGATTATTTTTTGCAAAAACACGGAAAGCGCCCGAATGTGGAACGGAAGGATCCCGACATCGCCATCCGGATGCACCTTCACGACCAGATTCTGAAGGTTTACCTCGACCTCTCCGGTCCGAGCCTCCATGAACGAGGGTACCGCCGGTCGAGCGTGGAGGCCCCCATCAAGGAGAACCTGGCCGCCGGCCTGCTCCTCCTGTCGGATTGGCAATACACCTGCAACGAGGGCTTCGGCTTCCTGGACCCCTTCTGTGGCTCGGGAACTCTTCTGGTCGAAGCGGCATTGATCGCGACCCGAACCGCTCCGGGACTTCTCCGGACCCGCTTCGGATTCTTCGGTTGGAAAGACCATGATCCGGACCTGTTCGAGCATGTCCATGCTCGACTGAAGAGCGAGCGGATCCTAGATCCGGCCAAGCTCCCCCTCATTGTCGGCTGTGACCGCGAGAAAGAGGCGGTACAAGCCACCCGTACCAACCTGGAGGCCGCGGGAATGGCTGACTTTGTCCGACTGAAAGTCAACAGCTTCCAGGACACGGCGGCGTTCCAAGAAAAGGGACTGATTGTCACGAATCCACCTTACGGGATCCGTCTCGAGGAGGTCGAAAGCCTCCAGGAGACCTACCGAGGCATTGGATCGACACTCAAGCACAAGTATGCCGGTTGGTGGGCGGGCGTCATCACCTCTGAGAAGTCATTGATGCACTCCATCGGGCTCAAGCCCGAGAAAAAATGGCCCCTGCACAACGGGGGACTCGAGTCCCAGTTTTCGCTCTTCAAAATGTATTGATTGGTCGTTGAATTCACAACCGGTAGGTGGAAAAATGCGGTAAACCCCTACCCGGAGGAACTCATGGCCGACACTGGATCTTCACCCCGCTTTCAAGCTCTTCAAACCGTGACCGCACGCAGCCCCGGGAAGGTGACTCTCCCCACCGACGACAACGGAAACCTCCTCAAGGTGTCGGACTACTTCGGCATGAACACCTTCAGCCTGAAGCAAATGAAAGAAAAGCTCCCGAGCGACATCTACAAGCGCTTCGTGGCGTCCACGCAAGCCGGCAAGAAACTGGACATCGAAGTGGCCAACGCTCTCGCCCACGCCATGAAAGAGTGGGCGATGGAAAGCGGGATCACCCATTACTGCCACTGGTTCCAACCCCAGACCGGCACCACCGCCGAGAAACACGACTCATTCCTCACCCTGGACAGCGCCGGCAATGCGATCGAGCGCTTTTCGGGTGCTCAATTGATCCAGTCCGAACCGGACGCCTCAAGCTTCCCATCCGGTGGCATGCGCACCACCTTCGAAGCGCGCGGTTATGCCGCATGGGATCCGACCTCCCCGATCTTTTTCGCCGAAATCGGCGGAACACGCACCCTTTGCATTCCGTCGGTTTTCATCAGCTACCACGGTGACGCCCTGGACGAGAAAACCGGCCTGCTCCGGAGCAACGAAGCCCTTTCTGCCAGCACCGTGAAACTGCTTCACCTGATCGGTGACACCGACGCACGTCACGTCACCGCGACCCTCGGGCCCGAACAAGAATACTTCTTGATCGACCGCTCCTTCTTCACCCTCCGCCCCGACCTGGTGATGAGCGGAAGAACCCTGCTGGGCGCCCATCCTCCGAAGGGTCAGCAGCTCGAAGACCACTATTTCGGAAGCATTCCTGCGCGCGTTCTCGCTTTCATGAGTGAAGTGGAAACCGAGCTGTTCAAGCTCGGTGTTCCGGCAAAAACCCGCCACAACGAAGTGGCACCGATGCAGTTTGAAATCGCGCCAATCTTCGAAGAAGCGAACGTGGCAATCGATCACAACCATCTGACCATGGAAGTGCTCAAGCGCGTGGCCAAGAGGCACAACTTCGAGGCGCTCTTGCACGAGAAACCCTTCGCCGGAGTGAACGGCAGCGGCAAGCACAACAACTGGTCCATGATGGTCAGTGCGGGCGGGCCCGAAATCGAAGGCATCAACCTTCTGGATCCGGGCAAGACCCCTCACCAGAATCTGCGCTTCCTGCTCATTCTCATGGCGACACTCAAGGGCGTTCACAAGCACGCAGGACTCCTCCGTGCTGCCATCGCCTCGAGCGGCAATGACCACCGCCTGGGAGCGAACGAGGCTCCTCCGGCCATCATTTCGGTGTTCCTCGGCAACATGCTCGACAACATGCTGAACGAAATCGAGAAAGACGCGCACAAGGGGCTGAGCTACACCGAGGCGGTGATCAAGCTCGGCGTCAGTCGCCTCCCGACCGTCATGAAAGACAACACGGACCGGAACCGGACCTCCCCTTTCGCTTTCACCGGAAACAAGTTCGAGTTCCGTGCAGTCGGATCCTCGGCATCCTGCTCCTTCCCGATGACCTTGCTCAACTGTGCCGTCGCTGACGGCATCAACGAGATCACCGCCACACTGGAAGGGAAGATCAAAGGTTCGAAGTCCGTCGAAGAGGCGATCTTCACGGTCGTGAAAGAAGTGATCCGCGAGACGAAGTCGATCCGCTTCGAAGGAAACGGGTACTCCGGGGACTGGGTGATCGAAGCCGAAAAGCGCGGACTTCCTCACCTGAAGACCACGCCTCAAGCCCTTCATGAGATTGTCAGCCAGAAGTCCATTGCATTGCTCACCGGACTCGACGTGTTCACAACCGAGGAAGTGAAGTCACGCTTCCATGTCCGGATCGAGATCTACAATAAAAAGGTGATGATTGAAGCTGAGACACTCGAAACGATCGTGGAAACCCAGATTCTCCCAGCTGCTTACCAGTACTCCACCGTATTGGCAGAAGGGGTCGCAGCGGCAAAAGCGATCGGACTCAAGGCTCCACAGGAAGAGGTCTTGGCCCGCCTCTACCAGACACTCTCTTCTGCGCAGGCCGAATTGAAGAAGCTGGACCGGACCTTGGGACAGATCCGCAACAACGAAAGTGAGGAGGCTAAAGCCGACCTCATCGCCGCCGATCTGAAGCCTGTAATGGACTCGCTCCGGAAGGAATGCGATCAACTGGAGAACATGGTGGCCGACGGTTACTGGCCACTGCCGAAGTACCGCGAAATGCTATTCTTATCCTGATCTTCGGATGCCGTTCCGGCATTCGACATAATCGGTTCTTTGCAGAAGCGCCCGGACCTTTTCAATGTGTTCGGGCGTTTCTTCGAGACGCTTGTGGTAGAGGTGCCATTGAACGGCATAGCCAATCACGCCATAGTGGGGAATGCCGCGATTTCTGACCCTGACAAACAAGTCTCCATCTTCTCCCCAATAGCCCTCGAAGTCCTCGTTGTAACCGTTGACTTCGATCAGTGTCCTGGTCGAGATCGAGAAGTTCGATCCAAGCAGGTCCAGGACGCGATCCCGCTTGAGGATCCTCGTGATCCACGCGGGTGCGTCCATCCTCACGGATCGCAGGATGTTCTTCGTTTCACCGCTCCATCCGGATCGGATAAGTGGCCACGACAACCCATCGGTGAATCGATCAATGTTTCCGGGATGGATCTCGGCGGTGATTTCGGGACCAAGATCGACCCGCCTTCCCATGAACAAGAGCGGCTCGAAGCCCACGCGCTCATGGGCACGATGGTGATCCTCGATAAAGCGGGGGTGAACGATGACATCATGATCGAGACCGACCAAGATCGGATGCCGGTCGGGATCGAGATCCCTGAATACGGTGTTGTTGATCCTGGCCTTGCGATACCCTTGGTCCGGATGCCAGTAGTGGTGGATGAAGAAGGGCAGCTCGCGCTTGAGTCTCTGGATCAAGTCCCGCGTGGCATCGCCAGATCCATCATCGGCAATGAACACGTCGAAGGCACGATAGGTCTGCCGAGCCAAAGAAAGAAGGCACAGCTCGAGACTCTTCGGGTTGTTGTAGGTGGTGATCACCACCGCGACCTGCCGTTTTCGGGTCATGAAGACTTCGATCCACCGTCACCGGTGCTCTTCTTGTAGTCGGTAGTGTACCAACCGTTTCCTTTCAGGGCGAAGCCACCGAGGCTCATCAATTTTTTCACGGCTTCACCACAATCGGGACAACTCTCGAGAGGCGGATCCTGGAACTTCTGGGTCACCTCGAAAGCGCGCTCACACTTTTCACACCAATACTCGTACAGAGGCATGGTGTGAGATTGAATCAGGGAGTGCTTGCCCGTCAAGAGTCAGGACCGACAGAGCTTGAGGATCCGATGGAGCGAGGGGTCGGAAACGGGGAGGCCCCGCATGAGGAACTCTCGGATCGGGAACTTGACCCGCTTTCTGAGTCTCACCCAGTCCAAGCACCGTAGGTTGGTTCCGGGCTGGGGCGCATCTTCATCCAGGATCAATGTGCCCCCTGAGCGCAAATGTCGCTCCGCATCGGCGCCGGTTCGGAGTACCAATAATCGCTTTCCGGTAGCCGCCGAGATCATCCCCACTTCGTGCCAGATGTCCTCTTTAGGCATCACGTAGGCGAAAGTGCTCTCGGGCCAAAGCCCGATCGCATTCTTTAAGCCCGCGAGGTCGCCCTCTCCGATACCCACTGCAGCCACGCGGATCAGGCTGACCATCGCAACCGAAGTCAATGCCACCCCTCTCAATGATCCTCGGAAGTGGGCCAGTGCCCAACAAGGCACCAATGCCAGGAATCCAGCCGCGAGTGTCCATTCGATCCACCCACCGGTGACCATTCTCAATACGAAAAACAAGAGACCGCCCCCAACACCCGTCGCAAGCCATCCCGATATCCGGGCTCGTCGGACCAATCCCGCCTCCGCAGAGACCATCATCCATACCACCGCCGGGGTGAGGAGGTAGAGATACGTGTTTACCCGATATGGAAATAACGTGAAGAATACCGCCGGAATCACGGCATAGGAGAGCCACCGCACGCGATGAGCCTTCCATGCCTGTGTGAACTCAGGGGTGGTAAATATTGCGGTCATTGCGATCAGGATAGGAAATAGGGTTCCGATGAATTCTCCCCACAATCCCCAGGGCGTTCCATGTGCGGTAGAAACCTTGCCCAGGTTCTCACGCAAAAAGAACATGTCCATCATCTCGCGGTAGTGCGTTCTGGCCGCAAGCAGGTACCAAGCCAGCCCGATGCACATTCCGCCGACCAGCCCGATCCAGAATCGCCCCCTGCGAACGAGCTGACCCAGTTCTTTTTTCAGCACTGCCTCGAAACCAATCGATAGGACCCAAAGGACCGGATACAGGGGGCCCTTGATCCAACTCATCATTCCAGTCACGGCGAATGCGGACCAAGTACGCCCTTCCCACCAAAGGTGCCAAGCCCAGCAATAAAACAGCACCACCCAGATCTCCATTTGGGCGGTGGTTCCATAGGTCATGCTAGCCAGCGTGCCGGCAAAAAGCAGTCCTGCGATGGCACTTTCTTTTTTTGTGATCCGGTCGACCACGTCTGCCGCGCCGATGAGGGCCAGAACCGAGGGGAGCAGGGCTCCCCACAAACCAAACCCGAACACAGCCCATCCAATCCTCGTGGCCCAGTACTGGAGTGGCGGCTTCAGGAAGTTCGGTTCACCGAAAAGAGTCGGAATCATCCATTCTCCGCGCTCTTTCATTTCGAGTGCGATGGTGAGGTAGGTTTTTTGATCTCCGGTCAAGGGCACACTCAGGCCCCAGAGTCCGAGCGCATAGCAGACAAAGAGAATCACCCAAGCCCGACGCCTGAGCGAAATCCGGCCGATCATAGCGGATAATCCACAGGATCCGGTGAGTTTGGACCACCACTCAGTGACTGTCCGAAGCAGTAGAGACTAGGATCGTCCACGGAAGTCACGCAGGTATGGTGGTCACCCGTGGTAACCCTTGAGACCTTCCGAAGTCGATCGCCCTTGAGCGTGATCAGCACCGGATCGGGACTCTCAGCAGGCTGCTTTTGGCCGAATTGAAAAGATTCGTTCTTTCCCCAGCAGTACAGTTGGCCCACGTCCGTCACCGCACAGAGATGTCCGGAAGACGACGAGAGCATCAAAACACCACGCAACCCACCATTCGCCATCGGCTTCAAGTCGAGGGGCAGATCCGCTCGAGCCTCTACCTGAGAGCACACCACCTCACGCTCGGTTCCACGAATTCCACAAACCCGGTCGTCCGTGAGCGCAATCTGAATCAACTCCCTGGACGGTCCGCCATTTAAGGTCACGGGTTTGGCATTCTGAGCGAACTCAAAACGCTCCTGCCCCCAGCACCAGGCGGAGCCCTCCGCTTGCGACAAGGCACAAGCACGCCGTCCTTGTGCACGGACCTGCCAGATATCCTTGATCACTTTCCCGCCCGCTTCAGAGACCTTCACCGGAGCCGTCAATTCCGAAAAATCACCGTTCGGGATACAGGTGACCTCCTGACTCGCTCCAATGATGCACACTTGTTTGTATCCAACCGTGACTCCGGATACACCTCGAAGAGGCATGTTATTCCGCTTAAGCTCTCCGAGCATGAAGCTGTTCTGAGTGGGGCGCTTTCCTGTCAGGTCAATTTCTACGCCGCCAAAACATCCGACCCTCTGATCATCCCCGTAGATCAGGCAAGCGCGGGAACCCTGAATGTCTAGTGCGCTGACCTTGCCGAGGACTGATGCCTCGTTTTGAAGAACCACTCCCGACATCCTCTGCATCCCGAGCTGGCCATAGGTATTCAACCCGAAACAGTAAAGTTTTTCTGATTGGTCCTTGATGCATGCATGGTTCCACCCGATTTGCACGTGTGTGACGTTCGCAAGCGCCTCAAGTCCAGAATCAAGCACTCTTGACGGGTAGATCGAGTACGGCTTTGGGTTTCCGAGAATGCCATGCGCACCATTTCCCCAACAGAACAGCTCATCCCTGACAGAAATGATGCAAGTCCGGTCAGGTCCTGCACGGACCTCCTTGACTCCCTTGAGTGTCAGATTGTTTGATCCCAGGGCCACCTGTTCGGTTTCCCCACGGGTCGATGAGCTTCCCAATTGGTTGAATTTGTTATCCCCCCAGCAAAACACGGTCCGCTCGTCCCGATGGATCGCACACGCATGTGATTCCCCCACAGCGATCTGATCGATCCTGGAGAGCGCCATCTCTTGCGGATAACGGACTTGTACCAGTGACGCCTTGGGCATTCCCTTGACCTGCATGAGAATTCCGAGTTGGCGAAGATCATTCTGTCCCCAACAGAAAACCTGTGCACCCTTGGTCAAGGCACATCCGAAGTTTTTGCCCAGGCCGACCTGCCTGATCGACGAAAGATAGCCCACATTATTCGCGTATTCCACGCGCTCTGGAACCCAGTTCAACTTTCGACTCGCGTTGTAGCGCTCCCCGAAGCAAAAAAGAGTGGAGTCCTCACGCGCCACGAGACAGGTCGACGCCGCCCCCGCTGCAATGTCCTTGACCCCCGCCATGGGCTTCGGGCTTCGCTCACTCTCCATCACCGAACGGGCGCCGACTCCCCTCTCGGAATTGTTTCCCAGCTGTCCGGAAGTGTTCTCCCCCCAACACACGGCGCGACCGCTTTTCAGCACTGCACACGCATGCGTGTCTCCTGCACTCAAAGCCTTCACCTCGGTCAGGGGGGCGTTGGAGTTGTCCATGTCCAGAACAGGAACAGGCTTGATCGTGTTCCCGGAACTTGGATTTCCAAGCTGTCCCTTATCGTTCCGGCCAAAACAAAAGGCCTGTTGATTCTCCCCGGAGGTGAAGCAAGTGAACTCTTTTCCGGTTGCCAAGAGCTTCACCGGAGTGGTGACCACGGTCGGTCCACCATTAAAGGTCCCGAGAGCGCCCTTTTCTCCCGATCCGACACAGCGAACGGTTTTGTCGCCGAGAATGGCACAGCTCACGCGGTCTCCCGATTTCATTTCATCAAACTCGAAAGCAGATGTGCTGAGCGAAGTCGCCTCGGTAAAGAGCAGAGAGACGAAAACCTTCGCCTCACTGCAACCACTTAGGAGCAGGAATGCAATCCAGGACATCTTCCTGAGGGTGTGAAGTGCCTTTATCTGAACCATTTCTTCTTCAAGGCGCCAAAAGCTCCGTTGATGGCCGGTGGAAGATCCTGGAAATAATCTCCGTCTCTGAAGCGGAGTGCCTCGGGAAACTCGCTGGACTTGGCAACCTCCCCGAAGAACCCCTTCAAACGCATGAGCGGACCCGCCATTTTATGGGTCAAAATCAGGGTGAAGACACCGGTCGTTCCGACGGCAACCCCGAGGGAGACAACCATGTAAACCAATAGAGTTCGAAGCTGCTCAGTGAGCAACTGAATGAAGAGATTCTGCGCTGGAAGTCGGGTCTGTTTCACCAACTGCTCTAAGTAGAGGTGACTTCGAATGACCAAGTACCCCACCAGACCGAACAACACTCCGGTGATCAGGACATTAAAGATGATGAGTGGAACCTGGAATTTCGGGTAAACCAGGTACTTTCGTTTGTACCAAGGGGGTCGAACCGTACTTTCAGGCGAGGAGCCTTTTGGAGACGAACTCCCTTTCGCGCCAGGCTTACTGGCGCCCCCTGGACGCATCCCGGGTTTCGCAGGGGCTTTGGGCTTCAACTGCGTCTTCGGACCGGCACCAGGTGGGTTTTGCATCACAGGGATGGATCGATCTTTCTCGAATCACGTGAGGCTTCGGATCTTTCCGCCGGGGCACGCGCTCCAAAGGCATGTTCCTTCAGGTAACTCTTGGCATCTTCAGCAACCCTTTGCAACTCACTCTTCTGGGCGCGGAGCAGCGCCAAGATCATCGCCGCATCCTCTTTGCTCTGACTCGCACTCTGTTCTTCGATGCTTCGCTCGAGAACTTCGAGCTCGCGGTGCTTCTGTTCGATCAAGTCATTGATGATCCGGGTTTCGTCGATTGCAGGAGCGGCAGGTTCGGCAGCCACCTGATTTTCTTCTTGCTCCACCGGTGAAAGCTCAATGTTGTCACCAGATGGGATTGTATAGGTTTCCTCTCCCACTCGATCCACCAGACGGTTCATCACTTCAATCGCTTGCTTGAGCTCCGACCGGATGATCTTGAACTCTGCACGGTGATTCTGAACTTGCTGGAGCGTGTCCCGAATGAGCTCCTCGGAGGTCTGGGTCTGGAGCTGGACATCGATGAGCTTCTCGTTCGACTCGGCAGCGTTCCGCTCGATACGCGAAATCTCGCCACGGTTCGAGTCCGAGTTCTTCTGCATACTCGAGATGGACGCCTTGATGTTCTCGATATCAGCGAGAACCTCGTTCTGCTTGGTGTTCATCAACTCAACAGTGGAAAGCGCCTTCATGCGGATTTCGATCTGTCGCTCAACGCGATCACAGAATGCACCGATCATCGAGAACATCTTATCCTGATAGAAGTTCTGATCAGCCTTCCGCTGTTCGTTCATGCGCACCTCGAGATCTCGTGAATGCGCAGCCATGTCCTCAACCGCCTGCTGGGCCCTCTGGCTCTGCTGGTAGATTCCACGCATCGTGCTCTGAAGAATCTCAAAAGATGAGGTGATGGTGTTTTGCAACTGGGAGATCACCGGTTCAAGATGCCGATGAACCTCATCTGCAACAAACTGGGTGTTGATCTGATTCGGCTTCGAGTTTTTTTCGAGCTCCTCGATCCGGTTCAGCAAGTGCCTGTTCTGCACCTTAAGCGAGTTGATTTCCTGCTCGCGCACAGAAAGGCGCTGCTGGAGCAACTGGGGGTTGGCCGGGTTCGCGGGATTGGTTCCGTAATTCACAGACATGGACTGGTCCCTCCGTAGACAGTCAGATCACCTAAATATCTTTTCACAGCGTGGATTCCGAGTCAAAATGAACCTTATGCAGAGGTTCATAAAAAAGGTGACACGAACCGGGTTTTGCGCCATTTTTTTGTCACTTTCTGCCGTTGCCGCAACTCCCATCCCTCCTTGTCCGGAGGGTTCGGAACGTGAGTTCATTCCAAACCGGGAGCGCCCTCTCTGGGCCAGCTGCCGCGACGACGGGGGGCTCTACCAGGGGCTATTGTTCCAGTTCAGCTCCCAATCTGAGATCATCCGAATTGCTTCAGTGAAAAACTCCCTGCGCCACGGGAGGGAGATCCGCTTTGGGGCCCCCGGGACGATCGAAGAGCGTGATTACCGCGACGGGCACTTACATGGCACCTCCTTCATCCACAGATCTTCGGCACCGATCGGGCGCTCCATGCCGAAGACACTCTCCCGTGAAGACTGGGCTAGATTTGCACATCCCACACCTGAGTCTTTTTTGAAGGCCTGGCTTCAACAAGACCCGGACTCCACTCTTGAATTCAACGATGGGCGACTCGTGCGCGTGTTGGCTGGCAAGGTCGATTACCGGTTCCGCGTCAGCAAGGAAGGGCGGATTTACTCGATCAATCATCCGGACATGAAGAATCTCTTCTTTGTCGATCCGGAGCCGCTCTGGGACATGAATGCTGCCGACACCAAGTCATTGCTCAAACTGGGCTTTGGAAGTTGCAAGAAGTACGATGGCCCCCTTGGCCGCTACGGGAGGCATTACGATGTGCTTCTATTCAAGCGCGAATTGTCGGAAAGAAAACACCTCTCCCGACTGACAGAAATCCGCGAAAGAATGATGAGCTTTTGCGTTCCCGAAGACATCCGGAAGAACCTGGGTGTGCTCGAATGCCCAGCACTGCTCCCCGGGAGCATTCCACCAAACCCCTGCCTTCTGCCCATCAGCGACCGCTTGCATGTCCCTTATGAACCGAAGTATTTCGCTTTTGAGTTCGCCCTGGGAAGGAAGCCCGAAGAATTCCACGAACTGATGAAAAAGAAGGGCGTGCTCCAGTTTGCCAGTCGTCCGGACCAAATGGAGAGCACCCTGCAGCTTTCAGACACGGCCGCGGTCATGTTGAAGAAAACCCCGTCTGGCATTTACTACAAGTTTTACGAGAAGCAAAAGGACGGAAAGTTCATATTCAAGAATGCAGGAGACGATCCCAAGTCCTGGTGGGACTGGAAGCACATTCCCGGATTTTGAATCCAATCAAACCCAAGATCGAACTTGAGCACTCACCCAATCCGGATCATCCGTCGGAAGATCGTGGTTCGCTGTTTCGTGGACCCTGAGGTCCGCCTTGAAGTGCCGAGCTATGGACTCTGAGCAGCTGTAGTGAACCAAAGTGTCTCCCTTTGAGGTGAGCACCAATACCGGGATGGTGATTTGAGCCGGCGCCCGGAAACGGACCGCTGCGAAAATCTGCGATGCCGCATCTCTCGGCCGGACGACCTTCGCAAATCCACCTTGCCAATCCGCACGCTTCTTTAAGTCGTCGCCCTTCAAGTTGGTCGTGATAGAAAGAATTCGCTCCTCCCGATTCCGGATGTTCCTCTCAAAAAAGAGAGAAAGGATCGTAGGAATGTTGGCGGGCTGCATCCGACGAAAAAGGGGACTCAAGCCACCCACACTCGAATTGATCAACACGAGCTTTTTGTAGTCCGAGGGATAGCGCGAGGTCCAATTCATCGCCACCATTCCTCCAAGAGAAATGGCAAGCAAACACCAATCCCCCGAGGCAGAAAGCACCGACCATCTGGCGCGCAAGTCATCAACAATTCCATCGATTGAAGCGGGAGACAATCGATCGGACTCAGTCCCGAAGCCCGCGAAATCGAGGGTGAACACCTTGGCTTGTGGGTCTTTTTCCCTGAGTCCAGCCTCGAATTGCGAGGCGAATTCGCCCCAATGACGCTGCTCCCGAACGAGACCTCTCAAAATCAACCAATTCATGCCGTTTGTTTAAATGATCAAGGCCCGGAACTCACGAAAATTCGTGCGCCCCGGGCCTCTTTCTGAGGAGGTGGTGGGTACAGCCTTTTTGCCCCGCCCTCGGCCTTTCGGCCCGTTCATCGGGGCAACTTGTTGGATCCGACCCCCCGGACCCAAACTTGGCTCCTGTCCGCACACCTCCCAGACGGCGGACAGGGTGAATTCAAATCTCTTACGCTGCGACCGTCGTCTTTTGACGGGCCATGTACGCCACGTAATGATCGTACTTCTTCTCGAAATCCGGAACCTTTTGTCCGGCCTTACTGATCAAACCGAACTTGAACCATTCATAATGTTCATTACAAAAGGTGAATCTGGCCTGGGGCTTTTTGCATCCCCCGCACTTGCAACCTTCTGCTCCCACTACTTCCATCACTGGCTTTTTACCTTTACCCATATGCTAGAACCTCCTCTACAAGGTACCTATCGGTGCCCGGAGATAAAACTTGAGTAAAATATTCAGGAATTAGCCCAGGATATCGTAATCATTAATTAAATTAACAACTCAGGCGCGGGCGCCAGGAGAGGTCTGGGCGGGTCCCTCGAAGCGACTTTGCAGGGTGTGGTGGATCTCCACAAATCGCTTGGGCAAGCGATCCCTCAGGCGCTCAATCAACTCGCTCTGAAGCCGCAGCTCCTGGGACCACTCCTCACGGTCAATCTTCGAAACCGCACGAAATCGTTCTTCGCCAAGGTTGAGCCCGGACCAATTCAAGTCACCGAATTCGGGAACCAAGCCAATTTCCGTGTCCACACCCTTGGCGGTACCATTGACTCGGCCGATGATCCACTCGAGGACTCGCATGTTCTCGCCGTAGCCGGGCCACATGAATTTCCCGTCAGCGCCCTTACGGAACCAATTGACGCCGAAAATCTTTGGCGGATGGGTCACGCCCTTGCCGATCTTGAGCCAATGATCGAAGTAATCACCCATGTGGTAACCACAAAATGGGAGCATCGCAAACGGGTCGCGCCGAACCTGCCCCACCGCGCCGACGGCGGCTGCAGTGGTCTCGGAGCCTATGGTCGCCGCCCAATAAACGCCGTGCTCCCAACCCTTTGGCTCAACCACCAAGGGAACGGTTGTTCCCCGGCGTCCGCCGAAAATGAATGCACTGATCGGAACCCCTTCCGGATTTTCCCATTGGGCGTCCACCGATGGACACTGACTTGCCGGAGCGGTAAAGCGCGCGTTGGGATGCGCTGCCTTGCGCCCGGTGTCCTTGGCAATCGCCGGAGTCCACTCGTGTCCCTGCCAATCGATGAGGCGCTCAGGTGGAGTGTCAGAGAGCCCCTCCCACCAGACATCTCCGTCTTCGGTCAGAGCCACATTGGTGAAGATGGTATTCTTTGAAATGGTCCGAATTGCGTTCTCATTCGTACGGAGCGATGTTCCCGGTGCGACACCGAAGTATCCGGCCTCCGGATTGATAGCGTGCAACCTGCCGTCTTTTCCTGGCTTGATCCAGGCAATGTCATCACCAATTGTCGTGATCTTCCATCCATTCAGCGCCTTGGGCGGAATCAACATGGCGAAATTGGTTTTTCCACAAGCACTCGGGAAAGCTGCAGCAACGTAGGTTTTCTTTCCCTCGGGACTCTCGGCACCGAGGATCAACATGTGCTCAGCAAGCCACCCTTCTTGCTTGCCCATCCAAGAAGCAATCCGCAGCGCGAAGCACTTTTTCCCGAGCAAGGCGTTTCCGCCGTAGCCGCTGCCGTAAGAAATAATGGTTTTTTCTTCAGGAAAGTGGGTGATGTACTTGGTTTCCTTGTTGCAAGGCCAAGCCACATCCTTCTGTCCCGGCTCGAGTGGGGCACCCACGGTGTGAAGACAGCGAACGAAGTCGCGGTCACCCAAAGCATCGAGCACGCGACGACCCATGCGGGTCATGATTCGCATATTCACCACGACGTAAGCCGAGTCTGAAATCTCTACGCCAATTTGCGAGATCGGAGATCCGATCGGCCCCATCGAGAAAGGGATCACATACATCGTGCGGCCACGCATGCACCCCTTGAGGAGAGGATTCAGGGTCTTCTTCATCTCGGCCGGATCCATCCAATTGTTGTTGGGGCCGGCGTCTCCCTTTTCGGGCGTGCAAACATACGTGCGGTCTTCAACCCGGGCCACATCGGATGCGTCCGAACGGGCAAGAAAACTTCCCGGGCGCTTCTCAGCATTCAAGCGATGCAGGGTTCCCGCTTCGACCATCTCTTCACAAAGACGGTGGTACTCCTCCTCGGAACCATCACAAAAGTAAACGCGAGCCGGCTCGGTCAATGCGACGGTCTCTTTAACCCAACGCTTGAGCCCCTCATTTTTTACGAATTCCGGGAAGGAAATGTCGAAATTTTGCATAGGTAAGGGTTACAACCATTCGGCGCGAGCGTCAACCGATTGAACCCCGGGCTGAAGCCCCGCATCACGGCGTGTTTTGGGCCGCAAAATTGACGACGATGCCGTCCAAGGCCGCGCGGGCAGAGGTGGAGCTCATGCTCCCCTCGGTGAAGACCACAAAGGGTTCCAGCGCGCCCCCGGGAGTGGACTCAAAGTAACCGGCGAGATTATGAATTCCTGTCAGAGTTCCGGTTTTAGCGTGGATCTTTCCGGACGTGTAAGAGGAGGCCGAAAGCACGGGCCGGGTTCTGAGAGTTCCACTCACACCCGCCACCGCCAAAGTGGCGTAAAAGTCGGCAAAATACGGCATACCCCGCATGCCCGAAAGAAACCCGTAGAGCACGTCGGGGCGGAGACGGTTGCGTAGATCGAGGCCCGATCCGTCGGCAAACACCACCCCTTCGAGCTGGGCCGGTTCAACCAGAAGTTCACGAACCCCCTCGGTCAGGACCTCGGCCCCGGGACGTCCGGTCGCCCACTCGAGCTCATGAAACACCCGGTCCATGATGCCGTTGATGCTGCGCTGAACGGCAACTGTGAGGATGCTCAGGAGCGGTTCCGACGACAAATCCTCATTAATTTCTTCCACTTCCCCCGAGGCTTGCTGCCCAACCGAATTGGCAACGATCGCAACCCCGCGACTCTCAAGCGCCCGGACGAACAACTCTTCGAGCCAAGCAGCCCCCGCGTGGACCGGAAGATCAAAATACAAAGTTCCACGCCCGATGAATCCCGAAATCACATAGGCTCGAATACGTCCGATCGCGTCGGTTTCCGGAGTGATCGAAACCGAATTCCTTCCACTCCGGGATTTGTACACGCGCACCTTGAGCGGCACCCGCACTCCATGTGTGATCCAGCGGGCTTTTCCAGCAGAAACTGCCACAGTTCCGCAGTTTCCATTCGACTGGAAGGAAGTTTGCATCATGGCCATACACTCAAGCTTCCAAGAATCCCTCCACCCGGCGGGCCGAGGAATCCGATCCAACTCAGGACGAAGGGAGTCAATCCGAACCGGTCCCGACAGAGTCCGCACCCCTCGGGCCAAGAGGCCCTCAATCAGCTTTTGAAACCTGGGCTCATCCACCTGTTCCACAAACCTGGGTCGGAGGTCCCCCTCTGAAATGGTGGCAAAGGTCCCATTTGACCAGGTGGGATCACCAGACACCGAGAACCTCACCGACGAAAGGACTCCCGCCCGGGAGTCAAACTTAGCCTGGAATCGGTTTTCAAACCTGTAGTCCGCGCCGAGATGCCGAAGGGCCAGGGCTGCGGTGATCATCTTTTCGGTGGAGGCGGGCAACATGGGGGTGGCAGCATTTTTTGCGAGCGCCTCCCGACCTTTCATCTGGATGCCAAGCTTCAAACCCTTCAGTTCCGGGTGGCGCGCAAAATACGCCTCCCATTTCATGGGGCCGGTTACGGACTCGAACTCAACAGACTGCGTGACCGGTGACTCAGGCAGATCGAGGGTCCGGTTGGTCAGCCGGGTTTCGGCCGAAGCCCCCACCGCCCATAAAACTCCAACCCACCCTAAAATCTTGAACCACTGCATCTTGAACCCCCCGAGGAACCTAGCAAAGAGGTTCCTGGATTTCTATCGAAAATTGCCGGCCGCGTCGGACTCATTTTTTTTGTCGGACGGACCGCTTTGGGTTAATCTATGACCCATGACTCCCGAAATGAAAATTCAAGTGAGAGGTTTGACCATTGTGGGCTTGATGCTCGGTGCTGCCGCCATCATCCTCACGGTCTTCATCTACGACATGTCCGAGAACGCCCTCATGGGAGCTTCAGCCAAGTACAAGCCTGTGATTCCGGCCACTGCCCCGACAGACATCACTCGCGCACCCCAGTGCGCTCCGGGCTATGGCACCCCTTGGGTGGGCTGTCAGAACCTGGCCCGCTGATCCGACTTCATGAACCCCGGAGCCAGGAACCGCGAAACGCTTCAAGTCGTTTTTTTGCTAGGTCTGGTTTTGGGATTGGTCTCGATCTTTTTTTTCACACCCTCTCTACGCCCCGCATCCTTTTTAACTCTGATCACTGTGTTGTTCCTGGGGCCGCCGGTACGCATCCTTCAGTCTCGGGGTGTGCCCAAATGGGCCTCAATTCTGGGCCTTTACTTGCTGGTCTCCCTCGCGTTCTTATTGGGCGTAAACCAACTCATCCAGACCTTGAAACTCCAGTGGACGAACCTGATCGATGTGCTGCCCACGCTGGGTGCAGCGGCTCTGGATCGTCTAGCGGGTCTCGAAACCCGCCTGCAAGACGCACTCAATCTGGACCTGAACTTCGGACTGAGGGGCCGGATCACCGATTCGGGTACCCGCCTCAGGGATTGGGCAATCACCCACCTTCCCAGCATGCTCGGCGACCTCGCTTCAGCGATGATGCTGGCCCCGATTTTTTCGTTCTTCATTTTGAAAGACGGAAGCGAAATGCGCCTCCAGCTTGAGAAGCTGATTCCCTCGAGTTATTCAAAGAATACCCTTGTCGTGATCGACAAGATCTCCGCCTCAATCGGGAAATTCCTGCGCGCAAAAATGATCGAAGCGCTCCTCGTCGGAACACTGGTTTATGTCGGACTCAGGCTAATTGACGCCCCCTTTGGTGGCGTGTTTGCCGTGATCGCCGGAGTCACCAACATCATCCCTTATCTGGGGCCAATCCTCGGAGTGATTCCTCCCGCGTTAGTTCTGGGGTTCCAGGATCCACCCACCAACCTCTTTCCCATGCTCTTGGTCTTTTTGGTCGCCAACGCAATCGACATGATCCTGATTTTTCCGGTGTTTGTTGCTCGACTCGTGAACCTGAGCCCACTCAGCCTGTTGGCCTCGGTGGCGGTGGGACAAGAGCTTTACGGCGTGATCGGAATGCTCATCGCAGTCCCCCTCGCGTCAGCCTTGAAGATCATCGTAAAAGAACTGATCGAGATCTTGTATCAGGCCCAGTGAAAACTCTTTTTCACAAAGACCAACACGGCCATGCCCACAATGAGACCCAAAAAGGTGACATACGCTTCCATCGCGCGGTTTTCGTTGGCGAGAGGCAATGAGAATCGATAAACCTCGGGATCCGGATTCACACGCTCGAGCTCGGCTCTTGGCGCAGGAGTCAGTGCGGGAATGAACCGGGGCACGAGCTTTTTATACTCAAAATAGACGGGCCCGAAGTATTCCTCGGTTCCGAGCTTGAGCTCTTCATGTTCGATGACATAGTGATAGTTTAGGAAGAAAACGACCGACATGACCGCGGCGAGGGCCCATGCGCCCACACTCATCGTGGCTCCGAGAACCATGATGAACCTCCCCAGGTAGAGCGGATTCCTGGTAAATGAGTAAGGGCCTCCGACAGCCAGCTTCTTTTCTTTGCGAAGAAAACCGCTCGCCCAATAGCGAAGCGTCGCACCGGCAAAACAGACCACCGTCCCGAAGACCTGAGGGTACTGGCGGGCGCTGAGGATCAACAAAAAGAAAAAAAACCAGTCGATCTGGAAACGCCTGCGGCCGGAGAAAAATCTCCGGAGTGCCGGATTCGAAAGAAGATTCATGGGAGGGATCCTAAAAGACACCCCGCCCGCTGGCAAGTCGTTTCAGACTCAAGCTGACCTTAGGCGAGCTTCTGGTCGTAACGCTTTTGCTCGCGCTCCCGGACTTCGGCACCTTCCAAACTCAGGCGGGTCCAGGGAATCGCAATCAAGCGCTTTTCTTCGATGGGCTCCTCGGTCTCTTCGCAGATTCCGTAGGTGCCGGCTTCCATACGAGCCAAAGCATCGTCAATTTCTTTGATCTTTGCGAGAAGCTTGTCACGCTGATTCAGCGCTTGGGTCTGGCTGATGTGAGCAGAAGCCAGGTCCGCCTCGTCTCCGACCATCTCTGTGGCCAAAGAGGGATTCAGGGCTTCCAGTCCGTTCAGGGTTTCTTGTCTCGTCTTGAGAAGTTTTACCCTGCATTCTTCGTACAATTTCTGCCTTTGTTGTCCCATACCACCCAATCCTCCCGCCCCCCATCATAGTGGGCGATTCAAGCTTTTACAATTCTACACAAGGGGATTTTAAAATGTCAGGAGTGTTTTTTTTGACACGTGGGCTTCAATTTAATCGAGAAACGAGGCCCCGAACGTCAAATTTTTGATTCAGACGACCCAGTTCAAGAAGGTCTTTGATGAGAGATAAAAGATCGTCTTCTGTGACCGAGCATACCAAAGCGTATCCGGAGTCGCCCCGCAGCACCTTGCCGCTCGAAACCAGAAACTCAAGGATCGTCTCGAGATATGGAGAGGAAATCGCCAACTCGACTGACAACTCTTCCAGAGAAGCCGGGGCGCGCCCCTCTTCGAATCGAATGCGCATAGACCGCACCAGACGCTCGAGAACCAACGCCTTCGAAAGCGACGCTTCGGGAAGCATACCCGCCCATGCGCGACTTCCCCTTTCCACCAACAATGAAACCTCTACAGACAGAATGAAAACGACCCAAGAGACATAGATGAAGAATGCAAAGAGAGGAAGCACCGCAGCCTTACCGTAGGCCGTCTCAGTTCCCATCCTGAAATACACACTGAGGACCACTTGGGCCAAAGTGAAACCCGCCGTGCCGACCAAGGCGCCCGCTCCCGCCCCCCGCCACGAGACCCGAGTGTTCGGAAAGGACTTCAGCACGATCGCAAACGAGGTCAAAACGACCAGCTCGAGGAACGCTTGCTCGAGCAAGGCGTTCACTTTTCCCGGCTGGATCCATTCGATGATCCTTGGGATGGAAAGCGTGGCGGCATAAACGATAGGCAACAGCACCATGCAGAAGAAGAAGTTCCGGACGCGATCCCACCAGGCGCGCTCCTCGCGCACCTCCCAAATCCGGTTCATCAATGACTCAATGTTAAAGAACACGCGGGCCCCGATCCAGAGCAGGATCCCGACCGCGAAGATTCCGATAGACCCGCTTTTGCGACTCAGGTTGGCGAGATACTGGTCCTTGAACTGGAGGATGAACTGCAGCAGGGTCTTGCGCTGGTCTTCGGGGATCGCACCCAAGGCGCGCCCGAGAAGACCTTCGAACTCTTGCTGGACCGGGCCCCACTGGGAGAAGAACCCGAGCAGGAGGAACACACCGGCCATGAGGGGCATGAATGAGAATAGCGTATAATAGGAGAGCGACTCGGCCCGGATGGCCACGTCGTTCTTGAGCCACTCGAACTGCAGCATCGCCATCCAAGTCCTCAAGCGGTGCGCATAGCGAACCCACCGCGAGCCCGATTCTAGTGACAAGCGGTGATGCCGGAGCAGGGCGGCTTGGACGAGGGCCAGGCGCTGTTCTTTAATTGACATGATCTCTCCAATATTCCGCCATTTCGCGTGAGATTGCGAGGGCCTTTTCGTTTGCATTTGACTCGGCGCAATGTTAGGACGGACCGCATGGAAGTCTTAAAGGTTAATTATGGCACTCCGGATGCGGCCCAACGCTTTTGCGAATCCCTGACCAAGACCGGATTTGCGGTCGTTACCGACCACCCCCTCTCTTTCGATCTTGTTCATCGCGTCTACGACCAGTGGGCTCGCTTTTTCAGCTCCCAAGAGAAGCATGAGTACACCTTCAAGCCCGAGCAGCAATCTGGCTACTTTCCCTTCCGGTCGGAGAATGCCAAAGACAGCCCAATCAAAGACCTGAAGGAGTTCTTTCACGTCTATCCCCGCTCCCGCCTGCCTGAATACCTGATGGCCGACACCTGGAAGCTTTACAATGAGCTGTGCAAACTGGGCGAAGAGATGCTGAATTGGGTCCAAGTGGCATCGCCCGAGTCCGTCCGGAGCAAATTCTCGATGCCGCTTTCTGAAATGATCCAGGAGTCCGAGGAAAACCTCCTCCGCGTGATCCACTACCCTCCCCTCCAAGGTACCGAAGAACAGGGGGCGATCCGGGCCGCCGCCCATGAAGACATCAACTTGATCACCCTGCTTTGTTCGGCCACGGCCGCCGGACTCGAGGTCCAGGATACTGCGGGCAAATGGCATGCGGTTCCGTGTGACCCTGGCTCGATCGCCATCAATGCGGGCGACATGCTCCAGCTCGCTTCGGGCGGATATTACAAGTCGACCACGCACAGAGTGGTGAACCCCATGGGACCCGCCGCCAAGCTTCCGCGCTATTCGATGCCGCTGTTTCTGCACCCGAGATCCGATGTGTTGCTCGGCGAGAACATGACCGCAGGCCAGTACCTGAAACAGCGCCTGCTCGAAATCGGCCTCCTCAAGAAGGCCTGAACCGTTCCCCGAACAATAAACTTCCGACCCGGACCACGGTCGCTCCCTCGCGAATTGCTGTATCGAAGTCGCCGGACATCCCCATGGACAGACCCATGCCCAGAGTGGTGCCATGTTCGCGCGAAAGCTTTACCATGCGCCTGAAGGCGGAGACAGGATCGCGCTCGGGATCAGGAATGCACATCAACCCGAGCCCCCGGACAGATGGGCAGGCACGCAGAACCTCGTGCAATTCCCCCAGCCCTCCGGGTGAGAACCCTCCCTTGCTCTGCTCTTCATCGATATTCACCTGGAAATAGACCCCGATGACTTTTCCGGCCTCCATGGCCCTTCGATCGATCTCCCGGAGAAGTCGCACCGAATCGACCGAGTGGATCACGGCTACAGCCGGAATCAATGCCTTCACTTTGTTGGTCTGCAAGCGACCGATGAAATGGAACTCGATTCCGGGCAGTCGCTCGTGCAACGCTTGCCACTTGCCCAGGAGTTCCTGGACATAGTTCTCTCCGAAGATCCGTTGGCCCTCACGATAGAGCGCTTCGATCTTTTCGGCACTCTGCTGCTTGCTGACCGCGACGAGCGTCACCCCGGGGCCGATCCGCTGCAACAGTGCCTCGAGTCCGATCACCCCCGCCACCCGAAAAGCCTCAAGTCACGCGTCACTTCGGTGATCGGAAGCCCCACCACGTTGGTGTAGCTTCCACTAATCTGCTCGATGAGGGCCATTCCGAAACCTTGGGCTGCATAAGCCCCAGCTTTGTCGAGACTCTCGCCCCGGCCGACATAATCGCGGATTTCCCGTGCTGTCATTTCGCGGATTCGCACCCGAGTCCTCACCCTTCTGGAAAGAATTCGCTGTACGACTCCTTTGCGCATTTCGACAAGGGAGTATCCCGTAAAGACAAAGTGATCCTTCCCAGCCAGAGCGGTGACCATCTTCCGGGCCTCGGCCACATTTCGTGGCTTACCGAGATTCCGTCCCG
Source organism: Pseudomonadota bacterium (assembly GCA_027491115.1). Classification (GTDB taxonomy): domain Bacteria; phylum Bdellovibrionota; class UBA1018; order UBA1018; family CAIMNF01; genus CAIMNF01. The sequence continues at coordinate 58,835 of JAIXWV010000030.1, forward strand.
ACGGATCCACAACCGTGGTGTCGGCAGAAAGGATGATGGAGGAGACGGTGTCGCCGGACAATCCCCGGGCGGCGGCCAATGCCTTCATGAGCGCCAGGCGCTTCACCATGCTCTGTGGAGTCTCGCGAGGGAGAGGCGTTTCGTCCACTTCTGGAATCAGGATATCGAACGGAATTCCTGCCATTTCGAGAAGTTCTTTACGCCTGGGTGAGCCCGATGCGAGCACGATCTTTTTATTCATGGAATTTCGCCTGGAAGAAATGAAACTGGTTCTTGAACGATCGGTAATTGTCGAAGGCGCGGTAAATCAGGGTCACTTTGGTCTGCTTTCGTGCTGCGCACTCGTAGATCAAAGTTGCCCCACCCTGAAAAATGGTGGCGAGCCCAAGCCCTGCGCCAGCCTGGCCTTGCTTCACGGTGTAGTCGCTATCTTTGTAATTGATCGAAACATGATGAAGCAACCGAGCCCGATCGAGCGAACCCCACTGATCCACCACACTGACCCCCACATAGTGTCCGTCGAAACCGATCTTCATCAATGAGACTTCCCGATCCGACAAAGCTCTCGACTGGTTCCGCTCTGTGGCCGTGTAAACCGGACGGCCGAAATTGTCGGTGGGCGCATCGAAGATCGCATTCATCAGGACTTCGTCGACCGAGTTGGCGATGATGTTCGCGATCCTGGGAGGAATCTTCCCCTGCATGAGGTACTGCCGGACCGCCTCTGCCACCTCTTGCTTCTGTTCAGAATGCTCGATCTTCAGATACTGGACCCCTCCGCGTTCACCCAGAAAGTCCTCAAGATCCTTCGAATTATTGACAGCGCCAGCCTTCAGGTACCTGGCGTAGAAGCGCGCGGCCTCTTCGTGTTCTTGGGTGGGGCGCTGGACGAAATTTGCGAATAACGGGCTTGTCGTGAGCTCTCGATTCTCCGCAAGAGTTCGGTCGCTCAGGAAGTGAAACAACCCCGCCGGCAACTGATCTCCACCAAGAAGACCGAACTTGGCCTGAAGTGCGGACTCAAATTCGCGCAGACGCCCCGGGGCATCGACGTCGATGAACACTCCGTCACACGCCTGCGCTGAAATGACACCGACTGCCGCGTTAACCTCCGGCACCGTTTGAACGGTAGCGCCATTGTAGGCAGCAATCTCAGCGAGGAATGAGGGATCCTCCGGGTGATCAGAAATCAGGAGGAAGGTTGCGGCCATTCCTCAATCCTCCAAGAAATAGAAATACTCTTCGGGATCGTCATCGAATTGGGCGCCGCAATTGGGGCGTTCGCACTTTGCCTTCGGAACTTGCAGATTGGAGGCTTTCAGCTCGGCAGTGTTGCAGCAAGCGACGAACTCGTTCTGACAGGCCACGCAAGAAAACGGAAGCAGGATGGAGACCACCTCTCCACCACATGCAAAATTGGAAATCATGTTGAGCTGCTCGATCACGGAATAGGAGCACTCAATGAATCGAAAACGCACACCCTGGCTCTTCAGCGACTGGAAGTACTTCATCCAGGTCTTCACTCCAACGGAGTTGATCCGTGTGATGCCGCGACACTTGACGGTGAGCACCCCGTCGACAGCGCCGATCAACTGCTCGAAGTTGACGCTCTCCTCAATGGTGCCGCTCAACTCGACCAGCGGGCCCTCTTTCGTTTGCTGTTTGCGGATCGTTAGCATAGTCTTGATTCTATCCGGAATGAAAGCGATCACCATAATCCTTTTTGGATGCCTGATTATTCTATCTTCTTGTGCAACAGGCCGGATCAATCCGTTCTTGAGTCAATCGGCTGACACAGACCCGTCATCCAAGCTCGACAAGAAAATCGACAAAAAGACCGAGAAGCTGCTCGCGAAGCTCTGGGCTGAGCGACACGAAAGCGCCTCGCTCTCCCGATTCATCGAAACAGCCAAACCCATCACCCGGAGTCCGGCTGACTCTCGCGACCGGTGGTTGAAGCTTGCCCGCGCCGAGTACTTGATGGCGGAGTTTCAAGCCGATTCAAGTGTCGAACGTTTGCGGCTGTACTTGTCTGCCGCGCACCGTGCGGAAGCCGCTCTTCATCTCAACACCTCCTACCGGGACGCCGTGAGCCGGCCACGTGCGGCACCTGAAGACGGTCTCGCCTCCATCGAGCGCCCGGACCTGGAAGCAGCTCATTGGTTTGCGGAAAGCCTCTATCGCTGGTCGGTGGAATCCGGTCCGGAGCGCGAGCTCAAGCATCGGCGAACGGTGAATTCGTTTTTCAATCATATAGACAAGCTCGATCCCGGATTCAATCACGGTGCGGCCGATCGACATTTTGCGATTGAGCACGCTCGATCCCGGGACGGAGACCCTGAAGCCTGGAAGCGCAGTCGCGCCCGCTTCGAGTCCGCCCTCCGACAACACGGCGGATACTTCGCCAATTCCGTGGCCTACGCCCGTTACTTTGCCCGCCCCACGGGTGACGAGACGCTTTTCAAAAAACTCCTCGAACAGGTTCTCAAGGATTCTCCGACAAAAATTCCGGGCTCGATCCCTGAACAGATTTTAGAACAAAAACGGGCCAAGGCCCTGTCAACCCCCAAGAAGGCACCATGACCCTCACGCACAAACCCGAAGAACACAAACTATCCAATGGCATTCCCGTCATTTTCCAACACCTCGACGGCCATGTCGGCACCTTCCACTGGTGGAACCTGACCGGAAGTACCGACGAGGTGGGCCCCGAAGCGGGGTTCGCGCATTTTCTTGAACACATGCTGTTCAAGGATGCGGGGGCCAAAGAAGCGGGGACGGCATCCAGCGGGCAAACCGCGCGCTTGATCGAATCCCTCGGCGGAGAGATCAACGCCTACACCACGTTCGACCAAACGGTCTATCACGTGACGTGCTCGGAACAGTACTGGGAGAAGGTGATCGACCATTTCGGAGTCATGGCGGCGCCCCAGCGCTTCCTTGCGGAGGACTTCAAGCGGGAGCGGGAGGTGATCCTCGAGGAGCTTCGCAGGGGACAGGACTCTCCCGACCGACAACTCTACGAGGATCTGTTCGGACTGACCTACAAGAAACACCCCTACGGTCGCCCGGTGATCGGCTACGAGAAAACACTGAAACAGGCGAAGGTCGGGGATCTCGAACGCTACTATCGCAAGCACTATGTCTCCTCGAGAATGGGCCTCGTTCTCGTCGGTCCGATCGAGGATGCAAAAGGCGAAAGGAAGAAGCGCTTGCTCCGCGTTCTCGAGAAGCGTTTCGGCAAGCGTGTGATCCCCGAGCGCAAAGCGGCCCCCCGGTCGCTTCCCGCTGAAAAGCCCGTGCAAGGCTTGAAAACCAAAGCCCGGCACTTCGACATCCAGACTCCCGAACTCGCCATTTCGTTCCGGATTCCGGAACTCACCCACCCGGACGCTCCCCTGCTTGAAGTCCTTTCCGGAATTCTCGGAACCGGAGAGTCCTCGCGTCTTTACCGCCGCTTGTTTTATGATCGCTCCCTGGTGACCGACATCAGCGCGAGCGTTTACATTCCGAAAGATCCGGGGATGTTCCTGATTTCGGCGGAGCTGAAAGAGACCCGCGACCTCGACACGGTCCTCGGTGAAGTGGTTTCCGAGATCCGCAAGATCATCGAAGACGGAGTGGACCAGGAAGAGATCAATCGTGTGATCGCCCTCATCGAGAGCGAAAAACTCTACGCCACCCAGACCGTCGACGGCCTTGCCGGCAGGCTAGGACTCCTGAGATTCTCGCTCGGTGACCTGCGCTTCGACTCCGAGTATCTCGATCAGATCAAGAGTGTGAATGCTTCGACCCTCAAGCGTCTTGCAAGAGAGTACCTCACCCCTGAGAGAATGAGTCTCGTTCTGTTTCAACCGGAAGCGGAACCCTTGCTGGACCTGGCAAGTGTCGCAAAGACAGTTGCTCCCCTTCAATCCGCGCCAACTCCGGTGCGGGCCAAGGTTTCGAAGAAAAAGCCGGGCGAACCCGAAATCTTCACGACATCTTCGGGCTTGAAGGTGGCCTATCTGGAACGCCCTGGAACTCCGGTGTTTTCAATCTATGCAGCCGCTTTCGGCGGATCCCGATCTGAAATTGGCCTCGGTGAACAGTACTGGGGTGCGAGCCACCTGATCTCTCAGACTTGGGCGAAAGGAACTCCGGAACTCGACTCCCGCAAGTTGAGTGCCCTGATTGAAGGGTGTGCTGCCTCTCTCGACGGGTTCTCGGGCCGAAACACGATCGGACTCCAGTCGACCGGCCTGATCCGGGACTGGGATCGACTCTCTTCCCTTTTCTCAGATGTGTTTTTCAATCCGGCTTTTTCGGATGATGAACTCGCTCATGCCAAACGAGTCACCCAAGACATGATTCGCTCAATCCCCAATCACTCCTCACAAGTGTGCTCGAAGCTTTTCATGGAGAATCTGTTTGGAGATCACCCCTATGCGCGCACTCCCCTCGGAACCGAGGAGCAAGTGGAGAGGATCAGCTCGGCCGACCTGCACCACCTTCATCAGACCTTCATCCATCCGGGCAATCTCTCTCTTGCCGTAGTGGGCGGTGTCTCGCGGCACGCCGTTGAGGAGTGGCTCGGTCGCTTTGAGGAAAGGCTGTCCAAGCAGAAAAGTCGCTTTGTACAAGAACGTCTCCCCGCCATACCGACACTGCCCGCCCCACGCTGGGCCGCATCCCGCTTTGACCGCGAGCAGACGCACATCTTGATCGGCGGGACGGGTCTCTCCATGTTCGACCCCGAGCGCCACGCTCTTCGCATTCTTCAAAACATCCTTGGAGGACAGAGTGGACGCCTGTTCATCGAGCTCCGTGAAAAGCGCTCGATGGCTTACTCGGTCGCCCCCACCAGCATGGAGGGGATCGAAACCGGATATGTGGGGACTTACATCGCTTGCGCCCCGACCAAAAAAGACGAGGCCATCGCGGAAATCAGGAAGGTGATCGAGACCCTCGTGAAGAAAGGCCCCACTCCAGCAGAACTCGATCGCGCCAAGAATTATTTCTTGGGCCAACAAGCCATGAGTCTGCAGAGCACCTGGTCCTTGGCCGCAGGGTACGGACTCGAACTCCTGTACCGGGGCAGCCTCACATCGGATGCCGAGGTGAAAAAGCGGATTCTTTCCGTCACCTCAGCCCAAGTTCGGGCGATCGCCAAGCGTCTCTTGCTGGACGCTCCCCAATTGACCGTAGTGGTGAGCTAAACGCCTTTAATTGTCAAAATTTTGGCAGGTTGAGCCCCGTCCTGAATCTTGGATATAATGAAGAGAGGAGGGGCCCGCCCACATGGCACTGAAACCCGACTCCGGCTCGACACTCACCTTGGACCTGACTCCCGAGTCGTTCTTTTTCGAGCTGGTGAGAACCGCTGCTGACCGGAGAAAAATCCGGATCCAACCCGAGACGGAATACTACGTAGTCCGTTTGTTGAACCGTTTCATGTTCAGTGAGTCCTTGTACTCAAAAAGTCAGGACGGATCTCTTGAAGACCAGCCTCTCGCGTTCCTTTACAAGGAGGCCCTCGAGGCGGAAGCCCAACCGGAACAAAAAACCCTGTTCCAGAATGTCGGCGACATCTCGCTCTTCAAGGCCGGATTTTTCCAGGAAAGCCTGAGCCGGATGAATCTCGATCTCGGGTACTACATCGGACTCGGAGGCTCGGCTTACCGGAATGCCGCCGACCGGAGCGACGAACGTCATTTCCGGGATTTATTCTCCGACCTCTCCCGCCAATTCGCCTGCATGGTGGACCTGCTTTCTGACGTGAGCGAATCGACAACCTTTGCCAGGACCGAGCAAGACTTGATCCGTCTCTATGACATGTGGTCGCGGACCGGGAGCGAACGTGCCGCAAGGACCCTCAGCAAAACCGGCATCCGTCTCGACAAAGATCGCGTCCGCAAGGACTCCTGACAAACGCTTCAGTCCACCTCGAGAGCCACTGCCGTCATCCGGTCTCCTGCCTGGATCTGGGTCAACACCTCGACTCCTTCGACCACCTGACCGAAGACCGTGTATCGACCGTCGAGCTGGGGGTGGTTACCGAGACTGATATAGAACTGCGAGTCGGCGGAATCAGGGTCATCCCCTCTGGCCATGGCCACCGCACCTTGCACGTGCTTCCGGGAGTTGAACTCAGCGGCCAATCGCTGACCCGAACCACCCGATCCCGTACCGGTGGGATCCCCCCCCTGGATGACGAATCCGGGCTCGACCCGATGGAACAGGAGACCGTTGTAGAATCCCTCCGAAACCAGAGTGGCGATCCGCTTCGCAGTCTTGGGGGCATCGAGCGGATAAAAACGGAAACGGATTTTTCCGCGGGTCGTCTGGATGGTCGCCCTGAGGCGGGACAAGCCCTGATCATCGGTTTCAGCAAGAGCCCGCTCCCACTCGAGCCTGAGCCCAGCGGTTGCCAAAGGATGGGCCGCTTCCTCGGAGGGGTCGGCTCGCTGGCCGGCGAAAAAGTGCAAATAAACCCCGATGCCAGCCGCTTGGATCAGCGTGGCGAGGATGACATTTCGGATTCTCCGGGAACCGATCGTGGACGCCATGGTTGACATTCCCCCTTCCGATCCACAAGATGGGCTGAACGTGGATCAACAGCATTCAAGCGCGTTCATGGGTTTTTGGCAACACCTCGAAGAGCTCAAGTCGAGGCTCTTGCGGTGCCTCTATGTGTTTTTTGCGGGCTTTCTGTTCTGCTACTTTTTCACAAACGCCCGGGTTCTCCACTTTCTGCAAAAACCGCTCTTCGCCGCCCTGCCTCCGGAGCAGCAGAAGCTCTACTTCACCAGCCTGTTCGAAAACTTCATGACCCACCTGAAGATCGCGGGTTACAGCTCCCTCTTCTTTTTCTGCCCCTTCTACTTTTACCAACTCTGGTCTTTCATCGCTCCGGGCCTACACTCAAAAGAAAAGCGGTTGGTGGTGCCCTTCATTCTGGCCGCGAGCTTCTTCTTTGTGGCCGGGGCCGGATTCGCCTATTTCGTGTTATTCCCGGTTGGCTTCAAGTATTTCATGGCTTTTGGCCTGCCTGGAGACACCCCGCTCCTCACCATCGACGCCTATTACGGCACTTGTCTCAAGTTGATGCTCATGTTCGGAGCGGCCTTCGAACTCCCCGTCCTCCTGATCCTGCTGGGCTGGCTCGGTCTCATCGATGCCGCCACCCTGCGGGCCCAGCGCAAGAACGCATTCATCGGAATCACGATTGTGGCCGCCTTTATCGCGCCACCGGACGCCGTGTCGATGCTCCTCCTCATGGCCCCCCTCATGCTGATGTACGAAGGCGCAGCGATGGTCATCTCCTTGATTGAAAAGAGAAATCGGCCGAAAACCCCCTCCCCGCCGGTCGAGCAGCCCTACGATCCCTTCAGTGGCGAATCCCGCTGAGTTCGCTCCTCTTGCGGCGCCCCCTCCCCTGTGATACACCCGTCAGCTCAACCTCAACTCTTTGCTCGCGGGCTGAACCCCGGGGGCTTGAAACCATAAGGAGAATCGAATGAAATTACCTGGTTACGAAACCACATTCATCACTCGCGTCGATCTGAGCGATGAAGGCCTGAAAACCCTCAAAGAAAGACTCTTCGGCATCGTAAAAGCTTACGGTGGCGAACTCGTTTACGAAGAAGACTGGGGCAAGCGTAAGTTCGCTTACGAGATCGAGAAAGAAACCCGCGGGCACTACACCCACTTCGTGTACACCGGCAAAGGTGACATCGTTCACGAAATCGAGCGGAACCTCCGCCTGCACGAGTCCACCCTGCGTTTCATGACCGTCAATCTCGCAAAAGAATTCGAGAAAGACGTGTTCACCAAGGAACTCGGTAACGGAACCCCCCTGAAGCGCGAAGAGCGCGCACCCCAAGCTGAAGTCAGCGCCTGATCCGGAGGAAATGAATCATGGCAAAAGAAATGTCTGAAAAGAAAGAATCCCGCTACAACGACGATATGGATGACGGAATGGACGAAGGCGGCGGTGGCCGTCGCGGCCGTCGCTTCTCAAGCAGCAACCGCAAAAAAGCTTGCCGCTTCACCGCAGGAGAAGAAGATGCTGCGAACATCAGCTACAAGAACCCCAAGTTCTTGTCCTCCTTCATGACCGAGCACGGAAAAATCGTGCCCCGTCGCGTGACCGGAAACTGCGCCCAGATCCAGCGCAAACTGACCACCGAGATCAAGCGCGCCCGCAACTTGGCGCTGCTCGGCTTCACCTCGATCGGCCCTAACTCGAATTACTGAGAGGGATGAAGTCCAAACTTCAAAATCGCGGGGCGATTCCAGGGCAACTTGCCCGGATCGCCCCGTTTTTTTTACCATTCATTTTTTTCCAGAGCGCGATCTTTGTGATGCTCTCCCCCCTGCCGTTGTTTGTACTCACTCTTCGTGGGGCACTACCCTGGGCCCTCGGCGCCCTGGGCTCCAATTTAATCCTGACCCGGATCACCGGAGCCAATCCCAATGAACTCCTGGCACTCGGAGTCTTCTGGTTCGGAGTCGGCAATCTGTTTCCCTACCTGATCCGCAAGTCAGGCAAAGTCCAATCAAGCCTCGTTTATGCCTTCATTTACATGATCCTGATGTTCGTGGGCGCCCTCCAACTCCGAGCCCATGATATCGGCCTCGGTGTGGTCGATTACTTACGTTCCGAGATTTCGATCGGAATGGACCATCTGATCAACCTTCCCAACAGTCCGGTCAAGAAATTGGTCGATGAACAGGGCCGCGACGCCTTGTTTCGGCAGCTCATGACCGAGCTCCCCTCAGGCCTTCTGATCGCCCTCTTGCTTTCTCTCTGGGTGAACCTTCTGTTCGCCTCCCAAATCGTGCCTTCTTTTCTTTCCAAGACCTTTTGGAACAAGTTCAAGAATCCGGATTGGCTGGTTTGGCCGACACTCGCCAGCGCGGCCCTTTACGCCTTTGGCGAGCATGCGCCGTATTATTTTGGACTGAACCTGTTTAAACTACTGATGGTCTTCTATGCATTCCAGGGACTCAGTGTCATCGGCTTTTTGATGACCCGGAACGGAATCACCGGCCTGGGCAGGATCCTGATTTTTTCAGTCGCCCTCTTCCTCGCCCTCCCCCTGGTTCTGGCCCTGGGCTTTTTCGACCTTTGGTTTGACTTTCGCAAGAAATTCGGGCAAATCTAAGGGTTCCATTTCATTTATCCAGGAGATCCCATGTTAGTGATTTTAAAAGAAAATGTAGAGAATCTCGGCCGCATCGGTGATGTGGTGAAAGTTGCCGATGGCTACGCCCGCAACTTCCTCATCCCGAACAAGAAGGTCGTCGCCGCCAGCCAGAACAACCTGAGCGCGATCGAGCACCAGAAGAAAATGCTCGAGAAGAAGCGTGCAGCTGAAAAGCTTTCCGCTGAAGAACTGGCGAAGAAAATCTCCGCCTTCACTTGCAACATTTCCCGCAAAGTGGGCGAAAAAGACAAGTTGTTCGGATCAGTGACTGCGAACGACATCGCTGACACCCTCCAGGCCGGTGGCATCACCATCGAAAAGCGCCTGATCCACATCAAGGACCCGATCAAGGCTCTTGGCGTTCACACTGTTGAAATCAAGCTCCTCCCTGAAGTCGTGACCAACCTCAAGGTTTGGGTCGTCAAAGAAGAGGCTTGATCGTTTGAAAAAACTTCCGCAGGATCTCGAGGCCGAACGTTCGGTCCTGGGCGCCGTGCTGGTCAACAACAGCACGCTCGACCAGGTCCGTGAGATCGGTCTCGAATCCCGCGATTTTTTTCTCGACGCCCACCAGAAGATTTATGAAACCGGCTGCCACCTGCTTGACCAGGGAAAGCCGGTGGATCTCGTCACTCTCACTTCCGTCCTCCGCGACCGCGGCTGGTACGAGAATATCGGCGGAATGCAAACGCTGACCCATCTGTTCGACCAAGCTTCCTTCCACATTGCCAACGTCGTTCACTATGGCAAGATCGTACGCGAAAAGGCTCTTCAGCGTCGTTTGATCGAAACCTGCTCTTCCATCATGGAAGAAGGCTTCACCGGAGTCGAAAACACCGAAACTTTCATTGACGCCGCGGAAACCAAGATTTTCGAAGTTTCACAGAACCGCGCACAGCGTTCCTTTTCCACCCTTTCAGAAGTCATCTCGGGCAACATGACCCGGGTCCAGGAACTCTTCCTGCAAGGTGGAGAGGATGTCGTCGGTCTCCCCACCGGCTTCCACGAGTTCGACAAGATCACGACCGGTCTGCACCCCGGTCAAGTGACCATTCTCGCGGCACGTCCGGGGATGGGGAAAACCTCCTGGTTCATCTCGGCACTCCTTCACTCCGCGGTGGTCAAAAAGTCCGTTGCGGCCCTGTTCTCCCTCGAAATGTCGAAGGAAGAGCTCGGTTTCCGGTTTTTCTCGGCCATCAGCAGGATCGATTCGAAGCGTCTCAAGACCGGAGCTTTGTCCAAAGAGGAGTTCCGCCGCCTGATGAACGCCGCCGAACAGCTCGGCCAGGCACGTATCCACATCGACGACACCCCTGCACTCACCGTGATGGATCTTCGCTCCCGATGCCGGAGACTCAAGGCAAAAGAAAAGGATCTCAACCTGATCGTGATCGACTACCTTCAGCTCATGCGGGGTCCGAAGTCGAGCCAGGCCGGAGGGAACCGCGAACAGGAGATCTCTGCGATCTCCCGGGGTTTGAAGGAACTCTCCAAGGAAGTCGGCGTTCCGATCATCGCCCTTTCCCAGTTGAGCCGCCAGGTGGAATCCCGGACCGACAAGCGGCCCATGCTCTCCGATCTCCGGGAGTCGGGCGCCATCGAGCAGGACGCCGACTTGGTTTGTTTCATCTATCGCGACGACTACTACAACAAAGATTCGGATGAAAAGGGCGTCGCCGAGATCATCATCGCCAAAAACCGTCACGGCGAGCCGGGAACCGTCAAGCTCGCGTGGCTCGGCCAGTACACTCTTTTTGCGAACCTCACCGAGGATTCCTCCTCGTCTTCGGGCCCGTCAGGTGCTGTCGTGCGTCGCCCGAGCTCTCCACCGGACGAGTTCAGCCTCTAAGGCGGTTTTGCGACGCGTCCTCTGACACTTGCACCCTCCTTCGAACGGGAGGACAATCTAGGCATGTCACAACAAATGAATATTCAACAGCTTACGGAAGTGATCCGCGACAAGAGTCGTTTCGTCGATACCTTGTTCGGAGAAGTCGGAAAAGTGGTCGTCGGACAGTCCGCACTGGTCGAGAAACTGGTGCTCGCCCTCCTGTGTGACGGACATGTTTTGCTCGAAGGTCTTCCGGGTCTTGCAAAAACCCTGACCGTGAAGACCCTTGCCCAGTCGATCAACGCGCGATTCAATCGAATCCAGTTCACACCCGATCTCCTTCCATCGGACCTGATCGGGACGATGATCTTCAACCAGAAAACCCATGAGTTTTTCCCAAAAAAAGGGCCGATCTTCACGAACATCGTTCTGGCTGACGAGATCAATCGGGCACCAGCAAAGGTGCAAAGCGCCCTTCTCGAGGCCATGGGCGAACACCAGGTCACGATCGGAGAAACGACCTTCCCTCTCGAAGACCCGTTCATCGTTCTCGCAACACAGAATCCCATAGAACAGGAGGGAACCTACCCGCTCCCCGAGGCACAGCTCGACCGGTTCCTCTTTAAGGTCAAGGTGAGCTATCCCACGCTTGCAGAAGAAAAAGTCATGATGAACCGCATGACGGCCAATGATCTGCCTGTCGCGAGCCGTGTTTGCGATCCCGAAACGATTCTCGAAGCTCGCCGACTCTGCAACGACATCTACATGGACGAGAAGGTAAAAGACTACATCCTCAACATCATCTTCGCATCCCGCTTTCCTGAGAAACACGGTCTCGCCGAACTCAAACCATTCATCAGCTCCGGGGGTTCGCCACGTGCCACATTGGCTCTCACCCGGGGAGCCCGCGCCAACGCCTTCATCAACCACAGGGGATACGCCACCCCGGAAGATGTGAAGTCTGTTGCGTATGACATTCTTCGACATCGCATTCTCCTGACCTATGAGGCCGAGGCCGAGAACGTCAGCTCCGATCAAATTGTCCGCAAGATCCTGGACCGAATCGAAGTTCCATGAACGAAAATCTCCTGAAGAAGGTCAAACGCATCGAGATCGCAACGAAGCGGATGATGGATGACATCATGACCGGAGGGTACAAATCACACTTCAAGGGACAGGGAGTCCAGTTTTCCGAGCACCGCCAGTACATGCCGGGGGATGACATTCGACACCTCGACTGGAAAGTAAGCGCCAGAAGTCGCGAGCCTCTGGTGAAGCTCTATGAAGAGGAGCGCGAACTCAACGTTTTCATCATTGCTGATCTCTCGGCCTCACTCGATTTCGGTTCCCTCAAAAACACCAAGCGCGAAGCCCTGGCAGAGCTTGCAGCGATGATCGCCTACGCGGCATCCAACACGGGAGACAAGGTCGGGGTCCTCTTGGTCACCGACAGAGTGGAGAAGATCATCGAGCTGAAGAAGGGCAGGAACCATGTTCTGAGAATCATCCGGGATCTCCTGACCCACCCCACCCGGCCCGGTGGAACCGCACTCCGTAGGGCGCTGGAAGAGACCCGTCGCCTGATGAAACACTCCGGGATTGTTTTCGTGTTGAGTGATTTCAAAGCAGAAGGATTCGAGATTCCCGTACGTCAGCTGTCACGCAAGCACGACGTGGTCGCCATCAGGATCGAAGATGACGCCGAGATCCGGATCAATGCCACCGGCCGCTTTCCGGTACTCGACCCGGAAACCGGGCGCATGTTCGACCTCGACACTCGCTCCAAAATCGTGAATGAGAGCCTGAGGCTTTCAAACGAGGCATTCGACCTGAAAACCAAGACTCTTTTCAAACAAGCCGGGGTGGAAACCCTCCCCATTCAAACCCGAGAGGACCATGCGGAACGATTGCTCCAGTTTCTCAAGCGTCGCAAGCAGAAACGCTAAGTACCTCCTGAGTGTAGCGCTTTTGTTTCTCACATCGGGCCATGAGGTGGTGGCCGCGACGGAGACTCCGCGCCCGTTGCCGGAAGCTCCCGTGGCGGAGGTGAATCGCAATGCCAATGGCAATCAGTACCAGATCGGCGATCGAATCACGCTCGAAGCTCGGGTACCGGCTGGATTGCTTGAAACCGGCGACTCCATTCAGATGTCGGAGGACGGCGGCAAGGAAAATCCACAGTGGTTGGTTGACCCCTACCCCGAGATCGTCCAAGGATCGGTTCGATTCGTGGTCGCCCCTGTTCAAACCGGGGATCTGGATCTGCCTAAACTCCAAATCATACGGGAGGGCCGTGGCCCTGTGGCCGTCACCGGCTTGTACCGGATCAACGTTACTGGTCCTTCTGCAGAACCCGGAAAAACCCCTGAGCTCTTTCCAGTGATAGAAGTTTCCCTCTCATGGGCCCATCGGATCTTGCTTTTGGTCCTTGTTTTGATGATGGGCGTGCTCGCCTACCTGATCTACCGCGCCCTCCGCAAGCGGAAGCCCGCTCAAACCATTGCACCCACTCCTGCAGCACCCCGGGAAACCCCCGACCAACTCGCGACCCGCAGGCTTGAAGCCCTTTTCAAGGAACATCCCTATTCCCTGATGGCGCTGAAGCCGGTTTGTTTTGGCTGCTCGGAGATCTTGAAAGACTTTTTTTCTGCCCGCTTTCAAGTGGATGCTTCGGAGTCCACCACGCGAGAGATGCTCTCCCTCTTGCGCGAATCCGGGGTCGATCGAGATTCCCTACGGGAAATCGAAACCCTGTTTGCCAACCTCGACCTTGTCAAATTCACCCGAGAAGAGAACTTCAAGCACATGAATGAGGTGGATTATTCGTCCTTGCGGGAAGGAACCCTCCTGATCATCAGTCGTTGGCGAACAGTGATCGCACGGGGAGCAACAGAATCATGAGATTTGCTTACCCTTGGGTACTTCTCGCGTTGGTTCTGATTCCATTTGCTTTCCGGTTATGGAAGCGCAAGCAATCACTCCCCCCAATCAGACTTCAGCTCTTTGGCTTCAACCCGCCTCGCTCCAGCCTGTTCTTGCCCGACACTGTGCAGACCGCGCTCAAGTCGATCGCTCTGGTCTTTTTACTGATTGCACTGGCCAGACCCCAAAGCATTTCCAAGACCCAGGAAAGAAAAGCGAACGGTGTGGACATCGTCATGGTGCTCGATGTTTCACTCAGCATGCTGATCCAAGACATGGGTGACGCTACCCGGATGGAGATCGCCAAGGAAACCTTCAAACAGTTCATCGAGGGCCGGACGAACGACCGAATCGGATTTGTCATGTTCAGTGGAGAACCGATCACCCTCGCTCCACCCACCCTCGATTACGGATTGTTGCTATCGCAACTACGCACTGTGGAGCCTGGAGGAAACGGTCTCCGTGACGGCACCGCGATCGGAGACGGACTGGCTCTGGCCATCAATCGCTTGAAAAAATCTTCGGCAAAGAGCCGCATCGTGATTCTACTGACCGACGGAGACAACAACGTGGGCCGGATCGATCCGATTACAGCGGGAGAGCTGGCCCAAGGTTATGCGGTGAAGGTCTATTCGATTGCTATCGGCACCGAGGGAAGGGTCAAACAGCCACTCCCGGTGATCACTCCTCTCGGCAAGACCTTCCAACATGTCTGGGTAGAGAACCGACTCAACCCGACTCTTCTGGCACAAATATCTGAAAAGACGCAAGGCAAGTTCTACAGGGTTCAGGACGAGCAGGCCCTGATCGAGGTGTTCCGGGATATTGACCGTCTCGAAAAGACCGAGATCACCACCAAGGACAAGCTCAACTACCATGAGGAGTTTCTCCCATGGGTGTATGCGGCCATCTTTTGTCTCTTAGCCGAGCGGATTCTCGCAGCTTTTTGGTGGAGGCAATGGGCATGAGCTTCGGCAATCCTCGCGCATGGTTGATTTTGTTGCTCGGTCTCGTGATGTTCGGGATCGCGTACATGCAGATGACCGGACAGCAGAAGAAGCTCTCCCGCTGGATCGACCGTGGACTCTGGTCGAAGGTGATTCCTGATTTTTCGTGGAGCACCTTTGTTCGTCGACAAACACTCCTTGCACTAGCACTACTTTTCGCGGGGATTGCACTCATGCGACCGCAATGGGGCGAGAAAGAAGAGCTGATCGACAGCAGGGGTATGGACATTGTTTTCCTGCTGGATCTCTCGAACAGTATTCTTGCGGAGGACACTCCACCGAGCAGACTGGATCGGGCACGCTCGTTCATCAAGAAAACTCTCGAGGGTCTTGCGGATGACCGTGTAGGCATCGTCGGGTTCGCAGGGAAGGCGGTTCTCGCGGTGCCATTGACCACCGATTTCGGATATGTGACCGAAATGGTGGAGACTCTTGATCCGTCCATGATTGCCAGTCAAGGCACAGAAATCGCAAAGGCGATTGACTCAGGCATCAAAGCCTTCGAAAGAAGCGCCGAGGACACCCGGAAATCCTCGAAGGCTTTTGTTCTCGTGACGGATGGCGAGGACTTCGGCGAAGGAGCCGGTGTGGCTGCGACGAAAGTCCGTGAACTGGGTTCCGGATTCTTCGTCGTTGCGGTCGGCACCAAAGAAGGCGCCCCGGTCCCGGTCAGGGACCACTCCGGCGTTCTTCAAACCTACAAAAAGGACCGCGACCAGAAAATCGTCTTGAGCCGTGTGAACAAAGACCTTCTCTCACAGATCGCGACTGAAGGCGGGGGCACCATGATCGATCTGGTGAATCCGGATGATGCCTCGTATGAACTGATTCGTGGTTTACGGGGACTCGGCCGGGACGCCACCCGTCAGCAGAGACAAGTCACCCGCATTGAGCGCTTTCACTATTTCCTCGCCCTTTCTGTGTTGTTTCTGGTGCTTCATCTTTTTTCCGGGTATCTCCCGACAGGGAGAAAGATCCTGGCGCTTGTGCTGCCCCTCCTCCTTCTTCCGTCGGGCGCTTCGGCACAAACCGTGAAAGGGTACCTCGAAGCCCGGAAGGCCGAGAAACTTTACTCGGATCGCGACTTTTCAGGCGCTGCCGATGTCTATGGTGGCGCAGTGAAGCTGGAGCCTGAGTCGGCCTCCCTCAAGTACAATCAGGCCACCGCGCTTTCCAATGCCGGAAAACACGAAGATTCTTTGCCGCTTTTCGGTGAAGTGACCAGGCAGTCCCTGGCAGAGGGGGACTACGCTTCGGCCGCCCGCGCCCTATACAACGAGGGGGTCACCCTGAATCAGTCCGGTAAAGCTCGCGAGTCGATGGATCGACTCACTAAGGCGATCGAGCTGGCCAAGATTCTCAAGGATGGAGAGATTGAGAAACGGGCCCGTCAGGCCCTGGTGAAATCCTCCGAACAGAATCAACAGAACCAGAAGAATCAGAAACAGGACCAGCAAGACAAACAAGATAAGCAAGAAAAGAAGGAAAAACAGGATCAGCAGAAGCAGGACCAGGGCAAGGGAGAGGACCAGTCTAAGCCCGAGGATCAGGGTGAAGACAAACAGAAACCACGCCCCGAAGAAGGCAAGAAGCGCCAGTTTAGGAGCGGAACCCTCTCCAAGGATGTTGCCGAAAGCATCATGAACGATCTTTCGGATCGCGAGAAGCAACTTCATCAGAATCGACTCAAAGAAAAAAAAGGCAGGGAGATGGAAAATGAGAAGGATTGGTAAGGTACTCAGGTCCGCACTCATCTTGTTTTGCATTCATGCGGGATCGGCCCTCGCCGGAATCCAGGCATCGGTGGATCGTCAAGAGGTTCCACAGGACGAATCAGTCTCCCTGAAAATCACTCGGACCGGGGACAGTGATCGGCCACTGAATCCCAGGTTTGAAGCGCCCGACTTCGAGATCGTTAATCAGTTTCAGAACTCCCAGTTCTCGTCAGTCTACATCAACGGCAAGTTCGAGAACCGCTCCGAGGAAAGCGTGACCTTCATCTTGCGTCCACTCAAGGTCGGTGCACTTCGAATTCGAAACATTTCCAATAGTGGCGAGAAAGCCTCTGACATCACGGTTCAGGTGGTTCAAGAACAGCTCAATCGAAAGCAAGTTTCCGGAGACGGCGGAGGACTCAAAGGTGATGCCAAAAATTTTTTCGTGCGAGGAGAGGTGAACACCTCCCGCGTGTACAAGGGCGAGCAGGTGATTGTGAGTTTTTTTCTCTACCGGAGAACCCGTGCGCAGGTTCGTGATGTACTCCAGTATCCTTCGTTCCAGGGGTTCATTCGTGAGGACCTCGAAATGCCGATCCTTTCAAACCGCCCCGACTTCGAGGCGGTGAGCCTCGGCGGTGTTCCGATGGAGCGAGCCCTATTGGCCCGCTATGCCATTTACCCAATCAAGGAGGGCAAGCTTAAGGTCGACGGATTCGCAGTCAAGGTGGACTACGTGCCGAAGAACCCGGCTACGGACGAGATGCTCGAAGATCCCGTGTTCCAGTTCTTCACCCAGGTGACCCCGAGGAGCGGAAGCTCACGCAGTGACCCGATTTTGATCGACGTTCAGCCTCTTCCCGAGGATGGAAAAGGCCCCCTCTTCACGGGCGGCGTGGGCGACTTCGAGGTATCGGCACAGCTCGATTCGAACCGGATCCAGGCTCACTCCCCGCTGAACTTTAAGGTCTCTGTAAAGGGTAAAGGCAATACAAGCCTCGTGGAATTCCCCAAGGTGAATTGGCCCAAGGGTTTGCGATTGTACGAATCACAAGGGAAGTCGAAATCACTCGGACAGGGGCTCTCCGAAAAGGTCTTCGAGGTGGTGGTCATTCCGGAGGTCGCCGGGGCCACGGAGATCCCTCCGGTCGAATTCGAGTTCTTCAGTCCCGAAAGCCGCACCTATGTGAGACGAAAGACCGCGGCGATCCCGATTCAGGTTGCTCCGGGCGATCCCTCCCAAGCACCCGTTGTGCAACGGTCCGGAGGAGAGGCCTCCGAGCGTGTCGATCCGGTTTCGGCGTCCGGGAGTCCGGGTTACGGCACCATCCGGGAGCGTGACAAGTCCTCCGAAGGCTTCGGGGGGCAACCCTGGTGGCGCTTGGTCGCCTGGGCCGGCCTTTTGATGTTTTTCTTCTTCGCTGGGATGGTGGTCTGGGATCAGACAAAAAAACGATCGCTCGCAAGGCTCGAGGTCTTGAAGAGGAAGCAGAGTGCTGATCGACTCTGGTCGGACCTTTCCGATGCGGCTCTGAAAGCCGTCACACCGCAAGATACCGGCAAGGTGCTCGAGCAACTCAAGGAAGAAGTATATAAGTCCTTAGATGAAGGGTTCGGGCTGAGCTCGCGCGCCCTGCCAAAACGTGAGCTAGCCAGGATCTTGACAGAGCAGCACGCTTTTCGAAACGAAGACTGGCAGACGCTCGACACTCTGTTTGACACTGCGGAACGCGTCCGGTTCTCGTCGCAAACCGGTGACCCCGGAATCTCGGGGGAGCGTGTCAAGGACCTGGTCGATTCCGTCAGGAAGATTTGCTCGGGAATTCCGCGCAAATCGATGGAAATACAAGCCTAATTTCTCTATAATCGGGCTAAAGCGAAATTGTATTTCCGCTCCTGAAAGGACAACACCATGAATCTCTATGTGTGCATCAAACAGGTTCCCGATACGGAAACCAAAATCAAGGTCAATGGCGACGGAAGTGGAATCGACACTGCCGGCATCAAGTGGATCATGTCATCTTATGACGAGTTCGGAGTCGAAGAGGCGCTTCGCCTGAAAGAAAAAACTCCAGGTGCTACCGTTACAGTAGTTTCCGCGGGACCGGATCGCGTGATTGAAACCCTCCGCACCGCACTGGCCATGGGTGCTGACAATGCGATTCATGTCGAGCTTCCGGAAACTGCAGACAGTGCGATGACCGCAAAAGCCATCGCCGGCACCCTCAAGAAAGAAGCCAAAGTCGATCTTGTTTTCTTCGGCAAAGAAGCTCTCGACGTTGGGGCATCGCAAGTTCCACAGCTCGTCGCAGCCCATCTCGGCATCCCCGCCGTGACCGTCGTTTGCGGAATCGAGTACTCTGGAAGCACCCTCAAGTGCAAGCGCGAGATCGAAGGCGGGTCTTTCGAGATGGTTGAAGTCGCTGCTCCTGTGGTGATCGCAGGCAGCAAGGGACTGAACGAACCCCGTTATGCCACGCTCCCGAACATCATGAAGGCCAAGAAGAAAGAAGTGAAAGCCGTAAAGCTTGCAGACATCGGCGTTTCCACTTCTGACCAGAGAATCAAAATGAAGAACCTCCAGCTGCCTCCTCCGAAGCAGGCCGGAAAGAAAATCGACGGGGATGCCGGAGCCCAGGCGCACCAGCTGGCTCAAGCCCTCCACAATGAAGCGAAGGTGATCTAAATCATGGCAAAAGTACTTGTATTCATCGAACAACGCGAAGGTAAAGCAAAGAAAGCCAGCTACGAGCTCGTTGCCGCTTCCGCGGCTGCGGGGAATGAAACCCACGCCGTCATCATCGGAGACTCGGTCTCGGGTCTGGCGAACGAATCCGCTCAGTTTGGCGCGAACAAGGTTCATCTGGTACAGGATGCAGCTCTGAAGCTGTACACCGCCGAGTCCTACTCTCGTGCATTGGTGGCGGCTATCAAAACCGTGAACCCGGAAATCGTGCTCGCAGCCCACACCCCGATGGCCAAAGAGTTCATGCCGTTCGTTTCCGTGATGGCGGATGCGGCTCTTGCCACGGACTGCACCGCTCTCACCTTCAATGGCGGAAAGCTCGCCCTGAAACGTCCCGTGTATTCCGGAAAGGCGTCGGCTGAAGTGGAGTTCACCGGTGCCGGAATGCAAATGGCAACGATCCGCCCGAACTCGATCGGTCTTCCAAAGCCGGACACCTCGAAGACGGCCGACCCGGCTTCGATCAGCGTGGATCTTTCCGGTCTCAAGACGAAGATCCTCGAAGTGGTGAAGGGCAATTCCGCCCGCCCTGACGTGACTGAAGCTGCGATCGTCGTTTCCGGTGGACGCTCTCTCAAGAACGCCGAGAACTTCAAGATTCTCGAAGACCTCGCTGACACCGTCGGTGCCGCGGTCGGTGCATCCCGTGCCGCCGTCGATGCCGGATATCGTCCACATCGCGATCAAGTCGGACAAACCGGTAAAGTGGTTTCTCCGTCTTGCTACATCGCATGCGGAATCAGCGGCGCCATCCAGCACCTTGCCGGAATGCGCAGCTCGAAGGTGATTGTCGCGATCAACTCCGACCCTCAAGCACCGATCTTCCAGATCGCCGACTACGGCATCGTGGGCGATCTGTTCCAAGTGGTCCCCGCTCTCACGACCGAATTCAAGAAAATCAAGGAGTAACAAGGAATGACCTGGCAAACCTTTGCGTTTTTGATCGTCGCTGGTACCGCTTTCACCCTTTCTGGACGTCGCTTCGCCACACTCTACCGCCTGATGAAGGCGCAGACGGGCAAGGCGCCTGAAGTGAAGGACATCGGCAAGCGGGTGCAAACGGCGATCGTGAACGTATTGGGCCAGAAGGCCGTACTGAAGGACACCTGGATCGGAGTCGCACACACCGCGATTTTCTGGGGATTCCTGGTGATCTCACTCGGAACGGTCGAGCAGTTCCTCATGACCTTGCACAGTGGGGCCTCCTTCGAGTTCATCGGAGCGGGGCCCTACTCACTCTTCATCATGAGCCAGGACTTTTTCACCGGGCTTGTGTTACTCGGAGTGCTCTTCGCAGCCTACCGCCGCTTGGTGCTGCGCCCGAAACACCTGGGACAGTCAAGCGACGCGAACAACGTCCTCCTGTTCACCGGCGGGCTGATGGTGTCGATTTTCCTGATGAACGCCTTCCATGTTCTCGGCTCCCATCCGGACTATGAGAGCTCGTTCTTCATCTCGAAGAATCTCGCTGCCGCAATGACCGGACTGAATCTCGACGACACCACCTACCACGGGCTTTACACTGCATTCAAATGGATCCACATGCTGTTGGTCCTCGGTTTTGCGGTTTACATTCCCGGATCGAAGCACTTGCACATCGTGGCAGCCGGTCCGAACACCTTCCTTCGCAAGCTTGAGCGCGAAAAGGGCATGTCCACCATCAATTTCGAAGACGAGAACCTCACTCAGTACGGTGTCGCAAACATCAACCAAATGAGCTGGAAAGACGCCCTCGATCTTTACTCGTGCACCGAGTGCGGAAGGTGTCAGTCCCTCTGTCCGGCATGGAACACGGAGAAGCCACTTTCTCCGAAGAATCTGATTGTCGACCTCAAGAAGAACCTCCACACCAACAAGCCTGCGATCCTGGAGGGCAAAACCGACCAAGTCACCCACGTGATTGACGAAAAGGTCACCGAAGATGTGATTTGGGCGTGCACTTCCTGCCGCGCCTGCGAGATCGCTTGTCCCGTGTTCATTGAGCACACCGACAAGATCTACGACATCCGCCGGAACCTGGTCATGATGGAGTCCCGCTTTCCTGCAGAAGTTCAAGCCGTGTTCAAGAACATGGAAACCAACGGCACACCCTGGGCCTTCAGCCCGTCGGAGCGCGCAAACTGGGCGGAGGGTCTCGAAGTCAAGACCCTCGCCGAAGCAGGCTCTGCGGCCGACATCGATGTTCTCCTTTGGGTCGGCTGCGCCGGTGCCTATGACGACCGGAACAAAAAAGTACTCCAGTCGTTCGTGAGCTTGCTCAAGAAGGCTCAAGTGAAGTTCGCCATCCTCGGCACCGAAGAAACCTGCACCGGGGACGCCGCTCGCCGGATCGGGAACGAGTACTTGTTCCAGACTTTGGCAAAAACCAACGTCGACACACTCAATCGCTATGAAGTGAAGAAGATCGTGACCGCGTGTCCACACTGCTTCAACACCCTCAAGAACGAGTACAAGGATCTCGGCGGGAACTACGACGTGGTTCACCACTCCCAATTCATCGCGCAGATGATTTCGAGCGGCAAACTGAAGCCCCAGAAAGCCCTGGATGAGACTGTGACCTTCCACGACAGCTGCTACCTGGGACGCTGGAACAATGTATATGAACAGCCTCGCGCGGTGCTCGGTTCGATTCCCAAGGTCAACCTGGTGGAGATGCGCCAGCATCATGATCAGGGTCTGTGCTGTGGGGCCGGCGGGGGTCGGATGTGGATGGAAGAACATCACGGCACCCGGATCAACGTCGCCCGCTCGGAACAAGCGATCGAAACAGGAGCCAAGACCGTGGCCACCTCATGCCCGTTCTGCATCACCATGATCAGCGACGGCATGAAGACCAAGGACATGGCCGACAAGATCCAAGTGAAAGACATCGCCGAACTGATCGATTCTTCGACCAACTGAGTTCAGTTCGACAGATTTTTTGCAATATCGACAATATCGGGACCGACCCGGGAGATTCGCTCTGCGACTCCCGGGGCCCACTGGCCCTTGTTTCTTGCTAGCGCTGCATAGCAAACTGCCCGACTGGCCGGCATGAGGTTTTCATCGGCAGCACAGCTTGCGTAAAAGACCGAGGCTGATTTGAACTCTTCGGGTCTGCGCTCGAGATACTCTGCAAGGTCTCCGAGAGCCTGCCCTGCTCGGATCAATTCCGGCCCGACGTGGTGTGCGGCCTCATCATCCGCAGGTTTCAATTCCGTTTTCTTTGGCAATGTCGCTTGGACCGCCCGAATCACCGTCTGGAGATCCTCAGTCCCTGGATCAACCGGAGGTTCTCCAGCTGGAGCCATGGGCGCACCCCCTAACACGGAATTCCCCGTTTTCGAGATCACCGTGAGCGGGGTAGAACCGGGCGAAGCGACAAGGGGAATATCGAGCCCCGCACCCGTCCCGGAACTGCTCGGCACGCGGATCCACCACATCCCGAGAGCGATCAGCGCCAAGGTCACGATGAGCAGGAATGAACGCTTCACTTTTTGCGCGGGAGGAAGTCTGAATGGACCGCAATGAACCGCTTGATGGCAACATTGATGATTTCGGATTCACCGTAACGAGTGAATTCGACCATTTGCTTGAGTGTTTCAGCGACCTCTTTCTCCAGTTGAATCTGGAGGGTGGTGGTCGTCCCTTTCAATACATAGTCCTCTTTCATAGTAGGGGCAGATTAAGGGGATCTGAGCGGGGGGTCAACGGGATTCATTGAGTGTACAAACCCTCTACAGTTTCGAGGCTTGATGCACAGCACACCAAGCAAAACCCGCATGATTTCAAGACTGATACTTGGCCCCGGTCTTGCTTTTCTTTGGGGTGAGAGAGAGGGAGATCCCATGATGTTGAGTGCTTTCCGTTTCATGATGTTGGTGTCGTTATTGTTGCCGGTTCGTGGCGTCCAAGCTGGAATTCTCGAAACTGAGAGCTCCGGAGCCGCCCCGAGCCCCACCGCCACCCCCCTTCCCCAACCCGTCCATCATGAGCTCGACCCAACCGAGTACGACACTGCCGGAATCGGCGTTCGGTTCCAGGGAGAAAAAATATTGATCACTGGAAGGATCCCACAGGAGTGTGCCATCGGACTCCGACTGATTGACGTGAAAAAGATCGTCTCGGAAGAGCCACCCGCCGGCATGAACAGCATTGAGGATTTAAATCGCCACGCCAGCCGCGTGGGCGTTCGTCTCCGATATACCTCTCAGGACGGAAAGCACCCGAATCTTTCATCATGTATCAGCGCCTCCACCGATGTGCGCATTGATCTTGAATCCCGATCGGATCTTTCTCGCTCGGTACTCAATGGAGGAGAAATCGCACTCGGGGGCGTTTTGACGACATCGAACGAGGTGGTCGCATTGAAGTCAGTTGCCCAATCCCGAAGCCATCAGTCCCTGGTCAAGCAACTCGAGGATCGTGATTGTGCCTCGTGTAACGCCGACTCCCGCTCGATCCAACGTCGTCTCGACGAACTTGCCTCGCTGGACTTCCCCTGGGTGAAACCCCTCATGTCTTCTTTGCTCGAGTCTGCAATAGCAGCCACCCGCGCTTCGATCAAGAGCGCCCAGACTCTCACCGCGCTGGAAGGCACGATCGGTGATCTTGAATCTTATGCCGTATTGGCGGACAAGCTCGGGATTGAGGCGGAAAAGAAGGGCGCTTTGCTTCATTCCGTCGGCGAAGCTTATACCGAGACACTGACGAAAAACCAAGAGATTGCCAAAGCCGGCGCCAGCTCCAAGGGACTCAAACAAGAGGGCCGTCACGCGGACTTCATGGCACGGACCTACCGGAGCATGTCGAAGCTTCCCGGAATCGAGAAGGAACAGCGCGAGTCCCTGCTTCAGCTGGCCAAAGAGCACGAAAAGGGTGGATCCATGCGTCTCGACTTCATTTCCGGTCTGAATCCGGCTCATCACGAGGTCCGGAACGCCCTCAATGAAGGACAAGCCGATTTGATGAAGCTCGCCCGAGACGCCCAGATCGCCTGCTCCCGGATCATGAAGCCTGAGGACATGGTGAAGTGTGGTCAAGCCAGGCAGGCTTATCAGGTGAAGCTCGGCAACCTCCAAATGCTTCAACACAGATGGATCGATGGACAGCGGGCACAATTCCAAGGCACCGGGATCAAGGCCGCTGGGGCGCCCGCTGCTCTCGCGCCAGCCAACGGTCTCCAGGTTTACAATTCCTTCGGCGGACCTTCCACTTTCGGAAACATTCCCTCTGTTCCGATGAATCCTTCGAGTTACTCCGGTGCTGCGATACCCACCGCACCCGGAATGCCTGCATTTGGTAATTGAATTTTCCGGTTGACCTTGATCCGGGTTGTCGTTATCCCTATTAGTACCAACAACATGTTGCTTCCACAGCAGTGAAAGGGGATTTATGGCAACTCAGATTAAAGGCACCGTGAAATGGTTCAACGACGCAAAAGGTTACGGCTTCGTATTGGCCGAATCTGTCAATGAAGACATCTTTGTTCACTTCAAACAGATCCAAGGCGATGGATTCAAGACCCTCTCCGAAGGTCAAGAAGTCACCTTCGAATTGGGTGCCGGCCAAAACGGCAAGCCCCAGGCATTCAATGTGACCAAGTTCGACAACTGAGCTCGTACATCTTGATGAGAACCCCCGATCGGGCGACCGGTCGGGGGTTTTTCATTTTAAATGGCGCCTCATCAGCTGAAGGGGCGCTTCGGCTCCCAAAAGTGCATGATTCCCGTTCCGCTTTCGATAATGGATGGACACCGACGGGTCGGCACTCAATACCGGGGCATCTCTCATCACCCTTGAAAAAGGGATCTCGACCGGATCAGGAAGGCTCCCGCCCCTCAGGGAGCATGTGTGTGCATGATTGAGTGAGGCCAGAAGCGAGAGCAAGTGTGCAGGATCACGGTAAGGAAGGATCGAAAGCATCGGTGCCAAGATCTCTGTCTGCAGAACCACGCTCTTTTTGAGATCTTCGGCACTCAACTCGGGGTACAAAGCCAAGGTAGGCGCAACACACCAGGATTTTTCGGAACCGGGCAAGGGCTTTCCGCGCATGACGACCGAGGCCCCCTCACGCTCGGAGATCCCGATGAACTTCAGGTAACGATCAAGACGGGAAGGGTCCTGGAGCGGCCCCATCCAAGCGCCTTCGCGCGGATCACCGACCTTGAATACACGGGAGAGCCCATGGATCCGCTCCACCACCGAATCGCAACGGTGTGCCGGCAGAAAAAGAATTGAGACACTCTTGCAGTCTTGTCCTGCGCCCGAGAACACATCCACCATCAGATCAGCGCAGGCCTGATCCAGGCCCTGATCATCTGCTGTTTCACCGAGAACCGTGACATTTTTATTCCCCAAGTGCAGGAGTACCTCTTTAGCCGGACGAGAGAGCGTATCCTGACGAACCCGCATGCCATTTTCGAAGGTACCCATGAAAATCACGGTTTCGACCCCCTCGTGACAAGCCAGTCGTCGTCCGACCTCGCGATCTCCAAGCAAGCATTGGACTGCGGCGAAATCCGGACCGGAGGATCTGACTTTTTCCACCATGCGGTGGACCGTGATCGAGGCATTCTCGGACGGCTTCAAAATCACTGGGTTTCCGCCGATCCAGGCCGCAAGCATGAATTGCACCGAGTGAAACAAAGGCCAGGAAGAGGAAAGCAAAACGACCGTGCATCCGCGGGGCTCCCGGTCGGAGAAACCACGGTTCGATTCATCCCCTCCCTGAATCCAAACAGTCACCACCCGTTCCAGAGCCGTCCACTCTCTTTCAACATCTTCTCGAGAGCGCCCTTGCTCGATGGATAACAACCCAATCAACTCGGTACGTGAAGACTGGATTTTTTCCCATGCGAACACAACTCGATCGTGGCTTCCAGAAAATACAACTCCCGATCCACGAACGGCCAGTTCGATCTCGGCAAAAGAGGACCCCACCCGCGCCAGGACCGTCTCGGGCCTCGTCGGATCACGCTGAGCCCACGATGAAGTGGAGACTCCATCAAATGGACAGTTCAACAAGCTCCTCAACTCAGTCACGACGACTCACCCCTTGCTGAGAGTAGTCATGAGCTCACGGTAGACTTCGATGCCTTTTTCGAGCTCCGACCATGAAATGGACTCGTTCGGTCCCTTCGGTAAGCTTTGAACCGATCCAACCCCCTGTACCGTTACAGGGAATTTTGACTTATGAAACCATCCCGCATCACTCAGATAGTTCGAGTTCACAGTCTCGAGCGAACCTTCAGAGAGGACTCCTTGGACGAGATAGTCACGAAGCAAGCTGAAGTGGAAAGTGGAATACTTTGACGCCACACGCTTCAATGTCTGCCTCCAGATTTCCTCCACTTGGGCGGCCGGATGGTCGGGCAAAAAGCGGAGCTCGAAACTCACCGCAAGCTTTCCGCTGGACTTCATCCTCACTCGCGTGAGGGATCCGACATTGAGCGGTGGCTGGAAAGCCCGATTGGGAACGCGGTTCAGCTCATCGATGAATTTCTTCCATTCATATTCGAGCTCGAGAATGACTTCGATCATTTCACCCGGAATGAATCGGGTTCCACCTTCTGAAATTCCGAGGAAATCAACCCTGAAAAACCGGGATACTTCGTCGCCACCGATTTTTTGTTTCAGGAACTGCTTGAAATCTTCGAACTGGAACGCAGTGAGAGAAATCTGTGCGCGCGCGAGGTCTGGGTGTGTTCCGGAGGCACCCTTCGCTTCGAGTGCCGACCATTGAAAGTCAAATCCACGTTCCGCAGCCTCAAGCATCAGATCCATGAGGAGATCGAATGCGTTGATAGCGTTTTCAGGCGTAGCGAAATCAACACTCAGCCCGTATGCCGTGATGTTGATTGACCGGTTGTATCCGCGGGAGTCCCGCTCCTTGATGGCCGCCTCGAGATCAATGGTAAAGGACACCTGACCCGGTGCTTGCTTGACCGCCCTGAGCCCTGTTGGTGCGAAAGAGTAGACTTCTTTTGGATTCACGGCCAGGGACTCGATCAGGAAGCGAGATCCCATCATTCCATAGTGCGAAGCGCAGGCACCGACTAGATAAAGAGGGCTCTTGTGACGCTTGTCCACTAAATCGACCGCCGCAAAAACCCGGCAAAGGAAGTCGAGCTTCCCCTGCACCGCGCCTGCTCCGACAATTCCGAAGTCATCCAATACCGGGGCCTGAGGATTCCCCTGAGTGACGGTCCAGAGATGGGGCAGATTTCCGGTGGTGACATCAATTGGATTGATGAACAAAACCCCTCTGCGGGTGGTTCGATCGACCAAGTGGTCAGACGTGAATCCGATGATGTTGCTTTGTCGCTTGGACAGTCCGTCAACCGAGTGATTCACGGGCTGGAGGTGGGTCTTGAATCCATAGTCGTGCATCATCGACTGGAGATAACGCGCAAGCTCTTCGTTTCCGGTCTCTGCGTGCGACGGAATGCTCAGGATGCGCTTGGCGTGCTCTTTAAACTTCTGGAAACTCAGCATCTTGTTTTTGAATATCAAATACTTATTTTTGTTGCAACGGAAGAGGGGGCTTCGTTACATTTAGCGGGAATGAACGAGGTAGCCCAGCTTGCCGCTTCCGGTCAGCTCAAAGAGGCGGTGGAAGTTCTGAAAAGGAACCCCACCTATGACGCAACCTATTTTTACAACCTCGGCATCCTTCATGGCCGGATGGAGCAGCCCGGTCTTGCGGTTGCATACCTCGAAAAGGCGAACCGCGAAAAGCCCCACGATCCCGAGATTCAGAACAGCCTGCGCGTTGCGCGCGAGTCCCTCAAACAAACACTGATCCGTAACGGTAGCGAGGGGGCAATCGACGGCTGCTCGACGCCACTGGAGGGGTTTGCCGACAGGATCCGTGGAGAAGAAATTCTTGGCGTGATTGGTCTGATCACCCTCAGCGTTTCCTTGCTGTGGATCCGCGCCTATTTGAAAACCCGCAATCTCACCAAAACCCTTCTGAAACCTTCTGGCTGGTTCGGCGCCCTCGCGCTCGTCCTCGGTTTCGCCTTCTACGGGGTTTATCAGGCAGGTAGCGCAAATCCACCTGCCGTTCTCGTCTCAAAACAGCAGTTGCGCAGCGGGCCCGGAATGAACTTCCCCGAGATCGGTTCGATCGAGATCGGAATCAAAGTGCGGATCATCGGGGATCCGGCCACGGTCAATGAGCGTGAGATCTGGCAGAAGGTCCGCTACAGTCCGAATCAAACTGCCTGGATTCCCCTGTCCAGTATATTGCCCCTATAGGAGTTCATGATGCCTGCATTCTGGAGACAATCCGCCACTGCCCTGCTACTGAGCACCCTGATGATTTCTTGCGTGAGCAAGCCGGTGAACGAGGCCGATCCAAAAGAAATGTACGAAGACGCAGAAGTTGACATCGAGGGGAACCGCTACCTTTTGGCTCTCGACAAGCTGCGTGTCGTCCGCAGTAAATTTTCATATTCGAACTATGGCGCCCTCGCCCAACTGAGGATAGGCGATGTCTATTTTCTTCAGGACTCTTTTCCGGAGGCTGCCGTCGCTTATGAGGGGTTCTACGAGCTTTATCCCAAGCACGCCAAGGCGCCTTACGCCCTGTTTCGCGCAGGTGAAGCCCACTACAGCGACATTCCCACCACGATCGCGCGGGATTTGAAGAGCGCCGAGAATGCGATCCAGTGGTTCGGGACTTATCTTTCCCGGTATCCAAGAGGAGAGTATTCTGATCGAGCACGGGAACTCCGACAGAAGGCTTACGACAAGCTTGCAGAGAAAGAGCTTGATACTGCCAAGTTCTATTTGAAACGCAAAAAAACCCCGGCCGCCCGCGGTCGACTCGAGAAACTTTTGGAACTTTACCCTGGATCATCTTTTGCAGATCAGGCACGTGAACTGCTCGAAGGACTCCCTGAATGAAAGAGATCGAGTCGCTGATTCAAGAACGCCGGTTCTCCGATGCCGCCGAGAAGATCCGTCTCGGCCTGTTGGCAGAGCCCGACAATGCGGACTTTCTCTATCTGCGTGGATTACTGAAGTCCCATCAAGGTAAACTGGTGGAGTCCATCGAGGACCTGAAGTGCGCTCTAAGAGCAGAGCCTCGACACACGGACGCCGCAGTCTGCCTCTCTGTGATTTTGAATGACATTGGCCGATACGACGAGGCCAAGCGGGTGTTTGATCAGGCCAATCAGAGTGTGTTTCTCAAGCAAGCTGGTGACGATTTACAGATAGACCGGAAGTTTGCACTCAAGCATTTTGAGCTGGGTGATCTGTACTTCAGGCACCGTCGCTACGATGAGGCGGTGGAAGAATACACCAAAGCCATCGGCCTGGATCCCACCCCCTCGGAATTCCGCGTTCGACGGGCAAAGGCCTTCGCAAAGAAGGGATTCGTCACCCGCGCAATCCAGGATCTGCAACAACTGAAGAACGAACGCCCCGGGGAGTTGAGCGTGCGTATCCAATTGGGACTGCTTCACTACAGCCAGTCCAATGTTCTGGATGCGGAGCTCGAATGGGAAAGCGTGCTGGAGCGCGACCCGGTGAATCGCGAAGCGATCGCTTATCTCGAGCTGATCAAATCAGCTCGACCCTTGTAGTAATCGGAAGAGTGTTCACCTGGAGAACGGACTTACCCTGATCCGCAGGAGCGGCCGGGGTCCGACTGATTCCCATCAAGTGGGTCCGCAACTCCTGGAACATCGGATGCTTGATTGGCTGGTCGTTTTCCTGCAGGACCACCTGCTTTGCAATCCGTGAGCGCGTGTTGATGACGACAGGCGCCTTCAAGTTCGCGGTCATCTCGGTGAGATTTCCGGGAATGGTCAGTATGGTGAAAACACTCGCTTCCTTGATGGAATCGAGACGCAGCTCGCGCAGCTCGGACGCCGAGAGTCGCACGACATAATCGTTCTTGTAGATGCGTGGCTCAAGCACGGGGAACGCCAGATGGGGGTTGGTCAATGACTGCAGCCAAAGAATGAGTGTGTCATCCCCTGAATCGACCAGGCAGTAATCCTGTTCTTCAGGAAAGCCCAGAATGCCGCTCGGGATCGTGATGATCTCGTCGGTTGAAATCTCGATCTGGCCAAAACGTCCTGTTTGTACGACCATATAAACCTCCCGGGAAAACACTTTTTCCCAACTGAAGCTTAGCTTTACGTGGGGGTATTGAGCAAGAGCGTTATTTGCCTAGGGCCAAAAAAATGACACCAATACCTGACAAAAAAACTCAGCCCTTGAGCGCCTTGGATACCGCATTCAAATCAGCGGGGGCGGTTCCGGCAACTTTGTTTTGATCTTGGATTGAGGTGTAAACCTCTTCGCGGTGAATCTTGGTTTCTTTGGGTGCCTGAATACCGAGTCGCACCTGCTTGCCCTTGATCTGAACCACGGTGATCTTGATGTGATCATCAATTGCGATGGTTTCGCCGAGTTTTCGGGTCAGAACGAGCATAAAACCTCCATGTACTGAACTACTAAGTAATCCAATTACTCACAGGGGGTCATAGCGCAAACTGTCGGGTTAAACAAGAGAAATTATCGCAAAAAGTCAAGAAGCGTGGGCTGAATCAGATGTTTCGAGCTCGCGAGACTGCTCTTGAAAACGGTCTCTTCCTTTGCAAGGTCACTCACCACCCGGGTCATGTCTGCATCCTCAATGTTCGAAGTCAACTGGGCGTTAGTGATGTTGTGGCGTTCGAGGGCGCTCATGTTACCGGCGATGCTTTGAACCCTGGAGCCGATCTTTGACCGTAGGGAAATCACCTTACCCAGCAAGTCGTCAAAGGCATCGAGCGACCCGCGGATCGTCTCCATGTCCCCCGTCAACAGGCCAGTCCTAAGCGCCTTGAGCTGCTGGAAGAGGTTCACATTCTGCGGACCTTCGGCACCCTCTGAAGCCAAGCGGCGGGTCGGACCATCTTTCGGTTCGTCGCTTTTTTCCTGCCTGATCCTACGACCATCGGCGGAGCCCGAAGGGTTGGTGTTGAACACCTCGTGTCCTGGGAGATTGGCCCCAATGAACACCTCGCGCCCGATCTCCACCATCATCTCGCCATCATCGCCCAGATAATTACCCTCGGCATCAACAGGAGACTGTGTGGTTTTGAATCCACCAAAAATGTACCGATCTCCGATCCGGCGATTCCCCGTTGCAACGGCACGCTGGAAGAGCTGACTCACCTCTTCAGCCACACCGTACCTGGACTCGGGGGTTGAGCTTGCGTTGCTCGACTGTCCGATTGCGATTTCTTTCGCGCGCATGACAATCTCAGAGATGTCTTCCAAGGCATGATCCGTGTTGTCCAAGAACGCATTGGCCAAACGCGCGTTCACTTGAAATTGCTCGTTGTTCACCTTGTCTGTCCTCACTTCAAGCACCTTGGCCGCTCCGACTGGGTCGTCGGACGGACGATTGAGTTTCTTCAGCGTAGCGGTCTCACCCTGGAGGTTTTCCATCCGGGATTTCGCCCGAGTGATGCTGTCACGGACCACTCCGAAATTGGTGTTATCCGATACCCTCATCTACCTATCCCCTCAACCTTAGGACGGTGTCCATCATTTCATCGGCGACCTTGATCACCCGAGCCGACGCATCGAAGGCATGTTGAAACTGCATCAGATTGGTGGTTTCTTCGTCGATCGACACCCCCGAGACCTGGTCCCGAACCTTGTTCAACTGGGTGAGAATGCTCTGTTGCTGACCAAGAGCTTCACGATTACGAGAGGCCGCAGTTCCGACATCAGCCACAATGGAGTTATAAAAATCATCAACGGTCGTGTGACCCGCGTTCATCAGACGGAGGTTCTGGAGGTTCGCGATTGCAAGAGCATTCCGGTTATCGCTCGGCGCACCCGGCTGGAGGGCCACAGCGATATTTCCCACCGAAGCGCTGATGTCCTCCGAAAGTCTAAGTGACTGGGCTGCCCCGGTGACTCCGCGAGGTTCCTCAAAGAACCGGATTCCAGTTCTTCCATCCTGGGTAAAGCCCTTGGAGTGAAGCTCGTTCACCGACTTGGCCACCGAATGCGCAAGCTCGTCCAGACGGGCAAGAACCTGATTCACCGATTTGTCCCGTACTTCAATTTGCGCGCCGATCTTTCCACCCTTGAACTGATCCGTGATCGCCTGGTTGGCGAAAGCCGAGCGAGAAATCTGAAAAGAATTGTCGACAGCTCCTGGGGCATGGCCGGCACCATGTCGCCCGACAGCGTATTTCTCCACGATGGTGGCAGTCACCAGCGGGCCGACACCCTTGATGTCGACATTGATGTTTCCTTCACCATCTTTGTGAGAGGTCACATCCACTAGCTCGCTGATTTTCTTCAGGATGAAGTCCCGTCGATCTCGAAGATCGTTTGCTGCATCCGTGCCAGTGACCTCTGACTGACGAACCCTCCGGTTCAAATCTGCCAGCTCTTGTGCAAAAGAGTTAAGTTCTTTGAGGTTTCCTTCGATACGATGATCGATGTGGCTGCGTACGGACTCGACTTCGGCGCGCAAACGTCGAAAGTCGCTGACCATGGCCTGCGAGGATTCCCTTACGGACTGGCGGATCGCCTCACTGGTGGGCTCGTTTGAAAGCTTCCTGAAGTCATTGTAGAACCGGGCGACGAGGCGATTCAGTCCATCACCCCCCATTTCATTGAAGATGTCCTCGATCTGATTCAAAAACACCTGGCGCTCTTCATGAAACGCCATGTCCCGAGAACCCTCTCGCAACTGACGCTCGAGGTATTCATCGTTGATCCGTTCGATCTTTGAAATTCGTGATCCTTCGCCGACAAAGTGTCCGCCCTGCCCGGCAATCTGTTTTCCAACTTCAGCCTCGGATTGAACCCGTTGGCGAGAGTAACCCTCAGTGCCCGCATTGGAAATGTTGTGCCCTGCAGTCGCGATTCCAGCCTTCGCGGTGCTCATTCCGGACTTACCGGTTTGCAGGACGTTCACCAATGCCATCGATCAGACTTCCTTCGAGATCAACCTCGGACCGTGGGCGTTGGTACTTCCCGCGTTCCGCTGGCCGCTTTGGTTGTAAGTCGCTGCTTTCGGGTTGGTTTCCCCGAAAATGTTCTGCTTCATGTTTTGGATATGCCGTAAGGACTCGTTGACCAGGCTCCCGTTCAACTCATTTTGCTTCTTGATTCGCTCAACGAGAACGAGAAGTGTGGTCAAGTCAACCTGGAGACGATCAGCCAGTGCTGAATCACGCCCCTGGACCCGGAGAATCAGGTTACGAAGAGTGGCATCTGCTGGAGGGATCTGTTCAGCATCGCACCAGTTGCGGACGATGGCCTGCCTAGATAACTCGGCTTGGTGAATCCAATGGATCAATGCCTCTTTCGCCGATGTAGCCTCATAAGTAGCCTTCACATCCGCCTGCGTGATCGCCGCATTCTCCGATTTGACGACCTCGTAAAGTTGGCGATGAAGCCCTATGAGCTCCTGTAAGGTCTCATGGAGACCCGCCCCGTTATTTTGATTTTTTTCTGTCCTGTTTTCCATTATGCCTCACCCGCATCCTGCTCGGAGGTTTTGTGGTTTAGAGAATCAGGCGCCCGCCAGTCCGAGATGATCGTCGACCAAACGGTCTGCAATCGCGTCGGCACCGACATTGTATTTTTTGTTCGCGATCTTTTCGCGAAGCTCAGCGATCTTCGCCTCGCGGACATCAGAAGATTCGGAGGCGATTTGTTTTGATTTCGCCATGTCGCGCGCACGGGAGGAAATTTCGGCGCTGGCTGACTCGTTTTTTGAGGTCGTCGCAGCACGATCGGCGCGACTCTCATAAGCGTTCGATTTCAGCTTTTCTGTCTTCTTGGCAGACTGCGCCTCAGCGCTCTGAATGGCCGGACTGTTCGCTGGATTGACCCTCATGTGTACCTCCTGTACTCACGGAACCGGGATTGCGGCCCGCATTCTCATTGTACTGTGTGTTGGCCTGCGAGCGCAACCAATAATCAACGATTTGCTCGGACAATCCGAGGGAATTCTGCCGAGCCGCTATTTCAGCATATTCCTGGTCGAGCATACCCTGGTAAATGTCCGATGCAGAATTCCGGAGTGAAAATTCCGACTTTTCAACGGTTCCTCGCATGGCTTTCATCATCTCCTGAGTGAAGATGGCCTCCAAGCCTTCGGCGGCCTTACGCATTTCGGGGGTGGCCCGGTCAGCGTCAACTTTTTGATTGCGCGATAGGGAAGAGGGGGGGATCCGGGGAAGGCTCATCTGAGCGCCCCCCCGGATCCATTGATCGAATTCGGGTGCAGGACTGGAACTTCATGTTCCGGCGTCATGCCGATGAATTGAAAAGATTTGAGTGTGCCTGCCATCCTAGCAAGCGGTTGCTTCATCTCTGTTTCCTGGATCATCGGTTCATTTTCCATCCATCCGTGGACAGTTCGCCTCGTCCTTCTCCCTTCTTCGAATCAAGCTTTCAAATCAGTTCCAGGTCCGCCTGCAAGGCGCCGGTGGCCTTCATCGTCTGGAAGATAGCGGTCATATCCTTGGGGGCAACCCCCAGGGTATTGAGAAGCTTCACCAAATCGGAAACGGTCGCATTCCCGTTCACAAGACCCCGTTCGGCATCCGCGCGTGCTCCCGGCTTGAGCTCGAGAAGCCTTTCCTTGGCCTGGCCCTTAACCTGGATAGAAAGCTCGCCATGAGAGATCGCAACCGGGGCTAGGCTGACCTTGTCCCCCATCACCACGGTACCTGTCCGCTCGTTCAAAACAACCTTGGCCTTAGAGTCAGTCACCACCCGGATATTCTCAACTCGGGCCATCAAATCTACCGTCTTCCCCTCGTAGTTGAACGGAACCACAACATCGACCGTGGCGCTGTCGCGAGCACTCGCAAACTTTCCGCCGAGCTCGGCGTTCACCAGGGCTACCAATCTCGCTGCAGTGGTAAAGTCCGGATTGTTCAGAGACATCCGAAAGCTCTTCTTCTCGGCAAAGTTCGTATCCACGTCCTTCTCGATCATCGCTCCGGACACAATACGACCGACCGTTGGAAACACACCCTTCCCGGCATCGGTTAAGGATCCAAGGGTCACTTGACCCTGAGCCACAGCATAAACCTGCTGATCACCCGCACGCAGTGGGGTCACCAGTAGAGTTCCGCCCTCAAGAGAAGCTGCATCTCCGATCGAAGACACCGTGATATCAATTTGGGCGCCAGAACGGGCGAACGGCGGGAGCTTGGCAGTCACAATCACGGCTGCGGCATTCTTTGATTTCACCGCTGCATTTTTCTCAATATCAAGACCGAGTTTGCCGAAGAGACGACCGAGGGATCTCGCAGTCACGTCGGTGCTTGAGTCACCGGTTCCACGTAGCCCGACAACCAACCCGTAACCGATCAAGATGTTTTCACGCACTCCCTTGACCGAAGCGATATCCTTGATCCGCGCCCCCACAGTGACCGATCCGAGTGAAACCCCCGGAATCAGGAGAGCCACAATCGCAGCGAGAGTTAATCCGTAATGTTTAGCGCGCAACGCGGATGTTGTATTCATAGAGTTTCCCCGATTGGATCATGTCCTTGTCGTCCAGGTCAGCGGCAGGAGCCACAGCTACGAGAGACACCATTTTGGTGTGTCCTCGGTACAGGACTCGCTTCATCGCACGAATCTTGAAGTTTCCATTTTGAAACCGATCGATGATCTCCGCGCGCAGCTCTTCGTTCGGATTGAGAGCAATCGCCTTCGAAAGATCAACCTGTGACCACCTGACCGCTTTTTCCATGCGGCTCTTCACCGCCTGTGCCTCATCCGAGCGTAGGTCATCGGAAGCGACGTTCCGATAAGCCTTGAGATCCTGATCATCCTTGGCAAGTTCGTTGTTCTTGAGATGCAAGGCCATTTCGACCGCTTGCTCGGCCGGCGTGAGGGTCTTTTTCACTTCCTCGGCGATCTGGCGTACAAAAACTTCATCCACCTTCACCGAGACAATGTCGCCCGGAGCACGGACCTTCCCTTTTGTGAAGAAATGGTTAGCATCATTGCCGTTCGCCCAGAGGGATCCATCGCCAGGGGCGTTGTCATAGAAATCGTTACGTGTCGCCCGATCACCGAGCGCGAAAGTCCTATTTTGTCGCGAGTATCCCCGATTCGACTCGATTCTTGCCCTGACGCCTTCATCAGAGGGATCGAGGCGTTCCTCATTGGATTCCATCCGGGCAGCACCCAGGTCATCCGATGCTTGGGAGGCCGGGGAGCGGGCGCCCCCACCGTAAGGATGCTGAAACGATGCTTCAGGGATCTCAGGTGCTCTGGAGCGCCAAGCTCCGCCCAGAGACCTGCCGTTCCCATCGTCCATACCATTGGTGATCGCATTGTAGTCCGTCGGCTCTTCTGATTTGAGTGCGAATCCGCTACATGCCGAGAGAGAAGCGGAGAGTGCGATCCAGGCGAACATTCTCACAAGCTCACCTCAACATTCCGGTCTTCGTTGACTTTGCCCACCATCTCCCGCTTGCCCTTCACTGTGAGCACACGGATCCTGTCCCCAACCGAGGCGGGCTCTTCGGCAGTTGCCTGGGTTGCCAACTCAAGCCCCCCCGAGGTCAGGAGGAGCTTGACGGTATCACCCTTGCGCAGATCAGGCTGCTTCTGTACTGCCGTTGAAATCACATATTGGTTCTCAAGGATGGTCTGCTTGGACTGGAGTCCGTTGAAATCGGTATCAGCCGGCATCATGACTCCGCGGTATTCGCGGGCGGATCCCGAAGCGACATTCAATTCAACCGCCTTGAAGTCATCATTTTTCAGTCGCGTGTTCGGGTAAATCCTACGAACTG
Source organism: Pseudomonadota bacterium (assembly GCA_027491115.1). Lineage (GTDB taxonomy): Bacteria > Bdellovibrionota > UBA1018 > UBA1018 > CAIMNF01 > CAIMNF01. The sequence goes on from JAIXWV010000030.1 coordinate 96,027, forward strand.
CCATGGGAACCTTTTTCCATGCCTGATAGGGGGTTTGAATCACTTCCGCCTTACTGGCTGACTGGTTGTCGGCCCCAGACAATTCAACCAGCACGGAACCATTTGGACGGTCTTCGACGATCCGTGCACTGCGAATCTCAGAGAAAGCGGTGATCGCGGGCTGGGCAGCCAGCTTATCCAGCGAAGGCAAGCGGATTTCAGCTCCAGGAATTCTATCTTCAAGGAGTTTTTTCACGATTTCAGTCATGCGGGCAGCGTGGCCGGTGTCGTCACCGACGGGAAGAGCTTGAGCCACCTGAATCATTGCGAACAAGGCCACAGCCGTCATTCGGAACATCGATATCACCCTCCTTGGTGATGATCAGGATCCTAGGATCCCGGAGACCATCCTGGCCTCCTTAGTCAAATCATCTCACGATGTTTGTCGTTGCTTCAAGCATTTTGTCTGCGACACCCATTACCCGAGTGTTCATTTCATATGCCCGTTGCGCTCCGATCATCTCGATCATGCTGTTGGCAACATTGACGTTCGATGATTCGAGGGCCCCCTGCATGAGAGTTCCGGTTCCACCCTCTCCGGGCACCACGGTCTGTACCGCCCCGCTCGCGGGTGTCGCCTTGTAAAAGTTATTTCCAATTGATCGAAGTCCCTGTGGATTGATGAAGTTCGCGAGTTGGATCTGGCCGATGGTTTGTTCACCCTGGGTCGTCAGAGCCTTGACCTCGCCGTTCGGAGTGATCACAATTCCGTTGGCCTCTCCCGGTACGGAAATCGCAGGCTCGAGGAGTGCTCCGTTACTGAGGCTGATCCTCCCCTGCGAGTCCAGCTTGAAGTTTCCGGTCCTCGTGTAGACCACTTCTCCGGTATTCGGCATCGCCACAGGAATGAATCCTTTTCCTTCGATCATGATGTCGTAAGGATTGCTGGTCATTTTGACCGAACCCTGTTCGAACAACTTGTGTGCGGATCCGACCTTGACCCCGAGGCCCTTTTGAATCCCAGTGGGTGAAACCGTAGTCGCGCCCTGACGCCCACCCGGGTCTTTGATGGTTTCATACATCAGGTCCTGGAACTCGGTGGTTTCCCGCTTGTATCCGTCGGTGTTCACGTTGGCCAGATCGTTCGCGATCCGGTCGATGTTCGCCTGTTGTGCTTCAAGTCCGGTTGCCGAAGTGGTGAGTGCCTTGATCATTCAGTCTCCCTCATTGCATCTTTGCGATGTCACTGACTTCTTTTGACATCATTTCACTGACCGTTTTCATCGCTTTCAAATCCTGCTCGAACATCCGGTTCGCACGAATCAGGTTGGCAATTTCCTCAACGGGGTTCACGTTGGAGGTTTCGAGCATGCCCTGGCGGACCTGGGTTCCTGTGGCCGACTGAGGGGGATTGCCTTGTGGATTCTTATTCTCGAAATAAAGACCGCCAGTCTTGCGAACGCTGTTGAGATCACCGAATTCGACCACACCCAAGGTGGAAACAAGCTCGTCATTCATGTACAACTCACCCCGCTCATTGATGTGGAGCGATCCGTCTCTGCCTTGAAGGTTGATGAACCTGGATGCGGGATCAGCGTTCCGCTCACCCTGAGCCAAGACCGGGTGTCCCTCGGATGTGAGAAGCCTTCCGTCTGAGCCGAGCTTGAGTGCGCCGGCCCGCGTGTAGCGGATCCCGGCTGGCGTCGAAACCTCGAGGAATCCTGGACCGTTGATCGCGACATCCAGGGGATTGTCCGTGACCTTGAGGCCACCGGTTTTGAAGCTCGTGTGGGTTCCATTCACCACGACGAAGGATTGATCCCGTCCATCCAGAGGATAAAGGTCCTTGTCCTTGATCGGAGAACGCGGAACTTCAGCGGTTAGACCTTCGGTTTTCTCGTTGGTGACGAGATATTCCTTGAAGTTGACTCCGTCTTTTTTGAATCCGTTCGTGTTCACGTTGGCAAGATTGTTCGAGATGACCTCGACTTCAAAATCTCTCGCCATCGCTCCGGATACCGCGGGCCAAAGTGGTTTGGACATCCTGTTCCTGACTCCCTCGCCGTTTTCTTCCTGAAAACAGTTCCTTCAACCATTCTAAGGGGCAAAGTGAACACCTTGCAAAGCGTAATTCCGGCGTCAATTTTTCCACCCGGTAGGATTTGCCGGGTGGAATTCGATTCACCTTCAAGCCGCGGGCGTTTGTTGTTATAGTTCGAAGGAATTCCCCTATGATACCGAGGTACGAAGTAGAAGCGATTTCAAGGATTTGGAGTGAGGAGGCTCGCTGGCGACGAGTTCTCGAAGTGGAGCTTCATCTTCTGTCCGAGCTGGAAGCCTCCGGGGTGGCCCCAGCAGGTACGCGAGCAGCCTTCGACCGGGTCAGGATCGATGTCCGGAGGATTCATGAGCTCGAGTCCCGAATCCGCCATGACCTGCTCTCCTTTTGCACCAGCATTACGGAGCAGGTGTCTGCGGAGTCGGCCCGGTTCTTCCATTACGGAGTGACCTCTTCGGATGTCTTGGACACCGCTCTCTCGCTCCAACTCCGGGACTCCCTGAACATCGTGGAGCGGTCACTGTCTCGTGTTTTGGATTCACTCGATGCGAAGATCGAGGAGACCCGGGATCTCCTCTCCGTCGGTCGTTCACACGGCATGAGCGCTGAGCCGATGATTTTTGCTCAAAAATTCCTCTCGAGCCGTGCGGAGTTCACCCGACGCCTGCGTGATGTCCGCCACCTGGTGAACTCGGAGCTGACCGGACAGATTTCAGGTGCGGTAGGAAACCACACGTTTCTCGATCCAGCGTTCGAGTCTCGGGTGTTGGCCCGGGTCGGACTTCCTGTCGAGCCCGTTTCTACCCAAGTCATTCCCCGTGACCGGATCGCCCTGGTGTTATCTATCGGCGCACTGATTGCCAGCGCCGTCGAGCGGATTTCGATCGAGATCCGCCACTTGCACCATTCGGACATCGCAGAAGTGCACGAGGGCTTCCTCCTGGGCCAAAAGGGATCTTCGGTCATGCCCCACAAGCGCAACCCGGTATCGACCGAGAACCTGTGCGGTCTCGCCCGGGTGATCCGGTCGCATGTGGAAATCGGACACCAAGACTCGCTCTTGTGGCACGAGCGCGACATTTCACACTCAAGTGCGGAACGCCTCGTTCTGCCGGATCATTTCGGTCTTCTGGTGTATTCCTTGGACCGCCTCCATTCGACACTCCTGGGTCTCGGAGTCCATCGGGATCACATTGAGAAAAAGCTTCGTCTGCAGTTTTCCTGCCTTTCTTCCCGAGCCCTTCACGACCTGATCGAAAAGAACCCCCGACCGAGGGAAGAACTTTATTCCTTGGTGCAGGAGTCCGCCTTCACCGCCGCAGATCTCGAGGATTTCACCCGCAAGCTTCAAGACCGCTGCACAGAAAAAGGTCTTCACTTCGATTCGAGCAAACTGTCTTGGGACGGAATCAAACAAGAGTACCGGAAAAACTTCGACGCCGTGTGGAAGCGCTTCAGGGAGGGCCAATGATCGATTTACGCGCCAAGCCCGTTCTCGAGATCCGTAGACAAGCCCTTCGGGATCGTGTCGCGGCACGGGTTGCCTCGGGACACCGACCCCCGAAGCTTTGTGTGATCCTCGTGGGGGATCATCCTGCCAGCCAGATTTATGTGAGTCGTAAAGAAAAGATGGCGGGTCTCGTGGGCTTCGATCGCGAGACCATTCGCTTTCCAGGAAGTGCCACACCCGAGCAGGTTCGGCTTCGTGTGTCCGCATTGAATGCGGATCCCTCGGTAGACGGCATCCTGATTCAGCGCCCACTCCCCCCTGCGTTTGATGAAAAAGAGGTCTGTCTTTGGGTCGATCCCGAAAAGGATGTAGACTGCCTCCATCCTGAGAACGTGGGTCTTCTCCTGACCGGGAACCCCCGGTTCCTGCCGTGTACCCCGGGGGGGATTCTACTCCTCCTGGACCATTACGGGCTCACGGTTTCGGGGAAAACCGCCTGCGTGATTGGCAGGAGCCTGATCGTCGGAAAGCCGCTTGCCGCACTTCTGCTTTCCCGGAACGCGAGCGTCATCCAGATCCACCGGCAGACCCCCGATCCCGCCTCACTGTGCAAGCTGGCGGACTTTGTTTTCGTCGCCGCAGGATCACAGGGCCTCCTCAAGCGGGACTGGATCCGACCGGGTGCGGTTGTGGTCGATGTCGGAATTCACCGACTTCCGGACGGCAGGATCACGGGCGATGTCGATGCGATGTCAGTCGGCGATAGCCCTTCGGCGCTGACTCCGGTCCCGGGTGGTGTCGGTCCGATGACCATCCAAGTGTTGCTGGAAAACACGTTTACATCCTCGATCGGGAAACGCTAGAGTGTGGCCATGCTGAAACGGACTGCGCTTTACGAAGAACACCTGAAACTAAAGGGCCGGATGGTACCGTTCGGCGGGTGGGAACTCCCCGTGCAATATTCAGGAGTGATGGCGGAACACCAGGCCGTCCGCACCGCGTGCGGGATCTTCGATGTGAGCCACATGGGGGAGATCGTACTCGAAGGTCCGGGTGCCTTGGCCTTTCTGAGCAAGGTCACGATCAACGACCCTGCCTCTCTCGCTCTTTGGCAAGCCCAGTACTCCGCATTTTGCAATGAGTCCGGTGGCATCATCGATGACCTGGTGGTTTACCGGACCGGTGAACAGCGGTTCTTTCTGGTCGTGAACGCGTCCAACACGGACAAGGATTTTGATCATCTCTCACGGGTCCACCGCGAGTGGTCGGGTGAGCAAGTGAACCTCACGAACCGCTCTTCGGAGTTTTCCCAGATTGCGCTACAAGGTCCTCGTGCAAGCGAAGTCCTAGCAAAAGTTTGTGAACTCCCCCTCGGGAACATCCAGAACTATTGGTGCGCCGAAGGAATGGTCGCCGGTGCCCGGACCTTGGTGGCTCGCACGGGCTACACTGGCGAAGACGGTTTTGAGATCTATCTTTCCAACGAAGACGCACCTAAAGTCTGGGGCGCACTCCTCGAGGCCGGGGCTCCTTTCGGAATCCTGCCTTGTGGTCTTGGTGCACGCGACACTCTCCGTCTCGAAATGAAGTACGCTCTCTACGGGCACGAGCTCGACGACTCGACCGGCCCGCTCGAGACCGGACTTGGATGGATCACCAAGTTGAAAAAGCCCGCGGATTTTGTCGGGCGTTCCGCCATCGAGGCGATGAAAGCCCACGGCCCTTCCAGGGCTCTCGTCGGTCTTCGCTCCGAAGGACGGGGCATCGCGCGCCAAGGGGCCGAGGTTTACGATTCGGACCGGACGACCCGGATCGGTACCGTGACATCCGGAACCCAGAGCCCCACACTCAAGCAATCGATTGCCATCGCGCTCATTCAGAAAACACACGAAACCACAGGAACCAAAGTCTGGGTGAAGGTCCGTGAGGACTTCCTCGAGTACACGGTCAGTCCCACACCTTTCATATCCAAATCGAGGAGGAATGTATGAGTTACCCGAAACAATACCGCTACACCAAGGAACACGAATGGGCAGAGCTTCTTTCTGAGAGTCGCATCCGCGTAGGGATTACAGATCATGCCCAGAGCAGCCTCGGGGACATCGTGTTTCTCGAACTTCCCAAGGTCGGTCGCGAACTCAAGTCGCACGAGACCTTCGGCGTTGTGGAAAGCATCAAGGCGGTGTCGGATCTTTACGCCCCGGTTTCCGGAAAAGTGGTCGAGATCCACTCGGACCTGGTGTCGGATCCGGGTCGAATCAACAGCCAACCCCATACCGAATGGATGCTGGTGGTGGAGGCGTCGGATGCCAAAGCTCAGTTCGACGGGCTGATGGATGCGGAAGCTTACCAGGAATACATCCGGAGCCTTTGAGCCAGTCAGCCTCAGATGAAGGCTTTTCTCGTCCACCAAGGCGCTCTTTATCATTCTGAGTGTGACGGCAGCCAACCCCACCGGACTGCCGTGACTGACCTCGTCCGCGGAATCTGGTGCCTTTTCCCGGGTCAAGCGCTGAGCCTGCTTCGGAACCGGATCTACGTGGATTGTCCCCTGAGCCCCGTGTGCGAGGGAATGATCAAGGTGGCTGCAAAACGATTCGCGGTGGTGAACCCGGACGAATGGAACTCCCGCTTCACCAGCTTCACAGGCGCTCGAAATCTTGTTTCCCCTCCCACCCTCTCAACCCTGACTCATACCCGGGAGCCCCCTTCAGGGGCGATCAAAGAAGTGCTTGCCGATCTCAAGCTCAGGTCCGAAGGTTTTCCGAGGGTGAGTGCCGCCTTGCTCGATCCGGATGGACGTGTACTTCTCGCCTCATGGAGCAGGACCGCTTCGGATCGCACCGCGCACGCTGAGGTGAATCTGGTCGAGGCATGGTTCACACTACACAGCCAATCTGTGCCCGCGGGGTCTAGCCTTCATGTGAGCCTCCGCCCTTGCGCCATGTGTGCCGCACAGATTCTCGCACTGGCCGGTACTCCATCCGGGCTCCGCATCGTGTTTCACGAGGAAGACCCGGGACCCGCCTCGAAAAACTCCTGCCTGGTTCCCGGATCAGACCTCTGGAAAAAGGCCGGCTCACCCGATTGGCGGTCGTGGCCGGCCGATTCTCAAGAAGAATAAGATTCAATCGGAGCGCAAGAACAGACCAGATTGCGATCCCCGTAGACATTGTCAATCCGTGCGACGGACGGCCAGAATTTCTTCTGTCGGATCGCCGGAAGCGGATAGGCCGCTTCCTCGCGAGAATAAGGGAACATCCATTCCGTTGAAGCCACCATCTCGGCGGTGTGGGGCGCGTTTTTGAGAGGATTGTTTTTCCGTTCCGCCTTCCCGGTCCGGATGGCTTCGATCTCCGAGCGTATCGAGATCATGGCGTCGATGAAGCGATCCATCTCAGCTTTGGATTCGCTCTCGGTCGGCTCAATCATGAGCGTTCCAGCCACCGGGAAAGAAATGGTGGGTGCATGGAATCCGTAATCCATCAGGCGCTTGGCCAGATCTTCTACCTCGACTCCGGTTTCGGCCTTGATCGGGCGAAGATCCAAAATGCACTCATGGGCCACGCGTCCGGACCGCCCCCGGTACAAGACCGGGTAATGGGACTCAAGGCGCTTGGCCATGTAGTTCGCATTCAGGATCGCCACTTCGGTTGCCCGACGCAAACCTTCACCGCCCATGAGTTTCATGTATACCCAGGAAATCGGAAGAATGCTGGCACTTCCCCAAGGGGCGGCAGAAACCGCGCCCAACGCCTGGGATCCTCCAGTTTTCGCGCCGGAATAGCGGAGAAGACTGTGCCCAGGCAGGAAGGGGGCCAACTGGTTTTTCACCGCGATCGGTCCCATTCCGGGTCCGCCGCCGCCGTGCGGAATGCAAAACGTTTTGTGGAGATTGAGGTGACACACATCGGGACCAAAGTGCCCGGGTTTGCAAACCCCGATTTGGGCATTCATGTTGGCGCCGTCCATGTAAACTTGGCCGCCACGTGCGTGGATGACTTCACAGATTTCGCGGATGTTTTCCTCAAAGACTCCGTGCGTGGACGGGTAAGTGACCATGAGCGCAGCCAGCTGGGCGGAATGGATGTCGGCAAGTCGCTTCAGGTCCGCCAGATCGACATTCCCATCGCTGTCGCACTCCACCACCACCACCTTGAAACCGGCCATGACGGCCGATGCCGGATTAGTTCCATGGGCAGACTTGGGAATGAGGCAGATATTCCGATGCGCGTCTCCCCGACTTTCGTGATAGGCACGGATAGCGAGCAAGCCAGTATACTCGCCTTGAGATCCTGCGTTGGGCTGAAGAGATACCGCATCGAAGCCGGTCACTTCCGCCAACATGCTTTCGAGATCACGGAACAACTCGAGGTACCCCTCGGTCTGGGACGCTGGCGCCGCCGGATGGAGCCTGCCGAACTCAGGCCAGGTCACAGGAATCATTTCGACCGTGGCATTCAATTTCATGGTGCAGGATCCGAGTGGGATCATCGAGAAATTGAGAGAAAGATCTTTTTTCTCGAGCTTCGACATGTACCGGAGCATCTCGTGCTCCGAGTGGTAGCTGTTGAACACCGGATGAGCCAAAACCCGGTCGTCACGAATCAGATCTTCCGGAATCTGTGGAATCAGGGAGTCCACACCCAGTGAAGCCGGGGTCTCTTTTCCACCAGTGAGAATCCGCACCAGCCTGTCGAGCTCTCCTGCGTCGACGACCTCGTCGATTGCAATCGTGATCCGATCTCCCTCTTTCCGGAAGTTGAACCCTTCATCCAGACCTTGTTTTTGAATCCCATCCGCACGGGATCCCGCTTCGAAGGTGACGGTATCGAAGAAAGTCTCCGAGTGGAGCGGAAACCCGGCATTCCGGATGGCACGCGCCAGGAGGACAGCTCCACCATGGATCCGCTTGGCGATGCGAAGCAGGCCCTCGGGACCGTGATAAACCGCATACATGGAAGACATCACCGCAAGCAAAACCTGCGAGGTACAAATGTTGCTCGTCGCCTTTTCACGGCGGATGTGTTGTTCGCGCGTCTGGAGGGCCAGTCGGATCGCAGGCTTGCCGCGTGCATCCTTCGAAAGACCGACAATGCGGCCGGGCAGACTGCGCTTGTATTCATCCTTACAGGACATGTAGGCCGCACTCGGCCCACCAAAGCCCATCGGAACACCGAACCGCTGCATGCTTCCCACGGCGATGTCGGCTCCGAGCGATCCCGGACTCTTCAGAAGCAGCAAGGCCATCGGGTCGGCGGCAATGGTCACCATCAGGCCGGCGGCCTTAGCCTGTTCGATCTTCCGCGGAAGATCGGAATCGATTCGTCCCTGCGTATCAGGATATTGAAATAAGCAACCAAAGTGACGCCGAGTGGGGTTGAACGATCCCTCGTCGAAGAGCTCGATTTCGATCCCAAGCGGCAGGGCGCGGGTGCGAATCACTTCGACGTTCTGGGGGTGAAGTCCCGAGGAAACCGCAAATACATTCCTATCGCCCTCAGGGTGAATGGCGCGACTCATGGCCATGGCCTCAGCACAGGCCGTGGCCTCGTCCAGAAGGGATGCGTTGGCCACCGGCAGGCCGGTCAGGTCGGTGACCAGGGTCTGGAAATTCAAAATCGCCTCCAGCCGCCCCTGGGCGATCTCGGCCTGATAGGGGGTGTACTGGGTGTACCACCCTGGATTCTCAAGAATATTCCTTTGAATCACCGGCGGAACCAAGGTGTCATGGAAACCGAGCCCGATCAGGGAACGCATCACCCGGTTTTTTTCTGCCACTTCTTTAAGCTCGCGGAGAACCGCCACTTCACTTGGCAAGGACTTCACTGCAAGAGGCGCGTCGGTCCTAATGGAGGCCGGAACCGTTTGTGCAATGAGCTCGTCAAGAGAATTCAAGTCAAGCGCATTCAGCATTTCTTTTTGCTCTTTTTCCGGGGGGCCGATATGCCGCATTGAAAAGGTGTGGAAATCCGCCCATTCGATTTTTTTAAGAATTTCAGCCTTTTTTCCGGTGGTTTGCATGCAGTGACCTTATCGCAGGTTTCGTTTTTCAGAAAGCTCTTCCCATTTTTTTTTTGATCCGGTAAGGTGCGGACTCTGTTTTCACAACCCTGATTTATCGGATGCAACAACACTTGGATTTACAACTTCAGCTTCACGAATCGAATCAGTCCGCACCAGAAACCTCCCGCAAGGAAGGCCCAGCGATGCGCGACTGGATGGCATCTTTCAACACAGCAGTCCTCACCACCCTGACGGATTCGGCCCCCATCGCCTCGGATCTTCCAGAGCTGATGGCTTCTCCGGAGTTCGCTGCTCTGATCATTGCGGCCGGACACCTGGCAGACTCCCAGAAGCTGAGTCCGGAAGATGCCGCCGAGCGGATCGTCCGCTGCTTCCGTCAAGCCAGTTCCATTTGGAACGCCGCCCTACTCAAGCGCGGCATGCAGAGCATGCTGAGTTAAGAGTCTCTTCAGCCCGGTTTTCAAGGATTTATGTTTTCAGGATGAAGTCCCAACGAATCTGAACTTCGCCCTTTATGTCCACCAGCCCCCTTGGGGGATTGGGGTATGGGCCGGCGCGATTGAGCGCATCCACTGCCGCCTGGTCTAGGTCCTGGGATCCGGATTCTTCCAGAACCTGAATTCTTAAGATCTGCCCTTGCTGGTTCAGGGTAACCAGGGCCCGGGTGACATGATCCGCATTCGAGGCCAGCTTTCTTCCGCTCTTCAGGATCTTTTGAATGTTCTGTCGAACCAAGGGCTGCCAGGCTTGATCGAGTTGCTTTCTGACCCGTTCGAAGTAGGAATAGAACACAAACTCCTTGGTGTTGAGAGCGGTCACCTCACCCTCACGAACTCCTTGAATATACTGTCCACCCTTCAAGGCCTCGCCGAATTGTGGATTGGCCCATCGGCGCTCATCTGTGTACTCCTTTGGCGCCTCTTTCTTCATCCTCATTCCCAAATCTGAGAGCTTAGGCACTCTTTGGGGCCGCGGAATGGCTGAGATCGCACCGCCCCCGCCCTCATTTCGGGCCACTGTTTCCTGGCGGGTCACCCGATTTTGATCGCTCAAGAAAGAGTTCGGTTTGGGTTCCGCTTCGGTCGGTTCCGCCTCAGAGCGTACGATCGACTTCGCACGATCCTGGGGGGTAACCGGTTTCGGGGCGAGGGTGATCTCAATAGGCACCTGGAGATCGTGCTTCCAGTTGGAGTTTTTGAGCACGATCCAGATCAGAAGCGCGAGCACCAGGTGCAGCGCCAAGGATCTATAGATGGGGTTTTCTTGTAACCGAACGTCCACGCCTTGACCTTATCGGCAGAATCCTGTCGCCGATTGACTGAATTCTAGCACATTTCTCACCTATCGGTCTTCGCGGAGCACGTCGTCATCGACCTGTTCGATCTTGATCGGTCCTTTTTTCGGGCGCTTGGGCTCATCTGGGTCAACTTCGGGCTCCGAGTCACGTGCCCCGGGCTCGGTTCCTGAAATGAAGGCTTCCCGCGTTCCCCTGCCACCGGATAGCGGTTTCCCGGTTTTAGGGTCAACTTGGACAAAGGCGATTCCAGTGGGTGCGTCAAAGTCCACCACCGGGTAATCCTTCAGAATCTGGTTCATGTAACGAATCCAAACCGGCAGGGCTGTGTTGGCACCTGACTCCCCTCGTCCCATGCTTCGCTGGTCGTCATATCCGATCCAAACCCCGGTGACCACCTGGGGAGAAAAACCGATGAACCACCCGTCACGGAAGTCCTGGGTGGTTCCGGTTTTTCCTGCAATGGGACGCCCCAGTGCGCTGGCCTTGGCCGCCGTTCCGTACTGGACCACCTCTTTCATAAGGTGGGTCATCACGTAAGCCACACGAGGATCGAGTCTGAGACCGGGAACCAATGGCGCAAAGGGGGCTGTTTCCATCTCCGTGGTTTCTTTCATCTCACCACGCTCAGCCGGGAGGTCGGCGGAGGTTTCCAGAGTCCTGCCATCCCGATCGGAGATGGCCTGGAATACATTGGCTCGGAACGGCCTCCCCAGCATTGGAAAAGCGGTGAAAGCATGAACCAAATCCTGTACGGTGGTGACCGCTGATCCAAGCGAGATTGAAAGATCGGGATTGAACTCGGTTTCAATACCCAAGCGCTTGGCCTGACGAATGACCGACTGGACCTTGATGTCTTGGACGATCTTCACAGTCGGGATATTTCTCGAGTTGATCAGGGCTTGGCGGAAAGTCGTATCTCCATAAAACTTTTCCTCGTAGTTCTCGGGCTTCCAGGTCCCGTTGTCCTTGTCCTCAAAGACAATCGGCGCATCGACGATGATACTCACCGGGGTGTAGCCTTTTTCGATTGCCGCCGAGTAAATGATCGGCTTGAAGGTCGAGCCCATTTGGCGTTTCGCTTGCACCGCTCGGTTGAATTCGGACTTGGCGTAGTTGAAGCCTCCGACCATCGCCAGAATCTGCCCGGTCTGCACATCCACCGAGTACAGGGCTCCCTCAATCTCAGGCTCTTGTGTCAGGTTTGCTCTCCACATCCCTCCGGCATAGGACTGGGGCTTGACCCAAACGAGGTCACCCGGTTGAACTACATCCGCAACGGTTCGCGGAGGCCGGTTCGCTTGTCCAGCGGGATAAGCCCACTTCATGCCGTCGAGAGAGAGCATGACAGAGTCGAGTCCGATCGATGCCGTCGCCGATTTCTTGTCGGCTGCGATCTGGGTGATCAAGGCCGGCAGCCTCTTCCCTTTCACCGCTTTTTCATGTCCTGGGTCGAACTCTGCGATGGCAGACTCGAGGTCCAGTGCTCCCTCAGTGGTCAGGAAGCGAAACGGGAAGGCATCTTGCGTGAGCTGCTTCCGCAGTTCTGCCTGCTTGTTGGCCCAGTCCTTCTGTTCGATGCGTGCGATCGGCCCCCTGTAGCCCTTGCGTTGATCGATCTCTTCAAGACCTTCCTCCAGGGCCTCTTGCGCGTAAGTCGAGTACTTCGCTGCCGAGGGGATGGTGACTGTCAAACCATCTTCATACAGCATTTTCTCGCCGTACTTTTGGATCATGTGGCGCCGGAGGTATTCCACAAAGTGCGGTGCGATGGCTTTGGCCGTCCCATCGTTAACGAAAATCCGGATCCTTTCCGCAGCGGCGTTTTTTTGCTCGTTCTCGGAGATGTGCCGGTTCTCTCTCATTCGCTTCAGCACATAGAGTTGCCGTTCCTTGGCTTTCTTGGGGTTCAAGAGCGGGGAGTATTTCCCGGGTGCGGTCGGGAGCCCCGCGATGAGCGCCATCTCGGCGAGAGTCAGTGCCTTCAAGTCCTTGTGGAAATAAGTGCGGGCGGCGGCCTGTACGCCGTAAGCCCCACTGCCTAGATAGATCTGATTGAGATAGAGGTAGAGGATCTCTTCTTTCTTCAGGTTCTTTTCTAGCTGGAATGCGATGAAAAATTCTTTCAATTTCCGGATCAGATTTCTCTCCGGACTCAGATAGAGGGATTTTGCAATCTGCTGGGTGATGGTAGATCCGCCTTGGACCACCTGCCCCGCAAGAAAATTCGCGATCGCCGCACGGGCGATGGCGACGAAGTTCACGCCTTGGTGCTCGAAAAAGGTCGCATCTTCTGCTGAAAGAAAAGCCTGGACCAATTTTGCCGGCATCTGGTCGTAGGGAGTGAGGTAGCGACGTTCCTTATAGAACTCGGCCATCACTTTGGTCGATTTTCCTTCGATTGACAGGATTTGAGTGACGCCTGGCGGACGATAATCCGAAACCTTTCGTATCTCCGGTATGTCTTTCTGGATGCTTTGGTACACGTACCAGACGACTCCTGTGAGTGCGATCTCTCCAGCGACTGCGCCGATCAAGAGGACCTTGAGACTCGCTTTGATTTTCCGGAGGATTTTCATGCGGATCCCAGTCTAGCACTCCGGTATCGCGCACGGTATGGTCAAAATATTGTCAAAGTTTCTTCCAGTGGATCAGGTACTCGTGATTGCCGTCTCCACCTGCAATAGGGGAATCGATTGTACCACAGTGCAACAGTGATTCACCACGGGACCATTCAAGAGCTTGCTGTAATGCGGTTTTCCTCGCCTCGGGGTCTCGAACGATTCCACCTGACCCGAGGTGCTCCTTACCGACCTCGAATTGCGGCTTGAAGAGCACCACCAGATCCGCATTCGTCGTCAGCCCCTTCATGACCGCTGGGAGGACCAAACGAACAGAGATGAACGAGACGTCCATGACGAGGATGGATGCTGGCGTGGCAAAGTCTTTAGGATCGAATTTGCGTGCATGGTATTTTTCAACATTGATCACGCGAGAGTCTTGCTGGAGGCGCGGGTCTAGCTGACCGTGTCCGACATCGACAGCATAGACTTGCTTAGCCCCTCTCGAGAGAAGCACTTCTGTGAAGCCCCCTGTGGACGCTCCAATGTCGAGTGCCACCCGCCCAGTCGGGTCGACACAAAAAGAATCTAGCGCTGCGATGAGTTTGAGAGCCCCCCTGGAAACCCATTGTTTTTCAGGAAATTCGACCTCGATCGAGTCATTCGCATCCACTCCGGCTGCAGGCTTCACGACGGACCGTCCTTGTACCTTGACTCGACCTGATTCGATCCACTCTCTCGCTCTCGTTCTTGTGGGGGCCAGTCCCCGTTCCACCAGGACTTGATCGAGACGCCGGACTTCTCGACTCATGTCGGATCTGAGATAGATTTGGTTTCAATCCCCGCAGATCCCGCTTTCACTAGCATTTCGACCTTTTGTTCAGCCTGCGAGAGTAGCGTCTGACATTGCTGAATCAATCCGACACCCTCTTGGAAGGCCGTCAGGGACTCCTCGAGCGGGAGATTCCCGGACTCGATGTTTTTTACGATCGCTTCTAGGCGGACCATTGCGGATTCGAAGGGGTTCGTCTGTTCCATGTTCATTCCGTTATCACATGGATCACCCGGGGCGAAACAGGAAGAAGTCCCAGGATGGGCTGGGCGGAATTTGCGGGTCCGATCCGGACCTGGCTTAGGCCTTCGGGAATCTGAACCGCCATGAAGCGGGGCGACCGGGGATCGAGTGGGGAATCGGTACTGATTTTTCCGTCCCAAAGAAGGGAAAAAGACAGCGGCTCGAGTCCGTATTTGTCCGTGAGGGGCTCTACCCGCGCGTGGACCGGGGGTCCTTTCGGATCAATCCGACTCGGGCGGACGCTGCCCACTACCATGGCAGATTGATCACTCAATCCTTGTTTGACCTGCCCCAGCCATCTTCCAAGCTGGGCTTCAGGAATTTGCGGAAGGAGATGAAGTGCTCCGTCCAAGGGTTTTCGTATTTCGTAGCGATAAACAAACCCCGCCTCTTCTCCGCGTCGACTTTGAACGTCTAAGAAAGCCGGAAACCCCGGAACCACTCGGACATTTCTCAGTTCAGCGTATCCTGCGTTTCGAGTGATTGCCCGGATCCCTTGGTGCATCGACCATCCCACGGTTAGGTGAGTCGTTTCGGGATCCTCTGACTTGCCCGTCTTGACGACTCTCACTGCAAGATTCGTTTCAACCGGCGGGGCGAGATCCACATAGGTGATCTGATCACCCAGTACTGGCACGAAAACGGTGGCCACCGAAGAGGGATCCCCTTCTTTTGCCATCTCGATCACTCCTGCTCCGGGTTCAGCGTTCAGGATGGCAAAATAGCGCTTTCCACCAGACTCAAACATTTCCGGCTCTTCGGATCGGCCAGCGAAACTGATGCGGTACCCATCCTGTGCGGGTCCGACCAAGACACCCGAGCCCTTCACGATACCGATTCCGGCTCGAAGCGCCAGGTCAGAAAGCTCGGTAGCGTCGAGAAGCAAGGAGGCGCCCCTGTTGGGTGCGGGTTGATGAATCAGGGTTGGCAAGTGAGCAGAACCCTCCACCTTCATCCATCCTTCGGCACGTTGATTCCGAGAAAGTGCGGTAGCCCGCTCCGGACAGAGCGCATGACCGGCATGCTGGAACTCATGATTGAATCCGAGCTTGCAGGAGTCGCTTTCCAACTCGGAGGCAAGCGCGACATCCTCTGACTCGACTTCAACAGGGTCCCAAACCTGAGGATCGGGTCGCACCAGGGTACTGCGACCGCCTCCGACCGGACCTTTTCTTGGGCGGGTAGAAACCCCCGCTCCTGCTAGAATCTGCTGAAGCTGCTGGCGTTGCTGCTCGCTCAAACCTTTTGCCAGGGTGATGGTGGCTTCAGGGTCCACCTCTGCCGAACTTCGACTCCAGCTCAAAGTCTCTGGCGGGTTTTCTTTTTCTGCCAATGGTTGGCTAGCCAAAATCGGTGCCTGCATCCCATGGGTATTCAGGGTCGGTTCAGAAAAGTTTGATGGGATCGCCGCGGTCCAAATCCGTGCTTTTTCCCAGAGGACCTCAAATTCGGCCAGAGGAACAGGATCGGCATGGTATCCGAAAACGAAGCCGCCCATCAGACAAGACAGGACTCCACCGAGGGAGACCCACTGCGACACTCCTGAGATACTGCGTGATGCGCTTTCGGAAACGATTCCGTTCATTTCATGTAGGGCCGACATCCGGTGTCGGATCGCGTTGCTTTCAGTATGGGACAAAGCGTAAGCGCTTACAATAAGAAAGAAAAAGGCCCCGGGGAGCCCCCGAGGCCTTCCTGAATCATTTGGTGCTTGGGTCAGCCGCCAATGGATTGACGGAGGATCGCGCGCTGGAGCTTGAGCTGGTACTTCTTGAAGCTGTGCTCGTCGAGCGAAGCATCACTCAGCATTTTCTCTGCTTTGATCTGGGCATTGCGTGCGCGGGACTGGTCGATCTCGTGCGGAAGCTCGAGGGTCTCGGCGATCACTTTGACCTTACCGCTCTCGACACTCACAAACCCACTCGAGATGACTCCGGTCACCACAGGTTTCGAGTCCGCGACGTAGGCAAAACGACCGGTTTCGAGGCGGGAGATCATGTCGGCATGACCCGGCAGGATTTCGACCTCTCCCTTGGCCGTCGTGAGGATGAGTGATTTCACTTGCTCATCCTGGGTGAGACGGCGTTCGGGTGCGAAAATGCTCAAACTGAAGGTTTGCATGATTCCGCCCTTCCTCAGACGAGGGTTTTGGCCTTCTCGACCGCTTCTTCGATGGTCCCGACCATGTAGAACGCCTGCTCGGGCAGTTGATCGTGTGCACCTTCGGCGATTTCACGGAAGCCACGAATTGTGTCTTCGATCTTCACGAACTTCCCTTTCAGGCCGGTGAACTGTTCTGCGACGAACATCGGCTGGGAAAGGAAGCGCTGGATCTTGCGCGCGCGGCTGACGGTCTTCTTGTCTTCTTCAGACAGTTCGTCCATCCCGAGAATCGCGATGATGTCCTGGAGTTCCTTGTAACGCTGGAGGATCCCTTGGACCTGGCGGGCCACTTTGTAGTGGGCTTCGCCGACGATCTGGGGATCCAGAACGCGCGAGGTGGAAGCGAGCGGATCCACGGCCGGGAAGATCGCCATTTCTGCGATCTGACGGCTCAGGTTGGTGGTCGCATCCAAGTGCGAGAAGGTGGTGGCAGGAGCCGGATCGGTGTAATCGTCCGCAGGGACGTAAACCGCCTGGATCGAGGTGATGGATCCCTTAGACGTGGAGGTGATCCGCTCTTGAAGTTCACCCATCTCGGTGGCGAGAGTCGGCTGGTAACCCACGGCCGAAGGAATCCGCCCGAGGAGGGCCGACACTTCCGAACCCGCCTGGGTGAAACGGAAGATGTTGTCGACGAACAAGAGAACGTCGCGGTTTTCTTCGTCGCGGAAGTATTCAGCAATGGTCAGAGCCGAGAGGGCCACGCGAGCGCGGGCTCCGGGTGGTTCGTTCATCTGTCCGTACACGAGGGAGGTCTTCTTGATGACCCCGGACTCGCTCATTTCCATGAACAGGTCGTTTCCTTCACGGGTCCGCTCGCCGACGCCGGCGAATACAGAGTAACCACCGTGTTGAGTGGCGATGTTGTTGATGAGCTCCATGATGAGAACGGTCTTGCCGACGCCCGCACCACCGAAGAGACCGATCTTTCCGCCTTTTGCATAGGGAGCGATCAGATCGACGACCTTGATTCCGGTATAGAAAGGCTGGACCGCGGTGGACTGTTCTTTGAAGGCAGGAGCGGCACGGTGAATACCCCAGTGCTTCTTGGCACCGACTTTACCGGCTTCGTCTACCGGCTCACCCACCACGTTCAGAATCCGACCGAGAGTCTCAGGACCGACAGGCATCATGATCTGGTCACCGGTGTCCAATGCGGGCTGACCACGGGTCAGACCGTCGGTGGCATCCATCGCGATACAGCGGACGGTGTTCTCACCCAAGTGCTGGGCAACCTCGAGAACGAGGTTCCACTCCTGATCCCCGTTGGTCTTGTTGGTGACGCGAACAGCTTGATAAATCGGGGGAACTTTGCCGGCCGGAAATTCCACGTCGACGACGGGTCCGATGATCGCTTTGATCTTTCCTGTGTTTTGAAGTCCTGCGCTTGCTGACATCTTCATTTCTCCTTAGAAGGTTAACCTTGTGTTTTTTGCGATTCGCTACCGGCGATGATCTCGAGGAGTTCCTTGGTGATCGCCGCCTGGCGCTGTTTGTTGTACTGGAGCGTGAGCTTCCGGATCATGTCTCCGGCGTTCTTCGTCGCATTTTCCATCGCGCTCATCCGTGCGCCGTGTTCGGAAGCCTGGGCTTCAAGAAGGGCCTTGAAGACCTGGATCACGAAATACTTGGAAGAGAGTGAATCGAACAGCTCCTGTTTCGAGGGCTCGAGGATCAGCAGATCCGACTTCGGATCCGCGGCGCTGTCTTGGAGCTTGAGTGGAAGAACCGTGTCGGTCTGGACCACCTGGCTGATCGCGTTCTTAAATTCGTTGTAGATGAAGATCACTTCGTCCACTTCTCCAGACTCGAACAGCGGCAGGATCTTCTTCGACAACTCACCCGCCTTACGGAAAGTGGTCTTCGCGCCGAACTCTTCGTAATGGGCGAGATCGATCTTTGAGCGGATTTTCACTCCTTCGAACGCCTTCTTGCCCACGAACACGCACTTGACAGCTCTGCCTTCCGCAGCCTTCTGCCCAAGGCAGTTCAAGGTCGCACGGATCACGGATCCGTTGTAACCTCCGCACAGTCCACGATCGGAACTGAACGCAACCACCAGTGATACCGGCTTGGCCGAGGTTCGCTCAGCGGGTCCCGCACCCTGGGCCGCAAGGACCCCCATCATCCGCGCGATCTCTTTCGCGTAGGGACGCTGACTGAGGATCGCATCCGTGGCACGGCGGAGTTTCGCAGCCGAGACCATCTTCATGGCCTTGGTGGTCTGTTGGGTGTTCTTGGTCGACCCGATTCTGTTTTTCAGGTCCTTGATACTTGGCATTAGCTGAACACCTTCTCGAAGGCTTTCAGGGCATCCATGAGCTTCGCCTTGGTGGCGTCATCGATCGCCTTCTTGTTGAGGATGGTTTCGGCAATGTCTGCGTGATTCTTGGCAAGATAGTCTTTCAACTGAGTCTCATAAGCACCGAGACGGTTGGTCGGGATGTTGTCCAGGAATCCGTTCACACCGGCGAAAAGGATCAGAATCTGCTGATCCACCTGCTGGGGCTGATACTGGGGTTGCTTCAGGATCTCCACAAGGCGCTGACCACGCGCCAACTGGCGCTGGGTTGCCGGGTCGAGGTCCGAACCGAACTGGGCGAAAGCCGCCTTCTCGCGGTACTGGGCAAGGTCGATCCGCAGCGTTCCTGCGACCTGTTTCATCGCCTTGATCTGGGCCGCACCACCCACCCGCGAAACAGAGAGACCCACGTTCACGGCCGGACGGACACCGCTGTAGAACAGGTCACTCTCGAGGAAGATCTGCCCGTCGGTGATGGAAATCACGTTGGTCGGGATGTAACCCGACACGTCTCCGGCCTGGGTTTCAATGATCGGGAGAGCGGTCAAGCTTCCTGCTCCGAGCTTGTCGGAAAGCTTCGCTGCGCGCTCAAGCAAACGGGAGTGGAGGTAGAACACGTCGCCGGGATAGGCTTCGCGTCCCGGAGGACGGCGGAGCAGGAGCGACAACTGACGGTAAGCCTGGGCTTGCTTGGTGAGGTCATCATATACGATGAGCGCGTGCATGCCGTTGTCACGGAAGTACTCGCCCATGGTGACGCCGGTGTAGGGAGCCAGGAACTGGAGTGGAGCCTGTTCGGACGCATTGGCTGCGACCACGATGGTGTAATCCATGGCGCCGGACTTCTTCAGGCGGTCCACAACCTGTGCAACCGTGGATTGCTTCTGGCCGATGGCGACGTAGATGCAGAACACGTCTTTGCCTTTTTGATTGATGATGGTGTCGATCGCGATGGCGGTCTTGCCGGTCTGACGGTCACCGATGATGAGCTCGCGCTGACCGCGTCCGATCGGGATCATCGCATCGATCGCCTTCAGGCCGGTTTGGAGCGGCTCATGAACCGATTTCCGCTCGATGATGCCGGGAGCCTTCACTTCCACGCGGCTGAATTTGGAAGCCTTGATCTCTCCAAGACCGTCGATCGGCTGGCCCAGGGAGTTCACCACGCGACCCAGGAGCTCTTTACCGACCGGGACCTGGACGATCTTGCCGGTCCGCTTCACAGTCGCGCCTTCTTTGATGAGGGTTTCGTCGCCGAGGATGGCAACGCCGACTGCCATTTCTTCGAGGTTGAGAACCATGCCGCTGACTCCGCTTCCGAAGTCGACCAGCTCTCCGGCCATCGCTTTTTCGAGACCGTAGATCTTGGCAACACCGTCACCCACCGCGAGGACGGTACCAGTTTCAGACACATCGAGCTTGCTGTCGAGGTTGGCAAGCTGGCTTTTCAGGACTTCTGCGATCTCATTTGCTTTCAGGCTCATTTTGTTCTCCTAAAGTTCAATTCAAAAAGTTTTCAATTCAGTTCGGACCACTTGTCCAACTTGCCCTTCACGGATCCGTCGTAAGTGATTCCGCCCACCGTCACGCGCATTCCCGCAATCAGGGCCGGATCGGTTTTTTGCTTCAGCTGGACCGGCTTGTTCAGCCTTTTTCCAAGCGCCTCCGCGATACCGGACAGGGCCTCAGGCTCGAGCGCCACGGCACTCACCACCTCGCCCATCACTCCACCGCGCTTCTCGATTTCGATCCACTCGACTTCACGAATGATCTCTTCCAGAAGATTCAGGCGACCGCGACGCAAAAGGATCGTCAAGAAACGCTCCGAGGTCGAACCCAGATCGAACTTCGAGGTCAGCGCCTTCAGGGCCTTTTGGCGCTCCTCTTCTGTAATCGCGGGGTTCTCAAAAACCTTGTGAGCAACCTCTGACTGTCCGAACGAGGTGGAGAACGAAGAAAGCTCACGAATCACTCGACCGAGATCGATTCCGGACTGGGGCGCGAGCGCCACATCCACCAGGACCTGCGCATAAAGCCTCACTGCTTTCATCGTGCACCCCCACCGGAAATCTCATTCATGAACTGCTTTTGGAGTCGGGCCTGGATCTCCGGGCTCAATGACTTCTGGATCTTTTCCATCGCCCGCACCAAGACTGCGCGCTTGAAGTCAGAAAGGGTTTCCGCGGCCACTCCGGTTTCAAGAGCGACCCGGTTTTGTTCCGCCTCACGGCGGGTTTGCGAGATCACCCGAGCTGACGATTCTTGTACCGCCTGTGCCTGCTTGATCCGCTTTTCTTCCCACTCTTTACCGATCATGGCCTTTTGGTTTTCGAGTGTCGCCAGCTTGGCTTCAATTTCTTTTTTTCTTTCGGTTGCAGCAGCCGCCTGGGTCTTCGATTTGTTGAGCCCTTCGGAAATGTCGCGCTGCCTGTCCTTCATGAATTGAAAGAACGGGCTCTTGGTCTTGTATAGGATGAATCCCACAAGGCCGAAAAGATGAATGGCCGGCAAGATCAGTTTCAACATGAATTCAGTTCCCCGCTAATACCTTGTTCACAATTGAGTCAGAAAGAGTTTCCACTTGTGCTTTGAGCTCCGCCTCGACCTTGGTGCGCTCGGCCTGGAGGACCTTGCTCGCCTCGAGGTACTCTTTTTTCACCTGGTCTTTCACCTTGGAAATTTCGGTTTCTTGGAGTGCGCGAATTTCTGCCAGTTGCGTCTCGTATTGCTTGGACGCCTCGGAGCGCGCGTGGGCCAAAGCTTTTTCGTATTCAGCAAGCTTGCTTTCGACCGACTTCAACAGCTCTGCGGAACCCTGAAGATCGTCCGTGAGTTTTTGTTGGCGCTTTTCAATCAAGCGCTGGAAGGGCTTCAGGTAAAGCTCGGAGAGGACGAAGAAAAATACTCCGAACAGAATGAACTGAATGAAGAAGGTTTGATTGATCTCCAGTTGCTCGAGAATCTGGCTCATGTCTATCCGCCCTTTTTGATTGAGCTTTTTGAATTGCGCGTCGGTTTTTGGGTTGACCCATGTGCTAACACGCAGCCAGAAATCCGGTCAAGGGAGTTATAGCATTTTGTTAGTGCCTTCGAAGATGACACCTTCTTCGACCTTCAGGCTGGGAGTGCTCATCTCCCCTTTGAACACTGCGGGCTTCCGGATCTCGACGCGGTGCTTGGCTTGGATGATGGCTTCTACTTTGCCGAAGATGATGACGACCCCGGCAGAAATCTCGCCCGTGACACGGCCCGTTTCACCAACCACCAACATGTCCGGAGTGCTGATTTTTCCGTGCACCACGCCATTCACATGGAAGCAGCCGCTGTAGGCGAGGTTGCCCCTGAACTCGACGGCTGATTCCAATACTCCAGTGATCTGGGTGGAGACGACCTCGGGCGATGGAAAGCTGTCCAGACGGTAGTTCATCTCACTCACCCATCAATTGGCCGAAGATCCGCGCCAGCTCGTCTTTTGAAGAGTAGCGAATCACCACTTGGCCGGATTTCTTCGTGCCTTTGATCTCGACTTTCGACATGTAGCGGCGCGTGAGATCCTGGGTTAACTTCATCAGTTCGGGGTCGATCTTGGAGGGGGTCGTGACCGGTCCCGGGGTAGTTGCCGGCTTGGTGCTTTGCGCTTTCTTTTCCTGGGCCACCTTTTCAGCCTGGCGGACACTCATGCCCGTTTCGAGAATCTCTCGGGCGAGACGATCCCGCTCCGACGCGTCCTCCACAGACAAAAGCGCCTTCGCGTGCCCCCTGGAGAGGTTCCCTTTTTTGAGCTCCACGAGAATGGTGTCGGACA
This sequence comes from Pseudomonadota bacterium, assembly GCA_027491115.1. Classification (GTDB taxonomy): domain Bacteria; phylum Bdellovibrionota; class UBA1018; order UBA1018; family CAIMNF01; genus CAIMNF01. The sequence goes on from JAIXWV010000030.1 coordinate 118,742, forward strand.
ACTTCAGGACACGAAGGGCGTTTGCAATGGTGGCCCGGTCCTTACCCATCCTTTTGGCCAGCTCTTCTTGGGAAAGCTGGAACTCTTGCATCAGCTGGAAGTAGGCAAGGCCCTCGTCCACACAGTTCAGATCTTCGCGTTGGATGTTTTCGACAATGGCCAACTCCAAAGACTCACGGTCAGTGCTCTTTCGAATCACCACCGGCACCATCTTCAGACCGGCGAGCTTGCTGGCTCGCAGACGCCGCTCGCCCGCGATGAGTTCATAGCCCTCACCGGTTTTGCGAACCACCAGGGGTTGAATCAGTCCGTTCTCACGAATCGACTGGGCCAATTCTTCAAGTGCCCCTTGATCAAAATCCCGACGGGGCTGGAATTCGTTTGCCCGGATCTCGTTGATGTCCAACACTGCAATCCCGGGGTGACGATCCCGGTTCATTCCGGGCTGCTCACCCGGCGCGACCATGGGGCGACCGAGGGCTGAGGTGTTGAGCTGTGCTGCGGAAGACTCCTGCGGTGTCTGGGGCGCCTGGGGCAACAGTGATGCAAGACCTTTTCCCAATACGGATTTGTTCGGCTGAAGTGTGCTCATGGATTATCCTCCGATTTCAGGTGAACGGCCCGGTGCGGGGGCCTGCTGTTGCTGTCTGGCTCTCTTCGTGTTCTCCAGAAGCTCGCGGGCGAGATCCAGATACGCGACACATCCCTTGGAGTTGACGTCATAAAGGACGATCGGCTTACCGAACGACGTGCACTCACTGAGTTTGATATTTCGTGGAATGACCGTTTTGAAAACCCTGTCGCCGAAGTGCTGGCGGACCTCGTTCTCAATTTCATGGCTCAACTTCAACTGGCCGTTGAACATGGTGAGTGCAATTCCTTCGATGGCCAAAGAAGGATTCACGCTCTGCTTGATGAGATCGATGGTGGTCATCAATTGTCCGAGCCCCTCAAGCGCGAAGTATTCCGCCTGCAAAGGGACAATGACCGAATCCGCTGCCGTGAGCGCATTGACCGTGAGGAGTCCGAGAGTAGGGGGACAGTCAATGAAGATGTAGTCGTAGCGGTGCTTGATCTCCGAAAGTGCCGCGCGCAACTTCCCCTCTCGAGCAAATGCGCCGACGAGCTCAATCTCCGCACCGGCGAGATGCGGGTTGGCCGGAGCGAGCGACAAGTGATCAATTCCTGTTTCGACGATCACTTGAGACAGGGTCACTTCGCCCAAGAGCGCATGATAGATGGTGGCCTGGTCTCCGCCCAATGACGGAGCCAACCCCACAGCAGAAGATGCGTTCCCCTGGGGATCGAAGTCGACCAGAAGGACCTTTTGATCCGCCAGCGATAGCGAGGCGGCCAGATTGACCGTGGTGGTGGTCTTTCCCACTCCGCCCTTTTGGTTCACGATTGCGATGATTTTTCCCATGAAACCCATCCTCCAGCGTTACTGACTTCCGGCCGGATTAATACCTCAAGTCATGAAAATAAAAAAGGGGGAATCGCAGCCAGGCGCGTTATTTCCCCCTTTTCAGATTGTTCAATCGCTGTGTGTGTGGTTGCGGCGGAGAACAAATCTGCAGTCCTAAATCTGTTGTTGGAGACAGATTATCCTGATTAGTCTGAATATCAACTAAAAAGATTAATCATCCTGATTTTCTTTTCAGGCTAATCAGAAGCCTCTTTTTGTCTTCAAAGGAATATTCATGGGAGTGAATAACCGTCAATTTTTTGCCGTATCGGGTGGTTTGGGCCTCTTTCCATTCCTGCTCCCATCCTTTGCTCTTGAAGAGAACGAGGTTGTTCCACGTGGAACAATTCCAAATCCAAGCAGCAATCCGCTGGACGGGACCCACGGCGCGCGCAATCACTGTATCCGGCTTGACGAGATCAATCACCTCTTCAGTGCGCTTACCCAAAACAGCAACCCGCCGCAGACCCAACTCCTGGGCGGCTCGACCCAGATACTCTGACTTGGATTTCTCACTCTCAGTCAAAAACCAAACCCTGTCGGAATCGGCACACAGAGCGGCAGCCAACAAACCGGGAACTCCTGAGCCGGAGCCGACGTCAAGAATCCGCCTTCCCAGGGTGGGCGAACCCAGCAGCTCAACGGCGTCACGCAAATGACCGTCCACAAACTCCTTGGCCCCTAAAATTCGGGTCAGATTCTGAGACTCATTCTCACGATGGAGAATATGGGCGAACGCTGCGGCCATCCCAGCCTGATCATCGTCGAGTGGAAGATCGCTGGAATGAATTTCGCGCAAAAAATCAGCCTGAGAAGGAATCATGGGGTGCCTTTCCCCCACTGATCGGTCCCCGCCGACGGTTCTTAAGGTAAATCATCAAATTTGCGACGGCGGCCGGGGTGACGCCCTGGATCCGGGAAGCCTGCCCGATATTCTCCGGCCTGACTTCCTTCAAACGCCCCTTGATCTCATTGGAAAGCCCAGCAACCACTTCATAATCCAGATTCCCGGGGATCGACATCCCTTCGGCACTCCGAACACCCTCGAGCAACTTCATGTCATTCTCGATGTACCCACGATAACGAACTTGGATCTCCACCTGCTCCTGGATATCTGGATCAGCCTGGATGTTTGAATACCCGAGACTATTCAACTCAGCAAAACCGACCTCCGGTCTCCGGAGCAAAGCTTCAGCACTGATCCGGTCCTTGATCAGTGATAGACCGAGACTCTCAAAGCGTTCCAGCGTCGACGGGTTGGGATAAAAAAAGAAGCCCTGTAAATCGGTCATCAAGGAGTCGACCCCGGACTTCTTCTGCTCAAACCGCCGAGACGCCTCCTCTGACAAAAGCCCGATCGAAATTCCTTTCGGACTGAGACGCAAGTCGGCATTATCCTCGCGCTGCAGCAATCGGTACTCGGCCCTCGATGTGAACATCCGGTAAGGCTCATCAGAACCCTTTAAAATCAAATCATCGACCATCACCCCGATGTACCCGTCCAAACGGCTAATAACAAAGGGGTCTCGACCCATAGCGGCATGGGCGGCGTTGATCCCTGCCACCAAGCCCTGTCCGGCAGCCTCCTCATATCCAGAGGTGCCGTTGACCTGACCTGCGAAAAACAGCCCTGGAACATCCTTACACTCCAACGTCGCCTTCAGCTGCCTGGCATCCAACGCGTCGTACTCCACGGCATAGGCATAGCGGATGAACTTCGCCTTCTCTAGCCCGGGAATGGTGGAAACAAACTCTTCTTGCACTTCGACCGGCAAAGAGGTCGAAATCCCGTTCACATAAATCTCATCTACATCGAGCCCCTCGGGCTCCAAAAACAATTGATGCCGGTCCTTGTCGCGAAAGCGACTGATCTTATCCTCGATCGAGGGGCAGTACCGGGGACCGATCCCCGTGATGGCACCACTGTACATTGCACTTTTTCCGAGGTTCTTCTCGATGATCTCGTGGGTACGTGCATTGGTGTAAGTCAAATAGCATGGGACCTGGGGAAGGAAAGGATAGGGATCGGGCCGATGAAAAAACGAGAACGGAATCAGACGCTCATCACCGGGTTGGGGAATCGTCTGGGACCAATCAATGGAGTCCTTGTGAAGCCGTGGCGGAGTCCCCGTTTTCAACCTTCGCAATCGCAAACCGAGCCCGAGCAGATCCGCGCTCAAGCTATTGGCCGACTTGTCTCCGAGCCTGCCGCCCTCTTCCTGAACCGTTCCACGGTGCATGATCGCCCGGAGAAAAGTTCCGGAGGTGATGACCACACTGGTTGCACGAACCTCGTCCGTTCCAATCCGGACTCCGACCACCTTGCCCGATTCCACGATCAGGCCCGTGACCTCACCCTCGAGCAAATCGAGCCCGGGAACACCACCCAAAAGCTCTTGCATGAACCGCGCATAACGGTTCTTGTCGCATTGGGCCCGCGACGAACGGACAGCGGGACCCTTGCTCGAGTTCAGGCGTCGAAACTGAATCGTGGCCAAATCGGTGATCCGACCCATGACCCCTCCGAGCGCATCCACTTCCTTCACCAGCTGGCCCTTGGCCAATCCACCGATCGCGGGATTACATGACATCGCCCCGATCTTCGTGCGATCGAGCGTGAGCATGGCGGAGCGGGCTCCGAGCCTCGCAGCAGCATGAGCGGCCTCGCAACCGGCGTGACCGCCTCCAATGACCAAAACATCGTAGTGACGCATCAGGCGGCGGAATTTAGCGCGCCGGAGCGTTTTTGTCGATATAATTGATGATTTCTTCGAGCGAAGTCCCGGGAGTGAACACCACCTGGCAACCGGCCTTCTTCAATCCGTCGAAATCTTCTTCCGGAATGATTCCGCCCACCATGAACAGAACATCATTCAAACCGGCCGACTTCACACCCTGAATCACCTCGGGAACCAAGGCGTTGTGCGCACCGGACAAAACGCTGATGCCCACCACATGAACATCTTCCTGGATCGCCGCTTGGACAATCATTTCAGGGGTTTGATGGAGACCGGTATACACCACCTCGAATCCGGCATCGCGCAGCGCCCGAGCGATCACCTTTGCGCCTCGATCGTGTCCATCGAGCCCGGGCTTGGCAATCAACACGCGGACCCGGTTACGCTCTGGATTTCCTTGAATCATGACATCAATCCTCAATTAAAAAAGTTTAAGTATTTGTATTGTTTCTAGAATTTTCCGTCTTCGCGGTAGATTCCATACACTGAGCGGAGCGTATCACAAACCTCTTGAAGCGTCGCCCAGTCCCGCACGGCCTGCATGATCGAAGGCATCAGATTCTCGCCCTTCTGAGCCGCCTGGCGAACTCCCTCCAGTGAAACCTGGACCTTGCCAGCATCCCGCCTTGCCTTCAAATCACGTAGTTTCTTGGCCTGACGGCCCTCCACCGCACGATCAATGTAAAGAGTTTCAATCGCCCGCTTCTTCTCTTCCATGGTGTACTGGTTCACACCCACCATGACTTTCTCTTTCTTCTCAAGCTGACGCTGAAAATGGTAGGCACTGTTGCCGATCTCCGCCTGAGGATATCCGTTCTCCACAGCAGCGACCATTCCGCCCATCTCATCGATTTTATTGATGTATTCCCAAGCGGCCGACTCCACCTGGTGAGTGAGGTACTCCACCAGATACGACCCTCCGAGCGGATCGGCGAAGTTCGCAACCCCGCTTTCCTCGGCGAGCACCTGCTGGGTCCGGAGAGCCACCAACACCGCATCATCAGTGGGAAGGGAAAGCGTCTCATCCATGGAATTGGTGTGAAGGGAGTTCACCCCGCCGAGCACACCGGCCATGGCTTGGATCGCGACCCGGACCACATTGTTCATCGGCTGTTGAGCCGTGAGCGAAACACCCGCGGTCTGGGCGTGCGTCCGCAACATCCACGACTTCGGTGACTTGGCTCCGTAACGTTCTTTCATCAATTTCGCCCAGATCCTCCGGGCTGCGCGGAACTTAGCGATCTCCTCGAAAAAATCATTGTGAACATCAAAGAAGAACGACAGCCGTGGCGCGAACTCGTCGACCTGCAAGCCCCGCTTCAGGGACTCCTCCACGTAAGCCATTCCATCGGCGATGGTGAAAGCCAACTCTTGCACAGCGGTCGCACCCGCTTCACGGATGTGGTAGCCCGAAATCGAAACCGTGTTCCAATTCGGATAGTGCTGGGTCCCATACTCAATGGTATCGATCACGCACTTCACGGCCGGAGCGATCGGGAAGAGCCACTCCTTCTGTGCAATGTACTCTTTCAAAATGTCGTTTTGGAGAGTTCCCCTCACTTTTTCCCGGGGAATTCCTCGTTTTTCGGCCATCACATAGTACATGGCCAAGATCACGATCGCAGGCCCGTTGATCGTCATCGAAGTCGTCACTTCATCGAGGGGAATTCCATCGAACAGGGTTTCCATGTCCTCCAAAGACGAAACAGAAACACCGCACTTGCCGACTTCCCCGAGCGACATGGGAGAGTCGCAATCGTAACCCATCAAGGTGGGCATGTCGAAGGCGGTGGAGAGTCCGGTCTGACCTTTCTCGAGCAACAACTTGAATCGTTGATTGGTCTCTTCCGGAGAAGAAAATCCGGCGAACTGGCGCATGGTCCAAAGCTTGCCCCGATACATGTTGGGCTGGACGCCACGAGTGAAGGGATACTCTCCCGGAAACCCGAGATCCTTCTCGAAATCGAACCCGATGCGGTCCAGATCATTCGGGGTGCAAAGGAGGGGGACCTCGAGATCACTCCATGTGGTGAAGCGAACCGGCCGCTCAGGAACTTTTCTGAGCGAATCAGCAAGCTTCTTTTGCCAGGTGTTCTGCAAAGCTTCAATTTTTCCGGGGTCGTTTGCCATGCCCGGATCATAGCCGACAAGGCCCCCTCGATCAACGTCGGCACCACAAACTGCGGAGATTGACGCCCAGCGTCTAGCGTGATACTCTCCGCCCCATGAAACCGATCACCTTGCCTCTCCTTGCGGCCATTCTGATGACTCCCCTCTCTCGGGCAGAGGAAGCCTGTAGCCGGGCCGCCATCCACCACCTATTCAAGAACCCGGAAACGATCTCCCAAGCGAGGACCGGGTCTCCCTTCAATCTTGCAGCGCGGGCTGAGGAAGCCTTCCAGCGGTCCGGGCTCAACGGGCAGGCAGACCTTCTTTCGTGTCAGGCAGGCCGCAGTCTCTGTCTCAAGACAGAAGGCGGAGAGTGGTCTCTTTTGAGCGAAGAAGGCCCACAAGAGCTCAGCTCGAAAAAGACCGATGACGGGATCGTCTTGAGCCACCTCACCCATCATTACAGTGGAGGCGATCCCTGGTACGGAATTGGTGCCTCCAGCTGGACGCGGGAGTTGCGACTCAATCTGAATCTTTCGACATTGAAACTGAAATCCCTCTTCATCGACGGTGCAAACACAACCTTAGGATTTTCCAAACGCACTCGCGCCGACGGAGCCTGCACGCGGGTGACCGCTGAGCCGATCCGAAAAATAATCCGCGACCGCCTGAAAAGCGACCTGTTCAAGTCATTGCGGGGCGATCCAACAGCGCTCGGTGGACCCATCGAGGCTAACTTCATGCTCACTCCTTCTGGTTCACTGATGCAAATCACCAGACTCGAGCCAGCATCGGGCGAGGTCGAACTCTTGGATCTCGAGTCAGAGGAAATCCGTCGTGTACCCATTGAGTCTTTATCCTCTCTCAAACCGGTGAATGTCATGGGCATCCTCCGAGACATGAAACGGCTGCGCGGCAAATCCAACCTGACACTTGATGGAATCGCCACACGCCAATTGCGTTGCATCCAAGGAGCGAATGCCCTGATCAACCCATCAATCGGACCTGGAGATATCCAGTATCGGGGATACACTCGAATTGAAGTTTCAAGAACCTCCACTGGGCCGGGAGCGGACCTTGGATACACTCCACTCTCAAAATGGCGGATCAGTTACACGGGATGGACGGGAACTTTCCGCCCTGCCACACTCCCTTTCGGGAAAATGGAATCCATCGCTGTAGCGGATGAATCAGGAAATGCAAGCTTCATCGCACCTGGACCGAGCGGGATGCGGGCCAGCCCGATCTGGAAAATGGAGGCCCGCACCGCAAATGAACGCCACGGACTGCCCGCGGATCTCATCGCCTTTGAGGACACGCTTTGCTTCGCTCGCTGATCCTCTCCGTACTCCTTGTCCTTTCCCCCGTTTTCACAGGAACACAGGCTTCGGCCTACGACTGGAAAGGCGGAATCGCGACCTGGGTTCTCAAGTCTTCGATCAGCGCCCGCTGCACCAACTTCATCCGCGTGAATCCGGATCAACGGGGCCGCCTCTCTTCGGTTTGCTCGGACCTTTCCGCCGAGATGGTCGACGCGCTTGATTCGGAAAGGAACGAAGGAACACGCGGCCTACTGTTTTTCTCCGCAGATATGCGCAGAATCCTCAAGCACCCTCGAACAGCTAGCTTCCTGAAAAAACTTAGAAGCGACCTCGAGGATTACCGGTCCTTATCGGTACGGAGAAGCGCCTTCCCGCTCTTTCGCTCTTTTGTCGAAGCATACGGATCGGTAGAACTTGCTGCAACCGCTCTAGCCACACTCTTTCAAGACAACGCCTACAAACCGGCTGATCCAGCCCCCCCCCTCCACCTGATCCTCCTCAGAGAAAAAGCGGGCTCGTGGGGAATCCAACCATCCTTGCTGAATGATTTGGACCAAATTCTGCAATGGATCCGGTCCAATGACCCGGAGTCACTCATCTCCGACCTGGACGCGTATCCGGAGTCGGTCGCAGAATCCAAAGCCCACTTCAACGAAAAGCTCTATTACTACTACCTACCGCGTGCGCTCACTCGAAAACTGGTCGAGGCGGGAAAAGCTCTAGAACTGAAACGCCCTGGAGATGCCCACCTCGTTCCGCGAGTGATCCGTGCACTCCCAACTTTGATGTCGATCATCTACAAGCAGGCCCACGGGCGGAACAGCTACGTCAAAACCATCCTGCTTCCCTTGAAAGCAACCGCACGCCAGAGCCATGATGGTACCCTGGTGGTCGAACCGGGCTGGGAGTACCGATATCGTGACCTCTACATGGCCTACCTCGGTACCCTTGACGCTCTCGGACGCAGGGATCCTTACGGATTCGAAAGATTTAGAAAAACCCTCGCCTTGAATCCGGGAGAACTGATCGAAATGATCAGCAAGTGAGTTCGAACAGATCAGACGATCAGCGCTTAGACAACTCCTGGGCGGCAATCACGAGCTTCTGGATCTCACTCGTTCCCTCGTAAATCTCGGTGATCTTGGCATCCCGGAAGTTCCGCTCGACAACGTACTCCTTGGTGTAGCCATAACCGCCGTGAACCTGGATGGCCTTGGTGGTAATCCACATCGCCGCATCAGCCGCGGCCAACTTGGCCATCGCAGCCTCGCGGGTAAAGGGCAGACCCTGGTCTTTCCGCTGGGCGGCGAACCAGGTCAAAAGGCGTGCACCCTGAAGCCGGGTCGTCATCTCGGCAATGTAGAACTGGATGGCCTGGAGTTTCGCGATCGGAGCACCGAACTGCTCGCGCTCCATGGCGAACTTCTTCGACGCCTCCACCGCACACATGGCGATTCCGAGCGCCTGGGAGGCGATCCCGATCCGACCACCGTCGAGTGTGCCCATGGCGATCTTGAAACCGTCACCCTCTTTACCAAGCATGCAGTCTTCCGGAACGAAACAATCGTCGAAAAACAAGGAAGCGGTCGAAGATGCCGTGATTCCGAGCTTGTTCTCGAGCTTGTTCACACTGAAACCCTTGCTCTTGGTGTCGACCACGAAAGCACAGATTCCCTTGTGCTTCAGATCGGGATTGATCGTGGCGAACAGGATGCAATAGTCCGCCTCACGGCCGTTGGTGATCCAGTTCTTCGAACCGTTGATCTTGTAACCACCGGGCACCTTTTCGGCACGACACTTGAGCCCGGCGGGATCGGACCCGTGACCCGGCTCGGAGAGCGCGAAGCAACCGAGCTTCTGACCCGAAGCCAAGGGTTTCAAGAAGCGGTCCTTCTGGGAATCGTTTCCATACGCATCGATCGGATAACACACGAGCGAATTGTTGACCGACATGATGACCCCGCTCGACGCACACGCGGCGGAAATCGCTTCCATGGCCATCGCATAATCGACGGATGAGAGTCCGGCACCGTTCCACTGCTCCGGCACCATCATCCCCATGAGACCCATCTCGGCCATTTGCTTCACGATCTCGACCGGAAACTCACCGGTCTCGTCATGATGGGCGGCCTTGGGAGCGACCACCTCGTTCGCAAACTGATGGATCGAGTCCATCAGCATTTTTTGGGAATCATCAAGTCCGGGCCAGGATTTCGAATAGTCCATAATCTTTCCTTTCGGGTGATCAAATCACACAGGACGGTGTTTTCAAAGTCCCTCGAAACGGGCTGTCCGCTTTTCAGAAAAAGCAACCATGCCTTCCTTCTGATCAGGCGTCCCGAACAGGGACGAAAAACGCTGGATCTCGGCATCCACCTTGGGATGGACGCCGGCGGTCTCCTCGAACTCGTTCATCAAGGACTTGGCAGCCGAAACAGCGCTCAAGGAATTGCGGGCGATCCGCGCCGCCTGCTTACGGACCTCCTCGAAGAAACCGTCCTGGGGAAGCACCTTCCGGATCAAACCGAGCTGGACGGCCTCCGCGGCACCGATCCGGTCGCCGCCGAACACCAGCTCCTTGGCGCGCGCCAGCCCCAAGGCGCGGGCCAGGCGGATGGTTCCCCCGAACCCAGGAATCACCCCGAGGCTCACCTCAGGTAGCCCGAACTGGGCTTTTTCGGAGGCAAGAATGAAGTCACAAGCAAGGGCCAGTTCGGTCCCTCCACCCAAAGCGAAACCCTGGACTGCGGCGATGGTGACCTTCGGCATCGACTCGAGTAAGAGACACACGGAGTGTCCGAGCCTTGAAAACTGTGCCGCATCCGAACGCCCCATAGTTTGCATCTCGCGGATGTCGGCCCCTGCCACGAAAGCTTTCTCACCGGCTCCTCGCAAGACGATCACGCGAACTGAAGCATCCGAAGCGAGTTGTTCGAGTTTGTTCTTCAATCCGAGCAGAACCCCCACATTGAGGGCGTTCAACGCCTCAGGTCGATCAATCACCAATTCCACAACGCCCGACTCGAGCCGGTTCAATTGAATCAAATCACTCATACTTGTAAAATCCCCTTCCCGATTTCTTACCGAGCCATCCGGCCGTCACATACTGACGGAGGAGCGGGCAAGGGCGGTACTTGGTGTCTCCGAGCCCATCGTGCAGCACTTCCATAATCGCTAGACAGGTGTCGAGCCCGATGAAGTCGGCCAGGGTGAGCGGACCCATCGGCTGGTTGGTGCCCAGCTTCATCGCTGTATCTATGTCCTCAACACTGGCAATTCCTTCATAGAGCGCATAAACCGCCTCATTGATCATGGGCATGAGAATCCGGTTCACCGCGAAGCCGGGCATGTCCCGGGCCTCGACAAAAGTCTTGCCCATTTTTTCGGCAGTAACACGAATGGCCTGGAAGGTCGTGTCCGCGGTCTGGATTCCACGAATGCCCTCCACCAGTTTCATCACGGGCACAGGATTCATGAAGTGCATTCCAGCGAAACACTCCGGACGCCGGGTCGCGGCGGCGAGCTCGGTGATGCTGATCGATGAGGTGTTCGAAGCGAACAAAGCGCCGGGCTTGGCGACACGGTCCACTTCTCCCCAGATCTTTTTCTTGAGATCCACATTCTCCGAAACTGCTTCGATGATCAGATCACAACCGGCGAGGTCCGAAAGATTCCCGACTGCCTTGAGATTCGACATCACCGAATCGGCCTGGGCCGCGGTCATCTTTTGCTTCTCCACCAGCTTGGCAAGCTGGGCGCCGATCCGGGAAACTCCGCGCTGGGCGGCTTCCAGGTTGACATCCGCCATACACACCGAGAATCCGGACTGGGCGGCGGTCTGAGCGATCCCCTGCCCCATCTGGCCTGCTCCGATCACTGCCACACATTGAATTTCCATGCGATCCTCCTTCATTCATTTACCGATACAAAAGTCTGAAAAAATCTTGCCCAGGATGTCGTCAGGAAGTGTTTCCCCGATCAAGGGCCCCAGTTCGCCCATACCGTGACGGACGTCCGTGGCGAACAGTACCAAATCCGATGCGTCCCGGGCACGGTCGAGACAACGGATCGCCCCTTCCACCGCGCGGACATGTTCGATGCGGGTCAACACCACTTCCTCACGACCACGACCGATCTTGCGGATCGCAGCCGAGGCGAGAGCATCCGCCACTAGAGCCACACCCTCATGGTTCACACTCGAAATCCAATGCCCTTCCACTCCGAACCGGCCACGGATTTCATCCGAGAGGCGCTCGTGCTCGGCGGGGGTCATCAGGTCGGATTTGGAGAGGACAAAAAGGCATTCCTTCGATTTCAGGTCAATCCGCGACAGATAGGGCAGCAAATTCTCCCAGCCGGGCTCCGCCCCGTCGATGACGACCACGAGCAGATCGGACTCGACCGCGGACTTCAAGGTGCGCTCCATACCGATCGCCTCGATGCGATCCGCACCGGCACGGAGTCCGGCGGTGTCTGACAAACGGAGGGTCACCGTCTTCCCGGCAGAACGGAGGTTTAAGCGCTCACGGACCACATCCCGTGTGGTTCCGGCGAGATGGGATACGATCGAGCGGTCCTCCCCCAGCAGTGAGTTGAAAAAGGAACTTTTACCGGCATTCGGCAACCCGAAAATAGTGACGGGAACGCCCTCCGCAAGTCGACTGCCCCGGTCGAAGCTTCCGACCAGTTCGGTGAGCATCTCCTTCAACGAACCGAGGCGCTCTTTCAATCGTGGCAGAGAAACCTCGTCCACATCCTGGTCGGCAAAATCGATCCCGAGCTCGGAGAGCACACACAACTGCATCAGACTGTCCCGGATCCCGGCTACCAGACGGTGTTGACTCCCGGATAGTTTTTCAAGTGCGAGTTCGAGTGCGAAGTCGTTCTCGGCAGCCACCAATTCCCGGACCGCCTCGGCCTGAGACAAGGACATCTTTCCGTTCTTCACGGCACGAAACGAAAACTCGCCCGGCAGTGCCAACCGTGCCCCGAGTGCGAAAACCGCATCCAGGACCCGCTCCATGATCCGCGGACTTCCGTGAACGGCAATTTCTAACGAATCCTCACCCGTATAGGACCTCGGTCCGAAAAAAGGGGTGACCACCGCCTCGTCCAATACCTGTCCGGAGTCCTGCCTGAGTCTGGAAAATAGGGCTTTCCTGTCATCCTCGGGCCTCAAAACTCGGCCGGTCAACGCCGCTCCGATCCGGAAGGCCTCCGATCCGGACACCCTCAAGACACCGATCGCCCCTCCGGGAGGGGTGCAAGGTGCCGCAATCGTCCTCTCGGAAAGGTAACCGGACGGATCGGCCTGGGTCGGATCAGAAGCTGCTGGCCATGTTGGCTGCATGTCCCGGAACTCCCAACTTCTTGTTCAGGTACTGCTGTTGAGCCACGCTGAAAACCGCGTTGACCAGCATGTAGACACACAAACCGGCAGGAGTCGTCAACATGAAGGCTCCGAAAATCAGCGGCATGAAGGTCATCATTTTCTGCTGGGCCGGATCCATACCGGGTGACGGCGGGGTCAGCTTCTGCTGGATGAACATCACGATGGACATCAGAACAGGTGTAATCCAAAGCGGATCCTTAGCAGAAAGGTCATGGATCCAGAGTGCGAAAGGCGCACGATACAGTTCTTCGGCCGAGTCCAACACTGAATAAAGTGCGAAGAAAATCGGCATCTGGAGCAACATCGGAAGACAGCCAGCCATCGGATTGTATCCCGAGGTCTTCATCAACTGCATCATTTCCACGTTGAGGCGGGCCTTGTCGTCCTTGTACTTCTCCTGAAGCGCCTTCATCTTGGGCTGGAATTCAGCCATCTTCCTCATGCCCTTCATGCTCTTGACCACGAGCGGGAAAGTGAGGAGCTTCACGATCAACGTGAGAATGATGATGGCCCAACCGTAGTTACCGGTGAATTTGTAGATGAACTTGAGCAACCACAGGATCGGATACGCGATCATGGTAAAAAACCCAAGATTGAGTGTCGTATCGAGGCTCTTGTCGATTCCCCGCAAAACATCCAGCCGCTTCGGGGCGAACGCCACCTTGAATCGTGCACTCAATTCCTGATTCTTCACCGGAATATGGAGAGAAGACTGGGCGGTCCAGTTATCGGCTGGCTTCACTTCCAGTTTCTCGCCAGAAATTCCCTCCGGGAAAACGGCCAGAACAAAATAGTGGCTCCCGGCGCCGAACCACTTCACAGGGGTCTTCACCTCGTAAGAGCTGATCTTCTCGTCGAGAGTCTCTCGTGCAATCTCGCCATCCGTGTAATGGAGCATTTCTTGGCGGGCTCGTTCATGTTCGTCCTTGAGTCCACGACTGGCAAGGTTCACAAACGCCCACTCAGGCGCCTTTTCCTTGAACTTCAGCCTCACATCGATGACGAGAGTCTCTCCCTCGACGCGGTAAATCCGGCGGTAATCCACCTTCGCATCCGAATGGAACCACTCGTAAGACCCGTCGGGAAGCGCTGAAAGTTTTTGTGCTTTCTGGGTCATCAAATATGCGAAGTCCTGTCCCGAAAAGCTCATTCCCAGGAATGCATTGCTCGAATCGGTGACCGTCGAGAGATCGATTCCAGATGGCTCATTCAAATTCCAGGAGCGAATCCAGCCGGAGCCTTCGTCGAGAACTACTTTGGAACCCGGGAGCATGAGGTTCTGAACATCCGCGCGAGCAGTGAATCCGGACAGAGCGATCATGAATAGGACTAGTAAAGTGGTTTTCATACGGGATCATAGCCTCCTGATTTGGAAAAGGGATGACAACGACAGATCCGGAGAAGGGACTTCCATCCGCCTCTCAGGAGTCCGTGCTTGCGCAAGGCCTCTTCGCTGTATTCGGAACATGTGGGGTAGAACTTACATCCGGAATAGGGATTTCCGCCAAGGAATTTGGAAAAAGAATGCAATAGAGGAGACAGCACTCTGCGATAGAGCTCAAAAAGGATTCGCATGCGACCACGTCGTATCGAGCTGGCTTCTCAAGATCCGCGCCGTCTTGTGGCCTACCCGAACTCCGGCCGGCACCACGATATTGTAATCCGCAAGCGGAAGCTTCGCGCGATGCAGGCGAAAGCTCTCGCGAATCTGCCGCTTGAGCCGGTTTCTTTGAACGCTGTTCACGCGGGCTTTAACGGTAATGCCAAGCCTCGCCCCGGAGCCGACTCCGGAAAGCCGAAAAAGAGTACACACGCCGAGGCGCTTCATCTCGCTACCTTGGAAAAACTTCAGGTATTCAGAGCGGAAGCGGACCCGTGCGGTTTTGGGAAAATCCATCCGTGCTCGGCTTCAGAATCACTTCGAAGCGACGGTCGGAACCAGGCGCTTGCGGCCCTTCGCACGGCGCTTGTTGAGGACTTTCTGTCCGTTAGCCGTAGCCATACGGGAGCGGAAACCGTGGGTCTTCGTTCTCTTTTTACGGGAAGGTTGGTAAGTGCGTTTCATACTTCAGATTCCTTTGGCCAAAATTTGTTGAGCGTCAGTTGTACAGAAGCGACCGCGACTTGTCAACCAAGCTATCCACCAGGCCATTGTCAGGGGGCGGAGTTCATGTTAACCCTCCTCCTCTCCCGATTTTCACAGGAATTACTCGATGAATCAGCAAAACCTCTGGGCCAGCACCTATAGCCAGATCTTGAAAGACCACCCCGATGCTAACGCGGTCAGGTTTTGGCTGGATGCGTTAAGTTGGGGTAAAGCCGAACGTTTGGGCCCCGGCAAGGTCCGCGTGTGTTTGACAGCACCCAACAACTATTACCTGAAGTTTATCGAATCCACCTTCAAACAGGACATTGAAACCGCTGCAGGAAAAATCCTGGGTGAATCCTGTGAGCTCCTTCTGGAAGTAAGCCGGGATGCACAATCGCCGGCAGGAGCCGAGGGGATCTCTGAGCCTTCACCCCTTCCCGACCTGAACCCCTTGGCCCCGCCGGCCGAAGGGGAATCCGACAGGATCACGGGTATTTCAATTCAAGGGACCTCCAAAGAACCCAGGTCCTCCCCCATCCAGGACAACGTCGACTCGACCTTGAATTTCGACAACTACATTGTCGGTCCTTCAAATCAATTTGCCTACGCCTCCGCATTCTCCACCGCTGAAAATCCTGCGGTCCAGTTCAATCCCCTGTTCATTTACGGACCGCCCGCCGTCGGCAAAACACATTTGCTCCATGCGATTGCGAACCACATCAAAAAACGCAATCCGCACATCCGCGCCTATTTCATCTCCGCAGAAGCGTTCGTGAATGAGTTCATTGAAAGTCTCCAACACAAGCAGCCGGGGGCGTTCCGGGCCAAATACCGCGAGAATGTCGACCTTCTGTTGATCGATGACGTCCAATTCATCGTCGGTAAAGACCGCTCCGAAGAAGAATTCATCCACACCTTCAACACCCTCGTGAACATGAAAAAAATGATCGTGCTCACGTCGGATCAATCTCCGAAAGACATCGACGGCCTCGAAGAACGTATCCGGACACGCTTCGAAATGGGATTGGTCGCCGACATCAGAACTCCTGAGATCGAAACCCGGATCGCCATCCTAAGGGCGATGGCGGAATCAGACGACATCTACCTCCCCGACGAGGTGGCAACCTTCATCGGCACTTATGTCCGCGATACGGCACGGAGTCTTCGAGGTGCTCTCGTCAAATTGCAACAGTACGCTTCATTGACCGGATCCGAAATCACCCTGGAACTCGCCAAACAGGTTCTCCAAAGTTCAATCCCGGAAGAAGGCCAAGAATACACGGTCGACATGATCATGACTGCTGTATCCAAGCACTTCAACCTGAAGATCAAGGACCTGAAGGGTGTGTCCCGGGCCAAGAACTTCTCACTGCCCCGTCAAATTGCGATGTTTTTGATTCGTCGATATACCAATCTGGGATTCCGCGAAATCGGTCAAATTTTTGGCAAAGATCACTCGACAGCGGTCCACGCCCACCAAAAAATCGAGGCGGAGATCGAAACCGATCCGGAACTCAGGAAAAACATCGAGACCATCCGAGAACAACTCTAAGGCACAATTCATTGACGCCTTGAAAACCAACGTGATTGAAAGCATCCTAGAGTGAGAGAATTCTGGGAAAGGATGCCCAAAAATCATGTTTGTCATTAGGACTATTCTATTTGCCGCCGTTATTTCCATTTACCCAACGGATTGGGCACGCGCCGCCATCAAGGAATTCAAGATCGGTGAAGATCGATTCACCATCGATGTTCCGAAAGATTGGCAGAGTCCTCTCGACTTCTACGGCTTCCCTGTTTCCCTAATCGGGCCAGATACCCCGGAAGGACGCAGGACCGTGATCGGAATCACCCCGGCAGGTGCATCGGATGATGAAAAGGTATTCGACCAAGGAGACAAAGATATCAAATCCTACATCGCCGGTCGCGAGGCTTGGTTGGAGCAATTTGAAGGAAAATCAATCTCCTACGATTCGTACCAAAAAACAAAGTGGGAAGGCATCGAAGAAGCCCACACCCTCGGGTACCACTACTCCCTGCCCACCGGGAAATTCTACGAACGGTCACTGTTCATCCTTTGCAACGGGCGTCGCCTGTACCACGTCAAGACACTGGTCCCGGGTGACCAAGAAAAAACTGATAATCGCATTGTAGAAGAGACACTGAAGACCCTCAAGTGCAGCAAAACCGTGGCACAAAAATCACGGGAGAAGAAAAAATGAAACCATTCATCACCCGTACGTTGGCAGGCATACTTTGTATCGAACTCCTTTTGGGCCCGGTGATCGAACCAGCAAGAGCCGTAACCGGTGTCATCGGGGCAGGAGGAAAGATCGCGAGTCGTGAACTCGAGCGTGAAAAAAGAACCGCCGAAGAGAAACAAATCGACACTTCGATCGAGGCGGAACGCTATGTTTCGGCAACGATGGCCCAAAACCGGATGTTTGAAGACCAGTGTATGACTGCTTCTGGGGAGATCGACTCGAAGCGAGCTTTCATGTTCTCAAACGATGTCGCTTATGCCGACATGAATGTGAAGAATTGCGCTCAAGAACGCGAAAAGCTGTTCCACATGAATCGAGTAGCTGACGAACTCGTCTCAGAATACGACATCGATCCTGAAACCGCACAATGTGACAACTGCTCGGTACCCCAGAATATCGAAAAATCAGAGCAGGAATTCATCCCACCGGGCGAATCCTGTTCTTTTGAAGCCCAGGCACGGTTCAAAAAAGAGCCCTGCAACACGTATTGTCTTTGGAAGCCGGCGATCTCCGCCGTGACCACTGGAATGGGTCCCCTCCTCGTCAGCGCCTTCACCGGAGGCAATGACGGCTGCCCCAAGCAGAACCTAGCCAAGTCGACAGCATCTTGCGCAATGAACATGATCAAGGGTCTCATCAAGGGGATCTGGGAAGCGATCACCGGTCTTGCCAAGCTCGTCTGGGAAGGCTTGAAGTGGTGTGCGAACAAGGTCAAACAAGGGGTGAAGTGGCTGTTCTGGGATGCATGGGTCAAGACCGAGAACAAATCCTCGACCAATGCGCACGCAGTTTCACAAGCAAATAAAAAGGAAGTTGAATCCTACGAAAAAGACAAGCGCGGATGGCTACGCCGGAAGTTCGACATGATCATGGGACTCCTGAAGGAACTGGTTTATGTCGGTTTCTTCGAACGGGAATCGAAGTGTATGAACTGCGCTCAAAAAGGCCAGCTCATGTGTGAAATCGGCGGTCGCGTCGCATCCGATCTGGTCGGTTTCGCCTTCACTATGGGTGCGGGTTATGCCGCGGTGAAAACCGCAGTTACCAAATTCGGCCCGAAAGTGGCGGACTTGATCGCGAAAACGGCTAAGGTTCTCCCGAAGGCCGGGGCGCGTGGATCAAAAGTCCTGAAAACAGTGGGGAACACCGTCAAAAAGCCTGTGAAATGGGCTGGAAAAACCGCAGTGAAATCGACCAAGGCCATTTCACGCACAGTGGTCAAGGGCTGGAAAGGCTTCAAGTCCACCAAAGCCTATCAGCTCATCATGAAGCCAGATTACTCCAGGGCTCTCGATGGTGTGAAAACTCTTGCAAC
Organism: Pseudomonadota bacterium; assembly: GCA_027491115.1. Classification (GTDB taxonomy): domain Bacteria; phylum Bdellovibrionota; class UBA1018; order UBA1018; family CAIMNF01; genus CAIMNF01. The sequence goes on from JAIXWV010000030.1 coordinate 137,436, forward strand.
CAAAGCGGCGAACACCGTACCTGGAAAAGTGGTGATTGCACCGGTCCGCGGAGTCGGAAAACTGTTCAAGGGTTACTTCGAACTCGACAACATGATGTTCCGCCAAGGAGCGATGGCCTCGGCCAACACTTTCAGGACTGCAGGAATCGGCATGAGCAAAACTGAGATTGCCAGAATGTATCTGGATCTCGGTGGTAAGTCTAAGCTTGCCGAAGGCGCGACCCGGGTAGACAAGAAAGGGAACCAGGTATTCAGGGTGTCCGAATCTGATATCCCGTCCGAACAGATGGCTCAGTTCAAGCGCGCCGGTGTGCGGCTCGATGAGGTATCTTCGGAAGGCGAATTGATCATACGGGTTCCGACAAAAACCTTTGAAGAATTGAAATCCGGTAAGTATGCCACTCGGACCAACGCATTGGGTATTCCAGTCGGCTCCGACGGAACCGTGGTGATCAAACAGGGATCCACAGTGGTCGAGCGTAAAGTAGAAAGCATCACTACCGAAGAGTTCGCAAAACTCCGTGATGACGGTGCTGTTTTCACGACCAAGGAACATCCTCGGGCCCTGGTGCCTCTCGATCCGAACGGCCTATCAGCCAAAGGCGTGAAAGTCGGGAACGAGGGAGAAATTGTGGTGAAAAACACCGAGACCGGAACGATCGAGGTACTCGACGCTTCACAGGTCACGGCTGATGAGGTGGCGCTCTGGAAGAAGAAGGGCTACCCGCTCACGAATCTGAAGGATCCGGAATGGAACCGACCGGTTTCCAAAGCCGGAATTCCAGAGGGAGACGAGCTGAATCACACTGCCGCAGCCCGGATGCAAGAACTTCGAAATTCGGGCAGAGGTGAAGAGGCGACGAAAATCGCCCTTCAGGAAGTGGAAACTCTGAAGGTACTGAAAGAAACAGGAGACATTTCGGGATCAGCGATCACGGCGCGCAATCAACTCTCCAAAGGGGGCCGCGTGAAATCGACACACCTTGAAGGGATCCATGAGTCACGGGCTGTTGAAACCACACTCGTTCCCGATCAAAACGTGATCCAGTTCGAAACGCGGGCCGGAGAAGTGCGCGAGTTGCCGGTTCGTAAGAATGCAAACGTGGTGGTCGAAACTTATCAAGACGGAAAGATGGCTGTTGTCCGGGATCTGGAGCGGGGCACTATCGAACTTCATGACATGAGCCGGAAAAAAACCAAGGTGGGTGAGTTCGGGAAGGCAGATCAATCCTTACTCGATGAGGCCATGGGAAAAACGGTCAAAGGCAAGAAAGCTCAAGACGCGGCTTTGGACGAGGTGAAAACCCGACTCGATCTGAACCAACAAAATCAGTACCGGGTGGTCGATCAAAATGGAACCCGGCAAATTGAAATCGATGCGGGTCCCGAGTGCCGCCCCCAGCAGATCATCATCGGATCCGATGCTGGCCGCTGATTCCTCCACCAGAAACCGTCAAAAGTTTGGTGAAAAAAATAATTAGCGATTTCAAATAGATATAAAATTAATCCCCAAACCAGAGGGGAAGGTCCCTCTTTTCCACCACTCATTCACCGATCATTCACCGCCTGGTGAATCAATTTGGTGGATAAGTCTCGATTTGTCCCACTCTTGAGTCCCAATGCCCCCTTGGTCAGATTCCGTCTGGTGGACAAACGGGTTGAAAAGTCCCGTTTCGGGTCGCTGTGACCCGATCGTGGACTTTTCCCCCAAAACCCGATTTTTGTCCCCAGGGGGTTCTCCACGGCAAAAAAACGATAATTATTATTACTTTCAATGTCTTGTCGGGTTTTCCACCCGCTTCACAACACTATGACGACTATGATCTTTATATATAAGTCTTTTTATGAGAACTCTTCCTCATCCAAGGTGGGTGAATTCATGAAGTTCAGTATTCAAAGAGACCAACTTTTATCAGCTCTCCAGAAAATCGCTTCCGTCATTGAAAAGAAACACACCATGGAGATTCTGGGGAACATCTTGTTCGATGCAAGAACGGATCAACTCATCCTCAGTGGAACAGATCTTGAAGTCGGGATCCAAATGAGTCTCGATGCGAAAGTGGAACAGACGGGCAAACTGACCCTGTCGACCAAACACATCCTCGATATCACCAAAGAGCTTCCCAATCAGATGATGCATTTTCATCTCAAGCCGAATCATTGGGTTGAGATCAATTGCAATAAAGCTCGCTTCAATGTGGTGAGTATTTCCGCAGAAGGTTTTCCAGGTCTGCCTCATTTTGAAGAGAAAAATTACGTTTATGCGAACTCTGACCGTTTGGCGGAGATGATCGATAAGACCGAATTCGCCGTTTCGACCGATGCCACTCGCTATCATCTGAACGGAGTTTATTTCGAAGTTCTCGGAGAAGGACTCATTCGGATGACCGCAACGGATGGACATCGGTTGTCGTATATCGATCACGAAGTTTTCAACAAGCTGATCGAATTGAAGCGGGGAGTGGTGATCCCTAAAAAAGGTCTGAGCGAACTCCACAAGCTCATCCAAGGTACAAAGAACATCGGAATGTCTTTTGAAAAAGGCTACCTTTACGCCAAGACAGAAAACTCCTTCCTGTTCATCCGTCTGATCGAAGCCGATTACCCCGATTACCGCCAGGTGATTCCTCAAAATCTCGACAAGACTGCCCGTCTCAAGAGAGACGACCTTCTCGGTGCCCTGAAGCGGGTGTCCCTCATGGCCCACGAAAAGAGTAAAGGGGTCAAATTGAATATCCAGCCGGGATTGATGACCGTCGCCTCTTCAAATCCCGATATGGGCGAAGCCCGGGACGAGATCAACCTGGAATATCAAGGTGAGTCTTTCGAGATCGGATTTAATGCAAAGTACATGCTCGATTGCCTAGAGGTCATGAATGACGAGGAGATTGAGTTCAACTTCAAGGACAAAACCAAGCCTGGTCTCATTCAATCCGCACGCCACAAGAATCACTGCTACGTGATCATGCCGATGAGGATCTAGTCCTCTTTGAAACTGGAACGCCTCCAGATCCGGAACATCAGAAACCTCGAAGAGGTGATGATCCCCTGTGATCATGGGATTCATTTCATCCACGGAGCGAATGCACAAGGCAAGACCTCCATCCTGGAAGCGATCCACCTCCTTTCGAACTTGAGATCCTTCCGAGATCACCAGGTGGAGAACCTCCTGATGACCGGGAGAACGACGGGACAGGTCCGGGGAATGTTCCGGGTAGGGGGGACAGGTGAAGCCACTCTACGGGTCGATCTGGTCAAAGGAGCGGCCCGATTCGAAAAGCGGGCCTACATCAACGACAAGCTTTCCCGCAGTGCCCAAGACTACTTTGGAGTCAAACTGAATCACTCACCTATTCAGTTTCACGCGATCACTCTCAATCCCACCTCAACCGATCTCATCCGAGGTGAGCCCTCCTTGCGAAGGAACTACCTAAATCAGGTAATCTCAAGCGAAAACCCCTCCTATATCGAGATCCTCAAGCATTATCAAAAGGCACTCGACCAGAAAAACGCACTGTTGAAACAGGAATCCCCTTTCGATCCGGCATTCTTGGAGGTGCTCAATTCCCAACTGGTCAAAGCCGGGGCGGAAGTGATCCGTGAGCGACTGGGATTCCTGAAAAGAATCCAGGATCCAGCACTCCGATTTCTCAAGAATATCGCCCCTCGTCAGACAGCGGTACATCTCGCATATAAACAGGGAGAAATCCTTCAATTTACTGGACATTTTGAGCTCCCGTCGATACAAATTTTGATGGAAAACCTACATCAAAAACTCATCGAAAAAGGGGGCCTGGAAAGGCTTCGCAAAACGAGTCTGGTGGGTCCCCATCGGGATGATTTCCTGATCAAGGTCGGAGCGGAAGCTTCGGGCAGAGATCCGGACCTGGTGGATGTGGGTTCCCAGGGAGAGATCCGATCGGTTCTTCTGGCACTCAAGCTCACCGAACTTGAGGAGTTCGAAAGGATCACCGGGGTTCAACCTGTCCTGCTCATCGATGATTTCTCGTCGGAGCTGGATTCGACTCGTAGAGGATTCCTGCTGAACTACCTTGAAGATTCCCGACTGCAGATTTTTGTGACGTCTACGGACGATTTGATCACAGATCTCGGTTCGAAGGGAAAATCCATCAGGATGCATCAAGGACGAATCGAGCAGGACTCCCTTTGAAAGGGTGTTCATGAGTTCGACTACAGTCACAACACAATACACAGCGGATCAAATCAAGGTTCTTGAGGGACTCGAGGCCGTGCGGAAGCGCCCCGGAATGTACATCGGGGACACGGGTGTCCGGGGTCTACACCATCTCGTCTACGAGATCGTAGACAATTCTGTGGATGAAGCACTTGCAGGATATGCCAGCACCATCAAGGTCATCATCCATGCTGACAACAGTATTACCGTTGAAGACGACGGTCGGGGCATTCCGACCGGAATGCATCCTTCTGGAGTTTCCGCGGTGGAAGTGGTCATGACCAAGCTTCATGCCGGTGGAAAATTCAATGAAGAGGGCGGAGCCTACAAGATTTCTGGTGGTCTGCACGGAGTGGGGGCGTCGGTCGTCAATGCACTTTCGGAATCCTTGAAAGTTGAAGTCAAACAAAAGGGAAAGATTTTCACCCAGAGCTACAAACGGGGAAACCCACAAGCGGGTCTACAAGAAATCGGGACCACCGACCGCACCGGCACTCGAACGACTTTCAAGCCCGATCAAGAAATGTTTTCGGTCCTCGAGTATTCGGCGGAAACCCTCGCCTCACGTTTCAGAGAACTTGCGTTCTTGAACAAGGGTCTGCGGATCCAACTGCAGGACGAACGAGTGGAGAACTCCCAACCACAAGAATTTTTTGCAGAGGGTGGAATCATCCAGTTCGTGGAATTCCTGAACTCATCTAGACAAAAACTTCACGAAGATGTGATCGCCTTCAACCAAGAGGTGAATCAGGTCGTCGTGGACATCGCACTCCAGTGGAACGACTCCTATGTCGAAACAGTGTCCTCCTATGTGAACAACATCCACACGATCGAGGGTGGAACCCATGTATCCGGTTTCAGAACCGCTCTCACCCGGGTCATCAATCGGTTCGTCGTCGAGACCGGACTCAACAAGAACTTCAAAGAATCCCTCCAAGGTGAAGACATCCGGGAAGGTCTTGCAGCTATTGTCTCGGTGAAGGTCCCCGAGCCTCAGTTCGAAGGGCAGACCAAAGGGAAGCTCGGCAATGGCGAAGTCGAAGGGATCGTCAGTCAGGTAGTGGGTGAGAAGCTCACCAAGTTCTTCGAGCAGAATCCAGGAGTGGTGAAGAAGATCATTCAAAAGTCGATCGATTCGGCCGTGGCCCGGATCGCTGCACGGAAAGCCCGCGAACTCACCCGGCGTAAAACCGCCCTCGACACCGGTGGACTGCCAGGCAAGATGGCGGATTGTCAGGAGCGCGATCCCGCGTTGTGCGAGTTGTACCTGGTGGAAGGGGATTCAGCAGGTGGATCCGCAAAGCAGGGACGTTCGAGGAAAAACCAGGCCGTGCTACCGTTGAAAGGCAAGATCCTCAATGTCGAGAAGGCCCGTTTCGACCGGATGCTCTCGAGCGAGGAAATCCGGGTCCTGATCTCGGCGATCGGTGCCGGTATCGGCAAGGATGATTTCGACATCAACAAGGTCCGGTATCACAAAATCATCATCATGACCGATGCGGATGTCGACGGGTCTCACATCCGGACACTGTTGCTCACGTTTTTTTACAGACAGATGCCTTCGATCATCGAGAGGGGTTTCCTTTACATCGCCCAGCCGCCGCTCTACCGCGCGAAAAAAGGATCGAGAGAACAGTACCTGAAAAACGAGCAGGATCTGTTCAGCTTTTTGCTACAAGCCGGAATGGACTCGGCCAAGGTCGTGATCAGCGGTCGTGAACTCCCTAGAGAGGAACTCGTCGAGATCCTTCGTGCGAGCTCCAAGTATACGAAGGCCATCGAGCGTCACTCGCGTCGATCCAATCCTGAAGTCCTGAAGTTCCTGGTTTCAAAAGGCATCACCCTCGAGTCGCTCAGGAGCGAGAATCTGTTCCGTGAGCTGCAAGAGAAGGCGACTGAATACCTTGGAAAAATTGGATACTCTGTCGAGCTCCATACCCAAAAGGAATCGGACGGATTGCACAGTCTCAGAATCCGCACCCGTCTGGACGGCACCAGCAAGGTGACCCAAATCAGTCCGGGTCTCCTGTCCAGCTTGGAATACGAGGAGATGGTGAATCACTACAATGCGTCAGAAGGGATTCATGGTGGCGAGATCACACTCAAGTTGGGAGAAGGCAAACCGTCCACACACAAGAGCATGGCTTCCACCCTCGACGCCATTCTGGATCACACCAGGAACGGAATCAACATCCAGCGGTACAAAGGTCTCGGTGAAATGAATCCGGAACAGCTTTGGGAAACCACGATGGACCCCGAAAGGCGCACGCTCTCTCAAGTTTCGGTCGAGGACGCGCTCCAGGCCGACCAGGTATTCTCCCTCCTCATGGGAGACGAAGTCGAACCCCGCAGGAACTTCATCGAACAAAACGCACTGAAGGTCAGGAACCTCGACGTTTAAGAGGAGATTGAAATCATGTTACGCTCCAAAATCATCGCGACCGGAATGTATGTCCCGCCAAAGATTGTCACGAACCAGGATCTTGCAGGGATGATGGACACCTCCGACGAATGGATCCGCCAGAGAACCGGAATCGAGCAGCGTCATTGGGCCGCAGATGAAGCTTCGACTTCCGATCTCGCATATGAAGCTTCGAAGAAGGCACTCGAGAACGCCGGCTTGGACAAATCCAAGATCGACATGATCATTCTCGCCACCTTGTCGCCGGACCATGAGTTTCCGGGAACCGCCTGTTTCCTTCAAAGAAAGTTGGGGGTTCCAGGAATCCCGGCGTTGGATGTCCGCCAGCAGTGCACCGGATTCATCTATGCGATGTCGATCGCAGACCAGTTCATCCGTACCGGAATGTACCGGAACATCCTCGTGGTCGGAGCCGAGCTCCAGTCAAAAGGGCTCGAAAAGAACGACAATGGCCGCGATGTGGCGGTCCTTTTCGGTGACGGTGCGGGTGCCGTGGTGATGACTGCGACCGAGGTCCAGGATCCGAAGCGTGATCCCCACGTCCTGTCGACACACCTCTATGCTGACGGAAATTTTGCCGAGGAACTTTGGGTTGCAGCACCCGGGAGTGCAAACTCCGCAGACAGGATCGGTGAAGCCGACCTCGAGAAGAAACTCCACTTTCCACACATGAACGGCAAGCTCGTTTTCATGAACGCTGTGAAGCGCATGCCAGAGGCCCTTGAGGCGGCATTCAAGCAGAATGGGATCACGATGGATGAAGTGGATCTCTTCGTGTTTCACCAGGCCAATCTCCGGATCAACGACATGATCGCCAAACAATTCGGGATCCCTGAAACGAAAGTATTCAATACGATTCAAAAGTACGCCAACACCACCGCAGCGACGATTCCGATCGGTCTCGACGAGGCGGTCCGTGCCGGCAAACTCAAGCCCGGGATGCTGGTGGCCTCTGCCGCATTCGGAAGCGGATTCACCTGGGGATCCGCCATTTATCGTTTTTAAGGTGAAATCAAATGGACCAAAATCAACCCTCTGACAACCAGTCGATCGTACAGGTGAACATCGAAGAAGAGATGCGCGGGGCGTATCTCGATTATGCGATGTCGGTCATCATCGGACGCGCCCTACCGGACGTCCGCGACGGATTGAAGCCGGTCCATCGTCGTGCCCTCTACGCGATGTACGACCTCGGCAACGTCTGGAACAAAGCCTACAAAAAATCCGCCCGTATCGTCGGGGACGTCATCGGTAAATACCACCCGCACGGTGACAGTGCCGTGTACGACACCATCGTCCGTATGGCGCAAGATTTCTCTCTGCGGTATCCGCTGATCGACGGTCAGGGAAACTTCGGTTCGATCGACGGCGATTCGGCGGCAGCCATGCGTTACACCGAGATCCGGATGGAGAAGATCACGGACGAGATCCTTGCGGATCTCGAGAAAGAAACGGTCGATTTCGGCCCGAATTATGACGGATCCCTTCAGGAGCCACTCGTGCTTCCGACACGGATTCCAAACCTGCTTGTCAACGGCTCAACCGGAATCGCAGTGGGCATGGCGACGAACATTCCTCCCCACAATCTCGGGGAAATCATCGATGCGACTCTTGCGTTGATTCAGAACCCATCATTGGACGTCGACGGTTTGATGGAATTCGTCAAAGGGCCGGACTTCCCGACAGGCGGGATCGTTTTCGGCGGAAATGTTTTGAAGCTTGCCTATAAGACAGGTCGTGCGGTCATTACCATTCGGGCCAAGACTGAGATCGAAACCTACAAGAATGACCGAGAGCGGATCATTGTGACCGAACTGCCCTACCAGGTGAACAAGGCGAAACTGATCGAACGGATCGCCGACCTGGTGAACGAAGACAAACTCGAAGGAATCTCTGATATCCGTGACGAGTCGGATCGCACCGGCATGAGAGTGGTCATCGAGATCAAGAAGGGCGAGAGCTCCAATGTGGTGCTCAACCGCCTTTACAAAATGACCCAGCTCCAGGACAGCTACGGCATCGCACTCCTGGCGATTGATCATCATCAACCGAAGCTCTTCAATCTTCGCGACATGATCCAGGCCTTCATCGAACACCGGAAGGATGTCGTGATCCGTCGGACCGTATTCGACTTGCGCAAAGCCGAAGCGAGACTCCATATCTTGGAAGGCCTCAAGCGGGCTGTCGAGAACCTCGACGAGGTCATCGCCCTAATTCGTAGCAGTGCCAACGCCCCCGAAGCATTGCTCGGCCTCATGAACCGCTTCCAGTTCAGCCAGCTCCAAGCCCAGGCCATCTTGGACATGAGACTGCAAAGACTGACGGGTCTCGAGCGCGAGAAGATCATCGAGGAATTCAACGAGGTGTTGAAAATCATCGCCGATTTGAAAGACATCCTCTCCAGGGAAGTTCGTGTCTACGATATCATCGGAACCGAGCTCAAGGAGATTCGCGAGAACTATGCCGACGAGCGCCGGACCCAGATCACCTTCGATGAAAGTTCTGAAATCGACATCGAATCCCTGATCACCGACGAACCGACATTGGTCAGTATTACCCGTAGTGGATACATCAAGAGACAGGATCCGAACCAATTCAAGTCGCAAGGTAGGGGAGGCAAGGGCATCATCGGCATGAACACCGATGACGAGGACTTCGTCACCCAGATTTTCCGGACCACGACCTTGAGCCAGTTGTTCTGCCTCACCGACAAGGGACGTCTCCATGTCGTGAAGGTTTACAAGGTACCAGAAGGAAGTCGCACCTCGAAAGGGAAGGCGATCGTGAACTTGTTGACCCTCCAGGCCGACGAGAAGGTCATGATGATTCTTCCTGTGAAGGAGTACAACGAAAACAACTTCCTGGTAATGGCCACGAAATCGGGAATCGTGAAGAAGACGGCTTTGTCCGAATACAAGAACATCCGGACCACTGGAATCAACGCGATCTCCATCGAGGATGGAGATGCCTTGATCGGAGCGAGGATTTCCGACGGGACTCACGAGATCTTCATGACTTCGGCGACCGGAATGAGTATCCGCTTCGCTGAAAAAGACGTCCGTCCAATGGGAAGAACCGCTTACGGAGTTTATGGAATGTCACTCGAGGAGGGTGACTCCGTGGTCGGAATGGACCTGATCCAACCCAATGACAGTTCGACAGAGATCCTCGTCGTTTCCGAGTGTGGCTATGGCAAGCGTACACCAGCTTCTGAGTATCGGGTTCAGAGTCGTGGTGGTAAAGGGATCATCACGCTGAAGGTGACCGAGAAAACGGGCAAGCTCATGTCAGCCCGCCAAGTCACACCCAGCGACGATCTGATGCTGTTTTCGAGTCGCGGGAAACTCATTCGGATCCGGATCGGTGAGATCAGTGAGCAAAGCAGGAACACCCAAGGGGTGAGGCTCATGACCGTTGAAGACAACGAGAAAGTGGTCGCCGTGGAGAACATTCCGGATGATGGCACGACGACAGAAACCGTGCAGTGAACGGGTCGCCGGGCTCGTCCTGGCGGTTTTGCTCACATCAGGGCCCGGTTGCACCGCTCAATCCTCGATCTCGAATCATTACCTGACGGCTGAGAAACTGTGGTCGGAGAAGAACTACCCCGCTGCGGTCGCGGAGTTCGACCGGGTCGTGAAGGAATCTCCCGAGTCCGCGATCGGGCTTCAGGCTCTTTGGCGCGCGTCCATGACCCAGGCACTCTTCCTCGATGAGCCTCAAAAGGCGTTGAAGGGATTTGAGCTGTTCATTCAACGCGCATCGAATTCAGAACTCGCTCCACAGGCTTTGCTCGAGATGGGTGAGATCCTGTTCACTCGATTGAACCAGTACGGCCGGGCGATAGAACACTACGAAAAATTGATCGAATCTCCGCATTTCCGTGAAGAAGACCGGGCTCTGTTCCATTACCGTGTGGCCCGCAGCCACTTTCATCTTCAGCGCATCCGTAAATCGATTGAATGGTACGAGAGAATGTTGTCGAGATTTCCGAAATCGTCATGGATTCCGCGGGCGATGGCTGACCTCGGAAGTGCCTGGTACGCGCTCGGGGATCTCGACCGGACGGCTTTTCCGAAGGCACTGAAGATCTTCCAGGATCTGAAAGGCCGAACTCAAGGACGACAACACCGACTTTTCGTAGAGGCGGTGTTCAACGAGGCCTCCACACTTGAGGAGCTCGACAAGCTCGAAGAGGCCCATGATCTCTTCAAAACCATTGAGAACGACTATCCAGCCCCGAATGTCATTCGAATCAGGATGGTCAGACTCAGTGAAAGGATGAAAAAAAAGAGAAAATGAGTGAGCCCGACGAGCGATATCGACAATTGGCCCTCTTCACGCTCATCCTTGCCGAGGTCGTGGTGACTCCCACCCTCTTGGCCGGGGGAATGTTCTGGCTGTTTCGAGACCGTCCTTTCAGGAATCTGGCGGTATTGCTTGCGGCTTTGGCTGGACTGGTCATCGGATTCTACCGGGTATCGTTGATCCAGAAAAAGATGAGGAAGAATGAATCCGGAAAAAAGTAAGGCTTTCTTAAGAATCCTTTCTGCAGTGGCCTGCGTATGGCTGGTGACCGGTATGGTGGCCTTCATGGGGGACCCGGAATCCCGGTCGGCTTTCCTTCAGGTTTTCCTTCTGACTTTGGCGGATTTGCTTTTCCTGATCCTTGTTTTCTGGACCCTGTTTTTCACCCCCCCGACTCGTCGCGACAGGGCTTTGCGCTCCGTGATTTTCCTAACTTTTAAGTTGGTTTGTCTCGGGTTTTTGGCTATAACGCTGAAAAGATTAAGAAATGCTCCGGATCAAGCCGTCCTTCTCGGGATAGGATTCATGGGTTTCGGACCCCTGATTTCCGCGGCCATTTACGCAGCTTTTCTGAAGAAGCATCAGTGAAGGGGATTTACAGTGGAACACGGCTTTAATTGGCTCAGTTTGATACCCGGATTCGATGTCCACGCACATGGCCACGTCCTGATGGCTGCTGTCGTGGTGGTCCTGGTTTTTTCCGGCGCCTGGATGGCGAGGCTTCAGCTCAATGCCGCCCGGAAACGTGAAGACGAGGGGTTGATCCCGGACGGAAAGCTTACTTTCCGGAACTTGTTTGAGATCCTGGCCGAGAAGCTTTACGCACTTGCCGTGAATGTCATGGGCAAGCACGGTGCAGAGAGATATTTTCCGATTGTTGGGGCCTTGTTCATTTTCATTTTTCTCTCCAACTTGATCGGGATGATTCCGGGCCTTCTTCCACCGACTGACAATCTCAACACCACTTTCGCTCTCGGGTTGTTCGTATTCCTTTATTACAATTATGTCGGTTTGCGTGAAAACGGGCTCGCCTATTTGAAGCACTTCGCCGGTCCGATCCTATGGCTCGCACCTCTGATGCTGATTGTGGAGATCGCTTCACACGTGTTCCGTCCCATTTCTCTCGGGCTCCGTCTTCGTGGGAACATCATGGGTGACCACGTGGTTCTCGGGATTTTCAACGACTTGGTGCCGATCGGCATCCCGTTCATTTTCTACGGTATCGGTCTGTTTGTAGCTTTGGTTCAAGCGTTTGTGTTCTGTCTGATGACGATGGTTTATATTTCGTTGTCGGCCAGCCACGATCACTGAAGCAATGCTGAAGGTTTCGTCTCAATCAAATCAATGAAAGGAAAACGAAAGATGAAAGTGAAAAGCGTAATGATGGCAGTAGCAGGATTGTTCATGAGCACCGCGGCCTTCGCGGAAGAAGCCGCACATGCGGCAGCCACCGCGGCTGCCACCACTGGCGGAATGGATCTGGCCGGTCTCGGCGCAGGTTTGGGCCTCGGTCTCGCGGCTCTCGGTGGAGCACTCGGACAGGGCAAGACTGCTGCTTCTGCTCTGGAAGGCATCTCCCGTAACCCTGCAGCTTCTGACAAGGTGTTCACTCCGATGATTATCGGTCTCGCGCTCATCGAGTCCCTCGTTCTGTACGCATTCGTGATCGCGTTCCTCAAAATCAAGTAATTTTGATCGAGTGATCAACACGGATCGAATTTGAATCCCCCGGGTACGGATCGTGCCCGGGGGATTTTTATTTGTGGCCTAACTTGGACTGCAAAAAGGGCGCGATCCGCGGACCCTTCAACTTGGCGATTTTTTCTGGAGTTCCGGATGCAAGGATCTTCCCGCCCGCTTTCCCGCCTTCAGGTCCAAGATCGATCAAGTGATCGGCTGAACAGATGATGTCCAGGTTGTGTTCGATCACCACGACCGTGTTGCCCTGTTCTACCAGGCGATGGAGGATTCCGAGTAACTTGCGGATGTCGTCGAAGTGAAGTCCTGTGGATGGCTCGTCCAGAATGTAGAGCGTCTTTCCGGTGGAACGCTTCGAAAGTTCCTTACCTAGTTTAATCCTCTGGGCCTCGCCGCCCGAGAGGGTGGTGGCTGACTGGCCGAGCTTGAGATAACCCAGCCCCACATCACTCAGAACCTGCAACTTGTCTTTCACTTGGGGGATGTTCTCGAAAAAGCCGAGAGCTTCTTCGACCGACATCGCAAGAACATCAGCGATGCTCTTGCCTTTGTAGCGCACGCGGAGCGTGTCACTCTTGAAGCGGGCTCCTCCGCAGGTCTCACAGGGCACGTGGGCGTCCGCCATGAAGCTCATGGAGATGCGTTTAACGCCGTCACCCTCGCACTCGTCACATCTTCCCCCCTTGACGTTGAAGGAGAACCTTCCTGGTGTGAAGGCGCGTAGTTGGGACTCGGGTAGTTGTGCGAACAGGGTGCGGATCGGTCCGAAAATTCCAGTGTAGGTGGCGGGGTTCGACCGTGGTGTCCGACCGATCGGGTTCTGGTCGATCTGGATGACCTTGTCGAGCTCTTTGAGTCCTGAGGTGATCCGTGCAGACATCGGCGGGATCTCCGAGTCATGGAAGTGTTTCAGCAGCAGGGGGTAAAGTGTATCCATGATGAGTGAACTCTTGCCGCTTCCTGAAACTCCGGTGACACAGGTGAAAAGTCCCAAGGGAATGGAGACCGACACATCCTTGAGATTGTGCAGGTTCACCTTGGACAGCTCGAGCGTTCGTTTTACATCCGGTTTTCTTCTCGAGGCGGGAGGATTCACTCTGACTCGACCCGAAAGATAATCACCGGTGATACTCGACCGGTTCCGGACCACATCGGGGGGACGCCCTTCCGCCACCACCCTTCCGCCATGCACCCCGGCCCCCGGACCGATATCGATCAGGTGATCACTTTCCATCATGGTTTCCTCGTCGTGTTCCACGACGATCACGGTGTTTCCAAGATTACGAAGCCGCTTCAAGCTTTCGATCAGCAACCGATTGTCACGGGGGTGCAAGCCAATCGAGGGTTCGTCCAGGATGTAGGTGATCCCGACCAGCGAACTGCCCAGTTGGGATGCGAGACGGATCCTTTGGGACTCCCCGCCAGACAAAGAAAACAGGGGTCGGTCGAGGGACAAGTATCCGACTCCGACGCGAGTCAGAAACCCGGCCCGCTCTCGCGTCTCTTTGATGAGCCCCCCGGCGATCTTCACTTGGCGATCATCCAGGTCGATGCTTCCAAGAAAATCATCGATCTCATCAATGGGTTTCGAACAAAGCTCGGAGAGGTCGATTCCGTTGATCTTGAAAGCGCGGGACTCCTTGGAGAGTCGGGCACCAGCACAATCCCGACAGGGTTCCTTGTAGTCATAAGAGACCGTTTCATCGACATCGTCGTCCGATTCCGGAACTTCACTGAAGGACTCGAATCCGATTCCGTCACAGCGTTTGCAGGCACCGAGAGGGCTGTTGAACGAGAAGATCCTGGGCTCAGGCTCCGGCAGGTAAATCTCGCACTTGGAGCAGGCGAAGTTCTGCGAAACGGTCCGCTCGGAAGGCTTCCCACCGGGCGACTGTTCGATCAATCCGAGAGAGCCTTTGGCAAGCTTGAGTCCGAGTTCCGTACTCTCGTAAAGCCGGCTTTGCAAGGCATCGTCACCACGCTTGATGATGATCCGATCGATCACCACTTCAATGGTGTGCTTCAGGTTCTTCTCGAGCCGGATGGTTTCAGAAAGATCACGGATTTCGCCGTCCACCCGGACCCTCGCGAAGCCCTTTTGTCGTAAGCTTAAAAAGTCTTTCTGGAACTCCCCTTTCTTTTCTCGTGCAATCGGAGCGAGCAGGGTCAGGCGGGTTCCTTCGGGGCTCGCCATCAGTGTCTCAACTATCTGCTGGGTCGACAGTGACTCGATCAGATCACCACAGTCCGGACAGTGAGCGGTTGCCACCCGGGCGTAGAGAAGCCGAAAATGGTCGTAGATCTCGGTTGCCGTGCCGACTGTCGAGCGGGGATTGTGGGAAGTGGTTTTCTGCAAAATTGCAATCGTCGGGGAGAGTCCAGAAAGCTCGTCAACGTCGGGCTTTTCGACTTGTTCCAGGAATTGTCTGGCATAGGTCGAAAAGGTCTCGATGTAGCGGCGTTGCCCCTCGGCATGAATGGTGTCAAAGGCAAGCGAGGATTTTCCGGAACCCGACGGTCCGGTGATCACGGTCAGGGAGCCATGTGGAATCCTGACAGAGACGTTCCTCAGGTTGTGCACCCGGGCACCCCGGATGCGGATTTCAGTGTCCTGTTCCGAATTCGCCATGTCCACATATCCGTGCAGCTTCGTAGAGTGCCGCCTCGAAACGTTTTTGGATCCCATTCAGGAGTTCCTCTGTCCGGGCTTCGAACCTCATGACAATCACCGGCTGGGTGTTGGAAGCCCGGATGAGCCCCCAGCGATCAGCGTAGTCCACGCGCAAACCGTCGATGGTGGTGAGGCGTGCTTCCGGATCATGAAGGAGTTTGGCAGCTTCCTCGATCAGGCGGAACTTCTTTTCCTCCTCACACTCAATTCGGATTTCCGGGGTACTGTGAGCCGAAGGAAGATCGGAAGTCAAAGTGTGGAGGGCGCCCCGTTTGCCGACGATTTCATAGAGGCGGAGAGAGGCGTAAATCGCGTCGTCAAATCCGAACCAGCGGTCCGCGAAAAAAATGTGTCCGGACATTTCACCCGCCAGATGTGCGTGGGTCTCCTTCATCTTCGATTTGATCAGGGAGTGCCCGGTTTTCCACATGATCCCTTTGCCGCCATTCTTTTCGATATCCTGATAGAGGCGTTGGCTGGACTTCACTTCCGAGATGATGGTGGCACCCGGGTGCTCTTTCAAAACTTCGCGCGAAAAAATCACCATCAACTCGTCGCCGTAAATCACCCGGCCTGCCGAATCGACCGCGCCGATCCTGTCCGAGTCTCCGTCGTATCCGATTCCGAAATCGGCATGATGCTTCTTCACGGCCTCGATGAGGTGGGCCAGGTTCTTCGGTACTGTGGGATCCGGATGGTGGTTCGGGAACCGGCCGTCGAGTTCACAAAAAAGAGGGATCACTTCGGCCCCGATCTTCTTGAAAAGCGCCGGAGCGACGGTCGCCGCGGTGCCGTTTCCGGCGTCGAGCACGACTTTCAGTTTCTTCTCAGCGTGCGAGTGTGAAGCCACATATTCGATATAGTGGGGAATGATCTCTTCCTGGCGGTAACCCCCACGACTTCTCACCGTGTAGCGGCCCTCCTGCATGACTCTCTTCAACTCCTGGATTTGCTCTCCATGGAGTGTGTCTTTCCCGATCCCGATCTTGAATCCGTTGTATTCGGCCGGATTGTGGGAACCGGTGATCATGATCGCCCCGTCCGTCTTGAAATGGTGGACCGAAAAATAGGTGAGGGGTGTGGGACAGGTGCCGATATCGATCACAGTGATCCCCGACTCACGTAAGCCTTCGATCAATGCAGAGGCATACTCATCACTGGTGAGTCGACAATCCCTGCCTACGGATATCGTCATCGATGATGCTCCGGTCTTCTTGTATGCCCATTCCGCATAGGTTCTGCCGAGCTCTCGAGCGAACCCGGAAGTCAGGTCTTTTCCTGCGATTCCACGAATGTCGTACTCCCTGAAAATGGCTGGATTCATTCTTTGCTCCTTCTGTCGAGATATTGGATGGCTTTGCGGATCGCATAGACCATGCTTCCGGCGTCGGCGATGTTCTTCCCGGCGATGTCAAACGCCGTGCCGTGATCCACCGAGGTCCGGATGATCGGCAGCCCGAGGGTCATATTCAGGCTCTCGCTGAATCCGGAGAGCTTCAGGGGAATCAATCCCTGATCGTGGTACATGGCCAGAATCACATCGTGCCGGTCTTTCGCTTTTTTTCCGGCCTCCACGGCGAAGAACGAGTCAGCAGGGTGTGGTCCGGTGATTGTACAGTCCCTGTGGCGGATTGAGAGGCGCTTCAGGGTCGGTCGAATCACGGTCAACTCCTCCCCCCCGAGGAGTCCCGACTCGCCCGAATGTGGATTGAGGCCGAGAATTGCGATCTTCGGATTCTTTTTTCCGAGCAGTTCTTGGCAAAACCTGCGCGCATGATGAAATGTTCCCTCGATTGACGATGCGGTGATTTTTCCGGGAACCTCGGAGAGGGCACAATGGTTGGTAACCAGACACACCCTGAACGTATCGTTGGCCAGCATCATGGTAACGCCCTGGGTGGAGGTCAATGAGGCCAGAAAATCAGTATGGCCATGATAGGGGAATCCGGCCTTCTTCAGTCTTTCTTTGCTGATCGGACCGGTCACGAGGGCCCGGGTCATGGGAGACTCCATCACATAGCGAGTGGCGGTTTCAACGGCCCAACCAGACTGGTACCCGGGACTCGCGCGCCCCGGAGGTTCGATGAATCGAACGCGGGGAAGTCCGGGATAAAGCAAGGGTGAGCCCAAGATCGTGACCGGGTGGTTCTTGAGCTCGGTCTTCAGGCGGCGCAAAGCTTTTCGGGTCACTTCCGGTCCGATGCTTTCCGGATCCCCCGGGGTGATCACGATCTCTAGCGGCGATTTCATGAGCGCAGGTTCACCTTAACCAGATTCTTTGAACGTTCGCGCTCCATCCAAAGCTTGAGTTGGTGACGGAACTCCGCGTCCATGAGTCTGGCACGGATGGAATCCCTTTCACGATCCAGACCGGAGTCCGCTTCGGCACGAACGTCGCCGACCTTCAGGATCATGAAGGAAGATGAATCTTCGATGAGTCCACCGGTTTTCCCAGATCCGAGTCGACGGACTTCTTGCTGAATGGCTGGCTGCATATCGGAGTAAGAAAGAAATCCGAGATCTCCTGATCCACCATCTACATGGGTACGTGACGCCACCTCTTGGAAGGCTTCCCCTTTGTTCAGGGCCGTCAAGGCGTCGTTCGCCGCCTCACGTGCAAGAGCCGGTGTTTTGTAGTTCTTCTTTTCAACTCGGATCAGTTGGAGGCGGAATGATCCGCGGAAAGTCTTGGATCCAGAATGGGTCCGATTGTATTCAGTCCGGATCTCGTCTTCTGATACAGCAGCTTTGTTCCGGATTTCACGTTCGATGAGCATCCGCTTGGAGAGCGAGGAGCGCATCAGTCGGAAGTAGTCCTCGAAGCGGAACCCCTCTCTTCGGATCGCTGCACGCAAGGTATCACGGTTGATCCGCATGTTCGTCTGGATGCCGTTGATCTCCTGCTCCACCTCACCGTCAGACGCAGGAAACTTCTCGAGAATCAGGGCTTCGTTGATCAGGAAATCGAGGACTTCCTGATCTGTAGGCGAGGACTTCTTGGCAAGGGGTTCTCCAACAAAAAGCGGGTCCACTTTGGCACGAAGAGGAAGTGTGGACCGAAAGAGGCCTAGATCGGACTTGTAGATCGCCTTTTTGTTCACTACGGCGGCTACTTGTTCGACGACCTCTGCACGCGTGGGCATTGCCCAAAGTGCCGGAATGACGAATACGAGAGCGAGCCGTTTGAGAAAATTCATTCCCTCACTTTTCTCATGATTCAGGGTGAAATCCAATGGTAATGGCGCGCCGAAGCGCGCGCGTCAGAGTGCGCGATCGGAGATGTTGATTTTGGATTTCTGACGCAACTTGGCCAGGAACTCGGTCACCTTTTCTTGGCGGCGTTCCTCGAGAATGATGCGTTTGACTTGGGTCCGATCTGACTCCACCCAAGTGCGCTTCCCGGTGAGTCGGATCAGATGAACACCGAAGGGGGTCCTGACCGGAGCCGAGATATCACCAGCTTTGGCGAGCTTGATTGCAGCTTTGAAAAAAGCCGGGTCTAGGCGATCCTTCATCCGGTAATCGAGATCTCCACCGAGTGCGGCACTCGGATCCTCGGAATACTTTTGTGCAGCCTCCGCAAAAGAGACTTTCCCGGACTTTACTTCCGCCTGGATCTCGCCCAGGCGCTTGGTCGCGCGAGCTTCTTCGTCCTGGGTGGCTTGGGGTGGGAGTGCGATGAATATGTGGCTGGTACGGATCTCGGGGTTCTTTTGGTACCAGTTCTTCGCCTCAGAATCGCTGATGGTCATTCTTTCGAACTCTGCTCCCAGATTCTTCTCGATCAATGCGAGGTAGAGCACGTTGTTAATGCGTTCAATGACGATCGGGTCCTGATCCAGTTTCAGCTTTCTGGCTTCCTGGATCGCCACCTCACGCTTGATCAACTCTTCGATGATCTGTTTGCGGGTCGGTGCGATTGCGGGATTTGCGCGAGTGATTTCAAGAAGTCTGGTGTTCACCTCTTCCTGGGTGATCACATGATCATTTACCCTGGCAGCCTCGGTGACAGCATGGACTTCGGACGAAACCAGGGTCAGACAGCTCATCAGGGAAAGGGTGAGAATTTTTTTCATAACCCGAGTTTATCAGCCGACAATTCCGTTTTCAAATGCTTTGGGAGCGATCCTCCTCAAAAGTGTCTCCGTCTCGAAAACGAGTGCTTTCATATCCTGAAACGGAATCCGGAGAACGATCTTCGAGTCTGGAGTGATCTGAAGCCGCGGATCTCTCATGCTCTTGGGTCCGGCGACAACTTTCATCACCTCATCTGGATCGACTAGCGTCGTTTTTCTGACGGTATAGGCGACCCGCTCTTGATTGGCCGCGAGGTGTTCGATTCCCACGCGCTTCAATAGGCATTTCAAGCGGATGAGCCAAAACAAATTCGAAGTTTCCGGTGGGATTTCTCCGAAGCGGTCCTTGAATTCATCCTCAAGTGTGGCGATCTCGGACTCGGTCTGGGCCCGGGAGAGTCTCCGGTACAACGAAAGTCGGAGTTTCGAGTCCGGAACGAGCGAGGACTGGATCTCGCACGCCACCGGAACCTGGAGCTCGGGCTCGAAACGTCTCTCTTCGATGTCGATTTTTTTGCCCCGGAGTTCTTCGATCGCCTCTTCGAGCATCTCGGTATAAAGATCCAATCCGATGGATGCGATGTGACCGGACTGCTCCCCGCCGAGAACGTTTCCTCCCCCTCGGATCTCCAGATCGAGCGAGGCGATCTGAAATCCGCTTCCAAGCTCCACAAACCGCTGGAGGGCGTCGAGTCGTTGCTTGGCCTCGTCCGTGAGTGTGCCTTCCTCGCGAACCATCAAGTAGGCGTGTGCCCGACGATGACTCCGACCGACCCTTCCTCGGATCTGATAAAGCTGGGCCAATCCGAGCTGATCGGCCCGGTCAATCAGGATGGTACCCGCGTTCGGAACGTCGATTCCGGACTCGATGATGGTCGTGCTCACGAGAACTTGAGCGTGTCCCCGGTAAAACTCGAGCATTCTCTCTTCAATTTCGGTCTCGGACATCTGACCGTGAGCCACGATCACTTTGCACGAAGGGACGAGTTTCTGGATCTCGTTGGCATGATGCTGGATGCTCTGGACCTTATTGTGCAGGTAGAACACCTGGCCTCCACGGGCGAGCTCCGTCTCGATGGCCGCCTTCACAAGCTCGCCCGACCAGTTGGATACGTGGGTTTGAATCGGTTGCCGGTTGGTGGGAGGTGACTGGATCACGCTGATGTCTTTCAATCCGGAAAGAGCCATATTGAGGGTACGGGGAATCGGAGTCGCGGTCAGGGTGAGGGTGTGGGTGTCGGCCTGGATTGCCTTGATCTTCTCCTTGTGTTCCACGCCAAAACGGTGTTCTTCATCCACGATCAGGAGACCAAGATTGGCCCATTTCACGTCTTTTGAAAGCAGTCGGTGGGTCCCGATCAGGATGTCGATTTTCCCTGCTTGCAGGTCCTTCAACAAAGTGTTCTGCACCGCCTTGGTCTTGAATCGGGAAATCGACTCGATCCGGACGGCGAAATCCCGCATCCGGTTGCGGAAAGATTGTTCGTGTTGAAATGCGAGCAGCGTCGTGGGAACGAGAACCGCAACCTGATAGCCGTTTTGGACTGCTTGGAAAGCGGCACGGATTGCGACCTCAGTCTTTCCGAACCCGACATCTCCGCAGACCAGCCGGTCAAGCAATTTCGCGGATTCCAGGTCGTGCAGGATGTCGCGTACCGCATTCATCTGGCCTTCGGTTTCCTGGAATTCGAACTTTTCGCAAAAATCGAAGTAATCATCCGAAGGCGGATCGAATCGAGGGCCTTTCAGAAGAGCGCGCTTGGCATAAATCTCAACCAGGTTGATGGCAAGTTTCCGTGCCGACTCCCTGGCTTTTTGTTTGGCTTTGTCGAACTGGCCACTCCCGAGACGGTCGAGTGATCCATCGGTTCCACCCGAGGCATGTCGTTGGATGTTGTTCAGACGGTAGACAGGAAGATACAGTTTGTCGCCCGAAGAATACTCGATCAGGAGGTATTCTCCCGGGGCCTGTCCGGCAGAACGGAGCTCCTGCATTCCCAGGTAACGGCCCACACCATGAAGGGAGTGAACGACCAGATCGCCCGGAGCAAGGTCTTCCAGGCGTTGAAAAGCAAGGGCCGGGTTTTTCTCGAACTTGGGGTGGCGTGTTTTCGATGAGCTCTTCGCACCATGGTCCCCAGGGAAGATCGACTTTTCCGAAAGAATCACGGTCTTTCTCAGTGGAAGGATCCCCGATTCTTCCGGATCGGTAGTCAACAGGAAAATCCCCGGTCGGGAGGTGGCGTCCTTCAGATGATGACGGATCCGTTCCTGATGCGAAGGCCCTCGAGTGCCAATCCAGACCGTGAATCCATCCTCGAGCCATTCGACAATTTCGCGCTCACTCACACGGTGGGACTCCAGACGGTCCACGATCTCGGAGTCCGGTTCCGACGAGCAAGCCAAAATGGACTCGACCCGTGACTTGACATCCGGATAAAGCAACTCGAATGACGGAGTGATCCAATGACGTTCGGAATAACGGGCTTCCTCATTCTTTAGCCACTGAACATGACTCATCATGGCGCCCTCAAAGCGGGCGCGTTCATGAAGGAAGATCGGGGTGCCTGCCGGGAGGTGGTCGGCCAAGCTGCCAGTGACTCCGTGCGCGAAGGGTATCCAGGTCCGGGCATGGTCCGGCATGAATCCGCTCCGGATATTCTCGAACACCGGATCCCGGATTTTTCTGGAAATCTGATGGTGGTCACAGAATTCCTTGATGCGTTCCAGAACAGGAGAGAGTTGCCGCCAAGGGATTAGGATCTCTTCCGCGGGTCCGGCTTCAATTCGAGTCCTGATCGTGTCCTGATCCAGCGTCCTTTGTGTCTCCGGATGGAAGAACCGGATGCTTTCGGTGACCGTGTCAAAGAACCCAACCCTTACCGGCCGATCATACTCAGGAGGGAAAAAGTCCAAAATTTCCCCTCGGAATGCGAATTGTCCGGGTTCTTGTACCAAATCTGACGGAGTGTAGCCGAGCTCCCGCAATCGAGCTCGAAGCTCATCCCGGGTCCCTGCGTCGCTCTCGCATTCAAGAACGAGACTCGCTTGCGACCGAACAGATAATGGAAGGGTGGGTTGCAGCCAGGATGCTGCCGTTCCGATCAGGATGACCCTGCGATCCGAGGAGTGGAGCAAGGATAGGGTCCGGAGTCTCGCGGTCTTTTGGGAGAGTGACGGTGAGACCGGTGAAAAAGGGGCGTGCTCAGATGCGGTCCAGAGTGCGATCTCCACCCCTAACCCCGTTGTGTCCGCTTCTGCGAAGCTTTTCAAGAGATCGGCGAACTCGTCGGCTTGATCCTGCTCCGGAAACAGGTGAACCCGGATACGGGAATCCTCCTCCTGGGAGCGGAACCAGGCGGTGGCGGCTCTTGCGAGAGGCGTCGATAAATTTATCTCGCTCGGACCGGCAGGCATTGACTCACCCCTTCTCCTTCAATTAGCCTTTTCATGAATCCATGGATCCCAGGAAGATTTTACCCTTTGAAATCAAGACGACACAGCTCACCCAGGTCATTCTTTACCTGTGGATTCCCCTGTTGGTGGCGCTTCCTCTTTTCATTTCCGGGGAGATCAGGATCATCCCGTATTTAATCGCGATTCTGGTGATGATGGTAGTGTTTTTGTCATTCTTCCTCGCAACTCAGCACTATCTCAAGAAGGATTCCGATGACGAAGTTTAAGCCCGCCCTCAGATATGTGCGTGTGGGTCTCACCTGCTGCGGGGATGACTGGATCCAGACCGAGTCGAGTCGTTATGATCTCGAGCGACTCGGGTGTGTCGCGTCGGAACGCGCTGAGGATGCCAACCTCCTGGTCGTTCAGGGGACGCTCAACCCGGCATTGTTTGAAGAGGCTGTGGCCCATTTTGAGCGAATGGGCGCGCCGAAATATGTCATTGCCATTGGTACTTGTGCCTGTGGCGGTGGGTTATTCCCCACTCCTGGCGATGAGAGGCTTCCGATCAACATTTATGTGACGGGCTGCCCCCCGCGTCCCGAGGCGATCATGAACGGAATCCTGTCGCTTCGAGAGGTCCAGGCATGATCCAGGAAACCATCGAAATCGGACCGATTCATGAGTGGCTACCCGGGCCTATGAAATTGAGTCTCGGCATGAGTGGTGACCGGATTGTCCGGGTTGATACCCGCTTTGGTTATGCGTCGAGGGGGATCGAGCGCCAAGCGATTGGGCGACATCATCGTCGGGCGCAGTTGACTGTCGGCAGAGTTGAACCCGAAAGCGCACTCATTCTGGATCGCGTATTCAGTGAGGCGGTCGAGAAGATCGCTGGTGTCGAGGCGGGTGAGCGTGTCCGCTGGATCCGCGATATCACCTCGAGTCTTTCCGAGTTGAACTTTCAACTCAAATATCTGGCAAACATGTCCAGGCGCCTTGGGGTGAAGATCCTGTTCCACTCCATCCTGAAACACCGAGAGTCTTTACTCGACCTTCTCGAGCTCCTTTCAGGCTCAAGGTACGGTTACTATTATTTGATTCCCGGAGGAGCCCGCTATGACATCACAGAGGGATTCCAGGAGCGTTTGGACGCGTGGAGTAAGTACTTTGTAGAGGACTACCCTAGAATCGAAGCGCTGTTCCGATGGACACACGTATTTCAGAACCGAATGAGGAACCTGGGCCAGATTCTTGATCGAGGAGAGTATGGATTTGTCAGTGAGGCGTCCATCGAGAGCACCCGATACGGATTCGTGAGTCATGTCGAGTCCAGGTTGATTTACTCGCTCGAAAACTGCAGATCGATTGCAGTGGATTTGAGGGATTTGTTGAATGTCCGCCCTTTGGGAGACCATTTGTCTGTTCCCGTAATCCGTGAGGGCAGTGTTTCACACGAGCGGGACACGCTTCGTGGACCTTGGGGCATCACCCTCGGTCTCGATTCCGGCGGTACGGTCACCGCGCTCGAACTTCGCTCTCCCTCCTCTTCGATCGTCAGTGCGATCGGCCCCGCCCTCGAGGGGGAGTCCTTGGAGGATTTGGCCGTGGTGCTTGAGAGTCTCTCATTTTCGATACCGGAGATCGACCGATGATTGAGGCATTCATGGTCCTGGTTGCTGGAGTTGCCTCCGTTTTTCCAGTTTCATTCCTGATGTATTCCATCAGTGAGAGAATGATCGCCCGACATGAGTCCAGAGTGGGTAAACAGGTCGGATGGGTGGGGTTCACCTGGCAAACTTGGGTCGATGCACGCACCGAAATGGGTACCCAGAACGATCGCGGTGTGTGGTTGTTACATCTATTCCAATTGTCGATGGTGTTCTTGCTTGGAATCCGGGTCGAGTATCTGATTTTCATTTATGTCGCACTCATCGGATTCTTGCTTGCTTGGATGTCGCTCGGGACCAATCGAGTCGTTTCCAGGATCCAGGCGGACGGACAGCAAGTCCGCTTCTCCATCGCGAGCGCGATTGCGCTTCTCTGCCTGTTTGTCTGCTTCACTTATTCCAAGACCACGGACATGAGCGGAGTGATCTGGAGCCCGGTCTTGCTCGGGTTTGTCATTCCTTTCCAGCTGTGTGGAATGATTCTTTTTGGTGAGCACCCTTTCCGCGGGATGAGTGAACGATCTGGATGGGTTCCATCGGCCAGGTTCTATGTCTGGTCCTTGATCACAGCCAAGCTTTTTCTCGGTGGCGGGGACTGGTTCTTCGACATTCATTTGAAAGCGGCAATTCTTTACCTGGGCTCCAGGATCTTCGGAATTTATTTCCCGAGCTTTCATCAAAAAGATTTGCTCAGGATTTCAATCATCTACCTTTTCCCGATCACCGGCGCGCTCTGGCTCGTGGCCATGCTCTGGTACGCGGTGAGTGGTGGGGGAGGTTCCGGTGTTTAAGAAAATCGTCGGTCATTTTCTGAATCAGAACGAAATGCGAAAGATCGACACGGAATTTTACCCGGATCCAGTGTCTTCACGCGGGAAAGACGATTTCCCAGCAAGGGCGCGTGGTCTTCTGTTCAATGAAATCGAGAAATGCACCGGTTGCGGCGACTGTGCCCGGGTTTGTCCGTCCTCTTGTATCGAGGTCGAGGCGATCGTGAATGCGCGGAACAATCGACCCTGGGTTTCCAGATTCGAGATCGACTTCTCCAAGTGCGTTTTCTGCGGTCTGTGTGTAGAGGTTTGTGAGCCGAACTCGCTCGTCCAGACCAAGGAGGTCCAGCCGGCTGTCTTCAACCCTAAGGATCTCAAAATGAGTTTTGGAAGGGGGGATCTGGGATGAGGATTTTTGATTTATTCTTCCTGATGGCGGTGTCCGGCTTCCTTGCGACCCGCTCCCCCTTCTCGGGGGTGGTGGTGCTCGTTCTTGGGTTGTTGATCAGAAGTCAGCTTTTCAGGATGCGCCTCTTGCTCGGCGGTGGCTCCGAGAATTCTCCTGCCGGAAGGCGAGTTCGGGCACTGATTCTATCTCTCGGGCTTTCAGCGACTCTGTTTCCTCTGGTGCAGGACTCCGTTGGACCGAGTCCTGTTGAGGTCGAATATAGCCATTACTTACCGGTGGTGATCCTGATCTCCCTCCTCGCGGCAGCCATGATGGCGGGACTGGCTGTAGAAAAGAGGAAGCGATGATTTCGGCGGTATTTCTCGTTTTTCTGGTGTTCTCTCTCTACACGCTCTTTACCTCGTCCGATGTTCTTGAGTTTGCGGGTGCGATGTTGAGGGTTGCCCTCACTCTTCTCGGCGTGGTGGCTTCACGCGAAGCCTCTGTCCCCCTGCTTCCGGGGGCTGTGATGCTTTTTGCCGTCCTCGCCATCGCTCTTCTGGCCGTTTCAAGGGGGGAGGTTCAACTCGAAAATGATGAACCTTGAGCTCAGTCAGCCGGACCAAACTACGATTTTGTTCTTCATCTTCAGCGCTGCAGGCTTGATCCGTGAACGCCGGGCTTTGCCCTTTATCATGGTGCTTCTCGGATCCCTCTTGCACGGACCTATGGTTGCCGCACTTGTCACCGGTCTCTTGATCTGGCATCGGATCGACCGGAAAGCAGAGGTTTGGGTACGGTTGAAGGATTACCTGGGGATTTTCCTCATCATGGGCGGAGCCATTTCTCCAGCACCCTTCGGAGAGTTCTTTGCATTCATTGGTGTTCTTCTGGTTTCGTTGAGCTTCGGTCAAGGCTTCCTTGGCATCCTTCCCGCGCTACTGCTGTTTCGGCAGTACTATCCCCAACCCGAGAGACCGGAGTTCGCACTTGTTGCGGCAGGCCTCTATTGGGTGGCGGCTGAATCTTTCAGGTGGTTCAAGTCGGATCATGAAGAACGCATTTTGACGGGTCTCGAGGTGGTCTGCGCCGGTACCATCCTTCTCGGGTTCTCAGGCCAGTTCGACAACTGGGCCGAGAATACGATGGTGATCGCACTGGGCTCGACCCTCCTGTTTGTGGCCGCGGCGCTCTTCGCTTGGACCAAGTGGCGACTCGAGGGTTTCCGGAGAAGTCTCATCGCATTCCGGACAAACGGTCTCCGAGCCTTGACTTTCGGTGCCCGGTTCTTCGATAGCCGGAACGCATGGGGAGGGGATGAGCCTGTATACACGGTACCCACGCCGGGATCTGCGATGGATCGGATATTCTATTTAGTGGTCGGTGCCCTGGTTTTCTTCGGATTGTATCTGTTGGCCATGAAAGGCGGGGTCTGATCCATGCTCGAGTTCAGTCTGCCTTCAGCATTGGTTGCGCTCTCCTGGTTGCCTTGCCTTCCGCCGGCCAGTTGGCTCTCTGTTCCCTTCGCAGCCGCAATTTTTTTCTCTAAATCGGTGCCGGTTAGTCTCCTATTCTTGCTGACACTTCAGGTGATCGGATTTTTGCAGTCCACGCGTGGCTCGCGCCGAGCGGACCACCCCTTGGTTCAGAAACATCACTTCATCTCGGTTGCCGGGATCTTTCTTGCGATTTTTGGGGCCTCGCTCGGAGATCATCCTCATGCGAAGATTCTGATTTTCGGAGGTCTGATCCTCTCGATTCCTACTGGGGCGCACTTGTTTTTTTTCAGTAGGTTCTATGAGCGACAAACTCTAGCATCCTTCCTGGGCTCGGTGATCATTCCTGCCCTTTCAGGGATCGAGATCCTTCTCAAAATCAGAGGAGAAATGAAGTCTGAAAGCGGGCAGTTGTGGGATGTGGGTTTGTCGGTCGTTGGCCTCTTCACCTACCTTTACGGGAGTTTGATGTCCGTATTACGCCTGAGAATGAAGGCCTCGATCATCCATCTGGCGCTCGCTCAGCTGGGGCTCGCCCTCTTCATTCTGGTCATCGATCACGAAACATTGGGAAGGACCACCCTCTGGGCCCTGTCGGTTGCAGCGATCGGTGGTGCGGCACTTCTTTCTTTGGGTGATCAAATGGGAGAGCGCTTCGGGGCTTTTTCTCGGGTTGCAGTTGTCGCTCTTCCCGGGATGGCAGGATTCACGGCTTACTTCTACTCCATGAAAATGGCAATCTCGATGAATCCAGTTTGGATTTCTGCGCTTCTGGCGGGATACCTACTTCAGGTGGTCACCCTGGTTGCGATTCCGGGATACGGTTTCTCGAGTCCTGAGCGGATTACCCGGATTCGCTTCTGGTTGGTGGTTCTGGTGCAAGTCGCAGCGGGTGTCGGATTCTTCCTTCTCGGAGGTGCCAAGTGACGATGCTCAATTGGTTGCCCGAGCTTGCTGTACTCGGAATGTTGTTTGTAACTCTTGTTTTGATCAACTTCAGAGTGTTGACCGTCCGCTCCATCGCACCCGTCGCCGCTGTCTCTTCCGCAGTTGTGCTCGTTTACTTTTCTCTGAGGACCGATCTCGCCTACTTCGAGTCTCCACTCCAGGTGCTTCATTCCGACTCCCTGTCCTACTTTGGTCGACTCTTGTCACTGGTGATGTTCTCAGTATTCTCGATGGGTTTCTATTTCCACGGCGCTCTCAGTGTCAGGGACAAGCAACTGACAACACTGTTCACCCTCTTCCTTTCGGCCTTTGTTTCACTCCTGCTCCAAGCGAATCACCTGATTCTCTTTCTCGGTGCCGCGATCGGGATTTATTTTTGCTCGACCAGTCTCATTTTGGTGGAGTCGGGTAAGGAGCAAGCCTGGGTTCGTCTCATCCGTCAGAGAAGCATGATTTTTGGAAGTTGGATCGCCGTCATCTCTCTCCTGATCGTGCTTTCCAGTTTCCTGTCGGGATCTTTGTTCCTGGGCGACTGGCTCAACGGGTTGGACTCCTATTCGGGATCCGAGGCCGGCGTCTGGCTCCCCGCCATACTGATTCTACTCGGTTCGGTGATTCTGCTCGAGGCGCTACCACACCCCGGACGGGCTCCAGTGGGGGTGGGTGTTCTCTATTTCGGAATGCATTTGATCGTGCAGGTTTTCTGGCTTCGGGTCGGGGTTCCGTTTTTTAGTAAATCTTCTTTTCTGGCAAAACAGCAGGCCCAACTTCTCATTGCATTGATCTTCGGAGCGTTCACGCTCCGGTACGCCTACCAGGCGGTCCGAGCGCGTGAGCACCATCGGTGGTTCAGTGCGACACTGCCGGTGCTGCTCGGCCTGGGGTTCTTTCTGTGTCTCCTACCTGCCGATAAGATCCTTCCGGCTTTCTTTGCGATCTCACTTTCGCTTCTTCTGACGATAGCCCTCGCATCTCACGCCTTTCTCGATGAAAACTATCGGAAGAAAGGCGTCGTAACCGGGGCCCTGATCGCGTTGATGGGGGTTCCTCCCCTTGTTCTCGGGGACGAGATCTACCGTTTGATTCATGACATAGTCACCGGGGGGAATGTGTTGGCAGGCATCCTGATGATCGTTTCCTGGTTCGCACTGGTTCTGGCCGTGATCCGCATGATGGGTAAGGTTCTTCTGGCAAGAAACGGCGCGAAAGAACTTCGTAAACTTCAAGCCGGGGAGGCGTTCTTTATCGGGCTTTATCTCCTGTGTGTCATCGGTTTGACACTCTTACGCCCGAGCCTGTTCTCCCTATTAAAAGAGCATCCTCTCCTGAATTTGTGGTAAGGTTCTAAAAAAGAAAATCACAAGGAAAGGACAAGTGTATGGAATACCTTCCTGTACTGGTCATGATGGCCGCAGGGGTGTGCATTGGCGGAGCCGTCCTCCTCATCACCACCTGGCTAGGACCGAAGTTGCCCAACAAAACCAAGGACTCTCCGATCGAGTGCGGAGTCGGTGAATCCGGACCGGCAAAAAAACATCGCGTCTCGGTTCGATTCTACCTGGTTGCGATTCTCTTTCTTCTTTTCGACATCGAGACGGTGTTTTTCTATCCGTGGGCTGTCGTTTACAAACGATTTTTGACAACCGGAGAGTTCATTCTCATCGAGATGATGGTCTTCGTTTTCATTCTTCTCGTCGGATACATTTACGTCATCCGTCGTGGCGCTCTGGAGTGGGAGTAAATCATGGGCAAGGACGGTTCTTCCGATTTTTTCACGACTAAACTGGATGACATGATCAACTGGGCCAGGAAGCACTCTCTGTTTCCGCTTCCTTTTGGAACCAGCTGCTGTGGGATCGAGCTGATGTCGACCCTCGCCTCGGGATACGACATGGCGCGGTTCGGTGCAGAGGTGGTCCGCTTTTCTCCGAGACAGAGCGACTTGCTCATTGTTGCGGGGATCGTGAATCTCAAGATGTCTCCGGTCCTCCGGAATATCTACGATCAGATGGCTGATCCGAAATGGGTGATCTCGATGGGAGCGTGCGCCTCCTCCGGTGGAATTTTCAACGTCTACAGTGTCACCCAAGGGATTGACACCGTGTTGCCGGTCGACGTTTATGTGCCGGGCTGCCCGCCGGCGCCCGAAGGTTTGTTGAACGCCCTGCTCCGCCTCAAAGAGATGATCGCAGCGGGTGAGACCCATTCCCAGCGGCGCGAGCGGGCCTTGAGAGGAGAGGTGTGATGGACATCAACACTCCGGTAAAAACCATCTACGGTGGACATTACGACAAGTATCTCCCGGAATGGACCGCGGTCACTGAGACCTTACAGGGGGAGTTCGCGGAGTATCTGGAAGAGATTCTGATGCCGAGAGTTGATCCAACGGACGTTCCGGTAATTCATGTCAGAAAATCCGGAATGATGGCGGTGCTCACCCGACTCAAGGACGGCCTGGGTTTCTCCTTCCTTACCGACTACACGGCCACCGATGAAGAATCGGAGCCGAGATTCAGGCTGGTGCTTCAGTTGATGAATCCGACCACCAAAGCCCGCTTGAGGGTAAAGGTCCGCCTTTCCGATCAAGAAACCGCGCCCACCTTGATCCCGCTATGGGAGGGAGCCAACTGGGCGGAGCGTGAAATCTTCGACATGTTCGGAGTCCGTTTCGAGGGTCACCCCGACCTTCGGAGGATTCTGATGGACATGCGTTGGGAGGGCCATCCTCTCCGCAAAGACTATCCCCTCAGAGGCTATCAAGTGTTCCTGACCCCTGAGCCACTCGATCCGGAGCTGCTGAAATGAGTGATTCCAATCCCAAGAACTTCAAGACCGACCTACCTCTCGACGTCGCTCGATGGGGAATTCCATCCACGTATGATGTCACCGTGAAGCGAGATTCCGATGATATCTTCGAGGACTCAAAAGTCCTCGTGAACATCGGCCCGACTCACCCCGCGATGCACGGTGCATTCCGTTGTATGGCCCGCCTGAACGGCGAAATCATCGAAAAATCCTACTGCGAGTTCGGATACACCCACCGCGCGAAAGAAAAGCTGGGTGAAAACAGGACTTACCACCAATTCGTGGTATATACGGATCGACTCAATTACTGCTCCGCCCTGATCAACAATGTCACCTATGCCATGGCAGTCGAGCGCCTGATGGGGATCGAGGTCCCCGAGCGAGCGGTCTGGATCCGCATGATGTGCGCGGAGTTGGCTCGTGTGATCGATCATCTGATTTGCGTCGGGATCAATGCCGTCGATCTCGGTGCATTCTCCTACTTTCTGTACGGGTACCACCAGAGGGAAAAAGCCTACACACTGATCGAGAAGCTTTGCGGGGCCCGACTGACCACGTCTTATACCCGGATTGGCGGCCTCATGGCGGATGCTCCGGAGGGATGGGAAAAAGAAGTTAAGGACTGGGTGAAAGAAACCCGTGCGGTTGTCGACGAGATGGATCGACTCCTCACCGAGAACCGCATCTGGCTCAAGCGTACGAAAGGCGTCGCGATCATGAATCGCGAAGACTGCCTCAAGTACAGCTTCACGGGCCCGAATGCCCGCGCGGCAGGGGTGGATATCGATCTCCGTCGGGACCAGCCGTGCATGTTCTATGATCAGGTCGACTTCGATGTACCCGTTGCGCAAACCGGGGATGTGTTTGACCGCTACTTCGTCCGCATGGAAGAAATCAGACAGTCGCTGAACATTCTGACCCAGTGTGCGGACCGGATCAAGCGAGGTCCGATCTGGGCCGAAGACAAGCGGACCCGGATTCCTGAGAAAGACCAGGTGTACAACACCATGGAAGGCCTGATTCACCACTTTAAATTTTTCATGACAGGCTTCAACGTTCCTGCCGGAGAGGCCTATACCTCTTTTGAGGCAGCGAACGGAGAACTTGGATTCTACATTGTCAGCAAGGGCGGACCGACAGCACATCGCATGCGCATCCGTGGTCCTTCTTTCTGGCACTATCAGGGACTCGATCCGATGATCCGCGGTGAATACATTGCGGATCTGGTTGCGGCCCTTGGAAGCATCAATGTCATCGCAGGGGAGTTGGATCGCTGATGGAAAAGCTGCTTTCTCAAAAGTTTTATCAGGCAATGAACGAGCTCGAGCCTCGATACCCAAACAAAAAGGCTCTCATTCTGCCGGCCTTGCACCAAGCCCAAGCGGAGTGCGGCTGGCTTCCACCGGAAGTCCTTGCTGAAGTCGCAGCCTACATTGGAGTCCATGAGGCCCAAATTCGAGAGGTGGCGAGCTTCTATACCATGTACAACCTGAAGCCGGTTGGAAAAAACCATCTCCGGATCTGTACCAATGTGGCGTGCTGTCTCAGGGGTGCGGACGATCTGATGAGTTATGCCGAGCGCAAGCTCGGGATCGCGTGTGGAGAAACCACGCCGGACGGAATGTTCACTCTTTCGGAGGAAGAATGTCTCGGTGCCTGCACCACCGCACCCGTGATGATGGCAAACGACGACTATGTCGAGAACCTGGATATCAACGGTCTGAATGACTGGATTGAGAGGGCCAAAAATGATCGCTGAGCAAAACACACTGTTCATCCAGCATTTCTGGAAGGACTCTAATCGGACCCTGGAATATTACCTGAAGCACATGAACGGCTATGAGGCCGCAAAAAAAGTGCTGGGTGGGATGACTCCCGACCAGGTCATCGACGAGGTGAAAAAAGCGAACATCCGCGGACGCGGAGGCGCCGGATTCCCCATGGGAATGAAGTGGAGCTTCATTCCGAAAAACTCAGAAAAGCCGAAGTATCTCGTTTGCAATGCAGACGAGTCCGAGCCGGGCACCTGCAAGGACCGGCAGATCATCCGCTACACTCCACACCTCCTGATCGAAGGACTCCTCATTGGATCCTATGCTATTGGGTGTCGACACGCTTATGTCTACATCAGGGGTGAATATGTCAGGGAAGCGCAGTTGTTGGTGGCGGCGATCGACGAAGCCAGGGCGGCCGGCTACCTTGGAAAGAACATCTTCGGATCAGGATTCGATCTGGAAATCACGGTCCATCGTGGTGCCGGAGCCTACATCTGCGGTGAAGAGACCGGCCTTCTGAACTCCTTAGAGGGAAAGCGCGGTGAGCCTCGCGTGAAACCGCCGTTCCCTGCGATCTCTGGCGCATTCTCCTGCCCGACTGCTGTGAACAATGTCGAGTCGATCGCGAATGTGCCACACGTCATCCGTATGGGTGGCGACGCTTTCGCCGGACTCGGCAAGATCGATAAGTCGGGAGGGACCCGGCTCATTTCTCTGTCCGGCCACGTACAAAAGCCGGGTGTCTACGAAATGCAGGCAGGTTCGATGACCCTGAGACAGATCATCGACCAGTTCGGAGGCGGACTGTTGAACGGGCGTCGCCTCAAAGCCGTGATTCCCGGTGGGTCTTCCTCACCGGTCCTGACGGCCGAAGAAATCGACGTGGTCTATGATGTCGAACCACTGATGAAGATCGGTACCATGATGGGGTCCGCTGCGATCATGGTGATCAACGAGGACACGGACATGGTGAAGCTCCTGCTCAGGATCACCAAGTTCTACGCCCACGAGTCGTGCGGACAGTGCACCCCCTGCCGTGAGGGGTGTCACTGGATGGAGTCCATCCTGCACAAAATTCTTCATGGTGAAGCGAAGCCCGCCGATATCGACCTGCTGGTGGATGTCGCAGGCAATATCGGCGGAAAAACCCTCTGTGCGCTCGGAGACGCGGCGGCGATGCCCGTCCAGAGCTTCCTCAAAAAGTTCCGGCCCGAATTCGAGGCCTATGTAAAGGGACAAAAGCGTCATGCCTAAGTGTTTGATTGATGGAAAGGAAGTGGAGTTCAGCCCGGGCGAGAATCTCGTAAAAGTGGCCAAAAGGGCTGGTGTTGAGATTCCTGTGTTTTGCTACCACCCGGGATTGTCCGTCGTCGCCCAGTGCCGGATGTGCTACGTCGAAGTCGAAAAAATGCCGAAACTCCAGACGGCGTGTTCGACCATGGCTGCCGAAGGCATGGTGGTGAAAACCCAAAGCGAGGCTGTCAAGAAGGGCCGCCAGGGAACCATGGAGTTCCTCCTTCTGAACCATCCACTCGACTGCCCCATCTGTGACAAGGCTGGAGAGTGCGACCTCCAAGACAATTCATTCGGTCATGGCAGTGCGAACATGCGCCACAGTGAAGAACGCAGGACTTACGTCGATGTCGACATGGGGCCTGTGATCCAGAAGAACATGAATCGCTGCATCCACTGTACCCGTTGCATCCGCTTCGGAGACGAAGTGGCCGGTATCCATGAAATGGTGGCGATCAAGCGTGGAAACAACATCGACATCACCACAATCGACGGAAAGCAGCTGAAGACCGAGTATGCCGGAAATTACTCGGACATCTGTCCCACCGGATCCTTGACCTTGAAGGACTTCCGCTTCAAAAAGCGGGCTTGGATGTTGAAAAAAACAGAGACCGTCTGCGAGGGGTGCTCAAAGGGTTGTAACATGGAGATCCAGCACGAGGGGAACGTGGTCTACCGCTGTGTT
Source organism: Pseudomonadota bacterium (assembly GCA_027491115.1). GTDB lineage: Bacteria > Bdellovibrionota > UBA1018 > UBA1018 > CAIMNF01 > CAIMNF01. The sequence continues at coordinate 172,032 of JAIXWV010000030.1, forward strand.
CCGCGTGAAAACCTCGAGATCAACAAACATTGGATGTGTGATGAAGGTCGCTTCAACTACCGTTACACCCAGGACGAGTCGAGAATCGTCGATCCGACCCTTCGGGCGCCGGACGGGCACAAGAGTGCCGCCTGGCAAGATGTGGTCGCCACGCTCGAGTCCAAAATCCGGGGCGGGGAAGTTCTTTTCCTGTTGGGTACCGATCTGACCAACGAGGAATTGTCGGCCATTCGCGAAGCCGCCTCCACATTGCGCACAGGAATCAAAATCCGGACATTCGGCACCCTCGGAGTCACGAAAACCTCCGAAGACGGTTCAGCGGACAACATCCTCAAAATGAAAAGCAAGACCTCCAATCTGAACGGAGCGGAAAAGCTCGGTCTGGAGCCACTTGCGGGCGACGCCAAGGCGGATACCGTGATTGTATTCCGCGGAGGTCGCGCCGCCCTTCCCAGGGTGGAAGCGAAGTGGAGTGCTGGTGTTGGCGTGTTCAACCGTGAAGAGGCCTCAGGATTCGACAGCGTTCTTCCCGGCCTGGCTTTCACTGAGAAAGAGGGAACCGTGGTCAATCACGCAGGAATCGGGCAGCGGATTTCGAGAGCGGTGCGCCCCAAGGGAACCTGTAAGTCCGTGCCCGAGGTCCTGATGTCGCTTCTGAACACCAAATCGAAGGCGGGGCAAGCATGAGCTCACTCGAGACCACATTGATGTTCGTGAAGATCGCAATCGTCTTGATGGGTTTACTCTTGACGGTCCCGATCATGCTTTTTGTCGAGAGGCGGGGATCCGCACTCATGCAAAACCGCCTCGGCCCAAATCGAATGGGTCCTTTCGGGCTTTTTCAGGCGGCGTGTGATGTCGTGAAGTTCATCTTCAAGGAAGACCGGGCGCCGGGTCACGTGAACAAGTTCTATTACACCATCGCCCCTTGGATCGCCGTGATTCCGGCATTCATGACATTTGCTGTGATTCCTTTTGCGGGATCGCTTCAGATCGACGGTGTCGAGGCGAAGTTCCTGATCGCCAATCTTGATGTCGGCGTTCTCTATTGTTTCAGCATCGCATCTCTGGGTGTTTACGGAATCATCATGGCGGGCTGGGCATCGAACAACAAATATTCACTGCTCGGAAGTCTGCGGAGTTCGGCACAGATGATCAGTTACGAGCTCACGCTCGGGCTGTCGATCGTCGGCCTCATGATGGTATTCCAGTCAGTGAACCTGGGAGAAATCGCAGCAGCCCAAGGCGAAACATTGATCCAATTGGGACCGATTTCCGTTCCGAAGTGGGGGGTGTTCATTCAGCCCCTGGGGTTCATTCTTTTCCTGGTGTCCATGTTCGCCGAAACGAACCGCCTTCCTTTCGATCTTCCAGAAGGTGAGTCAGAGTTGATCGCAGGGTACCATCTCGAGTATGGATCAATGCGATTCGCCCTCTTTATGATGGCCGAATTTGTGAACATGGCCGTTGCCTCCGGCCTGATTGCCACACTCTTTTTTGGTGGTTGGCAGCTGCTTCCTGGGATGGGATTCCTGGTGGGACAGGTCGAGAATCTCGGAATTCTACCCCCCGGAGGTTGGGTCCAGGTGCTGTTCCAGGGCCTTTCGTTTGTGATCAAAGTCGCTTTCTTCATGTGGTTCTTTGTCTGGGTGCGCTGGACACTACCTCGATTCCGCTTCGATCAGCTCATGAATTTAGGGTGGAAGGTTTTGTTTCCTCTCGGCCTCGTGAATGTACTCGTTACCGGCCTGCTCATTTATAAGGGAGTTCTCTGAATGTTGGCACAAAGAAAACCGGGTTTCCTGAACAGAATGTACCTGATCGAAGTCGTACGTGGCCTCGGCATCACCATGAAGAACTTCTTGTTCCACAAGAAGGTGACTCTCCAGTTCCCGGAACAGCGTCGGGATTATTCAGGTCGCTACCGCGGGCAACATTACATCAAGTCGGTGAACGGCGTGGAAAACTGCACTGCTTGCATGCTTTGTCCTACGGTTTGCCCGGCGGAGTGCATTCACATCGTGGCCGGAGAGCGCGAGGATAAGGAAAAGTATCCAGTGAAGTTCGAGATCGACTCACTTCGTTGCTGTTTTTGCGGCATGTGTGAGGAGGCGTGCCCAAAAGACGCAATCAAGCTTTCGAACATTTATGAAATGAGTCAGAAAAACCGGACTGTTTATGAGAAGGATTTCCTGCTCGAACAAAGAGGGAACAAGTGATGGATTTCCCCGTCTTGGCCTTCTCGGTGTTCTCGACGATCGCAATTCTGGGATCCCTGCTTGTCATCTTCAAGAAAAACCCGGTCTCGTCCGCTTTCGCTCTCGTCCTAGTGTTCTTTGCCTTTGCAGGGCTCTATGCCTTGCTGGGGGCGCACCTGGTCGCGGCGCTTCAAATCCTGGTGTATGCGGGTGCCATCATGGTGCTTTTCGTGTTCGTCATCATGCTTCTGAATCAGGACGAACCCGTTCATGACCTGGAGGCTACCGGGGTGATCTATCGCGTGGTGGCTGTTCTCTCGGCCACCGCACTGGGTGCCGTTTTGGTCAGAGCGGTGCTGAGTGGCAAATCCTTGGTTCCGGTGGGCTCATTGACCGACGAGAAGATTGCGTCATTGGGTGGAAACATGAAGGCGATTTCCGAACAGCTGTTCACGGACCGCATCTTCCACTTTGAACTCACATCCTTTTTGCTGCTCGGAGCGATCGTCGCAACGGTGACTCTTGCAAAAAGGAAAGGTCGCGGCGAAGAGGGGGGCGTATGACAGCGTTTGAACCATGGATGCTCCTAGTTGTATCGGTTGTTGTGTTTTGCATTGGTTTACTTGGCCTCATTCTCCGAAAGAACCTGATTGTGATGCTGATGAGCATTGAGTTGATGTTGAATGCCGTCAATCTCTGCTTTGTCACCTTTTCAAAAATGCATCAACTTCTCGACGGCCATTTGACCGTTCTTTTTGTTATGACCGTTGCTGCTGCCGAATCCGCCGTGGGACTCGGCTTGGTGATTGCCATGTTCAGGAACCTGAGATCGGTTGACTCCGACCAGATTCAACTGTTGAGGGACTGATCCATGATCACATCGATGATTCTATTTCCTCTTGCCGGATTCCTAATCAACGGATTGTGGACCCTTTGGGCGGCCAATTCCGGACGCCGGGTTTCCTCCCGCGTATCAGGGGCGATTGCTACCTCGGCCATGCTTGCGGCATTCGTGTCCGCCTGGCTCGCCAGGGATCAGATCCCTGCATCGGGAGCAGCCGAGGTCGAAATTTTCCGTTGGTTCACCCTGGGTTCACTTTCCGTGGATTTCAAACTCCGCCTGGATGCCTTATCGTCACTCTTCACCCTCGTGATCACCGGTGTTGGAGCTTTGATTCATCTGTATTCAGTTTCCTACATGGAAGAGGACGAAGGTGCGGGCAAGTACTTTGCTTACCTCAACCTGTTCTGTTTCATGATGTTGAATCTCGTCCTCGGAGGCACGCTCCCCCAGGTCTTTCTGGGTTGGGAGGGCGTGGGCCTCGCAAGCTATCTCCTGATCGGATTCTGGTATCGTGACGAGGCGAACGTCGGAGCCGGCCAGAAGGCGTTTGTCATGAATCGGATCGGCGATCTGGGATTCTTGATCGCCATGTTCATCGGCTACAAGTACTCCGGGTCACTCGACCTCGCCACGATCGAGAAAGTCATTCTCCCTGCCGGGGTTGGGACGAGTTTTGTCCTCCTCGTTTTCCTGGCTTGTACGGGAAAATCAGCACAAATTCCATTGTTCACCTGGCTTCCCGACGCGATGGCCGGACCTACTCCGGTTTCGGCACTGATTCACGCGGCAACCATGGTGACCAGCGGGGTATATTTGCTCGCACGCCTGAGCCCGGTAATCTCACAATCCGTCACAGGAATGATGGTCATCGCGGCGGTTGGCGCTGCGACAGCATTGATCACGGCGATCATCGCTTGCTTTCAGAGCGACATCAAGAAAGTGCTGGCCTACTCGACCGTTTCTCAGCTCGGATTCATGTTCGTTGCTTGCGGTGTGGGTGCGTTCGGGGCCGGCGTGTTTCATGTGATGACCCATGCATTCTTTAAGGCGCTGCTGTTTCTGGGTGCTGGCAGTGTGATTCACGGACTTCACGGGGAGCAAGACATCTTCAAGATGGGTGGGCTCAAGAATAAACTCCCGATCACATTCTGGACATTCACTGCCGGGTGGGCGGCCATTCTAGGTTTGCCGCCATTTAGCGGATTCTTCTCAAAAGATGAGATCCTGCACCAAGCGCTGGTATCTGGATCGGGGTCGGTTATTTTGTTCTCTGTACTCTTGGTCGCAGCAACCCTGACAGCTTTCTACATGACCCGCTTGTACTGGCTGGTGTTCTTTGGAAGCCCCCGAATGGAAAAATCCAAATTTGAACATGCACATGAGTCCCCAATGCCCATGGCTCTTCCTTTGGTGGTTCTTGGTGCTCTCTCGCTAGCGGGAGGATTCGCGGGTGAGCCGATTCACCTGCCTCATCCGGAGGCAGTGAAATCTACACCGGCATGGATCATCATGGTTGTAAGTGTGCTGGTTGCAGTTGTCGGTGCGATGATCGCATACCGACGGTACTCGACCGGTTCGCCTCGTACCGAGGTGGCGAATGACGTCTTCCGGATTGACTCGATCTACTCGAGCGTTTTTGGCGGTGGATTGAGGGCTACCGCAACAGCCACCCAGTGGCTCGAAGAGCGGGTCGTTCAAGGAATAATCCGGGTGGTGGCTGCGATCACCGACTTGTCCGGCAACATGATCCGGGTTTTGCAAGTCGGCTCGGCTCAAGCATATCTTCTCATGATGATCATCGGCCTGGTGGTCATGGTTCTGTACTTTCTGAAAGGGGCAACTCCGCATGGAAACTTCTAGTTCCCTTAGTTTTTTGCTTACCATCCCCTTGCTGGCGATGGTCATCTCCTGGGTGATCCCGAAGGCGCTTCAGCGCCTCTATGCCGTCTTTGGATCAGCACTCATTCTGGCTCTCACTGCATACGAAACGGCTGGAATCCTTTTCTCGGCATCCACAGATGTGGCGAAAGCTTACTTCGTTGACCAGAGATTGGAGTGGGTGTCAGAACTCGGGTTATCTGCGGGATTTCGGCTGGACGGAGTCTCCGCTTGGTTCCTTGTTCTTTCTGCTCTGACAACGCTGGTTGCGTTCTCCACAAGGGGGAGCTGGTATCGGAAACAGCCTAGATTGTTCGTTTCAATGGGTTTCTTCCTTCTGTTCGCACTCAACTCCGCCTTCCTTGCGACAGACTTGATCACGTTCTACCTCTCCTACGAGGCTGTATTCATACCAATGATTTTCATGGTGGGTGTGTGGGGTGAGAATCAAAAAGCCGCCTCCGTGTACAGGTTCTTCTTGATGAGCTTCGCCGGGTCGATCCTCATGTTGGTGGCGATGTTCCAACTCATGTCGATGCATCATGCCGCTACCGGCCAGTGGTCGTCCCATCTTGCGGACATCATGAAAGTGGTCACCGCCGCACCTGTCGAATCCCTGTTCTGGCCATGCATCGGGTTCTTCCTGGCGTTTGCCATCAAGGTTCCCATGGTTCCCTTCCATGGGTGGCTCAAAGAAGTTTATGTGAATGCACCCATGCCCGGAACCATCTGGATGTCTGCGATTCTCTCCAAACTGGGAGTCGTCGGGATCATCCGGTTCGTGATTCCGTTGTTTCCGGCGGTCATCAAGGAATACCAAGGGCCATTACTTGCAATTTCAGCCGTGTCAGTGATCTATGCCGCGCTGTTGGCGATCCGGTCAAGCGATGGCAAAACACTCTTGGCATACTCTTCGATCAGTCACTTGGGCTTCGTCATGTTGGGGCTCTTCTCCTTAAGCGCCGAGGGATCGAATGCGGGAGTCCTGCTTTCAGTCGGACATGCGGTCACTAGCGCGATGCTCTTTTTCCTTCTGCACCAAGTCGAAGAGCGTAGCGGAAATGTTGATCTCTCATCCTCGAAAGGTCTAGCGTCGACCTACCCGGTATTGTTCAGTGGATTATTCATCTCAGTGCTTGCCTCGGTCTCATTGCCAGGCACCCTCAATTTTGGAGGGGAGTTCTTGGTGTTGCTGAGCGCCTATCGGGCAAGTGCGTTGTGCACCATTGTGGCTTCTTTAGGTGTGATTCTCGGGGCTGTATACATGCTTCGCTTCTTTCAAAGGCTTGGACTGGGCGTGCCCCAAAATTCGGGTAATGCCGATGTCGTGTTCAAGAAGGATCTGTCGATAGCGGATCTCCTGGTGGTGATCTTGTTGGTCGTAATTGTGATTTATGGCGGGATCAATCCCGGAATCTTCATGAAGGGATAATGGGGACATGAACGAAGTCATTCAAACGCTGATGCCTTGGTTGATATTGTCTGCGGGGATCCTAGTGACCTTGCTGGTGAGTGTGATTCGAGTGGAGTCCAAGCGACCCGCCCAGTTCTCTGCGCTCTTCACGCTGGTTTTGACTGGTGCGATGGCCTTCCAGACCGTTTCAATGCCAGGGGAAGCGATCTTCTCGGGCGCAGTAGAGGTCTCATCATTGACCCGTATTCTGCTGGCGCTCTTCAGCCTGGTCGGAATCCTGTTCATCTTGGGCGGGGACCGCTACCTCACCAAGGAGCGAATTCACCTTTCTGACTATTACCACTTGCTCCTGATTATGATCCTCGGGGCTGGAATCATGGTGGCTGCGAAAGATCTCGTGGTGTTGTTCATTGCACTCGAAGTGATGTCTCTCCCGATATATACCCTTGCGGGTTTCCGTCGAAACGATTCACGCTCGAACGAGGCGGCGATAAAGTACTTCGTCTTGGGTGGTGCGGTCGGTGCGGTATTCTTACTTGGAGCCGCTTTCCTTTTCGGTGCGACCGGCTCAACCCAGTTTCCAGCGATTCATGCTTGGTCGAGACAGTCGATATCGGGAGCCAACCTTTTGTTTGCTGCCGGGCACTTTCTTGTATTGATGGCATTCCTATTCAAGGTGGCTGCGGCACCTTTTCATTTCTGGAAGCCGGATGTCTATGAGGGTGCTCCCACTCCTGTAACCGGGGTGATGTCGACCATCGTGGCAGTGGCATCGTTTGTCACACTGGTTCGGCTGGTTCACCTTCCCGCTCTTGACTCAACCGGTTGGGAGTCCTATGCCACGGCGCTAAAAGGAACGGTTCGAGCACTGGCGGTGATCAGCTTGCTCGTTGGGTCGCTGGTGATCATCACTCAAAAGAATCTGAAGCGATTGTTTGCTTACTCATCGATATCTCAGTCTGGCTATCTGATGCTCGGGGTTTTGGCGAGTCTGCACCCTGGGCAGGGAATCTCTTCCGTTTTGATTTACCTATTCGGTTATGTGTTTGCAGCTGTCGGTCTTTTTGTTTTGCTGAGCCAGTCTGAGCCAAGAGGCGACACCGGTGTCGAGCTCGTCGATTTGACCGGATTGGTAAAGAAGTCCCCGCTTAGAACTGCACTCTGGTCAGTCCTCCTATTTTCTATGGCGGGAATGCCGTTTACATTCGGCTTTTTCACCAAGTATTTTGTGTTTCTCTCCTCAGTGGGAACGGGAGAAACGCCGCTGGTGGTTTTGGCTGCATTGTGCGCAGTGGTCAGTGCCTACGCTTATTTGAGGCCGATCGGATTGATGGTGATGCGTGACGCCGACCCGGGAGCGGCACAATGGAGTGGCGGGTTTTGGAGTCAAATGGTTGTCGTCGCCTCTGTGATCCTCGTGGTCTTTTTAGGTCTGATGCCGAATGCCATGATACAATACCTGAAAGGGATCCCGCTGATCCATTGAGGCTGATCCATTAAGGAAGAATGGCAAATCTTTACGTGATCCGCTTCAGGGACGGAACTTCCAGTTCTCCCCTGAAAGAGGACGAAATCCGAAAGAGAATTCGGAAAGGGGAGCTGAAAGACTCTGACGAGCTTTCTCTCTATCCAAATCAGTTCGCATTGGAACTGAAAGACTATCCTGAGTTCGAGACCGATTTGCAAGCTTCGCTCGAGCCGCCACCACCGCCTCCACGGGAGCCCGAGCCTGAGCCCGAGCCTGAGCCCGAGCCTGAGCCCGAGCCTGAGCCCGAGCCTGAGCCCGAGCCTGAGCCGTCAGGAGAAGCTTCGGGAGAAATTGCGATCGATTTTTCATCGGCAACGGAAACTCCCCAACCGGAATCAACAGCATTAGTTTCTCCGACGGACCCGCAACGCGCTGAAGAATCTGAAATTGGAATTGATCTCGACTTTGGATTCGCTGAACCTGCGCAGACTCAGGCCGAGCCGGAGTCTACTTCAGAAACACCTCCGCTATCCTCTGTTGAACAGAGCGATCAGGGTGATGAAATTGCCATTGATTTCGAGCTGCCAAAGCCCGAGCCAAAGCCCGAGCCAAAGCCCGAGCCAAAGCCCGAGCCAAAGCCCGAGCCAAAGCCCGAGCCAAAGCCCGAGCCAAAGCCTGAGCCAAAGCCTGAGCCA
>JAIXWV010000007.1 GCA_027491115.1 Pseudomonadota bacterium
CTGAAGATGTGTCAGGAGGCCGGAGCCCCCCACGCACCGATCCTCGCCGATCCACGCATCGGAGACATCGAACACTCCTGCGGAGATCCGGGGTTGGCGCGGGAGCTGGGGGTGTTGGAGATTCCCTTTTATCCCGGGGAGGGCTCTGCTAGCTTAGGCTCCACCTCATGAAACCCTGCTCGAAACTTAACCGGAAACGACTCAACCGTGTTCTTTACCTCGCATTCGGGGTCAGGTGAGCTTGCCTCGCAAAGGCTGAGCATGGCGAGCCTCACCCAATTTCGTCACACCACCCAGGAGTGTCAGAAACTGAAGGCCCTCACCCCTGAGCTTCCCTGGCATCAAGGGGTTGCGTTTAGAACACCGACCTCACCCTACCCCACGCTGGGATTGTGTTTTCTCGTTCGAGAAGCCTCTACCGGCGGGGCCTTTGGGGTCTATACGGTGGATGCGCGTCTTCCAGAGGGGTGTAGTCCCCATGAATCAGGGGAGCACCTTATGGTTGCCAAATGTAACCCTAAGTGGTGACAGTTCAATTATCTAGCTCGCAAGAAAAGAATGATTTCGGGAGTTTCTTTAGCAACGACAAAACCGGAGCCCGATCGCCTGAGTTCAGCAATCTTGGCATTAAGTACATCAATGGGAATGTTCCATGATGTCAGATCCTTAGTAAGGAAATAAAATGAAACGCGGGCTTCATTTTCAGATGAATCAGGAAGTCGGTCAGAAACCACCCGATTCAGTGAAACAAAGGGCAAAAGACGCGCAAGGACCACCCCTTCGCCTTTTTCGGCTTCGATCAGCCGCTGAAACTCTGCCGCCTCATCCCTGAACCGCAGGATTTTCACACTCGGAATGTTAAGCACCATCCCTTCGCTGCCATTCAAGAGGCTCAACACTAAAACGGTCAATGGCCAACGGGCCGAGATCTTTCCCATCAGGCTCTGCAACACAAAGATCCAAAAGAAAGCAACAAAAGGTATGGAATAGTAGTTCCAGAACACCGCATTGGCGCCTCGCAGTGAAAAGCTCAGTGCAAGGGGCAACTCCGAAATCCAGAAGCCAGGACTGAATGCCACCCAAGGTGCTGCAAAAAGAACTCCACGCCAGGAATCAGAAATGACGAAGCTGAAGAAATTTTTAATCGCTCCGCCAAACCCACCATTTGCCGCAAGGAGCGCTTCAGCCGTTTGAAGAATACCAGAGAGACTGTCCCATTTTTGCCTTCCCCCAATCGGGCCCGATTCAGGAACCCATGCTCCGTGAGCCCAATACTTAAAATCATGAATTAACCTAATTTGAATCAAGTAAGTGAGCAGGGTTAATGAAAAGACAAGACAAATGACCTTCCACCGCCTTTTGAAGAGGTTCGAGTCCAAAGCGACCAGCGTCACCAGACTACCCCAGAGAACCATGAACGAATCTTCTTTCAAAAGGGCAAGTACCCCGCCCACGCTAGCTGCAAGCCAGAACCTTTCCCTCATGAGAAGCAAAATGAACCCAAAGGTCAAAGCAGGATAGAGTGCCTCAGGGTGAACCTCATACATCAGCGTCAATGAAACCTGGCGCGAAAGGAGGAATGCCACAAGCAAAAACACTCTGAATCGAGGCAAGAGACCCAATTGCACCCCAATTCGATCAAGGAGATACCCTGCGAAAGCAAGGCAGGCAGGCTGAAATACAAGCGCCACAGCAACAGAGCCAAAAAAGTAACTGAGCGGAGTCAGCAGCAGCCATAGTACAAAAGGATGGATCACTCCGTGCTGAACCGGTCCCCAGGCTTGGGGAGCAAAATGACTCACACCAAATTTGCCCACCCTTGCAGTTTCGAATAAATCAACAAATAGCCAAAAATCCTGTGCATTGAGCCGAAGACAAAAATACTGGGCCCACTTGCATGCGGTAGCGAAGATAAAAAAACCAATCAACACCCTTGAGCTTGAAAGTGAATTCGCTCGGCCCTGCTCCATCCACTGATTCAGAATACGCGGCCTGAACAACAGGAAGAGCCCGCCTAGGGCAAGTATCCACTCTAACCACTGAACCCGGATAGCAAAGAGATCCATGGATTCTACCTACTCCCTCTTGAGCCCGACGATACCGGATTCAAAAAAGGACAGTCTATACTGATGCGGACAACTATCAGAAATCTGCTTCAATCGGGCCTCCTGATCCATTTCCGCTACCACGATCCAATCCGGACATTTGTTCACAAAAAAGTGACGATAGGGGGGTGTCTGAATCACCTTCCTTGCTGCAACGAAATGACCGACTTCATCAGTCCAGACCGAGTCGCTTTCAGGAATCGTGCTCAATAAGCCCATCAATGTACGCCGACTACCATAATCAACGAGCTCCTGTTTAGCAGATTTAAAGTAATCCAACCCTCCTGACCAAACACAAAAAACCAAGGCTACCATTGCAGGAAAAGCCTTTATTTTTATGTACTCACGACACCAGCCGCCCATCGAAAGAAAAACCAGAGTCGGCCACAAGATCAATACATAGTGGAAGCCCCAATCATGAACTTCTTTGTGCGATGACATTAGAATTGCCAGGCCCGATGGAACCAATCCGAATGCCACCAATCCAAACTGGCTCCCTTGCCCAGGCCTACCCCATTTCCTAAGGAGAGGAGAAAAGCCAACTGCGGCAAGCACCTGAACCACAAGCCAGATAGAGCCCTGGGAGCCGGAATTCAACCACCACAAACGTACGACATTGATGGGGTCGCGGACGAACTCACTCAGTAAGGCCGCAAGCCCGTTGACTCCAAAATATCCGAACTGATGTTTGAATAGATCCAAGGGATAGTCATTGGGCAGTGGAAACGGGAGTGAATTCATCGAATGCCCCCACCAATTCCTGTAGAAGCCAAAGAGACCAAAGAAACATATACCAACCGCAAGGTACAACTTAGCGTTTTTCCTACGGGCAACACTCATTGCAATCAGAACCATTCCCACATCCAGTAAATAGATCTCTTTTGTGAGTCCAGTCAGCGCGAACAAAAACAGAGCCACAAAGGCCCGATTCGCCAGATAAAAATAATACCCCCAAGAAAGCATAAAAAAAGCCAAATGGGCCTCATGAAAACCCCACAAGAGATTGGCCCAGATCGAGTCAAAAAAAACGAGCATGAGGGTGACGACCGCTCCAAGCCTAGGACGAATCGCATCCGGCACGCCTGGATGAACCCTAACCATAGCCAGCCAAGCCAGCCCCCCTCCCCAAAGACACAAACTGGACACCACCACTAAAAACAGAGGGTGGTACTCAATCAGACGAGCCAACGGCGCCAAGAGAGCCAGAGTTGGCGATAAGTGCACCAGAAGATGATTTCCTGGCGCCTCGATAGTGGAATGGAATCCAAGCCCATGACTAAGTGACCAGAGCAACTGAGTAAAGATCCCCTGATCGAACATCGGAAATCGTCCAGCCATAGCTTTTGTGCCGACCAGAATGATAGAGAATGCAAATGCGAAACCAACTAGAGCCAGCCTTAAGGTGTTCGAGCGCTCCAAACGATTCCAAAGCTCGATAAAGTATTTCCAAACAAATGAATCGGGTAGCCGGCCTTTCCAGTAGTACTGAATTGCACCCGACAATAGAAATAAAATCAAAAAGCCATGGTGTGCGTCAGGACCATGTAATTTTCCACCCAGCCAAAGCAAAACGGGGCCAAGTGCTAAGGCGTCTAAAACATGAAACATTGCACCAAAGTACCAATTTCTTGACCATTTCGCAATTCGCGAACTGTTCGACCTAATGCTGGCTTGCTAATTTTTCGAGCATAATGTGGAATTCATTTTCACCTCAAAAACCAATTAGTTAAACTCCAGAATAATGAAGATCATCATCACCGGAGGTTCCGGATTCATCGGAACCCATCTCATGCAAGAGCTCTTAAGCTTGGGGCATGAAATTAGTGTTTTTGACTTGAAACCGCCAAAGCACGACACCCCTCCCGCGACATACATTCCGGGCGACATCCGGGACCCACAGCAACTCCGGGACGCACTTGGGGGAGGATTTGATTGCGTATATCATCTTGCCGCAATCGTGAGCGTTCCAGAGTGCGAGGGTGATCCCGAAGGGAGCTCGCGCACGAACCTCGAAGGCACCCTCAACGTGGCCAACGCCTTGCTCGCTTCGCCGAACCCGGGAGCCCCACTGGTCTTTGCCAGCTCAGCAGCAGTTTACGGAGACCGGTGCGGGCCGGGAGATCGACTCTCGGAGGCCGTTCCGGACCTGGAGCCACTCTCGCACTACGGCCGGCAAAAGCTCGAGGCCGAAGAAGCCTTACGCGCCCTTCATCGAACCCGGAGACTCCGCGCGCTCTCGTTCCGGTTTTTCAATGTTTACGGCCAAGGGCAGGATCCGACCTCTCCCTACTCCGGAGTCATCACCCGCTTCCGGGAAGCCCTTCGATCGAGAAATCCGGCCACTTTGTTCAACGGCGGAAAGAACACGCGCGACTTCATACCGGTGACCGAAATCGCCCGCGCCTGTGGACTGGCATTGAAGCTCGATCCCGGGCGCTTTCAAGGGCAGTCGGTGAATCTCTGCACGGGGAATACGACTTCCGTGCTCGGACTCTACCGGTCCATGTGTGCAGAATCCGGGTCGGAGTTCACCCCGATCCTGGCCGGTCCGAGAGCGGGCGACATCGAACACTCTTGCGGGGATCCCAGCCTGGCTGAGACACTCCTCGGATTCCGGGCGCGCACGGTTCAGAACAAAGGGTTCTTCGAGTAACTCGCAAAACCGGGGAGGACTTTGTCTTTGCCCGAAACGATCGGGTCTTTGACCGGCCACTCGATCTTGAGATCCGGATCCGAGTACAAAATTCCGCCTTCGGTCTTGGGTGAGTAAACGGCGTCCACCTTGTACATCACGTCGGCATCCTCGTTACCGAGCACGCAAAATCCGTGGGCGAAACCCGCAGGGATCCAAAGGAGTCGACCATTCTCATCCGAAAGCTCGAAAGCCTCCCATTGCCCGAAGGTCGGAGAGTCTTTGCGAAGGTCGACTGCCACGTCCCAGATCTTGCCGCGAATGACACCCACCAATTTCCCTTGGGCCGGATCAGTCTGGTAGTGGAGTCCGCGGATCACCCCGGGTTTTGATCGAGAGTGATTGTCTTGAATGAAGCGTTCCGGCAAACCGTAGCCGACAAAACGTTCCGCCACATAACGTTCGGTGAAAAAGCCCCGGTCATCGCCGTAAATTTTAAGCTCAATCAGCTTCAGTCCCGAAAGCCTGCCTTCTTTAACCATGATGTTCCTTCAGTTGATCCAGACACTCCTGAAGCGCCTCCCGCCAAGGGCGCGGCGCGATCCGGAAAGTGGTTTTGAATTTTTCCAAGCTCAATCGAGAGTTCATCGGGCGCTTTGCGGGAGTTAGATACTCCGAGCTCGGAATTCCAATGACCTTTATGCCGGGAAGAATAGCACGAGCAAAGTCGGCCCAAGAGGTGTGGTCGGAGTTGGTGAGGTGATAGACTCCGGAAGGAAACCCTCGGCCCTCCACTTTGAGCTCGAGCGCCCGCATGAGGGCCTGAAGCGAGTACGCCGCCAGATCCGGTGCATAGGTAGGCGCTCCGATCTGATCTTCGACCACTTTGAGCTCCGGCCGCTCAGCCCCGAGTCTCAACATGGTTTTCACGAAGTTTTTTCCAGTGTGCGAGAACACCCAGGAGGTCCGGAAGATCAGGTGCTCGCAGCCGGATCGGATGATGGCTTCATCGCCCTTTGCTTTCGAGGTTCCGTAAAAGTTCACGGGGGAATGGGGGGCGCCTTCCAAGCGTTCGACGGCTCCGGCCCCGTCGTACACGTAATCCGACGAATAGTGCACCAGCGGAATGCCATGAAAAGCACAGTAGCGGGCCAACACTTCCGGTGCTTGAACATTGATCGCCTCGCACTTTTCTTGCTCTTTTTCAGCAAGATCGACCGCAGTGTAGGCGGCGGCGTTCAGGATCAGATCCGGTCTGATTTTTTCGAGCGCTTGGCTCAAAGACCCGGACTGCGAAAGATCGCACTCCTTCGACCCCAGGGCCACCAGCTCCCACCCCAGAGGCCAGGCTTCCGTTTTGGAAAGCTCCTGATAAGCCGAACCGAGCTGCCCGTTTGCACCGAGGAGGAGGATCTTCATGGACCCTTACCCCTTGGCGACGAGCGACCAATCGTAGCTCACCTTGACCCCGGGCTTCGAAGTCACTTTTTGGCTCCAATCGAGATTCGACAGATACCACTCGACCGTGGCGCGGAGGCCGGTTTCAAAACTCTGGAACTCGTGGACGTAGCCGAGCTCGCGCTGGGCCTTCGAGTCGTCGATCGCATAGCGGAAATCGTGCCCCGGGCGATCGGTCACAAAGGTGATCAGCTCTTCGTACTTGGCTCCACCACTCCTGGGACGCAGCTCGTTCAACACCCGGCACAGGGCATGGACGACCTCGATGTTCTTCCGCTCGCTGTTCCCACCGAAGCAATAGGTCTCTCCCGGCTTTCCGCCCTCGAGCGCTTGAAGGATACCGCGAGAATGGTCCTTGACGTGGATCCAGTCGCGGATGTTCTCGCCCTTTCCGTAAACCGGAAGGGGCTTTCCTTGGAGCGCGCAAAAAATCATGTGTGGGATCAGCTTCTCGGGGAATTGCCGTGGCCCGTAGTTATTCGAGCAGTTTGTAATCAAAGTCGGCAAACCATAGGTGTGATGCCAGGCGCGGACCAGAAGATCGGATCCCGCCTTCGAAGCCGAATACGGGGAGTTCGGGGCATAGGGGGTGTTCTCGGAGAACTTGCCCGTGGGCCCGAGCTCACCAAAAACCTCGTCAGTCGATACGTGCAGAAACCGGAAGCCTTCTTCCTCAGCACCACTCAAGGACTCAAAATAAGTGCGCGAAGCCGATAAGAGCGAAAAGGTCCCGTTGATATTCGTTTCAATGAAGGCACCTGGGCCACTGATTGACTTGTCGACGTGGGATTCCGCGGCGAAGTGCGCCACCCAGTCGATCTGGTGTTCTTTCAAAGTCTTTAGAAAAAGCTCTTGATCGAGGATGTTGCCCTTCACGAAGGTGAAGTAAGGCCTATTCTTGAAAGGCTCGAGGGTTTCGAGGTGGCCTGCGTAAGTGAGGGCATCATAGCCCACGACTTTGTGCCCCTTCGACAATGCAAGTTCAACAAAATTACTTCCAATAAATCCGGCAGCGCCAGTGACTAGGATTGATTTCAAATTTAGTCCTTCTTGCTTTTTTGCCGATAAACGGTCGCAAAGCTCGATGAGTCCGCGCGCATGCGAATCAAATCGCGCACACCCTCATCCCCCGACTGGGCCTGCCGAGGCGCAAAAAGCGCCCGCTCTCGCATTGAAGCACCATCTGCCGGCTCTGTGAGATAGTAAACAGCAAGAGACTTTCGGAAAACCCCTTTTGGTTGACTCAACTGCCTACTCATTCCGTGCCAGCTATTTTGCGTGGTATCAAAAATTACCGCCCTATTGAAGCGTGGTTCAACTTCCTTAACCAATTCACCCGGTCCATTCATAGACTCATCATGACGCCAAAGGCCCAAGTGGCCTCCATGATGTTCCTGCAACTCAGAAGAAAGGTATATAATTATATTAATCTTCCGCTGCATCCTCAATTTAGGATGAATTGAGTAATCCAAATGCGGATTCAAATTGCCACCATCACCATGGATGTGCCAACCGCCACCATGCAAACCCGGGTCAGCAACCAAACTGACCCCAACCAACCTTGAAAGAGCGTCTACGAACTTAGGGGAGCAAAGCTCGTCAAAAACGCGGTAGGTAAGACTAGGGAATTTACCCCAATTATTCAGAGCTTTCTTGTGCTCAATCGCGTTGTCATAAAAAAACCAGGAAGGATCTTCATAGCCCAAAAAATCTCGCTCCAAACCAAATGCGATATTAGATTCAAAAAAACCATCCAACACCCAATGGTCAAAGGGTTCCTTATTCCTCTCTTTATTCGCGAGCCCGATTAGCTTGTCATGAATAATCATTAAAAAAATGCCCTAACCATTTGAAATAAGACCGAGCAGATATTCGCCATACCCGCTGTTCTTCAGTGGTTCAGCCAAACGTCTTAATTGTTGTACATCAATAAACCCCATCCGATATGCAATCTCCTCTGGGCACGCAATCTTAAGCCCCTGCCTGTGCTCAATAGTCTGAACGAAGTTTGAGGCCTGAAGCAAAGTCTCAAAAGAGCCAGTATCTAGCCACGCCGTACCCCTACTCATTTTCTGAACGGAAAGCTCACCGCGCTCGAGGTAGACACGATTTAGATCCGTTATCTCAAGTTCCCCTCGAGGGGATGGCTTCAAACTTTGGGCATAGTCAGTAACCTTACCATCATAGAAATATAATCCCGGAATTGCGTAATTTGACTTAGGAATCGATGGTTTTTCTTCCAGACTTACAGCCCTACCGGACTCATCAAACTCCACAACTCCATATGCGCGAGGATTTTGAACATAGTAAGCAAAGATAGTAGAGCCAATCCTACCAGCCCTGTATTGGTCGGCCACACCCTTTAGGAGACCACTAAACCCGTCGGCGTAAAAGATATTATCGCCCAGAACAAGCGCAGCGGGGGACCCACTCAAGAATTTCTGGCTCAAAATAAAAGCCTGCGCTAACCCCTCGGGCCTTGGCTGAACCACATATTCAAACCGCATACCCCATTCTTCTCCCGTCCCAAGGAGCTCCTCAAAACGGGGCAGGTCTCGCGGAGTCGAAATGACCAAAACTTCCCTAATCCCGGCCAACATCAGCGTGCTAAGCGGATAATAGATCATCGGTTTATCGTAGACAGGAAGCAATTGCTTGCAGGCGGGGCGCGTTACCGGATAGAGCCTAGTTCCCGAACCACCAGCCAGAATAATACCTTTCATGCAATAGCGAATACTAATTGCGGCTGAAACAAAAAAGCAATAGAAACTGGTGTTCGCAGTGATATTGTCTGGTCATGCGTGCCACCCGTTGTGCACGGCACAACAGCGATTCATAATTTAACACTAAAACCGTCCGACAGTCGGCAAAACAATAGATTAGCCACAGCCAAACAACACCCAGGTCTCTCGAACTATGTCAAGCCGCAGCAAAATAGCATTTATAATCCCGACCAATGGAATTGCCGGGGGGGTTTTTGTTGCATATCTACACGCTGAATACCTACAGAGCGTTGGGCATGATGTTACGATCATATTTGAAAAATTTCGCCAAAATGTTGGTTTTTCTAACTTTAAAGAATTTTCTGTAAAGACAATCTCCATTGAAGACGCATCCACGCTTCAATTTGACCTTGTAATGGCCACATGGTGGGAAACCGTCTTCAGTCTCCACAGAATTAAATCAGAAAAATACGCATATTTTGTCCAAAGTGATGAGCGTAGATTTTATCGATGCACAGAAATTTGGCCGACTTGGGTAACCCTGACATATGCACTGCCAGGCATCGAATTCATTACAGAAGCAAATTGGATAAAAACATTTTTGCACGATGAGTTTGGAAAGTTGGCGCACTACGCGCCAAATGGGGTGGACACCGCTAAGTTTAATCCCGCGGGACCTGCGCTCGCCCCAAAGACAAGCAAAATAAGAGTATTAGTCGAGGGACCCGCGGAAGTTCCTTTTAAAAGAGTAGAAGATGCATTTTCTATTGTAAACGCACTAAAAAAAGAACTCGATATAGAGGTCTGGTATGTGTGCTCCTCAGGAACACCAAAGTCAAGCTGGAACTTTGACAAAATCTTTTATTCGGTACCTTTCTCAGAAATGCCAAAGATCTATAGATCTTGCCATTTACTAGTAAAAGTCTCCGCGGTAGAGGGCTTTTTTGGCCCCCCCCTTGAAATGATGGCCTCTGGTGGAACCTGCCTAGTTTCAAATGTTACCGGCTACGACGAATACATAGAGGACGAGGTAAATTCACTAGTAATTTCAATTGGCGATGTCAAGTCCGGCATAGAAAAGCTTAGACGCCTAGTACTGGACCATTCCCTAAGAGAAAAACTGACAAAGAACGCAGCAAACACCGCAAGAAATCTTGACTGGGAACTACAACACCCCAAGTTTGTCGCCTCCGTCGAGCAGATTCTCTCCTCTCCTCCCGTGAGTCAATTTGAAAGAGCTGCCATGCTTCGTTTACTTAAATCCTACTCGAACCTAAAAACGCACTATACCGCTGAATCAAGAATTTCCACCTCAACCACGATAAGAATAGTTATTAAAATTATGAACTTCATAGAGAAGTACATTCCATCACTAGCTGCTCTCGTCTCAGCGACATACAGAGTGGTAAAGAAATTTATTCAAAGACCAAATTGAAACTTCGCCCCAACAACCCGTAAACTTCGAAGATCCTAGGTAGGCCCATTGCCCTACCTAACACGAGAGATAAGATGAAAAGAATTAGAGCGGTAATTAACAATCTAAAAAATCTGTTTCAATCGTTACTGAATCTTTGGTTACTAAGAAGAAAACTGAGATCGATTAAGCGCTTGGTATTCGAAGAAAAGATTACAAAAAACTTTTCTGAGATTCTGCCCATTGCGTTTGTAGGTCAGCCCGAATATTTTCGACAGAACTACTTTGACGCCCTAGATCCTAAGGTTGGGTTTGAATTCGAAATCAAATCCGGCGATCTTTCCGCAATTAATCGCCTCTCAGACTTTATTGATGAAAAGCAATGCAAAGCTGTGGTCTTTTTTCGCCCGGAGTGGCTTGCCCAATTTCCAGATGTATGGACGAACCTCACGAAAAAAGGCATCGCTTTGATCGGCTTTTCCACTGAGCCAATCCCAACTAATTGGAAAATTAACCAACATCCAGATCAATGGCTGAGACTTGGAAACCTTGTCGAGGCGCGAAAGGTCCCATACGATTTGGTTATCCACTTTGATCAAGAAAGCAAAGAAGTTTTCGAGTCAATTGGCTTTGCCCGCACCTTATACAATGCCTTGCCGGTAAGCTCTAAGCTTTTTTTTCCAATGAACACCTCCAAAAAATATGACGCTTGCTTTATCGGGAGAAGCACTGAGCATAGAGAAGCCTTTTTGATGCCTCTAAAAGCACGCTATAACATCATACACATTGCACACGGTGTCTTTGACGAAGAAGCAAACGAAATAATCAACCTTTCACGGATCTGCATTAATCTGCACAATCAACCATACAAAAACTTTGAAACCCGCGCGGTTCAAGCATTAAGGGCAAGAACGGTTTTAGTGAGCGAACCTCTCTCTGGCGCACTTTTAAGACCCGGAATTGACTATATTGAGGTCAAAACACCAGGAGAACTATACGAAACCATCAAAGACCTGCTCCAATCTGGCAACTGGCAAAAAAACAACCCTGCACCCACATCGAATCTCGAAATATTCGACATGAAAACTTTAATTTTAAGAATTAACTCAACACTTTCTAAGTAGGTTAATTCAAGAAGTAGAAATTTTATTCCTAACCAAAGAGATCAAATCAATGAAAACGGGTTCAATTATTGCGACAGACTATGCAAAGTTTGCTGCACACAATGAGTCTCTAGCCTCACTTAGTGACCGGCTCGCGAGCGGTGGATAGCATATCGACCTTGGGTGTGGCTTCAATAAGCCTAAGGGATCCGCAAAAACAGCTTCCTGGACTTCCAAGTAAAGCACGAAATGTTAAATCAACCCCTTAACGGCATACAAATCACAAACAAATAGTTTTCTACAATCAAATTTTGCCACAAAATTAAATTGCTAACTCTGAATCTAATGACAGCAACAACTTGATACATCATTTGACCAAGTCGCGATTCATCAAAAAATTGATCCACAGTTACTAGATCTTAATTACAAAGCCGATTAGTACATTGTCGCCGCATACTGGCGCCCGGTGCGAATCTCAACTCAATTATGATTTAATGAACGACAACCATTCCCCTTAATGAATGAAGCGCATAATAAGGGGCTTATGGTTCTATAACTCAATATTTTTGTATAACTCAATGCTACCCTCTGGGTGGTACCAAGCTTTAATTCGGCGAAAACCTTTAGCGAAAATTACATCACTTTCGCCGGAAGCCCAGCTTTCATCCATATGATTGATCAATAAGTAGTCCCCCTCAATTTTTGCTCGAATATTGTGGGGGCTCCAATCTTTATTTAATGGAATCCTTCCCGCCAAAAAAAACAGTACGCTCTCTTCGAAGCCCATGTGTGTTATCGATGCGTTCGCGGGGATCAAACGATCTAACTCCCTAGCTACTGGAAAAAGAAATGTGGTCAAGCGCCCCCCCCCTTGCCACCTCAAGAAATAGTTTTTCCCGTCTATAGTACGAATTGGAAATTTTAGGTGAAAAGCAACAAGAGCAACCAAACTAAAAATAACTAGTTTGAGCCAAGCTTTTTTTGCTAGCCCAGAAAAAAATGGATATGACTCGGGAATAATAGTTACAAAAGCGGGCCAACAGTTCAATGTATAGTGCGGGAAGTTGTTCTTTGCCCTTGCGGCGAAAAAAAGAACTAATACCAAAACCCAAGACGCGAGCCATAGAGATCTATAGATATCTCGATCGCGGTGTGCTCGAATTGAGAAATAAAGGCCGACTAAAGTCGTGAATAAAATTGAAAATAAACCAATCGGAGTTCGAAAGAGCTCGCTTTGCAAAACATAAATCAGCCCTCCAAATAGCGCGTCAAACCCTTCGGGTTTAGATGGGGCTAAATACCTTAATAAAACAGCTTGGCCTTCAATTAGTTTACTTGGCTTTTCTCCTATCCAAATAAGCACTAAGCAAAATGGCATAACTATACCTGAAATATACCCAGCCAAAGCTCGCACATGGACTGCTCGAATTAAAAACGGAAGGACTAAAACAATGCCTACTTGTTTTACTAAAATTGCAGATCCAATAAATACCCCAACTAGAATCTGCCGAAGCATTAAACCACCCACACTAAGACTTCGTCCTCCTAAATGTAACGCCATCAAAGAGCAGAAAACAACGCCATGTTCTAAAGTGAGATGATTGCCGCCGAACTCGATGCAAAAAAGAAAATAAAACGCCCCAAAGAACCAGCTATAGTTAATAGACTTAATCGCCGTCTCTCTTTCGCTCTCATTCTGAATATAAAGTACCGTAAGCAGGGCTATTCCACCTACCCAGAATACGGGGCTTAACAGTGTAATTGCCTCCCTGGTCATTCCAACCCAAATTGGAATCGCCTGAATAATAAACATAAATGGAGGATAAAGAGCCTGGTAGTCAACATATGGCCGCAACCCTTTAGAAACCATAAACGACTGCAATAGAAAAAAACCCGAGTCATGGTCCCAGAAACCCCAAATCATATCAAAAACAAATAATATTATTCCAAGAAAGAATAATATCTTTCCGGAAGAGGAAATAAGACTTTTAACCATACAAATACATAAACGAGGTTGCTCTCTCCTCACATCATTTCTGCAAATAATATTACTAGAAAACATTCAAACATTTGCAACGGGAACTCTAGATTTAGCGAACTGCTGAAAAGATTTGAGTCGCAATATAATCTAAATGATAAGTGCTTAACCCGGGCCAAATCCCCACCCAAAATCCGTCATTCATAATCTTGTCCGTATTGGTAAGCACCTCTGGAATAGAATAGTCAACGCCTCGGAAAGCCGGCTGTTTGGTAAGATTTCCTGCGAATAACAGTCTGGTTCCAACTAGAGATTTTTCTAATTTTTGGACCACCTCTAGCCGCCGGCCTGGTTGCTTAAGCGTAATGAAGAAGCCAAACCAAGAGGGGGCTGTTCCCGCTGTTGCCTTGGGCAGGACAAGCTCCTCATCCAGCCCTAACTCTTTCAAGCACTTTTCTAAATAAGCATGGTTCTCTCGTCGTTTGCTTATAAAGCCGTTAAGTCGCTCAAGTTGAGCTAATCCAAGAGATGCCTGAAAATCTGTTACTTTGAGGTTGTAGCCAATATGCGAGTAAATGTACTTATGATCGTATCCTTTGGGCAGATCCCCCAATTTCCAACAGTACCTTGCACCACAGGAATCAGATACCCCTGGGGGACAATAACAATCTCGTCCCCAGTCTCTAAAGCTCATGGCTAATTTATTCAGCTGGTAGTTGTTTGTCAGTACCGCCCCCCCCTCCCCCATAGTGATATGATGGGCTGGATAGAAGGAACATGTTGCGAAATCACCAAAAACTCCGACATGCTTCCCGCCAATCTCTGCACCTAGAGCATCACAGCAGTCTTCGACAAACCAAATACCTTTGGACTTACATAATTCAGAAACTTTGTCCGCCCGGAATGGGTTGCCCAACGCATGCGCCATCATTACGAGTTTAGTTTTTGGCGTAATTGCGCGCTCGATCATTTCAACAGTTGCGTTTTGCGTCTCAAGATCTACATCTACAAATACCGGTTTCAGCCCATATTGAACTGCAGGACCAATTGTTGTCGGGAATCCACAAGCCGGAGTAATTACCTCATCCCCAGGCTTAAGTGCTCGATCACCTAGCTTAGAGCTCGTCAATGCAGCTAAGGCTGTTAAGTTCGCACTTGAACCTGAATTAACTAAAAGACCATGTTTCAAACCCCATATTTCAGGGAATCGCTTTTCAAACTCGTCCGAAAACCTTCCTGCCGTCAGCCACATATCAACGGAAGCTTGCATTAAATATTCAAATTCTCGCGCTCCTACCACCTTCCCCGAAGGAGGAATATAGTCCTTTCCTGGAACAATTTGTCTTGATCCCAATACATCACTATTCTCTCGAGCCAAAATAATCAGCTTTTCCCGAAGCTCTTGTTCAGACATCAGAAAACCGCTCCTTGTACCAATCTGCAGTTATTCGAACTCCTTGCTCAAACCCATAAGCCGGGGCCCAGTTCAAATACTTCATTGCTTTTTTACTATCTAACGCCTGTATAGGTATTTCATGATTCGCCTCATTAAGAATAATTGGTTCTAGATTGGAACCCATCTCTCTAAGGATCGTTCTCACAACATCAACAACGGTTAGCTTTAGCTCGTATGAAAAATTGAACGCCTCACCGGCTAAGTCCTTTTGAGCAGAAATCAACCTCTTTGCCAATTCTCTATATGCGGCGGCTCCATCAGAGATAAAAATATAATCACGAATATACATACCGTCTGATCGGATTAACGGGCGCTCACCCCGCAGAACAGATAAGATAGTTGACGGGAAAATTCGACTGGTGTTCAGATCCCCCGGGCCGAAAAAATTCCCGCACCTTGTGATGGAAATCGGTAAACCGTAGGTATTAGCATACATCTGGCAAATCAGATCCGAGCAAGACTTAGATACATCGTACGGGAACCGTCCCGCTAAAGGGAATGCTTCATCATATTTCTCTCCGTCAAGAACACCATAAGCCTTGTCACTCGAAGCAAATACAACAGCCCTAAGGTTTTTACTGTTCATTCGACAAGCCTCTAACAGGGCCCATGTTCCACGAATATTTACATCTAGGGTCTCCGTCGGTCTTGAATTTGCCTGCCCAACAATAGTTTGAGCAGCGAGATGAAATACCGTATTTATATCATATTCATTCATGACCCTGTCTATAAGTTCCTGATCTCGCAAGTCACCGGAAACCACCACAACGCGCTCACACATGCCGTCCGTAAAAAACCTGCTTTTTGGAATTCGATCACGCACCAAGCACACAACTCTATCTGCCTCACCAGAATCAAGAACCTGAGCCAAAAGCTCGGAACCTAGAAAGCCAGTTGCTCCAGTAATTAATAAGTTACCAAACACTTTCTTAGTGCTCATTTTTTTACCACCCAAGGCGCCGAGCCGCCTTCCCACAACTTCTGAAGAAGTACTTTATCCCGAAGGGTATCCATAGGCTGCCAAAACCCGCCATGCTCAAACATCATCAGCTCACCATCCCTAGCCAGTTTCTCCAGTGGGCCTCGCTCAAGGACGCAGTCATCCTGGTCAGATAGATACTGCCTGAACTCTCGACTAAAAAAGAAGAACCCCCCGTTAATTAATCCCTGTTTTGACTCAGGTTTTTCTAAAAACCCCGTTACCAGGGAGCCCGCCCCTACTTCCAGCTCACCGAACCGAGCCACTGGCTTCACACCTAGTACGGTACCCACTTTACCAGAACTAACGTGGAAACTTGCCTCTACAGCCAAATCAACATCGGTTAAGCCATCACCATACGTGACGCCAAAATGATCGAACTCTTCAATTCCATGGACGAGATCAAAAGCTCGCGCCACTCTAGCGCCGGTCATTGCATCTTGGCCTGTATCCAATACCCTGACACGCCACTTTTCTTGTGCGAGGTTTTTGTCCAGCGTTGCCGGAATCCGGTTTAGCTCCTCCCTGTGGTCTATTTCTAAATGATTAGAATGAAACTCGTAGTTTAGGAAAAACTCCTTGATCGCCCAAGAGCGATATCCAGCACAAATGACAAAGTCATTAAAGCCATGTTCATAATATTTACGCATCAAATGTAGCAAAACCGGTACGTCGCCTATCTCCACCATTGGTTTGGGCTTTAGTTGAGTTTCTTCGCTTAAACGGGTTCCAAACCCGCCCGCCAATATAAAGATTGGTATTTTGCTCAGTTCCGGAGCCTGTTTCATGATAGAAAAAGCCATAACATCAATACGTTTCTAAGACTACAAGTATGCAAAATCAATTGCCCCCTCTTACCACCACCGAATTCGAGCCAGTATCCCTACGAGAAACTGTATTGAGAATGGCCTACAATGCTCAGTGCGTTCACATTCCTTGTGCTTTTTCGATCATTGAATTGCTGAGTGCTCTTTACGGGAACCTATTACGCTTTGACAGAGCCGATCCAAGAAACCCAAAAAGAGATTATTTAGTCCTCTCCAAGGGACATGGCGTAATGGCCCAATATGCTTGCTTTTATAGGCTGGGATGGATCACGGACAACGATGTAAATTACTACCTTGGCAACGGAACAAACCTTCACGGGTTATCAGAATCACACATACCCGGGTGCGAGGTCACATCTGGCTCACTTGGTCATGGATTACCAATAGCAGTAGGAATTGCAAAAGGACTTGCAATTAAAGGTTCGGATCAAAAAGTATTTTGCATAGTTGGCGATGGTGAGCTTAACGAGGGGAGCGCTTGGGAAAGCATTTTATTTGCAGCACACCACAAGTTAAGAAATCTTAACATCATAGTTGACGCAAATGGCTTTCAAGCCATGGGCGAAACCAGCCAAATCATCAATCTCGAATCTTTGACTCAGAAGTTCTCCTCTTTTGGTTTTTTTTCTGATGAGTGCAATGGGCACGAAGTGAAAAATATTATTGAAAAGATACGAGCAATGGATGGGGAGCCTCTACCCAAATCTTTGATTGCACGAACAATCAAAGGAAAGGGCGTTTCATTTATGGAGAACAACAATAGTTGGCACTATACCAGACTGAACCAGAACACTTATCAAGCCGCACTTAGAGAGCTCGGGGGGGCTTGAAGCCATGCGAGAAACGCTATCTAAACTTCTTGCTGAAGCCACTTCCAAATACCCCGACCTTTTCATACTAACAGGGGATCACGGATACTCCCTGTTCGACGCCGTAAGAAAGACATCTCCGAGTAAGTTTATTAATGTTGGCGTAAGCGAACAAGCAATGGTTGGGTATGCATCGGGTTTACACAAGGTCGGCATACGAACAATAATTTATGGACTGGCATCTTTCGTTCCCATCCGAGTTCTAGAGCAAATCAAGCTCGATCTATGCGCAGGATCGGTACCCGCTATCATCATTGGAGATGGCGCTGGAGTAGTATACTCAACCCTTGGCTCTTCCCATCAGTGCGCTGAAGACATAGCTTGTCTCCGTGCTATGCCAAACATTTCGATATATTCACCATGCGATAAATTCGAACTGACAACCTGCTTCGAAGAGGCCTTAAAGCTCAACCATACTTCTTACATCAGAATAGGAAAAAGCGATCGTCCCGAAGTGCACCCTCACAAACCCGCAACTCCTGGAGTCAACAGGGTTAGCACGGGAAATAAAGAGAAATATGCCATTGTTGCCACTGGCTCAATGGTGAGTGTCGGCAAGAATATCGGCCAGAAATACGACGTTTCGGTATATTCTGTTTCTAAGCTCAAACCCTTCCCGGATGCTGATATCCTTAAAAACCATACAAATCTCTTTTCCTTGGAGGAACACAGCCAATTCGGCGGCCTCTTCTCTGCACTGTCTGAGATCATAGCCACTGACACCTCCTGGAATGCGAAAGTTACTCCATTTTGCCTAGAAGATCACTTTGCACGCAAATGTGGCGATTACCAATTCGCACTTTCTGAGCATTCAATTTCAGATCAACAACTGGAAGAGAGATTGCGCGCAACAATCTTACAACTTGAATCAGATGTCTGATAGAATAGGGCAGTCCGGTAGATTGCCTCGCAAAGGAAAATACTCTGCCGAAACCCGACATGATCCTTGATCTTATTTAAGTTCGGGAGGTACCTGGCGCTACCACTCAGAGAAGATGTGCCTGAGAATTTTGTTACAACCTCTATGCCTTGATCAATTCGCAGCTCATTTATCATTCTTGCAAGCTCCCGAATTTCAACAGGCTCCTCAGACCCTATCTCATATATCTCTCCAGCCCGTCCGCCAACCAACACCTTTATTAAGCCCAAAACAAAATCAACGGGATACAAATATGAACGGATAGAGGCTCCATCCCCGGCAATAACCATTGGCCGCCCCTCCAAAACCGAACTGAAGAATTGGGTCACAGCAAAATTTGAGCCCAAATCCTGAAACGGCCCCAAAAACGAGTACCCTCTTAGAACAAGAAACTCAAACGAACCCGCCTCAAACAGTCGCATTCCACTATTTTCAGCCAATACCTTCCCAACCCCGTAATTGGTCCGTTGCGCCTCAATGGCGGACGCAGCCCCAGAACTTAGAAAAACAACTCTTTTTGCCCTAACCTTCTTGGCGAAATCGTATACATTTTCTGCAAGGGTCAAAGTCTCTAATGGCTCATGTCGGTAATCGGTTGCACAGTGAATAACATAGTCGATTTCAAAACATTCACGTTTAAGCCCAGAATAGCTTAACAAAGTGAGATTAGCCTCACCTTGCCAACATGGCATCTTACATAGAGCGTTGCCAACACTCCTTGAAACAACCACCACCTTTACACCCAAGAGAAGCAAGGAATCTACGATCCACCGACCTAAAAACCCAGTCCCACCAGTCACCAGAACCCTTTTCCCCGAAAGAGGCGAGCGCACACCCCCCATGACTTGAACTATTTCATTTAAATCATTATTATATTGAGTGATTCGATGAATGTTTTGCATTAAAAGATCAAAGTAAAAAACGAGGCGGTCATGGATAAAAGAAAGATAAGCATCATTACACCTTGCTATAACGAGGAAGGAAATCTACCCACCTTAATTCGCAGATGCCAGGATGTGATGCGCGACCTCCAAATTACCAACTACGAACACATTTTTATTGATAATGATTCGACCGACAAAACTCAATTGATATTAAAAAATATCGCCACAGAGGACAAGCGAATCAAGATAATCATCAATAACCGTAACTTCGGACACATTCGATCCCCATTTTATGGACTGCTACAATGCTCAGGGGATGCTGCAATTTTATTGGCAGCCGACCTGCAAGACCCCCCAGAACTTATTTCGGTTTTTGTCGAGAGATGGAAGGCAGGGGCGAAAGTCGTGCTTGGGGTTAAAACCAACAGTGACGAGTCATCACTAATGTTTGCCACAAGGAAGCTGTATTATAACTTTGTATCTAAGGTGTCTGATACAGAGCTTGTGAAAAACAATACGGGCTTTGGACTTTATGATCGTGAGGTCATTAATGCTCTATCTAGCATCAATGATCCTTATCCCTATTTTAGAGGTTTGATATCAGAACTTGGATTCCCTTCCATAAAGATTCCTTATCACCAACCCCAGAGATATCGGGGAATAACATCGAATAACTTTTATAAACTATATGACATTGCAATGCTTGGCATCACGAGCCACTCAAAGGTGCCTCTAAGAGTTGCAACAATTGCAGGTTTTATATTATCAGTTGTCAGCCTATTTCTTGGCCTAGCTTTCTTCTTCTTAAAACTAATTTTTTGGGACAAATTCCAGCTTGGGATAGCACCCATACTAATTGGTTTTTTCTCCTTCATGTCAGTACAACTTTTTTTTACTGGCATCATCGGTGAGTATGTTGGGTTCATTCACACACAAGTCCTTAAGCGTCCTCTTGTTACAGAGAAGGAAAGAATAAATTTCGACTAAAGTAATTTTTGTGTCGCCACTAGAAGTTTAGTTATCTACCAAGCATTTTTTACTTTTTGCGCAATAACGCCATGCATTAGGGTGTTGCATTTCCTTGTTAATGATGAACCCTTATGGCATTTAATGTTCTGTGTTTAGCTTTACTAACAGACTTACGCTGATTGCTCTTGGCTTCGACGCTTTCTGCCTAAACAAGAAGTTTCTGGTTTTCAACCTGGTGAATCGGAATCTCAAGATCAAGTATCGCCGTTCGTTTTTCGGCTACTTCTGGACCATCCTTGCGCCAGTTATGATCTCAATGATCTATTACTTCGTCTTCAAGGTAGTGATGAATGTAAACCGTCCTCATTACCTTCCGTTCATCCTGGCGGGAGTCCTGCCCTGGAGCTTCTTTTCCCAATCAATATCGGAGGCTACAGAGTCCATCGTCGCTAACCAGGCCCTTATCTCCAAGATTCCGATCCCGATCCATGTCTTTCCTTACGTGGTTTCAATCACGAACTTCTCAACACTCTTCTTTTCCCTGCCTGTGATTTTCATTCTTGGAATGGTCTCCGGCGTGCAACCAAGTCCGAATATGCTCTGGGCGTTCTACTTTTTCGGCTGCTTGCTACTTTTGAGTTATTCAGTCGGTGCGATACTCGCGGTCTTCTATGTTTACCTGAGAGATCTGAGGCACGCCATCGGGCTCGCACTCCAGGTCTGGCTCTATGCCACGCCCATCTTTTACGATAGCTCAATGATCCCTCCCAAATATCATTGGATCCTTTTCCTAAATCCAGTCGGTTCTATTTTTGAAGGTATCCATATGAGCATGCTTGGATCCGAAGGGGCCCTGATTCCCCATGTTTTGGCGAGCTTAGCCTGGGTGACTATCGGGTTACTCAGTCTTAGGGTCACCTATACCCGCCTGAGAAGCGGCTTGGTGGAGGTGCTCTAGATGATAGAACCTGTAATCTCGGTTGACCATCTCGTCAAAGAATTCAATTTTTCAGCGGAACGTCCCACCAGCCTTAAAAGCTTTCTTACCAATTTTTCCAAAGGAACAGTTCGCTACAAATCGGATGTCTTTCGAGTTTTAGATGATGTTTCTTTCGCCATCTATCCAGGTGACTTCATCGGGATTATGGGACGAAACGGTGCTGGGAAGAGCACTCTGCTTAAACTCATCTCTGGCATTTATACCCCGACTGGCGGATCAATTCGAACCAGAGGGGTGATCGCGCCCCTGATCGAACTCGGAGCAGGATTCCATCCGGAACTGACGGGGCTCGAGAACATTTTCCTGAACGCCTCTATTCTGGGCTTCGGAAGAGAGGCAACCGAACAGGCATTGAGCTCAATCATCGAGTTTTCTGAGCTTGGAGACCACATCCATCGAATGATCAAGAACTACTCGAGCGGGATGCTCGTCAGGCTCGGGTTCTCGATCGCAACCCACCTCGATGCTCCGATATTGCTTGTCGACGA
Source organism: Pseudomonadota bacterium (assembly GCA_027491115.1). Classification (GTDB taxonomy): domain Bacteria; phylum Bdellovibrionota; class UBA1018; order UBA1018; family CAIMNF01; genus CAIMNF01. The sequence continues at coordinate 21,805 of JAIXWV010000007.1, forward strand.
GGTATTAGCAGTTGGTGACCTAAGCTTTCAACGGAAGTGCATTACTAAAATCAAAGAGCTACATAGAGCTGGACGAACAATCATCCTGATCACCCATGATTCTAACTCAGTCCGGGAACACTGCAATCGCTGCATTGTGCTTGAAAACAAAAAGAAAATATTCGACGGACTCCCCAAAGAAGGGGTGAGCCTCTATGAGTCCAGGCAATCCTGAGGTCGGAATCGCCCTTGCCGCTTATCGTCCAGATCCGGAGCATTTCAAGCTCCAGTTGCTTTCGATTCAGGCCCAAACCTTCGGAAACTGGATTTGCGTGATCACTTTTGATTCGGACATCGTCAATCCGGGCATCACGGATTCGAGATTCTATTTCATTCAAAACAAGAACCGACTAGGCCATGTAAAGAACTTCGAGTACGCCAGCCAGAAGTGTCTGAGTATTTCACCCGACATCAAATATATCGCCTTCAGCGATCAAGATGACATCTGGTACCCCAAAAAACTTCAAACCCTGGTTCAAACTCTCGAAAGTGAGCCCCTTTTTTCTGGCGTCCACTCGAACATGAACCTGTTGTTTTCTGATGGATCAAGGAGTGATGGTTGGGAATATGAAGGCAGAAAGGTATTAGCCCTTGATACATTCGATCTTTGCCTAAGAAATGTCTGTACCGGAGCGGCATCACTTTTTAATGCGAATCTTTTTCGGCAATTTCCATTGATTCCGAAAGAATGGAAAGATCACGACCACTGGTATGCAGCTCTCGCCATGATTCACGGGAGACTAATCCCTATTTCAGAACCACTTTATGATTACCGTCAGCACTCCAGTAACGTGATTGGAGCACAAGAAAAAACAAGATTGCTATACTTAAGAAGAAAATGGGGCTTCGGAAACCTTCTCGGTCATTTCATAGATATGAGGGACCAATATTTCAATAGGATTTCTACACTACCCATCACGCCTTCTGAGCTGCGCCATTATTCAAATCCATCAGCAATTCTGTCCAAGGCAATCGGCTCGTTGCTGCGGGGAAAGACCATGCTCGCCCGCTCAGCGATTGGGGTACTTTTCGGAGTTTTTCTTAAGCGAGCTCGAGCTTTCTTAAACTAATGGACCATTGCTTCGTTTGTAGAAGGGGTTTAATTTTCTATCAATCCAGATTCGAGCCACCGGCTTAACCACCGGGTCAGTGGTCTCAAATTGGCTCATTATATCTCGCACCATTCTATCCTTTGGATCTACCAACGCTTTAATGGGTATTCGACGGCTTCTCAACCAAGCCGAGCTACCAATCTCTAGAAACCTCACAATTGCCCACTTGGAATTCAGAATCCGAACTCTAGAAAAGAAATCATCCACCAGTCGATTCTTAAGCAACTCGGCTCCAAAATGATAAAAATACGATTGAATGTAGGGTGATATCTCCAGACTCTTGGTCAACCCATATACCGTGTCTTGCGCTGCTCGCATAGAACTTAAAATCCCCTCAATTTCGAAAAAAGGACCGTAGCACGAGTCGTTCATCACAACCAAGGATCTCAGGCTAGATGTTTCAAATGCAGCTCTCTCCAGTCCGAGCTTCCAGGAACAAAAGTCATAGCCTCGATTCTGTCTATGAATGATCCGTTTGCAATAGGCATTAAGTGTCCGTACCGCATCACCAGGAAGCTCAGGCGAGGTGGTTACGAATACAATCTCATAGCCACAGGCATGAAAAGCCATCAACTGATCAAGAACATGTCCTTGGATCAGAGAATTAGCGTCATAGCTGGCATAGATGAGAACTCGGTCGGACTGTATCAATTCGGACTTTGGTTCACTGATCAAAGTCGCACCTACACTTCTAAACCGACTCATCAGTTGGTACTCTACGCTTTCTATCAAAAAGCCAATTAGAAACTTCCTACGAATCAGAAATCGAACGCCAGCCAATAAAACAACTCCGAAACCCTCCTTTTTCAGAAGGCTCCCTGCTCGGCGCAAGTAATAGGCGAGTCTGCTCATCATGAGAACTTTTCAGACTCCTTGCCAAACGCATGTGCCCAAACCTCAGGCTCACTCGGGCTCAAAAAATTAACATTCACTTGGAATAATTGGGCGCCCTCGCGGTGAGGGGGAATATCGCTTGCGTAAACTGAAGTGCCACATAACGCAGCCTCGATCGGTGGCCGACCAAAACCCTCGTAAAGTGAGGGGTAAAAAAAGGCAAGGGCCCCACAATAAAGTGCACTCAACTCTACATCTGTAATAGAGCCCACCGGTACAACACCTTCGCCAACATCCAAACCGGAATCAATTGGAACCGTTAGGAGCAAGGGAGGCGCCTTTCGGCTATGGGTAGTCTGGAATCGCCGATAGGCGCGTATCAGCATTTCAAGGTTCTTGTGCTGCTTTGGATTGCTCACACACAAGAAATAACCCTTCTGGGTGAGATCAAAGCGACTTAGAACCAACTCCAAAGACGGTGCCTCAACTGTGTTGGCCTTTTGAATTTGATTATAGGTTACTACCACCTGGTCTTCGGCAATAAAAGCCCAATTCATGATCTCGCTTCTTACGAATTTTGAAACGGTGAAAATCTGGCGTGCGTTTCTGATTGAGGGTTTGAGTAGTAACTCATAGTAAATTTTTTGAAATAGATTTCCGAAATGCAGATGGTTTAAATCATGAATGGTCTGAACATAATCACATGGCAAGTAAGGGTAACTTGCAAAAGTCGGATTAAAGTAGAGATCTGCTTGAAGAAGTCGCAAGGTAAGCGGTACTCGTAACCACGAAACAGGATGATAGCATGAGATATTGAGCTCCTTAGTTTCAAAACTCCTCACCGGAGAGGACGGAGCGCAATCTGGGCGAATCAGGAAGACGGACCTGACATCGGCCCACTTGGAGACATTCAGAATCTCTTTAAGCCTCTCGGTAAGCGGATCTTCGTCCCCGAACCTCTGCACTAACTCTTCCAAATATTTGGAAATGCCATGCCCATAGGGTCCAATCATGCGGGCATCAATGACTAGAGTCTTCAAAACAAATCCAACCCGTTCCGGATCCGTTGGAGTCGACGCTTGATCCGTTCCGGCCAACCGAAATACCCGGGTCTGAGGTCATCCGGATCGAAGCCCCACTTCTCC
>JAIXWV010000003.1 GCA_027491115.1 Pseudomonadota bacterium
AATGCCGCCGCCTTCACTGACGAGACCTCGATCGGTGACGTTCGCTGGATCGCCCGCCGGATCGCCAAGCTCGGCAGATCAGACTGGACGGCCATTCTTCGAGCCGGAGCTTACCCGGCCGATATCGAAGCTCTGATCCTGGAAAAGACGCTGGCCCGGGTGAACCAGCTGATGGCTTTGGCCGGCGTACGGGATTTCAAAGCCTTCTCCTACGACCCCAAGCTGACCTATGGAAACGTCTTGAAAGGAAAGGCTCTTCAGGAAACCTACCCCGGATACGCGCTTCGCTTCACTTACGGCGACCCCGAAAGTCCGCTCCGGGCTTCGGAAATGATCCGCTTCGGCGGCATCACCTTGATCAATACCGCCCTGAACGCACTGCTTGAAAAAGCCAACGAGTGGCTCCAGCTCTCGGATCCCGCCACCGTCATCCGCCAGCACAAAGAAGATGTGGCCCGGAAGGTGACCGAACACTTCCAGAATCACCCGAATGAACCCTTTGTCCAGCCCATCTCGGTTTGGGGGGGGCCGGTGGGTGGAGTCCGACTTCAGGCGAGCCGGAATATCATGACCGGGACCTATTACGGATCCGAAAGTCGGATTCAGTTGGTCGACGTGGTCGGGGCCACCGTCAATGCGGGCGGATTCTTCGGTGTTTCGGGCATTCCGGCGGTCGGAATTTCGGCCGCACCCTCGGTGCAGATCACCCGGAACTATGTGCACGTACGCCCCCTCTCCGATATCAAAACTGCATGGAAGGATTCTTGGTCAAACCTTCTGGTTCCGGCCTTCATGCGAGAGCTCGCCCAGGTCCTCACCGGCAAAGAGCCCGGGGAATACGAAAGCTCAATCAAAGCGTTCATGGATCGGATGACTCCTGGCGAGCTCTTCATCATCACAGACGGTTTTTCGGGCGGTGCCGGGGTGCAAGTGCAGATTCCTGTAGGTGCACTCCTCGGACTGGTGGCTCCGGGCGATGCATTGAGTGCGGGGGTCGGAGTGAGCGGAAACTATGGCATCCTCTCCAGAACCACGCTCCTTAGAACCGAAGACGGCATCCAGGTTTTATTGACGCGAATGAAGTCCGGCGCCTTCGAGGCCGAACTCACTGCCAGGTTCTTCATCGATCTCGCTCAAGGATCGATCCGCTTTCAGAAGGGCACCGCCCACACGCGCGCATTCATTCTTCCTGCAAAAGGGAAGGACGAGACCGAAAGTCGAAGAATCTCGAGATCCCTGATCACCTTGCTGAAGCGGAACAACCCGGAGGTTCTCGAAGAGGAGTTCAAGCCCTATGAACTCGACCACTCGGCCAAAGGGAATCGGGCCCTGTTCAGACTCGGACCTTTTTCATGGACCCGGCGGGTGAACTTCCATGAATTGGTCATCACACCGCCGGAGGATCCGGAAGCGCGCTATCAGCGTGAGGAACACAAACGGACCGTGGTGGAAGGGCAGCTCACCCGAATCTTCGGTAGCGACATTTACGGATTTTTCGGCAGTCTCACGAGACTGATCCACCCCTTGATTTCGATCGGCGGACAGGCACGGGGAGACGATCCTGCATCGAACTTCCTGGGTCGATCGAAGACATTCATCTCGAGCGCTCAAATCGAACTCACACCCGGACGCGACCACCGTCCTTTTTTACGGGTTCAACAAGTTCATGCCGGTTGGTCCATGCGAACCAAGCGCCTGCTCCGCCTGGTCCGGAAACTCACGGATGAACTGGGGGAGTTCAATCCCGGAACCGGATTGATCCATCCGGACGAGTTCTCACAGACCAAGCGTATCGAAGCTTTTCAGATTTCCTGGAACCTGCTGATCCACCCGGAGGGAATCAGCCGCATGCTCCGCATACTGGACATAGCCAGAATGCCCACCCGCGAAGCCGCTGAAGAGATGATCTCCCTTCTGGGCAGCGAGCAGTACCGGGATTGGTGCAAGGATCACGATTTGGAACCCACCATCCGTTACGGCCTTCCGACACCGGAGGAGCTCGATCAAACCGGCAGAGGAATCCTTGCGGAATCCTCACAAGGAAAAACGGCCGTTCTCGGCTGTGTGACACCGGTCATGGCCACTCTGTTCGATCTACGCGCGCGGTACCGCGGTAAGGAGTCCTTGTTTGTTAGGGATCCGGCGAACCGGGACGAGGCGGTGGAAAAGATCCGCCTCCTCAACACGGCGATGTCGGAACTCGATCGTGACATGGATCTCGAAGAACTCATCCGGCTTTTCGGAAAAGAGCGTGTTTTTTTCCAGGTGCGAATCAGCGGCTTCCGCGCGGGTGACGAGAACGGTGATTCAGAGTATTTTTCACACACGGCCGGACGGCTTGACTCCGAGATGAGTGCGGGCCCCTTGTCGGAGATCGCACGCGGAAGTGGCATCAGCAGCAATGAAATCGAAGCGAGGTACCTCTCGAATGGTTATTGATGCGCTGACGGTGCTCGTAGCATCCATTCTGTTCCCGACCGCACTGGCCCAGCCCGAGAGCCTTGACTCGCTCTCTTGGGGAATCAAGAACCGTGGTGAGGAGCAACAGATCCTGATCGACCATTTCACCTCCGGGACCCTAATCGGAGTGGCGGGTGAGGACGTGAACCGCCCCCCTCCATTCAACGGACGAAAAGTGAAAGTCGCGGTCTTGGATACCGGAATCGATCCTTCCCATCCGGATTTGGCGGGCGCCTTGACGGGTCCGGGCTTCAACGCCATCACCGGAACATCGGATACGAATGACACCCACGGGCACGGGACCCATGTGGCAGGCATCATCGGTGCGCGCGCATCTTCAACGAAAGGATTCCATGGCGTTTCTTCCAACGTTCTACTCCTGCCCGTGAAGGTGGTTCAGACGGGGCCAAACGCTCCGATCCGCCCTCAGAGTGTGGAGCCGGGAGCGGGAACCGCCCTGACCGAAAATGTTGCCAAGGGAATCGAGTACGCCCTCCGGAACGGAGCAGAAGTGATTCACCTTTCCTTGGCTTGGCCACACTCGATTCGATCGGCACGGGTCGACGCCGCTGTAGAAGAGGCGAGGAAGAAGAATGTCCTCATTGTTGCATCTGCGGGCAATGACCGGACCGTCGCCCGCGTTTATCCGTGCATTTACTCCGAGGTGATTTGTGTCGGAGCCCATGGTCCGGACGGAGCGTTTTCCCACTTCAGTAACCACGGCCCCATGGTGGACGTCTTGGCTCCCGGGACAGCTATATTGAGCACTTGGCCAGTCGGTAAAAATCCGGTGACATTCGCAGGGGCCCGCGGATACGAGTTCCGCAATGGAACGTCGATGGCTGCGCCATTCGTGACAGGAGCCGTCGCCGAAATGCTATCGCGCGGAATCCCACCTCGGGAGATCCGGGCGCGCTTGATTATGGGCAGTCGTCCCACCCGGACTGAAGCCTTGTTCCGATCCGCCCTCGCCCCCCTCCCGGCAGACCGGATCACAGTACAGAACCAAAATGCCAGAGGCGGCAACCTCGACCTGATCCGGGCACTCGATCTCGAGCTCGAACCCTTGATGGTTCCGGTCATGAAAGGACCGGTTGAGCTTTCTTGGGACGGTCGCGAAGGACGGATCAACACCACTTTGTTGCTGAAGAACATCGGCGCAGCTTCGGGACCCATGTCGATAAAAATCCCGGGTCAATCGGTCCCTTACGAAAGAATCGGCGCAGATGAAGAGATCTCCGTACCTCTGAGTTTGGACGTGAACCGCTCTACCGAAAGCCGGATAAGAATCCCGATCGTGACTCAGAGTCAGGGGCATCCATCGAGACAGTTTGAAGTAGAGATCTCACTTTACCGGCAAGTCGGCTCCAAGAATTCACTGATCGGTGCCAGTATCCGAGAGGTAGAGGGTGGCTCGAGACTTCCGATTCCGGACGAGGTTCGGACAGTCACCGGAGCGCCAGCCTCTGCTCCCGAGCATGTGCTGGTGAATCGGGTGGGCAGTGTGACGCGCCTGCATTTGATCAAAGGCACGAAAATGATCGACGCTGTTTCGCTGGAGGGAGTCGGCACCGATTCCTTGCTGGGGATTCATCTCCTGCCGGACGGAAGCTACTGCCTCATTTCGAGTGAACTTTCAAAAGGGGCCTCACGCCCCTCGTTCAATTTCTATCGGCTCGACTCTAGCTGGCACCTGGAAAGTCGCTCCACCTTGGGAACCGAAACTACGGTTTTCTCGGAGAAGTTTCAGTGGGCACAGATCGGCGGAGAATGGGGCCCTCTCTGGCTCGGTATCGGATTCACCCCTCAAGCCGATCTCCCTCCCTATGATCCGTGGAATCCAGGCGCCAAGGACCTGAAGAAGCCACGATTGTTCTATTTTGCCGGTGGAAAACTCAGGGCCATCGATCCGGGCTCCGGAAGACTCCCCCTCCAACTCCTTCCGGACGGGAGGATTCTCACCACCCAAGGAAATGATTACTTCCAGCGGTACGAACTGATCACTCTCGAAAACGGCCGAATCAGGCAAGTGGCCGATCTCCCGGCCGGACCTTACCGGATGTTTTCAGGCGCCATGGCCGGAACCCCGGTGCTTCCTCTCGACGGCGATCGACCCGACACACTCTTGGTGACGGGACCCTCCAGTCCCGGCGATTTACGAGTTACTGGTGTCGGCGAACGGGGTTTCGATCACGTTCTCCGCCGCTCTTCTCCACTCGATTCACTCGTGAACATTCCTGCGGCATTCAGTGATGGCTTTCAGACTTCCTTTTTTGTGGAGTCTCATCACGACCTGCTGTGGTACCGGGATCCATCGTCCGCTCCACTGGGCACGACGTTGCAACGCTACAGCTACATTCCCTCGATGATCTTCAGTCGGACCTTGTTTGCCGCAGTTTCCGGACTCGAGAACGGGTCGCGCACCCCGGCAATCTACCAACCAGCAGGAATCTCAAATGGGGGTGTTTCGGAGGTGGTTCTTGCCGACCCGGGTTCAAATGCACTCAGGCGTCCTGCATTTCTCCGTCTGAAAGCAAACTCCGGAGAATGCTTGGCGATCGGAAACCTGATTCCTGCCGACACCACTCGACCCTCCACCCAGTCGTTTTACTGCGCGGGCCGGTTCATCGAAATTCCTTTGTCACTCACCACCGGTGAGTGATCGCTTCGATTTCTGAAATGGCTTCGTAAAACGGTGCATCCTCGGAGAAGTAGGGGACCTTCTTCCGGATTTCGCCTTTGTATTTTTCAAGCTTTTCGGTGGTCTTGAGGGGGCTCAACAGGTCCAGGCCCTGGGTTGCGGCCAGAAGCTCCATCGAAAGCACACGCCTGGTGTTTTCAACCACCTTGAGACATTTCCTCGCCGCCCAAGCCCCCATCGAAACATGATCTTCTTTGTCGGCCGAGGTGGGAATCGTGTCCACCGAGGCCGGATGACAGAGCGTCTTGTTCTCACTGACAATACTGGCAGCCGCAACCTGGACGATCATGAAGCCGCTGTTGATGCCTGATTTCTTCATCAGAAAAGCAGGCAGGTCGGAGATCGCGGGATTGATGAGCTTCTCGATCCGCTGTTCCGAGATCGATGCGATTTCAGCCATGGCGATCGCCAAAAAATCCATGGACAGTGCGAGAATCTGTCCGTGGAAATTCCCACCACTCAGCACCTCGCCATCATCCGGGAACACCAACGGATTGTCGGTCACCGAATTGATCTCCCGCTCGACCACTGAACGGACGAATCCGAGGGTCTCGAGACTCGCTCCATGCACCTGCGGAATGCAGCGGAGTGAATATGGGTCCTGGACTTTTCCACAACCCTCATGGCTCAGGGCGATTTCGCTCTTCCTCGGGCGGCCGAGCAGATCTCGCATGTTTCGCGCTACCTCGATTTGTCCGGGATGCGGACGGACCTCATGAATTCTCGCATCAAAAGCAGTCGTAGTCCCCCGCAATGCCTCAAGGGTCATGGCTCCGGAAAGATTCGCCACACGGATCAACTGCTCGGCCTCGAGTACCGCGTGTGCTGCCAATGCCGCCATGAACTGGGTCCCGTTGATGAGAGCAAGGCCTTCCTTGGGTCCGAGTACAATCGGCTTCAATCCCTTCTCTTTGAGTGCCTTGGCTCCAGTCACCAGTCGGCCGTTGAGATAAGCCTTACCTTCTCCGATCAGGACCAAGGCCAGATGGGCCAATGGAGAAAGATCACCACTCGCTCCCACACTCCCCTGTTCAGGGATCCAAGGAATGATGTCATGATTCAAAAGATCAATCAGGGCCTGAACGGTATCGAGTGCCACCCCCGAATGGCCCTGAATGAGTGTTGCAGCCCTGAGAAGCAACATGGAACGAACCCTCTGGGCGGGAAGAGGCTCTCCAGTCCCAACAGCATGGGACCTGAGAAGATTCACCTGGAGTTGTTGGAGCTCACGGGTTTCGATCTTTACATTCGAAAGAAGTCCAAAACCGGTGTTCACTCCATAAATCACCTCTCCCGAGCGCACCTTTTCGAGGAGATAATGATGGGCCCGCTTGATTCTTTTTACCGCATCAGCTGACAGTTTGACCTTCAGCTTGCCGGTGGATACCGCCTCGACATCCTCGAGAGTGAGCGGCTTTGAGCCAAGTGAGAGCGTTTTCATCGAATAGCCTCCATGAGATCATTCCAAGCTTTTTTTCTGTCCGCCGCCGAGAAGATTGCCGACCCAGCGACAAAATTCTCGACTCCAGCTACACGTGCAGCCATTGCCGTGGTCGGATTGATACCTCCATCAATCTGAATGACCCAGGAAGCACCCGTGGCACGTTTTTGTTGGGCGAGCCATTTCACCTTGGCCAATGACTCCGGCATGAACCCTTGACCCCCGAATCCGGGCTCGACGCTCATGATCAGAATGAGATCCAAGTTCGCGAGGTACGGGATGAGGGCTTCGACAGGCGTCGCCGGTTTGATCGACAGTCCTGCTTTCTTCCCGGCTTTCCGGATGGACTCGATTGCATTCGCCGGATCTTCCAAGGCCTCGAGGTGGAGGGTGATGACGTCCGCCCCTGCCTGGACGAACCAAGGGATCATTTTGACCGGATCCTTCACCATCAAGTGACAGTCGAGCACTGCCTTGGTTCGAGCACGAAGCGATCGGACCACCACCGGACCGATGGTCATGTTCGGGACAAAATGACCGTCCATCACGTCGACGTGAAACCAGTCTGCACCGAAAGCCTCGATCTCCTTCATTTCGACAGCAAGTTGAGAAAAATCAGCCGAGAGAATAGACGGAGCCAGTCTCATTTGGAGGATCCTTTCAGGGTCATCGGAAGAGAGACGCCGCGGCCCTTCATGCCGTTTAGGAAATCTCCTGCCGATATCGATTTTTTACCCTCTTCCTGCAGCTCGAGCAGCTCGTACGCTCCCTCGCCACAATTCAAGACGAGTCGTCCGAAATGCTCTTGTAGAATCCCGGCGGGTCCCCCGACGGAAGTGCCAGCAGGCCTTCCTCTTTTTATCTTGATCCGGAGTCCATCGGTCGTTTCAATCCTGGACCCCGGCCACGGACAAAGCCCTCTTACCTGGAGATCCAACTCGCGCACGCTTCCGCTCCAGTCGAGTTGCTCCATCTCTTTGATGAGTTTTTTAGCATAGGTGACCCTCGTTTCGTCCTGAGGTCGTGGGGTGACAGAGCCTGATCGGACACCCTCGAGCGTGGGAAGGATGAGGCGGGCACCCATCGCACTCAGCCGGTCGTGTACCGTTTCCGCCGTATCCTCATCCGAAATCGGAGTGGACTCTTGCAACAAGATGTCACCGGCATCCAACTTCGGCACGATCATCATCGTCGTGATACCGGTTTCCCGGTCGCCCGAAAGGATCGCCCACTGAATGGGGGCCGCACCCCTCCAGCGTGGCAGTAAAGAAGAATGGATATTGATGGTTCCGTACTTCGGAATCCCGATCACATCGGGCTTCAAAATCTGACCATAAGCCACCACCACCGAGAAGTCGGGCTCGAAAGCACGCATGCGCTCGATTTCCTCGGGAACAGACACCCGTTCGGGTGTGAAGACGGGAATACCATGAGCCATGGCCAGCGCCTTCACCGGTGAGGGTTGGAGCTTCAGACCCCGCCCCACTGGTCGATCGGGCTGGGTGTAAACCGCGACCACGTCCGTATCACGGATGAGTGTTTCGAGGGTCGGCACCGAGAACTCTGGGGTCCCCATGAATACCACGCGCAAACGACTCATCCCGAACTCCTCTTTCTGGCTTTGATCAGCTTTTTCTTCGCAAAGTCCTGCTTCAGTGGACTCAGTCGATCGATGAACAACGTGCCAACCAGGTGATCCATTTCGTGCTGGAGACATACTGATAGCAGCCCTTCGGCGGAGATTTCGCGACGAAGGCCGTCGAGATCCTGGTAGGCGACTTTGATTTTTTCAGACCGCTTCACCTCTGCGCTGTAGTCCGGGACGGAGAGACACGCCTCTTTCATTTCACTGGATCCTTCGCGCAGGATGATCTCAGGATTGATCAAGACCAGAGGCTTCTTGCCTGACACAAAAGAGCCGTTGATCCACTCAGATCCTTCGGGTGGTTTCTCTCCTGGCCTCAGGTCTTCCGCGTCAATTGAATCGTAGTCGGTGTCGACGACGATGATCCGCTCGAGAACCCCCACCTGGTTGGCCGCGAGACCGATGCCGGGGGCATGATACATGGTTTCGAGCATGTCCTCGGCAAGCTTACGATGACGGGCTTCCACACGTTCCACGGGTGCAGCCCGTTGTGCCAGAACAGGGTCAGGAAAAGTGTAGATTTTCAGTCTGGCCATCCCTCACACTCCTATCCTTTTCAACAACACCATGGCAAGCCCCCCGAATACCAGGCTTGGAAGCCAGGCTGCGAGAACGGGGGGAAGCATGCCATTCTGCCCCATAGACAAGGATACCGAGTATCCGAGCCAATAAAAGAACGTGATGGCAAAGGCGATCATCAAATCTCTTCCAACCCGACCATCGCGAGCCCGGGAAATGGCAAACGGGACGGCGAGGAGGAACATGATCACAGGAATGATGCTCAAACTGAAACGGGAGTGGAGCTTTACCTCGAAAGCTCGTGAGTCAATTCCACTCTCTTTGTTTGAGCGAATGTAGCGGATGAGATCCTTAATTCTAAGCCGATCCGCCTCTCTCTCGATCATCTTGAAGTCCGCCGGTCCTTCCTTGATCAAGAGCGGCCGCTCCCGAAACTCCTCAGTGACGGGATAGCCGGTTTCTTTATCGAACCGCGTGGATCGTCCGTCCTGAAGCATCCACTGCTTTCCAACCCAGCGAGCCTCGGTGGCTTGGATCTGTTCGACGAGGTCGAAAGCATCATCAAAGAGGTAAACTCCGATTCCAAGGATCCGCTCATTCCTTGAATCGAAGTTTCTCAGATGGTAGATCATCCGGTTGGATCGGTACCAAATTTTTTCCTGCTTCACGTCCAGGAAGAAATCCTGCCGCTTTTTGATCTCTTTCCAGTAGAACACGTTTTTCTTCTCATTGAACGCCGGGAGAATCCTGTCCTGTAAAACCAAAGAAAAACAACACAGGACAAACACCAGGGGGAATAGAATCCCCATGATCTGTCGGATACTCACACCGATTGAGAAACAGGCTACAAGTTCATTGGTTTTACTGAACGCCGAGAGAGTCAGCACGGTCGCCAGAAGAACCGACGGGGGTGCAATCATGACGAGGGTCGCAGGAATATCATACAGCTGATACAGGATCCTTTGACTCATGGTGAAATCGTTCACCTGGGTGATCAAGGTCTGGAAATAAAAGAGCCCCGTCAGACCCACGAGGGCCAGAATCAGATTCTTTAAAAACGTTGCTGCGAGGTATCGCGCTAGTATTTGCATGAAATCAGGGTTAAATTATCCCTACTATGGCAGAAGAATTCAAATCGGAACAACCTGCGTTACCTCGAAATTCGTGGAAAAAGGTCGTGTGGGACAACGTGGTGTCGCTTGGATCGGCCCTGCTCCTGGTCCTGGTGATCCGATCCAGCGTCATTGAAGCCTTCAAGATCCCGTCTGGATCCATGATTCCTACGCTCCTCGTCGGAGACCAGATTTTTGTCAACAAGTTCGCCTACGGACTCCGCGTTCCATTGACCGACTGGATCGGCGATAAGCCCCTGTATTTCTACAAGAACAATGGTCCTGAACGTGGCGACATCATCGTCTTCAAGTATCCTGTCGATCCAGATGTGTACTTCATCAAACGTGTGGTAGCACTCCCCGGCGATCGGATCGAGATGAAGAACAAAGAGGTTTTCATCAATGGTAAGCCTTTCGAGCGCAAGCCCATGGCCCAGGACCAGGTAAACCGCATTTACGAAAAATGGCTCCACGACTCTGAGGGTGAGTATCCGAAGGAGCGCATGACCATTTATGAGGATCGATTTGATAGTGAAACTGCCACCATCATGGTCGACAAGCAAAGCATGATGTCAGTGAACTTTGAGGCCGTGACCGTTCCTGAAGGAAATTATTTCGTCATGGGCGACAACCGAGACAACTCGAAGGACAGCAGATTTTGGGGCTTTGTACCCTTTGAGAACATCAAGGGCAGAGCCTTCATCGTCTGGCTGTCCCTTTGGATCGATTTCGATGACTTGTCCCGCTCGACCCAACATTTCGATCGGATTGGTACCATCCTTCACTGAAGGATTCGTGCAAAACGAGAAAGCGAAACACCGAGAAACATCCTGATTCCCCGTGGAAGCCTCAGGACAATTCGGGCCACGGGCGGAGATGCCCGGTAATAGATCCGTACGAACCACCTTCCCCAGGGACTCTTCTGCAATCGAAGATCGCGGAACAATCTCAGGCGATCCAGGGTTCCGGGCTCAGACTCGTCTTCGAGGGCTGTCGCAATGAAACACTTTCCACCGCCGAGACGGATGTGGGAATCCTTGAATTCTTTCCTGTGTTTGGGGGTCCCGTTGACCAGATATTTTCGGACAAGCTCCGCCGAAACATGATGGAAAGGCATGTTTTTCGAAAACAAGACGAATCGATCGAGATAAAATCGGAGTCGCGTCATATCCGACTTGGTAGAGCGATCGTGGATCTTGGCCAGGTCCCAAAATACGCCACTTAACAGAAGCAACTCTGCCACATCCTGCTTGAGGTCAAAGTGAGTCGGCTCGAGCTTGTCCCGACCCACGCCCTTGGTTCGCTCGAGAATGTCGATATAGCTGTAATAATTTTGAACGGCTTCCTTGAGTTTTCCTTCCCGATAGGCGAGTGCTCCATCACGAGCCAGCTCCATCCTGTGCTGAAAGAGCTTCATGAGGCGTTCACGCTCCGCTCTTTCCATTTGCTCTTTGACTTTTTTTCTCGCCCGTATTGACAAGGGACGATCATCGGATGCCATACGAACAGTCTACGAGTGATACGGGTCCACGTCCACAATCAGATCGACTTCTTGTTCACCGACCCACGCACGAACAGCCTGCCCAGCCCGATAAAGGAGCTCCACTCCCGGACTTTTGAAGTAAAAATCGTGACGATAGCGTCCGTTTGCCCTGGGCAACAATGCTTCGGAGGGGCCAAGCAACCTACCCCGGTGCTCCTCGGGCAGCAAGCGTCGCAACTCCTCGGCCGCACCTCGGGCGGCCTCCCGACTGATCGACTCCTCTTTGGACTCGAATCTGAAGCGGACAAGACGCGAGAACGGTGGGTACGACAGCATTTCCCGCATGGCCAACTCTTCGCTGAGAAAATCTTTACGATCCATTTCCCCGGTCAGTACCTGGATCACGGGGTGCTCGAGATCGTAGCCTTGGATGTAGACTCGTCCAGGCAACTCCCCCCTTCCGGCTCGGCCGGAAACCTGAATCAATGTCTGAAGGGCCCTCTCCGATGCGCGGAAGTCCGGCCACTTGAGGAGCATGTCGGCGCTGATGACCACCACACAGGTCACGCCGGGGAAATCATGGCCTTTGACCAGCATCTGCGTCCCGATCAGAATGTTGGCCCGCTTCGACCTGAATTCATCGAGAGTTTCCTCGAGTCGCTGCTGGGAGGTGATGAGATCACGATCCAGGCGTAGAATCCGGGCTCCGGTCAGGACCATCCCGAGATCTTCCTCGAGGGATTCGGTGCCCGAACCCATACCGATCCATTCCCCGGTCCCGCACACATGACAATGTTTGGGTACAGGCTCTTTGGCTCCACAGACATGGCACTTGAGATGGGGCCGCTTTTGGTAATGGGTCATTGAAATGGAGCACTGCACGCACTTCTTGACCTCTCCACACCCCTGACAGAGCAAGAACTGCGAGAATCCACGCCGATTCAAAAAGAGAATGATCTGCTCGCCCCGATCGATGGTCTCCTGAATCGCACGGATTGTGGTCTCGGCCAGGTGGGTTTTGACTGTCCCTGCGCCAACAGGGGACTCCTCGACGAGCGAAACAAGATGAATGGCCGGCAGCTGTTGCTCCGAATACCGTTGCTCGAGCTTCAAGTGATGAATCTTGCCCTCTTTCACCCGCTGAAGGGTTTCGAGAGAAGGGGTGGCGGTCCCGAGGATCACCGATGCTTTCGAAAACCTTCCTCGGAATAGGGCCAAATCTCTCCCTTGGTAACGAAACCGATCCTCTTGCTTGTAGGTGGGATCATGCTCCTCGTCCACAATGATGACTTGGAGATTCTGGAGAGGGGCGAAAACAGCCGATCTAGCCCCGATAACGACGCGGACCTCACCTTGCCTGACCCGCCTCCAGAGATCTTGGCGTTGGCCGTCTGCAAGCGCCGAGTGCCAGAGTGCCGCAGGCACTCCGAGACCGCTTTCAAAGCGCTCTCTCAATTGTGCGGTGAGGGCGATTTCAGGGACCAGAACCAGGGCAGATCCACCTGCATCCAACACCCGCTTGACCTGGTCGATGTAAACTTCGGTTTTTCCGCTTCCAGTGACACCTTCTAAAAGGAAAACGCTCGCAGGATTCTCCTTGCTGATCCGGCTCAGGGCATCCGATACGGCTCGTTGCCCTGCCGACAGCGTCCTGGGTGAATGTGCGACACTCGCTTGTTTTCCGGGTCTGGACTTGATCGATTGATCAATCTTGGGAGGAATCGCCGAAGCCAAGGCCTCACCCAAAGGGTACTGGTAGTATTCCGCGCCGAAACTGCAAAGTTTCATGATTTCCGGGAGCACCCGGAAGACTCCGTCGAGCTTCGCCTCGACAGCCCTCACTTTCACCCCATCGGGTAAAACCGGAGCCTCCTGCTGCACCGAAATCACGCAGGCGTTCAAGCGCCCCCTGCCGAAAGGGACCCTCACCCAATCTCCAGGCTCGACCGGGCCGAGTGCCTCTTCGTCATAGAGATAATCGAAGGTCGCGTCTAGGGGTCGAGGAACAACGACCTTAACGAACAAGAGTGACCCAACCCTTCACAGAGGTGTTCTCCGGCCTTCCCTGTGAGGCCGAGGCGGACTTATTCGAAACATCGACTTTGACGGATCGGATCTCGAACCGGTAAGTATTCGCCCCCGAGGAAACATCGACCGTCTTCGGTACCTGAAGCTGGTTACCCGAGAGCATGAAGCTTTCCACCTGAACGGATTCCAATCCGGCATCGGTGCGACTGAAGTATCCGGTTGGCAAAAAAGTGTCCTTACCGAACAGAACCCTCTGTTGCTCACCCCAACCCCAGGCAATCGACTTTCCGATCCTGATCAACTTGGATTCTAAATTTTCCTCAGGCAAAACTCCGAGCTCTGAAAGTGCTGACCTCACCCTCGCGCCATTCGGGTCAAGACCGACCGTGATCCAGAATCGACCCAAACGCGACAAGGTCGAAGGATCCGCCTCATGAGACCCCAAGGGTTCGTCCGAAGGCCCCGAGTAGGTGGCGATCAAACGCCCGGAGGGAAACTCGACTCTGAGTTGCTCCTTGAAAAAGGCCTGGCTTTTCGTATCGGTGATGCGAGCGCTCCATTCAATCGACCGAAGACCCTTCCTGTCTTTGATGGACCGGGCGAGGATGAATGCCGGTGGCGGCGAGTAAGCCACTGCCTCCAACACCGGAAAAAAACTCAATATCAGGAACCCGATCAGTTTATTCATGCGCCTGTTTTCATGTAGGAAGGTGCGCCTTCATGAGACGAATCAGCCCGTCTCGAAGTTCGGGTCTCCTGAGGCCGAACACGAGTGTCGCCTCGAGATACCCCAGGCGATCACCTGTATCGTACCGGTCTCCGTCGAATCGATACGACAACAGGCCTTCTTCTTTTGCGAGAGCAGCCAAAGCATCGGTGAACTGGATTTCTCCGCCCTTGCCTGGACGCGTCTCCGAGATGTGCCGGAATATTGCAGGATCCACGACGTACCGTCCGGGAATGGCGAAGCGAGAAGGCGCTTCATCGGGCTTGGGTTTCTCCACCATCCGGTCGATCTTGAGAGTTCGTTCGTCAAGCGAGGTTCCTCCGACAATGCCGTATTTCGAAACATCGGCCAAAGGAACCTCCATCACACCCACTACACTGGTTTCACGCTCTTCGAACACATCCATCAGCTGACGGGTGCAGGGAACAGGGGCATCGATGAGGTCGTCACCGAGCAATACTGCGAAGGGATGGTCACCGATGACCGGCCGCGCACAACCCACCGCATGCCCAAGTCCCGCTGGCTCTTTTTGATAAACACAAATGATGTTGCAGCTTTCAGCGATGGCTTTCAGGCCGACAGCAAGATCGGTCTTTCCCGAGCTCATCAAGCGGTCCTCGAGCTCCGCATTGTAGTCGAAGTACCGCTGGATCTCGCTCTTGTGACGGGATGTGACCAGGACGATGTCCTCGATGCCACTCGCCACCGCCTCCTCCACAATGTAGTGGATCATGGGCTTGTCGATGATGGGGATCATTTCCTTGGCGACGGCCTTGGTTACCGGCAGAAAGCGGGTTCCGAGACCGGCGACGGGAATGACGGCTTTGCTCACTTTGCCTATGGCTTTGGCTTTCATATTGCCTTGTCATTCTATCCGCGATACCCCGAATATTGAATGAAAATCCTGTTTTTGACGCTCTTGGCAAGTTTGGTGTGCCTGGTCTCCCCCGAGGTGACCGGTGCGGTCGAATACCAGAGCCCAAGAACCCTCGGCCTGGGGGGCGCGGGGCGGGCAGCCCCCTTGTTGAATGATGCCATTTACCTGAATCCTTCCCACGCCTCCTTCACACCCATTTACAGTCTCTATGCGGGCTATGTGCGATTCGAGAACGGAAGGAACTACAATGTTTCTGTGCTCGATTCCCGCACCGAGCTCTTCCAGGCGGGCCTTGGATACACTGTCCGGGAGCGGGATGCAGTCATCAATTTAGGGGCTAGCAAGCAAGTGATTGAACGATTGGGTGTGGGGCTAGGGTCAAAGATGATCCTGGGAAGGAACGGCGAACGCCCCCTTTCGGAGCTGAATTTCTCGACATCCTTCATCGCACTTCCCTGGATGTACACTTCGCTGATTGTGGACAATCTACTGGAAGACCAAACGCGAATCTCCAAAGGCCTCTACCGGACCGCCTACCTGGCATTCAAATTCATTCCCACAAAGAAGGTCGAATTTTTTGTGGATCCGCTTTACTCCCCCTCTTACTCACTCGGCAAAAAGGCTGGTTACAGTGCGGGAATGGAGCTGGGCATGCTCGAAGACTTGTATTTCAGAGTCGGAAAATTCCAAGATGGTGAGATCGCCCACCTGGGAACGCGGGGTTCGGGTTATGGGTTTGGCCTTGGATGGATTGCGCCGAAGCTCAATGTCGAGTACGCCATGAGTCGGGCACAAACCACGCACACCGCGGGCGGTGACGTGGCCCACTCCGGAGCTTTGACGGTTTTCTATTAATATCTGACCGAAATTCGGCCCTGGGTGTCGATTTCCAGGTCGGTGTCGGGATACATCTTCTTCAGGTTTTCTCCGTTGAAAACTTCTTTCACCGTTCCTTCAGCGACCACACGACCTGATGCGAGAAGGAGCAAACGATCACTCCAGGTCGCGAGACGGTTCAGGTCGTGTGATGCAATCACCACCACTCCGCCCGCATCGGCGCGTTCACGGATCAGAACCTTGGCCGCGGCCAGACGGTCGAGATCGAGCTTGGAAAAGGTCTCGTCCAAAACCAGAACCTCCGGATCCTGGATGAGAGCCCGACCGAACATCACCCATTGTTTCTGTCCGTCGCTCAAATCACCGAAGTCCCTCGAAACCCATCCGGTCAAGCCAAGCCGCTCCAGCACCCTCGCAACGCCCTCACTTCGCCCCCTCGTACGGGCAGCGAGCTCGAACAGTTCGCCCACCTTCACGCCGAAGGAAGAATTGAAATCACTCCCCAAGCGCAGGATCTTGCGACACCGCTCAGCCGGATCGATTCGAGGAGAGATCTCCACTCCATTGATCTCGATCGTACCGGTGTGTTCCAGATCGAGAACTCCCGCCATTGCACGGAGTAGGGTGCTCTTCCCAGCACCGTTCGGACCATACACTCCGAGTACCGTGCCCCGGGACACGTGAAATCCGATTTGCGAGAGCAACAACCGGCTCCGTATCGATACCGTCATCCTGTTCAAGCGGATCATGATTCGACCCGCCCGCGCATCCGCGCATGAATCCAGAAAAATACGGGGACTCCGACCACCACCATCACCGCCCCCACAGGAATTTCTTTCGGACTTGCGACTCCGCGGGCCAATGCATCCGCCGCCGATAGTACCGCCCCACCACAAATCCAACACAGGGGCACCAGGTGGCGGTGCAACGCCGTGCCGGCCATGCGCCTCAGCACATGAGGAATCGCCAGGCCGACGAATCCGATCATCCCGGCCGAACTCACACAAAATCCCACCAACACTGAAACCCAGAGGACAAACATCCGCCGTGATTTTTCGAGTGAGACACCGAACCCCTCGACCTCCGCCTCGCCAAACAGAAAAGCATCGAGTTTTCTCGAGACAGAGGTGAAATAAACCATACCGAACAGACCCAGCGCCAAGACCAGCAAGGCCGTTCTGTAAGTCGCGCGGCCCAAATCACCCAAAAGCCAGAATTGAAGCGAGCGGACACCGGATGGATCGGCCAGCCCCATCCACAAGGACAGGAATCCTGCCAGCAACAGGCTCAACATGACCCCGCCCAGAATCATCGAGTCCCCGCTCCTGGAACGTTTCCGGAGCCCTCTCAACAGCAGAAGAATCGCGCATCCAGCCCCGAGTGTTGCGCCCGATTCGAGTGAGAGCGCGCCGCCAGCACCATCCCATGAGGAACCCAAGGCAGCACCCAAAGCGGCTCCCGAAGCCACTCCGAGCGTGTAGGGCTCAGCAAGTGGATTTCCGAGTGTGGTCTGAAGCACCAGACCGGAAATCGCAAGCGCGCCTCCCACCGAAAGTGCTAGCAAAAGACGCGGCAGACGCAACTCAGTCAGAATCAACCTGGCCTGATCCGGATCCAATCCGAAAAATAAGGACAGCAGGACTCCGGAAACCCAGGCGACCGAAACCCAAAAGTAGACTCGAACCATCCGATCCGCCATGAATCAACCGAGCCCTTTCAGTGCACGCAATAATCTAGGGGTGCATCTGGCAAAATCCTCGCCTCGCAACCGGAGAACCCGGCCTTGTCGAACCGCCCTCAGCGCCGGAAACCGCCCCCAGGACTTGCGAGACTCCTCGAACTCACGCTCACGCCCCCTCAGGTCGAGAATGTGGATCTCCTCGGGATCGGCCTTGAGCACGGACTCGCGAGACACTCTCGGATAACCCTCCCGATGATTGCGAAAAATATTCTGAAGCCCCACCGCCTCGAATGCTTCATCCAAAAAACTTCCACGACCCACCGTGATGAGTGGATCATGTTGAACCTCGATGAACACCGTCCTGTTGCGCTTTTTTTGTGCGGCGAACTCCTTCAGCCGTGTCGACCAAAGTGCGCTCTGACGCTTCGCCTGCGGAACTGCGTCGAGCAGCTCACCCAATCTCTCGATCCAGGCTGGCATCGCCAAAAACCGCTCCTTAGGCAGAACTTCGACCCGGACCCCCAAAGCCTTCAGCCGATCGATCGCCTCCCGGTTGTACTCTTCCGATGCGAGCACGAGATCCGGCCTGAGTGAGACGATCTTTTCTACCGAGACATGGTGATAGGGTCCCACACTGGGCTTGCCCGCAAGACATTCAGGAAAATCTGAATACTCGCTCACACCTGCAACCATCCGCACCGCTGATTCGCAACCGAGCAACTCTCCGACCCATTCAGAAATCAGTGGCGAAAGTGTCACCACCCGGGAGGGCAAGGCCACGGCCACCGAAACGGGAAGAAGGGCTTGCAGGATCAGCAACCTAAGGATGGCGCGCATCGGACTGTCTCATTCTCAACGCGAGCATCCACCAGGCCGCGGCAAACACGAGAATCGAGATGAACTGGCTGGTCGAGAGGATTCCATCAATCACGAAGCCACGGACCGTGTCACCACGGAAAATTTCGATGATGCTCCGGATGATCGGGTACAGCATGAAATAAGTCAGACCGACTTGTCCGTCGAAGCGCTTTTTCCTCGACACAAACATCAAACCCGCAAAAAGAATGAAAAGTGCGGAAGACTCGTACAGTTGGGTGGGATGGAGGGGGATTCCCCTCAAGGAGGCGTCCACCAGCTCGGATTCCAGTCGGATCCCCCACGGCTGCCCCGTGGGGCTCCCGTAACAACACCCCGCAGCCAGACACCCGATTCTGCCGAAAGCGTGGGCAACCACCACCCCAGGAGACAATACGTCGATCATCTTCCAGACGTTGAGACGGTGCTTTCTAAAAAACCAGAACGCATATGCGGTCGCGGTGATGAGGCCTCCGAAGAAGACCAGGCCCCCCTCCCACACCTTGAACATCTCGATCGGATTGGAGAGAAAATAATCGATGCGGGTGATGATGAACAGGATCCTCGCGCCGAGGAATCCCGTCATGAGTAGCCAGAAGGACAAATCAGCGATTTGCTCCGGATCCATGGAATTACGAACAGAAAGTTTTTTGACCACGGAGATCCCCACCAGGAATCCGATGGCGATCATCAGGCCGTAACTGTGCAGGGGAAAACGCCAAGAACCGAGCTGGAGCTCAAGAAGGGTCGGATGCACTCTGACCCCCTTCTTGCTTGAAGGTGGAAAGGAGCAGGATGCCCACCCCGATGCAAATGGCAGAGTCAGCCACATTGAATGCGGGGAAGTACCAGGAGGTGTGCCAGTGGAAGTCCAGAAAATCCACGACGTATCCGAGGCGCACCCGGTCGATCAGGTTCCCGAGCGCCCCACCTGAAACCAGCCCCAGCGACATTGCACGGTAGCGGGAGGCTTTGGGAAGATCACGGTAGAGCAGGCCGAGGACCACCATGGCAATCAGGGGAACCACGAGAAAAAACGGAACCCGGAAGCTGGGATTCGCATCAGCGAGGAAACCGAAAGCTGCACCTGTGTTCCTCACATAGGTCAGGCTGAACCAATCTTGAATCAAGGCCAACGATTCGCCGTAAGCGAACTTGGCGAGTACGAGACTCTTCGTCCACTGGTCGGCTAGGATCACCACGACAATGCTGACAAAAAAGAAAGCCGCCTTCACCAAGAGGAACCCCAAAGGGTGATCCCTGTATCGAGGCTCTTCGACAACTCCTTGTTCTTGGATTCGACCGAAGCGAACTCATCCGGGGTGAGCACCATCGGCTCGAGCTTTTTTCCGAGTGGGTGCCGGGAGGTGATCTTCTTGATCTCGTCGGGAGTCTCGGAGACCACCAACAGGTTGTAATTGCTGTCCGTCCTCGACTTCCCGCTCGCACGGCTTCCGAAAAGCACGCCACGAGAGGACATGGGCTCGATCATTTGCTTCAGCCCCTCGAGATCGGAAATGGCACAAAATGTCTTCATGAGCTGAATCGCGGGGTGATCGTTCTGAAGACAGACCTCACGGTTGTTGTTCAAGAAAATCACCAGACCGAGCTCCTGAAGTGATTTCAGGATCTTGGTGATGCCATCCACCCCGCCCAATCCACGAACGCCCTTCAGCTTGGACGAAAGGACCCGGGGGGTGAAGGCCGTGGTCGGTTCCGTCATCAGGAAGCGGAGCAGTTTCTGCTCGGGCGTCACAAAGTAAATGGAATCCAAGGTGATCTGGGGTTTGTTCGTTCTGGCCATAGAGCACTACAAAATACCCTAAAACAGGCGGATTTTCCAGAGCTTGAACCCAACGTCCCCGGACATGACACCTCCCCGTCGGTGTAAATATTCGGCGGTGCGATTCGACACCGACGCCAGAGGCCGGACCGGGGCGTCGGGGGCTTTCTTCATTTTTTCTATTGATTTCAACCCCTTGCACAAAGGGTGGCCGCCGGGCGGCAGGTGGGACTTTCTGGCACGGCTCTCGCAATCTTATTGGGTGTGCGGCACCCAGGATGGGCGCCCCACCCAAGAAAAAAAGACGCACAGGGACGCGCAAAAATCACCAGTAAAGGAGTCAGACGTATGATGAAAATCGAGCAAGCCATGAAGTTCAAAAAACTCTTCGAAAACCAGAAGGCGGCGCTACTCTACTCCCACACACTGCTGAACGAAGATTTCAATCTCAAGACCGAAGAACTAGCCGACGAGGTCGATCTCAGCTCCGCCGAAGCCGAACAGGGCATGAAGCTACGCCTCAGGAACCGGGAAGCCCTACTCCTGAAGAAGATCGACGCCGCTCTCGAGAAGATCCAGGCCGGAACCTTCGGTGTTTGTGAATGTTGCGAGGAGAACATCGAGTTTTCCAGACTGGAAGTGCGCCCCACCGCCTCGTTGTGCCTGACCTGCAAAGAACAAGAGGAAATGCGGGAAACCCGCTCCGCGGACGGACGCAGATCCAAGAGCAGCGGCCTGAAGAATCATCTTCGGATCGCATAACTTTCCGGGCAAGGGCAGACTTAAGGATGAGTCGCTGATCTGCCCCAACCAAACCGAGCCGTCCCGCTTGAGGGACACGTGAACACAACCACCCACCAGGACGGAGGGTGTCGAGACGAAAGGCCTTCAGGACGAAGACCCTCAGTCACTCGAACGGATTCGAGCGCTTTATCTTGTGAAAAAGAACCCTGGCCCTCAAGGATGAAGGCCGGGGTTCTGCGTTTTCAGTGAACCATGTGGCGAGCGCCGCGGAGGACGCGATCCTGATGATCGAGCTTCTCCTGGCACTGGATGCAGAACAAGGTGAGTCCGTTGGCAGCGAGGCGCTTCGGTTCGATTTCCTCGCCGCAGTCGACGCCGTCACAGAGTTCGTATTCATCCTTCTGGATCTTTTCGAGAACCCGCTCGATGTTCCGGAGTTGCTTGCGGGCCTTCTCTCCCCACTGCATCATCCGGGATTGCTCGATGTAGGCGTTCGCCTGATCGACTTCGTCTTTGTCTTCCGGACGGGCGACCAGGTTTTCGCGGATCCTGTTCGCATCTTCGAGAATCAGAAGCCTCTGGGCTTCAAACACTTTCTGTCGCTTGGCCACTTCGGTCTTGCGCATTTTTTCCCCATTCTCAAATTCCCGGGTGGTTCTGGTTGCCGATCAATGATTCAGGAATTTGCCCTCAACCCTCTTAATGCATCCATGACCATTTGGCTAATGTTTTCTAATGTCTCCATCACACCCTGCCCGCGGTTTGCCACCGCTTCAAAGTGCGGTTTCTTGGCCGGATTGAAGGTGAGCTCGAGATCTTCAAGACTGAGCGCGTCAGGCAGGTCGCGCTTGTTGTATTGGAACACCAAGGGAATGCGCGAGAGATCATAACCCTGCCGGGTGAGTGCCTGCTGGAACTGCTCCCATGCCTCGAGATTGGCATCCAGACGACCCGGGTCCGAGTCGATCACATAGACCACGCCGTCGACCCCTTTCAGAATGAAATCTCTCGAGACTTCATAAAAGGTCTGTCCGGGAATGGTGTACAAGTGGAAACGCGTCTTGTAACCCCGGACCTCTCCGACGCTGAGTGGAAGAAAATCGAAAAACAGGGTCCGCTCGTTTTCAGTGCTAAGGCTCACGAGCTTTCCAGCCCGATCGGTACGGGTGTTCTCGTAGATGTATTGGAGATTGGTTGTTTTTCCGGACAACCCGGTCCCGACGTAAACGATCTTGCAGTTCACTTCTTTGGAAACCGGGTTGACGAAGCTCACTTCTGCATCTCCGTTCGGTTCTCCAGCGCCTTACCCAAGGTTTGCCGATCGGTAAACTCGATGGTGCCTCCGAACGGGATTCCATAAGCCACCTGGGAAACCTTGATTCCAACGGGCTTCAGCAGTCGCGACAGGTACAGGGTCGTCGCCTCACCTTCGACAGACGGATTGAGTGCAAAAATCACCTCGGACACATCGGCCTGCTTGAGCCTGCTGAACAGCTCCTTCATGCGGAGATCCTCAGGACCCACTCCGTCCATCGGCGAAAGCAAACCGTGCAGCACATGATACACACCCCGGTAACTGCCGGTCTTCTCGAGCGGTGTCACATCGCTCGGACGCTCCACCACACAAATCAGCGCGCGGTCTCTCGCCGTGTCGATGCAAATTTCGCAGCTTTCTTCTTCTGAAAAATTGAAACACTGGGAGCAGTACCGGAGCTTGGTCTTTGCATCGAGGAGCGCCTGGGCCAGGCCCGAAGCATAAGCTCCATCTTGATTCAAAATGAAATACGCGAGCCGGGTTGCGCTTTTCTCGCCGATTCCCGGTAACTTGGAAAGTTCGAAGACCAGTCTCGAAAGCGGGTTCATGAATTCCTCTTCACCACTTCCACCTGGGTCAGCCGGGCGCCGAACAGGGACGTCGCCTCTTGAACCACTTCGTGAGAGAGAATGCGCTTCATGGTGTTCTCTTGCTGTTCGCGATCTTCCCGCTCGGCCCTCTCCGCGAGACTTTCCGACTGAATCTCGGAAAAGAAGACCTCAGGCTGGGCCTTGAAGCCGAGATAATTCTCGGTCAACAGGAGGAACTGGTCTTTCATCGCCTTTTGCTGCAATTGATCGGCCTTGGTGCGATCCTTCATCCGGAAACCGAGGCGGAATTTGTCTTCAGGTCCGTTGGGCAAGGTCCACTCCACCACAGATTCCAACAGGATCCCGAGTACCGGGCGGGCCGCGGTGGCAAACTGGATCATACCCTCCCAGGTTTTTCCTCCGGCCAAGACCGGTGAGCGGACCGCCGTCGAAGGTTCCACTTTGGGGGCCGGAGTCGAAAGCGAAGCCCTGAAGTCGAATCCAAGACCCGTGGGTGCTGAAGACTGGATGGGCGCGGTAGGTGGCGGCGCGCTGGGTACAGCCGCTGGAGAAACGGTTGCCGGCCCTGCTTGTTGGACTGGTCGGGGCTCCGTCACCGGATTCTTGCGGGGAGATTCGGTGGCCTTGCCCTCTCCACCGCCTCCGGTCCGGACCAATGCTTCTGCCAGCGCCGTTTTGATCACGAGCATGTCGAAGACCAGCTTGGGCTGGGGCGCGCGGGAAAGGAGATCGAGACCATGATGATAAACCTGGAAAATGAGCTCGATTTCCTCGAGCTCGCGACGGTCGAGCAGGCGCTTCAAACTCGCGATCTCGTCCGAATTGAACGGCGTCTCCGGCTCAGACACCCCGGCCTTCAGCAGGAGCAGGGCATGAGTCATCTCGATCAGGGCCTTCAGGAGCGCCCTCAGATCGACCCCTTGGTTGAACGCTGTCTGCAGGGTCGAGAGCGCCGGTACTGCATTCCGCTCAAGTACGGCGGTCAATAAAGAAAGGACCAACTCGGTTCCGATCAAACCGATACTGTCTCTCACCGCGATGGCGCTGACCCGCATTCCCGAGAACGAAATCACCTGATCCAGAATGGAAAGCGCGTCCCGCATCGAACCTTCGGCTGCGCGGGCGATCAGACTCAACGCCGCCGGTTCGAACTCGATTTTTTCCGAATTCAAGACCTGGGTCACTCTTTCGACAATCTGGGCGACCGTCACGCGCTTGAAATCGAAGCGCTGGCATCTGCCCAAAATCGTCTCAGGAATCTTGTGGGACTCGGTGGTGGCGAAAATGAACACCACATGCTCGGGCGGCTCTTCGAGCGTCTTCAGAAGCGCATTGAAGGCCTGGTTCGAAAGCATGTGAACTTCATCGATGATGTAAATCTTGTATTGGCCGCTCGAAGGCAGGAATTTTGCATTTTCCCGGATCTCCCTGACGTTCTCGACACCGTTGTTCGAAGCACCGTCGATCTCGAGGACGTTCACACTCGTTCCGGATGCGATTTCATGGCAATCCGAACAGGCGTCGCATGACACCAGCAAACCGTCCCGCTCGATCACATTCGGACAACGGAGCGCCTTCGAGAAAATCCGGGCGATGGAAGTCTTGCCGATCCCCCGGGATCCGGAAAAAACATAGGCCTGATGGGTCCGCTTCAGCTGAATCGCATTGACCAGGGTGCGCACGACCGACTGCTGACCGACAATGTCGGAGAACTGCTTGGGTCGGTACTTACGCGCGAGGACAAGATAAGAACTCACAAACCTTGAACGCTAGCTCACTCACCCGGGAAATTCAATTTCCAAATGGCCTCGAGGCGCTCCGGACTCCACCCCCTCTGGAGGAGTCTGGCCTTGATCTTTCCGACACTTGACGCGCGCGCACCCAGTGTGTCCGACCAAAGTCGGGCAAAGGGGGCCGCTTCAACCTCGCCGTCCTCGTGGAGATCGACCAGGTCCCAGAAAAACCCTGAAGCTCTCCACTCATTGGTTTGTTTTCCACAAACATCGGCCGGGATGTTCTCGATCCGGATCGGTGCCCGGCGGGGAACCATGTATTCGAATCGGGCATCGGGGTCGGAAAGGGAGAGCGCCACCCAGGCGGAATAGAACGAGGCCCAACCCTCGGAGATCGCCATGGCATCGGTATAGCACTGATCGATGTAGTGCTGGCCCCCGCCAAAAACACCGATTCCGGCCTGATCATAAATCGCATGTCCCATTTCGTGGCCCACCACATCCCAGTGGTCACCGCGCGTGATCCGGACCCGGTCCATGCTGTAATAATCGCCCTTGGCGGGCCATTCAAAGTCGATGGTGCGTTTCCAGAACTGGAGCCCCACCGATTCGGCCAGCTTCCGCTCACCCTTGGCTGCAGTTTGCCAGATTCCGATCGCCTGGCCTGCGGGAGTGGCTTCATCGAAAATCAGTTTTTGTTCGATTCCGCAACGGACCCTGAGAACCAGTTCGTAAGGTGAATTCCCTGCAACAATCCGGAAGCGCGGGTTTTCGAGGTAGGCCGTCACCGTAAAAAACTCGCGGTCACAGGCTTGTGCTCGAATGAAGCCATCCGGACCCGAACGATAAACCGCAGAAGCCCCACTGGAGACCGTTTGCGCCCGGAAGGAGATCCCCTCAACCGGAACATCGACTCCTTTCACTTTCCGGACCATCTGGAGAGCCAGGCCACTCAGTCCAGCGCCCTCTTCCACCCGATCCGGGCGGATCACTTCTCCACCCAGGAAAAGCTCAGGAAACATCGACCCCCCGGAGAGGTCGGTGTCATCAGCGTCGATATGCTTTTCGACGCTGTTCCGACTCACAGCTGCACGCATGGCTCGAAGGACGTCAATCCGGCCGCCTGTCCTAGTTTTCGCCTGGAGAGCGGCAGAGGGAACGACGGTGTCAGAAAAGATCCGCTTCAGGTCCTGCGCTCTCAGATCCGGGCGTGCCGAGAGGATCAAAGCGGCGCTTCCGCTCACCATCGCTGCCGCCATAGAGGTGCCCGAAAGGTTTCCGTAATTCCCGGACATCATCGTGCTCAGGATCTCCTTGCCGGGAGCTCCGAAGTCGACTTTCGTTTTTCCGTAATTCGAGTATTTTTCGAGCTGATCGTTCTCATCCACGCTGGCGACCGAGACCGTATTGGAGAGAATCAAATTCGCCGGATGATGCGGCTTCACATCGTTGTCGGCCTTGCCGTTGCCAGCAGAAGACACGAAAAAGACTCCCTTTTTTTCTGCCTCGCGAACAGCCTCTTCGAGAGCTTTCGAATATCCGATCCCACCCCAGCTCGCATTGATCACCCGGGCACCCATCTTCACCGCGTAGTAAATCGATTCGATGGCGTCCTCTCCCCAACCCAACCCCTTCTTCATCCAACGGACGGGAAGAATCCGGACGCGCGGGGCAACCCCGCTGATGCCGATCCGGTTGTCACTCTTCGCGCCAATGATTCCGGCCACATGGGTACCATGATGGAAGTCATCCGAAGAGTCCGCATCATCCGCCTCGAAGTTCCAACCTCTGACATCATCGATGAATCCGTTACCGTCGTCGTCACGACCGTTGCCAGGAACTTCTCCGCGATTGGTGTACATCACCTCACGGAGATCCGGATGAGTCGCCTCAACCCCGGTGTCGATCACCGCGACGAGGATTTCCGGCGCATTCGAGGGGATCGATTTCCACGCCTCAAAGACTCCGAGCCGGGTCAGCGCCCACTGTTTCGAAACCTGGGCATCGTTGGGCATTACGGGATCGACACGGACTTGATGATCTTCCTCCACCCACTCGGTTTCCGGATCTTGGAACAGCTGAAGAATCCGGTCCGCCTTTTCGGCTCCGTTTTCCAGTTCCAACACCTGCCAGTGGGTGCTACCGGCAAGCATTCGCGCGCCGGGAACCGGCTTCGTGGACTTGATGAGCAAGTGGGTTTGAGCAAACGCTGGCGACGCGACCACCAAAAGGATCAAAAGAGTGAGCAATTTCATGATTCTGGAAAGTTTAAGCTGGCGACGTTTCAAAACTCAAGGCCTCGTGATAGTTTAAGGGGGCGTGAACAAGCTAACCCTGATTCTTGGCAATCAACTGTTTCCCGAGTGGCTCGAAGACGGGCCACTGGGCGGCAACCGTGACGCCGATGTGCTGATGATCGAGGACCTCGGAATCGCACGCCAGTACCGGTACCACCGGAAAAGACTTCTCCACACCTTTGTCGCCATGAGGAGCTTCCGGGACCGGTTGGTCACACAGGGATTCCGGGTCCGGTACTTCGAGCTCCCCGAGTCCGCCACCCGCTCTTTTTGGGATCGAGTTTCGGATCACCTTCAGGGAAAATCCGGGCTCCGGGTGGCGCGCAATCCGGACCGCGGATTCATGCAAGCACTCGATGCCTTTTGCAGAGAGCGTAAAATCAATCTTGAAATTCTGCCCTGCCCCTCGTTTCTCTCCCAAGACCGGCACTTCGATGCCCATCTCGACAAAAACGGTAAACCCTTCATGAAGCGGTTCTACGAACAGGAACGCAAACGTCTCAACATCCTGATTGACCGTGACGGCGGCCCCGCAGGAGGCAAGTGGAGCTTCGACACTGAAAACCGCAAAAAGCTTCCCAAAGACTATCGCGAACCCCCGCTTCCGAAGTCAGCTCCCTCACCTCATGAGCCCCGGGTTCGGGCCATGATCGAAGAATACTTTCCTGACCACCCCGGAGAAATCGGATCACTCTATCTTCCCTACGATCACGCCGGAGCACTTGCTTGGCTCGAGGACTTCTTGAATGTCCGCCTCGAGGATTTCGGGCCTTATGAAGACGCCCTCGATGCAACCCGGAACTTTCTTCACCACTCCCTGCTCTCTCCCCTACTCAACCTCGGCATCCTGAGTCCCCGGACCGTTGTGGAGCGCACTCTAGCTCATGCCAAGAAATCCAACGCGCCGATCGCCTCTGTGGAGGGATTCTTACGGCAGATCATCGGCTGGAGGGAATTTGTCCGGGGCGTTGATCAGAAGTTCGGTCCGGTCCAGGAAACTTCGAACTTCTGGAAACACAATCGGAAGCTCGGTCCCGCCTGGTACACCGGAGACACCGGAATTCCCCCGCTTGACGATGCCATCAAAAAAGTACTCCGCTTCGGATACAATCATCACATCGAGCGACTGATGGTCGTTTCCAATCTCATGCTCCTGTCGGAAATCCACCCACAGGAGGCGCATCGCTGGTTCATGGAAATGTATCTCGACTCTTACGAATGGGTCATGGGTCCCAACGTGTACGGAATGGGTCTCATGAGTGATGGTGGCATCTTCGCCACCAAGCCTTACATTTCAGGATCGAATTACATTCTCAAAATGAGTCACTACACCAAAGGCCCTTGGTGTGACGAGTGGGACGGTCTGTACTGGAGTTTCATCGATCGCCACCGGGCGTTCTTTTCGAAGAATCCGAGACTTTCGATGATGGTGAAATTGCTCGAAAAGATGCCTGCTCAGAAAATCGACCGACTCAGAGCCGCGGCAGCCGCCTTCCGAGACAGGACCTCGACTCCGCTCTGAACGTCAGGGTTTGCCGGACTTCCCGAGATCACGCCAGCTCTTTCCCTCCCGCGCCTTCGGATCGAGCTGGGTTTCGCGCACGTGCGCCGCATGTTCGGCGTAGGTCTTCGAGAAGATGTGGGTGCCGTCGTTCTTCGAGACGAAGTACAAGTAGTCGGTTTCAGCGGGATACAGCACTGCCTTGATGGATTCGGGGTTCGGATTCGAGATCGGTCCGGTCGGCAATGCAGGAATGGCGTAAGTGTTGTACGGGGTTTTCTGGAGCAGGTCGGAGCGGTGGAGGTTTCCGGAATAATTCTCCCAGATTCCGTAAATGGTGGTCGGATCGCTTTGAAGCCTCATCTTCTTTTTGAGTCGGTTGTGAAAAACCGAGGCGATCATGGGTCGCTCGAATCCGGCTCCCGTTTCTTTTTCCACCACTGACGCCAGAATCACCACCTCACGCCGAGAGAGTCCGAGCGCCTTTGCGCGTGCATCGAACTCGGGAGTCCAGTTTTTCTTGAAAGCTTCGACCATCCGACGGATCAGATGCTCGGGCGTTTCGCGCTTGTCGTAGAAATAGGTGTTGGGGAGAAGGTAACCCTCCAAACTCGCACCCGCCTCAGGCAAAAGTCCCAACTCCGAAATGAACGGGGGGGATCGCAAGCGATCAAGGATCGCCGCTTTTTCAGCGAGGCCCGCTGACGCAAAGGTATCGGCCACCTGGAAAATATTGTCTCCCTCACGAATCAGGAGTGCCTTTTGGATCCCCACTCCGCTTTGAAGCATCTTGAACAACTGTCGAGGTGAAAGGGAGGGGCTCAGTTCATATTCGGCGGACTTGACCCCACCCCAAGCCCGATGCAATTTGCCGGACCAAAGAAACAGGAATCCGTTGTCGATCACCCCCGCCTTTTCGAGCGACTCCGTGATTCCCTGGGGGCTCATCCCACGGGTCAGATCGAAAATCACCTTCTGGTCTCTTGCCCCGGGCTTCAACGGCGTTTCCCAGAAACGGTCTGCATAGAGGTATGCCGCCACGAAAGCGAGTGGAATCATGAGTATCCAAAGCCACTTGAAGCGATTCATCGAACTCCAGAGTACCATCCAAATCCCACTGGACGGGATCAAAAAGCTTTGCTATTTCTCAATCAACCGTAAGGTTCCTTTCAATCTTTTGACGTCCCACTTCCCACCCCATTCAAACAGTCCATTTTTCAGATCCAAAAAAGAGATGCGTTATGAACAATTCAATCCCTCCGAAGAAGCCTGCAAATAAGCGCATCATCGCTGGAAAGCGCCCCGCCGAAAACCCTTCCGACACTCCGGTCGAACCAACCGAAGCTCCGGCAGGCAATCAGGACCCCGGCCTTGAGGCGGTCTCGAACCCGGGCATCGAGCAGGATGAATCCTCCGGGGTCGATCTGAGTCAGAAGCCGATGCATCTGAAGGAACTCAAGAACAAGAAAGCCCAGGAACTCATCGACCTTGCCCACAGCGTAGGTATTGAAAATGCGGGAAGCCTCCGCAAGCAGGACCTCATTTTCATCATCCTGCAAAAAATGGCCGAACGAAACGAACACATCTATGCAGACGGCGTTCTCGAATGTCTGCCTGACGGATTCGGATTCTTGCGTGCGCCGGAATACAACTACCTCCCAGGACCGGATGACGTGTACGTTTCCCCGTCCCAAATCCGCCGCTTCGGTCTTCGCACAGGTGATACCGTGAGCGGGTCAGTCCGCTCCCCCAAAGAGGGCGAGCGCTACTTCGCACTCCTGAAGGTCGAGCAAGTGAACTTCCAGGCCTCGGAACTCAACACCGAGCGTGTCCTGTTTGACAACCTGACCCCCCTGTACCCCAAGCAGCGTCTGAATCTTGAGTATCAACCCACGAATCACAGCACCCGGATCATCGACCTCATGGTTCCACTCGGAAAGGGTCAGCGCTGCCTGATCGTGGCCCCTCCCCGTGCCGGCAAGACGGTACTCATGCAGGACATCGCAAACGCCATCACCTCCAATCACCCGGAAGTGAAGCTGATCGTCCTCCTGATCGATGAACGGCCCGAAGAAGTGACCGACATGCAACGCTCGGTCAAGGGTGAGGTCATTTCCTCGACCTTCGACGAACAAGCGTCCCGCCACGTACAGGTCGCCGAGATGGTGATCGAGAAGGCCAAGCGCCTCGTCGAAAACAAGTACGATGTCGTGATTTTGCTCGATTCCATCACCCGTCTGGCACGGGCCTACAACGCCGTGGTTCCGCCCTCGGGGAAAATCCTTTCGGGTGGCGTGGACTCGAACGCACTCCACAAGCCGAAGCGCTTTTTCGGTGCCGCACGAAACATCGAAGAGGGCGGCTCTCTCACCATCATCGCCACCGCTCTGGTGGACACCGGATCAAGAATGGACGAGGTGATTTTCGAGGAGTTCAAGGGAACAGGCAACTCCGAGATCGTTCTCGACCGTAAACTCATGGAAAAGCGGATCTTCCCGTGTCTGGACATCAACAAATCGGCCACCCGGAAAGAAGACCTCCTGCTCCCGAAAGAAGTGATCAACCGGATCTGGATCCTCCGCAAGGTGCTGCACCCGATGAACACGGTGGATGCCATGGAGTTCTTGCTCGACAAGGTCGCTCACACCAAGTCGAACGAAGAGTTCATCAAATCGATGAGTAGCTGATGTTTGACAAACTCGAGGCCGTCGAGGCGCGTTTCCTGGAGATTGAACACAAGCTCGGGGATCCGGAGCTGGCAAACCGCCCGGATGAGTTCCGTCGCTTGTCGAAGGAGCATGCTTCACTACTCGAGGTGGTCGCCGAATACCGCCACTACCGGAAAACGAAGTCGGAAATTCAATCGAACAAGGAACTTTTGATCGAGGGGGATCCCGAATTCACGGCCATGGCCAAGGAAGAACTGAAAATCCTCGAGCCGGAGCTGGATTCGAGCGCCAAGAGGCTCCAGGTCCTGCTCCTGCCACAGGATCCGAACGACCTCAAAAACGTTTTCCTCGAGGTTCGCGCCGGTGCCGGGGGAGAAGAGGCCGCCTTGTTCGCAGGCGAGCTGTATCGACTCTATCAAAAATACTCAGAGCGCCAGGGATGGCGGACCGAAGTGATGTCCGTCAGCCAGGCCGAAAAGGGTGGACTCAAAGAAGTCATCCTCATGATCGAGGGCACCAAGGTCTATTCCCGGCTCAAGTTCGAAGCAGGAGTGCATCGGGTCCAGCGTGTTCCAGAAACTGAAGCGCAGGGCCGCGTCCACACATCGACTGTGACTGTGGCGGTCCTACCCGAGGCTGAAGAAATCGACGTCCAGATCAATCCGGCCGACCTCAGGATCGACGTGTTCCGCTCGAGTGGTGCCGGTGGGCAATCCGTGAACACCACCGATTCGGCCGTTCGGATCACTCACCTTCCGAGCGGCGTGGTCGTCGCCTGTCAGGACGAACGTTCACAGCTCAAGAACAAGGAAAAGGCGATGAAGATCCTCCGCTCGAGAATCCTCGAGGCTGAGCAAGAAAAAGCCGCCAAAGAGCACGCAGACTCCAGGCGTGCCATGGTGGGAACCGGAGATCGATCTGAGCGCATCCGCACCTATAATTTTCCGCAAGGCCGGCTCACCGATCACCGCATTGGTTTCACCATTCATCAACTCCCGGATGTGATGGAGGGCCATATTCAAGAACTCCTGGACGCCCTCCAGACTCATTATCAGGCAGAGGCCCTGAAACAGGCCGGATATGCGGGAACTTAAATCAGAGATCCTCGGCACGCTCAAGGCAGGAATGGAGAACGTGGCGAGCCCCGAGGCCGAAACGGATCGGATCTTACTGCATGTGCTGTCACAATCCCGTCCGGATCTCGACAGCTTCGGCAAGCTCTACCTTTCGGACCCGGTGCCGACCCCATCGGAACGGGAACTTGCAATCAGTTTGGCCCGATCGCGCGCCCGAGGCATCCCCCTCCAACACCTTTTCGGCTACCAAACCTTCATGGATCGGGACTATCGGGTGAATGGATCCACGCTGATTCCACGCCCCGAAACTGAGATTCTGGTGGCCTCCTGCGAGGAATGGATCCAGCAACGCAAACAAACCACAGGCCCCCGCTTCGCAGAGCTTGGCCTCGGCACCGGAGTGATCTCATGTGAGTTGCTGGTACGGTTTCCCGGAGCATCGGGAGTTGCAACTGAAATCTCTTCTGAAGCAATCCGATTGGCCGAGTCGAACCTGAGTCGATGGTGTGGTCCACGCTGGATCGAGCGCCTCCGGATCCTGCCAGTGACCCCGGATCAAGGCTTCAATCCTTTCGAGCCCCTGGGGCCGTTCGAGCTTCTGGTCTCGAATCCTCCCTATGTCTCAAGAGATGATGAAATCGATGCCGGAGTCTTGCTCCATGAACCCGGTTCGGCACTCTTTCCCTGGAACAACGATCCCGGTTTTTTTTATACGGACTTCATTTTGCGCGCAAAGAAACTCATGGCACCCGGCGGCGCGGCCTTTTTCGAAATCCCCCACGAACGCGCCGACCTGCTGGAAGCGGAGTTCCAGAAGTCAGGGGCGAAGCGGGTATCCCTGATTCCAGATCTGACTGGACGACCCAGAGTGCTTCGGGCAGAGTTCTGATTTATGGAGATCTTGAGAATCCGCGGCGGAACCAGGCTCGAAGGGTCTGTGCCGGTCAGTGGCGCCAAAAATGCGGCCCTTCCCATTCTTTTTGCCGGGATCCTGAGCGACCAACCCTCTCAACTCAGGAATGTTCCCGACCTTGCCGACATCAAGACCACGCTGAAGGTCCTCGAAACCCTCGGCATCTCCGTCACCCGCGACGGAGACCGTGTCGAACTTCACGCGAAGCAATTGAGCTCCATCGAAGCTCCGTATGATCTCGTCCGGACCATGCGAGCATCCGTTCTGGTGCTCGGTCCCTTGCTCGCCCGCAAGGGTGAAGCGAGAGTGAGTCTTCCTGGAGGCTGTGCGATTGGCGCAAGACCGGTCGACTTCCACTTGAGCGCCCTGGAAAAGCTCGGTGCCATCTTTGATATTGAAGGTGGCTACATTCACGGCCGCGCACCCGATGGACTTCGTGGTGCGACGATGGCACTCCCCTTCCCGAGTGTCGGAGCCACAGAAAACGCGCTCATGGCGGCCGCCCTTGCTTCCGGCTTTTCTGAAATTCAAAATGCTGCTTGTGAGCCCGAAATCATCGATCTGGCTGAAGCCCTCCGCTCCATGGGCGCCAGAATCACCGGCGAAGGAACGCCGATCATCCGCATCGAAGGCGTTCCGTCTCTGGGTGGAATGAATCACGCCATCGCCCCGGACAGGGTAGAAGCCGCTACTTTTTTGTGCGCAGGATTGATCAGCAAAGGGAAAGTGCGGGTCACCGGAATCGCCCCGCACTACCTGGGCTCGGCCCTTGAGGTCCTCGGCTCCATGGGGGCCAAGATTTCCTCTGGAACGGATTGGGTCGAGGCAGAGTCCACGGGGGTGCTCCTGCCGGCTCACATCAAGACCGCGCCGTTTCCAGGATTCCCGACTGATATGCAGGCACAGTTTATGGCACTGATGACTCAGGCAGAAGGAAACTCCAAGATCGAGGAGACCATTTTTGAAAATCGATTCATGCACGTGCCTGAACTCGCCCGCTTGGGGGCGCGCATCCGGATCCAGGGCAACGAAGCGCTGGTGGAGGGGCCTACCCGACTGAGTGGTGCAACCGTCATGGCGACGGACCTGCGGGCGAGCGCCTCTCTGGTGATCGCGGGAGTGGTGGCTGCCGGCGAGACCTTGATCCGCAGAATCTACCACCTGGACCGGGGCTACGAAAAACTCGAACTGAAACTCAGCGCTTTGGGTGCGCAAATCCACAGGGAGACCGAGAAATGATCTTCAGAGAGGGAATTGAGAAGTATTGCGATGAACATAGCAGCTTGAGCGATCCGCTGTTCAGGGAGCTCGAAGAAGAGACTCGTGCCTTCGCACCGAAAGTTGCTCACATGCAAGTGGGCACAATCGAGGGCAGACTCCTTTCACTGCTCACCCGCCTTTCTGGTGCGACTCGGATCCTGGAATTCGGAACCTTCACCGGCTGCAGTTCTCTTCATTTCTTGAAGGCACTTCCAGATCACGGCAAGCTGACCACCCTCGATATTGACGAAAAAGCGGTATCGGTGGCCCGCAAGTTCTGGTCCAGTCACGGATGGGAAAACAAAGTTGAGAGCCTGGTCCAGGATGCCCATGCCAGCGTTTCGATGCTGATCGACGAAGTCGATTCCGGCAAGCGCCCCCTCTTTGACCTGGCCTTCATCGACGCAGACAAGTCCTCCTACGAAGACTACTTCCGGGCCTCGATGAAATTGGTCAAAAAAGGCGGATTGATCATTGTCGACAATACGCTCTGGTCGGGCGATGTTCTGAACCCACAAGACAAGGCCGCCAAGGCGATTCACGCCTTCAATGAAGCCAGGAGAACGGACAGTCGCGTAGAGAGTCTCTTGCTCCCGATCCGTGACGGTGTTTCTTTGTTCCAGATCCTTTGAGTGCGTCCGTTCAGTATTTGCAAAGACTTCCGCTCGACATCATGCCAGGCAAACACTTCCCACCGTTCTTGGTCCGGATGATGTCTCCGACATTGAGTGTGCTGGCCGATTTCTGGTCCAAGACGGTGTCGACCGGAGCCATTTGGGGTTCGCCCACGATCCGGAACACCTGCTCTACCCGGACTTGCACCTGAGCCACGTCTGCCGACGGACAGCGGGTAATGTTGTTCGCGTCTTTCACGGTGAAACGGGGTGCATTGGTTCCGTTGGTCGGAGTGCTCGGGCAACGGGTGATCAATGCCGCACGAACCAATAGCGGACATCTTCTGGCATGGTTCAGCTCAAGCGCAGTGCCTGCGGCTGGGTTCGGTGCCCTGGCCCTAACTCCGAGTCTCGAAACGATATCATCGAATGCCGGGCCAGAGGGCATCGGGATCGGAGCACCGGTAGCCAACCATGGTGCGGTCGCAACCTCTTTTTGACCTGCGGTGCTGAAAGGAGCCACCGTTCCTGGAATAATTTGATTGGCACTGAACTCACTGAACTCCATGCAACGACGCCCATCATGAGTATACCAGCCGGTCAAAGGCTGGTAATTCCCGGTCGACAACACCACCGCGTTCAACTGACCTCCGAGTGTCGAAGGGTCCGCCGCCCAAAGTTCATTGAAGGTCGCGGTCTTGGCCTGAGCGGTATTGTCCACGCAGTCGAATTTGACCGACGAGGAGATGGTGTTCGCATCCATGTCGTTGGTACAGCAAGCAACCCGCTTGTTCACAATTTGTGACCAAGAGGGGAAGGCCTGATTCTCTCGGGTTCTTGCGGGCAATGGAGACGTTGAATCACACTGATGCGCAGAAGGATCCCAGACGCACCTGGAGTTGGCCTTGTCGAGCACATACCCGATCTGACACTTGTGGATTCTCCTGGCATACTTCACCATACTGTTCGGTGCGGCCACGCTAGCCGGTAGACTGATCTCCTTCTGGATGTTATTCGCTGAGTCCCTGGGTTCGGTCGACGGATTGATCACAAAGGTCGCATCCTTGACCGGATCAAACAGGGTGAAGGCCCGATTCGGATCGGTCTTCAGGGCCCCTGGAGGGGCACACACCACACCGAGACGCGGCTCGGTCGCACTCACTGCGGTCGGCACTTCGTTCACGTTCGGACAGGCACACACCGAGTTCGAAGCGGCAAACTCAGCCCCCAGGCGACCATCCTGGGAGGAGTTTTTGTGGACGGCGACCATCCCATAATTCGAATCCGGGAATCCGCCGGTTTGCTTGGTGATGACATCGTAAGTGTCCGGAGAAAGCCCCGAAACTCTTGCGTTGGGATTCGCAACTAGAGCCAAGGGCGGAGACTTCAATGCCGCATTGGCACAATAACAGTGGGTCTGATCTGAGTAGAGGTAGAAAGGGTACAGGTTCGGGGCGCTTCCCATCTGTTTGGCGTGCCTGTATTCCACAATTCCCTGCATGGATGCGCTCGTCCAATATGCAGGACCGACATAGAGCGGCAACTCGCTCCCCGAGTAACTTCCTGCACTCATCGAGCTCGCTCCGTACTGAACTGCGATCCTCGAAGTCAAAACAGATCCCGAAGCAGACCCCGCCGTACAGACGGGATAGCCGTCAGCATTTCGCGTGAACTCGTTCGAAGGAAGCTTCGGACGGCACTTGCGCGCAGGATCCGTATTGTTCGGCACCCAATCGTATCCAGGCGGGCAGACCCAAGTGTTATTCGAATCCATCTGCGCACCATCGTACGGCGATGCCAGGCAGAGATTGTTCGTGGCGTCATAGTGCGGCTTGGTGGGATCAGCCGCAAAACAATCGCAAAGGAGACGACTTCCAGTTGAAGAAGTCTTCCTGGACACCCCTGACGGACAGGCTTTCACACAGGCCACCATCAAGGTGCCGTTCTTGACGAGGGGGGATTCAGCGACAGGACCCGTGGAATCGAAGCCCCAATTTTGCGCGGAGGTACCGTAAAGGTTGAAGCCTTCTTCCGGAGCGGCATAGAGGTCAACCGGAGTCCCGGCGATCGGAGTCGGAGTCGCCGTTGAACCGCTCGGCGTAGG
Source organism: Pseudomonadota bacterium (assembly GCA_027491115.1). Lineage (GTDB taxonomy): Bacteria > Bdellovibrionota > UBA1018 > UBA1018 > CAIMNF01 > CAIMNF01. The sequence continues at coordinate 36,927 of JAIXWV010000003.1, forward strand.
AGTGGGGGTCGGAGTCGTGCTCGAATAGCAAGTAATGGGGGGCGCAATACAAACCTGAAAAGGAGCGACGCCTCCGCAGCAAGTGTTGTTTGGACCATCCCACACTCCGGTCAATGAGGCATTGCCACAAATATCACCATGCTGACAAACCTTCGGTGATCCCTTGGTAGGCGTCGAATTCGGAGTCGGAGTGGCGGATGCCGGACAAGCAATGGAAAGATCCATTCCGCAGGCCCAGCTCGCCGGCTGAAGGCCTGCATAAAACTGAGTACCCAGGCTGCTGTTCTCACTGCAGGCACCGAAATAAGCCGGAGCCGTTGACGGATTCACGTTAGAACAGATCACGTAGGGGTTTTGATAGTTGGTGGTGCTGCCATTCCAAGGCGCGGTGCAAGTTGAGGATGAAGCAGGGAAGGTGCCCCCTCTGCTGGCCGCATAGGTGATGAATTGCATCAAGTCCTGGCTGTATCCGAAATAGAGCTTGCTTCCACCAGAGGGACAGGTCACCGAGGCACAGGTGTTCACTGGGCAGCTCCCCGTCTTTTGAGCACGTGCTTCTGGTACCAGTCGCGTTGATTTCAATTCCTGGCGAAGCTCAGGAGACTTCTGCAAGGCTCGCTGAACCAACGACCAAAGGACTTCACGCTTTTGTCGCATCGGACTCACCGAGGCGATCGAGGAAAACTCACTCGGCAGAATCAACGCCGGCACATATTTCGGGGGTCCAGATTTACACGCACAGATTTTCGAATCCGGATTCCGGTTGGGGTCACCCGAGGTGAGCTTACACTTGAATCCGAAGCTGTTGTCCCAAACCATGGCGGCTGGATCGTGCCCCGAGCCCTTAGGCATCAACTGAGCCGGAGTCACATAAGGTGCCGGAACAGGGTACTTGCCGCCAGTCGGATTCACGCACATTTTGAGAGGTCCCGAGGTCCAGAGACGAGGTCCATTCGACGCACCGATCGGATCCTGTGACCGCGGAAGGTCCGCCTCCATCCAGTCAAAATTGGTCGCAAAATTCATGTAGTAATTCACGCCGTTCGTACAGCCCCCATCCCCATCCGTGCAGCCAGGATGCTGACTCACGGGCTGATGGCCCGCAACCATACACTTCAATCCCGAACAACAGTCGGCGTCGGTACCGCACTTCCGCCCCACCCCCCCCGATGCAAAGCAATTGGTTGCCGGAGTTCCAACGGGGGCTGGTGTGGGTGTCACCGGGGCCGTGCAGGTGCTCCAAGACACCAAGCACACCTGTTTGGTCTGATTAATGCAGCAATTCCCAACCGCATCATAGGTACAGACATCGCCCAGTGGACAGGGACCGCAATTGTAACCCGCAAAGCAGACTGCCGCACCCGAAGAGGCCCCGGTCACCCTGAAAGTTCCGCTAGTGAAGGTGCCTGTTGGACCAGAAGGAATCGAGGCCGGTCCACAGTTCACCGCAGGGTTGTACCCCACCGCGCAGTAACAGGCTTGCTGGCTGGCGAAGCCACAAGTCGCCCAACCGGAACCCACGCAATCGCAGTGATTCGTGGCAGGACAAGTGGGCACAGTGCAAGCTCCAGCCGACTGGAAAAGGGCACTTTCAAGCCACTTGAGCGTAGCCCTTCCCCCACTGTAAAGGGTCTCGGCCACTTGGGTTGGCGCAGATTTCGGTGCCCCGATTTTTGCCATCAACGGACACGAATTACCACCGCTTCCACAGCAAAGACTCAATTGACCTGTTTCGGCCGAAGTGCTGCCTGGTGATGCAGTGACGCTAAAGTTGCAAGATCCACCCGCCGGCAATGAATTGCAGTTGGTGGCTCCTGAAATCACGAACACATCGGGGCGAGTGCTGTATAAAACGCAGCCGACATAACTCGTGACAGAAGTATTTGAAATGGTCACCGTCTTTTTGGTGGAGGCTTGCCCGAGCGTGATCGTTCCAAAATCAAAAGAGTTGGGACTGAAGCTCACTCCGCCAGACCCGGACGGCGTAGGGGTGGGCGCGGGGGTACTGCAAGAAGCATCGAGCTGGCAGGTCGGATTCCATTGCCCAAACCCATTGGTGGCTTGCTTGGGATTACAAGTACATTTCATTCCGGGACCACACCCTAGAGCATCAAAAGCCGGACTCGTCGTGGTGATGCAACCGAAATTGTCGTCACATCGCTGACCAAGAATCCCACTACCCGTTCCGCAGGATCCTGCCGTAGCGGTCGGGACACAAGTGGCTCCCGCATAGCCACCAAATGAAATGGTTCCGCAATCGCAAGTCCCACCCGTACAAGTCTCGCCACTCGGTAACTCGGTCGTGTAAGCGGACCGATGCCAAAGACACTTGTCGTTACACGTGGCAAATTTTGTTCCGATGTTTGCCGGCTTACAGGTGTCGTCGGCTTGGCAGACGCCCATCACGGACGTGTAATATTGGTAGTACACGTTACAGCTCTGGCCAACCGAGATACCGAGGCCACATTCGCGCGCCACGCCCCAAGCAGCTACCGGAAATGCCCCCATCAGGGCAACTACCGTCACCAGCCTCAACGCCGCCTTTTTCAACCCCTTAAGCATGAATCACGTCTTCCCCTATGCGGAATTATCGCATGATGCTTCGGGTGCGTCCAAATCAAACCTGACTCAACGAACTCGGTTTATTTTGTGGGACAGTATCCGGCTCGATCAAACACCCGATGCCACACTCCCGAATATCGAGCCTGAAACTCCATCCACTCCCCCGAATGAGGATGATGAAGGCCGAGTCGCCAAGCCAGGAGATAGAGTCGATGATCGCCGGTCTGAGCCCTCCAGAGTCTGTTGTGTGATCCATCGCCGTGAACCGAATCACCGATCAGCGGATGAGAAAGCCTCTTCAGATGCCGTCGAATTTGGTGCCATCGGCCTGTGAGCGGCTCGGCCCTGACCAAAGAATACCGAGACGTGGCGTGCTGCCGATCGGGCACAGGCAACTCGAAATGATGCAAGCCCTCGTACCTGGTGAAGGCAGGCTTCAGAACCGATGGGTCATGTTCAGAAGCCAAAGGGGAATCCACCAGGCCCGCCCCCTTCAACCACCCTCGAACCATGGCCAAATAGGTTTTGTGAATTTTGCCCGCCTGGAACTGTGCTTGGATTTTACCGGCAGTTGCTGAATCCAGCGCCCAGAGCATCACTCCGGACGTGGCCTGATCCAGTCGATGGACGGGATATCCCCGAACCCCGAGTTGCGCGCGAAGAATCCTGATGAGGTCGACGCCCGCCCTGCCCTCGTCGGGAGTTTCTGGCGGATGGACCGGGACCCCGGCTGGCTTCTCAATCACCACCAAAGAGGAATCCCTCCAAATGACCCGGACTTGCTGCATGGGACCCTCAACGTTTCCAGTGTACACTTTTGTGCACACCCCAGTGTGTACTGTACAACACTCTAGCCAGTTGACGTCAAAATTCCAACACCTATGGCAATACAACCACCTGAAAGGAATGGGTTTTTTTAATGTGTTGACGCATGGCGCATGGCACACGTATTGCTTCCTTCTGTGTCGAGAGTCAAATTGTCCATGAGCAAAACCCATATCGAACACAAAACGCCCCACCAAGTGACGATCCGGAGAGAAATCCGAATCGAGGGCGTTGGGCTTCACTCCGGGAAGGCCGCGAGCCTGACTCTCAAGCCCGCACTTCCGAACACCGGAATCTTGTTTGTCCGGAAAGACCTTTCCCAACCCGTTGCCATTCCTGCATCGTTTGAGTTTGTGACTCAAACCGTTTTGGCCACCACCCTGGGCCGGGGCGAGGCCCAGATTTCGACCGTGGAACATCTCCTTTCAGCCTTCCGCCTCATGGGCGTCGACAATGCCTTGGTTGAAGTGGACGGCCCGGAAGTTCCGATCATGGATGGCTCAGCAGGCCCGTTCTGCGACGCCATTCAGGCCGCGGGCTTCTTTGATCAGTCCGTCGCTAAAAAGGTCGCCGTTCTGAAAAAAAGGATCGAAGTGAGAAAGGGCGACAAGATCGCCTTGATCGAGCCCGCGAACGAACTCTCTATTCACGCGCGAATCGAATGGAACCATCCCGTGATCCGCACCCAAGAGCTTTCCTTCACCGTAGGACGCAGTGATCATCGTGAGATTGCTCGCGCCCGCACCTTCGGCTTCCTGAAAGATGTTTCCGCTCTTCAGGCCAAGGGCTTGATCCAAGGTGGATCCTACGAGAACGCCATTGTGTTGGATGAGTCCTCCGTGGTGAACCCCGGGGGTCTTCGCTATTCGGACGAATTTGTCCGCCACAAAGTTTTGGATGCCATCGGAGATTTCGCGTTGGCACCGATTCCCATCGTCGGGAATGTCACGCTGCACAAGGCCGGCCACGAGCTTCACGCCGAGTTGGTCCACTCGATCTTCTCGAGCACGGACAACTACGAGGTCAAAACCCTTGACGAAATCCCCACCCCGATGGATGCTTCTTTGGCCGCGGTCAGCGCCCTTTTCCGGGGTTTCCGGCCGTTGCAGGGCTCTTTTTAATCAAGAGCTCACCCCTGATTGTCCGCCTTGGTTCGAGCTATGGCGCAGCCTGGCTAGCGCGCTTGCTTGGGGTGCAAGAGGTCGTGGGTTCAAATCCCGCTAGCTCGACCATTTTCAATCTCTTCCAAACTCGTTCCCCTCGAACACAAACTTCCCGTTGATCGCCTTTCTCGTCACCCCGTTGTAATAACCGACCGCTGCTTTTTCGCTCGAGTGGGCAAGCTGATTGTGTTCGATCCTGACCTCCTCTTGCGGAATCCCACGATGAATGAACGCGGGCACGGTCGTTGAAAGGATTCGATTGTGATGGATGTGCACCCGACGTCCCGCAATTTCGGTTCCATCGCTCCGGTCTTTGCCCCCATGCATGTCGAGTGGGGTAGCGCTGTGATCCGGGCCGAACCAATTCAGATCCGCCTCGTAAACTTGTCCCGGCAGACCACTCGCCGCAATCGAGTGGCGATTCCAATTGAAACGATTCCCGGTGATGCGCGCCTGTGCCCGCTCATGGAGTGCGACTCCATATCCCAGACCCCAGCGTTGATTGTGATGAAAATAACTTTTTTCGATGTATGCCGATGAGTCTCCGCTCAAAAAAACAGCCGCATGCGAAAAGCCACTCAACTCACAACCCGAAAGGACCACACCCCGCGAAACGATTTCAATCCCTCGGGTGACCGGGAACTGATAGACCCCCTTGATTCCCCTGCGATTGAGTTCAATGATTTCCTCTTTTTTGGAATCTTTCTCGATTCCCTCGAACCTCAAGTCCTCAATCCGCACATCAGGTGCTTCGACCCTCAACATCGGCAAGGGTCGACCGAGATGCACCAAGGTGGGCGTCGAGCCCCCCGGGCCCTTGACCCCTTTAAGGATCACCGGCACCGTCACTTGGAGTGTCGCTTCCGCACTCAGGTCCAAACGGACGCCCTCTCCAACCAGAATAACTTCGGACTCCTTTGCATGGGCCAATCGTTCTTTCAGTTGCTCCACAGTCGAAACAGGTGTTTCCGAAGCAGAAGGGCTGCGACTGAGTAGGCGGGTGGAGCAAGAGGCCATCAACAAGATCACCGGCAAAAAAATTAGAGGCTTCATCTTCATCCCGTTTCGTCATTCTCGGCTCAGATCTGAATGGGCTCGCCTTCGGGCGAGTGTCAAAAAAATTCCGCCAAGTCGGCCACTCAAGTCGAGTCACCGAAACGCCGATCAGAAGGATAGACATTGCATCACAACCTCCCAAGGAGAATAAGAAATGAGCAAGAAAAAGGGCAAATTCGATCTGACGAAACTGGTTCACGATGGTTACCTGAAAGACGGCGAAACCATTTTTTTCGTGAGCAATCCGGCCATGTCGGCCGTCGTTCAGAAGCAGCCCAACGGTGAATTCAAAATCAAAACTCCCGAAGGAACCACCACGGTTCATGCATTTGCGACCCAGTGCCTCGGCACCGAACCACCGGAGCACGCCTCGCGTTGGTTCAGAAATGCCAAGAATGAGACCCTTTATCAACTCTGGCATGCGGGAGAAGAAGACCAGTACGCAGCCTGAGTTCAAATCTGCGAAGAATATTTCAAACCCGGTGGAGGATCTTCACCGGGTTTTTTCATTAGAACAGTGTCTTCGGTGGAAACCCGAGGTGGGTGAACGCCTGGGGCGTGGCCACCCGGCCGCGCGGAGTCCTTTGGATGAACCCTTGCTGGACCAGATACGGCTCGTACACGTCCTCGATGGTGTCTCGCTCTTCAGACAGGACACTCGACAGAGTCTCGATTCCCACCGGTCCCCCGTCGAATTTTTCAATCATGGCGGTGAGGAGCTTGCGGTCCATGGAGTCGAGACCCAGTTCGTCGATCTCGAACAGACTCAAAGCCTCGCTCGCAGTTTTCTTGTCGATGCTGAAACCGGTGACCGACTTGAACTTCACTTGCGCAAAATCCCGGACCCGCCTGACCAGGCGATTGGCAATCCGAGGAGTTCCACGAGCCCTTCTGGCAATCTCGAAGGCTCCGGCCTCTTCAATGCTGACATTCAGCAATCGGGCGGATCGGGAAACGATTCTTGCTAGCTCACCCGCCGCATAGAAATCCAAGCGGAGCTCCACGCCGAAACGCCCACGCAGAGGACTGGAGAGCAATCCCGTTCGAGTCGTCGCACCCACCAAGGTGAAACGGGGAAGGTCGATCCGGATGGTTCGGGCGCTCGGACCCTGTCCGACAATCAAATCGAGCTTGTAGTCTTCCATCGCCCCGTACAGCACTTCTTCTATGGATTTTTGCAGGCGGTGGATCTCGTCGATGAACAGAACATCGCCTGGCGCCAGATTGGTCAGAACCGCTGCGAGATCTCCCTTTTTTTCAATCGTGGGACCGGTCGCGATGTGAATCTGGGTTCCCATTTCACGGGCGACAATCTGGGCCAGGGTCGTCTTACCGAGACCCGGCGGACCAGCAAGCAACACATGATCGAGTGCGTCCCCGCGCTGTCTCGCCGCCTCGATGAACAATGAGATTTTTTCCCTAACCGAATCCTGCCCGATGTATTCCTCGAGCACCTGGGGTCGAAGGGACTGCTCGATCTGGAGCTCTCCACCCTCTGAACGGATGGCGGGATCGACATCACGATCGCTCATGACCCGAGCCCCCCCTTGAGCGCGACTTTGAGAACATCTTCCACCCGCTCAGGTCGGCCCAACAAAGAAAAGGCATGCTCGACCATTTGCTTGGCCTGGACTTCCTTATAGCCAAGTCCTTGAAGGGCCAGATAGGCATCGATGAAGACAGGGTTGGTCCGATCACCGGATCCAGAAGCAACCGTAGCGGTGCCCGTCCGAGCCGGTGCGGCTCCGGCTGCTGAACGCCGAAGGGTTCCGGCCTCGATCTTCTTCACAATCACATCTTTCAGCTCGAGCACCATCCGCTCGGCGGTTTTCTTGCCGACCCCGGAAATACCGGTGAGTGCGGCCTTGTCTTCCTCGAGGATCATCGAGGCCAATGAGAGATCGTCCGAATGCGAAAGGAGCGCAAGCGCCATTTTCGGACCCACTCCGGATACCTGCAACAGTGTGGTGAAGAAGTGTTTCTCTGCGGGGTGCTGGAACCCGTACAGGTCGAAGGCATCTTCTCTGACGTGGGTGTAGACATACACTTCAGCTCGCTGCCCGGGGATGAGAACATCGTAGCGGGGGTGATCGGGGGTTTTGACCAGGTACCCGACCTGCCCCTGTGACTCACTTCCCGTCACGAGAATCATCTCACCGTTTTGTCGTTCTTTGACGACGCCGTTCAGATAAGCCAACATGCGTTCATCATGTCTTGAATCGGCGGTCTTTTCAACGCTTGAGTGCCGGGCCCCGCTGGAGTGCGGATTCTGCGAGGGATTTGAGCGAATTCTTCGATCTTCCCCCGGACTTGGCCTGACCGACCAACGCATGCGCCAATGCGATCGCCAACGCATCTGATGCGTCCGCAGACTCGAACTCCTGACCACCCAGTAGGATACGGAGCATCTTTGCCACCTGCTCTTTATCTGCGCGCCCGTGCCCGGTGATGCGACTCTTCACTTCAGTGGCAGCATATTCGTGGATCTCGAGATCATGGAGAGCCCCGGTGAGTAGGACCACACCCCTTGCTTGACCAAGCTTCAGAGCTGAAACGGCATTCTTTGAAAAGAAAACCCTCTCCACCGCCATGACTGTGGGCCGATACTTCAGAATCAATTCTGAGAGACCGGTATGGATTTCTTTGAGACGAGACGGAGTGGTCTCATCCACCGGAACATCACGGTACTCTTTGTGAAACAACCTGAGAGTGCCGTGATCAACCACGCGGACGGAGTTACCCGATTTCTCGATCAATCCGTACCCGAGGAGGCGTGATCCGGGATCCACCCCGAGAATGATCATTGAATGGAGTGAGCTCCGAAGTTCTCAAGAGCGATTCGGTTGAGGCGCTCGGTGGTTTCGGCGCTTCCGAGAACGCCGAACTCACGTCCGATCTTTTCCAGATGTTCGAGGGCGTAATCCAAATCTTCCTTGGTGTGCGACGCCATGTAGCTGGTCCGGATGAGTGAGCATCCTTCTGGCACCGCAGGACGGACCACGGGGGTCACAAAAACGCCTTCCTCACAGAGCTTCTGGGTCATGGCGAACGCCGTGGCGTCGTCTCCGATCAAAAGCGGAATGATCGGAGTGCGGCTGTTGAGCGTGTTGAAGCCCATGGATCTCAGGTTTTTGCTCATGTAAGCCGCATTGTCGGTGAGACTGCGCAGGTGCTCGGGTTCGGTCTCCATGATGTCCAGACACTTCAACACCGTGGCGGTCGAGGCCGGAGACATGGCGGCAGAAAACATGAACGGGCGCGCCTTGTGCTTGATGTAGTGGACCACATCGCTGGTGCCGGCGATGAATCCGCCGATCGATGCGAATGATTTCGAAAAGGTCCCCATGACGAGATCGATGTCCTGGTGATTTCCGAAGTGGTGTCCGGTTCCTTCACCGCGAGGTCCGAGGACTCCGAGGGAATGGGCGTCGTCCACGTAGATTTTGCAATTGTATTTCTTGCCGAGATCGATCATGCCGGGAAGGTTCAGGATGTCACCGGACATCGAGAACACACCGTCGGCGATGATGAGAGCGCCATCGTATTTTTCGCGGGTGTTTTTCAATACGCGCTCGAGGTCTTCGAGATCATTGTGTTTGAAGCGAATCGTGTCTCCGAGAGCCACGCGGGTTCCCTCGACGATGGATGCATGATTCTCACGGTCACTGTAAATGACATCAGCCCGACCGACGAGCGCACCGAGCGTTCCCTGATTCACAAAGAAACCGGTGGAGAAACAGAGTGCCGCTTCTTTTCCGACAAATGCGGCGAGACGGGCTTCGAGCTGTTCGTGCAAGTCCAGGTTCCCGTTCAAAAAGCGGGATCCGGTGCAGCCGGTGCCGTATTTGTCGATCGCGTCCTGGGCGGCTTCCATCACTCTGCGATCATGGGTGAGTCCCAAGTAATTGTTTGAACCGATCATGACCTGGCGCTTGCCCGCGGTAACGACGTTGTTGCCGGTGGATGCTGTGATCGGTCTGAAGTAGGGATAGAGCCCCATCGCCTGAAGCTTCTTGGCATCTTCGAACTTGTAACATTTGGAGAACAAATCACCGCCGGTGCTCATAAAAAATATCCCTTCAAATTTAGGAGGTTATACCTTTTGGGGGGCGGGTTCGCAAGGGAATTATGGGACGTTGCATTACTTGACGGTTGTGATAAACTATCGTGGAGGTAAATTCTTGATCCCAAAGGTAAACTCCCTCCCTATGCTCCGAGTCGTTCCCGAGCCCCGCTCGACGGAAAATGATCCTGGCTCTAGCCAGGGGAGCGGCGTGGCATACGACGCGCCTTCTGAGGGGTCTCGAGACTCCAGCCCCGACTCTGAACCCCAAGCCCAATCTGAATCAGAACCTCGGTCGGGCCTCCGTGTTGTGGTTCCCGTGGAGCAAAGCGGGATGACCGAAGTGGTCCGAGAGTTCCACGAAAACAAAAAGGAACGCGAGCCTCCGACCGGCCTCACCACTCGTTACCACCCCTCCGCTGGGAACACCAAGGGCCTGCTCCTCAATCGCAAGGCTGAGTGAGACTTAGCGTTTCATTGCCTCGATTTCGGCTCGATCTGGGGCATCCGGCGCAAGGTCGACATAAAGTTGAAAGTGCCGGTTGGCAGATGACTGGTCACCGCTGTCCCGGTATGCAAGGCCGAGCTTCTTGTGCACTTCGGGGTTTCCTTTGTCGAGGGCCAGAGCTGCCTGATAGAGCGCGATCGCCGGCCCATACTGGCGCCTTAAATAATTCACGTACCCGGCCCCGATTTTTGCAAATGGGCTCTGCGGATCGAGTGTCATGGCTTGATTGAAGCTCTTGGCAGCCTCCTCGAGATCTCCAGCTTTGGTTCGGATCTCGCCGAGATCCAACCAAGAAGAAAGATGGCGAGGATTGATCTCAATTTCCCTTTCGAGTTCCACCAAGGCGTCCTTAGTTCGCCCCATCTTGCTCAACATTTTTGCTCGCCTGTAGTGCAATTCGGGATAACGGGGCGAAACCTCAGAAACCCGCTGCAGGGACTCCTCCGCCTGCTCAAAATCGCCATCTTTGATAAATATTTCAAAGCGCTGAAGATACCCGTAAGGATCAGAGGCTTTTCTGTCTGAATATGCTTTGTAGGCCTCTAGCGCCCGTTTCTTGTTCTCCCTTTTCGCCCGGATCTCACGAAGGTAAATGTCCCCTTGAATCCGGTATGCGTCTGGATAATCGGGATCAATCTCCTGCGCATCCTCGGTAAATTGGAGCGCCTTTTCATATTCTTGCGACATAAAGAATATTTCGGCGATCCCGGTGAGAAGATCGGCCCTGGCTTTCGGAAGACGGGCAAGTTCATCCTGAATCCTACTCACTGCCTCGGAAACCCCGTTCGTTTTCAATAGACACTTGGCAGCACCGACAATTGCTGTCGTATTGAAAGGATCGAGTCGTTGGGAGATCGAATAAAAGAACTGGGCGTCCCGGTAGTTTTCCGTTTCTCTGAGGACATTCGCGTAGGAAGAGTAAACCTCCGTATCGATCGTATCGCGGGACATTGCTTTTCGATAAAATGAAATGGCCTGGGCGTAGTTCTTTTGATGATAAGCGAGATCCCCTGCCAGCCGATCGATGGCACTCCTGAGCTTCGGCGAGTTTCGGTACTTGGCCATCACCCGTGAAGCTTCGTCCCAATCATGATTCCGGATGAGGGCATCGATCAACTTCACAGCAATTTGTGACTCTGCCTGGGACTTTCCGGTTTGCGCGAGCTCGAGCGCGCGCTTATACTGCGCCTGGGCTCGATTGTACTCCCCTTGGCCCTGGAATAGGTCACCCATTCTTTCGACAGGAACATAAGATTGCGGAAAGGTATCCTGGGCTTGAAGGAATGCCGTGGTCGCCTCATGAACTTTTCCTGCCCTGATGTTTCGGTCACCCTCAAGAATGAAGGCGTACATCTTCGCCAGATCCTTGTACTTCGAGTCCTTTTCTGATGCTGCGAGAATGGAGTAATACTCCAACCGGAGGGCCTCATTCTTTGGATCCACCCGCAAAGCTTGCTCCAATGAAGTGATCGCTTTACCCACACTTTTGTTCAGGAGAGCGAGCTTGGCTCTGTAGATCAACGCCTGAACAAACTCTTTCGGGCTTTGTAACGAGGAGTTGTCCACCAGGAACTCAATGTTCCTGAGCTCTCGCATGAGTTCGCCCTTCTTCTCACTGATCCGGATCAATCCCAGAATTGAACGAGAGTGGCGCCTGTTGATCGCAAGCGCACGATTGTACTCCGCGGCAGCTTGATCGTACTCCTTGTTTTGTTCATGTAGAAAACCCCTCAGGTAGTACAGCTTTGGAATCTTGAGTGCACTGGCCGGAATGAAGTCCAGGTTTTTCATAGCCTGGCCATAGTCCCCTTTTTCGACATAAACCCAGCCCAAGGTAAAGTAGAGAGCTGCATCCAGCTTTCCATAGAGCTTTCCGTACTCGACAATACGTTGGATTGCCGCTTCGTAGCGCTTGGACTGGACCAGGAACTCCACTTCAGCGATCAGGGTCTCCACCAGATCAAGTTGTTTGGTTTTCGAAAGTTCAATCAATTTATTGATGACTAGAAACGTCCGCTCATCCTTGTTCGAAGACTCGATGGTATTCAAATAACAGGACGCCAACATCGCCAAAGCCTTCACATTCTGGGGATCGAGCCGAAGGGACTTGTGAAACAGCTCTGCCGCGCGAATGTAACCCTGTACCGTGTCTTCCCGATACGGATCCAGACCCTCCGCATAGAGCTTAGTGCTGATTGCCGGATCGGACTCACCGCTTCCCCCTCCGGGCAATTGGGGCCGGATCGGAGTTAGATTGACCTGTGGTTTCTTGGCCACCTCTTCATCATCTTCGTAAAGGACTTCGTATGCGACAAGGGTCAAGAACGCCAAAACGAGGAACGATTTTTGGGGAATGAACTTCCTGGCCCCCTTGCGCTTTTCGCCCTCAATACGAAGATCTTCTTCAGAGAGAAGCTCTTTCGGCCTCTGAATGATGGTCGTTCTTTCACTTCTGAGCTGTTGATCCGAAAACTCATCTACCCGAACGGGAAGAACCTCTTCCTCGATGACCGTCGAGGGTGGAGCAGAGACCACTTCGGGTACGTCCTCACGATTCATCAATCGTGTGGGAATGTCGTCTGGTCCCGCTGGCGGCCTATGGTCTAAACGAGTGGCTTCGTTGTCTTCGTCTGAAAAATCGGGTCGTGCCAAACCGGGATCAGTTTTTTCCTCAACCTCATTTTCGGGAACTGAAGTTCGCTGAGTGGGAGCACGGACCACTACTGATCGAGTCGGTTCTTTGGGTGCGTGATCTTCAAATGCTTGCTCAGGTACAGACTCCGGTTGCCTGGCGATGATTTGGGTTCGGGGCTCTGAATCCTGGACTGGCCGTGGTTTGGGCTTGGGTTCAGGCTTTGGCTCGGGCTTTGGCTCGGGCTTTGGCTCGGGCTTTGGCTCGGGCTTTGGCTCGGGCTTTGGCTCGGGCTTTGGCTCGG
>JAIXWV010000021.1 GCA_027491115.1 Pseudomonadota bacterium
TGAAAGACCTTCAAACCAGCATCGAGTACTCAGACGAGAATCTAGACCAGACCTTGAAGCCGAGAGTGGTGATTCTTCTTGATAGCTCTGGATCGATGGGCCAATTGCTCGACAAGCAGAAGTCAAAGATGTACCACGCCAAAAAGATGTTTGGTGAGTACCTCCGCTACCAGTGGCGTGAAAAAGCTGAAGTGGGAATGGTGGTATACGGGGGACGACGCAAGCAGGACTGTGGTGACACTTACCTAGCGATCAAGGTTGGCGAACGAAATCTCACCAAGATTGACAGCGTCGTGAAACAGCTTTCGCCGCTCGGCATGACCCCGATCGCCGATTCGCTCGAACTCGCTATCGAACAATTGAAGAATTATCCGGGTCCGAAGCGCGTGATGATTTATACGGATGGAGAAGAAACCTGCGGAGGGGACAGCTGCAAGATCCTCGAGAAGGCCATTCAAGAGAAAATCGTCGACCTCGAAATGTTCGTGACCGGGATCGGTCTCGATGAAAAATCCAAGGATCTCGATAAGTTGCGATGCCTTGGGAAGACCTTCGGGGCCAAGTCTCCCGAGCAACTCCAGCAGTCTCTGGACGACATCAACAACATGATGGGAGGGGCCACCAACTCACAAGGGAAGCGGGTCGGGAACAACCTTTTTGTGGAGAGTCCGGATCCCAAGGCGACTGTCAAACTTTATGAGATCAAGAACGGCGAAAGGGTTTACGTCCGTGATTTCATTTCGTCTTACGGGGTTCGCTTGCCGCCCGGAACCTACAGTGCGGACGTGCTCCTGGAGCCGGTTTACACATTCAAGGAGTTCAAGATTCCACCCGGAAAACGGGTGACCCTCCGAGTGGCCGGAGCTGGACAGATGACCGTGCACTTTTTCAAGGGCCTGCTGGACGTGGAGATCCTGAACAAGGACAAAAAGGTCGTTCAGAGCTTTTTGAGTGACGAGCCGGCGATCGTGAAGTCAGGGGTGTATGACATTCGGATCGCAGGGGAGCCGTTTTTCGAGCGTTACGAACGGAAGTATCGGGTGGTTCCCGGTGGCAAACACGAGATCACCATCGACGGGATTGGTGTGGTTCAGGTGAGTCATCCCACCAATGTGGGAATTTATGTTTTTGATGGAAATGAGAAAGAAGTGGGCAAGTATTTGACCAATTTTCCATTTGTGCTGAAAGCCGGGGCTTATCGTTTTTTTGTAAATGAGAAATGCAATATCGAGGGCATCACGGTGAGGAACGAGAAATCGATCCAGGTCCTTCAGTGCCTTCCTCCGAAGAAGTGATATGAAAATCCGTTTGAAAAGTGTGGAGAGCACCCAGGGCTATTTGAAAGAGAAAGTCCTCGAGGGCGGCGTATTCCAACATCTCGATTGTGTGATGTCTTCCGTTCAGACTTCCGGTCTCGGACGACAGGGAAGGCCTTGGATCGCGGAAACCGGGAATCTCCATGCCTCACTGTATCTTCACCCCGGGCAGTTGCCGCTGACCTGGATTCCTCTCTGGATCGGGGTGTCGGTGGCCAAGGTGATGATGGAGTACGGAGTCACCCGCGAGCAGATCCGGATCAAGTGGCCCAATGACGTGGTTCATGCGGGGTCGGGTGCCAAGATCGCAGGGATTCTGTGTGAAAAAGTCCAACGCATCGTGATTGCCGGGGTCGGAGTCAACCTGAGGTCGGCGCCAGCGGTCGAGGGACGGGCCACCACTTCGGTTGCCGATCTCACCGGGCTCGCGCTCCCTCCCGAGTTTCCAGATGAGTTCCTGGACAAGCTGTTGGCGGAACTCAAATTCGAGCCCTATTTGAGGGTTTTGAAGAAGACCTACGAGGAGTGGGCCTGGTTCCGGCCGGGAGATTCCATCCGCTTTGAAGACTCGGTCACCCGCGAAGAAGGACAGGGAAGGGTGACGGGTTACGGGGAGTATGGGGAGATGATCGTGATGACGGGGAACGGAGAAAAGCGCCTACTCAGCGAGGAAGTTCACCTCAAGTCCCGCTCATGAGCAGAGACAGGTCGAGCGCCTTGACGGAGTGGGTGAGTGCTCCCACCGAGATCACGTCGAGGCCTTCGATCAGATAGGTGTCAAGGTTGGACAGGGTGATGCCCCCCGAGGCTTCGAAGCAGACTCCCTCCGGCTTGAGGGGAACGGCCGCTCGAATTTGATCCGGTGTGAAGTTGTCGAGCATGATCACTTCCGCCCCGGCGTGAATGGCTTCCTTGAGTTCTTCCAGGTTACGAACCTCGATCTCGATTTTCAGGAGATGGGGGATCGTGCTCCGGGAACTCTTGATGGCCGCTCCGATGCTTCCGGCCGCTGCAATGTGGTTTTCTTTAAGGAGCAATCCGCCGCTCAGATTGAAGCGGTGCGGGTGAGCGCCGCCGATCAGGGTCGCTTCGACAGCCAGATCCCGGTATCCGGGAAGGGTCTTGCGGGTCGCGGTGATGCGGACCGGATGTTTCATCCCGGCTTCACGCACCCGATCCACCATAGCCCGGGTCTGGGTGGCGATACCGGAAGTGTAAGAGACAAGATTGATGAAGCTTCGTTCGAAAATCACAATCGACCTTGCGGAACCCTTCCAGGTGCAGAGGGTCTGACCCGGAGCGATTCGTGCGCCGTCCTCGATCGTGGACTCGATCTCGAGAGGAGATCCGAGCTCCCGGCTCAGGAGAGCCAGCGCTTGGAGACCGGTGGCTCCCGCCCAGATGCCGGAGGCTTTTGCGAGCAGTTTGGCCTCGGTGGGTTTCGAGTCGGGACGGAGGGCCGCCAGGGAGCGGGCTGTCCAGTCGAATGCGGCACCGTCTTCTTCAAGCCCGGTCAAGAGCCACTTTTTCCAGGAAGGAATGAGGGCGCTCATGGGAGAATTCCGAAAGGCCTCAGGGTTTCGATCTGGATCTCCTTCAGCCGGTCGAGGCCGCGCTTGGCTCCGTCCATCATGAGTTTCAAATCTTCTTCGGAGAAGGCGCGTTTTTCTGCGGTCCCTTGGATTTCGACAAAAAGTCCGGATCCGGTTCTGACGAAATTCATGTCCACATCTCCGGATGAATCCTCGATGTAGTCGAGGTCCACGTGCACCATTCCTCCGTGCATTCCCACGCTCACCGCTTGAACGGTATCGATGAAGACGCTCCGGTCACACTTGTTTTCGCGGACGAGTTTAGAGAGGGCCACGCCCACCGCGACACAAGCGCCGGTGATCGATGCGGTTCGGGTACCCCCGTCTGCCTGAAGAACGTCACAATCCACAATGATCTGTCGCTCGCCCAGTTTGGAGAGATCGACCATCGCCCGTAGGGCGCGCCCGATCAGACGTTGGATCTCCTGGGTTCTTCCGGAGACTTTTTCCCGATCCCGTTTGGAACGCGTGTGCGTGGAGCGGGGGAGCATGGCGTACTCAGCGGTGATCCAGCCTTGTCCCTTGCCCTTCAGCCAAGAGGGAACGCTTTCTTCAATGCTTGCTGTGCAAAAGACGCGGGTCAGGCCGGTCTCGATCAGGCAAGAGCCTTCCGCATAGCGGGAAACCCCCACTTCGATTTTGCAAGGTCGGGAGTCGAGTGTTCCGCGATCGGTTCTCATAGAGGGGGGTTCGACAGGAGCTTGTGGATCTCTTCCTTGATGATCTTCTCTGCGAGGTGGGGCATGAACTCCTCGGTGAATTGCTTCATCTCATGGTTGATCCGGTCCTGTACCTGAAAGTGCATGTCCTCGAGAACCCGGGCAACTTCGGCCTTCACCATGGATTCGACTTCGGCGGCGGAAAACAGGGGCTCGCTCGAAGAGCGAACAGGGCCGCTTCCGGGAGGAGGAGGAAGGTCCATGAAGTCCATCGAGGTGACTTCACGCTGACCCGGAGCCGGTGGGGGGGGCAGTGGAGAGGGGTCGTTCAAGTCGAGGGTTTCCACCCGACCCGGCTCGACCATTCCCCAGTCCTGCTGGTCCAATCCGCTCATTTCGAAGGTGTTCCGCGCCAGGGTCTGGATGTCGTCCAGACCACCCTGAAGATCCGACCCGAGAGGTGGGAACTCGTCGAAGGACATGGCCGACTTGGGAGGATCGAAGCGGAACGGATTGTCCGGAATCGGCTCCAAGATCGGGTCGATCACGGCTGCCGTGATCGGGTCCGGCTTGGGGGGCTGGGTGCTGACGGCGAGCAAGGTCGACCGCAAATGCGACGGGTCGAAGGGTTTCACCAGGTGGCCAGAAAACCCGAGGCGATGCATGCGTTCTTCGTCCACTTTTTCGAAGGTTGAAGACATCAACACAACTGGGATGTGCTTCAAATCAGGCTTTTCCAGGAACTTTTCACGAAGTTGATACGCGTCAAGCTGGGGCAGGGACACATCGATGATGCAAATGTCGGGACGGAACAAAGAAGCCTGTTCGAGAGCTTCTTTTCCGTCTGAAACAGTCTGGATTTCATAGCCGTCGCCGGAGAGCGCGAGTCGGATCACCTTCTGGATGGTAAGACTGTCGTCTGCAACGAGGATTTTTTTGCCTGCCATGCGTAAAGCAATGTTGTCAGTAATTTAACGCTCTGTAAATTAAAAATATTTTTACATTCCGCACATAGAAAAAGCTCTTTTCCCGGGAAGATGGAATTGCTATACTGATCTCAGCTTGGGGGACCAGTACTCTAAACATCTGGACCCGACAGTCATTGACCCAGGGGGCTGTGCCTGTCTCATGGTGAGCATGCCTACCTCGAGTAGGAAGCCTAAAGTGAGCATACGGCGCCCACGTGAACTTCTGGGGCTCCAATGTCTTGCTGGCCTCCCCCAAGCCCTTCATTTTCTTGACATCCCACAATAAGGCTTCCTAAACTGTCCGGAGATATGAATATTTCCCACCACGGATGGATCCATGAAATCGCGAAGGTCGAGACCTCCCCGGAAGCAGAGGCTCTCTACAACATGACCCAGGGCGCCGGACCCGAGCAAGCGATCGAAGAGAGCACCGTCGATTTTTTGACCGACCTTCGTGCTGACTTTCAGGAGTATGTCCGGGTTTTCAATTCACTCTCGGACTCCGGGAAAAAGTTCGCGGAGATCAAAATCTTCAATTTGACCCAAGGTGCGGCCGATTTCATGCTTTATCGGAACGGAATCAAGCTGATCGTGGCCAATACCACCCACGGCGTGATTCAGGTTTCCTACGATCGCCACGGAACTCCCGGTACGCAGGGTGTGAGCGTGCCCCAGCCGGATGAGCTGTTGGCAAAGACCGGCCCCTTCGGGACGGTTTGCTGGACTTATCGCTCGGAAAAAGTCGAGTGCGAGCAAGTTTCCAAGCACTTCTTCAGCGAATTCACCCGCCTCACCCGGGAACAGAAGAAGGTGCGTCCGAATCAAAAGGTCTTGCTAGAGCAGATCAAAGCTTTGCTCCAGGAGCAGGGCCTCAGTCTTGAGTAACTTCAAGGTCTGGGTGAAGTTCAGCGAGTAATCCTGGTACTGGTACTCGAGGACTGAGTCGAAGGGTACCACTCGGTCGGCGCCCAGTCCGAAGTGCTCGAGGAATCTCACGGCAAGATCATACTCGGAAATCCGAGTGAGCCCTCCGAGGTGGAGAATCTTATTACGGACGTCGTACTGGAGAGCGCGGTCGATGGCTGTCGCCAACTCCCGTACATGAACCGGATTGTGGATCTGTTTCCTGGAGAGGGTGATTTTCTTGGATGAGGCCATCGGATCGCGCAGGCGGTCGAGCCAGGAGGGGTGGTCGAGTGTACCCCGGCCGAGGAGGGGGGCGCAACGGATGACCACATGATTGAGAGAGCGGCTCCGGATGAAGTTCTCGGCGGAAAGCTTGGCTTTTCCGAGAGCATTGTAAGGAATGGTCGTATCGCCCTCATGGTAGTTGCCTTCGATTCCGGCGAAGACGTAGTCAGAGGAGATGAAGATCGACTTGGCCTTCACGTAGTCGGCGGCGATCAACATGTGATTCGCCCCGTTGGTGTGAGTGAGCATCATCACGGCCGGGTCTTTCTCTGCGCGGACCGGATCGGAGATTCCGGCTGCATAAATCACGACTGAGGGATTGAGTTGTTGAACGAGCGCGACACAGGCGTCCTTGTCGTGAAGTCCTCCGAATTGGACCGAATTCACCCTTGGGTGAGGGGTCAGGGTCCGGTGCCAAGTCAGGGTCACGGGATAGTTCCTCGAAAGGAAAGAGGCCAGGTTCCAACCGACAAAACCGCTACCGCCGACGATCAGGATTTTTTTCTCGCTCATCTCAAGCCCTCCGGGTTGATCACCTCAAAACGGAAAAAGGCGGGATCGTGCCTTTGGTCGTAGGTCGATCCCGCCTTTCAGTTGGTCTAGCTCAGGAGTTTCAGTGCAGACTGTGAGGTCTGGTTCGCTTGACCCAGGACGGAAATTCCGGCCTGCATCAGGATGTTGTTTTTGGTCATTTCGGAAACCTCTTGCGCGAGGTCCGCATCCCGGATCCGGCTGTTGGCGGCCGAGAGATTCTCGTCGCTGATCGTAAGTGAGTTGATCGTCGACTGGAGGCGGTTCTGCATGGCGCCGAGATCGGCTCGGACCGAGTTGACTCGCATGAGGGCGTCATCCATGACCGCGAGCGTGGTCTGCGCTCCGATCTTTGTGGAGACACTCTCTCCCACCATGCCGAGCGATTCGAGTGAGACGTTCGCATTTTCGGCATTGTAGACGATCCGGTCCGAGACCGGATTGTTGTGGATACCCACTTGGAACTCGAAAACCCCTGCACGGCCGTTCAACAGAGGGTTCCCGTTGAAGTTCGTCGAGTCGGCCACCCGCTGGATCTCGGATTTGAGCGCTTGGAATTCCCGGTCCGTGAAGGACCGCTCCTTGTCGCCGATGGTGTCCGATGCAGCCTGGATCGCCAGTTCGCGGAGCCGGACGATCATGTTCGAGATCTCGTTCAGGCCGCCTTCGGTCACCTGGATCAGGGATACCCCGTCCTGAGCATTCCGCTTGGCCTGTCTGAGGCCCCGGACCTGTGCCCGGAGGTTCTCCGAGATCGCCAATCCGGCCGCGTCGTCTCCGGCGCGGTTGATCCGGTTCCCGCTGGAGAGTCGTTCAAGCGATCCATCCAGTGCATGTTTCGTGTTCGATAAGGTCCTCATCGACGCCAGCGCCGAGAGATTCGTATTGATTCTTAAACCCATATTAGCCTCCGTTCATTTTCTTTTCTCCAGCATCCTTGCCGTTTTGGTTTAGTCCCCGGGGGGCAGTGCCACCCCGGGGAAGTTCTAGTTCATCAACCGAGGAGCTTCAGTGCGGACTGGGCTGCGCTGTTCGCCTGACCCAAGACCGAGATCCCCGCTTGCATGAGAATGTTGTTCTTCGTCATCTCCGAGACCTCTTCGGCAAGATCAGCATCCCGGATCCGGCTGTTGGCAGCCGTCATGTTTTCCTCGTTTACTGCGAGGTTGTTGATTGTGGATTGGAGCCGGTTTTGCATCGCACCGAGATCGGAGCGGACCTTGCTGACCTGGGAGATCGCATCATCGATCACAGCCAGGGTGAGTTGGGACCCCTGTTTGGTGGCCACACTCTCTCCGGTCATCCGCAGAGCCTCAAGTGAGATGTCCGCGTTCTGACCGTCATACACGATCCGATCTGTCAGGGGGTTGTTTCCAGTACCCACCTGGATCTCGAAGATCCCGGCTCTTCCGTTCAGGAGAGGGGTTCCGTTGAAGTTGGTACTCATCGCGATCCGGTCCACTTCAGACTTCAAGGCCTGGAATTCCCGGTCGGTGAAGCTGCGCTCCCGGTCGCCCACCGTGTCCGAGGCCGATTGGATGGCCAATTCACGGAGGCGAATCAGGATGTTCGTCACTTCATTGAGTCCCCCTTCGGAGACCTGGATCAAGGAAACGCCGTCTTGGGCGTTCCGCTTTGCCTGCTTGAGGCCACGGACCTGTGCCCGGAGGTTCTCCGAGATCGCCAGTCCGGCGGCGTCATCGCCGGCTGTGTTGATCCGACTTCCCGAGGCGAGCCTCTCCATGTTCTTACTGAGCGAGGCCCGGGTTCCATTCAAGCTCCGCTGGGCAACCAGCGAAGAAATATTCGTGTTTACTCTGAGTCCCATACTATCCATCCATAAAAAGCGTCCTCCATGATCACCCGCAGACGACCAAATCCGCGGCCGGCAATCCATGCCGATTTTCTGGTGTGTTCCACCCGGTTCTCACAAACCGGACAGTTCACGGTTAAAACTTGTTTTTTCTTCCTCTTCGATCCCCCCGGGCCCCTTCCGAGCTCCTCTCATCCGGTGCCAGGGGGTGGATCGATCCAGGAAACAGACGCGGCAACGCCATCGTCTCGATTAAACTTTCAGTTCACTCCTCATGTTTGTCCTCCCAAGAGCCCGAGGGCACTCTTGATCGAAGAGTTGGCTTGGGCGAGTACCGACACGCCGGCCTGGTTCAGGATTTGGGCCTTAGTCATCTCGGAGGTCTCCTCCGCGAGGTCCGCATCACGGATCCGACTGTTAGCCGCCATCATGTTCTCTTTGTTTACGGTCAGGTTGTTGATAACTGACTGAAGTCGGTTCTGCATCGAACCGAAGCCCGCACGGATCGAGGTCACATTATTGAGTGCCTGGTCGATACTGGCCAAACTGTTCTGGGCGCTTGTCTTGTCTGCCACCGAGGAAAGGTTGATCCCTAGGGAGACCAGGTTCACATTCGAGGCGTACGGGTCGAAGAGCTTGATCCGATCGACGAGGGGATTGTTTTTGGTCCCGATCTGGACTTCGAAAGCGCTTCCGTTCCCGTTCAGAAGAGGGTTGCCGTTGAACTCAATCGAATTGGCAATCCGGTCGATTTCCTCGGACAATTGTTGGAATTCGTTGTTGAGGAAGCCGCGCTCGCGGGTTCCGACGGTGTCGGAAGATGCCTGGACACCGAGTTCCCGCATCCGGATCAGGATGTTCGAGACTTCGACCAAGCCACCTTCGGCCACTTGGACTAGCGAGATGCCGTCCTGGGCGTTGCGTTCCGCTTGGGAAATCCCCCGGATCTGGGCACGGAGAGTTTCAGAAATGGCGAGTCCCGCGGCATCGTCACCGGCATGATTGATTCTCGAGCCTGAACTCAGGCGTTCGAGAGTGCGGTCGAGCATTTGCCGGTTACCGCGGAGGTTGCGTTGAGCAACCAGAGAGGGCACGTTCGTGTTGATTCGTAATCCCATACCTTCCTCCATGAAGGTCAAACTCACTTTTCACATCAGAGCGCCCGAGTTTGAGGGTCAATCCATGACCCGATTAAGGCGCTCACTACACACTTCGGAGTGTGTCGCTCATGACTTGAGAAAAAAGTTGGAGAGAAAAATCGAAATCGAAAAAAAAGTGAAAAAAAATTTCATTATCCGCTTGAAGTAATCAAGAAGCGTTGTAACATCGGATTTAAGAAGTAATTGCCTAGGCAATAATTTCACAATGGAGGAAAAACAAAATGGCTAAGAAAAAAGTAGCGAAGAAGAAGACTGCTAAGAAAAAAGTTGCTAAGAAAAAAGCTAAGAAATAACTTTTTCTAAGCAAAAAGCAAAAGAGCCCCGGACGAGAGTTCGGGGTTTTTTTTTGCCTTTTTTCCGGCGGTCAGCCCCGATTCTGGAGGGCTTTCAGGATCCGCCGGACCAAGAAGGGGCCCTCATAGACGAATCCCGAGTAAATTTGGATTTCCGAAGCCCCAACCGTCAGGCGTTCGATCGCTTCATCGGCCGTCATGATCCCACCGACCGAGATCAGGGGAAGCGAGGTGTAGTTCCGGACCTCTTTCAGGCGCTCCCGGGATATGCTGGTCAGATTTTGCCCACTCCACCCTCCGGGAAGCTCTTGACCCTCATATATATAGACGCCGCCCTGGGTATTGGTGAGAATGAAGCCGGCCGCGCCCCCTCGATTGAGGGCTTCGATCAGTTGACGGAGTGGGGACCCGGTCAGTTCGGGTGCCAATTTGACCCAAACCGGGATCGATTTGCCTGAGGTTTCGATCTCGGAACGAACCCGGCTCAGGATGGGGAGCAGGGCTTCAGGACTTTGGAGTGCCCGAAGACCCGGAGTGTTCGGGGAACTGACATTGATCACAAAATAATCAGCAAGGTCGAGGAAGGGGCGAGCGGCAGCCACGTAGTCGTCGGCAGCCTGCGCGTCGGGTGTGTCTTTGTTCTTTCCAAGATTGATCCCGAGCTTGAAGCCTTCGGGGAGGTTCGGGCGGATCCGACGGATACGCTCCGAGATGATTCCTGCTCCCAGATTGTTGAATCCCATCCGGTTGAAGATGGTCTGATCGCTAGGATTGCGGAACAGCCGCGGCCGAGGGTTGCCCCCTTGTGGTCGGGGAGTCACGGTACCGATTTCGGCATGTCCGAAACCGAATTTCGGTAGGATGTCGAGCAGGTCAGCGTTCTTGTCGAAACCGGCAGCGAGTCCGATCGGGTTATTTTGTATCTTGCGTGGGGCAGGAAGGACGGCGGCAAGCAATCGCATCAGCACTTTGCCCAAAGCATGGGCTTCTTCAGCGGGAAACAAAAACAGGAGCGCTCGAGCCAGTGACCACATGGGGAGGCTTCTACCATGAAAACCTTCGCTTCATGGTGAAAAGATGGCTAAGATGAACCCATGTCAAAAGTTTTCTATGACCGCTCCGGGAAAGCCCACGTTGTCGGCAAGCGTGACGACAAAAAAGAAGACAAAAGGGAGGTCAGGAAGGGGGGGGGCTCCAAACCTGGGGGCTCCAAACCTGGGGACTCCAAGCCTGGGGGCTCCAAGCGGAGTGACCAGAGGCCGCGGATCGAGCCGAAGAAAGAGTCGCCCTGGGCGGCCAAGCCAAAGAAGAAATCCGGAGATCGATCCGAGCGACGTTTTGGTGAAAAGCCGGGGGGTAGGCCCGGAAGCAAGCCCGGAAGTAAGCCCGGTCGGGGCCCTCATCGCGAGTGGGGCCGCAAAGAACGTAATGAATTGAAGAAGAAGGGCAGAGGTCCTGCCCGTCCTGAGCCCGATCCATCCTGGATGCGGCTCAAGGGGGTCGTGGACAAGAACAAGCGTGGATCGGCCTTCTTGGTCTTCGATCGGGCGGATCTCGAGGACCTGTTCATTCCCCGATACTATGTCGATCAGCTTTTTCACGGAGACCGAGTCGAGGTATTTGTCAGTGAGCAGGGGGAGATCGAGGACCTGAAGGTCCTTGAGCACCGGTTCAAGGAGATTTTCGGAAAGGTCGCTCTCGGCGATGGTCATGTCTTCGGCAGAGAGTTCAAAAAGACCAAACAAAAAGCCAGGACCGGTCATTTAGTTTACGAGCGGAAGAAGGCCAAGGAGGAGGTTTACCTCCCCTCTATTCCTGCTGAAGTCCAGGAAGGAGACTGGGTCCGTGCCGAGATGGTGTTCGGTGACAACGGCATGACCACGGCCAAGATCCTGGAACGGATCGGACCCACCCTTCCGGCAAGCTATGACATCCAGATGGTGGCCGGTGAGTTCAACCTGAAGGAGCACCACACCTTCGATGCGGTGAAAGAAGCTGAGAGTTTCCGGCTTGAGATCCCCGGAAAAGACGAGATCGGACGCACCGACCTCCGGCACATTCCGTTTTTCACTATCGACGGTGAGCGAGCCCGCGATTTTGACGACGCGGTCTACGTGGAGCGTCTCGAACACCATGGCTACCGGCTTTGGGTGGCGATTGCCGATGTTTCCCACTATGTGAA
>JAIXWV010000013.1 GCA_027491115.1 Pseudomonadota bacterium
GTCGGGATCGGGTACCAGCTATGAGGAGAGCGGTCGCGCTCACTGCGATTCTAGCCGGTTCCCTGTGGTTCACCTCCGGTGCGCGGGCGGGAATGGATGCGGTCCGAGGAGCTTATGATTCCGGGCAGTATTTTTCTGCAGCCCGAATGGCCTTCAACGATCTGGCACGTATCCAGAATCCGTCGGATCGGGCCAAAGCCTATTACTGGATCACACAAAGTCTGGTGAAGGCCGGTCTCGATCAGTCGGCGATTTATTTTTTTGCAAGTGCACTTCAACTTCGTGATCCGACCGCCACACGTCTCACTCTTGAATTGGCTCCCTTTTTTTTGGATCGAGGGGGCAGCGATTTGATCCGCAAAATCCTCCTGAAGCATACCAGGAGTGAGGATTATTCTCCCCGTGCCCGCAACGCCTATTGGTACGCTCTTTCCAAGGAATCATTGTTGAAGGGTGACTACACTGGGGCCGTTCAAGCGGCTTCCCAGGTGTCTTCCCGACATCCTTTGTATCCGGTTTCACTCCAGTTCAAGGGTACCGCTCTGGCTATGCAAGGGCGCCTCGAGCCCGCTTTAGCTGAGTTCCGTGCCTGCGAGAGATCGGCCGATCTCCGCAAACAGCTCGAGTCGGGTAGCGTGGAAGCCGAGATCGAACGTGACCATCCCGGTGTTTTGTTGCAGCGTTGGCGCCAGCTCAGACAGGATGCCGCCCGGGATCTCGCGGCAAGGTGCATCGCCGACCAGGCCCGCGTGCTCTATGAGATGAAACGGTTCGAGGATGCGGACCGGCTTTACGACCGGATTCCCAAATCAAGCTTCGTCTGGACCGACACGCTCTTCGAACACGCCTGGAACACTTTTGCTCGAGATGAGTACAACAGGACCCTGGGTAAGCTCGTCTCTTATAAAAGTCCTTCACTCTCATTCTCGCTGAACTCCGAGATCGATATTTTAATGGCCCAGAGTTACATGTCGCTCTGCCTGTATGACGACGCTGGACGAATCATCGACGATTTCAGCAGAAAGCTCGGTACTTTGGCCAAGGATGTGAAAGGGTTTGTCGAAAAGAATCCTTCTGACGCTCTACCGTATTATGAACTTGGAATCGCGGCTCTCCAGGACAAGCTCCACACTCAGCGTCCGATGCACCGGTTCTTGAACCGATTCGTCCGTTCACCGGTGTTTCAAACCCTGGCTCTTACCGAGGACCGGGTTACAGCGGAGAAAGCCGCGATAGAAAGGCTCGATGCCGCCCGCCCCGAGACCAGGACGGGCTTGGACAGAGGCTTTCCCGGGTTCTTGAACGTCATGTTGGATTGGCGTGTCCGCACCATACGGATGATCGGCGGTGTTTTTGTCCGGAACTCGATGATCGATTACCACCAGATCCTCATCTCCGATCTCGAGAAGATGCAGTTCATGAAGATCGACATCTTGTCCCATCAAAAACGCAAATTGCTCGAGCCGGATGCAGCCATGAACATGGAGCGTTCCCGAGGAAACCGGATCCCGGTCCGCCGTGACGACCAGTTGCTTTGGTCTTTCAACGGTGAATTTTGGAACGACGAAATCGGTGATTACGTTTTCGCGCTCGAGAGCGAGTGTGGCAAGGACCGGGGGCGGAATGGGAAGTAGATCGAGCGCCCTCTGGATCGGAATCGGCTTGCTTGGCTGGAGCGGTATGGATTCCGCCTTGGCAGCCTGGAGTGCGCGGGACTATACCTCGGTCGAAAATCCGACTGAGCGCAAAGTGGAAGCCATTCGTAACGAGGAGATTAAGGCCATCCGCACTGCTCTCGGTCTCAGGAATCCTGAGAACCGCAAGGCCGAACTCTATCTCCGTCTCGCCGAACTGTATCAAGAGGCCTATCGCGCCGATTTTCTGATGGAAGGCCGTTTGCAAGAACGGGAGTTGAAGCGCAATCCACGGGCGAAGTTTGTAAAGAGCCGTTCGGTCGATGATCTGAAGTACAGCATCGGCGCAGCTGAGACGATCCTTTCCCTGTCGATCGACCAGAAGAAGCTCGACCAGGTGTATTTCTTCCTGGGCTACAATTACGGCGAACTCGGCAACAAGAAGAAGAGCATGGAATACTACCGCATGCTCGCCAAGCAGTTCCCGGATTCTTTTTTCGCATCCGAAGCGGTTCGGTTCATCGCCGAGGAGGCCTTTCAGCGAAGCGATTATGCCGAGGCCCAGACCCATTTCGAGATTGCCCTTCGTCGTGCAAAGGACAAGGGGCAGACTGCGCGGATCCTTCATAAGCTCGCCTGGTGTCATTATCGGCAAAAGAGGGGGGCTCAGGCACTCGAGACCATGAAGCGTGGAATCGAGATCGCCAAGGGTGATGGGGGCGATCGTCTCATGAGTGTCAGAGAAGAAGGCCTTCGTGATCTTGCAATCTATTATTCCGAACTCGGACGAGCTGACGAGGCGATTGATTATTTTGAGGAGAACTCCGGAAGTAAAGAAAAACTGGTCCGGTTGCTCGAGCGTCTCGGTCGGGAGTACGAGCGCAAAGGCGAAGTGGACAGTGCGCTCAAGGTTTATGAGGTACTACTCAAGACGGATCAACGTGACGAAAGCGAGTTCAGGGTCTCAGCAAAGATGATCGAGCTCGACATCATGAAAGCTCGGCATGAGCGGGCTCTCGACCGCATGAAGCGGATCGAGCTTATGGAGGGTAAGGAGCCCGAAACTCAGGTTGCATTACTGAATCTCAGGAACCAAATTCGGACAACGGCCGTGACCTATCAGGAGCGTTACCGTAAGACAAAAGAGGCCGATGAGGGTAGGAGATATCTCCAAACCGCCGACCGTTACTATACCGCTTATCTTGAGAAGTTTTTGCCAGCAGATGCCGGGCATCGGGGTGTACGGAATGAGATCCGGATGTACCAGGCTGAAGTGAAAACCGGACTTGGTAAGCCTGGAGAGGCAGCGACTCTTTATCAGGCGGTTATTCAGGATCAGGATCCCAAGTATTCCAAAATCGCAGCCGGGCATTGGATGAACAGTCTCCATGCCGAGCTGAAGCGCCGTGAAGATTCCGGTGAGAAGCGGGGAAGCTCTCCATCCAGGATCGAGCGGGATTTTATCTCGGCTTCTGATTTGGTCGAAAAACACCTGTCCGGCAGCCCGGAGTCACTCGAAGCAAGACTCCGTTCGGTTCAGGTATTGAAGTTCTATTCTGGGGAACGGAAAGAGGCGCTCAAGCGAGCCAGTTCCATCGTGGACCAGGCATCCGGGACTCCTCAAGGGGTGGTTGCAGCCAGGATTGTGATCGAACTCGACCCGACCCGTGAGAATCTTGATCGTTTTCGATTAAACCAAGTATTGCTACAGGAAGATGCGTTGGGCGGTGGCAAGCTCGCTGTCGATCTCGATCAACTGGCCCGCACTTTGTTGGTGTCGAAAATCAAAACCCATGAGCAGGCCCGTGAACATTTGAATGCAGCCAAGGCGTATGAGGAATTCATTCTGGGTGCCAAGGGAAAACTCGGCAAATCGGAACTTGACGGAGCTTATCAGGGTGCTTTCAATTCCTATGCCCGGGCTGTCCGCGCCGAAGATGCGGTACGGATCCTCTCGGAGTGGATCAAGGTGGTGCCGGGGAGCAAGTTGGCAGGCTCGGCCGTTCCGCAACAGGCGGGAGATCTTCTGATCCGGGGGTACTTCAAAGAAGCAGCACTCCTGTTCAGAGAGTCCGGGAAGGCTTCACGACTCCGCTCCAGTCTCGAGTTGGCTTCGGATCTTTACAGGGGCATTGACCAAATCGCGCCTGCTCGCGATGCCTTGAAAGAGGCCATGGTGCTGTGCCGGTCGGATGAAGAACGGGCCGAGATCCATGTTCGTTTGGCCATGTTGTATCGTGATGAGAAAAACGAAACGGGTGGGCTCGCCGATTGGAGGGCCTGTTCGAAGTTGGTAACCAGTCACCAAGCTCAGTGCTTCACTATGACAGGGGCGCTGTTGAGAGGTAAGGGAGACTGGAAGAGCGCACGTAAAGCTTATCAGGATGCCTCACGGATTTCGAAGGGGCCGTCGGCCGGATCCGCTTATGTGGCGAATGCCTTATATGAGTTGGCGGTCATCGCCGAACAGGATGTGAAGCCCACCCGACCGGTTTTGCCCTTGAAGAAACTGATCGGAGCGGTCGAAAAACGTTCTAAAGAAATCGGGAAAATACGGGAGCCTTACCAGAAGGCCTTGGAGGCGGGTGGACCGTGGGGGATCGCAGCGGCCGAGCGGATGGGGGATGTCATTCTCGATTTCAGTCGTGAATTGGCTGCTCTTCAGTCTGACCCAACCGCCGACGCTCAAACCAAAGAGCTTTTGGACCGGATGATCTCCCGCTTGAATCGCGATTCTTTCGAGATCTCGAAGGCCGCATACGATGTGGCTCTCAAGAACGGGCAGATTTCAAAAGCCTTGCCCGTTATTCAAGATCGTTTGGTGGATTCAGGACAGACGAAATGGAAGCGCTCTCAAGGGAGCCGTTCAGGTTTCAAGCTGATCGGAATGCTCCCCGAGGGGGATTCCTCGGGTAAAGAAGCCTCGATGAAGAAGGTGCGTGAGCAGTTAATGGCGTCTTCTGCCAACCCCAAGGCCTGGGTCGACTACGGAAATCTCCTCTGGGGAACCGGGCGTCCCGGTTTGGCCCGAATCGCCTATGAACAGGCGCTGTTGCATCAACCAGCCCATGCTGATGCCCTCAACAACATGGCTGTGGTGCAGATTATGGAATTGAAGGTCGAAACCTGGAGTGCGGCGATTCTCGCCATCAACGCCTGGAAGAAGGCTTTGGAGAAGCAATCGGATCATCTCGCTTCCCATTTTAATCTCGGCTTGATTTACAATTATTACAGGTTATTTCCTGAAGGCGAACGCTATTTCCTGAAGGCGGTTGAGAAATCCCCCAAGTTGGCTGAAGCTCACGAAGGGTTGGCGGTTGCGTATTTCGGACAGGGGCGCGAGACGGAAGCATACGACGAGGCCAAGAAGGCGGTCTCACTCGGACTCAAGTCCCAGTCATTCTCGAAGAGGTTCCGTGACGTACTTCTGAGCGACCCTAAGGAATGTAAAGTCCGGGCGGAGGAGTTAGGCCGTGGTAACGATCTGAACGGATTCGAACTCATTTCAGTGAATCTTCTCAAAGCGAGGTGCTCGTCATGATTCCACTCTTTTTGATGCTGACCTTGGGAATGACCCATGCGGCTGAGAAAGTGAAAAAAATTTATCCTTCACAGCAGAGTCTCGATTTTGAGGGTTTGAACCTCGAGGGCGAGTTGAAGGCTCCCGGTGAGTTTTATTTCCAGAACCGGCCACAGGAACGTTTTGATTCCTTGACCCGAAGACGCGTTGATTTTAGACGTGAAATGTTACGCGACGCTGTTCAGAGCAACTGAGGAGGAATGATGGAAGGGATATCACTCAAGAGCTCGACCACTTCGAATCTCCATCCGATCCAGGTGAGGGTCGAAGTTCAGATCGCGGGACGCAAGCAATTTTTTCATTCATCCAAGACCCGCCTGGTGATCGGCAGTGTGGAGTCGGCAGATGTCCGGATTGAGGGAACTCAGGTGGCCCCGATTCATGCTCTCATTGAGGTGGGATTCGCTGAGGAGCTGGCCCATTGCACCTTGAGAGTGGTGGACTTGGCGAGCCCTTTCGGTGTGTCCTTGAATGGGGTTCGCGTATTGAACGAGGAGATCCGTTCCGGGGACTCCGTGCGCATCGGGGATGCCACTTTGAAGTTCAATTTCACCCGGAGCCAGGAAAGCGAACCCCTTCCTGAAAAGGCGTTGCTCCTGATCGACCGCAGGACAGTCGAGACGATCTTCGATTATCAACCGTCCACACTTGAAGCTCTTGAGGTGGTTTATTCATTCAATGGATCCATTTTCGAGGTGAAGCATTTCACCCGGGAGTCCGAGGTGGTACTGTCATCGGACGGAAATGGCGATTTCACCATTCCTCCCGTGCTCGTGAGCGGAAGGACAATGAAGCTTCTCCAGAAGCAAGGGGGCCAGTGGGTTCTGAATCTGGATGGATCAATGGGGGGCGTGCTCTATCAGAAGGGTAGATTGACTTCGATTGAAGAGCTGAGAAAAGGGCAATCTCAACGGAGTCTGGTTCTTGGCTCTGGTGATTTTGTCAAACTGCAGCTCGGGGCGTTGACCTGGTACATCAGTCAGACCGTCGCTCCACCGGCAATCAAGAAACAGTCACCATTTAGTCCTGATCCGTTCTTGATCAGAAGCTTCCTGATCTCACTTCCAATCAGCATCATGATGATTTTCGGGATGGGCATTGTCAGCATGCGACTGGAGGACCCGATTGTGGCGGAACCCCCGCCGCCCCCGGCGCCTCCACCAGGATTCGTCATGACTTATCCGCCGGAAATGCCAATGCCTCCTGCGCCTCCGGTGACAAAACCCTCTCCTGAGGCAATTAAAAATCAAGAGATTGATCTCAGTAAGCCTCAGAAGCCGGTCCCCACTCAAACAGGTCGGGTCGGCAAGAAGAGTCAACCCAAGAAGCCTCTCCGGAGCAATCCGAAAGAAGGCGAAGGAGCCCGCTTGAAGGGTGCGGAAGGATCGAGGGGTGTCAAGAATGCTCCCCGGACCAAGACTCCGATCGATCAAGCATTCAGACCCTCAGCCGAGACGGGCAGTGGACGTGGCGGGATGAAGTCTCAAACGCAGGACCAGGCCAATGTCCAGATGATGAAGTCAGCGTTGGATTCCGCCTTGGATGCGATCGGTGGTAGCGGAATCAAAATTGGTGACGCAGGTAACTCCATGAAGGGCGTCGGCGTGATTGACTCCCGCGGCGCCGGCGGTCGCTTAATTCAAGGAGCTGGCAAAGGGGGTGGCGGAACCGCCGACCAGTTGCTCGGCGGCGCCGGAAAAAAAGGAATGGGTGCGGGGCGCAGTGGAACTGGGAAGGCCACGGATGGAAAAGCCGGAGGCATCATTAGTGGTGGCGAACTCGGCCCCCTCAGCAAAGGAGATCCGGAGGCAGTGATTGTCGGAGCTGTGGATCCTTCAGCAATCGAGCAGGCGATTCAGGCTCACGCGAATGAGTTCCGTTACTGCTATGAGCGCGAACTCAATGCCGGTAACCCAGGACTTTCCGGTAAGATTTTCACCACGTTTGTGATCGGACCTTCGGGACTTGCGAATCAGACTGCGATCAAATCGAGCACGGTGAAGAATGCAATGGTCGAAAAATGCGTGCTTCAGGTTATCCGGAGGATCACCGAGTTCCCGAAGCCTGCAGGGGGGGCCTCAGTGACGGTGACCTTCCCATTTACCTACCAGAATTTGAACAAGTGAGCGGAAGGACTTTTTCAGATGGATAATTCGCGTAATCCCGGTTTCTCAGACGATCGCGCGCAGTTTTACCTGGCCCACGGCGGCGGATACAAGGGTCCGTTCCGTCCATCTGAATTGCTTGGAAAGATTCAAGCGGGTCAGCTCAATTGGTCGGATCATTGTTTCCGGGAGCAAGATGGAGCATGGATCAGGATTTCCGACCATCCGGTATTCAAATCAGCTCAAACGGGTATACCCTCGAAACCTTCCACTGCCGTTCCTCCTCCATTCAAGCCGAAGGTCAGTCAGTCCTTGAAGTGGTATGTGTTCACAAACGAGGTCCAGACCGGGCCTTATGAGACCGGTACCGTTCTAAAGGGCTGCACGGAGGGGACGATTCCAGCTGGGGCTTTTGTTTGGAATGAGAATTATACCGATTGGAAGCCGATCGGAGATGTGGATGAGTTCCAGCATGTTTTTTCGGGCAAACCACTCCAGCAAGTTGACCGGAGAAGTTCGAAGCGACGTCCTCTCATTGCACAGGTTTATGTCACCAATCTGAAAGAAGTGGTTTCCGCAATCTGCCAAGACGTCAGTTCTGGTGGAATGCTGGTCCTCACTGATCTGGTCCCCGGAAAAGTCGGTGAGGTGATCCGTCTCAATGTCCTTCCGCCTGCAGAAAGCGGATTGTCGGCATTTGTCGCCGAGGGAGAAATTGTCAGGATTCTGGAACAAAGTAATGGTTTCTCTTTCAAGTTCACCCGTATTTCTCCGGATGCGATCAAGGCTATTGAGGAGTACGTGTCATGAGGATTCCTGAGGGGTTCCCCAAGCTTCCTGCCGAGTTCGATTATGAGACCGAGGTATTGGCATCAGCCGACGGTGAACATGATTTATTTCTGAATGTATTCAAAAAGAGAGGGACCAAAGTCGAACGGGCGCTTCTGGTCGTCCATGGCCAGGGCGAACATGGAGCTCGTTACCAGCATTTCCCTCACTTTCTTGGTCAGTATTATCAATTGATCGTCGCCTTGGACTTGAGAGGACACGGCCGTTCCGAGGGAATACGTGGCCATGTCGAGAATTTTGACGAATACTGTGATGATGTTCTCTTGGCATGGGATGCGCTCAGACGAAAGTCAGGGGCAGGTGTTCCGCTCGATTGGTTCGCACACAGTATGGGCGGAACCATCACTTTACGAGCGCTCCAGTACCGCCCCGATCC
This sequence comes from Pseudomonadota bacterium, assembly GCA_027491115.1. GTDB lineage: Bacteria > Bdellovibrionota > UBA1018 > UBA1018 > CAIMNF01 > CAIMNF01. The sequence goes on from JAIXWV010000013.1 coordinate 8,545, forward strand.
GGGTATCTCTAATCTGATTCTTTCAGCACCCGGTGTCGATCTCACGGTGAAGGTTCCTTTGGTGAAGGATGTTGCCGCGAAACTACTGGCCGGAGTTTGGGGTTCACTTCAAATGGAGACTGGTCTTGATCCAGAGGAGCTGAGCCATGATCCGGCAGTCGTCTCTGCAATCAGGAAGGACAGTCTTCACCACACCAAGGCGACCTCTAAGTTTTATCTAGGATTCATGGCGGCGATGCGCGAACTGCGTGAGGCCGATCTCAGGATACCCGGTGCGACACGGCTTCTGTTTCAACTCGCTGGTGACGATCGGATTGTGAGCACTCCCGCTGCCGAGATTCTGTTCGATCAGTTGAAGCACCCACATAAAGAGAAAATCATCTATCCTTCAATGTTTCATGAGGTTTACCAAGAGATCGGAAAAGAGCAGGTGTTCGCTGATTATGTTTCCTTTCTTGAACGGGGGTTGAAGTGATGCGTGAGCGCTTGTTGGCACTCATTCTCGGACGCAGTTACCGCGAGGGGGACTTCACACTTTCCTCCGGTCAAAAAAGCCGTTTCTATATTGATCTGAAGCCGACCATCCTTCATCCCGAGGGGGCGCAGTCTCTGGGCAGGATGGCCGTGGAATGGATGCTGAAAGAGAAACTCTCCTTCGAAGGTGTCGGCGGACTCACCCTAGGGGCAGATCCGATTGTGATGGCGATCAGTCTTGCCGCATGGGAATCCGGGATCACGTTGCCCGCGACCATGATTCGCAAGGAACCGAAAAAACACGGGACATCCCGGTTCATCGAAGGGGTTGAGAACTTCAGTCCGGGAGCGCCATTTTTGGTGGTGGAAGATGTGGTGACGACTGGAGCCTCGGCCATCAAGGCGGTCGAGGTCCTCGAGAGTGAAGGCTTCAAACCGACCCATGTGTTTTCGGTGGTGGACCGGGAGGCGGGCGGGCGCGAGCAATTTGAAAAAATGGGTCTGCACTTCCATGCGCTCTTCACTTTGACCCAGCTCCAGGACGCGTATCGTACGCTTCAGGTTCCCGGAAGGTAAAAAAAAATCCCCGCTGCCCGGAGGCAACGGGGATTTCTCATTTTTGAATCACTTTGCGGCAGCTTTGGCCTTGGAAGTGGTACCGGTCTTGATCGGAAGGGCGTCCGGCAGGATCTTTTTTGCCAGGATAGTCAAGCGGCTGATCTTACGGGAAGCGCGGGCCTTGGGGATGGTGCCTTTGCTGGCGGCCTTGCTGAGGGCTTTCACAGCCATCATGTAAGCTTCTTTGGCCTTGTTGAGGTCTTTGGTTTGAACCGCCTCGATGGCCTTTTTCACCGCAGTTTTGGTCGCGGACTTCACCGAGTTGTTTCTTTCTTGCCGTGCGTTAGCTTGTGTCGAACGTTTGGCTGACTGACGTTTATTTGCCATTTCTCTGATACTCCTTAAACACCATCATGAGGATGGTTCGCCGAGCAGAATAGCCAAAGATTGCCGGGATGACAAGGGGTGAGGCGTGTAATACTCTGAAATCCATGCTCTCTTGCCGAACATTCTTTCACCTGCTCCTTGTCGGAAGCCTGATTTCGGCTTGTTCCACGCCCCGGACCATTCCCAAGAAGTTCACTCACGAAGCCCCTTTGTTGCCCGGAATGACGGGAAAAGTGCCGAAGGAGCTCTTGGATGAGGATGACATTCCTGACCTGGATGGTCCCGCCAAACAGGGTGAGGCTCCTGTGGAACAGGGGCCCGTGGCTCACACCGGGGCCAATGCCGGAAGCGAGGGTGAGAATGAGGAGATGGATGTCGATCTTGAACCTCAAAAAATCCGCAAAAAGCGGCAAATTCCCTTTGAATTCAATCAGAAAGTGGCGAGTTGGGTAGAGTACTTCTCTCAAAAGGATCGCGAGCGTTTCCAGAGATTTTTCGATCGGGGAGAGCCCTATCGCGAGGTGATTCAGAACATTCTCGAGGAAAACGGGGTCCCCACGGATCTTTACTATCTTGGAATGATCGAAAGCGGATTCACTCTGAATGCCAAGTCCTCCGCAAAGGCGCTCGGGGTGTGGCAGTTCATGAGAGCCACAGGGCGGATGTACGGTCTGAGATCGGATCCTTATGTGGATCAACGGATGGATCCGATTCGTGCCACCGAAGCGGCTGCCCGAATGTTACGGGATCTGTATCGGGATTTTAGGTCGTGGTACTTGGCCATGGCCGCGTACAATGCGGGGCCCGGGCGGATCCGGTCTGCCATTCGTAGGGCGAAAACCAATGATTTCTGGGAGTTGGTGGAGCGCAGGATGTTGCCTCGCGAGACGATGGAATATGTTCCCAAGTTTCTTGCTGCCCGGTACATCGGAGAAAATCCTGATCTTTTCGCTTTTTATATCAATGAAGAGACTCGTTACCCCGATGTCGAGCTGGTTCGAATCCCTTCCCCGGTACCTTTTTCCACACTCGAGCGAGCCTGTTCCATCCCTGAGGGCACGCTCTCTTTCGTGAATCCCCATTACTTGAGAGGCCACACCCACCCTGCAAAAGGCGAAGACGAGATTTGGGTTCCCGCACCCTTTGTGAAGCAGGTGGAAGCCCAGCAGCGGGAGCTCGCATCACTCGTAATCCGGGTCAAGCCGATTCGGGCTGGCTCTGAATCGGTCGGAGCTCTTGCTCGAGTTCAGATGTATACGGTGAGAAGCGGTGACACGCTCAAATCGATTGCACGCAAGCGAGGATTGTCAGTAGCCTATCTCAAACGTGTGAACGGTCTTCGGAGCAGCGCCTTGATGCCGGGGCAAAAGCTAAAGCTTTCTGCAAGCAGCTATCAGCAGAAAAACTCCCATCCAAGAAAGAAGAGCAGGAGAAGATCGGGGCGATGAGAGATATCCGTTGGAGTTTTTTTTCAAGAGTTCTCGTCTGTGCCGTATTGCTCGTGTCATCTATAGTGGAAGCTCAGGAAACCGATAGGACGCGGGAAGATGTGAACCGCGAAGTCATCCTGACTTATTCCAAAGTTTATCTCGAGCAACGTGATTTTGAGCGCGCTGAGCAGGTGATTGTCGATTACATTAGGTCGGAGAACGACCGTGACGGGCGGATCCTGTTCCAATTAGGAGAGGTTCAGCTCGAGCAGAAGAAGTTTGCTGATGCCTGTAATTCGTATTCAGCGGCAGTAAAGGTACTCAAGGGAGCTGACCAGATATACGCCCAATACGGACTTGCCAACTGCTACTTTCGTGGCGGTAGGGCTGACGATGCGAGGCGCCTGCTCTCCAAAATCACCAAAGATGCCTCAGCATACACGGACAGTGTGGATCAGTCGATTGATTGGATCAAATCCGGGCAGATCCGTCCGGGGGACTCTCTTCCTCCTTATCGGACTAGAAGCCGGGGTGATTCTTTCAGGATGGCCGGAAGTGTCCTGACGGGCTACGACACCAATGTCCTGTTGGTGGAGGATGATGTGGCTGTCGGAGCATCCCCGGCGGATATCGCTAGCCCGTTTGTGAACCCATCGTTCTTTGCGGGTTATCAGACACGGATTTTCGGAAAGCAGTTGGAGGCGCGTACCTACCACACCTACACACACTACACGAATTCAGCAGTGAACTCGTTCAATTCTTTGTACTCGAGAATGGATCTCGCATTCGGCTCCGGGCCGGTACGATGGACACTTTTCGGGGATGCCTTTTTTTTAAATCGTAATTCTTTCGACCTCTACTCATGGGAGGGGGGAGTGATGTGGTCCTTGTTCCGGGAAGACCAGTCCTCTAGAACGACCCTGATCGAGGTGCCGCTCCAGTACCAAAAATTCATTCTTGCCGAGGGCATTGATGCAGTCAATGACCGGACTGGTGGGGACCTGAAGATCAAGTTCTACAGAAGATGGTTCCGTAATGACGGGGAAAACCTGCTCCTTGGTGCTCTTTTGGACTTCCAGTATTCTAATGGTGCGAACTACAGGATGGCTGGATTCTCGCTTCCTGCATCCGGAGCGCTCTCACTTCCGTTGTTTCGCAAGCTCGGGCTCCTGAACACTTTCGGCCTGGAAATCAGAGGTCAGTATTTTCCTGAGTCGGATACTGGACGTCGCGATCTTTGGGGAAGATTTTCCGCGGGCTTGTCCCGATCGATTGGCAGCAGGTGGTCATTAGCTTTGGACTTCTCGGGTCAGAAGAATATTTCTACAGTGGCGGCTGCAAGATATACGAAGAATGTGGTGTTCATGCAGTTGAGCACCCAGATATTTTAGAGGGACTGGAATGCATTCGATTTGGATCCAGATATTGAGTTTGATCGTTCTGACTACTCCCATCATGGCCCAGGAGTCAGGAGGGGGTAAGGTCATCGGACAAGTGGGGCTCATCGAGGGTCTTGTTCTGATCGATTCGAAGCAAGTAAAGAAAGGGGCCAAAGTCCGGGAGGGCTCTGTCATCGAAGTGATGAAAGACGGACGTGCAACCTTGATTCTCGGCTCAGGCACGGTCTTTAATCTTTCCAGCGAGTCGCGGATGGTGGTCAAGGAGTACGGACTCGCCACAGGAAGCGATCAAGAAAAGGCCGGATTAGAATTGAGTTATGGAAAGACTCGAGGGTTAATTCTCAATAAGGGTATCCGTCGGGACATCAAAATCCGCGCCCGATCCGCCACCATGGGAGTGAGGGGCACCGAGATTTTCATCGATGTGCCGAAGGATGAAGCCCGTCCTGTACAGTTTTTCACTCTTGAAGGTAGGGCGGATGTTTTCTCCATGCCGGGGGTTCAGCCTGTGGCACTCGGACAGAATCAAGGGGTGGCTCATGCTGCAGCGAAGCCGGATGCGGCACCTGCAACCGGTGCTCCTGCCTCGTTGAGTGCGGGCGAGGTGAAGGAAGCCATTCAACAATCGGGACTGGAAAAGGTGCCGGTCAAGGGTCCGCTTCCACCTCCGCCCCCGCCCGCAGGGCCTCGTCAAGGACCTGGCACGCCGGGATCATTTGCAGGGGTGAATTCAAACGGTGGAGGGGTGCCGTTTCCGTTTGATCCGATTCAGGACAAGATCGTGCCGCTGAGCATTGCTCCTAATTTTTGTAATGCGACTTCGGTCAACTGCCCCTAACTGCCCCTTTACCTTTCTCCTTTGGGATCATGCATGGCTCCTGAGTTGTTGTAATAAATGGATTTTTTTGGATTGTGCTGATCAATATGGTTCTGCAATTTGAGTCAATCTAACATGGAGAGTTGGACTCCTCTGAACCTGAGGGTAAGTGCCTGCATCGGTTGCTAGGTTCTGACCCCATTTAGGAGAAATCAAAGGGGGCAGTTTGCTGGGTTCAAGTCTCTTGCTGCAGGTTCCGAGAAGTAATCGATATGAAGCACCCTCATCTTCGACCTTTTCGTTTAGTCCTGATTGCCCTGAGTATCTTGAGCTTGCTCGACTCTGGTGCGTGGGCACAAAAAAATCAGGGCAAAGGAGGAAAGGGTAGCGGCAATACTGCCTCCAACCAACCGTCCGATGTAAGCGGCGGCACAGTGCCTCTTCCAGGGTCAACTTCAGGTGGTACCGGATCAGGCTCAGGTTCCACAGGCACAGGTTCCACAGGCACAGGTTCCACAGGCACAGGTTCCACAGGCACAGGTTCCACTGGCTCAGGTTCCACAGGCACAGGTTCCACTGGCTCTGGTTCCACAGGCTCAGGTTCCACAGGATCAGGCTCTACAGGATCAGGCTCTACAGGATCAGGCTCTACAGGATCAGGCTCTACAGGATCAGGCTCTACAGGATCAGGCTCTACA
>JAIXWV010000012.1 GCA_027491115.1 Pseudomonadota bacterium
AGAAAAAGGAGTGTCCAGGTTATGAAAAATACCCTCGCACTAGTTCTGGCTTTAGCAGTTGTATCGTCCCCTGCATACGCATCTCGCGCGCGCCTCGAAGCGCTCGGCGAAGGTAAGAACGGTTCTTACTACGTCAATGATGCCCGTAACATGTTCCTGAACCCAGCTTCTATCGTGAAGCACAAGAAAAAGCTCATGCTCGAGCTTGGTGCTCCTACTGCTGCAGGCGCTGAAGGCGTGAACGATTCGCTTGCACAAGGTGGTTTCATCAACACTTTCGGTGATTTCACCTACGCGCTCTATCTGAATAACGCCTCCGACACTATGGCTGCTGCAACTCAACCGGCTAACATTCAGCCGGATGGAGCGATCGAACTTCAGTTGGCCGGAGAAGGTGCTTTGAACTGGGGTCTCGGCATCACCACTGCGGGCAACAATCAAGGTGCGAACAACTCTTCTTACTGGGGCGTGCGTGCGGGTATCGAGAAGGACGCTCTTGCTGTGTTCGCTACTCTCGGACTGTCTAGCAAGGCAAACATTGGAACTCTCGAAGCCCTCAAAGGCAAGCTTCGCTTGGATGCAGGTGCTACTTACAGAATGGACAATATGACTGTGTTCGGTAAGTACTCAACCTCAACTAACGACGTTAACCAAGGTACGGGAGTAGTGGAGCAAAACGCTACTTCTTTCGGCGCTGGTGTCGGTTTCCAAAAAGAAATGACTAAGGCTACAACCATGTTCACTCGTGTTGAAGCTGCCTACGCTACTGCAAAGAATGCAGGAACCACCACTTCCAAGGCTTACAATCTTCCACTCGTCCTTGGTGCTGAAACCCAGGCCCTTAGCTGGCTTGCTGTTCGTGGCTCGATTGGTCACTCTTTGATTGGCCAGTCTATCACTGGACGTGCGGATCTTTCTGGTCTGACTTCGGTTGGAGCGGGTGTGGGCATGACCTTCGGTGACCTTACTATCGATGGGCTTGTTTCTTCCGGCGGCGTGACTCCGGTTGCTGCTACTGGTATCGGGATGAATGGTGTTGCAACTGGAGATAACTTCGGTTTCGGCGACAGCATGATCACTCGTGTTGCAATGACCTACAATTTCTAAGCTAAACCCAGGAAATCAACAATCCCGTGCCTTGTAAATGAGGCACGGGATTAAAAAGAAAAAGGAGTGAATGGTTATGAAAAATTACCTGACACTAGTCTTGATCTCTGCGGTTTTTGCCTCCCCAGCGTACGCTTCGCGCGCACGTATAGAGGCACTCGGCGAAGGTAAGAATGGTTCTTACTACATCGACGATAGCCGCAACATGTTTCTGAGTCCGGCATCTATTGTTAAGTACAAGAAGAAGTTGATGCTGGAATTGGGTGGAGCCCCTGCTACAGCGCTAGATGGTGCCACTGGTGTTGTTGGTGGAGGTTTGGGCGACGGTGCTGTTACCGCTAGCTCGGTTGATGCTTCGGGCAACTCCAGGGCTCAAGGTGGGTTTGTGGATTCCATTGGTGATTTCACCTATGCAATCTATTTGAACAACGCCTCGGACCGGGTATTGAGTGACATCGAGGGATTGAACTTTCATCGGGCAGATGGACTTGATGACGACGTGGTGGACTTACTCGCACCATCTGACTCAATTGAGTTTGCTCTGGCGGGTGAAGGGTTCATGAACTGGGGTGCAAGCGTGTTTTTTGCTGGAAACAACAATAATGCGCGTTCAGCTTCCTATTTCGGTGCTCGGCTCGGCCTTACAAAAGGCGACTTGTCTGCCTTCGGTACCCTGGGACTCTCGGCCAATTCTAAGAGTGCTGCCTTTGAATACAAAGGCCGTACATCTTTTGATTTGGGCGCGACCTATAAGTTGAGTGGCTTCACCCTGATTGGGAAGTACTCGAATTTCGGGTACGACTCGACTGGTGATGTTGCTAATGCGAATCGAAATAGTTCGTTCGGTGTAGGTGTGGGTTATAAAAAGGATCTCACCAAGTCGACCAACCTGTTTGCTCGGGTGGGTGGGGACTACATCAAGACCACGAACTCAATCAATTCGGGCAACCTCATGAATGTAACTCAGTGGAATGTCCCGGTGGTTCTCGCGGCTGAAACTCAGGCTTTGTCCTGGTTGACTGTGCGTGGGTCCATTGGTCATTCGCTGATTGGTGGTGATGTAACTGGACGGAGAGATCTGACCGGCTTGACCACAATCGGTGCTGGCTTGGGTCTCACATTTGGTGATCTTGTGATTGATGGTTTGGTAGCGTCGAATGGCGTGAATCCGACCAACGGTCTCGGGATGGGCTCAGGTCCTGCGGCTGGTGGATTGAATGGTGCAGCTGTTCAGCAGGGCTTCGGCCTTGGCGACAGCATGATTACCCGTGTTGCCATGACCTACAATTTCTAATCCGATCTCAGATTGAAATTGAAGCCCCCGGGGGAGCGATCCCTTGGGGGTTTTTGTTTTTTAATTCAGGCACTTGGCATCATTCACTTGCACTCGTTTTCTGAAATCGCTAGATTCTTTTCATGCTCTATTACCTCCTGTACCCGCTCCATGAGCAGTTCAGTGTCCTCAATGTTTTCAAGTACATCACCTTCAGAACCTTCGGCGCGACTCTCACAGCTATTGTGTTCAGTTTGATGTTCGGCAAGCGCTACATCCGGTGGCTCAAAGAAAAACAAATCGGTCAGAGCATCCGTGAACTGGGCCCTCAATCGCACCAAAGTAAAAAAGGCACACCCACCATGGGCGGCGGCCTCATTCTGTCTGCCATCACGCTCTCGACCTTCTTGTGGGCGGATCTCAAGAATCATTATGTGTGGATCGCCCTCCTGGTGATGCTCGGTACCGGTCTCATTGGCTGGATCGACGACTACAAAAAAGTGGTCCAAAAGAACTCGAAGGGCCTCTCTGCGCGCCAAAAGCTGGTGAGCCAAACCATCGTCGCGCTCGCGGCCTCGATCGTCCTGTACGTGTTCCGTGATTCTCCGGCCGTGCTGAAGTTCCCCTTCTTCAAGGACTTCGCCCTCGATCTCGGCATGTTCTTTGTTCCCTTTTCGACTCTCGTGATTGTGGGAGCCTCAAACGCAGTCAATCTCACCGATGGGCTCGATGGCCTTGCGGTCGGTCCGACCATCACTACTTCTCTCACCTTTTCCATTCTGGCTTACTGTGCGGGCAACTTCGTGATCGCCGACTACCTCCAAATTCCTTTCGTACAGGGTGGGGGCGAGCTGGCCATCTTCTTGGCCAGTATCGGTGCCGCCTGTTTGGGCTTCTTGTGGTTCAACGCCTACCCGGCCGAAGTCTTCATGGGCGACGTGGGTGCCTTGGCCTTGGGTGGCGCCCTCGGCATCGCCGCCGTGATCACCAAGAACGAGCTGCTGCTCGTTCTCTGTGGCGGGATCTTTGTGCTCGAAGCGGTCTCGGTGATGATGCAGGTGGCGTCCTTCAAGCTCACCGGCAAGCGCATCTTCAAGATGGCTCCCTTGCACCACCATTACGAACTCAAGGGCTGGGCCGAGCCGAAGGTGATTGTTCGTTTTTGGATCATTTCCATCATCCTGGCGCTCGCCACTTTGGCGACCCTGAAACTCCGCTGAAAATTTAGAGGAAGAAACACATGAGC
>JAIXWV010000040.1 GCA_027491115.1 Pseudomonadota bacterium
GGAAGGAGGGGGGGGGGGGGAAGAGGAGGGGGAGAGGGGGGGGGGGGGGGGGGGGGGGGGGGGGGGGGGGGGGGGGGGGGGGGGGGGGGGAGGAATGAGGACTCATGACTCCCAGATCATCTGCAACGTGTGATTGTGGTTGAAGTCTCAATCCACAAAATCTATGAACCTGAAGATGCCAGAAGCGCCAAAGAAGTGTTAATTATTGCTTTTGATTTATTATATTAAGTAAAACTGATGACCAATTCCAACGTCTCCACACCCCGTTACTGGCCTGTTGTGTTTCATAGCGTGGCCACTTTTCTCGGTCAATCCCTCATGCAAGTGGTGGATCTGGTTTTTTGCCGGGATCTGGGCAGTGTCGCCTCAGCGACCATCGGAACCGGGACCGCATTTCTCGCCTGGTTCATCATCCTGGGCATCGGTTTGCTCTCGAGCTTGGAATTCCTGATTCCTCACGCCTACGGTTCCGGGGAACCCGAAAAGGCCGAGGGGATTTTCCGCGCAGGCATGGGCCTCAGTTTGCTCGCCTCACTCTTGAGCATGGTCGGCCTGGCGGTAGTGGCGCGATTCGCGCCCGCTTACGGAATGAATCCGGAGCTCGTTGAACCGGTCAGGAAGTTCTGTGACCTGCTCGCTTGGAGCATTCCACCCATTCTGATGACCCCCGTGATCCGAGTTGAGCTCCAATGTCGGGGACTTCCCAACGCGAGTACCGAGGCCCTCCTGATCGGAAACCTTCTCAACGTCCTGTTGAATTGGATCTGGGTGGGCGGTCACTGGGGATTCCCGGCCTTGGGGATTCAGGGGTCCGCGTGGGCCAATGTCGGCTCACGGTGGTTCATCGTTCTCTTCCTGTTCTGGTCCCTCTCGAAGAAATCGTTCATCCCTTCCCTCGCTCCCGACCGTATTTTGAGCAGCCTGAAGCTGCACGCGGGGCCGGTGCTGAAACTCGGATTTCCGGCTGCACTCCACATGATGTTTGAAGTGGGCGCTTTCATTCTCGTAGGCCTATTGGCATCACGTCTGGATGCGAGTCAAAATGCAGCCCATGCGATCGCCATCAGCCTTGCCAGTTTTGTATTTATGATTCCAGCCGGACTGTCATCTGCAGCCGCACTCACCATGAGCCATTCGCTCGGGCTCGGAAATCCTCACGAAGCGATCCGCCGGGGTCGCCACACCCTGCTGCTCGGCCTCACTTATGCCTCCATCGGGTCACTTGTATTTTTCATGCTCCGTGAACCCCTGGTTGCTCTCTACACAACTGACGAACCCACCCGGCGTATCGGCATGCAATTGATTCTAATCGCCGGTTTTTTCCAATTCGGTGACGCACTTCAAGTCATTTTGGCCGGGTGCTTGAGAGGGCTCGGCGAGACCAAAACCCAGGCCGTGATGAACGCCGTCGGCCATTGGGGACTTGGAATTCCTTTGGGACTCTATCTCGGATTTTGGAAAAAACTCGGAGTCGAAGGATTCTGGATCGGTCTCTGCCTCGGTCTCTTCAGTGTTGCAGGCCTGCTGCTCCACCGTTACCTGGCATTCGTGAACCGACTGAAGTCGGTCAATTCCGCATCTTCTCCGCGTTCTGCCTGAGAATCTCAAACCCGTCGAGCGAATAGACCATGGGAAACTCGACCCACTCCCGGCCAGGGTGACGGGCTTTCACCCTTTCAATGCACTCAAATGCCCGATCGGCTTTGGCATCCTGATGGAGCTTGAGTTCATCGAGCTTGCCGAGAAGCTCGGGAGAGACCATCGCTTCCCAGGAGGTCCGATCGAAAGTCGACGACTTCTCGACCTGGTTCATCACCACCGCCTCGATCGGGATCCGTTTTTCCACCAGAAACCCGATCAAGCCTTCGAGCTCGAGAATGGGAGTGGATTCCGGCGTTCCGACCACGACGACCGAGACGTCACGTTGACTAAAGAATTCCGCCAACTTCCCACAACGGGCAATGATGCGATCACGTAGCCCGGTGAAGGTCTCAAAAAACATCCGGCTCTCACGAAAAACCTTCTCACCCAGAAGTTTCTCCACCCAACCGAAGGTCAGTAACGACGGGATCCATGAGTTGCCCGAGGGAATGAAGATCTGGAACACCCGGCTTTCCATCAAATTACGGATTTTTGCGGGAGCGTTGAAAAACTCTTTGGCATGAAAGGCAGGAGGGGTATCGAGTACGATCAAATCGTATTCGTCATCGGTCAACATCCGGGTCACCCACTCGTAAGCCGTATATTCCTGCAAACCGTGAATCATCTGACCCATCTCGCGATAGATCACGGTATCCTTGAGCTTCGATCCTTGTCCGGGATTCAAACTCTGGGTCACAATCCGATCGAGAACCCACTTCGGATTCAGGATCGCCACTGAAAGCCCGGCATCCGCCGGAAGACCAAGACGGCCCAGCACCTCACTCGAGAGCGGGAGGGGTGCCCCGCCCTCTTGCAGGAGTGCATCGTCAAATCCGAAGGCCTGAAGCAGGCGTTTGGCCGGATCGATGGTCACGACGAGCACGCGCTTGCGCACACGGGCTGCAGCCACAGCGAGACTTGCGGACACAGTGGTTTTCCCCACTCCGCCTCCTCCGCAAACCATGAGACAACGCTTTTCGAACAGCGCGTCCTTCAGCATTCCACCTTCTTCAGATTCCTGCTCATCAGGAGCTCTTGTTCTGGTCGGAGACTCTCCGGAGCCACCCAAAAGGCGGCCCGCTCCGGGCCCGAAACCAGTGCCTCTTTCAAGCGGATCCGTGATTCCCGGAATCTCCGGATTCGTTCGAGATCCACCAGCAGTTTTCCAGCTGGACTTTTCTTGGAAAACCCCTCTAACAATTCTTCTTCTTGTTCCGTGAAGGGATTGAAGGGAGCGCGGTTCAGGATGAATCCTCCGAACGGTAGCGACTCTTTTTGAAGCACCGTACGCAACTCGATCGCTTCACTCACTGGAAGCGGCTGTGGGAGGGTCACAATCCAGACCGCTGAGTTGGTCTTGTCATAAAGGAACTTCTGCCCCTCGCGCAATCGCTCTGCAATCGGCCCGAAGGGGATCATTTTCAGAAGAAGCTCGGGCAAGCGGGCGAGTCCGACGAAATGCCCTGTGGCCGGGAGATCGAGAATGAGAGTGTCGAAATCTGAACGCATCTGAAGTAGCAGATGGAAAAACACACCCATTTCCTTGAAGGCCGGGGCTCCTTCGAGAAACCACCTCACCCCCTGATTGCCCATCACCAGATCAGTCAGGGATTTCAGTCGGAGGAAGGTCTGAAGGAAGCGTTCCTGCCCGACCACCGCACTCAGGCTGATCCCGTACAAATTCTTCTCGAGCAGTTCCGGCTCGATCTGGAAGTGCTTGCGACCGAAAGTCTTGGCAAGAGCGGAGTCCCAGCCTGAATCATCTTCGATCTCGAGGAGTAGCGTCTTCTTGCCCGCCGCAGCCGAGGCACGGGCGAGAGCCGCCGCGAGAGTGGTCCGCCCTACCCCGCCTTTTCCGGAGATGAGATTGATCCGTTTCAAATCATGGATGATGGAGTTGGAAGTGGCGGCGTCCATTACGATCTCCCCCGACAAGGCGTTTTCCTGGAACACCCGTCCCGTTCAAGTGCGATATCCATACCACAGGTACGGGGGATTCGCTCAGGAATGACTGTAAATAATCCATGACCGAGCGGAGGTGTTCTGCATCCAATCCCTTGAAGGGCTCGTCCAAAAGGAGCAATACCGGACCAAAAAGCACGGCCCGGATCAAGGCGACTCTCTGCCGCTCTCCTCCGGACAATTCGTCCACCGGTGCCCGAATCCGGTGAAGAAGTCCGAGCTTCCGGAAAGCATCTTCGGCCCGGGCCCGATCCCCGTCGCTCACCCTTCCGCGGATCCGCAATCCAAAGAGTGCGTTGTCGAGAGCATTCAAGTGAGCGAACAAGGCCTGGTCCTGGAACACCACTCCGAACCGTCTGCGATGAAGGGGTTGGCCACTCACCTCCACACCCGAAACTCTCAGCTGCCCTTCAACAGGAGTAAGACCCATGAGGGAACGCAGCAAGGTCGACTTCCCGAAGCCACTCGGTGCGGATACCTCGAGCCACTCCCCCGGGCCCACGTCGAAATCATCGGCTGTCATCTGGAATCCTGGCCCCTCGACCCGGAGGCCCCGACATTCAAAACTCATTTTCCACCTTTCTCCGTCAACCACAGAAGAGCATAAGCAAGAAGAGCCAGGATGGCAAAACCCACCCCTGCCTCATCGATCCGAAATCGCAAAAAAAGATTCTGAACCCACGAAGAAAGGGTGTCAAAATCCCCTCTGGAAAACCACATGACCGAACTCACCTCCATGACAGAGAGCGCTGCGACCCAACCGGCCACGCTCAATACGGGACCCCGGACACGCGGCCACTCCACAAGAATCCAGGCGCTGGCGGCGGGAGCTCCGAGAAGTCGAGCCGCTTCGATCTCACCTGTGCGCTTTCGATCCAGAAGCGGAAAAATGGTTCGCGCAAACCAGGGAGAGAAAAGAACGCTTTGGATGAGAACGAGCATAGGGAGCGACCCGAGACTCCAACGCATCGATATACTCCAACAGATCCACGAGAGGATCATTGGAGAAACCCAGGCGCCGATCTCTGCAACCCCTCTCCATCCCGAAAAATATGCCGCCAGAGCGATAATAAGTGCTCCAGTCGACGAAAGCACAGCGAGCGACACAGATGTGAGCAGTGGCCTCATCCATTCCTGCGGGTCTTGGCGTGTCGCAAGTAACAAGACCAAAGCGGCGATCGAAATGAAAACCACCACTAGACTTCGTCCGGTCCGCTCACCCGCATGACGGGGACTGAAGCCCGTTACCGGGGCCGCACGGAATCGACGGATCATTATCCTGAGCGAAATGAGAATCAACGCCTGCCAGAACGCCAAAGCCGCGGCAAGCCCTGGATCCACACGGTCGAGGCGCATGGAAGTGTACACCGCAACCTCGAGAGTTTCGTGGGGAGGCCCACCCCCCAGGATCATCACAATCGAAAAACTCGTCAGAATATGCCAGAGCTGCTGCAGGAGTGCAGAGGCCTGGACCGGCAGGGTCTGCAATAAATCATGGTGCCACCAGAGACGTAACCGGGACGCCCCGAGACTCATCATCGCTTCGCGGTTCCTCGGATCGAGATCTCCGATACCCTCGGAAAATGTGACGGCAAGATAAGGAATCCCTGCCAGGATCCAGGCCAGTGCGACTGCAATCATGGAAAATCGGAAATCAGGTGCAAGGTGTCTGAGAAGCACGAGGACGACCCATGCGTAAAACATACCCGGCAAGACAGCCAACCCGCGGAGCGGGCGCAAGCCGCGCCCCCGGGACATCGATGCGAGCGCCATGGCTGCTGCATAGGCAGGCAGGAGCGCCACGCCCGACCAGATCAGTGTCAGCCGCAATGCGGACAAGACTTCTGGATCGAAAATCCGGATCCTAAAGTCCATCACCCCTGACATCCCTTCCGAAACGGGAGAGAATCCGCTCGACATCCTTTAGCTCACGGGTGAACCCAGCAGCCCGATCAACCGGCGGAAGATTCTGGAAAGGCCCTGGAAGCACCGTGCCCGTGATCACGGGCATCATCCACTGCTTTTCAACCAAACGCGCTTGAGTGGCAGGATCGAGAACAAAGGCAATCCATTTCCGGATACAAGGATTCTGCTCGAGTGGATTGCCGGCACGATTGACCACGCCGAGTCCCTCGACCTGTAAGGGAAACCCTTCCTCGAGCCGGACATGGCCATACCGGTCCTGCTCCCCCTTCGAAGCATGATAGGCCAGCGAGCTCAGGTAACTCCACACCATCGGTACCTCGCCCGAAAGGAACATCTTGTAACTCGTGTCCCATCCCGGGGCCAACGAGAGCCAAGTCTTGCTCAGCTCACGGACTCCGACTAATCCCTCAGCAAACATGAAAAACAACAACCCAGGAGAAGACGCCCTCGGATCCTGCACGATCCACTTTTTCCGGAACTCAGGCTTCAAAAGGTCTTTCAATCGCATCGGTGGTTTCGGGATCGCCCCCTCCCCTTGCTTCCGATAAATGAAGGTGAGCGCGCCGTAATCGACCGGTAAGAAGCCTTTCCGGATTCGCTGCCGCAACAAGGGCTCGAACCGGGCGGCATCTGTGGCACCGATCAAATCCACTTCCAAGAGATAGGGGCGAGCACGCTCGAACAGGATCTCATCCACCCCCATCAATACATCTAGGCGCTCCCTCTGTACCGGCTCCTCGAGATACGAAAGCACCTGGAGCGCTCCCGGCGTTGTTTCGATCCGGAGCGCGCATCCGGTTTTTTGCAGAAACTCCTCGGCCACTCCATCGAGGAATCCCCCCTTGCCACCTAGACTCGAGTAGGTCAAGACTCGCACCCCTGGACCCTCTTTCGGCTTCGAGACGCACCCGGTGAGGATTCCGAACCCGAGCACGCTCAAGATCATGATTTTCCCGAGGTTTTTCATGTCTTCAGCCTATCGACCGCTTGACGTCCTGGCAACCGTGAAATAGGAACTCGGTATGGACCTTTTTGCCAAGATCGAGCGCCTCAAGCGGGAAAAGAACGCTGTCATCCTCGCGCACTATTATCAGGATCCTGACATCCAGGATGTCGCCGACTTTATCGGGGACAGTCTGGAGCTCGCGCGCGCCGCGCAGAAGTCCACGGCTGATTTAATCCTATTCGCCGGAGTTCACTTCATGGCCGAGGGCGCGAAGATCCTGAACCCCACCCGCAAAGTGGTTCTCCCCGATCTCCGTGCCGGATGTTCGCTTTCGGACTCCTGCCCCCCGTCACGTCTCAGGGAGTTCAAAAAGAACCATCCGGAACATTTTGTGGTGAGCTACATCAACTGCTCGGCGGAGGTCAAAGCTCTGAGTGATGTGATCTGTACCTCGTCCAACGCGATCCGCATTGTCGAACAAGCTCCGAAAGATCGGCCCATCCTGTTCGCTCCTGACCGGAACCTCGGACGATTCGTGATGGAAAAAACAGGACGTGACATGACGCTCTGGCCCGGAAGCTGCATCGTCCACGAGACATTCTCCGAACGCAAAATCACCGAACTCAGGGTCCGTCATCCCGGCGCCAAAGTCATCGCCCACCCCGAGTGCGAGGAGAACATCCTGAAGCTCGCCGACTTCATCGGCAGCACGAGTCAGCTGTTGAAGACGGTGATCGAATCGGAAGACAACGTGTTCATCGTGGCCACCGAGGCCGGCATCCTCCATCAAATGAAGAAGAAGGCTCCGCGCAAAACCCTGATTCCGGCTCCACCGAACCAGAACTGCGCCTGCAACGAATGTCCGTTCATGAAGCTGAACACCCTCGAAAAACTCGCGCAGGCGCTCGAAAACGAAGGCCCTGCAATCGAAGTTCCGGAGTCGATCCGCATTCCTGCGGCCGAAGCGCTTCAACGCATGCTCGACTGGTCGAACAAGTAGAACACCAGGTGCGAAAGCGGCTGGGCCGGCTTCAACAGCGAGTTCCTCGCTGACTCCGGATAGACGGGTCTCCGATTCCGGGCTCCTTTACCCAGCATTCCAACCACAGGAGGACTCCAGGACGCATCTTCACGAGCCGCCCGGATCCAGTCATCCGGAATCGACTCACGTCCGTCCCAAGCCCAATCCCCGTTTAGCTTGCGGGGTAAGGCGTAAACGGACTGTTCCGAATAGGGTAATGCATTCCGATCGGCCATCCAGATGAAATCCGGTTGCTCCCGACTGAGCCACTCCCCCCCCACGACCTTCCCCGTTGTATCTAACTCGAGCTCATACTCATATTCGACTTCACGGATTCGGTCATCCAACGCAGAGTCAGTCTCATACAGACGCCGATCCTCGGGCCAATGATAATGACGGTAAGTGACGAGGGTTCGGACCCCAATCAGCCGCCTGGCCTCAGGATGACGTCGCATCCAGGACGGATCGAGACTTCTTTCCAGTGCCACCGTCGAATCGGAAACCGACCCCTCACGTCCTGTTCTGGGATTGAACCAAGTCGAGCGGTACGCTCCCACCGGATGATTGTTGATCTTGTGGTTGTTGTCCACGTCCATCATGAATCCGGTGCGATCCTGTCCGATCCGGTTCACCAAGATGAGATGGAACAATCCCGCATCGACGTCCTGGCATCTGAAATCCTTCACCCGACCGTCACGGCCCACTCGCGGCGCCCCCCTATCCGAGCAAGGCCGTCCAGAAAACCTGTAATTCATGGTCGAAAATGAGTCGGTATTCGTCCGCGAGAACAGATAAGATCCTAGTGCCTTCAGGTCGTCTGGGAAGAATGTGATCTCTCTTCCTGACAAACCATGAACCGTCACAGGCTTCATCGGCCTTGGCAAATGGATGGAAGCTGGAGCCCAACCGTCGCAAATCCCGAACCAGTAAGAGAGACTGTCCCGGCGCACTTTCCAATACCGATAGTCGACCGCACGATCGACACTTGCATAAGAGGATTCATCATCCGCGTACCTGGGGGTCAGTAATGCATCCTCCCCGTCTCCCTCGCCCCCGTCCCGAAGCTTGCTCTTCCGCAGGTGATGCGCACGGAACTCGAGCTCGTCGAGGATGGCCCGCGTGAAGCGGAAGTCGCGATTTCCGAGGAGGAGATCGTATTTCTCTGACGGAGACAGCTTGTGGTTCAACTCCTCCCGATCGAACCGCTCCCAACCGCGAACCACCTTTTCATGATCCCGGATGAGACCCTGCCGTGCCACATCATACCTGAGACCGAACCGGACTTGGGCCCAGGTTTTCGTCCTGTCCCGGTAATGATTCGCTATGCCTCCGAGGATGTCAGGCCAGAAGCTCCCGCTCCAAGGCTCGGCCCGGGAACTCCCTTCGGTCCGCCATTCAAGGCCCGCGAGATCCACAACTTCCGGGGCATGTCCGAGCAGCCTGGTGGTTGCCGATGCGACATCCTTCACCGCGGCCGCCCCCGCACTCGGTCCTGTCAGGATCAGGATTATCCAGATTCCATACTTCATGGTCTACCTCCTTCAATCCGTGGCCGGAACACCGAAGCCGGATCGATCGTTTCGAAAAAACTCGACGTGGTCAGCACACCCCGCGCTCCCGTCACCAACTGAAGCTCGTTCTTGACTCCACCCTGTGGGTCGATCGACCACACCATTCCGTCGGGGAAACGCATCCATCCTTTTCCATGAATCGAGGGCAAAACCGGAACCAGACGATCGGTCCGGTGCAACACTCCATCCTCGTCCACCGTCCACAAGCGGTACTCCCCGTCGATCAGATGATTTCCACCCACACTCCGGATTCCGGACTCGATCGGATCCCAATCCTTGAAATAACCGGTTATTTCGCTGATGGTGACCAAACGTCCGTCAGCACGGATCAAAAAAGTCCCCCCGGCGATCCGGACATCATTGAAATCCCAGCCCGTTTTGCGGATCACCATGCCCGTGCCATCGCCGGGAGCCACGCCCGATTTGCGAACCGTGATCAAAATCCCGTCCCGTGTGATGAGCCAATTCCAGCCGATCGCTTTCCAATCCCGGGCATCCACACGGCTGTCGACCGGATATCCCCAAGCGTCGACCGCATGAATCCGCCCCGAACCCGGTTCCAAGAGGAAGTTCCCTCCGGCCCAGACAGAACTTGGAAAACGGGTAGGCTGCAAATGAAGGGTCCCCTTTTCGGAAACGGTAACCCACTCTCCCGACACCGTGACAAAGTGGTTCCCACCGGCGTCACGGATCCCTGAAAATGGATTACGCTTTCCGTACCAGACTGAACCGACCTGGGTCCACAGCACCCCGGGTGCTCCCATCCGCGGTAAAACACGGAGAACCTCGGACCCTTTCGAGCGCGGGGGAAGCCCAAACTGGACGAACAACAGAAAACACAACCAAGGGATGAGAAATGCGACTCTGACCATGAAGGAACTCCACCTCCGGGCGAGTGGAAATACTCCCGTTCAAACGGTGGAGTCAAACAAAGACTGAAACTTTGTGTTCACGGGATGAAACGTCCCGTGAAAATCACTTTCTGACCCAGGTCGTCCCTTGGGGGGAATCCTTGATCAACACCCCACCCGCGAGCAATTGATCGCGGATCTCATCCGACTTCCTGAAATCGCGATTCTCGCGGGCGATCTTGCGTTGTTGAATCAACGCTTCGATCTCGGCGTCCTCGATCACGGACTTACCCTCCCGTTTCGAACGGGAAACCTTGATGCGAGCGAGGTGTGCGAGCATCGTCTCGGAACGCATCCGTCCGACGCCGATCACAGTACCGATCTGTCCCTCGAGGACCTTGATGAACTCATTTGCCGCAAGGATCCCCGCGGGTGTGTTCGCAGCATTGGGCTGTTTCAAGGCCCGGTTGAATTCACGGACGAGGGTGAACAGTTCTGACAGCGCACCGGCCGTGTTCAGATCGTTGGCATAATGCTCCAAGATCGCCTCTTTTGCGCGGTCACAGTCGATGATGAAACCACCCCATGCCTGTTCGGCCATCGGATCAGGCAGCAAGACCTTCTTCGCGCGGATTTCTTCAGCGATTTTCTTCGCTTCGTAAACACGTTCGAGATTGGTGACGGCCTGATCCACGACCTCCGCGTTGAAATCGAACACGGAACGGTAATGAACACCGAGGAAAACCATCCGGGCCAGCTCCCCGCCGTATTCGGCGAGAAAATCACGCGCTTGAACGACGTTTCCGAGACTCTTCGACATCTTCTCGGAGGAAAAAGTCAGAAATGCGTTGTGAACCCAGTATCCGACGTAGGGGGCGCAACCGGTGGCCGCTTCGCTCTGGGCGATCTCGTTTTCGTGATGGGGGAAAATGAGATCCTCTCCTCCATGATGCAGGTCCATTTTCGGGCCGAGCCACTTGCAAGCCATGGCCGAACACTCGATGTGCCAACCGGGACGCCCACGTCCCCAAGGTGAATCCCAAGCGGGCTCACCCGGCTTGGCGGCTTTCCAGAGCGCGAAATCCATGGGATTCCTCTTCTCCGGATTGATCTCGACACGGGCTCCTGCCATGAGGTCTTCGACCGACTTACCCGAAAGCTTCCCGTATCCGGGAAAATCGTCGATCGAAAAATAAACGTCTCCGGACGGAGAGGTGTACCCCTTGCCGTTCCGGATGATATTCCCGATCATTTCGATGATCTCGGGCAGATGCTCCGTCACACGCGTCTTGTGGGTCGGCTCCTCCATGAGAGCCAATGCATAATCTTTTTCGGCGTAAGCGATGTATTTTTCAGTGATCGAATCACAGGTCGCGTTTTCTTTCTGCGCCTGATGGATGATCTTGTCATCGATGTCCGTGTAGTTCCGGACGTAGGTCACACGGTAACCGAAATGCTTGAAAAACCGGTAAAACAAATCGGCCGTGAGGGCCGCCCTCAGGTTCCCGATATGGATCGGTCCGTACACGGTCGGTCCGCAGGAATACATCTTCACTTCACCCGGGATCATGGAAGTGAAGCGCTCCTTCTTACGGGTCCCCGAATGTGTGAGAAAAATGGGTCTAGACAGCATGGAGTTGCTTCTCCACTGCACGGATCCGGGACAGTGCCCGGCTCTTTCCGAGAAGCGGTACCGCCTTCTTCATCTCCGGGCCGTGCACCTGTCCCGTCAGGGCCACCCGGATGGGAATGAACAAAGCCTTCCCTTTCACGTTCAGCTGGGTGCCGATTTGTTTCTGAATGGCCTCGAATGCCTCCTGGGTGACAGGCTCGGCAGCGCTCTCGATGGCATTCTTGAGTGCGGTCACCACCGGGACCGAATTCCCCTCCACCACGGCAAGTCTCGCCTCGACACTCAGTTCAGGCTCATCATTGAAAAACACCTTGGACGCCAGAGGGAGGTCCGAAAGCAGACCGTGATCCACCCGCAAAAGGTCCACCATCCGGACGAACCATTCCTCGCTCACACCTTTCAAGCCTTCGCGAACCTCGGGAAGATCACACTTCTCAAAAAACGGCCTGGCACGGGAAGCGATGGTCTCGGCTGGCAGGAGCTTCATGTATTGGGCATTCATCCACTTGAGTTTGTCGAGATCGAACACGGCGGGTGCCTTCTGGAGCCCTGTCAGGTCAAAAGCGGCGATCAGCTCGTCCATGAACAGGATCTCCGCATGCCCGGAGCGGGGTTTCAGTGATTCTTTTTGCTCGAGCTTCGGATTCCACCCAAGAAAAGTGAGGAAGTTCAGCAGAGCTTCCTTCAGGTACCCCTGTTCCAGGTAGTCGCGAGCAGCAGAATCGCCATTCCGCTTCGAAAGCTTCTGGCGGTCCGACCCGAGCACCATGGCAGTGTGGGCGAATACCGGTAACTTGAAACCGAAGGCCTCGTACAGCATCAACTGACGGGCAGTATTCGACAAATGATCCTCGCCACGGATCACATGGGTCATCCCCATGAGAGCGTCGTCGATCACACAGCAAAAATTGTAAACCGGCATTCCGATCCCGGTGCCGATCTCTTTCTCGTGCGGTTGCGGAGATCGGGTGATCAGGAAGTCTCCTACCGTACCGGCTTTGAACTCGACCTGGCCACGGACAGCGTCTTCCAACAGATAGCTCCGGTTCGGAGCGCGGAACCGGATCCCTGCTTTCTCACCGGCTGATAATCTCCTGGAAACCAACTCTTGGGGAAGGTGCGCACAGGTTCCGTCATACACCGGAGTCCGTCCAAGCTTGAGTGCAGCCTCACGCTTTTCGGCAATCATTTCTGCTGGACAAAAGCAATGGTAGGCCTTTCCGGAATCCAGTAACTGCTGGACGTAACGACCGTAGATGGGAAGTCGCTCACTCTGGCGATACGGCGCGTGGGGTCCCCCTTTTCCTGGGCTCTCCTCAGCCTCGATCCCTAGCTCCACCACATCTCCGAGCAACATCCGCTCGTGCTCGGGTGTGGAACGGGCCTGGTCCGTGTCCTCGATCCGAAGAATCAACGTCCCTCCATGCTTGCGGGCATACAGGTAATTGAACAAAAGAGTCCGGACTCCCCCGACGTGAAGATAACCGGTCGGAGAAGGCGCGTAACGGACGCGAACAGGAGCGTTTGGATTCATAAGTTTTCATCTTCTGGATGCGCAGTGCGTCATGTCAACACAGGGACTCCGTGGATTCACTGAAAAGAGTTGATTGAAATACTCCGTGATTACAAGGAATTGAATCAGACCAAGGCGACAATCCTGGCTCCACTCATTTCTATTGTCTCAGTGTAAAAAGTGTGGTAAGATCCGCCATCAACTTTTGGAGGTAGACTGAATGTTCAAAGTCGGAGAAAGCGCCGTATATCCCGCCCATGGCATCGCTGTAGTGAAACGCATCGACGAACGGGAAATCGGCGGTAAAAAGAAAACCTTCTACGTTCTCCAAATCCTTGAGCGCAACCTGACCCTCATGGTTCCGACTGACAACGCCGAAGCAGTTGGCCTCCGGAGCATCATTTCCGACACCGAAGTACCCAAGGTCTACTCCATTTTAAAAATGCGCGACGTCAAAATCGATCAAACCACCTGGAATCGCCGTTACCGCGATTACATGGAAAAAATCAAAACCGGCTCGATCTACGAGATCTCCCAGGTATTGCGCGACCTGTTCCTCCTCCGCCACAGCAAAGACCTCTCCTTCGGCGAGCGGAAAATGCTCGATGAAGCTAAGGCCCTCATCGTGAAGGAACTCTCACTTGCCAAACGGACTCAAGAGTCCGTCATCGAGCAAGAGATCCAGACGATCTTCATGTCCTGATCGCTCAGGACTTGAACACGTCGAACGGATAGTGACCGAGTTCGTAGGACTTCTCGGCGATGTATTTCATGAGCTCGTCTTCGTTACGGCTCATCGCTTTGAAGTTTCCGCGGATCCTGCGGTTGGCTTTGGAGAAGAACGCTTCCGCGATGGCGATCTCCATCTCAGTTTTCTCTTCTCCGTTGGCTTCGATGGCCGCAGTCACCCGTGAAAGCACGCAGTACATGGCGTACAGGTCGATCACCACGTCGGCAATCCGCTTTTGTGCGAACTGCTTCAAATGAATCTCCTTACCATGACGCTTCAACAAGGTTTCCGTGTGCTGGGAGAGTTCCACTGTGTACTCTTCCAGGAAACCGGCGAGCTTCTTGAGACGGGGGTGCGCCTTGGTAATGGCCTCACCGAACACGTTCTGCTTCACCTTGCGGGTGGCATAGTCGGTGACAACTCCGAGTCCCTTCAAAGGGTGCTGGATCGCCTTGGCCAGACCGGAGAGCTCCTGTCCCGGCCCCTGCATTCCGGAAAGAGCCACAAACGCGCGAAGAATCTCGTTTGTTCCCTCGAAAATCCGGTTGATCCGAGCATCGCGAAGCCAGCGCTCATAGGGGTATTCCTTCATGAAGCCGTTCCCGGCCCAGATTTGGACGTTCTCGTCGACGGTCTCCCAGAGCATCTCGGAGCAGAACACCTTGGCTGCAGCGGACTCCATCGAATAATCCATGTCGCCCCGATCGATCAGACTGGTCGTCATGTAGACCATGCTCTCGGCCGCATAATTGTTCATGACCATCCGGGCAATCTTTTCTTTGATCATCCCGAAATCCCCAATCTTCTTCTTGAACTGTTCGCGCTCGTTGGCATGCTCGATCGATGCCTTGATGGCGTTCTTCGCGACTCCCACACATCCTGCCGCGAGGCCGAGACGCCCGTGATTCAGGATCCCCATGGCCACCTTGAAACCGTACCCCACTCCACCGACGATGTTCTCGACCGGCACCTTCACCTTGTCGAGGTGAATCGCGTTCGTCCAGGACGCGCGAATCCCGAGCTTGTGCTCACGAGCACCGGCACTGACACCCTCAGCAGGCGCCTCCACAATGAAACAAGTCACCTTGTCTTTCTTCTCGCCGTTCTCGACGACTTCGGTCTTCGCGAACACGGTCAGGAATTGTGCGATCTCGCCGTTGGTGATCCAGAGTTTGTTCCCGGTCAAAGTGTAGTATTTTCCGTCCGCAGAGAGCTCGGCCCGGGTCTGAATGGATGCGGCATCCGAACCACTTGAAGGCTCGGTAAGGCAGAACGCGGCAATCATCTCGCCTGTTGCCAGCTTGGGCAGGTACTTCTTCTTCTGTTCGTCGTTACCGAAAAGCAACAGACATTTGTAACCGATGCTCTGATGAGCACCGAGAGTCACCGCCAGTGAACCGTCCAGGGAAGCGATCTGCTGCATGACCCGAGCATACCCACTCTGAGGAAGCCCGAGACCGCCAAACTCCTCTTTCACAGCGAGACCGGTCAGACCCATCTCAGCCATCTGACGGACCACTTCAATCGGCATCGCCGCCAAATCATCCCACTCCGCCGACTTGACGATGTCCTTTCCGAACTTGTCGATCGAATCGACAATCATGCCCACTGTCTCGGACGTCTCGGCACCCGGCTTCGGATAAGGAAAAATGTATTCCTCCCGGATCTGACCGAAAAACAGGGATTTCAAAAAACTATTCTGAGAAGCACTGGAGTTCGACATGGCCACATTCCTTTCGACAAGCTGTCATGACAAAGTGTCAGACGCATGAGGCAAACCGATTGAGATTGGAAACATCATCAGGATAGTTTGAAAATTCTTCCAGTACAACCAGGGAGTTGGCGAAAACATTCCACCCATCCTTGCATGGCATCGTAATTGCATCCTACATCAACAAAGACATGCCGACCTTCTCAGCGAAGTCCATGATGGGTTTTCTGAAACGTAAAGGCGGGGACGCGAATCCAGGGCCCTCGCGCGGATTGAGCGTCAACTCTTTGTCGAAAGTGTCGGGACAATTGACCTCTCTTGCCCGAGGTGACCGGATCCGGGACCTTTCCTTCTGGTTGTGTTTCTTTGTGTGTGCAAGCCTGGTGGCTGATCTTTCGGCTCTCTTGTTTGAAAAGAATCTGCCCTTGCCGCCAGTTTCTCCCTTGGCTTCACGATCCGCTCTCGGTGTCCGACAAGCCAATCCCTCCCAGTACGAGGTGATCTCAGACCGGAACTTGTTCTCCAGCAAAGCACCAAAAAAAGGTGGTGGAGGTGGGTCGATCGATCTCGATGCCGAACCAGTCCCAACCACTTTGAACTACCAGCTGATTGGAACAGTGATCTTTCGCAACCCTGCTCGTTCACTTGCTGCCGTTCAGGACAAAAGTGACAACAAGCTCTACCCGGTCAGGGTTGGAGATCAGATGGGTGACAACGTTCAGATTCTGAGTGTTGAACCGCGTCGAGTCATTTTCATCAACACGACAGCGCGACGTAAGGAGTTCATCGAGATTCCCGAAGACACCACGATCAAGATTTCAACTGGAAGCTCCAGTTCAAAAACTATCGGCACTGGAGGAATCAACCAGGTAGAAGAGAATAAGTTCGTGATCAGTCGGAACGAAATTGACAGTCAGATGGCCAATTTCAACGTGCTGATCACCCAGGCCCGCGCTGTTCCTGAGATGCGCGGGGGGCAGATGGTCGGTTTCAAGCTCACCCAGATCGTGCCTAACAGTTTTTACCAGAAAGCCGGATTCAAAGAGAATGACGTGATCAAGTCGGTGAATGGAGAGCGCATCACCGATGCCGCGAAGGCTTTGGAACTCTTGCAAGGACTCAAATCAATGCCCTCTCTCGATATGGTGATCGAGAGAGGAGGAAAGGACGTTCCCTTCAATTATGACATCCGATAACAGCTGGTCGACCAGAATGAGTTTTATCTTCGGGCTCTGTGCATTACTCGGGATCCTGCTCCTCATTTTTTCAGAAGTGGGTATGGCTCAGGGATTTCGTGCCGGCAATACCGCTATCGGGAATCCTCTGAGTGATCCAGGCGCCGACGAGGATTTCGAGGAATTCGATGATGGATTCGCAGACGGCCCCACCCCGGTCCGTCCAAGATCCGGCAACAAGATGGGCACGCCTCCTCGCGGGGGCGATGAGAACAGCGATTTTGGAGGCATCAGTGTGGGCGGCGCCCCGGACGATCGATCTGGTCCGGAGCTGAAGCGCGGAAATCGAGGAAATCTTGAGCTTTCAGGTCCCGGCACCGAGAGGGGCATCAAGGCTAAGAACGAGATACCCAATCTGTCTGTTGACAATGAAAGCGGTGAAGGAACTCCGGCCGAAAAGGAGCTCATCACTGATTTCAATTTTCCTGATGCGGACATTCTTGACATTGCGAAGACGCTCGGACGCCTTACCGGAAAGAATTTCATTTTGGACAAGGATGTGAAGGGGCGGGTGTCGATCATTTCGAACTCTCCGATCACTGTGAGCGATGCTTGGAGGGCTTTTCTCACCTCCCTCGACATGAACGGACTCGCTCTGGTTCCAACCGGAAAATATCTTCGCATCATGCGCCAGAATGATGCGAAAGGTAAGAATATCCGTCTCTACTCGAACACCAGAGCGCCCAACACCGATGCGCTGGTGACAAAGATCTTCAAGATCAAATACATTAGCGCAAAAGAACTTGAAAATGTGATCCGAACCTACGCCAACATGGGTGCTCGGATTTACGGTTTCGAACAGACCAACACCATCATCATCACTGACACGGGCTCGGTGATCGACAAGGTCGCAAAAATGATCCAATTCCTCGACGTAGAGGGTTTTGATGCTGGTATTGAGGTGATTTCCGTTAAATTCGCCTCCGCGGTCGAGATTCAAAAACTGATTGACTCGCTTCTCCCGGGAACACAAGCCTCATTCCCCGGACGACCCGGTTTTCCGACAGGTGGCTCCGGCGGTGGTCGCTCCAACTTTACAGCCCGGAAGACCAAAGAAGGTGGATTGATCAACAACATCATCGCAGACGAGCGAACGAACACCTTGATCGTACACGCCAACCCGAAAGGCGTGCTCCAGGTTCGTGAGTTGATTGCGCGTCTTGACCGCAAGATCCCCCCTCCTCCTGGTGGAGGCAAGGTCCATGTCGTGTACCTTCAATTCGCTGACGCCGAAGACATGGCAAAAACGCTCAATACCTTCAGCCAGTCAGCCAAGAGTTCCGCTTCTTCAGGATTTAGCGGCGCGGGTGGCATGGGAATCGGCATCAATCCGATCGAGACCAATCTATTTGAAGGACAGATCAAGGTCTCCGCCGACAAAACCACAAACTCCCTTGTGATCACAGCCTCCCCTGCCGACTTTGGTACGATCCAGCGGGTGATCAATAAACTCGACATTCCTCGCGACCAGATTTACGTCGAAGTGATCATCATGGAGATGTCCATGCAGCGGAACAGCGACTACACTGCAAACGTCCTTCTTCCGGGCGGAACGGTGGTCGCGCCGACCAGCGATCTCTACAAACTCCTGACCAATCCGACGGATGTGCCGAATGGACTCGTACTCCAATTCCAAAGCGAGGCGGGGCGTAACATCACCATCCCCACCGGAGGAACTTCGACCAGTATCAAGGTGCCGAACCTGGCAGCCCTGATCAAGGCGATCCAAACCTACTCGGCAGGAAACGTTTTGGCGACCCCCCAACTCATGACCCTGGACAACACAGAGGCAACCTTCGACAGCACGGATAAGATTCCGGTTCCACAGATCAACAACGCGGGCCTTGGCATCCAGACCGTGTCTGTGACACAGCAAAGTGTCCCTCTCACGATCAAGATCAAACCCCAGCTGAACAAGATCTCGAATTTCATCAAGCTCGATATCAAGGCCAAAGTCAGTGATGTCGTGAATCGTGCCCTCCCGAAAGCGGTCCAGGATCAAGCTTTCTCGACCATCGAACGAAGCGCCGAAACGAGTGTGATGGTGGCGGATGGTGATACCGTTGTGCTTGGAGGCCTCATCCGAGACAAGAGCAGTGAGGTGATCAACAAAGTACCGCTACTCGGAGATATTCCGATTCTCGGCTGGTTGTTTAAGTCCCGCTCGGCTTCGATCGAGAAGAGCAACCTGATGCTCTTCATCACACCGAAGATCATGCGTCAACCCGAGCATGTTCGAATGGTGCTCGACAAGAAGCTCAAAGAACGTGACGAGTTCGTCGAGCGTGCCTTTGGCGGTGAAGATCAACACCGCGAAGCCCGCAACCGAATCATCCGGAACCTTCCAGATGTGAAGTCGATCAAGAACTACACCGGCCGCAAGTCGGTCACGTTGGACGATGATGGTGAGATCCCCAAAGACTCCAAGGATGCAGCATTGAACGACAGTGCGTTATCCAAAGACATCTCAGAGACCCACGAAACCCTCACTCTTCCCGGACCTGATGTACCCAAAAGTGAGACACCCCCTGCGCCACCCCCTGCTCCGGTAACCGTTCCCGACGCACTCCCCTCCACTGGAGAGAGTCCATGAAGGCACGCCGCCCACCGGAACGCCTCGGGGAAATCCTGCTCAAGCACACCAGCTTGAAGCAGGAGCAGCTCGACCAAGCATTAGCTGAACAGAAGCAAAAAGGCGGACTTCTCGGTGAGATCCTGCTGAAGAATAACTTCATTCTTCCGCATGAGATCATGAAAGCGCTTTGCATCCAGCTTGGTCTTCCATTCAATGACGACCTCAAACCCAATGAGATCGATCCGGCGTTGGTAACCAACATTCCCATCAACTACGCCAAGTCCAAAGAGGTCATTCCACTCTACCTGTCGAGTGATGCACTCGGTGAGGTCCTCACTATCGCCGTCGGTGATCCCTTCAATCCGTCGATTCCCGAGGATCTCCAGGCCCTGACCGGGTACCGCGTCAAGACCGTGGTCAGCACCCCCATGCGGATCCAAGATGCGATCAACCGGGTCTACGAACGGTCCACTGCAAAAATGGTCGGAAATATCGAGGGTGAGTTTGCGGAAGAAGACCTCGATCTCGAGGGCCCGATCGATATCCTCGAGGCGACCGAAGACGACGCCCCAGTAATCAAATTCGTTAACTCCCTTCTTTTTCGTGCAGTCAAAGAAAAGTGCTCCGACATCCATATCGAGCCATTTGAGAAAGAATTCGTTGTCCGTTTCCGGATCGACGGCGTTTTATACGACATCATTCGCCAACCGAAACGTGCTCATGCGGCTATTTCTTCGCGCATCAAGGTAATGGGACAACTGGATATCGCAGAGAAACGTCTACCACAAGATGGTCGGATCAAGATCAAACTTGCTGGTAAAGACGTGGACATCCGTCTTTCTACAGTACCGACCACACACGGCGAACGTGTGGTGATGCGTATTCTTGAACAAAGCGGAACTCCGCTCGAACTCGGAGTGTGTGGTTTCTCTCCCAGATCTGTCGAAAACATCGAAAAACTGATTTTCCGTAAGTATGGGATCATTCTGGTCACCGGTCCAACAGGCTCTGGTAAATCGACCACACTTTCCTCATGTTTGATGAAGCTCAACTCCCCCGAACGAAACATCATGACCGTGGAAGATCCGGTCGAGTACCAGATTCCGGGCATCAATCAGGTACAGGTGAACTCCAAGATTAACTTAACCTTCCCCGTAGCTCTCAGATCATTCCTTCGTCAGAACCCGGATGTGATCATGGTCGGGGAGATCCGGGACAAAGAAACCGCTGAGATCGCGATCAACGCTTCACTCACCGGCCACTTGGTCCTCTCCACCCTCCACACCAACGATGCTGCTACCTCTGCTACCCGTCTGGTCGACATGGGGATCGAGCCTTTTCTGATCGCGTCATCCCTCCTTGGTGTGGTCGCACAGCGATTGATCCGCCGTGTTTGCACTAAGTGTCGAGAAGAGTACACGCCGTCAGAATTCCAATTGAGCGAAATGGGAATGAAAGTTCCGCCAAAAGGCGCGGTGTTCTATCGGGCCGTGGGATGCCCAAGTTGCGCAAACAGCGGGTATTCAGGTCGAACTGTGATCCACGAGCTGATGATCGTGGACGATGTGATCAAAACCCTCATCGTCAAAAATGTGGATGCTGGAACCTTGAAGAAAACGGCCATTGAGCGTGGTATGATTACCCTTCGGGAAGATGGAATCGCAAAAGTACTCCAAGGCATTACCACAATCGACGAGTTATTCCGGGCGACACACGCTGAGGAAGTCTGAGGTGGATCATGCCGTTGTTTGAATACAAAGCGATCGCAGCGGACGGAAAAGCCTCCAAAGGTGTGGTGGAGTCCGACTCGCAAAAAACTGCACGTCAGAAGCTAAAGAAACAAGGTTTCCTAGTTACCGACATCCAGGAAAAGAATGCCGCTGGAAAAAAAGGCGGTACGGCATCAATATCTTTGTTCGGCAATCGAGTAAACCAGGACGAGGTGGCGGTCATGACCCGTCAGCTCGCCTCACTCGTGAAAGCGAACATCCCATTAGTGGACTCGCTGACGGCCCTCGTGGATCAGGTCGAATCTGTGGCTCTCAAGACCGTCTTGTCCAGGGTCCGTGAGGCGGTGAATGAAGGAACATCCCTCGCCAAAGCTCTCGGCCAGCACCCGAAAGCATTCGATCACATCTACATCAACATGGTCGAAGCAGGAGAAAGCTCGGGAACCCTCGGATTGGTCCTACTCAAACTAGCAGACCTGAAAGAAGCTCAGACCCGGCTTAAACGGAAAGTGATCGGTGGTATGACCTATCCCGCAATCATGTTTTTCGTGGCAGTCTCGGTTCTCGTTGGGATCTTCGCTTTTGTGATTCCAAAGCTCCAGCAGATATTCGTTTCGATGAACAAAGCTCTTCCCCTCACCACTGAAATCCTGATCTGGATCTCCGTTCAGTTCACCAGCTGGTGGCCGGCCATACTGGTTGCATGCGCACTGATTGCTTACGGGTTTTACCGCTGGACTGAAACTCCAGGTGGAAGGAGTAAGTGGGACCGATTCAAACTTGTGGCACCAGTTTTCGGTAAAGTCACCCGAATGTTGGCGATCACACGTTTTGCCGGTACGATGTCCACCCTCCTCGGCTCCGGAGTCTCCATTCTCACGGCAATGAACATATCGAAGAACCTGGTCGGGAACGTCCACATCGCTCGAGCAATCGAAAATGCGAAGAACAATATTACAGAGGGGCAGTCCATCGCCGAGCCTCTGAAGAAGAGCGGTGAGTTTCCGCCCCTCGTCATCCACATGATTTCCATCGGGGAAAAAACCGGAGAGCTGCCCGCGATGCTCAAGAACGTTGCGGACTCTTATGACGAACAGGTCAGTACGGCCATCGATAGCATGACAGCGCTCCTTGAACCCGCCATGATTGTTTTCATGGGCGGAACTGTGGGCTTCATCGTCGTCTCGGTCATCACACCCCTCATGGAAATGAGCAATCTCAGCAGATAAATCAACGAAAGGAAAACTAATGAATCACCCTGAAAAAAACAAAAGCATCCGCTCTAACGCCGGCTTCTCACTCATCGAATTGATGATCGTGATCGGGATCCTCGGACTCCTGATCGGTCTTGTTGGACCCAAGTTGATCTCGAACTTCGACAAGGCGAAAGTAGAAACCACTCGCGTCAACATGAAGAACATCTCGAACACCCTGAAACAGTACAAGCTCGATTGTGGACAGTACCCGAACACGAACCAGGGCCTGGACGCGTTGATCACCAAGCCTTCTTCAGAGCCCGGATGTAAAAACTATGCCCCGAACGGATATCTAGACAAGAAGGCCGCACCGAAAGACGCTTGGGACATGGACTATCTCTACACCTCTGATGGAAGCACTTTCGAGATCAAATCCTACGGGAATGACAAGAAAGAGGGCGGAGCGGACTATAACGCAGACATCGTGGTCACCGATCAGGACTGATCGATGCGCGAATGCGGGACTCCCGGAAAACATCATGCCGGTTTTTCGCTGATCGAATTGCTGATTGTCATCGGGATCCTGGGTCTGGTGGGACTGATTGCCATACCCGGGATCTCGAACACCTTCCGCTTCTCAGTCCAATCCACCGGTAGGGAGCTCGCTACCCTCATTAAGGATACTTCCAACTCCGCCCAGGTGAGTGGAAAAGTTCACCGTATGGTATACGACCTCAAGAATCAGCAGTACTGGGTGGAGTCTTCTGCAGAGTCCACCCTGTTGAAGAGTGACGAATCCATCAAGGCGGAGAGAGAACGACCAAAAGGCCTTTTCTCAAAAGCCGATCCAGACGAGAAAAAGAACGGAGGCTTCCGACAAGAGCCGCTTTTGACGAAAAAAAAGCGGTCTTTGGCCATCGGGGTTCGATTCAAGGACGTCTATACGGAACAGAGTGAGAATCCTGTCACCGAGGGACTTGCTTACACCCATATCTTTCCACAGGGGATGTCGGAGAAAACCCTGGTTCATCTTGAAGACACGAGTAAAAATGAAATCACTCTCACCGTATCGAATCTGCTCGGCCGTTGCGCAGTCGAGGGACGCTACATCGAGGCCAAGGAGTATTTCAAAAAATGAAGCGTGCGGGATTCACCCTCCTTGAAGTGATGATCGCGATCGGAATTCTGGCGATTGGTATCGGTGCGATTCTCGTGGCGGAGAACAACAGTCTCGATACCACCTTCCGGGCCAAGCGCATGACCACCGTGGCGACCCTGGCGCGCAATTCGATGATCGAGGCCGAGCGTGAAATCCAGGGAAAATCCTTCGATGAGACACGAAAAGAACTTTCCGGTAAATTCGATCCCCCCTACTCCGAATACTCCTGGGAGAGAAAGATCAAAGAGATCACCTTCCCGAACGTACTGACCCCGGAGGCCAAAGAGGGTAAATCCGGCCAGCCGGAGGATCAAAACGAGGCAAGAGTCGTACGCCTAGCAACCCAATTTCTCTCGAAAGCCACACGTGAAATCAACATCACGATCAAATGGAAGGAAAAGGGGCAGGATCAACAGTATAACGTCAGTCAATATTGGGTGGACCTCAATCATGAGTTCAATCTTTCGGAACAGTGACCCAAGAGGCTTCACACTACTTGAAGTGATGATCGCTCTGTTCATTCTCGTGATCATCGGTACCACCACGTCCAAAGCTGTCATCGACGCCGCCCGCTTGAAAGAGGTCCTGAAGGACGAAACAGAATTTTACGGCGAATTCCGCACCTCGGTCGGATTCATCGAGCGCGATCTAGCCCAGGTGTTTAATCCTCGCTGGTTCCTCGCACCGGATCACCAAAAGCTAGATTTTTTCGGCGGAAGTCAGGTCCGGACCACAGGACAGGAGGACCCGATCCCCAAACTCGGAGTGGACGAGATTGTGCGGCGAACCCGGGGTACCGCCTCCCAGACGTTCGAATACTGGGGTCCAGTACTGGACACTTCAGGAATCCGGGCTTCACGCTTCCAGGGAAAGGAAGACCGTTTCAGCTTCGTGGCTGCATCCCATGCCAGAATCTATCAGATGAAGAAAGAGTCGATTTACTCAAAAATCCGATATGAGGTTGTGAGGCAGGATTCAAGCGACAAGACCTCCAGCCTCCTCGCACTGAATAAAGTCGAAAACACCCGACCGTTCGAACTCGAGGAGCCGCGGGAAGCGAACTACTTACAGACTTACCTGATCCTCGGTAACATCAAGAAAGTCCGATTCAGTTACCACAAGGCCGGAGAAAGAGACGGGAAGCCCGATTGGGACTCCGAAACGGCCGATCCACCGGGATCTTTTCCCGCATCGGTCGAAATGGAGGTCACCCTGGTCGGTCCAAAAGACCGGATTTTAGAGGAAAGAGTCCGCTTCAACCTGGAGACGCCCAATGAACTGCTTCCGAAGACTTACTGATCGCAAAGGAGTCGCCCTGTTCATCGTGCTCGCCTCCATGGCGACACTCGGAATCTTCGTGAGCGAAATCACCTATGTCGCCGCAATCAATCAGAAATTAGCTTACGACAGGCTCGACCAAGTGAAAGCACTCGCCTTAGCAAAAAGTGGACTTCGACTTTCGCTTCTTCGCATCAAGGCCTACTCGGAATTGAAAAAAACTCTGAAAAAACTCGGAGCTGATTCTGGTCCAGCTGCATCCATGGTTCCTGCCGGAATGGTCGATAAGATCTGGTCAGAACCCCTCACCATCCCCTTCTCGGGAGACATCTCATCCCTCCCTTCGACTCTCCGGGATGCCCTGATTAAGTTCCGAAAAGACTCCGGTATGGAGGGGAAGCTGTATCTCTCCATCAAGGCACAATCGAGTAAGTTCAACCTGAACGGCCCAGTTGCAGCTTTTGCCCGCTTGCCTCAAGCCGGGGGATCACCCGCCCCGACCTCGACCCCGGAGGCCGCTACCGCGGAGCCCAGTCCGAGCCCTGCTATCTTCAGTGCAGAGCAGGCCCGTCAACTCCTAGGTGAGCAGATCCGGTCGAGTTTCAATGCTCGCTCCGAATCCGATGAAGCATTCCGAGACGAATACCGGAGTTTCAGAATCGAGGATCTTGTCGAAGAAATTTTGGGTTGGGCCGATCTTGCCTATGAAACCAATCGGGAGCAAGCGAGTCCTTACCCGTTCAAAAAAGCGCCCTTTTTCCACATCAGTGAGCTCCATCACCTCCCGTCCATGGATGACCGGATCTATGACCTACTCTCATCGCAATTCCATGCAGGGGTATCTTCGAAGTTGAATGTGAACACCATTCAAGAGGCGGTCCTGAAAGCTCTGGTTCCCGGCATCACCAAAGAAGAGGTAAAAAGGTTCTATGAAATCAGGGACGGCGCGCCTGCCTCCGAAGCCGGGGCAGCGAACACCCAGGGGCAACCCTTCCGAAGTGCCGACGATTTCTATAAATTCCTTAAAGAGCGGGTCCAATTCTATCAGGGTTCTGAAACCCGGATCCAGGACCTGAAAAATGCACTTTCCCAACGCGGAATCGAGATTGTTACGGATGAAACCGACTTTTTGGTTCACGTAGAGGCCACTGTGAACCAGACTAAAAAGACCTTGGAAGCGATGGTAAGCCTGGTTGAACCGGCAATACAAACTCCCGTCAGGCCTGGGTCCCAGGGACAACGAGGCATGGAAGCCAATACCCCCGCAAACACACAGGAAAAGAGCAATTTTAAGGTGACTCAAGTCCGCTTTTTGTGAGTATAATCGGATCATGCGGGTCTATGGATTGGACATCTCGAAAGACGCTGTAGCTTGTGTCGAAGTCGAGACTGCGTTTGGAAAATTTGAAATCCGCCAAACCCATGAGATCGCACTCGAGGATGGCGGACCTCTTCCTTATAGCGCAGCGGGTCAGATGCTTTCGCAAATTCCAGGCGCTCCCGACCGTCTGATCATGTCAGTCCCCCCCGAGATCACCACCTATCGTAATCTGTCTCTTGCTACCCGGGATAAGAAAGCGATTCGTTCAGCTCTCGAATTCGAACTGGAAGACGACCTCCCTTTCGAGAGTTCCGAGCTACATTACGATTCATCGATTGTCGAAAGCGGACCGCAAGGTTCCCAGATTCATGTCGCAGCGGTTAAAAAAGAGAACCTCTTGCGCCACCTCGAAGCCGTTACACCGGAAGGGCTGGATCCGGACGTACTCACCACCGATGCATGGGCGTTGAGATGCCTTTTTTCACGGATGCCTAAGGTTCCGGGAATGAGCGATACGGTTCTGCTAATCGGTATTGAACGGCATAAAACCTATTTTTACGTGCACTCGCGTAACCGACCCATCCTTTATCGAGAAATTCCTTTTGGATTGAAGTCGATGGAGACAAAACTCAAGGCTGATCTTTCGTCAAGTACGGAGGAAGCGAGAGTCTGGCTAAAGGACATCGGAGTCTCAGGCATCGATCAACAAGTTTCCGAAGCGATTGCCGAGTTACTAGAAACCCTGGTCCCCGAATTCAAGCAGACGGAGCTTGCATCCCGCTCACAGGCCCAGAGTCCTATCGATCAAGTTTATGTCTCGGGTGAGGGTGCACTCATGCCTGGATTGATCCAATGGCTGGAAGACGCAACCCAGAAGCGCTGTGTGCTGTTTCGTCCCTTGAGCTCGCTATCCCCAGCTTCTGTGACCTACTCCGACCTTTCAGAGGTCCGCTTCGCCAAGGCTCTCGGCCTGGCTATGGCGCTGATCCCAGCTGACAAACTTCCTCCCCTCAATTTACGTCGTGGTGACTTTGCCAAGGCCAATGCAGGACGTGATTCCACACTCGATCTCATCAAAAAACCTCTGCCCTACTTAGCGATCCTGTCCTTGGTTTTTTTCGTCACCAAGACGATTGAGTACAACTATTTCAAAGGAAAGCTGACTGAAACCGAGGAAAATGCGAAGAGGGCGGTAAAGTCCTACTACGGGGGGATCTCCGATAGCGCGGCTCGGACCTACCTTGCGGACCCAGAGAAATTGAAGCGCAATATCCAGACCGAGGTTTCCAAGGAGCGCGAGCTCTCGAAGTTGCTATCGGGGAATCCGAACTCGCCTCTCGAGTTCCTGAAAACACTTTCACAAAAAATCGGCAAGGACGTGGTTCTAGATCTAGTCTCATTTGATGCCGGTGCCGATTTTACTGATCGCTATACAGAGAATCGACCGCTCAAGGCGTCCCTCACCTTTTTGGTGAGCAACCCTCAGGCGATTCAAAAACTCGCTGACCTTCTAGAACGTGGGTTCGGAATGAAAAAAAGCAATTCAGAGGAATTGATTAAAGAAGGAAAAAAAGTCTACCGTGTGATTTTCTCTGGCACGTTGGGAACAGTGAAGTGATGGCCATGAGTGGAATGCTTGATCGCATGAAGGAACAAGAGTGGTATCAACAGCTGAGCTCAACCTGGAGCCAGCTCCCTCCCGAGCAGCAGCGCATGGTGCGAATCGGCGGTACTGTCTCCGGCTTATTGATTGCAGGCTACTTGATGTTCAGCACTTACGACTCGGCTCACACAGCAAAAGTGGAATACTACCAAAAAGAGGAGCTAGCTCGGATCCTCACTCAAGCCAATGACGAACTGAGGAGGCTCAAGGGTCAGAATTCGGGGATTCAGCAAGAGGGCCCTCAAAGTTGGGCCGCTGTGTTTCAGGGTATGGCATCCATGCAAGGTCTCCCTAACACAGCTGTCGAGATCTTGAAGGAATCACCTGGAGCGACGCAAGGGGTGATTCAAGAGAGCTTGCTCGAAGTAAAATTAAAGGGCCTTCAAGTGCGTCAACTGGTGCCTTTTCTGTACCAGATCGAACATGGCACTCCTCCGATGAAGCTGAAAGGCCTCATTGTCGAACCAGGTTCGGAAGATGGCCTACTCAACGCGAAAGTGAATTTAAGCGGATACATGGCCAAATCTGATAAGGGAGAAAAGTCGAAATGAGCGAGGAAATCTCCGCCTCCGTACCCCACACGCCTCCTTCACGGAGCCCGATCAAGGTCCTGGGTATGGCTGCATTTTTTCTCTCCTGCGTCGCTCTCCTGACCTTGCTGAAACTCCCTGAAGCGCGCATTACGGGCTTCATCCAAGGGATGGTCCAAAGCGCTCTCGACCCGTACGGCATTTACCTTACGGACCGGGGACGGGAGCTAAGCCTGTTCCCTGCCCCCTTATACCGTCTGGAACATCCGGTACTGGAATTGCCCGACCAAACGCGGATCGAATTTGACGAGCTTCGTGTCCATCCTAAATTGTTGGGATTGTTGACTGGGAAGGCCGGACTTGCGGCAGAGCTTAAACAGGGTGCGTCTGAGATTCTGGTAAATGCCGCTGGTAAAGGTGACCGGTTGGACGCTGACATCCATCTTGAGAATGCTGATCTCGGCAAACTCGGAGTCTTTGCTTTCGCTGCCGGACTCCGGGGCACCGGATTTCTGACCGGGGACATCAAGATCGAAGGCTCCATGATCGACTTGTCCACCTTGAACGGATCTCTCGAACTAAAACTCAGGAAGCTTCGCCTTGAAGAGCAGAATTTCATGGGCTTTCAATTACCCATGATTCAGATCAGCGAAGGGGACCTGAATGTCGAGATCAAAGCCGGAAAACTCATTCTCAAGAATGTCCAGATCGGCAAAGGGATGGACGACCTTCGGGTTCAAGTCACCGGAGATCTCGCGCTGAATCGGTATCTGAATGCCAGCCCCATGAATCTCCGCGCGGTGCTCGGTCTTTCTGACAAGCTCCGTCAGAGTCTTTCAATTCTCGAGAGCCTAATGGGGAGCGCAAAGACTCCAGACGGCCGCTATGCCTACAAATTGACAGGCACCCTCGGCGCTCCCATGCCACTGCCCGATCCACAAAAATAAGCAAATTTTGCCGATACAGGACTCAGCGCGTTCTCCCTTACACTGGTAAGCATATGAAAAAACATCTGCTCACCCTCCTCATCCTCGCCCCGTTCACCCTCTCTTCCTGCGGCAACCTGTTCAAGGGCCTCAGCACTCCCGAAGGTGACGAGCAACTTCTGGTTGCGGCCCGGGGATGCATGGACCGTGGTGATTACAATTGCGCACTCGAGTATTACCAAGCGCTCTCGAACAATTTTGGCGACGTCAAGGTCAACGAAACCTCCCTCGCTAAATTGGCCAATGCCAATGTATTCAAAATGTCCGACTTGATCGGCGCACTGGGGAGCTCGAGGGGAGATGCGACCTCATTTGTAACCATGGCTAACACGCTGGCTGCACGTGGAGGAGCAAACGCAACAAACCGAACAACAATTCAAACGACCTACACAGACAATAATAATATTTTTAACGGAAAATTGAGGGCGTTTTCAAAGTTTATTTCTGCACTATCCATGACAAATGCGGTTTTAGCCGAGATTGCAGGAGCCGATAATTTATTAACCGCATCTGACTTAGTCAGAGACCCCGTCACATGCAAAGCGAGAATTGACTGCACTGCGATTTCCGGTAGCGAATGCAGCATTCCATTGGCAATTAACAGTGCCCCATTAAACGACCCCTCAGGTGAGGTTGGCGACGGTGGTGGTAGCTTTCCAGATGCACTCAGTAACCCCGCAAATTGGAATGGTGCCGCAAGTATAACTAAATTCATTCGGGCAACAGATGCATCTGACTCCCAAGTTTCAACATTTACAGGAAGTCCGTCTAATTCGGGGATTTTCAAAGCACTAGCTGATCTCTCGCTAATTGCTGGCACCGAACCATGCGTGAGATACACGATTGTGAAAACCCTCGGCCTCTAATCTGCTGAACAGGAAAAGGAAATATAACGATGAAACTCAATCAAGCTTTCTTGAATCTGACTCTTCCAGCCCTGCTCCTTGGATCCGAGGCCCTCGCCTACCGTCCGATCATCCGTGACTTCAACAGCGTCCGCACAGCAGGTATGGGTAATGTCCGATATACCGTGGGACAATTCGAAGAAAACTTCTTCGCGAACCCGGCGCGCTCCACAGAAAACCCAGAAAACCTGCTCCAGTTGCCCCAGCTCTCCTTCGAGACGAGCTCAGGAACATTGAACTCAATTAAGGACTTGATCAGTTCTGGCGACGGGCTGGCTGCATTCCAAAACTCGATGGGTAAGCCCCTCTCGGTCCGGACGCAGATGGTTTTCCCCGGCTACTACAACAATCACTTCATCGATGAGAAGATGAGCTTCGGTATCGCCGCATTCTTCTCAGCCCAACTGATTCCCATTGTCAGCCAATCAGGCCAGATTTCCCCTACGACGGCTATCACCGCAGGACCGATGATTAATCTTGCCCGTCGTTTCCTGGATGAGGACCGTCTGTCGATCGGGATCAACGTCAAGACACAGGTTCGCGCCAGCTCAAATAGTTCTTTTAGTATCCAAGACTTTCTGTCCGGTACCAACTTAAGCAGTGCAATTAAGGGCGGAAGCGGACTCGGTATCGATGGCGACATTGGAGCACGTTTTCATCCGCACTGGGGTCTCGGTGGATTCCGCTACGAAGTCGCAGCTGCTATCAACAACGTGCTTGGTGGAAAGTATAACAACTTGGGACGACCGATCTCGAGTTGGTCGGGAGATCCGTTCCGGACCAAAACTGCCTTTAACTTCGGGATTTCCGCAAAGAAAACCGAAGCCTGGATTTTTGACCATTGGTTGCTTGCCATGGAAACCACCGATATCGGCAACAACGACTTTGGATCCTTCTATCGGACACTCCATTTCGGCACTGAAGCCGCCTGGAGCGTTTTCCGTCTGCGGGGCGGAATCAATCAGGGGTATTTTACCGCCGGTTTAGGTATTGACCTCGCCTTCTTCCAACTGAATGTGGCGACCTATGGAGAAGAACTCGGACTGAATCCAGGTGTTCTTGAAGACCGGAGGTACGCCCTCCAACTCGGGTTCCAGATTTGATCCCCTCATCTCAAGAGTTCATCAGTGGTCTGACCACCCCGCTCCGGGTGATCAGACTCCTGATGGATCACCCGAAACTACTTGGACTGTTCATTTTCCCAATGGCCCTCACGCTGATAGTGATCGCTGGTCTCATCTACGCACTTTTGGCCGGGGTTGGAGCCTGGGTGCAACCTTGGATCGCATCACTTGCCGGTTCCTACTCCGGAGCTCTGGGAGGGATCCTTGCATTCGTAGCTGGATTGGCTGCCATCTGGTTCTCATTTCAATT
This sequence comes from Pseudomonadota bacterium, assembly GCA_027491115.1. GTDB lineage: Bacteria > Bdellovibrionota > UBA1018 > UBA1018 > CAIMNF01 > CAIMNF01. Next base: position 31,458 of record JAIXWV010000040.1, read on the forward strand.
TATTGGAATCCTCATCGCCTGGATGAGCTCGCCGTTCAATGATCGACTCGCTTTGCAAACCGAGCGCTCCTGCGGAATCCCCGATCCGGACGAAAACTGGGCGATCCTGATTCAGGCCATCTGGCTTGATTTCAAAAAGACCATCTTGGCTTTGATCGCCGTGGTGACCCTTACCCTATTCGGACTCATTCCTGGAATCGGAATACTCGCTTGGCTAGGAATGGCGTTGGTGAACACCTTTGTCTACCTGAGCTACCCTCTCAATCGGAGACAAGCTGGTATACGTGACGGAATCCTCTGGATCCTATCTCATCCGATGCGATCTCTGGGCTTTGGCATCGCAACAACTTTTCTCTTTGCGGTTCCTGTCCTGAACCTTTTTGCCCTGCCTCTGGCTGTAATCGGGGGAACACTTCTCTATCTCAGAAAATGAAAAGAGCTGATCCAGGGAGGGCCTGAACCAGCTCTAAAGTTATTGAAATGCTCTAAATTATCTATCGACGTTGATTTCATTGATCGCACCATCCAACTTCGTGATGGTCGTATCAATCGACGCATTAAGCTTGGTTCTCATTTTCCCGGCGATCAACACCACAATCGCCAGGATCAGAATGTATTCTGTTGTAGATTGACCACTCCGATCCCTAAGTCGACAACGGATCTTCGTCAACCAACTCAAATTCTTGTATTGTTCCTTTTGATTCATCACTGCCACCCTCCAATAACGTTTCTCTTTCCCTTTTCGGCAGGGACCCAAAGAGCTTGAGCAAAAAGCTCACTTATTAAAATTATGTAGACTCTGAAGAAGAATGTCAACGCATGGCGCTATTCTCAACGAGTGTCATTGATGACACATTTTGACACCCCTGCGCACAAAAAGGATACTGTCTGAAGGATGAGAACCGTCACGACATCAGGATCAAGCTCCATCGCTCACCTTTTCATGGGGGACCGTCGCTTGAAACGAGTTTCATTAAAAATCAGTACTTCAACAAAACCGGATCGAATTTTCAATGGATATGCGCTGGTGAACGAACTCAACGGTCCGATGTTCACATTTTTCTGCACAGAAAAATTCCCTCTCGACGAGGAACTTGAAGTCAAACTTCACTTCGGGGGACACGATCTCACCTATCGAATCCACATGTCCCATCTCCACGAACAGATCTCTTCTGGCAGGATCATGAACGCACTTCCAACTGAAGAGAACCCGTTCCCAGCAAGGAAATTCTATCGCTGTTTCGCAAAGGTATTAGAGCTCCAGGGAATGGATGGAATCGACCAAACCAAATCTTCCCAAACGGACACTCCACAGATTACCGAGACAGTAGAAACTCAGGCGGCTTGATCGTTTATGCGCTCACCATAGAAACGAAATCATCCCAGTGATTTCGTAGGCGGGCTTTCAACTTCAAAATTGCTTGAGAATGAAGCTGACTCACTCTCGACTCGGTCACATCCAGAACACGCCCGATCTCTTTCAGGTTGAGATCCTCGTAATAATAGAGCGAAAGAACCAATCGCTGTTTCTCAGGCAAATCTTCAATCGCCTCGGCCACCAGCTTCTTCAGATGGGCAACGCTGACCTCACTGTAAGGAGTCGGGACCTTGCTCCCAGCCTCACCGTTCCCGTGAAGAGAACGCTTGTCAGCATTAGAAAGATTGGTGAGATCGTCATACGAAAGTAAGGATACACTCCTCACTTCGTTCAACATTTCGTGATACTGCTCAGTGCTCATTCCGAGCTCCATGCAGACTTCGTCATCAGTCGCTTGTCGACCCTTGACCTGCTCAATCTTGGCGTAAGCACGCTCGAGCACTTTGGCTTTCTCGCGAACGGAACGGGGAACCCAGTCCTGAGAACGCAACTCATCCAGAATCGCACCACGGATCCGGAATTCGGCGTAGGTTTTGAACTTGTTGTCGCGGGATGAATCGTACTTGTCAATCGCATCCATAAGACCGATCACACCAGAACTAATCAGGTCATCGAGCTCAATATTCGAAGGCAACCGAGCCGCAATCTTTGACGCGATGAACTTGATCAAACCCGAGTACTCGACAATCAGTTTCTCACGATTTGTATTCGTCGGAGAAAAGTCGCCCTTGACCAACTTGTTGGTATGAGCGAAATCCGCAACCAACTCTTTTTCAAGCTCCCGTTGCAGGGCGACTTCGTTGTCGATCTTGGCTACCGCCTGATCCTTGGACTCGATCGCCTGCGCGACCTGCCCTTTTGCTTTCAGAGGCTCTTTACCAGTCTTTTTATCCGAAGAAGAAATCTCTTCCACCGGAATAGCTGGGGCGGTCTGAACGGCTTTTTTGTATTTCTGGATTGCTGACTTCGCTGTCGTTCCCATCCTCACCTCTCCATGGCAAGTTACCTAAATTCAGTGTAACAATGATTCGATCACTAACTCAATCAAAGAATGTTCAGAATCGATGCGGTCAGACGTTCTGCACTCGCATTCTCCCACTGCTCCGTCACTTTCCTGCCGGTTGAAAAAACAGAAACCGGAAGACCCGCTCTGCCGGACAAGGAATAGATGTTCCCAAATGAACTCGTCTCATCAAGACGTGTGAACATGAGGCTCCCGGGCTTGAGAAGTGAGTAGGCTTTCACCTGCTCACGTGCCTCATGGTCCCGGGTAATTGCGGAAATCACCTGGTGCACACGGCAGCGTGAAACACCCCTCAGGATATTCTCAAGTGAACGAATCGAAGCCGAATCCTTCAAAGCGATACCAGGGGTATCAATGAAAATCCGAGAACATTGGCTCATGTCCTGCAATGCAACCTGCAGCTCCTCGATCGACGCAACGGCACGATAAGGAACGTGAAGAGCTTTAGAGAACACCACTAAAGGGTCCATCCCCTCCTCGGCGGTGAGCTGAACCCGGATCATGCCTAATTTCTCCTGCCGATCGCGGCAGGCATGGGTCGCTAACTTGGCGATCAATGCCGTCTTTCCGGTCCCCGCGGCTCCGACGAAAACCTCGATATTGCGCTCGCCGGGGTTACTTTTTGAGAAAAAAGGAGCTGTCGATACCGCCCGAAGCAATCTTTCTGCTATCGCATCAAGTACGGAGTCGTGGTCGGCACGGGCGTCCACAGGCAACTCTCGCGCGACTTCTCTCATCATCGGGACAGCAAGACGTCTTTCCACCCCGTTCTGAAGAAGAAGCTCATAGCCCTCTTGGAGCGCGTCGGTGGCAGACAACGGGGAGTCGCTTTCGAGATACTCTGGACGCTTCCGCTCCCGACGTAGATCCTCAACGAGACGCTTCAGATTCGCCAGTTCCTCTTGGATCGCCTCCATCGAGGTGTCTTTGATCGCCGAATATTGCTCGATTGCGTTCCCGACATGGTTCGGAGCCGCCATCTGAGGAAGCTCGATGGTATCGTTCGTTCTCACATGAACAGCGACGGGCGCAGTCCCTTGGTCATCATCGATGATATCTGCATATCGAACAGCTGTGATCGGACGCCGACCGGCGCTAGTGTTGCTAAGTTGTACTTTATCCCGTTCAATCTTTTTCTCGAGATAACTCTCGTAGAAGTCGGCCTGCTTTCCTGCTGGCGCCGAAGCGATTTTTTGGGCATATGCATCTGGCAGTTTCCGTTCAGCCATGTTTTTTTTCTCGGCTGCCCGCTCTGACACCGCTGCAGTCACCTCTACAGAACCCTTAGACATCAGCCCGAATCCACGACGATTCTGCTTGGTCTGAAGGATAATCGCCTCAGGGCCCATCTCACGCTTGATGGTTTCAATGGCTTCTTGAAGAGTAGGAGCTTCGAATTTCTTAACTTGCATATGCTAACCTCACCGTACCGAAAGAGCGGATATTGACCGAAGGAGTCAGTTCATTGTGTGAAATCACTGTGATATTCGGAATGAACCGATCCACCAATTGCTTCACATGTGACCGAATCAAAGGAGAACAGAGGACAACAGCCTGATTGGTCTCTTGCAGCATCTGGGCTGCCTGTTCGTTCAACTGGGAAATGAACTGACGCACAAACTCGGGATCCAGGGACACCTGCGCACCCTGATCTGTCTGGATGATCCCGGATGCGATGGTTTCTTCAACGTTCTTGTCCAAGGTCAAAAGCGTGAGCTGACCGTCGAACCCTACCAATTTCTTGGTGATCGACCTAGAAAGAGAACTCCGGACATGCTCGGTCAGAACATTTGCGTCCTTTTGATGGGGTGCCATCTCGGCAAGTGCTTCGAGGACCGTCTTCAGGTCGCGGATCGAGACCCCCTCACGGAGGAGGTTCTTCAGGACCTTCAGCACCACATTCACTGAGAGCACGTTCGGAATAAGGTCTTCCACCACCTTCGGAGCATTTTGCTTCACTCCGTCTAGAAGGGTCTGGAGTTCCTGACGTCCCAACAATTCGGAGATATTTGAACGGACGACTTCGGTAAGATGTGTTGCGATCACGGTACTCAAATCTACAACTGTGTACCCGGCATAATTCGCCTTTTCCTTATCTTGAGCAGAGATCCAGAGTGCATCGAGACCGAATGCGGGTTCTTTTGTCGGAATTCCGCGGACTTTCTCAGAAACATTGCCGGGATCCATAGCCATGAAGTGCCCGACCATGAGAGAGCCCTGGGCAATCGGCACACCTTTCAGCAGAACCTGATAATCACCGGGCTTCAGCTCTAGGTTGTCGCGGATTCTGAGTGGAGGAACCACGATCCCCATTTCAATTGCGAACTGCTTGCGAATTCCAGTGATCCGCTCGAGCAGATCGCCGTTCTTCTCCCCGTCGACCAGATTGACCAGACCGTACCCGACTTCGAGCTCCAGAGGATCGACACCGAGGAGATTTTCGATCTTCTCGGGTTCCTTCTTGAGCTTGTCGAGTTCTTTGGTCTTGGCTTCGTTGGCACTCCGGGCCTGTTCTTTTTTGTTCTGGAAATTCGCCAGTGCGGCAAACCCACCGGCCAAGATCATGAAAGGAATGAAGGGAAGTCCGGGCATGACTGCCATGGTCCCCATCACCCCCGCCCCTGCATACAGGGCTTTGGGCTGGGAGAAAACCTGCTTTCCGAGATCGGTTCCGAGATCGTTCTGGCCACCGGACCGGGTCACGATGATACCCGCAGCGGTTGAAACGATGAGGGCCGGAATCTGGGCGACGAGACCGTCCCCGATGGTGAGGAGTGTGAACGTTTGAGCGGCGTCGGCCAGGCTCATTCCACGCTGGAGGGTACCGATCACGATCCCGCCGATCATGTTGATGAACACGATCAAAATCCCGGCAATGGCATCACCACGGACGAACTTGCTCGCACCGTCCATGGATCCGTAAAATTCCGCTTCACGGGCGATCTCACTTCTTCTTCTCCGCGCCTCTTCCTCGTTGATCGCCCCGGCATTGAGGTCGGCATCGATCGACATCTGCTTCCCGGGCAAGGCATCCAAGGTGAAACGGGCGGACACTTCAGCGACCCGACCCGCACCTTTGGTGATCACCACGAAGTTGATGACGACGAGAATCGCGAACACCACTAAACCTACCGCGTAATTACCGCCGACGACGAACTCACCGAAAGCATGGATCACCGAACCTGCGGCATTGGTGCCCATTTCCGAACCACGGAGAAGGATCACCCGGGTGGTGGCCACGTTCAACGACAGACGGAACAAGGTCACCAAAAGCAGGAGTGTCGGGAAGGAGCTGAACTCGAGGGCCCGCTTCACATTCACTGACGTGGCGAGCATGATGATGGAAATCGCGATCCCGAAAGAAATCAGAAGATCCAGCGCGAAGGGTGGCAGAGGCACCACCATGATAGCAAGAATACCGATGATTCCCGCCGCCATGACGATATCGGGACTCTTTGAAATCCTAGCGAAAATAGAATTTTGTGAAGAAGAATCGCTTGATTGGGCTGCTTGATTCATCGTCCTTGACTCCTCACAACAGAAACGGAATTTCAGTTTCCAGGTTACGGCACTTCCAGTCCCGTTAGCCTGCTCTCAGTGTATCTTCATTTTTGTTGCAGTGGGAAGATTATTTATCGGTCAGTGAAATGACTGCACCGGAGGTGTCAGAATCCTGACCTCCCGCCGGGATGGAATCACTGGAACTTCTGGCCCTTGAGCTTGTAGACGTATGCCAGAACCTCGGCAACCGCTTGGAAAAGGTTCCTGGGAATGACCTGCCCCACCTTGACCGACTTGAACATGGCCCGGGCGAGTGGCACGTTTTCGACCAGGACCACACCGTTCTCGGATGCGATCTTTTTGATCCTTTCGGCCATGAAATCGGCACCTTTGGCCACGACTTTTGGAGCGACCATCTTTTCCTTGTCGTACTGAAGGGCGATCGCAATGTGGGTCGGGTTGGTGATGATCACATCCGCCTTTTTCACCGCCTGCATCATCCGCTTACGGGCCATGTCCCGCTGGATGGACCGGATCCGCGACTTGATCAACGGATCCCCTTCTTGTTCCTTGGCTTCTTGCTTGGCTTCCTGACGGGTTACCCGTACCTGTTTAGCAAACTCACGCCTCTGCAGCATGAAATCGATCCCGGCAAAAACGATCAAGACTCCGCAAAGACTTAGGAAAAGCGTACGACCAGTCTGACCGAGTACATCAAAAATGGCTTTGGGATTCCTGAAAATGAGTTCAGGGGAATGTTCGATCGCCGTCCTGAGGATGGAATACGCTGTAAAGCAAAGAACAATTCCTTTAATCACGACCCGAGCGGTCTCAATGAGGTTCCGTCCCGAGAACATCCGCTGAAGCCCGTTCAGAGGATTGATCTTGTTCAGATCCGGCATGAGCGGTTCAACGGTCATCAAGAATCCGATCTGCGAGAGATGTCCTGCAATTCCAAGGACAAAACCCACTAGAGAGATCGGAAGACCGATGGCTGCGATCACCTTAACCATCTGGAGGAGCTTGTTCCCAGCTACTTCCTGCATGCGATCACCGGGTTTCATGGCGAGGTCGTTGCTAAACACCTCTTTCATGAAACGGATTACTTCTTCGGCCATGGACGGTGCCATGGCGAACAGAACAAGACCAGAAGCCATGGCGACGGCCAGAGCGACGAGTTCCTTGCTTTGCGCGACCTGCCCTTTCCTCCGGTATTCCTCTAACCGGTAGGGCGACGCCTGTTCTGACAGGTCTTCTAAATTCCTGTCATCATTATTTTCCGCCATAGACCACCAGGAACTGCTTCAGATCCTCAAAATGAGTGTGGAAGATACTGCTCATCCCACTCTGGAAACTAGGATACGTGATCAGAAGCACAAATCCACCGATAAACGCCGATGAGGCCATCGAAAGGGTCAAAATATTCAACTGGGGAAGAGCTTTTCCAAGAATCCCGTAAACAATATTCACCAACAACATGCAAGCCGCCATCGGAGCCGACAGTTGAAGCCCGAAAAGAACCGTATTTCCAACAAGATGTAACAGGGATTGCTTGAAACCCTCACTCATCGCGAAGTGCCCTTGGGGCACTAGTCGAAAGGTTTCCACAATCGCGCGGAACAGAAGGTGGTGTCCATCCAAAGAAAGAAAAGTGAGCATGGCTAAAGCGCTGATCAATTGACCGAGCACGACGGTCTGGGATTCGGTATGGGGATCGTACATGGATGCCATGCTGAATCCCATCAGCTGCGCCATGAAGTCACCCGCTATTTGAATGGAGTGAAATACGAGCTGAGAGGCGTAGCCCACTGCTAGCCCCATCATCATTTCGGTACAGAGAGTGAGAATCAGATTTCCTGTGGTGGCAGACCAGCGATCCGCATCGGAAATCTGGATCATTCCGCTGGATCGGAGGACAGGAAACAAGACAGCGGAAACTGTCAGAGAAAGCAGGATCTTCACATTACCGGGAACTACCTTGTCCCCGAAAATAGGCAACAGGAACAAGAGAGTGCTGACCCGGATGAGCACCATGAAGAACGAAAGGAGTTCTTGTGGTGACCAGGACTCGAAAACCATCAGTGCACAATCTCCCCGGCGTTACCGAAGATCGCGATTGCATAATCCTGGAGGATCCGAAGCATCCAGGGCGCCATGACGATCAACGTGAGAATCACCGCAATCATTTTTGGAATGAAAGTGAGGGTCTGTTCGTTAATCTGGGTCACAGCCTGCAAAATCGAGATCACGATACCTACCGCCATCGCAGCAAGCAGAACAGGACCTGCGAGATAAACCATGGTTGTCAGGGCGTTCGTTCCGATCTGGATCACCATTTCTTCTGTCATAGTCTTCCCCTCTTTCAGCCGAAGCTTTTGACGATACTGCCCACCACCAACCCCCAACCGTCAACAAGGACGAACAGGAGCAATTTGAACGGGAGTGAAATGGTCATTGGCGGAAGCATCATCATGCCCATCGCCATCAGAATGCTCGAAACCACCATATCAATCACGAGAAACGGAAGATAAAGCATGAAACCCATCTGAAACGCGGTATTGAGCTCACTCACGATGAAGGAAGGGATCAGCACGTAAGTCGGGACTTCATCGCGGGTTTTGGGCTTTGCGATCTTGGACATCGAGAGGAAAAGCTCGAGATCCTTCTCCCGGGTCTGACCGAACATGAATTCACGCAAAGGGACTTCGGCCTTTGCAAATGCGGTCTTTTGATCCATTCGTTCTTCGAGATAGGGATTCAAGGCCTCGGTCTGGATCTTGGTCCAGGTGGGAGCCATGATGAACATCGAAAGAAAAAGTGAGAGACCCACGATCACCTGGTTCGGTGGCATTTGCTGGGCACCGAGGGACTGTCTCAAGAACGACAGGACGATGACCACGCGGGTGAAGGAGGTCATCATCACGAGAATCGCCGGGGCTAGTGTCAAAACGGTCAGAAGGAGTACGATCCGGAGAACATTCACCAGGTCGGCCGGCTTTCCCGCCCCTCCTCCCAGATTCATCGCGATACTGGGTAGTGAAAAATCAGGAACCGTAGTTCCGGATCCGGCGGCATAAGCCGAACCCCCGAACCACAGCAAACCGGAAGCGAGCATGAAACCCCAGAGCAGACGACTCATCAGATTTTCCCCATTTCCTGAACTTGTTGACGGAGGCGATTTCGGATCCCGCTCCCTTTCGGAGCCTGCACCTGAACATCGCCCGCAGGCGCTTGTTGTTGGGTGTAGGCGGAACGTGCGATCACAGCCCCCGCTCCAGTGCTAGATTTCAAAAGGCTGTTAAACGAAGCCCCGAGATCGATTGCAGGTTCTGGGATTTTGATCGCTGGCTCGGGATTCAGCAGAGCCGAACTCGGTGCGACCGGCATGTTCTTGGGCTTGGATCCGAAGAGCTTACCAATCGAATCAGCCACTTTTGGATCATCCAGGACATCAAGATCGTTTTCATCGGAATCCAACTGCGTGATCAACTGGACACTGTCCTGGGTCACACCCAGGACGAACTTCTGATCGCGGATCCTGACGACGGTGATACTTTGCTTCGGTCCGAGCGCATGACTGGCCAGAACCTCGATGTAGGAGGTATTCTTCTTGGCACCAGAAAGCACCTGGGAGAACCAAGAATCTCCGTTCCGCTTACCCTGAACGCCTTTTTTACGGCTTTTCACATAAACAAGAACCATTCCGAGACCGCCCACCACGAGAAACATGGCGAACAGTGAACGCATGGGGGAAACTCCGGACCGTGCTCCACCGAGCTGCGGGGAGGAATTGGCGCGGGTTCCAGTCAACTTGGACGGCTTGGACTCCACCACCGGAGCAGGTGCCTCGCTAACAGGCGCTTCGACAGACTTAACCGCCTTAGTCTCCTGAACCTCTGACTTTTCCGCAGCTGGACCCGTTACGGAAGCGGCCTGGCTGAGAACCTTGGCCAAAAGGGATTGCTCACGGTCAGCCTGATCCCGGGCATCAGTGATGGTCTCAGGAAAACGGATGGTCAGAATCTTGCCCTTCTGCTCGAGCTTGACCTTTCCCCGATAGACCTCGGCTTTACCACCCACCGTGAAGCGGACCCGAACCAGGTTCGGCGCGTACTGGTAGGCAAAAACCTTGGAAAAAGCCTCATCGCCAGATTCAGAGTGTAGAATCTTCGCGGGGTAGATGGTCGAGTTTTGGATTGAGAGTTGGACGATGTCACGGACATAGTCGAACTCGAGCGCCCCCTTGGAAGGAACTCCGTCCAGCTGGATCTGTGCAACTCCGCCACCGGGAATTTTGACCTCCCGCACCGTATGACTGGCGGCAATGGCCGAATCGGCTGCCCCTACCAGCACAACCCCTGTAATGAACAAACTCAACTTCAACTGCCATCCTGGCTTACGATTCATGCTCGATTCCCTTCATCCATGAATGGAATGGTTAACTTGCCCCGGGCAACGGCCCGGATCACTTCAATTGTTCAATCCGCTCCATTGGAGAGAGAATGTCGGTCAGACGGATTCCGAACTTGTCATTGACCGTCACCACCTCACCCCGTGCCACCAGACGGTCATTCACAAGAACCTCCAGAGGCTCGCCCGCGAACTTAGACAGTTCAACCACGGACCCCTGGGCCAGCTGGAGAATGTCCCGAATGGCCATTTTGGTTCGTCCGAGTTCCACGGTCACCTTCAGCGGAATGTCCAAAATGAAATCGAGGGAGTGAACCCCCTCCTGCGCTCCACCTGCCGGTGGATTCGCACCCTGCCCCAGACCTCCGTCAATTTTTCCAAGATTTGGTGTGCTCATCGTCTCTTACTCCCTGTTATTCCTCGACCGGACGGGTGACTTGCACCGCCCGTGTTCCTCTCGATACTCCGAAAAAGCATTTGAACTTCTCGACACCCTCGACATTGAGCGAGAGTTCTCCATCACAGTCTTGATTGAGGGGAATGATGTCTCCGATATTGAGGTTCACGAGATCCCCAACTGTGATCGCCGTTTCACCCAGATTCACCGACACATTCGCCTGGAGTTGCCTCATGTGCTCCTCGAGGTTCTCCACCCACACCCGGTCGGCACGGTCGGAATCCGACTGGAATGAGGAGTTCAATTTGTTCTTGATGGATTCGATGGTGGAGTACGGAATCACGAGAGCGATCGTTCCACTCGCATTCTCGAGCTCCACCTCGAAAGTGGTCGAGATGATGACTTCAGAAAGCGGGACCACACCGACGAACTGCGGATTGGTTTCTGTCCTTAGATGAACAAGCCCGACCTTGTGCACAGGAGCCCAGGCCTCTTCAATGTCGGTCACGGCCAAGGACAAGACCTTGTTCATGATCATCAATTCGATCCGGGTGAATTCTTTTCCGTCGCTTTTCGTGTAAGGCCGATCGGTGCCACCAAAGTAACTGTCGATCAATGCGTACGCCAGCTTCGATTCAAAAACGAGGAGAATCGGGCCACGAAGAGTCTCGGAGCGGAGGATGCCTACACAACTCGGGATCGGGAGCGTGTTTACAAACTCTCCGAATTTCAAAAGGTCGGTAGAAATAATGCTGATTGATGCGATTTTTCGCAAAGAATTGGAAAGGGACATCCGGAACAAACGGACAAACCGCTCGTAAATGAGGTCGAGCGTCGGCATCTTCCCACGGATCACGCGATCCTGGTTGGTGATGTCGTATTCTTGAACCTCTTTACCGGCATCGTTCTTCGGAGCATTGCCCGGGGATTCCAAGGAACCCTCGGCAACGGCGTTCAGAAGCGCATCGACTTCGGATTGACTCAATACCTGATTCATCGCCCTCCTGGCCTCCCTCGGAGTTCCTCAGTTGCTCACAGCAAAGTTACTGAAGAACACTCCCTTCACTTTCCCCGTCACGAGAAAACTGTTCAGCGCATTTCTGATCTCTTCCTTGAGAAAATTGCGCCCCTCCCCGGTTTGAAGATCCGCGGGTCGTTTACTGTTGAAAAGGTCGATGATGGCATTCCGCACCGGCGCCATCTTCTGGGTGATTTCTGCTGAAGTTTCAGCACTTGGGACTTCGAGTGCGATCACCACCCTCGCAAATCGAGGTGGAGTCCCCACACTAGTAGAGAGATTCACTGTGAACTGATCGAGATTGACGACTTGATCGCCCTTCTTAGCTGCGGGAGCGCCATGGCCATCTCCGTGTCCACCTTCAGCCTTGGCTTCTCCATGCCCGCCTTCGGCTTTGGCGTCACCATGTCCGCCTTCTGCCTTAGCCTCTCCGTGACCATCGCCGTGGGCATCACCCGGAGCTGCATCGTGACCACCCGCTTGGATGTCCGACACGGATTCTTTTTGCTTGTCCTTCTGGAACTGCATGAAGACCACGCCGCCGATTCCAAGGATCAAGAGAAGATTGAGAACAGAAAGAATGAGTCCGAGTTTTCCGGACTTGTCTGATCCCGGTCCTGGATCTGCTGCCGCTTCAGGTTTTTTTGCTTCTTCTGACATAGCTTGGCGTCCTGCCCTCCCTTATATTTTTGCATGGAGTTTGTGGAATCGACAAGCCGTCAAATGACCGGGAGATGGAAAAATTTACCGATTGGGAAAAAAAGGAGGCGGAGTTGATCGCCCCCGGGGTCCTGGGACCCCGGGACTGACTGGTTTTTGACGATCAACTCCGGCTGTATTCTATCAGATCAGGAGACTGAACCTAGGATCAGGTCCGCTTCAGGTTGATCACTTCACCGAGGAGATCGTCCCCGACGCTGATCACCTTGCTGTTCGCTTGGAAATTCCGCTGAGCGGTCATCAAGTTGATGAATTCGTTCGCGATATCGGTGGTCGAAGCCTCAAGCGCTTTCGAAGATACCTGACCGCGTCCGCCGGACATCGGAGATCCTACGGTTGGTTGGCCCGATCCGCGGGTTTCCTTGAACTTGTTGCCACCTTGCTTCAGGAGGTCTTCGGGGCTCTCGAACTTGGCCAGTGCGACCTGGGCCACCTTCAGAGTCTCACCGTTCGAATAGAAGGCCACAAGGCTTCCATCGTCTTCGAACTTGAGAGATCCGAGGGTGCCGGAAGCGTATCCGTTCTGAATGGTTTTGTAAGCTTCGGAATTCGAGCCGTACTGGGTCAATTGGAGACCGTCCCCACCGCCCTTGATGTCTTTACCGAAACTGAAGTTGATTTCCTGGTCAGGCTTCGAACCCTTGTTGAAGCTGAAGGAGGATTTCTTCACGTTCTGTTCGGCAAGACGACCTTTTTCGTCGAACTTCAGGCTACCTTCGGCTTGAAGAACCATCTGGCCGGCCTTGCCGCCCTCGATTTCCTCACCTTTGGCCATGGCCTTCCACTCCCACTTGGAACCGTCCACCTTGTTGAAGTAAACCGTGACAGCATGGGGGGCACCGTTTGTATCGTGAACAGTCACGCCAGTTGCAAAGTGAGAAGTCTTGTCCGGATTGGCTGCATCAAATTGAATGCTGGTGTCGACTCGAGAATCGAGGTTCGCGAAAAGGTCAACCTTGTTCGTTCCTTTGGCATCAAGAACGGCGCGATCGATCGAGATGTCACCCATTTTCGAGGTGATCCGACCATCTTCATCGGCCTGGAACCCCTGAACTTTACCGCCTTCACCGGTCACGAGTTTGCCTTCTTTGTCGAAATGGAATGCACCATCGCGAGTGTAGCTGCGTCCATCCACACCGTCAGTCACGAAAAAGCCGTTGCCGGTGATGGCAAGATCGGTCGGGCTCTCGGTTTGGGCCAGAGTCCCTTGGGAGAACACCGTGCGGATGTTCCCTACTTTGGAACCGCGGCCGGTGGCGTTGGAAGAACCCATGCCGCCCATGGACTTGGCAACCGCGTCTTTGAATTCAGGACGAGCGGTTTTGAAGCCGGTAGTTGCGGAGTTTGCGATGTTATCGCCGAATACCGAGAGAGCCTCGCCTTGTCCTTGGATCCCAGTATAGCCAGTGTACATTGAAGACAGAATACCCATTTGAGCGCCTCCTTGCGTTCGATTGGGGACTTCAATCCTGAAGTCCCGGTTTCTGATTCACCCCCCATCAGTCAGTCAGGGGAGTTTAGGCTTCCCAAACGGGTCCAGCCTTTTTCCTCATTAATAAGACCGTAGCACGATCTTTATTAATTAAACAACTCTTATTTATAAAATAACTGCACCATCAATATTTGTAAACACATTTCCATTTAAATTATTTCGATCCATCGCCGTGATGACCGTGCGACTTGGAACACTCACGATCAAAGCGGCTTTGTCGGTCAGCACGAGAGTGTCTTGCACTCCTTTGCCGTCCGCCTTGGTGATCGCATCACTCAATCTGGACAGTGTTTCCTGATCGAACTGGATTTGCCGCTCACGCAAACGCTGGGTCGCATGGGCGGAGAACTTGACCCCCTGCGCGACCTGATTCAGAGCCGGACCGGCCGGTTGAATCACGTTAGGGCTTCTCGAATCGAGAGCTTTTTGCAAACTCTGATCGAACTCGCCTTTCTGAAGAGGCGCCTCACCCGGAGTCCTCTGGCCTTCCGAAACACTAGGATTCGTCGGGACTCGGCTGACATTCGGGTACAGGATCGTATTCATTCCACTCATATTCACCTCCTTTCTTTTTTATTCGTTCGACAGGCCGTTAGGAAAGCCGGTCGCTAGATCTTCGGAGCCGGATTGTGCTAACTCACGATTCAACTTTTCTTGCAAGCCAGGAGGGAGTGCGTCGCCCGCGGACGGTCTGGATCCGGACTCCTCCACCCTGGATTCCTGGATCGGCGCGGCCACCTTCTGGGGGGCATCGGACTCGATCCGGATCACGTTCTTGAAATTCACTTTTTGCGGATTCTTCGCATCTCCCACGAGGAAGTGCGTCTCACCCCCGTCGAAGGAAACACCGACCACGGTGTCGCGATTGACCGGATCGATCTTGATCTTCTTCCCTTGTGCGTTTTCTGCGTCCACTCGAACCAGGTAGGTTCCGGATCCGCTCAACATACTGCTCGAGTTGATCCCGTCCCAGTTGTAAACGTTCATCCCGGCCTTCATGGCCTCGAGTTCACGAGAGGCGACCTCCTCGCCTCTCTCGTCCAGGATGGTGAGACGGATCTTATCCGCGTCTTCCGGAAGAGTGAAATTCAAGGGAGAAATCATCCCTTTTTGGTGAGCGAAACGGCTCTTGTCGACCGTGACGTTCTTTCCAATCATGGCACTCATCGCAAGACGGTCCGAGGCCGAACTTTTTTCGGAGAGTTTTTCGATCGCACCACTGACGTTCTTCAATTGTTCGACGGAAGTGATTTGCGCCATCTGCGTGGCCATCCGGTCGGAGTCCATGGGCTTCGTGGGATCCTGATGGCGCATCTCGGTGATCATGATTCTCATGAAATCATCCTTGTCGAGCTGCTTCTTGATGGGACGGGCTTCTTTAGGCTTTTCGCCGTAACGCGCCTGGAGCTGGTTGACGGCGTTTTTCATCGCCTGCTCCCGTGCAGCAGCATCAGAAGAAGGCATGACATCCCCTCCACCTGTCACCGTCTGCATTCCCGTCATTCCCGCCGCTCTACCGATGTCCATCGTCACTCCCCACTCATGCAATCAAATCCAGTCCCGAAGCCGAACGGTTCCGGACCGAACGACTCGCACGAGACAGATTCAGATTACCTCCTGCGACAGACTCTTCAAAGCGACGTTCTTGCCCACTCTCCCGCTCCGATCCATTACCGGAGAATCCACCGCCCTGACCGCCAAATCCCTGGCGCTGGGCGCCTGAGTCTGACATCTGATTCGGATTCTGATCCGGTGTCGCAAAAGATGCTGCCGGACTGGAGACGACCTCCACTTTGGACAAGCTCAGATTCTGTTGAGACAAGGAGTCCCGAAGAGCCGAAAGGCTGTCTTCGAGAATCTTTTTGGACTCCCCGTCATTGGCCTTGATCTGGAGTGAAACCTGTTGCCCTTGGGTCCGGACATTCATCACCAGCTCACCCAGATGATCGGGTTTCAAACGGATCTTGATCTCTCCGTCCTGCCGGGCCTGACTCAGTCCATTCACCGCTCCAGTCAATGAACCCACCGCCTCATCACTCAGACGGATCTGTCCGGAGGGTGCCCGCATCACGGGTGCCTCAAGGGTCTGTGCCTGCATACCCGGTCGCATCAGCGGAACCTGATTCATCACTCCCGTAAAGGCTACGGGATCACGGATCTCCTGCTCTCCCGCGACTCCGGCTTTCTTCAGACCGGAAAAGCTCTCTTTGGAACTGTTTTGTCCCAAACCGGCACCGGATCCCTGCTCGCGCTGCTGTCCGGAAAACCGGAGATTCAGAAAGTCATGTGTCGACCAGTTCTGTGGAGTGGATTCTTTAACGGGAGACTCCTGACGGTCCTCCCCTGTCATCACTTTCAGCCCCTCGAAACTGACTCCCTCGTTCTGCCATTGCTCGAGTCGTGAAACATCGACCCCGTCAGAAGACAGGGACTTCATGAGTTCGGGCAGGACCACGTCCTGATTTTCAGGAGCAACATCTGGCTGAGGCTCAATGCCCATACCTTTAGACGAATCCGGAGAAAGTGGATTCTTCCGTGCATTCTCGATCTGGCCCGTCTGCCGCCCTGCTGAATTCAGTGAGGCAGGACTCATCGCTGTTGAATTGACCAGACTGGAATTTACCAAAGCGGAATTCACCAATTTGGGATTCCCAGTCTCACTCCGCAGCGAAAGATCCGGTTGGATCGCAGGCATCGGAACGTTCATCATGGCAGCCTGAGCCGCAGCATTCTCCGAGTCCTGCCGATTCAGGTCCTGCAAAAGCGCCTCTTGGAAATCCTTCCCAGTCCCGCTTTCAGGGGACTTCAAAGGAACTCCGAGGATCACCCCCGACAAGTCCTGCTGAACCGGCTGATTATTTATTGGAACCAGCACGTTCTGCCTCCTTCTTGGTTGAAATCTTTCCAAACGCCATCAACTCGGAAAGTCGCGCGGATTGATCCGCCTTCAGATTCCCGAGAATCTTCCCTGCCTTCACCGTGCTCAGACGACCCAAGGCCATCACCGCGAGTTCATCATCCACTCCACCCAGAACCTGAGCGGCAGACTTCGGAGACATCCCCTCGAAAGTCTCCATCAGCTTGTTCACCTGTTCCTCACGAGCTGCCAAGGCTTTCTGGCGGGCAACCTGCTCCTCGCTTCTCTTCCCTTCCAGCTTACCGAGCTCTTCCTTGATCACAGCCTGCTGGGCCTGGAGCTCTTTTTCCTTCTCGCGAAGAGCTGCCTCACGTTCCAGCAGCTTTTTCTCACGTGACTCGATGTCTTGCACGATTTCCTCAGAGGCAAGGCATTCCCCGCTCCGCTTCGGTGCAGGAGTGGATGTCACTTCTGTCTTCGTCTCGGATTTGGACTCCAACTTGGCCTCTTCTTTGGCACCGGTTTTGGTTTCAGCCACACCCATGACCACCGGAGCTGCGACAAAGGCCATGAGAGCAAGAAATGGAAGGTACTTGGGGTTCATGTCCACTCCTCCTCTTGCGCCAGCGGACCGTGATTGAGGCGGGCTCGCATGGTGATCAAATCATCCAGATTCTTTTGTTCCAGGCGCGACTGCTCGAGTTTGAATTCCTCAAGGGCTTTTTCCTTCAGACGGTCAATCATCATGCGTTCACGGCGAGCCAGGATGTAATTCCGCATCGCTTGATCGAGAAAACGTCGGGACCGGACAATCGCCTGGTCCGCACGGATCAGCTGGTGCTTCAATCCGTCGATGTAATCTTCAAGAAGACGGATCTCATTGATACTGGAATCACGTGAAACCAGCTCGTTCTTGGAAGCGAACGAGACCTGTTTTTTATCGAGAAGTTCACGTTTGACCCGGATTTTCTCCTGGTAAACACGCTGACACAAAGAGAGCTCTTCAAGCATTTTCTGCTCTTTCTGTGTCCGGACCTTTTCGACAGCTTCAAGATGGAACTTGAATTTAGCCATACCTGAATATGATTTTTATCTATTGTTTAATAAATCGCCAGACTGAAAAGAATGCCTACTTGCGGCCCTGGCTGTGTGAGAAGGCTTCGCCTGAACGGACGATGCCATGTATGAGTCCGAGGCACTCGGCAAAATCTGCCGACTCGCCGACTCTCTGACGCAGAAAGTTCTGGATCCTGTCGTGAACCGCGATCGCCTGGTCGATCTTCGGATTGGAACCCTTGGCATAAGCGCCGATATTGATGATGTCCTCGGCCTGTTTGTAGACCGCCATCCATTCTTTGACCTGCCCCGCCCATTGCTTGTGCTCGTCCGAGGCGATGGCACCCATCACCCTGGAGGCAGAAGCGAGGATGTCGATCGCAGGGAAATGATTCTGCTGAGCCAGCTTGCGCGAAAGTACGATATGCCCGTCCAGAATGGAACGGGCTGCGTCTGCGATGGGCTCGTCCATATCGTCCCCGTCGACAAGAACGGTGTAAAGACCAGTGATGCTCTTTCCGTTGGAGCCGGTCCCCGCCCGCTCGAGCAGGCGTGGCAATTGGGCAAAAACACTCGGAGTGTAACCCTTGGAAGCCGGAGGCTCCCCCAGAGAAAGACCGATTTCACGCTGTGCCATACAAAACCGGGTGACGGAGTCCATCATCAGGAGTACGTCATTCCCGAGATCACGGAAATACTCGGCGATGGTAGCGGCCAAGAAGGAAGCCCGTGTTCTGACCAGTGCGGAACTGTCCGAAGTTGCGACGATCACAACGGATCGCTTCAAACCCTCCGGACCGAGATCCCGTTCGATGAACTCTCGCACCTCGCGTCCCCGTTCCCCGATCAGGGCAATCACGTTGACATCGGCTGCAGTGTTCCTGGCCATCATTCCGAGGAGAACCGACTTCCCTACCCCCGAGCCGGCCATGATCCCCATCCGCTGGCCCTTGCCACATGAAAGAAGTCCGTTGATGGCTCGAACCCCGAGATCCAGGGGTTCCTCGATCATGGTTCTGGAAAGTGGGTCGGTCGGTTTCCGGTAAAGAGAGCGGTGTTCGGTCTCGACTTCGGCCGAAAAAAGCGGTCCGAGTCCGTCGATGGGAGCCCCCCTTCCGTCGATGACACGACCGAGGAGGCTCATGGAAACCGGAACAGATGAGGACTTTTCCTTCAACCTCACAATGCTGTCGTTGTTGATTCCACTCACCTCGTCGAACGGCATCAGGAACACCCGCTTGTCCTTGAATCCGACGATTTCGGCCTCGATCGGTTCGGCGAAGCGATCCTGCTCGTTCAAAATCACATCACAGATGCTTCCGATACTCGCACCGGGAAGGTAAGCTTCATACAAGAGACCCAGGGTTTTGGTGATTTTCCCCGCTTCATCGTAAATCATGGCCCTGGAAAGGGCTTCTTCATAACGCTTCGGAGAAAATTCCCTCATGCCTCACCCAGGGCTTTTTCGATGGCGGCCAATTGGGTTTCCACACTGGCGTTCATCCGGCTCAAATCCGTCTCAACCTTGCATCCTCCGAGGGAGAGGTCATCCGCCGCATCAATCTGGATGTTTTTCAGATCCGGCAATTGAACTTTGAGGTGATCCTTGATTTGCTCCATCATCTCGGCATCCTGGCGCCCCACACGGATCCTGATGTGATCTTTTGCCCCAACCTTTTCGACCACATGGGCTGTCAGTCGCTTCACGTAGTCACGGTCTGTCTGGAGCTCTCGCAACAACACCTGCTTCCCGACTTGAAACACCAGGCTGATCAGAAATGACTCGTTCGCCGCATGCAATTCTTTCTTCAATCCCTCGAAATCCGAAATCAGTGTCGAAAAACGCTCTTGTAGAGGTTCCATCTGGGCCCGATGCTCCTGTTCGGCAAGGGATTTACCCTCAGAACGACCCTCTTCGAACCCCTTCTGGAACGCCTCTTGCCTCATTTCTTCGAGACGGGCATCGACTTCGGCCTTGACCATACCCTCGATGTGCGAACGCTCCTCTTTCTCAATTCCGAGCAGTTTTTTAGCGGCCGGATGAAGATTGAAATGGGAAGAATTTCCGGCCTCAGTACTCGCCAGTGTCCCAAAACGCTTTTTCACCTCGCGGTATTCGACAGGATCGGCCTCACCCAGATTCCTCGGCTTGAAAGGCTTGATCTCCACGGTCCGGCTGTCCACCACACCGGTCTGAAAACGCCTCTGGTTGGGATTTCCGTTTCCGCTCTCCATCAGACGAGGGCATCCTCTCCACCGCCGCGGCTGATGATCAACTTGCCTTCATTCTCGAGACGTTTGGCAACGTTGACGATCTCCTGCTGGGCGGACTCGACATCCGAAAGGCGCACAGGCGGCATCGCGGCCAGATCTTCGCGAAGAAGATCCGCGGCACGCTTGGAGATGTTCTTGAAGATCTTCTCCTTGATTTCCTCGGGAGCGGTTTTCATCGCCACAGTAAGCTTGTCGTTTGGAACCTCTTTGAGGAGGGTCTGCATTCCACGATCGTCGATGAATACGATGTCTTCGAAGACGAACATGAGCCTGCGGATCTCTTCCGCAAGCTGCGGATCACGCTCCTCGACTCGAGACATGATGCCCTGCTCAGTCCCTTTATCCATGACGTTGAGCATCTCTGCGATCGGCGAAACGCCACCGAGCTGCTGGGTATCGATCGAGCCGAGGGTCGCCAATTCCTGCTTCAGGATCTCATCCACCTGGGAGAGGAGTGAAGGCGAAATGAAATCAAGGTTGGCGATCCTGAGCACTACTTCGGTCTGGACCGGCTCGGGCAGTTTTTTCAACACATCGCACTTCTTGTCCGGAGTCAAATGGGCAAGAACCACTGCTGTGGTTTGTGGGTGTTCGTTCACCAGGAAATTCGCGAGAGTCCGCGGGTCGACGAGCTCAAGTGCTTCGAGAGAACGGCTCCCCTCGATGACTGCAAGCTGGCCAAGTACAGTCTTCGCTCGCTCTTCACCCAAGGTCTCAAGAATGAAGTCCTTACCGCTCGCATGGCCGAAGATGAGCTGCTCCTCCTCGGAGATCTCGACATAAAAATCGTCCAAAACCTGTTTCACGATCGGAATCGGTACTTTGCCGACCTGACCCATCACGGTGACCAGACGCTTGACGTCGTTGTCCCGGAGATGCTTGAAGATCTCCGCTGTGACCCGGTTTCCGAGAACATTCAGTAGAATCGCTGATTTCTCGATTCCGGAAAGCTGCTCATAGGCCTGGACTTCCAACATGACTCATCTCCCCTCAAGCACTAGCGGACTTGCCTTTGTCTCCCACAGGTTCCTTGATTGGTTTTTGAACCAACCATTCCTTGAGGATCAACGAAGCCTTCTGGGGATTATTATCCACCAAGGTCACGATTTTTTCACGGATCATCTCACCCTCGACCTTCTCGGGATCGAGACGGTCAGGGAGATCGGGAACCACTTCCTCAAGTTGGGCCAGCGTACTGCTCTTCTGGATCTTCTCGAGCTCCTCGATTGTCTGAGGCAAGAAGGTGTCAACGCTGTCGGTCGTATTCTCAGTAACCCACCGGACATACGGACGAACCACCAAGAAGAAGAAGAGAAGGATGATCAACCCGATCACACCGTAGACGATGAGACTCTGGATGTATCCACGGGTTGCTGTCGCATCGAGAATTCTCTGCGCTTCTTCGAAATCCTCAGGAACGAAGTCAATGTTCTTGATCTCCAAGGTGTCCCCGCGCTTCCGGTCAAGCGCCAGAGCTCCTACAGCCAAAGCCTCGAACTCTTTGATCTTTTCCGCACTCCAGGCCTCGGTCTTGGTCTCTATTTTTCCATCCGCACTGGCCGGACCTCTGACCTGCTTGCCATCTACGAGAACCGCCACGGAGAGCTTGCGAACTGTACCCGTAGGCTTCTGGGTGTTCCGAATGATCTTCGGAATATCGTAGTTCACGATTTCATTCGATTTGGCCGTGTTATTTCGAATGGCATTCGATGCCACGACACCGGGTTGCTCACCCGGAGTGTTCGAGGCCGCACCGGGCGCACCCGATGCGAGAGGTCGGCTACCATCCATGGTTTCGTTCGTCTTTTGCTGCGAACGGACCGTCGCTCCGTCCTGATCGAGAATGGTCTGCTGCTCAGTCACAGTTGAGAAATCCAAGTCTGCAGAGACCGCCACTTTCACATGACCCTCACCCACCACCTTGGAGAGAATCCCCTCCACTCGACGTTGATAATCCTCCTCGAGCCGACGCTTAAAGTCAGACTGCTCAGTGGTCAGTCCGACAATCGAGTCGTGAACGTTCTTCGAAAGCTCCTTTCCGAAGGAGTCGAGAATCACCACATTGGAGGAGTCCATCCCCTCCACCGCTGCTGAAACCAGATGACTGATTCCGTAAATCTGTTTCTCGTTCAGAAGGGTTCCTGGCTCGAGATCGAGCACCACCGACGCGGTGGATTTCTTCTGATCTTCCACAAAAGCCGTTTTTTCCGGAACAGCCAGGTGGACTCGTGATCTCTTCACCCCTTTTATAGAATTGATGGAGCGCATGAGCTCACCTTCGAGCGCCCGCTTCTGATTCACTTTGTTCAGGAAACTCGTGGTTCCGAAGGACTGTTTGTCGAACAGTTCGTATCCCACTCCAGAGGACTGGGGCATCCCCTGCATCGCGAGCTCGAGACGGAGATCATGAAGATATTCCGGTGGAACCATGACTTGCTTTCCAGATGGATCCACCTGGAAAGGAATCTTCTTCTCACGGAGAAGTCTCATGATATTCGCTGAGTCTTCGGCATTCAAATTGCCGTAAGTTACCGGTTGATAGCCTTGCTTTCCGGCCCACATGAATATCACCACCAAAGCCACGCCAATGACGCTACCGGTGATCCCGAGAGCCATCTTCTTGCTGGTGGAGAGTCCTTCGACGAATTCCTTGAGTTGCGCTCTGATCCGATTAAAGAATTCCATACTATACCTGCATCCTCATGATTTCTTTGTACGCTTCGAGAATCTTGTTACGGACTTGCATCATGGTCTTGAGAGACAATTCTGCCTTCTGAACCTGTAACATCGTCTCATGGATGTTCTTGGTCCGACCAGCTACAAGATCTTTGATTGCCACATCCGCCTGGACTTGGTCTGAGTTGACCTCCTCCATCGACTTGGCAAGGGTCTCGAAAAATCCCGCTCCCTTGGGATCCGTACCGGGCGCCGGCGCCTGAACACCGGGTTGGCGGATTGAGATGGCGTCCTCACGGATCAGGCCCAGATCCGGATCCATCTGCCTCAGGTTGTTTTGGATCGAGTTCATTGTTTATCCCCTCTCACCGTTTATCGACCGAGTTCCAGCGCCTTGTTGGCCATCTGGGTCGCCGCTCCGATCGCGGTGACGTTCGCTTCATAAGACCGCTGTGCACTGATCATGTCCGCCATCTCCTGAACCGGATTGACATTCGGCATTTCAACATATCCGTCCGGGTTGGCGCGAGGGTCGTCCGGCTTGTACACCATCCGCGCTGGACGGGTATCTTCACGGATGTCAGTCACCAGAACCCCCTGAACCGCCTGATCGACCTTGTCGTTCAAGATCTCACCGAAGGTCTCGCGGTCCGCAGTGGCGGTGAACTCCGCATCTTTACGCTTGTATCCGACAGTCTCAGAGTTCGCGATATTCGATGAAATGGTGTTCATCCGTTTCATTTGGGCATCGAGGCCGGTGGCACTCACCCGCATGGACGAGAAAAAATCAGCCATTATTTATTCCCTCCCCCTTCAGTGATCCCGTACTCCAGCATCCCAAGCTTCTTCCTGAGAGACTCCACTGATGCATTGTACAGAATCTGGTTTTCCTTCATCTTCGCCATTTCGGCGGAGCGATCCACCGTGTTTCCATCGAGGGATTCTACGCCGTTTGGATCCTCGTATACATCGGCTGTCACCCCTTCCGGCCCCTTGGAACCAAAGTGGGTGGCTTCCGTGGCTTCGAGTTTCACATTTTCATTCAGATCCATCGCATCCCGCATCGCCTGCTCGAAATTGACCGCTTTCGCCTTGTACCCAGGGGTATCGGCGTTGGCGATATTGGCCGAGATCACGTTCTGATTCTCAAGTCTGAGATTCAGATTCTGATTCAAGGCGCTGATTGTGGGATCGAAAAGACCTTTCATTCGGTTCTCCTCAGGCTCGGATTCCCATGACCCGGTATTCGGCCAACTTGTTCCGGAGAGTCCGGATCGAAATGCCGAGGGCCTTAGCGGTATGGGTGCGGTTCCCTGAAAAATGCTTCAAAGCCTCGAGAATCACATTGCGCTCGATCTCGTCGAGAGTCTTACCCGGCTTCCAAACCGATCCAGAAGCCTCTGCAGTCGGACGGCCTTCGCCGGCGGTCTGGAACTGGATGTCCCGGGCCCGGATCTCACCCCCCTGGGCAAGAAGGACCGCCCGCTCACAGACGCCTTCGAGTTCCCGGATATTGGAAGGCCACCGGTGGGAATTCAGGAGCATGATCGCCTCTTCGGAAAGCTTGAGTCCGGGACGGGCATGGGTCTCGGACCACTTCGCCACGAAGGATTGGGCGAGGAGTTCGACATCACCGAGACGCTCTTGGAGGTTCGGAATCTTCATGTTCACCACATTGAGACGGTGATACAGCTCCTCGCGAAACTCGCCGTTCCGCACCAGGTTGGCGACGGACCGGGAGCTGGTGGCGATGATGCGGATGTCAGCTCCGCTCTGGATCAGATCAAGGAGGCGCAACTGCACCGCAGGGGAAAGCTTCCAGATCTCGGCAAAAACGAGAGTGCTGCCACGAGCCTGCTCCACCAGAGACTGGAAAAGGATTTCCTGGTCACCGAGGGCGGTTTCACGGCAATTCATCATGAAAAAAGGACGGTTCGCACGCGAACTGCGCTCATGGATGAACCGGGCGATGGAACGTTTTCCCGTACCGTATTCGCCAAGAATCAAAATGCTGGCTTTACTGCGGGCTACGGTCTCAGCGAGCCCCAAAACTTCGTTGTACTGACGATCGACACTCGGAAGCGCCTGCACCTTACCCGCGGACGAAACCCCCTCTTGAGGGATGATCTGGGTGCTGACACTGGTGTTTTCACGGATTTCGTTTCTCATCGACTTTGCCCTCCTTGGCAATTTCACTTAGCGTATCCTTCGCTAATTTTTTCCAAACATCATCTTCCTGACTCTGTTGAATTTTTTCGAGTGAGCGGCTGGCTGCGATCCTGGAATCTTTTCCCCCGTCTTTCAGGAGAGCTCGGGCATGCGTGTAAAGCACCCGATTTCCCCCGATTTTATTTTCACTGGCTTCGGAGTAAAGCGCAACCGCTTCTTTCCATTTTTCCTGTTTTTCTAGGGTTTCTCCAAGCTGAAGCACAAAGTACGCCAACGACGGAAGAGCTCCGAGGTGCTTGATCCCGAGGGATCCGGTATCCGTCGCCCCTACCTGCTCCCTGAGCTTCTTTCCTGCTCTATAGGCTTTCTCAGCGAATTCAAGGTCCTGCGCCTCTAGAGCCACATCGCCCGCCCAACCGAGGATCCTGCACCGGTCTGCTTTTCCGAGTCCTGATGATGCCCCCACCACTTTTACAGCAAGGATCCCAGCCTTAGCGGGATCTTTCCTTTTCCAATTCAAAAGCCCCAAAATGAGGTCCCGCTCGAGTGCATACTTCGACCCATCCCGAACAAACGCCAACCTTCCAGTCAAATACTCGACCGCCTTGGCGTCCTCCACTTGGAATTCCGGACTGTTCCATAAAGTCTTCGCTTCAATCAGACTACGGGACTCCTGATCCTCAGCCCCTTCGAGCGTCAATCGTTTTTCGATCGCCGCAATCACTTCACGCTGGCTGGCCTCGTTCATCAATCGGAACGGTTCGATGATTTTCTTGGCCAGCGTGGTGAGATTCCGCTCCGCTGCGAACGCTGCGATCTTCATCTTGAGCTCGTCAGCCAAAGGATCGTGAGCCGGCAGAGGAAGAAAGTCACCATACTTCTCATACAAAGCAATGGCCCCGAACGGGTCGTTCACAGCTACTTTCTTCTCGATCAGGTTCTTGATCCCCCCGATCATCGCTTGCTCGATCATTTTCCGGGCCTCAACACCTGGATTAGCCCTCAAATGTTCAAGCGCTTTCTCTACAGCTTTCAAATCCTCATGGAACGAGATCAACATCCTGACTTCGGTCAGTGCGACTAGGTCCCGGAACGGTCCGTCGTAAACAGCCCCCTCACCGGAGAAATTCTTCACCTCGGGAGATGCGATGAACCGCTCTGCAGCAGGAAGATCAAAACCACCATGACTTCCGCAGGGCAGAAGGCGAAGCCGCGCCACCAGGGCTCCGGGAGACAACGGATACTGATTGATGGTGCCAATCAGAGCCGACTCCGCCTTGGAGTTCACGTTCTCATTCATCGCAGTCACTTCAGCAACACGGAGACTCGCTTTCCATGCAGAGGGCTGGTTCCGAGCGATATCGATAAACCGTTTATACGCCACCACCGAGCGCTGCGATTCTTCGAGCTGGAAGTAACTCTCACCCAGGTTCAGGAGAACAAGCGGATAGTGAGCCAAATCCTTTTCGTGCTTTCGCAACGCCGCCTCATATGAAATAGCCGCCTGCGCGTACTGCCCCCGCTCAAAGTGTGCATCTCCAGCCTTGAAAGCGGCCTCTGCCCGGATTTCAGGCTTGGGCGCATTCTGAGAAAGCCACTGATACTCCTCGATCGCCTGATCGGACTGACGAATCTGATACAGGCATTCAGCGATCCCGTAACGGAACAGCCAGACCAATGGATGTTTCGGCATCTCCTTCTTGAGCGCGAGGAAACTCTCGAGCGCAGAGAGCCATTCCTTCTTCTGAAAGCTCTGGGCTGCAATGAAGCCGGATGCCTGGAGCCCGACTTCGGTGCCCCGTGCCCGTTTGGCAATCTCGCGAATCAATTCACGCCCTTGGTCTTCCAATCCCAGCCTGAAATAGGCATTAGCCTTCAAAAAGGCCATTTCATTTCGATATCGAGACTTCGGATACTGCTTGTCAAGAAAATCGACCGTCCTAATGGAGAGTGCGTGCTGGTTCTCGCGACTCAACTTGAGCGCGAGCCGGATCATGTCAAGCTCCTCACCGGACCCTTTAGGCTCTGGATACTCGTACCGATGATCCGGGATTTTTTCAGGGAAATAATTGGAAAGATCCAAGGTGGGATGCTCGGCCCGGAATCTCAAAAACACCGTACTTTGCCGGTTGAATGGACGCTCGCAAAACAAAAGTGCATTTCTACCGTCTTCGATTCGCTTCCGCTTGCTCTCTTTCTTCTCGGACTCCCTGCGCCGAATGGCTTCCCTCTCGGCCTGAATGCGGGCCAATTCACGCGCTCTCGCCTCACGAGCCACATCGCTTCGGGTGGGACCCTTTCGATAGAAGAAATCGACAATGAACTTTCCTTGGTCGTCTCTGCGAAAATCAAAATATTCCATCGCCGGGCTCGCCAGAGCATTCGGCCCAGTAGGAAAACGGTACTTACCCTCAAGCACCAGAGAGTTCTCTTTTTCCTGGACCTTGAGTTGTACGAGACGCTCGTCAGAGAGCCCCTTTAGAAAGGAATTGAACCGTTCCTCTGCGCCGAACGGGACACCCAAATCCATGAGTGTTGCCGCCGGAATGACAATCCTGAATCCACCCGTTGCACTCTCGAACTTAGGACGAAAAGATTCATCGAGAGCGATCTTGAGACGGGAATAGGAAGCCTGAGTCGCCAACTCGACCGATCCGTCGAACTCCATGGCGAAACACAGCACGGGCGCGAAGAGCGCGCCGAGACCGATCCAAACCCTGTGTGGCTTCATGATTCTGCTCACCGTACCGATCACTCCCTTCCTAGTCGTGAATTGCCCAGGTACTTGTTTCCTATTGTGGCAGAATCTGCCTCCCGGTCGCAATCTAGATTCAGGAAGTTTCTCAATTTTTCTTTTTTTCACTTTCCATTTCCAGGCCCATTATCCTACGATCATGTAAACACATGAAATCACTTCGCTCTTGCCTACTCCTTCTCTCCATGTGGTTCTCAGGATGCAGCATCCTGGTGGGCACCGTCAGACCGTTGGAAGAGAAAGCTGTCAATTCTCCGACAAACGGGATGCCAGACAAGACCGCAGGCTGGAGTCGCTTGGAAATCGAAAGCTCCGCCAAAAGCCATACAGATATTCCCGATGCTGCTTGGAAGTCACCCCTGACCTCTGCAGTCATTTCAATCAACTCTGTGTGTGACCGCTCCAAAAAACGGAATCGTGAAAGTCTCAAGTCCGTGACGCAGACTCTCTTGTCCCAGTGGGACCATCTGCAAGTCCTCACCGAAACCCAGCACACGATTTCCGGCTTCCCAGCCTTGAGCACCGTTGCTGAAGGATTGTATTCTGGCGAGGTGAGAAAATTCAAAATCACCATCGTCAAATCCCCGTCTTGTATCTACGACCTCGTTCTGGTGGGTCCAACCGGGAGCTATGAACGAGATCTCTCTGTTTTTCAAAGCTTTCATGATAACTTGATCCTCAAGTGAGTGAACTCGGACTGCCCCAACGTATCGGCTTTCGAATCATGGAGAGCTCCCGGTTTGCGGGTGGGTTCGCACGGCTTTCTATCCAGGCATTTCGAGAACTTTTCATCCCTCCATTTCCCTGGAAACCCATGCTGCAGCAAATGGCGGCAATCGGAGTAGATTCCCTGCTGCTCGTTCTGATCACCGGTTTGGCCACGGGTTCAGTGATGGCTCTTCAATTTGGGTTTGGCCTGGCAAGATTCGGCGGGACTCTCTACGTCCCGAAATTGACCTCACTCTCCATCCTAAGAGAAATGGGGCCTGTTTTCACAAGCCTCCTCGTGGCCGGTCGCATCGGGTCCGGAATGGCCTCCGAGATCGCCTCAATGAAAGTGACTCAACAAATCGACGCGATCCGGGCACTTGGTACCTCACCCGTCCAAAAAATTGTGATCCCGCGCCTCCTTGCCTGTGTTTTCTCCCTTCCGATATTGACTCTTCTTGCCGACTATGTGGGGTTGATCGGGGCCATGCTGATTGCCAAGATCGAGCTCAACATCGGATTTAATTTTTTCATCGCGAAGTCCATGGAAACACTGACTTTGGCCGATCTCTTCACGGGTATGGCAAAAACGGTGGTGTTCGCCTACTTCATCGCAATCACAGCTTGCTGGAAGGGGTTGCACAGCGATGGAGGAACTCGCGGGGTCGGCCGAACCACCACCGATGTGGTGGTGATGAGCTCGATCTTCATCATGGTAGCTGACTTTTTCCTGACAAAACTCTTCATCATCACGGTGTATCCGAAATACTGAACGACCCATGGCACAGGAAAACCAGACAGCAAACATCGCCCTCAGCCTCCGGAACCTTCACAAGGCTTTCGGAGAAAAAGTCGTTCACCGGGGTGTCAGTTTCGATCTCCGAGAGGGCGAGATCCTCGGACTCTTCGGGGGCTCGGGCACAGGAAAAAGCGTCATTCTCAGATCGATCATCGGACTCGAACATCCGGACGAGGGAGAAATCATTTTTGAAGGACGTAACTTGATCCCTTTGACCGAGCGTGAGCTTTTCAATGTCCGGACCAGAATCAGCTATGTTTTCCAGAACGGTGCGCTTTTTGACTCCCTGACCGTCGAGGAAAATCTGGCCTACCCCCTTCGGGAACACGCATTGATGACTGACAGTGAAATCCACGAACGTGTGGACGAAATGCTGGAAATGATCGACATGAAAGGTGCGAACCACCTGCTTCCGAGCGAACTGTCGGGCGGGATGCAGAAGCGCGCCGGATTCGCCCGGTCGGTCATCCTCCAGCCCAAAGTCGTCCTGTTCGACGAGCCGACCGCAGGCCTCGATCCTGTCAACACAGGCCGCTTGCTACAGAATATCCTCTCTTTCAAAAGGAGGGGAATGACCGGGATTTTCGTCACCCACGACATCCCGGCCGCCTTCGAAGTTTGTGACCGGATCGCCATTCTCAACCAAGGAAAAATCGAACTCGTCATGAGCGTTGATGAGATGAAGAAGTCAAACGACGCACTTGTCAAATCCTTCACAACAGGAGCCCATATCCGATGAAAGCCGATGAAAAGAAAACCGAAACACGTGTAGGAATCTTCGTCCTGATCGGACTCAGCATCACCATGGCTTCGATCATCATTCTCGGTGGGAAGCAGAGTGTGTTCACATCAGTGAACCGCTACACCTCGCATTTCGAAAAAATTGACGGCCTGGTTCATGGTGCGAAAGTGACTCTGGGTGGACTCCAGATCGGATCGGTTTCGGGTATCTCTTTCGACCCGGTCAAGCGGGACATGAAAGTTGATTTCACGGTCGAGAGGGACTATGCCGTTTACATCCGGAAGGATTCAACTGTGGAAGTGGTCACTCAAGGGGTACTCGGTGACAAGTACCTCTCCCTGAACGCCGGTGACCCTGCACAAGAAGAGGTGTCGAACGGGGGCGAGATCCCCCACGGACTGAACAAGGACATTTCTCAGATCCTGACTTCGAGCGACCGTCTGATGCACAAACTGACATCGACCACAGAGAATCTTGAACGCATCTTGTCGGCTTTCAATCGCGGAAACCGGGCAGACCAGTTCTTCGAGGGATTGACGACGACCAGCAGGAATCTTGCTGAAGTCTCCACCCGGCTGAACGAAGAGCTGAACCAGATGAAGTTGAAATCCACCGTTGGACACTTGAATTCGATTCTGGAGAAGATTGACCATGGGAGAGGATCACTCGGTGCCTTCATCAACGATCCGGCACTGTATGACGACACGAAAGCACTGATCGGTCAGACCAACCGGAACCGGATCATGAGAAACATCATCCGCCAGACGATCAAGGACAGCGGAGAAGGCGCTAACTGAGCTTTTTCGAATCGATCCGGACCGCGGGGACTCCTCCCCAAATCTCACCAGCCGGAACCACCGTCTTCGGCATCACCACGGAACCGGGCAAGATGCGGGCACCCTCTCCGATCTCCACGTCCGCGAGAATTTTTGCATGGAGACCGATCACCGCATTCTTCCGGATGACCACCGGGGCGATGATCAAGTACCCTTCCATTCCGTAGTGGGCGAGAATCACCGCTGAACCACCAATGGTGACACCGTCCTCGATTGTAATGAGAGGCGCATCGGTGATGTGCGTGGTGTTGATCACCACCTTTTTTCCGACTTTCATGCCCATGGCCCTGAAATACCAAAGACTGATAGGGGTCGGAGTGACGAACTCGAGAATGGTGTACCGGACCAGATAAGCAAGGGAGTTGAACAAGTACCAAGGAATGAATCGATTGGAATGGCTAGCGCCTCTCCCCGGGCGGACCCTGGAGCGAATCAGTACCGTCACGGCCGGCACGATCGCCATCAAGGCAAAACCGGACAGAAAAAACCCACCGGCCACCCCCGTCCCAGCCAGGAACGCCTGCATCCATTCACCGGTCGACTCACCCCACCCGGCCATCCACTGGAAAAAGAGGACCCCAGGAGCCAGAGCCGCTCCCCCCACCACTGCTGCGACCCCATACACCGGAATCAATGTGAGCCCGTGAGTGAGCTCGGGAAACCTCCTGAGCCAACGCTCATACCTACCCGACCAACCTTGTTGACCGGGCTCCTCGACCGGAAGATCACGATGACGCTTTTCTGAAGATGGCTCCATGTCGTCAGTGTCCCATCCGGCAGCACCTACACTCAACTGTTTTTGTTCATGCCCATCACCTGAACAGACCGGGTATTTTTTCCATGACCGTCAACTCATGTACCCCATTGCACGCTTCAGGAGTCAGGCACACTCCTTGCGATCCATTCGATCCATGAACCTTTCCAAATTGGCAGTCGGATTCTCGCTCCTCCTTCCTGTCGGTATCTCCACCGCATCGGCCCACCCTACCGTGCAAGTCCAGAGCGGTTTCACCATCAGCATGTACCGGGTCGGAAATAAATCCGGGATCGAGGTCGAGCAGAACGGCGTGATCCGGTTCGAGCTGGAGAAAACGGGCATGAACATCGCCTTCAAGATCCGGGATGCCTCCGGGAAAGTGACCCAGCAAGGAACCCGCTTCGACGCGATTCCAGCCTCGGTTTTATCGGCCTATCCCGGCTTGAAAGACAGTCTGGATCAATCGTTCAAACCGGTGGATCAGAATGATCTCTCGAATCCGAACTCCCGCGCAGCCAAGCTCGAGATCTTGAGACAGCACAATCCCGCAGGCCATGTGGTGATCGACCGCCTCAAAAACAAAGAAGGATTCGATTTTTTCTCGGGAATTGCCAAAGGCGAAAGTGTGGTCGACGCACTCGACACCGGTGTGCATGAGGGTCTGCACATGCTTGACGGTGAGATTGAGCGACACAATGCCCAGGCTAGCTACTTTCTGATCGATCAGAGAATCGTCGACGCACCCCGGATGAAAACCTTCCATAGGAATCAGGTAGTGAAGCTCATGACCCAAGAAGAGAAGTCCGACCACTATGTCGGGACCTACCTTGAAGGCTCTTCCGGTGCACAGGGGCTTGAAGTCCTGCTCGACGAATTGAACGCCTACGCCCACGGCGCCTGGACGACCATCGAGCTGTCCGAGGGCCTGAACGAGCGAAACACGATCAATCCGGGTCTGGTGGCCATGATGGACTACACTGCAAAATATCTGAGATTGGCGTCAGAGGAACAAAAGGGTCTTTACCAACAGATGAAGAGCAGCCGTTATCCGACCACGATCGACACCCTTTGGAGTCAAGCTGAGACCGTGTTGAATCGTGCTTGTGCATCAAAAAGGGGAGGTTTGGACGGTACCTGGAAGGGCCGCCTCAAACATCTTTATCAGACCGTCGAAAAAGGTACGGTGGAGTCCTTCATCGGAAGAAGATTGGAAATCCCCGCGAATTGCCGATGAATCGGTTCATTTGAAGCCGTTCGCGTACACAAAGAACTCTTGTCGATTCGAACACAACTGCCGGGCGGTCAGGTCCTCGAACCCCATTTCCCGGATCCTCTTGAGATACAGCGGAACGTGATTCGCGAATTTCCAATCATTCAACTTGATGGTGAGCAAGCCCCGGGTGAGTGAAAGGCGTTTCCCGTGAAGAAGCCTAAGGGTGCGAACCACGTGTTCGAGTTCGTCCAGTGTCTCGAGTGGGGCCAGATTCATGTCCAATACGATCAAGCCCGGATTCACGCCACGGAGATCCTCGGGCTTCACTTCTTTGGCTGGCTTCCTGATCAAACGGAAATCTGCTTCTTTATCAAGTGTGGCATCCATCTTCTTCGGGTCGATTCCTGTGATCTTCCACCCACGGTCGAGCATAGCGGTGGTGGCACCACCGGGGGCACAACCGACTTCGAGGACCTCTGTTCCGGCGCGAAAATCGGGCTTGAAGCGGAGCAACGCCTCTTCGAGCTTCAACCAGGCTCGAGAAGGTGAGTGCGCGGGTACCTCAAGACCGGTCCGGTTTCCGGGTAACGGGAGATAAGCATCCGAGTGCCGGTGGCAACCTAGAAAAACATGGCCGGGATCGATTCGGACCAGATCATACACTTGTTGACCGGGAACCGGCTTCAACTCGAAATCGAGCGAATGGGAGACACCCCTCAACTCTTCGTGAATCCCGTCGTCTTCGATAAATCCCTCGGGCTCGTCTCCGGGGACGAACAGGTCACGATCAAACGCGTGCACCGGAGCCCCTTCCGGAATTAGATCGAGCAAGGCTTCCAAAGCAGCCTTGTCCTTGGCTTGCCCAACGCTGGTTCCGAACACCCGCGAAAAAACCGAACGTGTCGAGTCGATCCAGTCCCCTCCACCCTCTTCTTTTTGTTTGAAGGTTACGAACCCGGGCCTTGAAAACGCAAATCTGAGATCCGGAAACTCGTTCAGGATCTCATCTCGCATGGCTTTCTCTGCACCGGTTTGACTAAGGGAGTAATAGTAGCGTGGCGACATGCGCTGAAAGCTAACACAAAAGCGACCTGTGGGTCTGTTTTTTGTGGAGCCACATCGCTCACAGTCCTAAACTGGAACCCATGCGGGTCATTCTGGAATCCCTTCTGGTCCATCTGGCGCTCCTCGGTGTGGCGGCCCTTTGGTTCGTGCGCCCCGAGCAGGTACGCGAGGAAATCCCGGTGGAACTGACCGAGTTCAAACGACTGGTGGAGACGCCCCGAACGACTCCTAAACAGGTTGTCCGGGCGAATCCACGGTCTATCCCAATGCCGAGCGCTACTGGGAGCACTAGTCCGGACGCGAAGCCGGTAGCAAACCCGCAGAGTGCTTTGATCCCCGGAGCAGCAACGGACTCAATCGGAGAGCCCTTAGTCGAAGAATTTGAAGTCGGAGAATTGCCGGTGCTCGTGAACGAAGTGAAGGTCCCCTACCCTGCGGAAGCCAAACGCAAGAGGGTGCAAGGGAATGTCGTGTTTGATCTGGTGGTGGGATCGGACGGCAGCGTGAAAAGCGCCAAAGCCTTGTTGTCACCCGGTCCTGAATTGACGGATGCCGCACTTGGCGCAGTGAAGCGGTTCCGCTTCAAACCCGCGAAAATCGGGGACAAGTCCGTTGCAATCCAGATCCGGTACACCTATCGTTTTGTATTGGAATGAAAACAGGATTCGGGTTCGTGACGGCATGGATGCTTCTCTCCCTTTTTTCGCACAGCTCGTTTGCCGCGACAATCGAAGGCGAGGTTCTGATCCGAGGGAGTCGGGACACGCTCGAAGGCGTGAATGTCTTCGTGCTTCCAGGAAAAGTGAAGACGGTCACCGATCGTAATGGCAGGTTCAAATTCGAGGATCTTCAGCCCGGGAAAATCAAGCTCGTCATCAACTACCCCGGCTTCATTCGACAAGAAGACGAACTGGATCTGACCCATGACCTGAGCAAGATCGTCTACCTCGAACGGGAAAATGCACTCCTTTACGAAACTACCGTTGAATCGAGGGACACTCGGGATCTCGTCAAACGGACCCTGAACCAGAAGAAAGCCGCAGCCCAGCCCGGAGCCGGGGCCGATCCGGTCCGTGCGATCCAGAACCTGCCCGGAGTGAACCGTTCCCAGGGTTTCAGCTCCCAGGTCATCATCCAAGGTTCAGCTCCGCAAGACACGCGCTACACCATCGATGGCCACGAGATTCCCCTCATTTTCCACTTCGGGGGCTTGAGTTCGGTGTTCAATCCGGATCTCACCGAGAGCTTCGATTTTTTGTCGGCGGGCTATCAATCAAACTACGGCCGGGCCATGGGAGGAATCCTGAACCTGAATTCCAGGGATCTCGACCTCAAGCGTTTCAAAGCTTCGGGGTTCGTGGACACCTTCAATTCCGGTCTCCTCGTGGAGACTCCCGTCGGGGAGAAAGGGCAGCTCGCCGTCGGCGGGCGCATCAGCTACATCGGTCAGGTGCTGAAAGCGGTCTTGGGTGGGAGCGACAATTTCTCACTCACGGTCGCTCCCTCTTACGGCGACGTGGGTCTGCTCTATCAGCGACCGCTTTCTGACCGCTTGAAGTTCAAATTTACGGTGATCGGATCGCAGGATGCGTTGAACTTCATCGCAGCAAGCCCACTCGGTGGCGATCCCTCGCTACGGGGTAACTTTTCGAACCAGATCGGATTCTTCCGATTGATCCCTCAGTTCGAATGGACCCACTCGGCCCGTTCGAAGACGGTTTTTTCAACCGCGATGGGTCGTGACTTCATCAACACCGACATCGGATCCAACTACTTCAACCTTAGAACGATCGCCGCCACAGTGCGTGCTGAGAACCGGTTGCGGGTGAGCGAAACTTTTCTCCTGAACACGGGCATGGATCACCGGCTCTCGTGGGCGGATGTCAGCCTCAAGCTCCCCCGTGTTTTCAACGATGGCGGGCTACCGAATCCCATCTCTACTGGAGAAATGCGAATCGTCGAACTCAAAAATGCTTCCTCGAACCTGTTCGGATTCTATGTAAACCCCGTCTGGAAGCCGGCAGTGGACTCGCGGTGGACCCTGCATCCTGGGCTTCGTCTGGACTACTTCGCGCCCATCAACGAGTGGCGTCCGGCCCCCCGGGTCTCAGGCAGCTACCAGCTCGATCCCACCCTGAGCCTGATTGCAGCCGGAGGATTGTACGCGCAAGCCCCGCTCGAACAGCAGTACTCTCCCGGATTCGGCAATCCGGCGATCCGGAGCTCGAGTTCGTGGCACCTGCGTCTTGGGGCGGAGAAGGATCTTTCGGCAAGCCTTACCAAAGGGTCAGAAGCCTATACTGGGGTCTTCGCCCGATGGTTTGATCGGCTCGTGATTCGAGATACCACCAGTATTTTCTCGAACTTAGGAAAGGGGCAAGCGGTCGGGTGGGAAACGAGCGTCACCTACAATCTCGATCCCTGGAACTTCTTCGGAGCCTACACCCTTTCCCGCTCGACGCGGTCCGACCCCTCGCGCTCGTCCTACCTCTACGAATTTGACCAAACCCACTTCCTCACCCTGATCGCCGGAGTGAATCTGAAGCGGAACTGGCGCATCTCCTCCCGCTTCCGCTATGTCACGGGTCCACTCGACACCATCCCCACCTCCGCTGTAGGAGACCTCGACAACGATGTCTTCATTCCGATCCGCGGATCGCTGTTCAACTCGAGGCTGGATGCGTTCATGATGTTCGATCTCCGGATCGACAAGCGCTGGGTGTACGACACATGGACCTTGTCCTTGTACCTGGACATCCAAAACGTCACCAACCGTCAGAACACGGAAGGCCTCCAGTTCGCGTATGACTACCGGACCTTCGATACGGTCAATGGTATTCCGATCCTGCCGACATTCGGTCTGAAAGGAGAATTCTGATGCTCCGGACGCTAGCAGCAACCTTCGTTCTGTGTTCGATCCTCGCCTGCTCTCCCGAAACCATGCCCCGTTACGCCACGATCCAGGGACTCCGGGTATTGGGACTCCAGATCCAATCTAACGGCGGTAATGACTCCGAAGTGGGTTTCAATGGCACGACGTTCACCCCAGGCTCGATCGACCTGACTCCCGTCATCAGCGATCTGTACGGGGGGGGGCGCCCACTCAGTTACAATCTCTACCTGTGCCTCGATCCTGGCGTCGGACTCGGGGCCCAGCCGACTTGTTCCGGCAACGCGAGCCGGGTGGACCTCGAGACCAATACTCCGATCGCCCAGGTGGGAAACGGAGACTACGTCACTCCCGAATTCACCGGTGCACTGGCTCCGATCACCGTGAACCTGAACACCTCGCTGACCCCGGTCCTTCCGTTGTATACGGCGCGATTTGCCAGCCTGAGTTCCATTGACCGGTTCAATGGTATTTCGATTCTGATATTCTACGAGGTCTTCCCGACCCTGAGCTCGGAGGACAAAATCACGACCTTCAAGCGTCTCCTGATCTCGAACGGTCGCGCACTGAACCAGAACCCGGTGGTGGCGGGGCTCGACATCACCCGGGAGGATGGATCCGCACTGCTACCCTTCCCGACGGTTGAGACCTTTCTAAAGGCGGCCGTCCCTGCGTCCAATCTCGAGAGCTACACCGTTCTCGACAACTCGGGGAATCCCCAGCCCCTCACCGAAACTGTTGAAGTGGCGTGGTTCCTGACCGGACCTGCCGACATCGCCTGTTCAAATGACAAAGACTGTACAACAGACGGGTTTTTAGCGCTCCCCCGCACTTCGCCGGGAGAGCTCAACCGTTTCACTCCGCCCAAGGTTCCGACCCCGACCGACCGAGGCCGAATCCTGATCGGCATTTTCAAAGACAATCGTGGAGGAAGCGCCGTGAGGCGCTACCGCCAGGCACCCTGATTCCTGGCGACGCACTCCCCAGTCATGGGATTGTCGCTACCGAAGTGGTCCGGTTCCCGATATTCTGTTGAAGGCATGAGTCTTCTCAGTGAAAACCGCTTTGAGCATGAGTTCCTCGAAGATTACGAGGACGGCGCGTGCATTTTCGAAGAGGGCGACACCGGCCGGGATCTCTACATCATCCAATCTGGCGCTGTTCAGATCCGGAAGAAAACTCCCTCGGGTGAGATCGAGATGGTCCGATTCAAAAAAGGGGAATTTTTCGGAGACATGGCGCTCCTCCAGAGTCTTCCCCGCTATGCCAGCGCCTATGCGGTCGGCAACACACGCTTGCTCATCCTGAAACCGGCGGGCTTCCTGCTCAAGATCCGTCGCGATCCGACATTTGCATTCGAGATGCTCCAGCAACTCAGTTATCGCGTGAAAATGTCGAATGACCGTTTGCTTGAAGTGATGATCCGGAACAATCTACCGCTCGCCCAAATTCAGGATATCATGCGTTTGCTCGGCGGCGGTGTACAAGAATGATCACCTCGATCCAATCAGATCGATTGGTGGTCATCTCGGATCTCCACCTCGGCAATCCATTCTCCCTTGCTAAACGCCGAGTGATCCCGTTCTTGAAGTGGGCGGCCCAGGAGAAATTCGATCTCTGCATCAACGGTGACGGTCTTGAGATCGCTCAAGCAAGCTTTCAGAAAATTGCATTCGATGTTCCGGAGTTCTTCAAGACGCTCGGAGACTTCAAGCGTGCGGGACGCGAAGTCTATTACGTCACCGGAAACCATGACATCGCACTCGAGCACTTTCTCGAGGATTGGGGCGTGATGAAGGTTTCGCCCTTTTTGAATGTACACTCCTCAGGCAAACGGATCCGGATCGAGCATGGGCATATTTATGACCCGTTTTTTGTCAAATACCCGGTCCTCTATGAGACCCTGACCCATCTCGGCGGATGGGCATTGAAAGTGCACCCGGAGATGTACCGGCTCTGGATCTCCTTTGAACGCTTCACCTCGCGGTTGCGAGCCCGAAAGACGGGCATCATCGGCGAGAAGCCCCACTTCCGTGAAGCGGCCTTGGAGCTCGCCCGTCGTGGATTCGATGCGATCGTCTTCGGACACACCCACCACCCGGGTGAATCCGAGCTCGAAAATGGCAGCCGATATCTCAATTCGGGCTCGTGGATGCTGACCCCCCACTATGTCAAAATCGAACAGGGAGAAGTGACCTTGCTCTCCTGGTCGGCCCCCCCTCGTGCAAGGATTCAAACAGAATGATCCTCATCAAACTCATTTTGAGCAGCCTGATCATCGTCGGGGTCACAGAAGTGGGGAAACGGAGTGGAAAGCTGGGAGGACTCCTACTCTCCCTCCCCTTAACCTCCATCCTCGCCCTCACCTGGTCCTGGTTTGAAACCCGGGATGTCGAAAAAACCGCACAAATGACCACGGAGACGCTTTGGTTCATTGTCCCGTCTTTGGTCCTGTTCCTCGCACTCCCCCTACTGATCCGGCGGGGTGTGGGCTTCCCTTTGGCAATGACCCTAAGCGTTATTGCCACTTTGGGGTCTTATGCCCTGTTTTTCAAGCTGAGAGCTTGATTCCCGATTCCTTTCTTTCCCTTTTGCGTCATTACTGTTAGGGTCCGGACACAAAGGGAGATTCGGATGGTGCTCAATAAAACCCTGTCAGTCTGGTTCCTGGTCGCGCAACTCGTCATCGCTCTTCCCGCCCAAGCCCGGGACAATATGCCCTGTCTCGACAAGCAAGGTCGAGAGCTCCCGGTGATCAACGAGCAAGTCCTCAAGTGGAAGGCCTCCACCCCGAACCAGTTTCATGATCGGGCTCGGGTCAAAGGCGTCATCCGTGACGTCTACCCGAACCGGAACGGTCATTACCATTTCAACGCACTGATCGGCCCGAACGAGAAAGACACCCTCGAAGTGGTGTACAACATCTCCTTCGGCGAAGTGGACAACATCGTTCCCGGACTCACTGTCGAGGCTTGCGGCGACTACATCACCTCGAACGCCCCGACCCAGGTTTACCAACCCTCTCCGGATGGAGCGATCATCCACTGGATCCATCGGAGCCCGAATCCCCGTCGCCACCATCACGGGTACATGAAGATCAACGACGTTCTCTACGGGCAGGGCCCCGGACACCGCTGAGTCTGAAAAGTCTCAAGATGCCCTGACATCGATCACGCGGAACAGGTCAACATCGACCAGCCCCTGATCGGTCAGTTTGAGCGATGGAATCACCGGAAGGCTCAAGAACGCCAACTGCAGGAATGGTTCTTGAAGTGCACAACCGATCTCGCGGCTCGCCGAACGGAGCTCCAGTAATCCCTTCTCGATCCGGGAAGGTTCCTCGAGCGACATCAAGCCTCCCATGGGAAGAGCCAAAGACGCGAGGATCTGATCTCCACGGACCACAACAAATCCTCCTCCCATTTGCCTCAAGGCGTTCACTGCAACAGCCATGGAACGCGTTTC
This sequence comes from Pseudomonadota bacterium, assembly GCA_027491115.1. Taxonomy (GTDB): domain Bacteria; phylum Bdellovibrionota; class UBA1018; order UBA1018; family CAIMNF01; genus CAIMNF01. Next base: position 71,660 of record JAIXWV010000040.1, read on the forward strand.
GTCACCCACGCAGATGAGGTTGTGGCTGTCATGACCGACACTCGAAGCGATCGCACCCTGAAGCCCATCGCCGAATCCGGAAACCCAGGCATTCGCCGGCTTTATCTTTTTGCCGTGACGCTCAATCACGGAGAGGCGAGCCACCCCGGGATCCGAATGATTCCGGACCGAACGACCCGTGATGATTTTCCCCGGAATCACTTCCATCACATGCACCCGTCCGGTTACGGCCTCCAAATCAGCCGGAGTGACTGGGGCGGCATGAATGGTCTGATCCGGCTTTCCGGTCGAGATCCCCGTCCAGTTCAACTCTCCCACGGGAATACCGCGCTTGAACACGGTACGAATGGAGCAGGTGTCGGCATCATCCAGGAGCACCAGATCGGCGCGGAATCCGGGTGCAATTGCACCGACACGATCCGGCCCTGTGTTGAGTCCGTAGTGGGCAGCGACCCCATACGAGGCGGCACGGTAAGCAGCCAGGGAATCGACCCCGAGGCGGATCGATTCCCGAATCAGATGATCCAGATGTCCTTCTTGGGCGATGTCCAGAGGGTTGCGATCGTCCGTACAGAAACCTAGGCAAGCCGATGAGGCCTGGGTGACCAAACTCGCGAGGGCATGTAAATCCTTTGCCACACTCCCCTCCCGGATCCAGACTGCAATTCCCTTGGTGAGTTTCTCGCGGGCTTCCTCGAGCTCGGAGGATTCGTGACAGCTCGAGATGCCACACAAAGCATAAGCGGAAAGCGCTCCACCGGAGAGCAGCGGGGCATGTCCGTCGAGCGGGCGGTCTTGAAACGCCTGAAGCTTTTCGTGAACTACGGGGTCTCCGTTCAAGACACCCGGGACGTTCATCATTTCGGCAAGGCCCAAAGCTTTCGGATGGGACTTGAACGGGAGGAGATCCCGGGCCAGTACCGCTCCGGCTCCGTTGGTTTCGAGATGTGTGGCCGGTACACAGGAAGAGAGCATGACTCGAAGGTCGAGGTGTAGACGTTCTGCCTCGGAGAGAAAATAACGGAGGGCTCCGGTTCCCAGAACATTGGTGAGCTCGTGCGGATCACAAATCGCGGTCGTCGTCCCGAGCGGCAGAACGCTCCGCTCGAAATGAGCGGGAACCACGAGTGAGCTCTCGACATGGACGTGGGCGTCGATAAAGCCCGGAACCAGCCACTTCCCGCGGCCATCAACTTCCCGGACCCCTTTGAGGCCTGGGTCGAGGGCGACGACCACTCCTGAATGGATGGCCACATCTCCCGTCCGCCACTCACAAGCGAAGACGTCAAGATACCGCACCCCGCGGATCACCCAGTCACAGGGGGTCTTGCCCAAAGCTGCGTCCATTCTTGCTCTCAACATGATTCATCCTCCGGTGGAGATACCCTCTTTGGAAACACACCTTCCGTCAGGAAAGTGTGTTCCGGAGTGAGTGTCCATTGCCAATAACTGTACTGGAGATCCTTGAAGCTTGCGAACAAGTCCGGAGCATCATGTGAAAGAACCTCGATTTGCCGGATTCCGGGCTTCCGGACATGAATCCAACGCTTCATCGCAGGAATCAGTGCCCGCTCCCGACCCGATTCTTCGGTGTCAAAATCGATTCCATAACCCGACAGCGCATCATGAAAGGACGCCCAAGACCTCCCCTGAAGTTCATGCTCCAACCATGTCCCGAGCTTCTTGACGTTCCGGATCTCGATCTGACCGAGCAGATTCGAAAACAAAACAGCTGCCCCTGCCGGATGTTCGAACGCCCCGGGTTTCCCGAAAGGAAAATAGCGGCCAAGCCAAACGGGCTTCAGCTCGTGACGACGTTCGAAAATCTTCCGGGCCAACAGATCGGGCTCGTAAGCAAAAATCCGGTCGAACCGCCCGAGCCATCCAGGGGGAATTGAATACCCCCCCGAAGGTCCGATCAGGACCAGTTCTTTCTCGGTGGGATTCCAACGCTCCAAAAAAGCCCGGGTCGCCTGTTCGTGCGCACCCCAGAGGCCCTTGCGGTGGAGGAATGCCTTCCAGTGATAGGGAATTCCACCACTCCGGCTCATGTGAGGATCCTGACCTCTTCCTGGAGCTCGATGCCAAGTTCGGTTCTGGCCCGCTCGCGAACGAGCAGGATCAAGGCACGGACATCGGAAGCCTTGGCTGATCCGAGATTGACGATGAAATTGCCGTGTTTCTCGGAGATCTGGGCGTTCCCAATCCGGTGCCCTTTGAGTCCGAGCTTCTCAACCACCTGCCACGCATGAAGACCGGCCGACTTCGGATTCATGAATACACTGCCGCAGGACGGAAGATCCACAGGTTGAGTGGCCTTCCGACGCTGATACAATTCGTCGATCGTAGCCTTGATCTTAGCCGGATCTTCGGGCTTGAACACCATCTCGGCATGGAGGATCAGATCGGAAGGGCCGAGAAAATGGTTTTTCCGGTACGAGAAGTCGGAATCCCCGTGAATACGGATCTTTTTTTCCAGGACCGGCGAACCGCTGCCGAAACTGACCGTCTCGGTACTGATGAGAATACTCCCGATCTCGCCCAGGTGGGTCCCGGCATTCATGGTGACCATGCCGCCCACAGAACCCGGGATACCGGTCAATCTCTCGAGTCCGCCATACCCGCGATCTGCAGCAATCTTGAGTAGAGAACTCGCTCCCAAGGATCCCCCCACCCGGATCCTGCCAGGACCTGTCTCCTCGACTCCGGTAAAAAGGTGTTTCATCCGGATCACGAGACCGGAATAGCCCTCATCCGGAAACAAAAGATTGGAGCCCCAACCGAGAATGAACACGGGACACCCCGTCCGGAGAACGGCTCCATGGAGAAGCTCAAGGTCCTCCAAGCTTCGGGGAGTTGCCAGAACCGAGGCGGGTCCACCGATCCGGTAATATGCCACTCGTGACAAGGGAGTGTCGAACTCAAGCTGCCCCGAAAAACGGCCGGCCAAAGCGCGGAACTCGTCTACGAACGGCATCCTGTCCCTCAAGCTCCGGCTGCTGGAGCGGCAACGCCCCGTTTGTGCACCCACGCCACCACCAGACAGAACACCGTCTGGGCCAAAAGGAAACAGGCCACAAAGGCTTGGCCCCCGGTTGAAAATCCGTAGGAATGGAGACCTGCTCCGAGTACGAAGTTCACCCCGTACCACGCCATCACCACGGTCGAAAAACAGATCACGGTCCAAAGGGGAAGAGCGAACCGTCCCACCCAACCCGCGTAACGACCGTGTAACACAGCCATATATGCCAGGAGCGCGATCAATGCCCAGACCTCTTTCGGATCCCAGCCCCAAAAGCGTCCCCAGGAATAATCCGCCCAAACTCCCCCGAGGATGGTTCCTGCTGCCAACAGCACCGTCCCGAACATGAGAGCCCGATAACTCAATTGGTTCAACGAGGCGACCCGTTGGCTCAATTCAGGTGAATCCCCGCTCCGGGCGATCTTCACAAACTGGAAGAGACTCACATTTGAAATTCCCATGGCCAGCATGAACGCACCGTAACTGAGCGTGATGGTGAGCACATGGATGGTCAGCCAATAATTGCTTCGCAAGACCGGAACCAGGGGTCGGATGGTCGGATCCATGACGAGCGGAGCGGCGTCTCCGGCAAAAAGTGAGAAACCGGCCAAGAGGCAGGCTGTGGACATGAGCACCACCTGTCGGTTCCGCCGGTACAGGAGAAACGAAAACACCATGACTCCGAGACTGACCCAGATGATGGACTCGTACATGTTTGTCACGGGCGGACGCTCAGCGACATAGCTCCTGAGTGCGAAACCAAGCACGTGCAAGAATACGGCTGAGAAGGTCAGGAACTTGGCCATCATTCGCGGAAAAGCATGACGGGAGGCGAACAACCAGAACAGTCCCGCAAACAAATAAAAAATCATCGCCTGAAGGAAGGGTCTGAGCCGGTTGTACCAGACCTCGGCCTTCAACTTGGTCTCGATCGCGGAAAACCCGGGTACGGACTTCTCCACCGAATCACGAAGCGCAGCGGCTTTCTCTTGGAAACAATCGGATTGCCTTTCAAGATAACACTTCAACATGGATCCAGCGGCTTGGACCTGCGGGCTAGAGTTCACCATGCCTTCGGCGAAAGTTTTCCAAGGAGCATCGGTGTCGGACCCAGCGGGAGGGGTCAGGGTCCATACAGCCCCGGTGACAATCGCCTGGAACCTCTCCACGCGGTCCACCACCCTTCTTAATTCCTCCCCTCGAGGATCCTTCTTGCCCGACACGGCATTGATTCCGGTTCCGGTGACCTGCTCGGCCGACTTCCCACCTGAACGAATTCCCTCGGCGTACTGGAGGAAAGCGTTGCTGGCGAACAGTTCATTGGGCGAAAACATCTTCCGTCCCGGTTCAAGCAGGAGCTGTTGATTGACCTCGGGTACAGAGATTCGGATGATCCTCTCGTCCGCCCACCCTTTGGGGTCAACCATCATCGACACCATGGCCTCACTTGGATCGAATGACCCGTAGGTTCTCGAACCTGTGATCGCCAACAGGGTTTCCCTGGCGAATTCATCGAACGGTTTCACCCGTCCACCACTTTGCACGGGGAGAAGTCGTAGATCATTGAGTCGAGTCCCCTGCAGTGGAGCCGGAGCACCGTGAGCGGACAGGTTGAACCCGAGAAGAGTGACCAGGACGATGAGACCCGTTTTCATGAAGTAACCTCCACCTTGCGTTTCCGCTGAACGACCTTGACGAGATAAAGACTGATGCTACCGAGGATCAAAAGGATCGAACCCCAGTACTTGAGCCACCTGCCCGGATCATGATTGACCGACAGAATCGTGGTCACTGGCCGAGGGACTTCAGGAATGTAACTCGCCTGATAAAACGTATAGCCCTTGCTCTCAAGCGGTTCATTCATGGTGATGTGATGGATCGGGGCTTCCACTGCCTCGCCGGCCTTATTGATCTGATCCACAACCCGGACAAACGAGGAATAAGCAGCCGGATCCATCGTGCCCGGATTGTGCTTCAACTCGAAGCGGTCGAGCTGAATCCCGAAGGGTAAAACGACCCGTTTCGGATAGTAACCGATCAGACGACGGACACCGTCCTGCCCCGTGAAGTCCGCGCGGTCCCCTAACCCGAGCCAAAGCTTCGACTCAGGATTCTCCATCAGGGAGATCCGGATCGCCGGCTGGGGAATCGCAGTCCCCATTCCTTGTGGTTTCACTTTCACAGGGATATAGTCCGTCCGATTCGCACCATTGGCCATGTAAGCCTTCAACTGGATCCGGATAGGCATCTTCCAACCCGGTTCCAAAATCAACGGAGCCGAACCGGTCTTCAATTTGGAGAGATCGATCTTACCGGTTTTCTTCTCGCCTCGTACCGAAACAGACTCGAACGAAAGTGAGCCGTCCTTGGATGAAACAAAATCAAAGCGTGCCTCGCCTGAAGGGAAAGCTCCCGCTTCTAGATCCTGTCTTCCTGCCTGCCGGATGAGAAACCGCGCAGGACCGAGTTTCTGGCTCGACCAACCTGCATCTCCTGCCCAGAGCCAAAACTCGGGTGATCCGCCCATGGGGGCACCTATGATCTTCACCTGCACTGCGGGTGCGGACTTCTCTCCGGATGATGCCGGCATCTCAACAAAACGGACCCTCGGCTCGGCATCAGGAATGATCTGATCGACGCGGATCCCGAACTCCGGAAAATCCCGCCCGGCGAACTTCTCTGCAACAGGAGCCGGCATCCATTCGAAGGGTACGGTTTGGACATCCTCGTTCACCTTCATAACAAGAACATGCTGGTCCAGCTCCACAGCGGAGTTCATCTCACCTTCGGAAACCTGGAGTGACCCATCGAGACCATCCCGGTAAGTGATCCAGGAGCCGGTCAGAATCATCAGGATACCAGCATGGGCCATCAAAAACGGTGTGTGCTTTCGCTTCCAAGGGAGACGGCTCAAAGCCACAGCGAGGATGTTCAAACCGAGGAGTGCGAGCAGCCCGTAAAACCATGCTGCCCGATAAACGTAATATTGGGCCGTCTTCGAGTCATGCAGACTCTCAAGCACGGTGGCGACCGAAAGGGTCAATGCGAGTGACGCAATGACTAGCACGGCGAGCTTCAGTGAAATCAGAATCCGCCAGATGCCTTCCAATACTCGGGTCAACGACTCACGCATCCTTCACCGCACGGCCCCGGTCAAGACTCCGGTGCCGATGTCCTTACTCCGGTCTGGGGTGGTACCGCCGTGACGGACCAATGCTACTCCGGCCAATGCCAGAACAGACCTCTGCGCATGAGCTTCAGATTCAAGATAGTCTACAGGGATGGATGGATCCTTCCGCTCGTCGTAAACACGGTCATACCGACTGGCACGGTAAAACCATCCTGATTTCCTACCGACCACATGACGTCCGCGTGACCTCATCCTGGATGCGAAAAACGGATTCTGCCGGGAACCTGGGGCTGTAAAGTCGATCACAAGATCCACCTGTTCGGGACCGGCCACTCCAACCGGATCACCGCTGGTGGAAATGAAAAACACGGCAGAACCCTGGTAAGCGTGAGTGATGAGGTTCCTGAGTCCACCCTGATCGAAAGACATTGCCTTGGAAGAGAGCACCACCAATACCGACTTAACCCCGGTGAATTTTTGTCCGACATCCATCACAAAAACCTCCTCAATCCGTCCCGTTCAAATCCTGGATCACCTGATCGACATGCCCTTTGACTGAAACCTTCGGATACACTTTCTCAATGATTCCGTCAGATCCGATCAAGACAGTCGTCCGTTCGATCCCCATGTATTTCCGGCCGTATAGACTCTTTTCCTTCCAGACCCCGAAAGCTTCACACATCTTTCCCTCGCCGTCCGACAACAACGGGAAAGGAAGCGCCAGCTTGTCCTGGAACTTCTTGTGTGAGCTCACGCTGTCGCGACTCACACCGAAGACCTTGACGCCCATGGACTCGAGCCTGCCGAAGGAATCCCGGAAATCGCAAGACTCCTGGGTGCACCCGGGGGTATGGTCCTTGGGATAAAAGTACAGCACCACACGCATCCCCTTCAACGAGGCAAGCGTGACCGTCTGTCCGTCTTGGTCCGGAACGGAGAAAGCCGGAGCCTTCCGTCCCGGAATCAAACCTGAACCACTCACTTCTGTTCCGGAGTTTCGGTGGTCGCGGACTGGGCCTGTTGGGGCTGGCTTTCCTTGACCACTACGGGCTTTTTTGCGGACTTTTTTCCCCCGCGCTTGCCCCGGACCTTCTTCTGGATGAACTCGGCCGCCTCGAGGGCGTTCACGTTCTTCAGGATCTTCTCGAACTCCTTGCGTTGAGTTTCCACGAACTTGGCGAACTTCGCCAGCTCCTGCGGGACGGCTTTCTGGAGCTTCTGGATCTCCTTGGCCTCCTTCTCGAGGATCGACTTCACCTTTTTCACGTCGGTGGTCTTGATCAGACGCTGAAGCTCCTGCTTGGATGCCTCCGCGTACTTCTTCGCTTCCTGAAGCGTCTCTTTGCTCATCAGACCTTTGAGTTGCTTTTGCTTGGTCTTGAGCTGGCCGACCACTTCTTTGAACTTGTTGAGATCAATCTTCTTGGTCATGGTTCTCATTCCTTTCCGGATGACTCTGCCCGTGTTCATCTGAGGCATCAGAAACGGCCGATGACTTCGTTCTTTTCGAAGAAGTAGGAAATCTCACGATCAGCCGAGGTGGCGCTGTCGGATCCGTGCACGGCGTTTGCTTCGATGCTATCGGCGAAATCCTTACGGATGGTTCCGGGAGCAGCTTTGGAAGGATCGGTCGCACCCATGATCTCACGGTTCAGGGCGACGGCATTCTCACCTTCAAGGACCATCAGAAGAACCGGACCACTGGTCATGAAGTTCACCAGGCTTCCGAAGAAAGGACGCTCTTTGTGCTCGATGTAGAAGCCTTCCGCTTTTTCTTTGGAAAGGCGGGTGAATTTCGCAGCGGCAATGCGAAGACCGCGCGACTCGAAACGGTCGAGGATCTTGCCCATGTTGTTTTTCGCCACTGCATTGGGTTTCACGATACTGAATGTTTTTTCGATAGCCATACTGTTCTCCTTTGTTATTTCAATTTCAAATTCACTTTTTCATCGCATCTCTCAGGGTCACTCCAAGAGTGGCCGGAGAACGCGAAATCTTCACACCGGCCGCCTCAAGCGCCTTGAACTTCTCTTCGGCGGTTCCTTTTCCGCCAGAGATGATCGCGCCCGCGTGGCCCATCCGTTTACCTGGAGGAGCCGAGGCACCGCCGATGAAGCCGGCGACCGGCTTTTTCATGTTCGTTTTGATCCACTCGGCGGCTTCTTCCTCGGCAGTTCCGCCGATCTCACCGATCATGATCACACCGTCGGTGTCAGGATCGTTGTTGAAAGCCTCGAGCACATCGATGAAATTCGTCCCGTTCACAGGATCTCCACCGATCCCCACACAAGTGCTCTGACCGATTCCGAGCTTGGTCAACTGATGCACGGCCTCGTAAGTGAGTGTTCCGGACCGCGAAACCACTCCTACACGACCGGGAAGGTGGATGTGACCGGGCATGATGCCGATCTTGCATTCACCGGGAGTGATGATACCGGGGCAATTCGGACCGATCAGCCGGGAGCCCCGCTCTTTCACATAACGCTTGGTCGCGATCATGTCCGCGATCGGAATCCCTTCGGTGATGCAAATGATGAGGGGGATTCCCGCATCAGCCGCTTCGCAAATCGAATCTGCTGCGAAAGGAGGCGGAACGAAGATCATCGTCGCATTGGCACCCGTCTGTTTCACAGCTTCGGCAACGGTGTTGAAAACTGGGAAGCCGTCGACAGTCTGACCGCCCTTGCCAGGGGTCACGCCACCGACCACTCGACAACCGCCGATCTTGGATCCGTAGTCATCGCAGCCTTTGGCATGGAAGAGTCCCTGGGAACCTGTGATTCCCTGGACCAGGAGCTTGGTATTCTTGTTCACCCAAATTGACATCGCATCGTCTCCTTATTTCGCCGCTTCCACGGCTTTACGGGCTGCATCGGCGAGATCATCGGCAGGAGTGATCTTGAGTCCGCTTTCCGCGAGCATTTTCTTTCCGAGTTCGACATTGGTCCCTTCGAGCCTGACCACGAGTGGAACGGTGAGTGCGAGCTCCTTGGCAGCCGCAATCACACCCTCGGCGATCACATCGCACTTCATGATCCCTCCGAAGATGTTGACGAGAATTGCCTTCACCTTGGGGTCCTTCAGGATGATCTTGAAGGCTTGAGCGACCTTCTCCTTGGAAGCACCTCCCCCGACATCGAGGAAGTTCGCAGGCGTTCCGCCATGGAGTTTGATGATATCGAGAGTCGCCATCGCCAGACCGGCACCGTTCACGAGGCAACCGATGTTCCCATCAAGGGCGATGTAGGCGAGCTCGTATTTGGACGCTTCCACATCCTGGGCGTTTTCCTCGAGAAGGTCACGCATCTCAACCACGTCCGGATGACGAAAAAGCGCGTTATCGTCGAAATTCACTTTCGCATCCAGGGCCAGAAGACGGTTGTCACCGGTGATCACCATGGGATTGATCTCAACCTGTGAGCAATCCATCTTCATGAAGCACTCGTAGACGCCCTTGAAGAACTGAACCGCTTCTTTCATCGATTCAGCAGGAAGACCGAGTGCGGTCGCCAGGGTACGACCGTGGAAGGGTTGAAAACCGGTACCAGGATTGATCACGACACGGAAGATCTTCTCAGGATGAGTCTCGGCGACCTCCTCGATCTCCATCCCACCTTCGGTCGAAGCCATCATGACCACCTGGGAGAGGGCCCGATCAAGCACCACTCCGAGATAGTATTCTTTCTTGATGTCCGATCCGCCTTCGATCCAGAGCTTGTGGACCTTCTTGCCAGCGGCACCGGTTTGAGGGGTCACGAGCACTTTCCCCATGATGGCGGTCGCAGCGGCACCGACATCGGAAATGTTTTTGCAAACCTTCACTCCGCCCGCTTTTCCGCGCCCTCCGGCATGGATCTGGGCTTTGACGACGTATACGGCAGGGTTCACTTCCTTCTTCAGTTTCTCGGCGGCTTCGGTCGCCTCCTTGGCAATCTGATCAGAGGACTTGAACGTGATCCCGTCACGGGATCCCTCCACCAACACACCCTCGGAAACCGGTACTTTGAAACGCTTCAGCAGGCTTTTGGCCTGGTATTCATGGATATTCATCAGTTGAGCCCCAATCTCTTCATGTCGTCCACAAGGCCTTTCACCGCGGCAGTGGACTTACCGAACATGTCTTTCTCTTCAGCATTGAGTTCGAGGACGGGAACGCCTTCGAGACCCTTGGCTCCGAGCTTCGCCAGGACACCGACAAAAAGATTGTCGACGCCGTACTCACCCTTCAGCAACACCGCACAAGGCAACACGCGTTTCTTGTCACGGACGATCGCCTCCACCATCTGGATGGTCGAAGCTGCCGGCGCATAGTAAGCGGATCCTGTTTTCAGCAACTCTACGATTTCGAGGCCGCCTTTGCGGGTGCGGTCGACGAGGGCGTCAATCCGCTCTTTGGAGAGCATCTGGGTCAGGGGAACTCCGCCGACTGAAACGTAACGGGGCATCGGCACCATGGTGTCGCCGTGACCGCCGAAGACGAAGGCCTGGACATCTTCCACACTGACGTCGCACTCCATGGCGATGAAACTGCGGAAGCGTGCACCATCAAGAACCCCCGCCATTCCGAGAACCCGTTCACGAGGAAAACCAGAGGCTTCGAGAGCGACGTGGCACATGGCATCGAGTGGATTGGAAACGATGATGAGCACCGCATTCGGCGAATGCTGAGCCACATTGCGGGCACATTCCTTCACGATCTTGGCGTTGGTTGCCAGAAGATCATCACGACTCATCCCGGGCTTGCGGGGAAGACCTGCGGTGATCACCACCACATCAGAACCAGCGGTGAGTGAATAATCCGATCCGCCCGTCAGTCGGGAGTCGAACCCTTCTACAGGAGAAGCTTCGAAAAGATCCAGCGCCTTACCCTTGGCGGCATCGCCGTTGATGTCGATCAGGACCACATCTCCGAGCTCCTTGCTCGCTGCCCAGTGAGCGCATGTGGATCCAACGAAACCCGCACCAATGATCGAAATTTTTGGCCGACGATTTGCCATGATGTGTTCCTTTCTCGAGATTGAAGATTGCTCAGAATGTACACGAAATCACGGCGAGTGTTAAAGCTTAATTGCGAGAATCCAGCGCTCGTGACGCAAGGGTCAAAGCGCGCGGAACAGAGGAAATCCGATCGATAGGCCCGCGCTCTTCACCGAGAACGAACCGGCACTCACCGGCTCTTGCCAGTTGATGAAGTTGAATTCAGTGAAGAACTTAGAGTTCCCATACCGGATCCAGGTATTCACGTAGGAGCGCCCCTCGATTTTAGGATAAAAAAAGCCTCCGAGCGTCAGATTCTGAGTACGGACCAGGCAATCCCGGAAGCTCATCTCGACCCCCTGTGGTGCGCTCATCCGGTGCAGGTACGCCCCCTCATTCCGGAAGCTGAGCGCATGGGCTCCCAGCAAAAGATTCAGAGTGACCCGTTCATCAATCCCCCTGAACTGCTCGACGATGACGTAGACACCGGTGTCCACCTCCGGACTCTTCCGGATTGGAAAAGCGGAAAACAAAGCCATCTTGAGGGCATCATTAAAGAGATAAGCCGCATAAACGGTGGCGAAGGGCCTCAAAACCTCCATGTGTGAATAGGGGCCCAGGCCCAAACTGACCGATAAAGGACGAAAACGGTCTGGAAGGGGCGCAGCAAGAGTCATCGATTCCCCTCCCTTGGTCAGCTCATACTTTGGAGTGTTACCCGAAAACGACAAAGAATGGGTGATTCCATCGAGGCTCTCGGAGGTGGCGTTTCCGATCCTGACCGACTCACTCGGACTTTCACTCTCCCAGAGCAGGTCCACATCCATCCGGAGACCAAATCCCGTTTCTTGATTCGGATGAGTCGGTCTACAGATGACATGGCCCCAGGACCGACTGAGCGAAGGCGATTGGATCTTGAGGGGGGTTGAGCTGCAGGATGCATCAATGATCAGGGGCTGCTTGAGCGGCGCTTGGGGCTTGAACCTCGGGCGAATCACAGATTGAAACGACCCGCCCACCCGAAGCTCATTTCCTGACTCGTGCGACAAGACCACAGGAAGCTCTAGCTCTGGCTCGCGACTCTCGAAATGACGCCCACGATAAGTCACTGGGGTTCCCGGTGGAATTTGAACCCGGATCCGCGCCCGAGGAACAAGAAACCTTCGATCGATCCGGACCCATTCAAAACTCCCCTCGACCCATCGCCAAGGCACACCGGCCTCGATCGTGAAATCACTGAGACTGAGATCATTCGGGGTGAACACAAAAGGATCCGCTGCCTCCAGGGCCCGCTCAGTCCAAGCATGGACCCTTCCGGGAACTGAAAATGCGCTCCATACGGACAGAAGCAGTGCGAACCGCAGCCCCTTCACAAGGATACCGCCGCCCGCCTGATCACGGATTCGATCACCAAGAGGCCCCGCTCCAATTCAGACTCCGTGATCACCAATGGAGGGGCGAAACGAATGGTGTGGACCTGGGTTTGCTTGGCGAGAACTCCGTACTCTGCGAGCTCGTGACAAAGGTCGTAGGCGGTCCGTTTTCCGCCCTTTCCGTTGTCTCCGTGGGGCCGGACCACGATGGCATTCAGAAGTCCTTTTCCCCGGACCTTTTCGATCAAGGGAGAGTTCAGGGACGAGAGCCTCTCCCGGAACACCTGTCCGAGGGCAAATGCCCGCTCGGCGAGCTTCTCATCCAGTACGACTTCAACCGCGGCACGGGCAACTGCGCAAGCCAAAGGGTTACCCCCAAAGGTGGAGCCGTGCTCACCCGGACGGATCGTCAGAATCACCTCGGAAGAACCGAGCACGGCAGATACAGGAAGGACACCGCCAGAGAGGGCCTTTCCGAGGATCAACAGGTCCGGCTTCACCTGCTCATAGTCACAGGCGAGCATTTTTCCCGTTCGGGCCAGTCCGGTCTGCACCTCGTCAGCGATGAAAAGGGCCTGAACCTTCTTGCATAAGGCCGCTGCTCCCGAAAGGTAACCTTCCGGCGGAACGATCACTCCCGCTTCACCCTGAATGGGCTCCACCAGAAACCCGACGACATCTGGATCCTCGAGTGCTTTTTCAAGTGACGCAAGGTCACCAAAAGGAACCGTAATAAATCCAGGAAGGTAGGGTCCGAAGCCGCCTCGCGAGGCCGGATCGGTCGAGGCTGAAATAATTCCGAGCGTCCGGCCGTGGAAATTACCCGAACAAACAACGACCTTGGCGCGATCTTGAGGAACTCCCTTCACATCATAACCCCAGCGCCGTGCAAGCTTGATGGCGGTTTCGACAGCCTCGGCACCCGAGTTCATCGGAATGAGCCTTTCAAAACCGAGCAACTTGCAAAGCCATGCCTCGAAGGGGCCGAGCTGATCATTATAAAACGCGCGTGATGTCAGCGTCAGACGTTCGGCCTGATCGCGCAAAGCACCCACGATTTTCGGGTGGCAATGTCCCTGATTGACTGCACTGTAAGCGGACAAGAAATCCAAGTATTCCTTGCCGTCGACATCCCAAACCCGGGCCCCCTGCCCTCGCGAAAGCACCACGGGGAGTGGCGCGTAGTTTTTACCGCCAAAACTGTTCTCGAGATCGACAAAACCGCTGGAGCGCTCTGAAAGGTGCATAACTGGAGTTTAGCTCAAGCACCGGGTGGTGTATAGTGGAGGAGGACGGAACCCAGATGAACCCAGTACCCCCTCCTCTCAAGCTCCTTTATCGGGACGGACAACTTCTCGCCGCGCACAAGCCCGAAGGGATTCCCACATACCGTGAATCGCACGGCCGGGGGGATGGCGGCCTGAAAGAACTCCTCGAGGAACAACTGAACCAACGCCTGTTCCCCGTTCACCGGATCGATGCCGACACTTCGGGTGTGGTGGTCTTCGCCCTGGATCCGAAGAGCGCATCCGCAATCATTCGCTCGTTCCGTGAGCAAAGAGTCAGGAAAACCTATTCAGCCTGGTGTACCGGCGAACTCTCAGGATCCGGTTCGATCAAAAACCCTCTGCGTAAACACAAGTCGAAGGAAACCGAGTCGGCCCGAACCGATTTCAGAGCCTTAAAGCATTCTCGTGGAGCCACTCTGGTCGAAGTGATACCCCATACTGGACGCTTCCACCAGATCAGACGGCATTTCGATCTGATCGGACACCCCCTGGTCGGGGACCCTCTCTACGGCAATCCGGAGACGTGGTCAGACTTTTTCAAGAAAGAATCCCGCCTGATGCTTCAAGCTCAGTCTCTGGAATTCCCGCACCCGAAATCAGGAAAAACCCAACTTGTCCGGACGAAAATCCCCCTTTCCATCTGAGCCCAACCGCGCTAGCCTCCACCCATGAAATTCCCCGGCAGACGGAAGAGCAAACACTATTTCCCGATCACGGAAAAAGACCGCGGAAACATCGACCATAACTTCACCGCCGACGAGTCGTTCCATGTGGTTGGAATCGACCAACTCCTCGTCGACATCGAATGCCATGTCGATGATGCATTTTTGGCCGAACATGGTCTCATCAAAGGACAAAGCCAACTGGTCGACGAGCAACTCGCCGAAGTGATGTACCAGAAACTGAAACTAGCCGGACGGATCACGGGTGAGTTCGCCGGTGGAACGGTCGGAAACACTCTTCACAACTTCTGTGTACTCTCTGACGAGCGGGCCGTGTTGATCGGAGCCATTTCCCAGAAGATCAACGTGGGAGACTACTCGTTCAAGTACATCGCATCGACTTCTTCCAAAGTAGACCTGAACCACCTCCAACCCTGTGACTCGCCGATGGGCAGGGCCATGTGCTTCATCACTCCTGACGGCGAACGCACATTCGGAATCTCGAAGGGCTGCATGAACGAGCTCTCTGAAGACCACATCCCGGCTACCATCATCGAAAAATCCTGTGCCCTCATGATCTCGGCTTACATCCTCCGTGACGCCGCCTGGCCGATTTCCAGATCGACCCTGAAAGCCTGCGAGATCGCGCGCCGTGCGGGTGTGCCGATCGTGTTGACCTTAGGAACCAGCGCACTGGTTTCCGAGAAAAGGGATTTCTTCATCGATTTCATCAGGACTCACGTCAATGTTCTCGCCATGAACCACGAGGAAGCCAAAGCTCTCACCGGTATCGAAGACCCGCTCCTCTCTCTCGAGAAAACCCTTGAACTCACCGACTTGGTCCTGCTCACGGTGGGCGCGCAAGGCCTCTACGTGGGGGGCCATGTCGACAGAAAACGCGCAAGGAGAACGGAACACGAACTCCACACCAAGTCGATCGTGAACTACAACCTTTATGAATACTCCCGGGCAATGAGACAGTCGGACTGTGAAGATCCTGTCCGAGTCTACTCGCACATCAATCCGTTCATGGGTGGCCCGGTGGTGATCCGGAATACCAATGGAGCCGGCGACGGGGCTCTTGCAGCCCTACTGCACGACATGGCGGCAAACCGCTATCATCGACTGAAAATTCCGAACTCGCCGAAACATGCGGCGAATTATCTGACCTATTCTTCGCTCTCCCAGATTTGCAAGTACTCGAACCGCGTCAGCTTCGAAATCCTCTCCAGGAACTCTCCAAGACTCTTCCGGGGACTCCCCGAGCGGGAAGAGAGCCTGGACGAGGACTATTGGGCGAAGTGATCACTCCAAGGCCTTTGCTGCGTTTTCGAACAGGGAGAGTCCCTGTCCCGGCGCTGCTGCACGCGTGGGATTCAACACCCAGTCTTCGGAGTGGATCCAACTGAGAAAATACTCAGGATGGGGCTGCATTCCCAAAATCCTACCGGTCAGATCACAAAGTCCTAGAGTCTGCTCGTGGTCTGCGGATTTTAAACAGGCCATGCCCAGACGCTCAAGCTTGCCACGGGCCTCCACCATCGCACCCGGCTCGATGACGAACTCGGTATCGATCATATTCACTGGTAGATCGAGAGCACCAAGGCCTCTCAACCAAACACACCGGTTTCCACTCGGAATCGCCCGCAACCAGCGTTCCTGTACCTGAGCAGTAGGATTGATCCTGAGGGTATAATCATCTCCAAACACCCTCAAATGCAATAGGGTCTGGAATCCGGTACCGACCCCAAGAACAAGACCTCCACGCTCAGCAAATTTGGCCAGATTCCAACCGAAAGCATGCTCGATCTTGAGAGCTAGAGCTTTTCCGCCCCCGAGAATTGAGGAATAAGGACTTCCTCCCGGTAGAACCACAAGTCGGTATTTGAGACAGAGTTGCTCCATGTCGATTCGGTAATCGAGAACACCCTGGACATCGAGCACTTCCGGATCGAATCCTGCAAGGCTGAGGGACTGGATGAAAAAACGTTCCCCACGCGCTCCGGGCGAATTCAAAATCAATGCACGGTACTTGATCATACGAGATCCTCGATAGCGATGGTCTTCACGCGATCCTCGTCGTCCCGGATCACCAGGTACGGCGAAGCCGTGATCCGCCCGACGAATTCATACTCCACCCCGACCACCCTCCACTCTTCTTCGACTGCGAACCGTTCGTTCTCACTCACACTCACAAAAAAACCACCCGGAAAATGATGCTGCAGTCGAACGTCGGCGCCAAGACGTCGCTTGAGTAGGGCGCTGGTCAAGGCCTTCACGGCAGGCTCGTCGCCCGTCTCGCTCGATTCAATCGCAATGGCACTATGGAGCCCGGTCTGATAGCGCCCCTCGAATCCAGCTAACCAACGGGTCCCTGCCTGTTCGAAATCACCGGGAAGCCAGTAAATCCGATCATTGACGAACTTGAACTCCTCGGTCCTGGCTGTCCGAACATCGGAAATGCGAGAGATGATCTGAAGTGCCAACCAATGTGCATGGATGGACTCATTTCGGATCGCCTCCGTCTCGAGAACAAGGATACCGAAATGTTTCTGAAGTTTTCCAAGGATGGAGGACCAAGACTTGATTCCGTTCAGATAGGATGCCTGGATCGACTGAATCTGCCCTCCGGCCGCTGTACTCTTTCGAAGAAGATAATCGAGCCTGGCGTCGTTGAACTCCAGACCCACCAGATCGGAAAGAGCCACGATTCCCGACCAGCTTGAGAGCTCGGGACGGATCACAACAGGCGAAACACCTGTCGGACGCATTTCAGGTTTCAACACCAATTCTTCAGTCGAAAAACGGTTACGGAAATGACGTGGCGCTGACAAGTGATCGACAGAATAAATCGGTTCAGCATACAACTCTTCGACAAGGGGTTTTACTCCCTTGTTCTTAGAAAAGAACTCCCGAATATTCACCTTGGCCCTGCACTCCCCTGCTTCAAGGACCCGGATATCACCGGTAAGGGTGGTGGTTCCAAAATGGATAAATGGAATACCTCGGGTTCTGAGCTCTCCGAATAGCCAATCCCGCTTCTCAGGGATCACTCCCCAGAGAAATCCGAGAGACAAAGGGGCGGATAGGTGCTTCCTAAGCCACTCGGAGACACCATCCACCACGAGATCGAATCCGTACTGTGCCTGGGGAGGGACCGACTTCAAACAATCGAGCAAGGTTCTGGATGCGGTATCGACCGAGAACGCCAGCGATTCACCTAGGATGGCATGTTGATAAGCAGCCTTCAAATTGCCGAAAAAAACAAGATTTCGGATTTCGATCTGATCGGCATGGCCCACATAAACGAGATCCAGAATAGACTCGGTCTCGACAGAACCACGAGATTCGAGTCGGGAATCGAGCACACTCACACTCCCCGTCCAAAAATAGGAGGGGGCGGTCTCGTTCACGTCCTCGAGGACCTTCATCAGAGCCATGGGTGTGTCGGTAGCGATCGCAGTCCGTTCAACTGCGGTCTCGAAATCCGTCCGGATCCGGAGGGGCGACTCCATTCCGAGATCACTCCGCCAGAGCCGAGTTGGTTCGGGTAGAATACCGAGGATACTTTGAAACCTCATCGAACCGCGTCGGCAATGATGCTCCAATTGTTGTCTGCAAAGTTGATACTCGGTCAGAGTGAGGGGATCATCATTCAATTTTGACGTCGAGAATCGAATGTCCGGTCTGAAACTCCACTCTTCACCCTGAATGAGTACCGGAGCCCGTCCAGAGTCGGTCGAAGGTTGCATGAGTATGTCCTCGATTCCGACCCAACCGGGACGCTCTTCGTTTCCTCTGGTGGTGGCGCGGAACTGGAGCAACCTGGAACGACTCGCCTGCTGAGGATTCATGAGGTACTTCCCCACCTGCTCGGATTGGAATCTGGCATTCCGTTTCAACTCTTCT
The DNA here is from genome assembly GCA_027491115.1 of Pseudomonadota bacterium. Taxonomy (GTDB): domain Bacteria; phylum Bdellovibrionota; class UBA1018; order UBA1018; family CAIMNF01; genus CAIMNF01. The sequence continues at coordinate 90,022 of JAIXWV010000040.1, forward strand.
TCCGAAAGCAAGGACCATGACTCGAGGCGCTCCTGGGCAAACCAGTTTCTTGCAATCCACTCGAGATCAGACTGGGTCAATTTGGCACCCTCAACGAGCATCAGCTCGCCAGTTACCACTCGATCTCCAGGATTCTTACGCCCAAGAACGGTTTGCATGGCATCACAAATCACCAGTGCTTCTTCATCGTGTGCGTTCAATCGTTTACGCTTCTCGATTCCGTGGAAAACACCGGGTCTGAACGGCGAATCCTGCATCAGATCAAAGAGAGTGCCCGACGATCCGGCGGCCGAAGGAAGCAGATCACCCGTGAACACCCAGTCTGTGACCGGATTCTTGAAACAATGCTGGATGGCCTGAACCACCTTGTCACGGGGGGCGTCGAACTCCATCCATGCCACATTCAATTTACGGATCCATCTCACTTTTTCGCCGATTCCAGAGTGGAGCTCGGTAATCTTCTGATGGATCCTGCTGGCTTCGGGGTCTGAAAACCCCGCCTTAAATCCGCTTTCGACTCTGACGAACATCTCAGACCTTTCCCCGAATCATGCGTTCAAGCCCCTGATACTCCATCTCGAACCCCGATTTGACAGCCGGATCGAGAAAAGGCGCGGGCTCCACACAAAGGCGTTTCCAATCGGTCAATCCGAACTCACTTGCATGACGACGAGCACGAATCACCCCCTCATACCAGGAGGTCTTGGAATAATAATCGAGTAGGGCCCCGGGATGGATCCAGGAACCTTGGTCTTGAAGCATGAGATCATCCGGCTCGAAAGCATCGAGCAGAATCGTGGTGCCATCAGCATCAAGCCCAAATCTCAACCTCACGGAATGAAGTCGAAACACCCGGATCTGGTAACGAACCCAGGCAGCGATCCAGGCGGCTTGAAGGAACAGCTCCTGAAGACGATCCGGTGAGAACCCCGTGATCGCCAAAGCCTCGGTGAGGCCGATTTTGCGTTCACAAGGATCGGAGGTCAGGACGAGCTCCATCAGAGGAAAATCAAAGGTCGCTCCCGATTGCAACATCCGGAGAGATGCCGTCTTGGGAATGGAGATCGCATCCGTATTGAGACTCCGGAGACTCGAGTCATTCAGGACAAAGTGGCACTCGATCTCGAAAGGGAGACGCTTCGGGCCAGTATGGTTCCGCCAGGTTTCAAAATCCTGGATCGCACGCCCCATGACCAGTGCCTGGGGAGCCCGGATCTCTTCGAAATACCCGCAGACCGGATACCAGGTGGCACCGCTGAACAAGCCTGAAGCATCAAGGACGAGGGCCGAACGTGGAATCGTCTTCGATTGATCGGATGATCTGAAATTCTCTTCGGAGACGGACCCTGCGAAGTTCGATTTCGTGGGTAATGAGTCGGCAAGTGCGTTCAGTCCCGAACTGACCGATCCACCTTGGGAGAGAGAAGCCCCGGACTTCCTGAAACTGAGCGCCTCGGGTGAGCGCAAAAACTGCCGCCAGGATTCGCCGTCGCAGTACCTCGAGTTCAAAACAGAGAAAACCAAAGCCGAGACACGACCTCGCCCGGCGAGGGAATCGGGCATCCTTCCCCAATTCAAAACGGAAAACTGATCATGGAAGCGATGAACGAGAAACCGGCTCCCTTCATGATCCTCGAGCCTGACCGGTCCATAGGAATCCTTGGTCACGTGACGCAGAAATGAGTCAAGCATGACACGAAGTTATCGGTCACTGATCCATTTGCGCAAGCGGATTCAGATAGAGCCGGAAGGTTTTGTCGCGGTGCCTTCGAATGGCAAAAACCCCTTCACCCTTCTCGCCCGCAAGAGTGGAATAAAAAGCAGGATCCACCACCTGGAGCTCCTGGACGGTGATTCCCTCGTGTTTCCCGAAATCGATGATCACTTGCGACTCATCGATAATCCCTGTGATCGGACTCATTTGATTCTGGCTCATCGGTCGACCCTCCCCCTCCAATTCTGAGGGGAGGATCCGCGGGTGGCAAGCGTCAGAAATCTGACTACACCCTCTTGATGAACTTCTCCCGGGGAAAGCGGATTTGAGGCCCCCAGACGCCCCTGGCTGGATTCTCCCTCCCGACCGAAATCACCATGACCACCCGGTCCGCGCGGGTCAATCCGAGCAAACGACGGACTCGAGCCTCGTCAAAACCCTCCATCGGGCAGGTCGAGAACCCCTGGGCGGAGATCGCCAGCATGAAATTCTCCGAAGCGAGCGCAGCCGATTTGATACTCACCTCTTCGATGTCCCGACCGGACCATGGCCTCCGAGGCGTGGGGCGAAACCAACCGACCACTCCGAACAACAGCCACTTCAACGGTGCGATCCACCTGAACCCGTAGGTGAATGGAATGAGCTTGGAATAATAGTCGAGTGCGAACTTGGGAGCTTGATTCCCGGTGAGAATCCGCAACATCTCGTTCCGGTTCTCCTTCCACCTCCGGGGCTCGGCCACCACCACCAGCAACTCTCGCGCGGTGCGAGCCGCACCCTGATTCAGGCAAGCCTGAACGAGCAAGCCTTTCTCACGGGGACTCCTCACCCAATAGAAACCCCACGTCTGCATGTTCGAGGAGTTCGGAGCAAGTAAAGCGGCATCCAGTGCCTGTTCCATCACTTCCTCAGGAACATTCTCATCGGTGTAAGACCGCACACTCCGTCTGATTCGGACGGCTTCAAAAAAATCCATGGCCCTAACCTATCTTGAATCGAATTCCTGAACCCTCAGTGGTTCACGAAGCGGCAGGAGAGCTGACCGCTTTTACCCTGGTAACGGATGTTGTCACTCTGCGGACGGCAATATGCACTTCCGAGAGACTCATCACACCGGAAGTATTGGGTGATGTAATACTGACCTTCGATCTTCTCGAGGTAACGGAAGGTGGTTCCCACCTTGGGAACACTGGTTTCAAAAAGATAGATCTGATCGTCGCGGATGTCTCCATTGCTGACGAGCTGCAGTCTCTGAATGGTGTTGTCCGGATTCAAGCTGAGGGTGGTCGCGGAGATCTGCCCTGTGAGGTCAGTCGGCTCCACACGGACTTCCAGGATCCGATCCGCAGACTTTCTCACTTCGCATTCGAGTGCGAAATCACTAGGTCCACCTGCCGCACTTGCTGCGGAAGCGGAAAACAACAGGCTGAGAACAAGAATCGATTTCACAGATTTCATGCAACACTCCTTCGAAGATGGCCGAACCCTAGCACAGAAACCGGAGCTTGCCAATGGCAGTCAGGTCTCGAAAACTCACTCAATTTCATTCGAGATTCCAAGGACTTGCTTAAATGACGGTTCTGCCCAGATCCCTTGAACCGAGGAGGCCCGGGCATCTTTCTTGCCCAAAGACCCGAGTCCGAAACCTTCTTGAATCATGCGGAGTATTGAATAGTGATCCGCCCGGGAAGTCATCCGGGAGCCGGGAATGACATTTGCGCCGAACAACACCGTATAAATTCGATTGGGCCCGATATATGTACGGCTTTCGTCATAGGTCACAACGAACAGTGTCCTACGCACCAGAGCGGAATCGGCCAATACAGCTCCGAAAGTGGAGCCGAACCAACGGGCGGCGTGGGCGGCATCCGTGTCATGTCCGTCATCCACCAGGTCCGGGATGAACATCGAATACTCCGGAAGTTCTCCGCGACTCACATCTTCGAAAAAACGCTCGGCTGGGACTACGCGTGCACACTCCTGCGGATCGTTTTGCACACTTTTGAAGCTCAGGAAGGGCACGTGCTTCCGGACATAGTTCCCGAGACGTTTTCCAAGGTAGCAATTCCCCGGATATCCTTGGGCGTACGCTTTCCAGGTCATTCCCTTTTCGCGCAACAAATCTCCGAGATGCCTTCCCTCGAGATCGACGTTTCCGTCGAGCTTCACCCCGAGAGTGCTCCCCGCGATCATGGCGATGTAATTCGGCTGAGAAGGATGGGTCACACCCCGGAAATCCTGCAGCCAGGCTCCGGCACGAGCCAGCCGTGCAAATTCTGGCTGCGCCATCGCATCCTCGAGATCGGCATTTTCAAAAACAATGTGGACGACACGCTCAAAACGGGGTCCGGCATGGGCGAAGTTGATCACCATCGAAGACAGAAGCAGCGCAACAAACATGGGTCGCACCCTACCCTGTCAGGACCTTGAATGCAATGCCGGAGGGCGCTCAACGACCGCCGATGCGGTCCAGTCCGTTCATATAGGGCTGAAGGGCCTTGGGAACCCGGATCGCACCGTTTGGAAGCTGATGATTCTCGAGCAAGGGAATGAGGATCCGGGGAGTGGCCACTGCTGTATTGTTCAGCGTGTGGATGAACCGGACCTTGTCTTCCTTGTCCCGATAACGGAGATTCGCCCGGCGCGCCTGCCAGTCATGAAGACTCGAGCACGAGTGGGTCTCGCGGTAACGGCCTTCTGAAGGCACCCAGCATTCCACGTCATGCATCCGGTATTTTCCGGCACCCATGTCGCCCGTGCAGACCTCGATCACCCGGTAAGGAAGCTCGAGGGCCTGGACGATTTCCTCGGATGTCCCGAGCAATTCCCGGTGCCAATGTTCGGATTCCTCCGCGTCATTCCGGCAAAACACGAACTGTTCCACCTTGTTGAACTGATGGACCCGCATGAGTCCGCGGACATCCTTCCCTGCACTCCCCGCCTCGCGCCGGAAACAGGGAGAGAATGCCCCGATTCGCTTCGGCAAATCGGCTTCGGACAGGATCTCGCCGCTGTA
>JAIXWV010000035.1 GCA_027491115.1 Pseudomonadota bacterium
GCAGCCAAGTCCATCCTGAACGCCAAAGGATTCAAGGATGTTCTGAATGCAGGGACTTGGACCCGCACCCTGGTCTTGATCCTCCTGATGTTTCCCTTCATTCCACAAAGTTCAGCGGGCGATTGGATCAAAACCGGACAGGTGGCTGGTGTCACCCTCTACAAACGCGATCTACCCGGATCGGATGTGGTCGCCATCCGAGGTGAGGCGGTGATCGAAGAGAGCATGCCACGAATCGTGGGTGTACTCGAAAACGTCGAGCGCGGGAAAGAATGGATGGCCGACATCGCTGAGAGCTACAACATCGAAAAGCACACTGAAACGGACCGGTGGGAATACAACCGCACCAAGACTCCCTGGCCCCTTCAAGACCGGGATTTTGTGATCCATACACAGACTCGCTTCACAAAAGATCCGGAACCCCGTCTGATCATCGAAATGACTTCAGGTGAGAACCGAAAAAAGCCCGCCCAGTCCGGAGTGGTTCGGGGCGAGCTGATCGACAGTCGTTTCATCCTCAAATATATCGACGCGAAGAGAACCCATTTGACCTGTGAGATCCAGGCGGATCCGAAAGGGGTCATTCCGAAATGGGTGGTCAACCTGTTCCAAAGCCATTGGCCGGTCGACACCATCCAGGGACTGAAAAAGCAGCTTCGTAAACCTGATATTGTCGAGAATCAGAATCTGGCTCGACTCCTCGAGAAGCACTGAACTGAGCCAAACACAACCCTCGACCCGCCAATAGCGCTCTATTGACGTACTATGTGCTCCAAATGACCCCGAAACCGCACGTTCCTCTAAGCTGATATGATGAACGGACGGCTCGGTCATGATTCTGAAACCCAAGTACCTGAAAAAGGCCTTTAGCCCAATTTACAGAATGCGGACTGGGATCTCGGACTCCATCACCATTCCCGCATTGATTCCAACCCGGAAGGCTTTCTTCCCCGGTAGGGCACTGATCGCCTGGTGAAAACGCTCATCCACAAAATGAAGAGCCACCCCGTTCTGCGCGGCGTATCCGCCTGGCAGACTCCCGCTTTTCATTAAATCCAGAAACGAATCTCGCCTACCCGGCTCGTCATAATGGGGACAATGACTGCCATTCAACCACCCGAGACACTTCATCGCCGTGAGTCTACCGGGAATGGAGTCCGTCACTCCATTCTCATACCAACATAAACTTCCCGCACTTCCGCCAGCAAGTACCACTCCCCGGTCGTACGCTGAACGAAGCACCGGCGCGAGGCCCCACTCCTCCCAAAGAACAAGCATGTTGCGGGTGTTTCCACCGGAGACGTAAATCACATCTTGATCATGGATCAGAGCACTCAGATCCTCACGATCGCCACGAAAAAGGCTCAATACCGATGTTCTAGCGCCCAGTCCCTCGAAAACTTCTTCGAACGCATCGATGATGAATTGGGCGTCACCAGAAGCGGTCGGAATAAGGCAAATCCGCGGGTTCAGGACCCCCGAGGTCCGCAGGATCTCTGCATAAAGTCCGGTGGTTTTCCGATCCTGGTAAAATCCGTTGTCGCCGATCGTGAACAGGTTCTTTTTCATTCAGATCGAGAAAAGAACTTTCTCCGGAGCCGTATTCCAGACTTTTGCGTTTTCGGTTAACCCGCTCTTGTTCTTATACGACTTCAAAACCCGGCTCAAGGAGTCCGCCTGAATCATCTGAAGCGTTGTCTTTTCTTTGGCCGAACAGTCTGAGCATGCCTCTGTGAGTTTCTTCAGAACCATAGCACCGATGGTATAGGGCCCGTTCAAGTTCTTTTCACATGCATAATACCCTTGGTAGGCATGCCCGACCGGGCACATGGCATGGGCGAAGCCCAGAGACTTCCCGTTACCGTCACTGTGACGGGCCTCATGGAAATAGGTCGAAAGCCGGCCTAACCGGTTGGCAGGAAGATCCACCCGTTCAGGATTGACCCGAAGCCGTTCGTGAAACAGACCCTCTCCGATTTGAACCAATCCACCGCGAGGAGTCCGAATCTCTATGACCTTTCCGTCCGAACCCTGAAGACCGAGCAACTTAGCATTGTTCTTGCCATACATGTATATCGCCGTCCCCATGTTGGACATCACGACCATCGGCTTGAATGCAGGCTTGTTGGAGCCGTCCGTTGAAGCGGGTTTTGGGGTCGGTGTAGGCACGGGAGCATCGATATCCGGCATGATACCCCCATTTTGATAGTATGCAGCCCGACTCACGATCCGCACGGACTTTTCAATATCGGTCTTCTCTGAAATCACGGCTTTCATGCGATTCGACAACCAGCTCTTCAATTGAGTTGCCGAAACTCTAGAAGTCTCGAACAGCTGCCGGGTAAGAAGATCATTTCCCTCATCCAGAATCTGGAGGCGGTCCAGGTAACCGTAATCCTCGAGCATCACTTTTCTCTGCTCAGCCGGAACCGCAGGATCCATCTGAAAAGCAGAAGCGGTGTGCGGCAATACTCCGACAAGCATGATTGCAGAAAGTGCTGGAATTGATTTCATGAGATCCTCCGCCCGAATCGGGCAGCCAGTTTTTAGCACGCCGCGTCAATCAATGCCAGACTTATTCCTCTTAAATTGCTTTTTGCGTCAAAACGATTTCAGTTTATGCTCCCCGAATGTTTGATCCGAGCAAATTGAGTCCCGAGGCCATTTCCGAAATCAGCTCCTTGATGCGACAACTGAAACCCGAGCAGATGATGCGCCTGCAGACCCTGATGCATAATTCTCTGGCCGGATTCGATGTCGCAAAAGAAATGCAGGCATTCGAATCGGAGCTCCCTGCGGGATTCCGGGAAGGCATGGCCCGGGTGCTCTACCTGACACAGGGAATTGCAGTTCACCCGAAGCCGGCCGTCAACGAACCCGCTGCGGGTGAAGCCCTCCCCAACACCGAGGAGGAGGCTCGTCTGGTGATTCTTCGATCGGTGGCCAGTGGAATGATCAGCCCTGAAGAGGCCCTCAAGGTTCTCTTCCCATGATTTGATTTTTTTCACCCTCGGGAGTTAGACTTCATCCTATGAACACCATTTTGATCTGCCTTCTGACCCTCATCGGTTCAACCCCCGTCCTTGCCGCCAAGGCAAAAGAGGCCAAAGACCCGGTCGCCGTAATCCAAACTTCGATGGGTACCATCAAGGTGCGCCTCTTCAAGAGCAAGGCTCCGATCACCGTCGAAAACTTCATCGGGCTCGCGACAGGGAAGAAAGAATGGACCGATCCGAAAACCAACAAAAAGGTGAAAGGGAAATCCCTTTATGCCGGTACTGTTTTCCACCGGGTGATCCCGGGCTTCATGATCCAGGGTGGTGATCCTCTCGGTCAGGGCATCGGTGGTCCGGGGTACCAGTTCCAGGACGAGGTCAGCCCTCTCGACAGCTTTGCCAACCCGGGGATTCTGGCCATGGCCAACGCCGGACCCAATACAAACGGATCTCAGTTTTTCATCACCGTGGCACCGACCCCCCATTTGAATGGTCGCCATACCATTTTCGGTGAAGTCATCTCCGGTCTGGACGTTGCGAACAAGATCGCCGGAGTTCCCCGCGACGGCATGGACAAGCCCAATAAAGACGTGAAAGTCGTCAGTATCAAGATCCAGAATTGATTCAGGGATTCTCTTGTTTTCACGATCAGGGTCGGGTAGGTTCCCGGCCATGACTTTGCGCGTTCTTTTTTTATCTGCACTGCTGTCATCCTCCTCCTCCCTGGCAAGTTTGCCCTGCGAGGGTGAAAAGGCAGAATTGCTCATTTTGGGTGATTCACAAACAGGTGCGAATTGGACTACGTCTTATTTCGGAAACTTCATTCAAAAGTGCCTGGCCCGACAGGGATCGTCTTTCGTGTCATATGCACGAGGCGGGACTCAACCCATTCACTGGATGAACCACTCCGGTCTCGACCGGATCGATACTGTTTTCCGGAGTCCTTCCGAGCCGCACCTGAATCTCGGTGGTGACTCCGCCCCAATCTGCAAAAAACGCCTCGTGCAACTGATCGGGATCCACCAACCCTCCCGGGTCCTCCTTTTCTTCGGCGACAATCTTCTTTCTGCAAGTACTGATGAGATTCGGAAGCAATTCCGAGAAATGATCAGGATTTTGGAAAATAAGGGCATCCGTGGAGAGAACTGCATCCTCCTCACTCCCACTTATGAAATGGCCGTGGCATCCAAAAGGAATATTCCGTCAAAGAATCTCGAGAACACCTTGAAAGTACTCCGGGCGGTTCAAACCGAGGTGGCAGCCCGGTGCCGGATCATCAACGGCCTCGAGATCATGAAGGACAGTCCACTCCTGAAGGGCGACATCCTTGCACGTGAAGCGGTTGAGGGAACCTCCGGCTGTTTCGGCCCTGCGGCCAATGACAACATCCACTATTGCGGCAAAGCCGCACAGGAGCTTGCCGAGAAAGTCTGTGAAACCGTCACCGGCAATTCGAAATCCGACGCCCCAGAGAACGGTAAGCTTTTCTGAAAGCCGAAGCATAATCCTGGATTCCACACCACTGTGTGAAACAGATTTTCTCCTCGGTGATTTGCAGACTCCCGAATCTCATTTCGGCCCGGGCCCGATGAAACCGACCTTCTACTTCCTGCCCGGACACCGTCAACACCAGATCGGAAGTCGAGGGATCGATTACCTCGACATAGCCTCTCGGAGTGAGAATCGATTCAAAATCGAATTGAATGGCATAGCCCGAGCTGTGGAGAAACTCCTTTTCAGGGATGTACACGCGGCATTCGGCCAAGGTCACCCCTGGCAACAAAAACAAAACCAATCCGGTTAAAACTTTGGCAATTCTCATTCGGGAAAGAGTAACATCAATCCGCTGAAAAAAGGAAGCGGGCCACAGGAACCCTGTGACCCGCTCGATTCTTGATTTTTGTTAGGATTAGTTCGCCTTACCGTTCAGGTCTGCATCTTCCTCGGTTTGGGACTCAGATCCGGGGAAGCTCACCGGGCGCTCGGTCGGCATTTGACGGTGGGACACTGCTACGTTTTGATTGCACTGGGAGCTCTTCAGAATGCGCTGGATCTCGTGTTCCTGGCGCTCAGACTTGGAATTGTCGACATCTGCAACCAGGGCACCGAGATCGGCAAGACCTTTGCCGAGCCTCTGGAAGAACTTACGCTTTCCGCAATTTTCCTCGCGGATCGATTTTGCAAGTGAGCGAAGACCTTTTTCGGACTCACGAGCAGCATCTCTCAAAGCGTTACGGGCTTCGATCGCCTGCTGGAGCTCGACTTCACCCACTGCCAGTTCCTTCTCATCACTTGCCAACTCATCTTCGATCCTAGCGATCCGGTCGGCGCGATCCTTCGCGGTCACCTTCCTTGCATCACGGGCAGCATCAGATGCACCCATGTCGCGGTCTGAAATCTTATCTTCCAATCGCTGGTCCTTCTCGATCTTGCGGATCAAGCGTTCCCTCTGGTTCATGATCTCTTTTTTGGCACGAACGGCGACTCGCTTTGCTTCCACCACTCGCTCGGCTGCATCCAACTTGACCTGCAATTCACGGAGGTCATCAGCCTGACTTTGCAATTGGGTACCGGGATCTGCAAATGCCGACGGAATTGGGGCACCGGCCATCAAGGACACCACCACGACCAAGGAACCTAAGAACGACTTCTGATTCATCATGCATAGACATAAAGCAAACAAGGTGCCAAATAGCCCTGAGGCCAGATCACGTTTTTTTCCTGTGATTACAAACACTGAAATCGGGAGCTCAACGAAGCTCATTTCATCATCTGAGTCTTCCACTGACAGCTGTCCAAGAAATTGACGGACCGGAGTGAAAGGCGTTTGGATTGGGTCTTGTGAATTTTGCGAGTTTTGAGAGAATCAGGGTCGTCGGCTCTTTTGTTTTTGCCGCTTCTCATAAGAAGGAAAAGGATTTCCTCATGAATAACAAGCAGATCAAGCCCGAAGCCTACCCGCTCATCATCCAGGTGGTCCACAACCACTTGATGATTTACTCTCCCGACTTCAATTACCGGGTCGTCGAAACTTGGCGACCCCATGACATCGGGCAAACAGAGATGATGGTGCTGAAGATCCGTAAGGAGCTTTCCTATCGCCTCCAACTTTCATCGGGTCGGAACACCTCCCCTCCCCTGCCCAGCTCCCCCTCTTCTCTTCACCTTGTCGAGGATCAGGATTGGATCTCAACCCGAGACACCGCTCGCCTTCTTCAAGTGTCCGAAGAAACTGTCCGTCGCCTTGCAGACCAAGGCGGTCTTGCGTGCAGACTCACTCCGGGTGGACATCGTCGGTTCAATCGAAAGACGGTTTCTGACTACCTGAAGCGGTCGCATGACCACCTTCGGCCCCTGGAAGGCGAAGCCTGATACAGCGCAAGTATCGGTTTTCATTTGCCTCATTCTGAGAATTCCGAGAAAAAAGAGAATCATTCTCCATTTTCTACTTCTCCGATTCGTACGAATCGTCCTTTTCGTAAGTATCGGGCGATTCCCACAATGATCCTTCATCCACCTCAACGGACGAGGCGTGCGAATCGCCTGAAGCTACTTATTCTGTCAAAAAAATATCAGAGGAAGATTCGTCGGGTTCAATCTATTCTCACAGATAAGGAATGATTCGAAGTTTGAACGTTTCGTGAATTGCGAACACATCTCAAGGAGAGAGAAATGAAAATCTTCACCGTTGCGAACTCGAAAGGGGGGTCGGGTAAAACGACCACCGCCTTCAATCTGGGCCATGAGTTGGCCCGCCTAGGTAAAAAAATCTTGATGGTGGATTTTGATCCCCAAGCGAGCCTCACCAATAGCTTCAAGGTGGAATTACCCCAAGATCAGATCTACATCGAGGATCTCGTATCGAAAGCAGGGCAGGGGAAGCTCTCCGTCGCGGACGCCATTGTCCAACCCAAACCAAACCTCTTTTTGATTCCGTCCACCGGCGCGCTCGGAAATCTCGAGAGCGAACTAAAGGGACCCTCCGGACTCGTGAGACTCCGAGAGTGCCTGAAAGGGATCATCCATCTGGGATTTGATGCGGTCATCATCGATCCTCCGGGCTCATCGGATGTTTTCATGTCGATGTCATTGCTTGCGGCAAACGAAGTCATCATCCCGACCAGGCCGACTGACACTGACATCACCACTTTGAAGGAATTTGTCCCGTTTGTAGAAGAACATCGGGCCCTGAACCCTACCCTCAACATCAGGGGAATCGTACTGAATCAGGTTCAAAGTTCTTCGAAAAATGCACAATTTTACCTGGACCGTCTCACCGAGATCGGTCTTGGAAGCTTGATCTTCAAGTCCAGCATTCGATCTGCAATCGACGCGGCAAACTCACTCGCCTACGGGCAGTGTTCATCTGAACACAAACCCAAGGCACCCGTATCAAAAGACTATCAAGAACTCGCCCAGGAGGTGACACCATGGCTCTAGATCATAACGCAGGACAAAAAAGATCTGTCGGATTGGCTCGCAACCTTTTCGCATCAACGGACATTGCCCAAACAGCCCCTAATGCGCCGGTTGCTGGATCATTACCAAAGAGTGAACCCGCTTCAACTTCCAACCGTAAGGTCGACCTGACACAGGGCGGCCAGGCGCGAACCAAGAAGATATCTTTTCTTGCAGATCCCCGCCTGGAAGAGCGTTTCCGCAAGGCGAGACTCCGGGCTGGATTTGACAAGCTGGAAGATGCCTACAACGAGGCCATCAAGACCTTTTGTGATTTGGTCGATGCGGGGAAGATTGACCGTTTCTGATCAGAAATGAGCTCCGTTTTTAGCTAAAACCTTCTCCTGATTTCTGCTAAAAGTAGGGCATGGCAAAATCCCGTCCTGACCTTCTCAAGTACTACCGTCTTGGAGGCCAAGAAATCGCGATCATCTCCGTATACGGAGTATTGATCGGGTTTTTGTCCTTGTCTATTCCCATTGCGGTACAAAGTCTCGTAAACTCGGTTGCATTCGGTTCTGTTTTGCTTCCGGTTTTCATACTTTCTTTAATGGTGTTCCTTGGACTCGGGTTCAGTGGAGCATTGAAATTAGCCCAGAGAAAAGTCGTTGAATGGATCACGATCAAGGTATTCTTCAAGACGACGATCGCTCTGGGTCGACACCTTCCCAGTCTGAAGGAAGAAGCTCTCGACACCACATATGACAGGACGTACTTCTCCAGGTACCTCGAGCTTTTTTCGGTCCAAAAAAACCTAAGTGGCCTGTTGGTCGATCTTCTCGATTTTGTGCTGATCGTAGGATCAGGGATGTTGATTGTAGCCTTGTATCACCCAGCATTCTTGGTGTTCGACATCCTGCTCGTATTCTCGCTGTTTTTTGTAGTCCGTGTGGTGGGCAAAGACGGAATCGACACCAAGCTGGACGAATCGGAGAGCAAATACGACCTAGCAACGTGGATGATGAGCCTTTCTAGGCCGGCCGTGGCACTCCGGGGATTAAACGGGATCGAATTGGCACAAGAAAGAACCCAATCTCTCGCGGACACTTTCATCGAGACACGCTCCAAGCACTTTAAGGTGCTGTTTCGACAACAAGCCGGCTTCCTGCTGATTTCAGTACTTTCCTCTACTGCTCTACTCGGAGCAGGCGGGATACTTGTTTTCAATAATCAACTCTCGCTCGGCCAATTGGTCGCCGCCGAAATCATTCTCGCAGGAGTGCTCGCATCCATTGGTAAATTGGATAAAATCATGGAGAACTATTTCGGGATCGTGGCATCCATTGGAAAACTGGAAAGCCTATTCGCCATTCCAGCTGAAGAGATCAATGAATCAGGCCATTTCCCTGCAAAGCTCTCCGGGAAGATCCATTTGGATGGAATCAATTACCGTTACCCTGGGGGTTCGGAACTTTGGATCCCCATTCACCAAACCATTGCACCCGGAGCTAAAGTTGCCATCAAGGGTCCTTCAGGTTCAGGGAAAAGTACCCTCTTGGAACTCATTTATGGATTGCGCAACCCTTCAGAAGGTCAGCTCCTTTTTGACGACTTAAACTCTAAGGATCTACACCTAAAACGTTTTCGCGATTACATCGGTTTCACTTCAATTTTTCAGGTAATCCCCGGAACCCTTCTGGCGAACATAGAGCTTGGCAGAAGGGTCGATTTCCCTCATCTGACATCCCTAGTGCGGGATCTCGCACTTGAGGAGTCAATATCCGCTCTACCGAACGGTTATCAAACAGAACTAGAACCTGTAGCCCTTCCGTTCTCAGTCGGACAGAAGGCTCGCTTTTCACTCCTCAGAGCGTTGGCGCACTCTCCCGAAATTCTGATCATCGATGAATCTCTCGATCAAATTGACCCCGATCTCCAGGATCGGGTTTGGGAAGTCATCCGGGCCAGGATGAAGGGCAAGACCGTTTTGATCGCCACACATGACGAAAGAATTGTGAAGAAATGTGATCAGATCATTGAACTTAGAAGATCCCGGAATGTGGGAGGTGACACATGAGCTTCTCCGAATCGGAAATCATGAAGCATGCAAGAACGGCAAAAATCCTCTCTTGGTCTTTTGTCGGGTTCCTGCTCTCTTTGGCACTTCTACCCTGGGCCCAAACCGTGATCGGAAAGGGAAGGGTGGTGGCGTTTTCTCCGACCGAAAGGGAGCAGAGAATCATTGCACCCATCGACGGCAGAGTGAAGAAATGGTTCATCGCTGAAGGTTCCATAGTTAAAAAAGGGGACCCGATTGTCGAATTGACTGATGTTGATCCAGACATTCTGAAGCGACTCGAGCAAGAGCAGATTGCCACTAAAAAGAAAATCTCTGCAGCCAAACTCGGGATTGAAACCTCGAGAAAGAACCTCCAGCGGCAGGAAAAACTTTTCGAAGAAGGCATTTCTTCTAGAAGAAGTTATGAATTGGCGAATCTTGAGCTGGTGAAGTATCTCACGGACGAAGCCAATGCCACCTCTGAATTAGCCAAGTTGGACGTCCGCATGGCAAGACAGGCGGCTCAGTTGGTCTCTGCACCCGTTGACGGGGTCATCACCAAGCGTCTCACAGGCCAGGAGGGTGAGGTTGTCAAGATCGGAGCCGAACTCTCCGTGCTGATTCCCAGTACGGATTCACGTGCCGTAGAGCTATGGGTTCGGGGAAACGACATGCCCCTGATCCACAAAGATCAATCCGTCAGACTCCAGTTTGAGGGATGGCCGGCCATACAGTTTTCGGGCTGGCCCTCGGTGGCAGTGGGAACATTTCCCGGCAAAGTCCTTTGGGTGGATCCCACCAGTAATGAAACTGGAGAGTTTAGGATCATGATTCTACCGGAGGGCGGAGTAGGGAATTGGCCGGATCCAGGATTTCTCAGACAAGGCGTTAAAACGTTGGGTTGGGTCAATATCAAGTCTGTCTCCATCGGATACGAACTTTGGCGTCAGTTCAATGCTTTCCCCATTGTCCCCGAAATCAAGACCGGAAAAAAAACGAAGGACGGCAAGGAATGATTCGCCACTTGGCAATGATCGGATTGACGCTCTGGACGGGTGAGGCCCAGGGAGCACTTCGTTTCTCCGAGTTGGCGGGGCGAATCTTAAGTGAGTCTGATCTGAAATCCCAGATCGAGAGTGATCGCCTTCGAGTATTTCTCGAATATCAAGTCGCTGTCGGGAACCAGTTCGATCCCGTACTAAAGGCCAAATACTTCGATCAATTCCGGGGTGACTATATCCAGCGCCGCAAAGAACTCAGTGTGATGCAAAGACTCTCTGTTTGGGGTTCGGCAATCGAGTTCGGTTATAATAAGAGCCAGGGTGATTTCGCGGACTACGATGGAAAGTACATGACCCAGGACGGGGGCTCCCTCCGTGCGAAATTGGACATACCAATCTTGAGGAACGGGTTCACAGACAGTCTCAGGGCCGCTCTCAGAAAAGGGATTATCTCCAAAGAAGTCTCAGAGCTCCAAGCGCGTTCTCAATCCTTGGACCTGCTCCGCCAAATCGGATCGCGTTATTGGGATTGGTACCTCAGCGGTCAGCGCCTAAATGTCGCGGAAAAAATCCTTAAGCTCGCTGAGGACCGCCAAGAAAAAATCCGAATTCGTGTGGAAAGGGGAGATATCGCCAAGATTGAGGAGCTGGAAGGTGACCGAACGATCCTTCAGAGAAAGTCCTCTCTGGCACAGGGAAATCGTTTATTCACTCGTGCGAGGCTAGACCTTGAGGCCTTGTTAAGTACTCGTACGGAGAAAATTCCCGAGCTCTCCCTCACTGAAATTCCTGAAATTCCAATTCCAACCAATCTGACCTCGTCCTCGAATGGCTGGAAGCAATCTGAGATGGAGGATGCAGAAACCCATCCAGAAGTTAGACGCCAGAGGCTTGTGCTCGAACAGACCGGCATTGATCGAGAGCTTGCCGGTAACCAATTCCTTCCCAAATTGGACTTTTCTGTAGAGGCTGGCGAGAATCTCGGTACTGAGGTTTACGGTCTCAGCAAGTTCAGAATGAATGGAGGATTGTTTTTCGAATTCCCCATACCGTCCAGGGCTGCTTCCGCCCGGATTTCACAAGCGGAAGCACAATGGGTGCGGCAAGAAGCGACGGCATCCCTCACCTTGGTCAGGATTCGCAACCAGATCTCAGATTCTGGCGTGGCCCTTGGTTTGGCCATGGAACGCCTCCGTTTGGCCACCTCGGAGATGGAGCTTGCAAAAAAACTGGTGGACCTGGAGAGCAAGCGATTCCTCGAGGGTGATTCAAACCTTCTTCTTCTCAACATCAGAGAACAAAACCTTGCGGAAGCCGAGATTCGTAAATTCGAAGCATTCTCAGAAATGAAAAAATCTGAAATCGATCTCAATGCTGCACAAGGCCGGCTCAAACTTGTTGACTAACTGAGTCATTTCCGACTGGTACGAATTCTTACCATAAACTTTTCCACAGAGTACGAATTCAGGCGTTCAGACAGGCGCGAATTCGAACTATTTAGAAATGAATTCGTACTCTCTGGAAAAAATGCTTGAGTTCATCCCGTTGGGTCGGCAAAATTTTCTTAATGACAGGGTGTCCCTCCAAATCAATGACCGAGTTATGTCCCAATCCGGGTAAGGTTGCGGCCATAATTCGTACCGTCTGGAAATTTGAATCGTACCGGATGGAATTGTATTCGTACCCAACGGAAATAATCGCAACTTTAATTCGTACTTGCTGGAAAAAGCTCTCGGCCCCAATCCCCGGAGTGAGCATGAAATTTCGTCATTTCATGGACTTAATCCAAATTTCCGATGAGCCGGCTTCGTTCATCCAGGGACAGGCCGAATTTCGCACCTCGCGGAAAATCAATTCGTACCCCTTTGAATTTTTCATGAGCAGAATTCGTACCCAATGGAATTCTAATCGTACCGGATGGAAAGCGGCCTCTGAAATCATTGGGAAATTGCCCTATTTAGCGGGTCCTATAAATACGTTTTTATTCATTAATAAAGGAGAAGAGAACGATGACTCACTTAAGCACTGAAATCGTACTCCAAGGAAACCTGGCTGTGGTGAAAGAGGAACAAAGAGAACTCTTCAATCCTGATTTCACTGTTGAAGCCAATTTGGTGAAATACTCTGCATTGTTCCCCCCTCATTCTCCAGAGACCCCCCTGTACAGCACCCGACATATTGATGCACTTAATTCCACAGGAGGCGGTGGGATCATCGTGACCCAACTGACCACTTCGACATCACCCATTTCAAACAAAGGGAAGATCGAGCAGGACAGGGTGCCCGGTGATTTTGAGAAGAAGGTGTTTTACGCGATTGTTTCAATCTGGGTAACCAACGGAAAGCCTGCAGACGGCATCGTCCATTTTTCGATCGGAAAGCTCATTGAACAACTTGGATTGAGCACCGGTGGGAAGAACTACAAGATGGTCAAGGAAGCCATTAGCAGAATCAGTCGGTCGACCATCAAGATCGAAGGATCTTATGTCTCTGCTCCGGATTTCAGAAAAGACACAAGAGAATTTTCACTCTTTGCTGATTGTCAGGAGAGTCAATCACGAAGAGGTCGCAAAAGCCTCAATGGCAATATTGAGACCGATTTTTATAGGATCCGTCTCAATACAGCCATTGTCAGTAACATGATCCATGACTATTCCATTGTCATTCAGGTGAAGGATTATACTTCAGCATCAAGCAAGTATTACCGCAGACTAGTGGACATTATTGAGTTTGAGTTCCAAAAAGGTTCCGGTTTGGGGCAAGAAAAAATCGAGTTTCTGCTATCGCAATTGGCCAAAAACCTTCCTTTGGAAGGAGAAGCCTCTAATGTCAGTACCATATTGAAAAGACTTTCCGCATCACTCAGAGAATTGGTCGATCTAGGAGGATATCGCTATGATGTCACAAAAGTTGGGAATAATGCGCTCCTGACCATCTATTCCAAGACACATACCCGAAAAATCCTGACACAAAAAACGATTGAAGAGGAGATTGAAGAATATTTCAAAATTCACGAGCGGTTGTTCTCAATTCCGATTTGGGGCACGCTCAGTGAATCACAAAAGGCGGTTTCTGACTTTTTGTCGGCAGACCAAGCCAGGATTGATTTCGATGGAAAATCCTTCCTGAAGCCAGTGCACATACTTGATGTATTGATGTTCCAGTACCATGTTCGGAATGGGAAAAAACAACTTCGGAAGTGGTCTGCTGCCAACGAGGAACGAGGCTCGATTCTCAGGATCGCGAGGAGCATCCTGAACGGATCGAACACTCTCAAATATCCGGACGGCTACAAGACGTATTTTGAACGGCTCCGTGACGCTGAAGCCTTGATTGCGAAGAACCAGCTCGAAGCCCGAGAGCAGGTGAGGACTCAAAGTGCTGCCCAGGAGGCCGAAAAGCAGGCGCGCAACCTTTATTTGGAGTTGAATGCATCAGGGCTCAATCACTATTTGAAAAGGCTCAGAGAAGAGTTTCCGAAGCTGCCTGAAGAAGCGATTCGCAGCGAGAAAATGATCACCGATACCATCATGGAGGACATCCTAGACGGATCCTTGAGTCGGGTTCACTTCAAGAATCTGCAACCTCAGTTAGAGCGAGCACCCTTCAGTAAGGGTGAAATAAGTTAAGGTTTTTTCTTTTGGCGTTGACCGATCGGGATCTTGTATCCACCTTCCACTATGAACTGGATGGATCCGATGGGAGTATGCTCCAGCCGGTCTCCGGCGGAATTGACCAGAGCATTGTCAATCTTGATGTAGGTTCCGCGCACTGTCGGTTGCAAGAAGAAGTTTCCAAGCCCGAGCCGCACGTGAGCATCGGCGTGGCCACCATAGCCAGCAATATGAAAATTGTTGTCCACGCCTTCCCAGTTCCACCAGCTGTCTTGATGGAGCTTGACGGTAGTCTGGGGAATCATAAGACCTGCACCCGCACCGCCGCCAACCCCTAGCGAGAAACGGTTGTTCTTCGAATGCCAAAGACCTTTTTTGTAAACCGCGCCGACATGGGCATAGTTGTAACCGTTGGTATGGTCAAAGTACAACCAACGCATGTCACCGGTTGCCTTGACTTGGTCGAAATTGAGACCAGAAAGAAGGGATGGGTCGCCACTGGGATGGGGCACGAAGACAGTTCGATTGTATTCCCCGGTGACTTCGTACCTCCTATCATTTTGAAATACCCACTTCATGTGATCGAGGCCGGCGACAATGTCCCAGTTTTCATTTACCTCGTAGCCAATTTTTAGGTTGTACTGTGGAATGGGAATTCGAGTGGGATGGATATAGTCCAACAGTTCCTTGGATTGCCGATCATGTCCGACAGCATCATGGATTGTGAAGGTTCCGGAGGCGGTTTTGAATGTAGCATCTGATGTGGTGTGAAATCCGCGATGGTATCCCCAAGTGATGTAAACAAAGCGTTTTTTCTTTGGAGGGACGTTCACCAATGGCGAGGCGTCACGAGGGAGGGGGTTCGTGTTCACTACGGGTATGTTGCAGGTTGTGCAATGGGGTTGACCGGGCATTACAGGCGTCGGAGAAGCCGAAGCTGCCACGGGAACAGTCTCCACTACCACTTCCACGTCAAGAAGTTCGAGCTCACCTGCCTGAATCTGGTTCTCAGAGCTTTTCAGGACATGTTCTTTCGACTGGTTCGCCAAATCATCGATTTTAGAATCTTTGAGGGAAACTTTATCAAGCTCCTCAAAGGGAATAACCTGACGGAGAGCCTCAGGGGACTCTGCCATGGAATGGGTGAACGGGTAGAAGCAGGTCAGAACCAACCAAAAAATGGCCATCATCGAATGTCTTTTCGTCAAAAAACAGTCGGGACTTAAGCCTAATTTATTATTAGGGAATACAAATGGTTAGGCTGAGTTCATTTCGAGAACCAGTCTTTAATCTTCAGAATGAGCCAAACCAATCCATTCAGAATTAAGATAGTGGTGAATGGAAAATAGAATTTGAAGTTCTGCTTTTCATAAGAAAAATCGCCGGGAAGGTGACCCAGCCATTTCAGGCGGTCACCCAGTCCCCATAACAAACCACCCACTAGACAAAGAATGACTCCAATGACGAGTAGTGTTTTTCCTGATTCTTCCTGTGTCATGGGCATTGAAATACTTTGTAGCAAGACAAAGGTCAATATTCGGTATTTTAAATTAGGTTTGGGACTCTGATGTTCCTCATGTTCCAATGAGTCCATGAATCGGATTGTCTCTGGTATTTCTTTTTTGGGGCTATTTATCAGTCTTCAAGCATTTCCTGATCAGTTTGGCAGCTCGAGTTCAGTTGGGGGAGGAACCCTTTCACAAACTTTGAGTCTTTCAAAGCGTTTCAAGGGCCCTAAAGAGGAAGAATCAAGGTCAGTGTATCTTGCGTATACCATGACACAGAACGAGATCGGGTCTACTACCGGAACGTCTTCGAATGCATTCAACTATACTCACTCGATGAGTACAACTTATTCGGTCTCAGGAAACACACGTCGTGGCCTGAGTGGGTCATTTTCAACCACGCCCGCAGAAAACCTGAGTTCTTTCGGAGCAACAGGTTTCTTATCCAAGAGTATTGAGCTCGGAACCAGGACCGAGGCGGAAGAAGATGATGATTCGTTTCTTCCCACTATCGGGGTCAGGGGTTCGGTCGGTTACCAACATTATGCCCAGACTGTTTCAGACGATTCTGGCTCTAAGCGGAAGGGGAGTCGGCGGAAGCGCACTCGTACTGAGGAGCAATCTATCGGAAAAGTTTCTCTCGATCTGACCTTGAACCTCGATCTGTTTGAGTCGTTTGGTGTTTTTGGGTCGTATACCCGGTACGTGTACACCAGAGATGTAACGGACTTCATGGATGTATTGGATGACCCTCGAGCCATTGCTTCTGGTGCAGCCGAATTTAGTTCGACTCTTTCAGGTTTTTCTTCGAATGAAATCGAAGCTGGGGTGGATCTGACTTTGCCACTGGATCTTTCGCTGGCTATCTCGAAAAGCCTTGCCGCCAATGAGACCACCTCGGTGATCACCCACGCGTACTCGGTAGAATTGAACAAGGATTGGGGGAGTTACTGGAGTACTGGAATTGGGGCTGACCGATTCGTGAGCAATGGAAGCTCCCAGGATCTTTATAACTTTTCTCTATCTTACAGTTTTTGATTCATTCAACAGTCTTCTTTAGGACCATGCACAGCGAGAGCCCAGGAATCCGGATGCCGAGTCTGGCTAACCATCTGCTAAGATGTGCATCGGTGTTCAGTACCCTTCCGATTCCCCGGGTTGCGGGGTGACTTTCGTGGTGCTTCCATTCGCTCACGGTGTGTGAGGATTCCACCTCCGGTTTCACTCCGAAAAAGAACTCGAGGATTTTCTGGATCACACGGACAAAAAAGAGCAGGTGAAAAAAGTAGAAGGACTCCTCGATTTTGACTTCGGATGGGCTACGGATCAAATACATCAAGTGGGCACGATGGTAACGTCGGAAGTGTTTGAGCCTGAGGTCATGAAATGAAAATAGAAGTTGAAAAGCAGGGACGGTGATCAGGAGCAGGCCGCCCGGTTCGAGCATGGAGATCAGTCGGTTCAACAGGGCCTCGTCATCGGCCACATGTTCAAGAACATCCAGCGCACAAATAGCGCGATACTTGGTGTCACCGAGTTCTTCGAGACTCTTGAACATCGAGACCCCCGGAGTCGGTCCTGACGGGTCCGGGAATGCAGTATCGACCGCATCGACAGGAGCTCCTGTCTTTTTATGGAGCTGGAGTGCGAAATAGAGGTCACCCGCTCCGATATCGAGAATTCGGTCCTTCGGTGCGAGGTGCCCATGGGCTTCCAGCACGTGCAAAATGAACTTTGCGCGGGAAAGCTCCCAAGGGTGGCGGTGAGGGTTACTTGAGAGTTCTGAAAGGTCCAAGGTCGATTTCCTTTGTGATGTCTTCACAGCTGGCTTCACCCGAAACCAGTCTTGAGTAGGACAATCCTAGCGTGTTGTTTTCAGTCTGAAACCACGCCTCGGAGCGAGAGGTCCAGTCTAGGAAATAGGCGTTCCCGAGAAAAATTGCAAATCCCAAACAGATGAACAGGAAAGCAGGACGGACCAACGGAGCTGACCGAATGAGCTTTCTATAGGTCAGGGCAGCGAGCACGACAAAAAACGGCCAGGCGGCGATGGCCCGAAGGGAGTGGGGGACGCTCTCCCAGGTGAGTGCGGAGGGTAGGATTCCCAAGATGGCTCCGGCCATGATGAAGCGTATTCCCTCGCTCGGGAGGGTTCTTTTGCGGATCATCATGATGGAGCCTGAGAGTGCTCCACCCACCAGAAGCAGGTACTCGACCGGGCTCATCATTCCCACCGCCCCAGTCGAATGTCTCAGGTTGCGATCCCCCGAAAGCATCAGGAAGTCGGGACTCAGGTGACTGAGGAAGTTTTGAATTGCAGACCACAGGATTTCAAGTACCCCCGAATCATGAAGTGGGCTCATCGGGTGACTGCTCCAGAGCACCAGCATCTCGGCCCGTGCGGTGAATCGAGGATCAACCAGTGTGCGCCAGAAAACTGGCGCAAGGATGATGCATAGAATTGCCATTGAGTACGATTTCTTTTTCCATCCGAGACCGGGAAGCAAGAGTACCAGCGGAAAGGTGAGGATCCGTGTACCCGGGTAAGCCAAGGACGCCAATCCGAACGCCAGGGCTCCCAGTACCCAATGGAAGCGCCATTTCAGTGATTCAAAGGCATAGAGGCCGAGTACGATGAAGCACGCTGAAACGGGTGGATCCCAGGCGATACGTGAGAATTGAAAGACCCAGGGCGAAACACTGGCAAGCAGGGCTGCGGCCAGGGCGGTCTCTTCATCTTCTTTTTTTCGTACCCAGAGGAAAATGAAGACCACCGTGAGGCAGGTGATGAATGCGGGGAAGGTTCGAAAAGCAGCGGTCGAAACACCGAAGATGCGGGTCCAGAGAGCTTCTCCATACAAATAGGGCGCTGTGTAGTAACCCGCCCCGAGACCTGCAGAAAACAAGGGAAAGGCGTTTCCGAAGAGGTCTTTACCCGTTTCTCCTAGACAAAGCGCATGCGCGGCTCCCACAGCCTCATCCACATAAAATCCGGGAGGCGAACGGTCGGTCGCTATGAATCGAACAGCATTCAGGATCAGGATGGCCCCGATGGTCCAAGCTCGAAGTGACATGACCCCATGATGCCCGAATTCGTACTGGATGGAAACGGCTTAGATTCCGGCGCTGAGTCCGATCGAAAAGTTTCGTGGCATTGCAGGCTCGATGCCGTTGCTTCTCACCCTCGAGAAGTAGGATTCATCGAGGAGATTGAAGACTCCGGCAAAAACCGTGATGCTCGTTCGTGGGATTTTGGCATCGATCGTGAAATCAAGCACCCGGTAAGACGGTATCCGTCGGTTGGAACTGTTTCCGTCATCTCCAAAGTGGTCGGAAACAAAGGTGTGGAGCAGGCTCGCCTTGGCGCGGTTTGTGAGATTCGAGTAGAGGCCGTTTTTGATGAGCCATTTCGGTGCATATTGCGGCGTTTTCCCGGATAGTGAACCCTCCTTGAAGCGGGCGTGAAGAGCGGTGAGGTTGCCGACCCAGTGAAGGTCCATGGATCCACGAAAAATCTCTAGGTCATACGCGGCTTCGAGCCCTTGGTGAATCGCCGCTCCGGTGTTCTGGAGGATGTTCCCAACCCGGCCGAACTGATCCGAGTACGAGATCAAGAAGGCAGAGACATCCCAGGTGAGGCGCTCGCTCAGGCGATCACGTATCCCCGCTTCGAGCGTCCAAGCATTTGCTGGCTTCAGATCTTCACTGATCAAGTCTCCGTTATTCAAAGGAACGGTGTCTTGGAATGCCATTGGACGGTAACTCTGCGAAAGATTGAGGTAGGCCTCGTGCTGCGAGTCGAGTTTTTGTTCCACACCAAGGCCGAAAAGCGGCACATGGACCCATTCGGAAGTGTTGCGGAGCGGGACCACGCTCCCCGAGTTCAAGTTCTCGCGGATCGACTGGTAGATGTTCTCGATCCTGATTCCGGGAGTGATCGAAGTGTTCCCCCACTCAAATCGTTCCTCAAGGAAAAGGGATACGGTCCGGGTCTTCCTGTCGATGTTCTTCTGGGCCGTTCCCGACGAGGCATCTGCGCTACTTCCCTGTTCCTGGATGAAGGGGGAGTCCACGGCGTAAAGGAGTACGCCCGAAGACAGGGTGTTTCGTTCTGCAAGGAAAGCGTGGTCCCATTTGATGCGGGTATCGCTCGCCAAGGTGTAGAAGCTTTGCTTCTGAATCGTATTGGAGGGAGCGTTTGGAGTCCCTCCAAACTGGGTGGCGGATCCGAGATTTTGCCGGTAGGAGTCACGAGTGAAACCACCCCCGTATAGCTGTGAGGTCAAAAGGAGCCCCGGGCTGCGTTCATTGCGGTACTCAAGTGAGCCGAAGTTCCGTCCGAGCTCGAGTCGGTCGTTGGGAGTGGTGGTCAAAGTGCGGTCGACGGCAGGAGACGCAAGTCCCCCCGGCTCACCGTGTTTGGATCCGTAGACATGGGCCGAAAGAGAGAGAGTCTCGCCCCTGCGGAAGGCGTGGAGCCAATTCATCCGGGCTTGGCCGATATTGTAGCGGCTGTTCGACTGCCGGAATCCGTCGCTGGAGCGGCTTTGTGCTTCAACCAAAATCGAATCTTTTCCGGAAACCGGAATTTGAGTGCCCAACGAGTAGGTATTCGAGTTGTAGGTTCCATTACGGAAACCGGACCACAGTTTGAACCCCTCACCGATTTTGGGTTTCCGCAGTTGATAAGAAACTGCCCCACTCGGCATCGGACCATACAGGAGTCCGGCGCCTCCTCGAAAAAATTCCGTGCGCTCAATCCACTCCGCGGGTGGCTGGTAGTAATTGGCCCCATAGCCGTACATGTCGGCAGCGAGAGGGACTCCATCCGCAACGAAGAGCAAATTTTGGGACTCGTGGGGATCTCCAAGTCCTCGAACACTCATGGAGGCGAAGCTCTCGTTGTTGACCTCGCTCACCATGATCCCGGGTGTGCGCGCAAATTGGTACCGATAGTTGTTGGTCGGAGCCACAGGGGCAGCGCTCGCATCGATGACGATCACTTTCTTCCCCTTTTTGAGAGTGGTCTCACGTGTTTCCGAAACCATGGGCGATAAGGATTGACGCCAAGAGTCAGAGTCTCCCGTGACTTGGATTTCAGGAAGAGTCAGATCATCTGCAGCCCAGGCAATCGGCATACGGATTGAGAGCAGAATCGAAACAATCACAAGGCCGATACCCTTATTGATAATCATTATCATTAGGTATTAACTCGATTCAGAAACCCCGTCAAGGCGGAATTCGTGCTAGAGTCCGTGAATGATTCCTGAACAACCAAGAAACTCATATCGCGTGACGTTGGTTCTGCCCTATCGTGAGTCACGACTTGATGGAGTTTTGATGAAGGCTTTGCGTGAGCAGAAAGACAATCTCAAGTTGAGAGTATTAAGTCGGACTGAGTTCAAGCAGCTCTTCAGGGACAAGCGTATTCTGATCAAGGGGCAGGCTGCGACTCCCTCGTCCAGTTTGGCGGCGGGGACCACTTACGTCGACATTCTTGGATTCTGATTTTCTTCGAGCAGTTTTTTATCCATGTATCTGAACCATAGCGGGGGAATCAGAGCCAGAAGAATCATACCCGGATATCCGGTCGGCATTTGAGGCGCATCTTCAAAGTGCCGGAGCAGGGGGTACTTGCGAGTTGCGTACGCGTGGTGATCAGAATGACGCGAAAGTTCGAACAGGACCAAGCGCGACAGGGGATGGCTCGAGTTCCACGAATGTCGTGGCAGGACTTTCTCGTATCCACCTCCTTCGAGACGCTTTCGGCCAAGTCCGTAGTGTTCGATGTAATTCACTGATTGAAGCAGGAGCGCGCCGATTCCTGCACTCATCACAAAAGCCAAGGCTGGAAACGTTCCGAATCCAAAATGAATTCCCGCGATCAGCCCTGCTTGTGCGAGGGTTCCCAAAGCCATTTCAACCGGATCCAATCTCCAAGCATTTCGGAATGCAAGCCACAGAGCCCGTATCCAAAAGCGGGGTAAGCTTTCTCCTTTTAATGCGCTTTCCGAGTCTTCAGGCGTAGCTACATGCTTGTGGTGCCCACGGTTGTGTTCCACATAGAATTGCCAATACAAGGAGGTCATGAGTAGCGACCGAGAGAGGATCCTTTCAAAACGCGATTTTCTATGCCCCAGTTCATGGGCTGCATTGATGCCAAGCACCCCGCAACAGATCCCAAACGAGAAAACCAACCCGCAGGTCTCGAGTGTAGTCAGGTCAGAGGAACCAATCCGTGACATGCAAGCAAACAAGCATGCCCACTGGATAGGAACAGTAGCCCAGACAATCCAGTCGAAGGCCTTCGTACCATTCAGGCGCTCTTCCTCGTGAATGTGATGGTTTCTTCGGTCCGGCTTCAGTAGCAATTCGAGGCAAGGAAGAATTCCAAAGGCGTAGACCACGGTAAAAAAACTACCCACCCCTTCCGCCGTAAGAGACACGAGGAAGCTTGCAGGAATGGTCCATGCCATGAGGTATTTGAACGAATGGATCATTCCTTAGGTTTGGACAAAACGTCCTTCACATTAATGGAGGACGCTTGTTCCGGATTCAAGACCGTGTCGATCGGCTTGAATGTCGGTATCCCCGCAATTTCGAAAAGTTGCTCTATTTTGATCCGGATTGAAACAGACCGGGCTACCTCGCATCGGATACTTCCATCAGCATCAGGTTTTGAACCTTTGGGACATTGCGTGATGATTGCAGCCCGGACGAGCACTGGGCAAAGATTCATTTCCTGGATGGAACTCGGGTACTTATTCCTTCTTCCTTTGGTATGGAACGACGCAGAAATGGAAACCGGAACTTGCAAGGAAGGATAGGGAGTTCCCATTGGATCGATACCGCTTTGAGAAGAGGCATGATCCTGCTGGATGGTTTTTTGCATCGCTTCGACCTTGAAGCGGGTCAGTGCCCCTCCCGGAGCCATGAATTCGCTAAATTGAGGACAGAGTGTGCCCTCACGGGAGTAAAATCCGGAAATGACGGATCCGATACGGACGACCTGCCCGGAGGGCAGAACCTCTGTTTTCGCACCGGTAGCTGCCAACAGGATGGCGTTCATCTGTCCGCCATCATGATCCCAATCCTTACTGGCCCAGAGTGAATCGAAATCAGTGTTCTGAGTTTCGATACAGTCGAGCCTGTGATCGGCCTGATTCGCTTTCGAACCAGGATTCATGCAACATCCGAGCTTCCGATTGATCCTGGAATTGTAATCAAGGTACGAGTTTTGGTCGCACGCATGCTTCACGTATGATTCGGAGCAGCCCGCTGATCCGATTACGCACGGGGGAGACCAGGCCGGACCCGCTCCTGCGCCGCCTGTGGCACCGCCTGTGGCACCGCCTGTAGCACCGCCTGTAGCACCGCCTGTGGTACCGCCTGTAGCACCGCCTGTGGCACCGCCTGTGGCACCGCCTGTGGCACCGCCTGTAGCACCGCCTGTAGCACCGCCTGTAGCACCGCCTGTGGCACCGCCTGTAGCACCGCCTGTGGCACCGCCCGTGCTTCCACCGGTACTACCGCCGGTTGTGCCACCACCCATTGGAGTTGGAGTGGGCGTCGGAGTTGCCGATGGTGTCGGTGACGGACTTGGAGAAGGAGATGGACTCGGGGAGGGACTTGGAGAAGGAGAAGGGCTGGGAGTCGGATTGTTACAGGTTGCAATCGGCTGACAACTCGAGCGTCCGAAGCTGGAAGTGTAATTCACGGGATTGTTGCAAAAGCCGTTTGCCACGACTGCATCATCGTAACCATCAGAGTTCGAGTCATTTCCCGTGGCGATGGCAGAGAACGTAGAGTTAGCCCAAAGGTGATCACACTCGGAGTTGTAATCCACCCCTACGCGCTTACATTTGTCTGCCGTGCAAGCAGCGCCGGTTGGGAGGTAAAATGAATCACAACACATGGTGTTCCCGAACTTTCTCCACCCGGAATCCTGGTCGTAAATATTCGGGCCGCTAAAGCCGCAGCCACCTTCTCCTGTGGTCCCCTCGACAGTCGCTGCAAGGATGGCGTTCCTGCAGGCTGCCGGAAATGTGGTCCAAGTTCCATATAGAGCGCTCGGGTCGACACAGGCTTTGGGTTTATTGCTTCCGCCCGTAGAGATGAATTGGGTTCCCGCTTTCATGGGCACCGATGAACAGGCGCCTTTGAATGTGTTCGATCCAGGAGCCGAAAGCTCGATTGAGTAACCGATACCAAAAGACTCGGGGGCCGTACAGCTACAGTTCATCCCGGGAACGGCATTGGCGTAGTCCGCAAA
Source organism: Pseudomonadota bacterium (assembly GCA_027491115.1). GTDB lineage: Bacteria > Bdellovibrionota > UBA1018 > UBA1018 > CAIMNF01 > CAIMNF01. The sequence continues at coordinate 23,846 of JAIXWV010000035.1, forward strand.
CAAAACGAACAAAAGAGTGAAATAGATCTGAATCAATGTACCTTTACCCATTCCAATTCCCCCTCTTCTCATTATAGGGCAGAAATGACACAGGTGGAATCGCTTAGTTCCAACATTTAAGCAGCTTGAACGTCCTTCATTCTATGAAAAGAGTAGAGAAGCTGGAGCGTTTCAGAGATTTGCTCCGAGCGAAAAGGTTTCTCAATCATGAAGTTTGTTCGCCCACGAGTAACTCCTGACATTCTAGCGACTGGCTTTTCGCTCATGACTTGCCGGAGTGCTTGATCGAGCAGGTGCTGCTCAGGCATTTGGATGTCGGAAATGATCAGATCCGAGGTTGGGATCAATTTCAGGGCCTCCCGCACACTCGTGGTTGTGATGACGTCCAACCTTTGAGTCAGACCCAAGATGATGTCCTTTAGAATTTCACAGATGAGCGGTTCGTCATCGATGATCAGCAGCACAGGTTTTTTCGGAGTCACATGGCGATCCCTCTGATAATCGGATCGGCAAAACCTTGGCGGATCTTGAGGGAAATCAGAGTTCCTGGAATTGATCCAAAATAACTGGAATTTGATCGTGTCGGGTCTTGGCCAGCAGGATCAAACGAACGGCCTCGCTTTGGCGGATCTTCCCCTGCTGGAGTAAAGTACACAAAGTGCCTTCAACCGGATCGGTGAGAGTGTAGATCTCTGGGTGTTGGGGCCAAAGATTGTCCATCTCATTGCTCCCGCCCATACAGAGGGGAATCAGGTGGTCGATCTTGAAGTTTCTTCTTCCTTGCTGCGCAATTCTTGTGCCCAGGGTGCGGTCATAGAGAGCAACTACTTGGTCTTTCCTCTCGGACTTTACCGCACGTGCACAATAAGCGATGCGCTCAGGGTACCGGTATTCACTGGGGGTTTTGCACATGGATCCCGGAGTGAGTCTGGAATTTGGGATACGAGGCCAAGGCTCAGCAGCGTTCGCAGTGAGGGCAATCCCGAGAGCCAAACAAATGAGAGCGGTGATGACTTTCATTTTTACTCCCTGTGTAATAGCATCCCGAAGTTCAGAGTTCAATGTGTTATTCAGCAATGATCGAATCATCGGTCCGGGAGTTGTCTCTCCGCTACCAGGCGCGGGTGGACCTGAGTGCTTTCGAGGGTCTTTATGAGGAGCAGGAGAAGACCAATAAGCTTAAGTTATTGAAAGGCCTTGAGAGTTTCGTCTTGTCCGAGGTCCCTGATCGTCGGGCCATCGTTCAAGGGCGTTTGGAGAGTCTGATGGCTCGCCAAAAAGCAAAACTCCTTGCGGACTTGGCCTCGCAGGAGGAGCGTCTCGCTCGTGCCAGTTCCCAATTGGCCGAAAAAGAGACCAAGTCGCTCATCAACGAAGCCCGAATTGCCAAAAACAAGGTGAATCAGATCCGGGAGCGAATCGATGAGCTGGGACGGCAAGCACCAGAGACCGAGCGGATTTTCCCGGGTGTATTCGCACCGCTGATTGTGTCGCACGAGGGGAAGCGCTGGATCCGGCCATTTCGATACCAATTGCGTCCATCAGGCGAAACCGAGATCTTCGACCGTAAATTCAACGGCACTTACAACGTCCGGAGGGACCGACTGCACGAGGTCCGTTGGTGGAAGAATCTATACGGAAAGAATCATGGATTGTTGGTGATGAGACGGTTCTACGAGCATGTAGAAACGCCTGACGGAGACTCAATGATTTTGGAGTTCCGTGAGGAACTCGAAAAGGACCTGTTGGTTCCGTGTTTGTATGACCGGAACGAAGTGGGACCTTTTCCGTTGGACTCATTTGGTCTGATCACAGATGACCCGAACCCGGAGGTGCTCGCGGCGGGTCATGATCGAACGCCGCTCGTGATCCATCCAGAGTCGATCGATGAGTGGCTCGATACCCGCGGTTCTGGCAAGACAGAGAAATACGACAGAATTCTCTGTCGAAAATTCCCGACCCTTTTTTCGCACCGGCCATCACGTTGATCATTCGCCGAACCGGTACTCGAGTCCCACCTTGAGCAGGGTCGTCGGATTCACTTTGAAGTTCACCTGTTCGAGCCCGGCCACCACAGCGGCTTTTCCCCGATAAAAATCGTAGCCTGTGTCGAGATGGAAGGAAGGGGCAGTGGCAGAACCGAGCCAGCTGTGAACGCCGACCCTGGGTTCAACACGGAATCGATCGAAATTCTTCAATCTCAGTCTCATTCCTGCAGATGCCGAAATGACCCAGACCACGGGTTTGACCGAATCGCGGGATTTCAGTCCGCCCCATGACAAAGCGCCCACCCATTCTGTGAACTCACCACGCCGATACCCCGGTGAGTAGCTGAAGAACCCGGTTCCGACCTGTCCACCGGATTTCTGGAACACACCGGCGCCAAGAGCCTGTCCTCTTTTCAAGATCCATCGTGGAGATTCGTTATCGACACGATCTCCGCGAATGAAAGTGATTCGATTCAATACCTTCCCGTCGGGATCGAAAAAGGTCCAGACACCGTCGGGTTGGTTATCAGTCCAAGTACCCTCGTCCAAGACCGCTCCGCTTTTCGAATAACGTTTCCAGAGTCCATTCATTTTCCCGTGATTGAATTCTCCGGACCGGGTCAAGACCCCCTCTTCCCGCAGAACATAGGGGCCATGACGGAGTCCGTCTTTTTCGCACCACTCTCCGACGGCTCCGGTTTCGGATGTTTCCTCGACATGGACGGACCCCTCGGGACAGCTGACGGGGCTGGCGAACAGGGGTAATGGAATCAAAAGCGAAAACGCGATGGCGAGTCTGCCTCGCACCGAGAGCATGAGACTTAGAATACTCGAATTTAATGGCATGGGTACTGTGTCAATCAAGACAGTTGAGGCTAAATTTTTCGGGAGTTATACTGAAACGGTACCCTGAAAAGGAGAGCTCATGATCTGGATCGGCGTAGCTGTGTTTTTGATTTTGGTGGTCGGGATTTTTGTTACGGTGGTGATCTCCGTATATAACGGGATCGTGGCTCTCAAGAATCAGGTGGATCGGGCATGGGCCAATATCGATGTGGTGCTCAAGCAACGGTATGATGAAATTCCCCAATTGGTTCAGGTTTTGGAACAGGCTGCCCAGTATGAAAAATCCGTGATTCAGAAGGTGATGGATGCCCGTGCACGATACGGATCAGCGCGGAGCCCGGACGAGAAGGTGGGCGCTTCTCAGGAGATGTCTCTTGCGCTGAGAGGGGTGTTTGCCATCGGAGAAGCCTACCCGGAGCTCAAGTCCAATTCCAACTTCACGCATCTTCAGAACCGCTTGAGTTCGCTCGAGGAACAGCTCACCGACCGGCGCGAAGTTTACAATGAGGCGGTCACCAACTGGAACACCCGGATTGCACAGTTTCCGGAGATCCTGTTCCGTTCATTCATGACTCTCCAGGAGAGGGTCCTCTTTCAGGTGACCGAGCAGGAAAAGTCACGCCCCAACCTGAAAATGAATCTCGGAAACTGAACTGTGGCCAAAGACAACTTGTTGCAGTTTGCCGTGTTCGGTCTGATCACCGGCGGTGCCCTGATGATCCGGGGATACCGGAAGTTCAGGATTCGCAGGAAGATCGAGGATCTTCCCACGAGTCGTATTGCCCAGGCCGCACAAGGGCTCGTGGAGTTTGAAGGAAAGGCCCGACCTTATGGTGGTAAAGTCTTCACCTCTGTGGACGGGCTACCCACTCTTTATTCCAGGGTGACGATCGAGGAGTATCGCTCAAACGGAAAGAACTCTCGTTGGGAGACCCGCTGGACCTATGAGTTGGGTGAACGTTTTCTGATCGAAGACACCACCGGGGTGGCTCACGTGATGGTCAAGGGAGCGGAGCTGCATTTGAAGCGCGAGATTCGCCAGTGGGACTTGATCGATCCGATCCGGAAGCGTACTTTTTTGGCGGATTCAGTCGGAAAGATTTCATCTCCGGGTGCGATGAGCTCCGGTGAGTGGCGGGTGACGGAAGAGAAGGTGACTCTCGATGAGGAATTGCTGGTGATCGGGAATTTCAGGACCCGTCAAAATGAGCCAGAGGTGGTGATTCGAACTCCGGGGAACCAGGTTCCAGAGCGCAAGGTGAAGTCTTCGGGCGGATTGATGCGGGACGCGGTCCATCCCTTGATTCTGGCTGACGGGACCCAGCAAGAGGTGCTTTCCCGGGTCAATCACGGGGTCCCGATCATGATTCTTGGGGCTGCGGCTGTCAGTGTAGGGGTGGTGTTAACTGTAATGGAGATTTGGGGTTTCCAACAGTCTTGACAGGGTGCGGAAATCAGGGCAATTTCCGGTCATGGTTTGGCTAATTCGGGTTCTGATCGTGGTGTGGGCATTTCACGGATTTACCGTGTTTGCGGAGCCACGGGAAGAGGCGGCCACACTCCTCGCCAAGCACCATCATTCAGAGACTATCAGCGCCCGGTTGAGTGCTTTCTCCTCCGAGTTCCTGGGACTTCCCTACGGGTCCACCGGCCCTCTCGGTGAAGGTGTTTCCGGCCGGTACGATCAAGATCCTCTCTATCGCTTTGACACTTTCGATTGCACCACTTTTGTCGAAACCGTGGTCTCGCTTGCCCTCTCAAATAATGTGGATGCCTTTGAGAACTCCATGAATCGCATCCGCTACCAGGGGGGTGAGGTGGAGTTTCTGAGGCGGAATCATTTTCCGAGTCTTCAGTGGATTCCGAACAATCTCTCGAACGGGATGTTCGACGAGGCCAATTCCAAAGTGATACCCGTTGAAGAGCAGGCATTGGCAGAAGCGAACATCGATGTCGGGGGATGGCTCAGGAAATCGGGCCCCGGATTGATTCAAATCCCCGGTCTTTCGAGCTCCGAGCGCGCGGAGCGTGGAATCGAGCTTCAGCGTCTGGGTGACCGGTACTCACCCGAAAAAGCGACCCTTTTTTACATTCCAATCGCCCGGTTGCTCAAGGAGCCTGCTTTGCTCCGGCGCATTCCAGATGGCGCCATCATCAATTTTGTCAGACCGAATTGGGATCTGACCGCTTCCATCGGGACGCACATGAATGTCTCGCATCAGGGTTTGGTCTTCCGAACCCCCGAGGGTGTCCGACTCCGCCACGCAAGTGTGGGGGGCGAAAAAAAGGTCATGGATGTGAGTCTGCTGAAATATTTGAAGAATTTCGAGAACCATCCCACCATGAAGGGGATTCACCTGCTCACTTTGCGTGAATCAGGGCTTTGATCACCTGAGAGCAGTCCGCATCAAACCGGAATGCCGCACAAGAGGTGCCCATCGATTTGGTGTAAAGAAGTCGACGTGCGAAGTATTCGCGGCAAAGGACTTGGGCTGCGGCTTGGCTTATTTTTTTCTCTGAAAAAGACTTCACCAGGTCAACTGCACAAATGGATTTTTCTTCCGTCGCATACGGATGATCAGTCATCAAGGTCAATGGGATTTTGCCCTCTGTTTCGCTTTCGGGCAGGACACAATCACCAAAACAAGCTTTACCGGTAATCTTGGTGGAACAATCGACCGGCTCCTGATGGGTTCCCGGTGCCAGCGGCTGGGGATGGCTGGAGCTTGAAGGCAGCATGAGCCCGGTTTGTGATTTCCGGGCCAGCTTGTACTTCGAATCATACGGAGATCTCACGATTTTTTTCGAAGAACAGCTTGGTACCTCGTCCATCGACCAATCACCGGATGATGCAGAAATGAAACGCGACCCTTTGATCCGGCTCAGATCCGAACATTTTTTTTCGGCCTGATTCAAACATTCTCTCTCTGCCCAGGCTGAAAAAATGGATCCAAGCGAGCTCGGCGTGATGAAGGAGGGAGGGTGGTGTCCGTCTCCAGGCATCAGTCCCTGCTCTTCGGGATTGAATGTCCCGGTGACCGTGCTTGCCATAGGGGCTGCTTGCCCCTCGCAGGTGTACTCGCATCGGATGGACGCCTCAAACGCATATTTTGCCAATGATCCGTTCAAGCCAGGAAAATCACAGTGTGTTTCCGACTTCTTCTGACCGAGGATTCGATCCGCCATCACCTTCGGGCTGTACATCCCTCCGGCCTGAATTTTGGGTTCGGCCCAGACAGGCACCGAGAAAAGTAGAATAGCAATGAATGCCAGCATGCGTCTCACTGGCTCAGGATATCAACCAGAGAACGGTTTTCAATACATTTGCTTTGTGACATCCTCACGGGGGATGTTCAGGAAAGCTCTCAAATCGACTGTGGCCTCGATGGGGATAGTTTTGGTGGTCACACTCCCTTACGCCCGTGGGGTCAAAGATGTTCCGAAGGGCACGGTCGAGTCCGGGGTCGACGGCGACGGTCGCGATGACGGTCTTCCGGGGCCTGAGTTGCTCGATGCGACTTTTGTGTACGATGCCAATGTCGGTACGGGAGGGGTGCAGGTCACCGTGCACAACCCGGTGGTCGAGAATGCCAATGCTCCCAACTTGAGGCGCATTTCCGAGATCTCCTCGACCTCTTTCGGGATTTCGGCCCAGCCTTGGACCCGCCCGCCGAGGAGCTTCAGGGATTCGATCCAGTATTTGGAGAGTATTTCTGCCACCCTGAAAAAAGACGAAAAACTCCTGTTATTGTCCATGGCCGGAGAAAAGCTCGGTAAAGGGTACGATCAGACTCTTCCGAGTGGCGAGACTCCGCTCGACCAGTTGTTCTTCAATGCCCAAAACGGGGGTGCCAAGGGCGGGGTTTGTCGGGATATCCATGCGTATATTTCTGAATATGCCGAGGCGCTCGGTTTCAAGAATACTGGCATGTTCAATTTTGCAATCGACGACGAGACCCGGCATCAGGTGTCCTATTACCAGGATCCGGCCACCGGCGAATACCTGATCCAGGACTACTACCGGATCATCAACACGGGCAGGAGCACCATGCTCGAAGCCCTCGACATCGCAACCTCTGTGGAAGGTGTCTTGACCGAGATCACTTACATCGGCACCAAGGCGGGAGTCCGGGCCTACACACCCAGTCCCACACGCTGGATCACGAGACACATGAAGGATGCTTCCCGGCTCGATCAGCGATCCATGGTGTCGCTCAATGTGGGTCGGAACGAGCGGACTTTCCAGTTGGCGCTCTCGAGCAGCAAGGATTCGATATTCAGGGCCAAGGGTTTTTATCTGCACTCGGATTATCAGGCCGAGGAGGGGCAATACCGCCTCGATATGTTCGGCGTAGCAGGAGGCATCGATACGAAGATCCTGCTCGACAATCCGATCATCAGTGAGGTGGGTCTGAATGCAACAGCCATGGGGGGGCGGATCCTGTTCCAAAATCCGCTTTACCTGGCGCAGCTCCCGAGTTCGAGTGGGGAACCGATCCATCAAAGCAACATGGCCCGCTTCGGGCTCAAAGGTTATGCCAAGATCGATCGCTTGACCGGCTCTCTGATCGTAGAAGGTTCCACTGTCGAGAACACCGGTGGTCCGATGAATGCTCCTTATTCCCACCAAATCAGGCCCCAGCTGACTTATCAGACCTTCATCCCGTCTTTCTTGGTCGAGGTCGCCCGGTCACTCCAGCTCCTGCCTAAGTCGATGTTGGAACCCGGTTATGCGCTGAAAACAGTCTACGACCAGGTCAGCGTGGTGATCGATGGTCGGAATGACGGACGGAATGCTTACCTCTATTTCCGGGGAGATTATTACCTCTTTGACGGAATCAGCGGGATGAGTGCCGAGGGGGTCAAAGGCGTTCTCCGTGCGGCGATTCCCTCAGAAACCATGGGGGAGTTTGCCGTGGTGCTCGAGACATCGAAGATGTTGAAAAATCGTATTCAAGATCCCTACTACGATTCCCTTCCTTATGGAGAGGCCGGCATCGAGTGGCTGAAGCGTGTGGGTCGGAACATCGAAGTCGGGTCGGGGGTTTCTGTCGGAAATGGCCGACGTCCGTCTCCGCTGTTTGAAAACGCCGCTGATGCCATTCCGACCGTGACCGGCACCCGTCCCGTATTGAACGGCGATCTTTGGATTCGTTACAAGCTTTAAGGCAGTTTTCCAAGGTCCAGGAACAGAAGCTTTGAGGTTCCTGTGGGAAGCGTTCGTGTTCCGAAGTTCCGCTCGATCCGGCCTTGAGATGATTCCGCCTTCACCTTCAGTTCGAACACTCCTTTGAGAGAGTCAACATGAGTAGAGGCCAACACTTGTGGGAGGAGATTCCACGAGCGGAGATCGGGTGCATTCGCCGCATCGATGGCCCGTTTTGCGATGAAATAACCCGCCAGGATGGCGAGTTTTTTCAGTCCAGCCCCCTCTCCATCGGCGGACTGGTAGGCTTTGATGGCGGGAATCAGGATCGCGAGGTACTGAAGTCCGATCTTGAGAGCCTTGCCGGCAAATTCCTTGTTCCTCCGGGCCTTGAGCTCCGTGTGCAAAAGCTCATGCAAGGGGGCGACCAGTGCCAGGGGGAACTCCTGCACTTGCCCGTCTGATGATTTGAGTTCGAGTGTGAGGTGCAGGTCTCTTGGCGGAGTGGGCAGGGAGGGGGTTGAAATCAGGAAGCCCAAGCCACGATCAGCGGCGTCTGTCAGGTGCCGGGGGCCGTCTTCGGCATCACTGGAAATGGCTCCTGCCATGGCTCCGGTGAAAGCCACGAGCCCGAACTCGGGCGCGTAATGCAGGAGAATTCGGAAGCCGATGTCCTCCATCTGAGCGCGTAGGAGCGGGTCCTCAATGCCCTGAAACAGAGTGGAAAGGCCGATGTAGGTGTTCTGTGCTTTGTAGGGGCTGATCACCCCGCCCTGTACCAGGACGAGTGTGCCTTCTTCGCCTTCTTGGCCGAGCTGTTTTTCGAGCCCAGACGTCAGGTTCCGGATGGATTCAGAAGAATGGTTCAAACCCTTCACCCTGGCCTGTTCTTTTTCCAGAATCTTGAGCGACTGCTCCAAAAGAATCCGTGCCGTCTTTTTTTCAGAAGCCTGGGGGGAGCGGCCATGCAGGTAGGAGGCGAGGATCCGGGCCCAGGTGTCTTCTTGATAGTAATCTGCATGACCGTAGGACCGCTTCAGGTTTTCAAGATGGCTGTCCCACGCCAGAAGCTCGGCGCGGGCCTTGATTCTGAGATCAGCGATTTCCTTCTGAGAAAAAGTCCGCGCAGGATGCTGCTCGGCTTGAACCTGAATTCGACCTTTCTCGTCTTTGATTTCAGGAGTTTCCCAGGCTGCGGTTTTTCCCTCATCTGCGAGGAGGGTGTACGCCAGGACCAGGTACTGATGCAGATAGGAGTACTCGATGGGGTTTCCGCCGTAGGCCCTGTCATACCAAGAGAAGGCCCCTTGATCCGATCGGACGCTGTTCGAAACTTCCCGACTTTTGCTCAAAAAATAAATCGCCTTCTCGTACTGTCCGCTCGAGAAGGCGATCGAAGAAAGCATCAAAAAGTGCTGAAGCCTGCTTTCACTTCTTTTCAGCACTTCGGCCGTGTAGAGTGACGCTTCAGCTTTGACGAAATCGCGTTCGAGAAACGCATTCCTCGCGTCCTTGATCCTGAGCTGGTCCCCTCCGGCGCAACCGGTGAGCCAGAGGATCAACAGGAGAGAGGCCGCTCTCACCACTTCCCGCCACCCTCACTGTACTTGTTGATTTTTTCACGTACCCGACAGACCTCTTCCGCGCTTTGAATGTCGGTCAGACGGATGTTCACAGTATACGTCTTGATGGTCTTGCCGTTCCGGGTTTCGGGTTTCATGTTGATGTCACCGAAAATCATGGCATCCGCACCGGACTGTTTTCCCACCTTCTTGGCCTGAGTCGGATCCACCATCCCGTCATTCTGATAGGTGATTTCCTTTAGGAGCGCATCACGCCTCGATGCGTCGATTAAGGTGAATTGCTCCGAATTCGAGAGCTTCTCGAGAAGGGCGTCCTCGAGGTCCTTCACCGGAAAATACGCTTCCGAGGTGTTGTTCCGGATTTCTCCGACGAACAGTTTGATCCGCTTCCCTGCGTATTTGAGTGAAAACTCGTTGAAGCGCTTGTGGGCGTAGACCTGCTTCATGGAGCCGTCGATCACCCGGATGGTGTCGCCGTCCACCCAGTTGTCGGTGATCTCCATGGCTTTTTCGTCAGCTTTGGAGTCATCGACCCGCTCGGCCTTGAAGCTCGAACAAGCGGGGTTCAGGGCCAGGAGAGTGAGAGTCAGAGGAATCAGGATATGGGTGGTTTTCATGGTTCAACCTTTCTCGGGCCCGTGGATCAGCGGGCTTCCATGTATTGATTGTATTCTTTTTTGATGTCTTCAATCTTGCCTTCGACCTTGGCTTTCAGGGCCGGATCGTTCTTGAAACGGAGAGTCTGTGCACGGGTGATCATGTCATCCACCTGCTTTTTGCTGACTTTGGCGAGAACCCAGCAGTAAAAAATCGACTTGGCGCCACCGCTCTGGGAGAAGTCGCGCTGTTCCCAGTACTGTTTATTCTTCTCCACTCCTGACACAAGGGCTTTGGAAAGCTGAGAGGAGATCTTCGAGGTTTCGGTCTGGCTCGCAGAAACCGAGCTGACGCCGTTCGAGTCGCTCCCGGTGGAGTCCGTACTCGCTCGGGCAATGGTGGTGTCCACGAATGAGCTCACTTGCTTGGCGATATCGTCAATCGCGTCGGCGTTTGCTTTTTCGCAAGTCATCCGCTTGTCAGCGCCTTGGGATTCACCGACGTAGTAGTAGAACTTTTCGGTATCCAGACCCTCTTTTTTTGCCCAGAAGTTCGGGTTGTCGAGCCAGGCTTCACGGCCACCCGGGGCTGCGTCGGTCACTTTGAACTGCGGAGCCTCCACAGTGACTTCTTTTACAGGTGCGCCCCCACAGGCATACAGAACGGAGGAGAGAGAGAGGGTGATCAGTGTCTTTTTCATGGCGGTTCCTTTCAGATTAAGGGGTCATTTCCCCGATACGGTTGAATACTTGGTCACATAGACTTTTGGCGAGCTTGTCCGAAACAGCTTCGAAAACCGCCGCTCTGCTCCGGGCGGTTTCGGTTTCGCTGACCTTGGCTTGAAACTTCCGGCCAGAGGACTCGATGATGGAGGCTGAAAGATCGAAGCGAATCTTGGTCCACCCCTCGGTGGCCATGTGCTGAGGACGTTCGGTGATCGAAATCTCGATCCTGTTCACCGATCCTTCGCCCTTTCCGGCTTCGTAAACCTGCCCCCCACGGTCATTGATGCAGGACTCAAGATCTTTGGCAAACCCTGCGTCGCCCGGCTTCACCTCCACCACAAATGCTTTCTTTGCATTCCTACCCCGCATGCCATTCTCGATGCGGTCGAGTCGGGTCCGGGAAGGCGAGGTTTCGAAAAGGGCACTCATTCCGAGGACTGCTGCTTCTGAGTGCAGGGTCTCCAGGCTTCCGTAGAGTTCCTTTGCCTTGTTGAAGCTTGTGTTTGAGAAGCGCTCTTCAAGCGAGTCGAGTTCCAGATTCAGTGAGGACTGAATTCGATTCGCCTCCATCAGGAGCCCGGATCGGGCGGAAAGTTTGTCGAGGGCGATCAAGGCATAGGTGATATTCCCGACGGATGCGACTTCCTTCACTTCGGCTCCCCGAAGATGAGTCGAGGTTTCAAAAGTCACCTCTTTAGCCATGTTCTGGTTGGAATCACCCGAGACCATCCCTTGTGTATTCTGGTTGAGTGAAGACTGGGCCGTGATCTTGCTTTGGCTCTGTACCTTCACCACGAAGCTTTCGGCCAGCTGGCGCTTGGCATCTTGGATAGCCTCTTCTCTGTTTCTTCCACCTCCGACAGCGGAGAGAAAACGGGTTTGGGGATAGAGGGTTTCGGGACGGTTGACCCAATCGGGGATTCCTTCTTTCTTGATCTCCGGTGCAGAAGAACAAGCCGAGAAGAGGAAGGTGATGGAAGCCAGTAAGGCGAGGAGTTGCATATTTCCAGTTTAGAATGGGTCCAGGTCAAAGCAAAAAGGAATCCGGCATTTTTAGCTTTTTTTGGTCGCAAATTTCAGGAGTCAAGAGTTTTGCAACACTGTGCATACAGGGTGTCGGATTTTGCCACAGATCACGGATCAATCTGGACTGAATGCGGCACTTGGCATCACAGAAATATTGCGGACTGTTTGAGAAATGCGTATCTCGTCCAGTGTCCCATTGAGGGGTCTTGCGTTGGTTGCCGTCACCCCGAATCCGAGTCGCAATTCAGAGTTCGTGGTCTTTAATGTGGAGGATGTAGTCCCTATGGTCCGGATTACCCCTGAAGTCGCTTGACCGGGGTTCGTGCCCGTAAAGATCGAGACTTTACCTTGCGTATACACAATTCCGAAATAAGCCCAAGTTCCCATGTACGATGAAGTGCTCAGGATATTGCTCGTTGCAGTGGTGACATTGGTAGCTCCATTCAGAATGGTCAGAAAGTCGATGTAATACCTGGACGAAGATCCTCTTCTCAATCTCACCTGGTAGCTTAAATTGGTGTTTGAAATCGATTTCGACACGAGAGTGTAATAGTGTCCGCTGGTGCCAAGCGTATTCAACTTGAAGAACCCTTCAATAGTCAGATTGGCGGTTCCCAAATCGAGCGTTGGGTTTTGCGAAACGTTCATGAATCTAGGCGTTGAGGATGGAAATACTGCCCCTCCAGAGAATTGGCCGCTGGTGGTTGATGCTACGGAAGAGGCATTGGACAAGTGGTTCAGGTAGTTGCCACTGTCCGTTGTGAGAGTGCCAGACGAATCAAAGTGGTAAAGAGCGATCGTGTTGTGAGCTTTTTGTTCCCAGGTGACGGATTGAGCTAGGCTAATATTGCCTGCCAGGTCGGTGGCCCGAATACTGTAGGTATGCATCCCATTTGCAATGGCGAGAGTTCTTGGTGAACTACATGATCCAAAGGCTCCAGTGTCGAGCTTGCATTCGAATCCCGAGACAGTCTCGTTGGCAATGAAACTGAATGTGGAGTTGTTCGAGTAATTGATTGCGGGCGGATTGGCCGTGATCTGAACCAGAGGAGCCACGGTGTCCCTCGTCCATTGGAATTCAACGGGTGAAGACTCGACACCGTTCAGGGTTTGGGTCAGCGAGTAAGTACGGGTTCCGTCCGAGCCTGGAGCCAATGTGAACGAAAATCCCCCTCCTGATCCGCAGACAGTGGTGCCGGATTGGGCTCCCGAAAGGGTGATCAAGTTTCCAGCCCCGCAAGACCCTGAGAGGGTCAATGTGGTTTGGTTGCTGGTGTACGGATTGGACGATGGAATTTGAATCACCGGTGGGCTTACTGCATTGATATCGCGTGTCCAATGCAAATTCACGACAGGCGAGACGTTCAATGCAAGGTCTGTTTGGGAAATCTGGAAGTCATACTCCCCGTCAAGAAGGTGTGTGATCGTCCAATGGAAAGTTCCATTAGTGCAAGTCTCTGTTTGTTGTACAGCCCCTTCGAGCTTCAAAGTGGTGCCCGTTTCACAGGTGCCTTGGATATTCAGGTCTCCCGGCGCGACAAAAGGATTAGTAGTCGGCGAGATCAAGACGGGTGCCGACGGAGCGACAGTATCCACGATCCAAAGAAGGGATGCAGGAGCCGAGCTGATACCCGTATTGGGATTGGTCTGGTCTACGAGGATGGAGAATGACCCGTCAGCAGTTTTATTGAGTTGGAATTGTGCGGCGTTGCCTGAGCAAGGTGCTGTCAGTGATCCCGCAGGGCTCGTCACTTCAGAGCTGACAATATCGCCACTCAGGGCCAACTCGCCCGGCAATGGAGAGAATGTGCTGCAGGAGAGATTCAATGTGAGGGTGCGGGTGTTGGTATAGACAGGCGAAATGTTGGGGCTCAGGATGATCGGGGTGGATGGAATGGTCATGTCGACCGTCCACTCAAAGGTCAGGTCTGCCGATGCATTTCCCGCCACATCCTGTTGCTTCAAAACGTAACTGTATATGCCATTGCCGGGTTGCGAAATCGGGAATGAGAAGGATCCGGTCGGTGAACAAGGCAGGGTGGTCGAGCTGTTTGCTGGAAGTGTGATCAGGGCGACCGTGGCGCCCGTTTCGCATGTTCCGGTGAGAGCGAGGAAGGTGTCACCCGAAGTGAACGGGTTGGTCGTTGGATTTTGAAGGGTCACCTGCAATGGGGCAACGGTGTCCCGAATCCAGATCTGGTTGGCTTGAGGGGAGGTGTTTCCTGCCAAATCGGTTTGGGAGATGAGCAGGTTCTTGAGACCGTCTGTAGTTGCCCCCACAGTGAATGAGAAGTGCCCCTGGGAGCAAGCGACTTGCTGTTGAGAGTCGCCATCAAGGGTGACAAGGGCTTCGTCTTCGCAGTCTCCGGCAACGACGACTGAATTCCCGTTGCTGGTAAATGGAGAAGTGGCCGGTGAATTCAGAGTCGGGATGGTCGGAGCGACTCGATCGAGAGTCCACTCGAAAGCCAGATTCGAGGAGTCGATACCTGTGGTGGATCTCTGGTAGAGGTCGAAGTTGAAGGTGCCGTCGTCGGGCCGAGTAACATTTAGGGTAAAGCTGTTCTGCGCGCAAGTGGTGGTTCCTTCAACTCCGTTCCCTCCTTCAACTCTTACTGTATTTCCCGAGACGCAAGTCCCAGAGAGTTGTACAGACGTTTGATTTGAGTAGTGAGGATTATGGAGCGGAACGCTCAATGAAGGGGTCTCCGGTACACTTGAGTTTCTGATCCAACTCCAAGAGACCGAAGCAGAGGGGTTAGCCGCAGCATCGACCTGTTTGAGGGTGTAAGTTCGGGTAGCGTCCGTGGTACCAGAGAGCGTGAAGCTGAACTGACCGGTCGCACAAGGCGTGCTGGAGGTGAAATCCCCAGAAATCTGGACTGCAGCACCGGTTTCGCATGAACCACTCAAAATGACTGAATTTCCGGACGTGGTGTAAGGAGAAACCCCCGGACCCACAATGACCACAGCCTGAGGTGCCACCGTGTCCCGCTCCCACGAAAACGAGGTTGCCGGTGAGTTCAGGCCCGCCGAATTCTTCTGGATAAAGGAGTAAGTCCGGAGGCCGTCTGTCGATCCGCTGAGCCCGGCAGTGAAGGTTCCCGAGTTACAGTTGACGGTTCCATTTGAAGCTCCCGAGTAAATTACCTGATTTCCGGTATCGCAGGTTCCCTGCACCAGGACCGAGTTCTGGTTGGTCAAGTGGGGTTGAGCGATCGGGCTCGTGATGACTGGAGCGCTCGGAACGGTGGTCGAACGGATCCAGGTCCGGGTCAGCTCGGCCGATGAATTTCCCGCGAGATCGGTTTGCTTCAACCCGAGCACATAAGTCCCGTCTGTGCTGGCGCTCACCGGTAAGGTGAAATTTCCACCCGAGCAAAGGGTGGTGCCAGTCAGGTCGCCGCTCAGGTTCACCATGGCGCCATCTTCGCAGGTGCCATTCAGCGAGAGGGTACTGAGACTGTTTTGAATCGGATCGCCAGTGGGCGACACCAACACCAATGCCCCAGGGGCCACGGTATCCCTTTGCCAAACGATCGTTGCCGCAGCTGAGAAAACACCGAGCGGGTTTTTTTGTTTGACGTCGAGCTGGTAGGTGTTGTCGGTCGTGGTGGCCACCATGGCAGTGAACCGGCCCAATGATGAGCAATTGGTGGTGGCTGAGAGATCTCCAGAAACTTGAACCTGGTTTCCGGCCACGCAACTTCCTTCGAGCATCATCATGTTAGTGTTCGAGTAAACCGGGTTCACTAGAGGAGTGGTGATCACCGGGGTCGGGGGGAGAGAAGTATTGCGAATCCACTGAAAGCTTTTGGTCGTAGTGGTGTTCGCTTCGGTTACGGTTTGAGTGAGGGTGTAGGTGTAAGTGCCATCGGTGGTTTGGCTCACCAGGAAGGCAAAAATTCCGTTCTGGCAAGCGAGTGTTTCTGAGGCAGGTCCTGAGAGTTCGACCGTCGAACCCGTCACGCAGGTTCCTTTGAGTTGAACGTTCGAATCGGCCGAAGAGAAGGGGTTTGTTGCAGGGAGTGAAATGGTGAATGCGCTTCCAGCAGATGAGTTGGAGTTACCTTTGGCCAGAGACTTCGCAGAAACCTTTTCACGCTTCGAGCACGCAGTCACACTTGAGGCCAAAGCCCCAGCCAACAAAATCAGGCGGACTGTCGTCACCCAAACGTTCCACTTCACGACTCATACTCCCGGTGTTGATCCATCCATAAGTATATCGGCCAGTAGCCTGAATCATCAGAGTGTCCGGAATGACCTGTTCGGGAGTTGGCGTTTTGCAAGATCAAGTAAATATGGGATTTTTTCACGTCAAGCCGTTGGCGCCGCGATTTCTCTACGAAATATATTTTGTCAGGCGCCGGAGCTCATTTTTTCGATCCATTTTGCGTTCTTCAGGAGCTCTTGAGCCTCTGGAATGCCCCCTAGATCAGGGTGAGTTTCAAACAGAAGGGCTAGCTCTCGGTAGTACCAGGCGACTTCGGTGGCGGGAGCGGAGAAGCGCGAGAAGGTGTTCTGGACACCGGCTGTTTCCAGATCGCGAACGATGCAACGAGAATTGTGGAGTTTGTCGGCCAAGATCACCTGGAGGGATTTCAGGTCGAGTCCCCGGATCTTCTCGATGGCGCGGAGCTTGCGCACTTTCCAAGGGGCTTTGGGGCCGTCTGTTTTTTGTGAATCCGAGCAGTTGAGGACGATTCTGGCCACTTCGGCGCCTGCCAGGGCTTCGATCTCAGAGGCCGAAACCGGCTGGTCTTCGAGCACGTCGTGGAGCACGGCTGCGAGCACGCCCTCGGGTCCTGCACCGATTTCCATGGCAAGTCCCGCGACCGAGAGGAGGTGCGAGAGGTAGGGAACAGAGGTACCCTTTCTCACCTCTGTGTGAAAGTGCCTGGCCGCAAATGCGGTGACTTTGCCGAGGGTTTCAGGGAATTCGACCGGCCACTGTGTGTTTTGACTGCTCATGGTTTCAGTTAATTTGATTCAGTAGTTTTTATTAGTCTACGGGCCATGAGTCCGGCAAGTGTTCCGAATACCACGCTCACCCCAATCAAGGGGTAGCAGCTCACTAGAGTCCCCCCGCACTGGTAGGCATCAGGATGAATCCGGAGGAACTCATCGAATCTGAATGTGGCGCAGTACAGGAACACTGCGATCCAGATTCCGGCCGATAAGACAAAGGATTGCGTCATCCGCCATTCCTTAAATAGAACAGTGGCTAAAAAAAACGGGAATCCGTGGAGCACAAAAAACCGAGTCGTATGCCCTTCAAACCCAGTGATAGTGATGCCATAGTCGTCAGGAATTGGGCCTTTGGTCGTGAAAGGGGAGGGATCGTTGAAGTTGAGGTGACCGTAATACTTGTAATAAATGAACGCCGTCAGGATCAGGATGATGGATCCGTAAGTCTGCTCGCGACTGGTCAGTTCAGGGAGTTTCAACACACCTTAATTATGACCTATATGAGCCTACGAGACAAGACTCCGGCCAGGAGCACCGTCCAGGTGAATGTCCGGACCCAATTGGTGCGGATCAGGCGCTCGATTGCCTCTAGATTTTTGCCGTTTCCGAGAAGGTTGTGCTCCGGAATCGACAAAAACGCAGTCGCCCCAAAGATGAGGAGAATCCCCGCAAGCTGGATCAACCACCCGAGGTTTCGGGCGGGAGTGGTCATGATGCAAACACAGATCAGAAGCTCCACAAACATGGGCCACACGAGCAGGCTGATTCGGAAGCTGTGTGAGGCGTGGTGGAGGATGAAGTCGCCATCAGGAACCGATCGAAAGTTCGGGTAGAGGAGCAACTGCACCACCCAGATGATTCCACACATCCAGATCACACAGGCATCATGCAGGTCGACGAGTCGCGAGAGCATTCAGGTCAAATTCTAGCATTTTGTGGTATGCTTTCAGCAAGCAAATCCGGGAGGGCTCATGGCTCAGAACAAGGTGAAAGTATTTTTCGATGGAAACTGCATCGTGTGTGACTACGAGATCTCCCACTACTCGCGCATCATGCCCGAGGTGTTCGAACTTGTGGACATCAGCGCGCCCGGCTTCGCGGCGGCAGGTTATGGGCTCGATGCCGAGGCGGTGAACCGCCACATGCACATTCAGACCGAACAAGGCGAGATCAGGATTGGCGTCGATGCCTTTGCCTACATCTGGAGCAAGATCCCGCGCTATGCGATCGGGAGTCAACTGATTCAGCTCCCCGGGGTGTATGGCTTGGCTAAGGTGGGATACTGGGTTTTTGCAAAAAATCGCCACTTTTTACCAAAGAAGAAACGTTAGCTGTTTTTAATTTAGAGACCGATAGTTTGGATCTGGAGCACCTCAATCAAACAAATAGAATCATTTAGGGCCATTAGGTAAACTGGAAAGAGTTTCATCAAGGAATTTAGAAGTGCTCCAAAATTAGTTTCAATTGCACAGGCCCCAATATTTTTTTTATTGCCAAAGAACGCACTGGATTGATTCGCATAGCTAAAGATGTAAGTCATGAATCTTGGGATTCTCTTGGCGATCAGCTTCCTTGATAGTCCGTCTGCTGTGGGCATTATTTTTTATCGCAGATAATGAATTCATTGATCGTTAAATTCCTGTGAGTAGATTACATCCCACCTCTTAATAATGGTGCCTTTGAAATCATGGACGAGAATGGCCCAGTGAGATAGATTCAAGCAGTGGCACCAGTCAAGTGTCTGTTAAGAATTGAGGGTTTTTATTGGTATGGATCCATTTAAGAAACTGGTCCTGAGTAGTTTTCAAGAGTCAAAGATATTGGAGGAATTGATTTCTCCCATGAAAACCCATGAGTTTTTTTCAGATGTGTTCCAGAAGAATGTAGCAACCTGGAGTCAGGAACCAACACAGTTATCAAAGTTGTTCGCTTATAACTCTTTTATTGATGTTATTAAAAAGTGTACTAAGCCCGAACAAATGAAGTTTTTTCAAGCTGTAGATGAAAATCACTCTCAGGAGTTGAATCACTCCGGCATCCAACAAATCATGAGAAACTCAAGTGGGGATTGGGATACGGAGCGGTGTGAGGATTTTTTCAGAGGTGGTGGTTCTGTTCTGTTTTTTGCCCTAGAGGATCTGGATGAGCGGATTCAGGTAATCAGGGAGTGTTTCAAGAAAATTTTTAATTGTGATATTTTTGTAAATGCTTTTGCAACACCGCGCGGCGCACAGTCTGTGCATCGACACTATGACCCCTACGATGTTTTTGCTTTTCAGATGAGTGGTTCGAAGACCTGGAGGTTTTATAAACCTTTGAAGGGTATGGAAATGTATTCTACTTGTCAGCCGTTGATTGATGTGAGGGAAAATCAAGATCTCGTACTTGAACGGGAGGTTCGTTTACTTCCTGGTGATGTGATGTATTTCCCACGAGGATTCATTCATGAAGCGAGAACTACCGAGCAAGATTCTGATTCTCTCCATTTCACGTTGACTTTAGTATACGACACCTGGAATGGGTATTTTTCAAAGATTGTTCTTGAATCATTAAATGCGATTCACTCTTGTGAAGATTTTAGAAATTTTTTTCCTCACCTTTTGAGTGGTTCGAATGATTTCAAGGTAGCAGAACAAATTGTTTATCAAAAATTCATCGATGAACTTAAGTCGAGGTTGATCAGCTTACCCTAGATTATGCTAGTTTAGTTCGAATCCTTTTTGGGTAGGGGTTACTATGCTCAGATTGTTATTGTTCCTCGGTTTGTTGGAGATGAAGTAAAAAAGACTCAGGATTAAACATGAGAATAGTCGTACTAACGGGAGCCGGAATGAGCGCCGAGAGCGGAGTGATGACTTTTCGCGGAAACGGTGGTCTTTGGGAGAACCACCGAATCGAGGAGGTTGCCACGCCTGAGGCGTTTGCCCGGAACCCGGAGCTGGTCCTCACGTTTTTCAACCAACGGCGGGCGCAGCTCAATCAGGTAGCGCCGAATGCCGGCCACCTGGCTCTCGCAAAACTCGAAAAAGAACACGAGTTGAGGATCATCACTCAGAATGTGGACGATCTCCATGAAAGAGCGGGGAGTACGCAGGTCTTGCATCTTCACGGAAAGCTGAGAGAGGTGCGCTCAGTGCGTAACCCTGAAATGGTGCTCCCGTGGACAGGGGATCTGAACTTGGGGGATACCGGACCGGACGGGGTCCAACTCAGACCCAACATCGTCTGGTTCGGCGAGGCCGTTCCCGCAATGGATGAAGCAGTGGAGATCGCGCGCACTGCGGATCACTTCCTGATCATCGGCACTTCGCTTCAGGTGTACCCTGCGGCCTCGCTGTATCGCTACATCGCACCTGGAATTCCGTGCACCTACATCGATCCGTCACCCAATCGTGACGGACTCGACGCAAGAGTTCGGGTCATCCCAAAGGGAGCAGGAGAAGGAGTGCCCGAGTGGATTCAGTTTTTGCGCGGAGACGCCAGAAATTAATCCAATAATTGACAGTCTTGAGTGATCGAGTCTTCTGGGGCAGCTTCAACCGCGCATTGTTCCGACTGGTCTTCCCACTCATCAGGGCAGAGTGGATCAAGGGGGGATGCGGACGACAACCTGAACGACGGTACTTGGTTAGAAAAATTTAGCGATACTTGCGACAATACCCGTGCCTTGTATTGTATTTCGATTTGAAACACTTGCCCGGCTATTGCTTCAATAAAACAGCGCCCAAATCCAAAGGTCTTTTTTCAGCACTGCTAGCATCAAACAAGGATTCATCCACGTTTGGAGTGGAGGGATTATCTGCGTCTGCTACTTGCCCGAGCTGGAGACGCTGAGGCACCGAGGTAGCATCGACTTTTGCAATACTGAATTCCGTCGTTCCCGGAAGGGCAGAGCAACCTGAATTCGTTACGTCGTAATCGGTTTCGTCAACAGAAGAACCCACTCCTGCGCACTCTTGGACGAAACCAGCGCCAAGTGCGCTCGAGTTGAATTTGCGAATCTTCGCGGTACGGGTAGCGATGTCCAAGGCAAAAGCCCCGCTTACCGCCACTGACCCAGCTCCCTTTACTAGCACCCCTGTGGCAGTGAGCTCCGCCTGTTTGGATCCACTGCATGATCCATCCCGTGATGTCCATATTGAAAATGTGCTGTTGAATTGATCTCCACTGATGGTGAGCAATTGCATCATGTCAAAATCGTCACTGGAATCCGAAGGTGTGTTGTTATCGTTAGTCGTACATTCCTGTCGCCAGGTACCAGCCATAGAGCCGATATCAGCATCAGTACTGGTTGATGGTTTTGTGCATGAGGTCAGAACCAAGACCATCAGAGCTGAAGTAAGCCTTCTTTGATTCCACGGGGTAATTTCGAACATACCCACTCATCGAATGAATCTGACACAAACTTAACGGGAGTGAAGGAGTCCTTTCCGTCGCACACAAGCCTTTGGTTTTCAGCCTGAGTCAGGCGTATGGCCTCGCTACGTAGTTTCATCGACACTTCCTCGAACCGGAATAGTCTCGGTACAAGAGTACGGGTCATCGCCAAGAGCGCAGGAGAAGGGGTGTCCGAGTGGGTCACTTCGCTTTCGGTTCAATCCCGTTGATTTCGCCTTCTTTCATGAGCTTCTTGAACGTGCCCTCGCCGAACTCGGAATCGACCTCACTCCGGATGAGTTTTTTCTCATCGCGGCAGCCTTTCTTCAATCGACGGAGAATCCCTGGCTTCTGGAGAGTCAGGTTGTAGACGGGGATATCGGTGTACTTGGTTTCCTTGGTGGGCGAGACCCGACCCCGACAGGTCACATCAATTTTTGGCTGATCCACGCTCTCAGACTTCTTACCCGGAGCTTCGATCGAGGCCGCCACATCGAACAACTTGAGCGCGTTGAAGTCTTCGATCACTTTCGGATCTACTTTTGCGCGGCCATCTTCATGAAACCCACCCTTCACAGCATTCAGGTACATCTTCTTACGTATTTCTGCGTTCGAACAAACGCGGCCATGAAGTTCTGGGTTAGATGAAGCCAGGCTCGGGCACTCTTCGTCGAAGAACTGATTGACCGAGCACTCGTAAAGGGCGCTGCTTTGAAAAGGGTTCATGTGTTTCCTGCAGCAATCTTTCAGGAGTGGATCTCCTTCCTCACACACCTCTCCATAAGAGCCAGAATAGGGGTACTCCGGACTCAGTGGGCCGACCGCTTTCGAGACCCCTTTCCTGACAAAAGATGATTCGGGAATCTGATACGTACCCGCACCATCTCCTAAATACGATCCGAACTGGGCCCGGATCTCTTCCATCATCAGGCGCTCCGCCTCGGATTTACGCATCTGAGCGAGCTCGTCTAGGGTCTTGGCGGTGTTGTTGTTGTTCCGGTTCGCCGTGCCCATCACATTGAGGTTGATTTTGGCATTTTTCAACGCCTCGTCCAATTGCTCGCGGGTTACCGGCTTGGCGAGCTTCAATTGGCTCATGTACCGATCCACCATGTCCTTGGCCTGGTCCTTGAGCGCCTGATTTCCCTGTTTGATGTTTTCGTAGTTGTTGTCGTTCACATCAGAGCAGGTGAGGATATCCTGGGATTTTTGACCATCATGGATCCGGTATGCGCCCAAGGTAGCGTCATTCAAAGTGTAACCCTTCTGACAGTCACCCGAGAACTTATTCAGATCAAAGGTCGGGACGTTGTCAGGGAAGTACTCGCCCACTTCTGATTTGCTACCGACGGTCAGGCTACTAGTAGAGCAAATGATGCCAGATGGGTGAACATACTGTGTGGTGTGTACCTTGTCGAATGCCGTTGTCACCTGGTCAGCATCGAGTTTTGCGACTTCAGCTTTCACCTCGTTCTTACAGTGCTCAATGGCTTGATCCTTCAGATTTTGCAGAAGTTTATCGTTATCATAAGGTTGATCGCAAACCTTTCCGGAAACCTCCCCCAACCAATTTCCATCAACTGTGAGAACATTGATGTCGCAAGTTTCTCTCTTTTTGTCTTCTTTCGGGGTGTAGGTGTAGCAGGGGTCGGTACAAGTACAGTCGGCCCCGTTCCAGGCGGTAGGGTCGCCGTATTTGTTTACACATTTGGCTTTGAGTTCATCTTTGTGACCGGGATGTTTGAGTTTGATTTTACCGCAAAATTCGGGTTTTTCCTTGATTCGGGGAACCGGCGGGCAGTCACAAGAGGATTCTCGCCAGCTTCGGCGAGGGTCGATCTTGATCAACAACTCGCAATATTGCTTCTTGCGGTTGTACTCTCCGAGACCGATTTGCCCGAAATTTGGTCCACAGTCATGGAGCTTCTTTGTGTCATGACATTCGCAGGTGGTCAGATTGTACTCGTAGTACTTTCTCGAGTTAGGATCTGAATTCGGCTTCTCGCACTTGTCTTTTTCGGCGAGCCTTTCGTCGTTCGTCATCATTTTACCGTTCGCGCATGGTGTGACTTTTTTATCGTCAGTTTTACATTCGCAAACTTCTTCGTTCCAAGTATGAGTTTTGAATTTGTCGTCACACTTCTTCTTTTCTTTTTCAAACTTATCCAAGGTCCAGTTCTTCTCGCCACAGAAGCGGGCGGTGTGGATTTCAAACTTCTTTTTCCCTGCCCCGAGTGATTCGAGCTCTTTGCCTTTGAGTTTAAATTTTTTATCGAACAGGCCTTTTTTTAAGACAGTGAAATCGCCATTGGGGTCGCCTTTAACCTTCATTTCGATGGCGACCATTTGCCCGTTGTTGTAATTAATCAGCTTGTACAATTTTGTTTTTTTGCCTTTGTCCTCTTGAATCGAGCCCGTAATGTATTTTCCAGAAGATCCTTCAATCCGTCCTTTCTTGAGAAGTTCCTTCAAGCATCGTTCAGCAGCTTCTGTGCTTGAAAACAGTGCGGTTTGTTTGGTGTCCTGTTTCTCTTCTGCGTCCGTCAGGTTTTCTGCTGCGCCCGAATTGTTGAGGAGTGGGTCGGCGACATCGTGAGCATGGAGCAACGAAGCCATACCTTGATAATCACAAAGATCAACAGGCCGGGGGTTTTGTGCTTGGGCCGGTGCGATCCCTTGGAGCGACAAAGCGATCAACCAAGCGAATGTGACGATTGAATGAGAAACTTTCATGGATTTACCCCTTGAGTCGACAGGCTACAATTAAACCCGCCCCTGAATACTTAAAGTTTATCGGATACCACCATGATGTCATTTAGTTTTTTGCTTTATGGCAAAAACACCGTCAGAAGGTAAACGGATTCAGTTGTGTAGGAGCCCTGTCTCTATCCTGCACGTTCCAGAAGGGATGGCAGAAGGCTTTTGGGCAGAACCCGCACCCCCGCCCTGAGGGCCATCTCCATCAGCTCTGGCTCATCAAACCGACCCGTGACCAGGCAGGCTTGCCGTTCGAGCCCGAGCTCAGACAAGACCGATAACCCTTTGTTTTCAGGCTCATGGATGAAGTCTTGGTCCATGAGTACGAAGGTGCGCTCGAAGCCATCGAAATTCTTCGAGAAGTACTGTTTGAATGCGCGGAGGCTCTGGAACGACTGGATCGGGAATTTTGATGAGAGTTGGATGTTCCATGCCTCGTGAATGAGTGGATCGTCATCGACAATGATGACTTGCTCCCATCCTGAAGTGAGGAAATCCCCTTGTATCGGGAGACCTGCATCTGCGCGGGGTAGGGTGATGCTCACCTCGGTTCCTGATCCAGGTGAGCTCTCCACCGAAATGGAACCTCCGGAAGCATCCGCCAATTGTTTGGCATGGTGAAATCCGATTCCTGACCCACCAGTCTTTCCGTGACTGAACCCTGCTTCACCTAGACGGAGAACGGTCTCCGGAGCCATTCCGACTCCGTGGTCCTTTATTTTCAATATGAACTCATCATCGGTGAGCGAATCCAGGCTGACCGAGATCTTCCCTGTGGAATCGATACCATGGGCTTCTTGAGCATTGTTGAGAAGATTGGACACCATCCGGGTGAATCCGGCTTTTGACCCAAAAAGCAACGTCAGTCGACCGGAAGGTGTTGATTTGAATTCGATCGAACAGGGTTGGTTCAATCCAGAGTATTCGACCCGCTTTTCGGCGATGACAGCTTCAATGACCGAGTGAGGATGAAACAGAGATGTGTGTCGATCAGTGGATTCTCGTGCATCCGGAAGGTCAGCGTTCATCGGGCTACGATGGTGAAGGAGCGCATCCGCCACATCGCGGATACGACGAAGGGCTTGTTGGACGAGTTGGGGATCACTGCGAGTAACCCGTTCTTCCGATCCGACCAGGACTTCGAGAGTGGTCAGTGGAGACCTCAGATCGTGCGCCACCTGACGGGCCACCTCGAGCTCGATCTTGGCCCGTGCCACGAGCATGGCCTGTTGCTGATGGACATCAATCCGTTCCAGGAGGGCTTGGAACTGCTTGGCCAACTCGGTGACTTCGTCCGCACCTTCGATTTCAATGCGGTTCAGAAGCGGAGAATCACGGTGACTTTGCTCGATAAGACTATTGAGAAGGCGGATCCGCAGTGTGAATCTTTTGGCCAATCCGAACGCCACGCAAAGGGCGAGAAGCCCCCAGACCATTGCATACCCAAGCCCTTTCAATAGCTCTTTCCGGATCCATTGATGGTGAGATTCATTCTTGATCATCAAAGAGAAGAGGTACTGGTGTCTCCCGGACCGTAGATCACCGGATTTTCTGCACTGACCACAGTCGGGGTGTGAAGAGTCCACCCAATTGAGGAGCCGGGTTCCTTCTTTAGAATGAATCACCGTCCGGGTGCTCTGGATCAGTTCAGGCAGTTTCACCCGTTCTGTTTCATAGCGGAACACCCCGCGCTCGAAACGGCCGAGGCTGGTTCCGTTCGGAGAGAGAATGTGGACTTCCAGGATTTCTGGATCGGAAGCCACCAGTTTCGAGAGGGCGGTTTCCATGAAGTCCGCTCTGAGTCCCGCATGCAAGAATCTACCCGTCGCCCGATGGAAGACGCTCAAGAATTTATAGGGTCTGATTTCAGGGTCCGGGGGAATCAACGGTGTGGAGAGGGGCATCTCTGGTCCTGACAAGAGCAAGCGGTACTCGTCTGAGAAGGAGTACAGATTCGGAATGAGTTCTGGGGCCTCGTTGGTGGAGCGGATGAACCGTCCAGAACGGTCGATGATGAAGAAGTGCGACATTCCGAGCTGCTTTGCTTTTTGAACCAGAAGATCTCTCGAAGGAAGACCTCGAAGATCGTCGTGCTTCAGGTGCTGCAGCGCAAGCCACATCTTCGCCTCTGCATCCCGCTCAAACTGAAGGATACTCGCTGACAGCAGGGACAGGGTGTGTTCGTACTTCTCGATCCGGGCGCTTCCACGAGCCTCGATTCTGCGGTCCGAGTGGATGCCGATCGCAAGAAAGCCGATTCCACTCAAAACAGCCCCCAAAAGCAGGAACAGCTTGCCTTCGACACTTCTGAAGTAGCGCTTCATTTGACGAACTCCTGCAGGTGTTGCTTCAAGTCCTCGGGCCAACGGGAGAACTCCGAGCGGGTCAGCATTTCGAAATCCCTGAAATCAAATCCAGGTGCGACAGTGGTTCCGACCAGTGAATAGCCGAAGGATCCTTCGACCCGTCGGGATGCCTGCCAAGACCCCGCAGGAATCACCGCTTGGGGCCGCTGTCCCTCCATGAGGTTGGAGCCAAGGTGGATCTTTTTGTGCGAGCCTGAAGAACCGATTTCATGGAGCTCGAGCGGATCGCCGAGGTAGAAGTGATAGATCTCATCCGACTGCAAACGGTGCAGCATGGAGTAGGAATCAGGTGTGACCAGGTAGTAAATTGAGCTGACCGTGGATCGCCGGCCCATCCAGAATTCGAGTTCTTGGCTTGAGAGAAACGTCCTGGCAAAGTAGCCACCCTCGGGCTCCAAGGGACGCAGGTCCAAGAGTCGAATGATGGTTGCAAGATCAATCGGAGGTGTCACGGGCTTGGCGATGGGATGCATGGTCTGATTCCTCACTCAGGGAGATGCAAACTTCGAGCCCCCTCAGGTCTGTTCCAGAGGACTTAAGACCCAGGATTTGTGGCCCCTACACGACAATTCCGAGGATTGTGGTAGGCTGAAGACATGTCCATTCAGACCTGCCTGCGATGCAAAGGGCCTTGTGTTCAACACAATCACGAAGGGGTAGCCATCGACCGGTGTTCGAGTTGCGGCGGGGCTTGGCTCGATCAGGGTGAGCTCGAGGCGATTGTCGAGTCTCGTGAGAATTCTCATCCGGCCTCTTTTGTACAGGAAACGTTGAAGCAAGGTCAGGCTGGTCTTCCGGAAGGATCGCAAAAGGACCTGGTGGCGTGCCCGAAATGCGCGATGAACATGAAGGTCGTCAATTACGCCTATGATTCTGGAGTGATCATCAACGTTTGCCAGAGCCATGGAATTTGGCTCGACCCCAAGGAACTCGAGCGGATCGAGGCTTACCGCGATCATTGGAAATCCGAAGCCAACAAGCGTCGGGCAGAATGGTCCGAGCACATTCGCCCCGGGTCTACCGATGGCGCAACCGGAAGCGGACTCCTTCACTTTTTGAGAAGCCTCTTCTAAGTCCGATAATAAAGATTATGTAAACTTATACAAATGCAATCCGCTTGCATTTAAGTTCAACAAACCATATGTCTGAACGCATGATTCAGACCGAGTCCTTGTGCAAAGCCTTCAAAACCCGTGAGGGGGAAAAGCGTGCCGTCTCTGGCGTAAGCCTTTCGATTGCTACGGGTGAAATCTACTGTCTCCTGGGCGGAAATGGAGCCGGTAAGTCGACATTGGTGAACTTGTTGATGGGATTTCTTCCCCCGAGCTCAGGTGAGGCTCGAATTGACGGGATGTCAGTTCGAACCGGCATTCAAGAGATCAGAAAGCGGATCACCTACATTCCGGATCAGGTGAATCTTTATCCTGATCTGAGTGGTTTCGAGAATCTCGAGTTTTTCATTGGACTGTCGAAGCCGGAACTTTCTCGAGACACCGATTTACTCCTCCGATCCATGGAAGCGGCAGGGCTCCCGCAAAACTCGATTCACGAACCCGCTAGGACTTATTCAAAGGGTATGCGGCAGAAGATCGGTGTCGCACTCTCCATAGCCAAGCAGTCCAAGATCCTGATTTTGGATGAACCCACCACCGGACTCGATCCGGTGTCTTCGAATGAATTTGCAAAGTTGATATTCGAACGCTCCCGCGAAAGTTCGGTAACAGTGCTCATGGTAACTCACGACCTTTTCAGAGCGAAACAGACCGGTGACCGGATCGGGATCATGAAAAACGGGTGTTTGGTTCAGGAAGCGAAAACTTCAAACCTCACTCATGACGCGATCGAGCGTTTGTACCTCGATCATATGGCAGAGTGAACGATGCGAACCGTTCTTTTCATCGCAAGACAAGAAATCAGGCAAATCCTTCGGGGCAAAATGCAGTGGATCCTGATCGGATCCATCTGGGGATTGGTTGCCTTGAGCGCTTGGAGCGGGGGTATTCGCCATGCCTCACTGTCGAGTACCCATGAAGCGGTACACGCGTTCGAGAAGAAAGCTTGGGAAGATCAGCCGGATAGACACCCTCATCGAGCGGCCCATTTCGGACAATTCGCATTCCGACCGCCGGGGATCCTTGAGGTGATCGAGTCGGGCGTCATGCCCTTCACCGGCTCTGCGATTTATTTGGAACCCCATGTCCGAAACGAGCCGGTGCTGGCTCCGTCCCGGAGCCTACCGCCATCAACACGGATGGGGTATTTTCAAATCAATACGGTTTTCAGCCTCTTCATACCACTCATTCTGATTTTCATGGTGGTTCCGAGACTCCCCTATGAGTCAGGATCGGGAATTCTACGGATCCTGGAAAGTCAGGGAATATTCCCACGCGAGATCTTACTCGGGAAGTCACTCGGTGCCTGGGGCGTGGCCTGCCTGGTATTCATCCTGCCGTTGTTGGTTTTGGGATCCACGGTTCTACTAGCCACTTCGCCGGGCACTTACCTGCACTTTGTATTCTATGTGCTTCAAACAGCAGTATACTACTTGCTATGGTGCTTAGCGTTTGTCACGGTTTCGTCGTATTTCAGAACGGAATCGGCGGCGATCGGTGCAGCGCTCGGCATTTTCATCGTGCAATCTTTGGTCATTCCACGAATCGTGCCGACTGTGGCTGAAACATTGCTGCCCGAGATGGGCACAGGACAATTCAAACAACGTCTCTATGCGGAACTTGCTAAGTCGCCGAACGGTCACCGTCCTGGAGGCCCCGAGTTCGACCTGTTCAAAAAACAGCTCATGGAGAAGCACGGAGTCGCCAAACTCGAAGATCTACCTTTCAACTACGAAGGCCTCGTGATGCAAAAAGCCGAGGAACATTCGACCCGGGTGTTCCAAGCTGCCTTTGAAGAACAATGGGGGTTATTCGCCAGGCAGGAGCGTCTTGCCATCACACTCGCTTTCTTCTCCCCGACTGCAATTCAGCGAATCCTCTCGATGCATTTTACGAGAAGCCACTCGAGTGATCAGAGACACTTCGAGCTCGCAGTTGAAGGGCACAGAAACGGAATGAACCGGGACCTGAATACCCTTCTGACCAGCCTTCCCTACCAGGACCGTAAAACCAAGAAGCTCCCGGCTGCGACTTGGGCTGGAATCCCGACATTCAAAATGGAGGGGATGCCATTCAAGCACTCTTTGTCGTACGCAATGCCTGCGCTTCTCATCCTGGTTTTCCAAACAGCATGGGCTGTCCTATTCCTGCTACGTAGGAGGTCGCTGTGCGCTTGATCTCCCTGATTAAAAAAGAATGTAAGGTTCTATCCCGGGATCGCGCCTTTCTCTGGTCGGGTGGAGCTTTTGTGCTGCTCTCCGTGGTTTCGCAAATCCACGGCATGGTGGCTGTTTCAAGGATTCAGACAGATCATCTGAGCAGACTGGATGCCACCCGTGAAAGCCACGAGCTCTATTTGGCGGAAGCCAAAGAAAACAAGGTCAAACTCGGCGCACATCTTTACAAAGCACGCATTCCTGTTACTTTCCCATTGCCTCCCGGTGCATCACTCGGATTGGCTACCCTCGAACAGGGCATCACAGGCCTTGACCTCTCTCTCAAGTCCTTCATTCCCCAGGTGTTCACTCCGACCTACTTCAATCCGATTCGACCCGCGTTGGGTTCACTGGACTATTGGGGCATACTGTCTTTTTTCGTTCCACTTTGGGTTCTGGCGCTGTGCTTCAACCTGTATTCCAAAGAAGAGGAACTCGGTACCCTCCGACAACTGAGAGCCGAAGGTCTTGGAACGGCTCAGATACTCATGCCAAAAGCGATCAGTGTTGCCATCATGATCGGAGGATTCATTTTCTCAATGTCTCTTCTTTCCTGGTTGCTGGCCCGCCCGTCACCGGATGGGAACCGAATGATCCGGATATTCGTCGCACAATGTGCATACCTCTTGTTCTGGGTTGGCATGGGTGTGGCGGTCGCAGCACTTCGTCTTTCGAGCGCTCGTTCGGCTTTGATGGCGCTAACAGTATGGGTTTCTCTCAATTGGGTGGTCCCCGAGATCTTCAACCTCAGGGATCGACCGGATTTGCACGAATCCTCCGTCCGTATCCTCTCTCGGCACCGAACAACTTTAAACCGTTACTGGGATCTTCCCAAGAAAGCACCTCTCGAGGCTTTCAACCACCCACCCGAATGGATGAAGACCGCTCTCGAGAACACAGACGAAGCATTCAGTTGGGGGTGGTACTACTCCATGCATGAAGCCACAGATGAGCAGTTCCGGAGCGCCTTCGAGTCGAACCGTATCAAGAGTGAAAAGCATAGCGAGGCACTGGCCTACACGTCACTGGCAGGCTGGTTTGAATCCTACCTTGACGCCCAAATCGGGCTCGATACTCGTGAACGTTCCAACTCATTCGAGGTCGCGCAGAGAGCACGACTCGAGCTTTTGACGCGATGGTTCCCATGGATGGTGCCGGACCAAGAGCTTGAGGTTCAACAAGTGCGAAACTTGATGAGGAGTGCGATCCATCAATGAGTCCTACTAAAAACATTCTGGTATTGGGTGGTGGCACAGCTGGAGTGTTGCATGCAGCCTTGCTCGGCAGAAACCCGGATTTCAAGGTACGACTAGGATACCGCTCAAAGAGTCCGGTTCCGGAGGGGCGCGCTATGAAGGTGCTTTCTCCAGACGGAAAGCTTCTGGCGGATACGGGATCGGTATCATGTGTCCAGATCAGTCGTGTGGAGCCTGACAGCGTCGATCATCTGGTCCTTTGCACACCCCTACATGAGATCCTCAGGGCTTTGGAGGAGGTGCTCCGGGCCGGTCTGCTCAGCCAAGATGCCAGTGTTGCGTCCATTGCCGCACTGCTCGGACTTCCTGAGGCAATGAGTGCATTGCTGGTGGAATATGGTAAGTCCCGAATCAGCTACAGAGCCTACAGCAATTTTTTTGCAGCAGCCCGTCCAGCAGGGGACCACTCCGCAATCCTAATCAACAAGATCAAAAATCGGATCTTCTACTGGGACTCAGGAGATTCCAATCTGCTGTGCTCCATTGAACGCTGGATGTTCACCGGACTTGAACAACGGGTCAGGGTCGAGCACCCGATGGAACTCGCATGCCGGAATATCAATACTTGGGTCCATCCCCCACTGGTTTTCAGGGTGGAGACCCTCGATTCGATATTCATTCCCGGAGCTCCGCGTGTCGCTCTTTATGATCTGGGTCCGGGGAACGCGGTGAATTTGGAATCCATGCTCGAAATGGGTCAATATATGAAAGAAATAGAAGACCTATTCGAAACGATCGGAATTCGCTCCTGGAACACTCTGGCCTTCTTGAACGACGACAACTACCCCGTCAGCGAAGATCATCTCAAGCAATTGGAAATCGACGCATTTCCTGACTCCAGCATTCAGACCAAGGCAGGACTTCTCATGAAAAGGTATGAAGGGCTGAGAGCTTCTTCACCGGGCTCGATTTATCCGGAACCTGCCACATGGCACCCTGTGACCGGGCTTAAAATTCCACGGATACCGCTGGAGGATGTTTACCAGTTGATGGTCTTGAAAAGTGTGGCCACCGGTCGTATCGAAACGCCGGTGATCGATCGATTTCTAGCTCGATTCGAATCCGCAATTGAAAAAACAGGTCACGCACGAAAGACCGAAGCTCAGCTCTTCAGTGATTCCCTCACCCGCATCACCCAGGCGGTTCACTTGCACTGAATGGACTTACCGGCATTGGACTCGTGCTTTTTATCGAGCAAATTGCCATTTTCGTCTGCG
The DNA here is from genome assembly GCA_027491115.1 of Pseudomonadota bacterium. GTDB lineage: Bacteria > Bdellovibrionota > UBA1018 > UBA1018 > CAIMNF01 > CAIMNF01. Next base: position 56,026 of record JAIXWV010000035.1, read on the forward strand.
CACAGGGAGACCTGGTACTGATTGTTGCCGACACTCTTATACACTTTCCAGGCACACCCTGCATGACCGGCGGTGTCTTTGACCCAAAATACGTTTTTGAAATCGACGTCCGGAATGAACTTGTGTTGTCCACACTTGAACACCTGGTTCTTGTTCCCTTTGCCTTTTTTGACTTTGGAGAGTTCACCCATGGGATCCCAACGTGATCCCGGCTTCAGTCGGTTTTCGTGGCCGTTCAGCTGGGCGAGACGCCCGGCGAATTCTTTGGCTTGGTCACAGGGCTTTGCCGAGAAAGCTTCAAGCGAACCAAAACACAAGAGTAGCCCGAGGATCAGAGGACGCATTGGACCACCTCCATTGATCTTCCATGGAAGCCGTGTTTACTCAAGGTTTCAATCGCATTCAAATCAGCGTCCGGGATCTTCCCCTTGGCCAGCTTCTGATAGAAAGACTTGGGAAGCTTGCCGATAGTCTTCAATTTGGACAAATGCGACAAGAGCTTTTCCACTTTCATGAGGCGCTTGGCATATTGTGCGAGACTGATCATCACTTTCCCGGATGCCGCTCCGGCAGTCAGTGCTGCAATGATGATATCCGTGCCGATGCTTCCCAAGAATGAACAGAGCAACTCCGCTCGAACCTCGTTCGGCATCGCTTGGATGGACCCTACGATTTGCGTGATTCGTGTATCGATATTGACGATGAAGTCCTTCATCTGCTTGAACTGAGACACGGCATCGTCCCAGAATTTTCCCGGGTCAGTGACCAAGGTCCAGAGTCCTTTGCCAATGGACTGAATCAAGCCTCCCGTGGAAGCCCACACACCCTGCAGGATTCCGCTCGCACAGGAATAAACCGTCGACCAATAACCGCTTCCAAAGAAGCTTTTGATCGGTCCGAAACTGCCGAAGCTGAATCCCCCGCTCGAGCACTCCTTGGCGGAAGCAGAGGGCAGAATCAATTCCGTGAATCGGGATGCGATCCCGATACTTTTAGAGGCTTTTGAATCTTTTCTCGAATACGCCAGCCATTCCGACCGGGATATTCCTACAGCAGCCAAAGAGACATAGGTGTTGTCGGATGTGGGGAACTCCACCAGCAAGTAGCCGTGCCTCTCCTCAATTCGGGATTCTTTCTTACCCTCAAGACGATCCAAAACCAGAATGGCGCGATCGAGTCTGGGATCGGTGTAGATCCGGTGCACCCCGGGATGGACCAAGGGCTCGCCTTTGATTTCATGGGTGAGGCCGAAACGAGAAGCAATCCCGGACACTTCGTCGGCAAAGGCAGTTCCACCGTGCATTTGCACGATCAATGCATAAATCAATGTGATCATGATCCGAACCTTAAAAACCATGTCTTGAATCGTTTCGGACATCGTAGAAACTTCCTTGAGTGCTTGGAATTTGACGCCCCCTTTGTAGTTCAGGATTCAATATCGTTTGACCGAAGCGATAACGTGGAAAAAAAACGATGATGCGACCGAAACCTGCTGTTTTGTTCAAATTATTTCTGATGTTTTCGCCCTTGTTTCTAACCCACTGTGGGACGAATGGCAGGCAGATCACCCTGGTGACCCCATTTACAGTAGTTTCGCCCACGATGGATTTGAGTCATGCAGTCATCGTGCCGAACAGTGGTCTGACCGAACTCACCGAACTGCCGGGTAACTTGTCGAGCACCCTGTTTTGCCTCCAATCCGATATCAGAGTGAATTTCCTCGACCAAAGGCCAGGGTTTCAACCTATTTTCGCGCGTGTGAATTTGATCACCCGTAGAGACGCATCCCCACAGTGGATCTCTCCCTCATCCGGCGCAGTCGGGCTGAACGATGCTTTGGCCTGGATTCGCAATAGCTCAAATACGTTTCTTGCCTCACCTCTGGTGATGAATCTTCCGAAAGACTCGGGTGGAATCATCCGGATTCAAGGTTCTTTCGTGAGGCCAATCACAATTGGAGGCCAGAGTCCAAGCCCCCAATGCCCGAAGTTGGATCCCCAGTATACGATGGCCACGCCACTTGAAACCTACACCATCTGGGGAGAAACGGCTCTGACTCCGGGCGGGCCGTCCCAAATCACTTTGCCGATCAATGTCGTAAGATCTCAACCCGTTTCTGGAGGTGCACCGATCGCTTACGGCATTCCTAACATCACCAACGGAACCATCACTAATCCGAGTAGCAACGCAAGCTTGAAGTGTCGTAACCCAGCCAATAAGGCATCCTGTGCCAATCGAAATTTGATCAGCTTTCAGATATCGGGTAACTATACGGAAAAACCGCTATTTTCAGTATCCTACGGATCAAATACGCTTGATGGGACCATTGATCATAAATTCAAGGTGAGTTCAGTCAATACGGAATACCTTTATCTTCCAAAGAATCCGGTCTTTGATTTGGAATACCTAAAATCTAGTGTATCGAATGGGTTCATAACCATCAAGGTCCGGATAGAATGGGGCAAAAAGCGGTACCAGTTTATTGATCCCCTTACCTCAATCCAAGAAGACTATGAAATGCTTGATTGTCAAAATGGAACTTGGGGAGTCAAGTTGCCAAGTGCCACTCTTACGAACGCAGGGCCTTCAACTTGTAACTCAGCATTACCGAATGGTGCTAACATGATCATTCAAGACTTGGGCCTCGGATTTTATTGAAAAGGAGCTAGTTCTTTTTCAATAGATCCGCTTACCGAGCGCCGATGCGATCAGCTCGATGCCCACTTCGATCGTGATGTTCGAATCCTGCCTGAGCGCAGGATCGACATATCCGAGCCGGGGATTGATCTCGACCAGATCCATGCTCACCAGTTGACCGGTCTCTGCCACCGATTCAGCCACATAGTGTGCCTCGCGATAACTCAGTCCGCCCCGGACTTTGGTGCCGGTGCTCGGTGCAAAATGGGGATCGACGGCATCGATGTCGTAGCTCAAATGAAGCGGACGTGGGCCGTTTTGGAGCAGTATCTTTTTCGCCTGCTCCATCACCTCTCCGATTCCATAACGGTCGATTTCGGTCATGGAGAAAACATTTGCGCCCCACTCCTTCATCAACTTGCGTTCTTCACTGTCGATCGAGCGGATACCGATGAGCACCAACTGTTCGGGTCTCAGGTGATTCTTGAGCCACGAAAAAGATGGAAGTTGATACGGCGTCATGAGGCCGCTAAGAAACGCCAATGGCATTCCATGGATGTTTCCACTCGGTGAGGTCTCAGGCGTATTGAAATCTCCATGCGCGTCCACCCAGATCACCCCCAGATCCGGACGGGAGAGCAATGCCCCGCCGATCGAACCGATAGCGATACTGTGGTCGCCCCCGAGCGTGAGGGTGAACGCACCCTCTTTGGCCGATGCCTCTGCCAAACGCGCGATGTCCTGGCAGGCATCTCCGAGCTCTTTCGGGAACTTGATCCTGGTGCCATGCTGGTGGGCCGGAACATCGGCCGCCGGAGAATTCCATGTCAGATTCCTGATGTCGATTTCGGAATTCTTACCAAGAGTCCAACCCAGGGACTCAGCAGTCCCGATCAGACCGTTTTGAATCAAAAGTCCGGGACCCTCATCGACTCCCTCCAAACCTTGGCCGAGAGCGACCGGAGCCCGGATGATGTTGAGCTTATTCGTCATGACGATCGAGGCTGATGAGCGAGCGATCACACTTTCCTGCGAAGCGGTGCTTCGAAGCGCGCTCGGTCGGAGCGGACTCGAGCATGCGCCGGATTCCGGGAACATTCACCTGGACCGCGGTCCGGACAGCTTCCGGGTTCGGGCTGTGGGAATAACCGATCTCGAACAATAGCGACCAGATTCCGTGCTCGTTGAAGGCATAGTCCTCGTAGGTCCCGTCCGCCGGATACAGCAACTCGGTCGAATTACCGGTGGCGTAGTGGCTGTCACGGGTCGCTTCCATCACGAGGCCCTGGTAAATGCTCTCGTAGCCGGTCTTAAGGTCTTTTGAGGAAAGCCCCCAAGGATAAAGAACCGCTGGAGAAAACGTGTGTAAGGTAGCGGATGAAACGATGTTTTTCTCTTTGATGAAACGGGCCAGAGCCGCAGTCGATTTCAAAGTAAACGGCCCTTCGGTTCCGCAGGGTCCCGGATAATTCCGATTCGGGTCGAAGGACCTTCCACGAGCAGGTTCCCTACGGCTCTTGGCGTTGTAGCCCGCAATGTTCAGAACGGGGATCACATACACCGTCTGATCCTTGATGGGACGCTCAGAGATTTCACGTGCGAATCCGAGCGCCGTCTCGGTGGATCCGTATTCATTGCCATGATGAGTGGCGACGACCACGTTACTGACGGATCCGTTTCCGATCTGGAGCCCGATGATGGTTTCACCCGAGTCACTTTCGCCCAGTGTGAACAACTTGGCTGTGGCAGGAAAAGCTTTGGCAAGCTCGCCCAAGTAAGCCTTCACTTCAGTGTATTGTCGTCGGGATGCGCGAGAAAAATCGAGATCAATGCCACCCGCGCTAGCTTCGAAACTGAGGGTGCAGATCATCAGAAATGAAAGAAACAGAGAGCGGAAACCCAACATGAAAACTCCTCCTTGAAGAATGCCAGGCAGGCCATTCGTGGCTTGCAAATGAATCGTCCCTTCAGTTTCCGGTGCAGAACTGACTCTGGCAACAGAAATTTGTCAGGAGCGATTTTTGCCCATAGACTGGGACTCACATGAGTCCGTGGAGCACTTGGATCCCTGCTGCCTGCCTGCCCGACCATTGCAACTGTGAGGCCGTTCATGCGGCTTGGATCGCGCAACCCTCAGCTTTTTGGAGCTCAGGAGCCTATTTGATTGCTTGGATCAGTCTGTGGCTCAAGCGCCGTCAATTTTCAGACGGATTCCATCTCTGGATGACGGCATTCTTCATCCTCGCTCTAGCAAGCCACTTCGCTCATGGAAGCATGACTGAGGTGGCCATGGCTTGCGACTTCGGGGCGATCTGCCTGCTTCTCTTGACTCCCGCGGGCACCCGATTTCGGTTCAGCTGGGGAATTCCGTTTCTCTTCGTTCCACTTTCGATCGCCTTTTTTGGAGCGGCTAAATCGACCAAGATCGGAATCGCACTTTTCGTTTTTGCGATCACGCTTCTTGAACACGGTCGTACCCTCAGGGCCCGACTGAAGGAACCCGGTTTCAAAAAGGCGATCGCTCTCGTGTCCGCCTCCTTCGTATTGTTCATTTGGGATGAACTGAAGCTCCACTGTGAACCCGGGAGCTGGCTCCAAGGTCACAGTCTTTGGCATCTTGGAAGTGCCTGGGCCATTGCCGAATACGGAAGATGGAGATTTGGCCGAGAAACATGATTCAACTAAGCAGGTTTATTGTTGACTAATTTTGTCAGATATGGTACTGTTCGCTCCCATGTGGCCATTTCGAGTCTTCGCCTTAGCCCCTCTGCTTCTTCTCGCCTCATGGACCGCGTCAGCCGGACTGATCAAACCGGACGCCAGGCATTTTCGGAAAACTGGAACATTCGAATCATTTCAGTGGCAACCCTCGAGCTACAGCGACTCCAAACACACGAATCCTTTCCGATATGACATCTTTTACTACATCCCCGAATCACTGAAGAACGAGGCCAAAGTCAAAGCCTTGGTTTTCAATCATGGCGGTGGTGCTTCGACCAAAACCCGGGATGGATCCATTGAATCCGTGCGGCGCTACTCGGACGATTTGATGCGTCTTGCAGATGAACTCGGATTTGTGGCGGTTTTACCGTCGGCCAACGGGTTGAACTGGGGAGGACACACCGTTCCCCTCATGAAAAACCTCGTGGCCCTCATGCGCTCGGAACTCGACATTGATCCGGATCGTATCGGCCTCTCCGGCCACTCCATGGGTGGAATGGGAATCACACGGTCCTATTTGTGGCTCGCAGACCAGTTCGCTTTTTTCATGCCTCAAGCCGCAGGAATGGCTCTCGAAAAGTTCGAAGATCTTCATCAAATGGAACAACTCTTGAACAAAACATTCAATGTCCCCTACATCCATCTACAAGGAACAAGGGACTCCTTTCAGGAATTCGTGGCGCGGGCGAAGAAACAACAACAGGAAATCATAAAACTCGAAGACCGGTACAGGTTGAAATCGAAGTTGAAAGTGATCCTGTACGACACCGACCATCAATACCGGTATGAGATGTTCAGGGACCAGTTGAAGCTGGCCTTTGAGAAACCCAGAAATCTGTATCAAAAGCGCTTGTATGGCAGCCTTCTGATCGACGACCGTTTTTATTCGGAAAACAACATCCTATTCAAGAGTCGGGGAAGTCCCAGATACTTTTGGATCCAAGCCGTGAACACATCCGGCGGACCTCCTGAAAGACTCGACTTTTCGACAAAAATTGAAGGAAACTCAATCAGGATCGAGATCGATCCGGCAAATGACCTCGCCATTCGGACCAAGAAACTGAGAGTGTATCTCAAACAGGGAATGGTGGATCTGAACAAGAATGTAACGGTCCGGATCAACGGAATCCCGGCATTTATCCGATACCCGGATCATCGAACCACTGCGTCCCGATCCTACGACATGACGGATCATGGATTCAAATTTGAAACGGTCATCGATGTTCCCATTCCATCGCAAAGCTCCGCCTCGTTCATGCTCCGCCGTTTCACAAGAAGCTGGGGGATCGGTACCTGACATGAAAAAAATAGTGGTTCATTCTCCTGGAAATCATGATCATCTCAAGCTCGAGGAGCATCCCGATCTCTTGCCTGGCCGGGGAGAGGTCGTGGTGGAATCACGAGCCGCTGGAGTCAACTATGCCGATGTTTGCGTCCGATGGGGAGTCTACGAATCAGCCAAGAAACTCGTAGGGTGGCCCATCACTCCGGGATTTGAGTTTTCGGGAGTCGTGGCGAGCGTCGGTGAAGGTGTTGAAAAGTTCAAGGTCGGTGACCCTGTTTTCGGTGTCAGCTTCTTCAACGCATACGCATCCCAGGTAAGGGTTCCCGAGCGACAACTCTATCCCCTCCCCGGTCCACTTTCGTTCGAAGAAGCAGCCGCATTTCCAGCCGTATTCATGACCGCATACCACGCTCTTTTTCAATTGGTCAGACTACCTGAAAAAGCCAACATTCTGGTGCACTCAGCCGGGGGGGGCGTGGGATCCGCCTTGATCCAATTGGCAAAGGGTCGCGGCTTACGCGCAGTCGGGGTGGTTGGAAGCACTCACAAGGTTGACTACGTCAAAAGCCTAGGAGCTGAAGTGGTCATCGATAAATCGAAACAGGATCTTTGGAAGTGCGTGAGACAGGCCTGTCAGCAAGGTTACGACGCCGTGCTCGACGCCAACGGTCCGGAAACCTTCAGAGGAAGCTACGAGGTTCTTCGGCCTACCGGAAAATTGATCGCATACGGATCCCACGGAATCCTGCCCCAGAACTCATCCGGCCGGATGAATTACATCAAAGCAGCGATCGGGGTGATTCGAATGCCGAGATTCGAGCCCATGAGACTGATCACTGACAACAAAAGCATCATTGGCTTCAATCTTTCATTCCTCTTTGACCGGGAAGACCTCCTGACAGAGGGAATGAAGGATCTCCTGCAAATGGTCGAGAGGGGCAAAATAAATGCCCCGAAAATCACTTCTCATCCTGCCGAAGAGGTCGCGCTGGCTCATCGACTCATCGAGTCGGGCCAATCTACGGGAAAGATTGTGTTACGCTTTTGACGCACGCCCCTGAATTATCCGATAGTTAGGAATCAAGGCAAAGATTGCCCACCCGTGATTCTGGTTTTTTAAACTACACCCATGGAATAATCAACATGGGAGTACCTCATGATTCGCCAAGGACGGCTCGTCACACTCGTATTGATTTCAATCGGCATCACCTCTTGCGGTGGTGCCTCTCATACCGGATGGCAGAAACTTCCGGTACCGATCTACGGTGATGCAACCATTGTGAGCAATCCCCAAGCCATGACCGACCTCCAAGATGCTTTCCGATACTGGGAACAAAAGGCCGGGAAACAGGTTTTTGATTTCAAGGGGCAGTGGCGCGGAGGTTCGCCCTACTCGGGCGATCCATCACGACCAAGCTCGATTCTTGGAAATGTCATTTTTTTTCAGAATCCTTGGCCATTCGCACAAAGTTTCGTCGGGATGACCACCGTACAAACCGAAGCCGAAGGAATCCAGGCCGCTATGGTGATGATCAATGGCACACAGAGTTTCTGCCCGGGTGATTGCATCCGGGATTCACGGATCAGTGCCAGGAAAACTTTCGCACACGAGCTAGGACACTTCATCGGACTTTCACACAACGATAACCCGAACGACATCATGTACCCTGACGCGAGCCCAGGCGGGCACATCAGCCACCTGACAGTCGATTTAGGAACACTACGCGTGCTGACCGGACAGGAATGAAAGGTAGAAAATGAAAAATAAACTTATATATCTCAGTCTGCTGCTCATCCCTATTCAATCCTTTGCAGAGGGATCGATACAAATCGCAGTCAAACTGACGCCAGCCGGATCATTTGTGGCTAAGAGTGAGCGACTCAAGGGAGACCTTGTCCGAAACCAGGGTGAATTCAGCTCACAGAAATTGAGCGTCTCCATCGACTCTTTCAAGACAGGAATGTCTCTGAGAGATGAGCACTTCTGCAAGCATCTGGGTTGCGAAACCCAGCCCAAGGCAGTTCTCTCAGCAGTTAAAGCGAGTAGTGGTAAAGGGACCGGATCACTAGAACTCAACGGAGTAAAACGCGACATCTCCTTCAATTACGAGGATAAGGATTCGGTGATTGTCGCGAAGTTCGAATTGAACTCGGCTGATTTCAAGATGCCGCATGCAAAATACCTCGGCGTTGAAGTGAGCGACATAGTGTTGGTCGAGGTACGAATTCCGGCCCCGAAAAAATGAAGATCTGGAGGTTAAGACGATTCGTGCTTTTAGTCGCGGTGTTGACCTCGTCCTGCGCCGCTTACAACTCGAGTTCACAAGACGATGCTCTCTACAGCGAAGCAATCTTGGAGACCGGGGGTGATCCAAACTTTGCCCCCGCTTTTGCGATCATTCAGAGTCAGTGTGCTTCATGCCATTCCCACTCGGCGTGGAATAATCTGAATTCGAACACTCTTTGGGTCGCCTCAGGCTATGTGATCAAGGGCCAGGCAAACAGCTCGATTCTGATACAAAAAACCTTCCAGAACGGAACCGGGAACATGCCGCCATCGAACAGCTTGAATTCATCAGATTTCAACACCTTGAAAAACTGGATCAACAACATCCCATGATACGCAGAATCCTTGCCCTTGCGTTGTTGGTGGCACCGACCATGGCCTCCGCCTATCCCCAGTTCATCGGCCACGGCTACCCCTCTTGCATGAACTGCCATTACAACCCGATGGGTAACGGTCCTCTGACCGACTACGGACGTGCCGTCGGTGCAGATGGTATCGCATCGGGCGCTCTTTACCCGAAATCCTGGTCTGAAGAAAAAATCGCGGACCTTTCTGGATTCCTGTTCCGGACCCCCGTCCAAAAGCATTTTCGTGTTCAAGCGAACTATCGTGGGATGGAGATGGTTTCTTCTGTCGGAACCCCAAGTGAACGGTGGTCTTGGATCAACATGCAAGCCGGTGGACAACTTATCCTGAAATTCCTCGAGAATGACCGACTCACTTTCGTCGGCGAAATCGGATACAATCCGAGCTCAAATTCGGCCAAGGCCACAGGACAAGATAAACGAAAACTGAGAACCCGTGAACACTATGTTGGTTACCGGATCAAGCCTGAGGTCGGCATCTACGCAGGCCTCATGGACAAGGCATACGGTATACGTGTTGCGGAGCACATTGCATTTAGCAGAATTTTGCCTGAATTGACGCAGAACGACCAAACTCATGGAGTCATGATTCACGGATTGTTCGATGGATGGGAGGGAGCCCTGCACGGTTTTGTCGGCAACCTTCTCCAACCAAAGGACTTGAGGCAGGTCGGAGCCAGTGCACAGGTCGAAAGACAGATATTCACTGACCATCGACTGGGCATGTCCGTACTCTCTTCGAAAAACGACTATGTGAAAATGCTGTCTTACTCACTCCACACCCGTCTATCCCTCTCGGAGGGATCGGCTCTCCTGTTAGAAGCCGGCCAGACAGAGAGGATCTCACTAGGAACAAGGGGCGACAGGATCGGGAGATACGCGCTACTCCAGACTTACACCCGTCCGATCCGAGGTCTGTACTGCCTCACCAACATTGAATACATGAAGAGTGACTTGTCGAGTGCCGCTACGACAGTCCGATGGGGACCCGGCATACAATACTTCCCGGTCCAGAAGTTGGAACTCAGAACAGATCTCTACCAAACCAGAACCTTCAATCCTAATGCTTCCACTCAGGACGGCTGGACCATTCTATTCCAGACGAATGTCTGGCTATGAACCAACGGGTAAATTGGGTCTGGATTATATTTCTTTTTCTGTCAGGGGGGTCCGAATCCTTCGGTGCAGACCAAATGAATGATTGGATCAAGGCTTTCAACAAGAGCCACCCGGTTGAAACCGCCAAGATGAGAAACGGAGTGAATCGCGGAGAAGAAATCAAAGTCTCCGATTTCAGTCCGGAATACAAAGAACTCCTTTACAAACTGTATCAAGGTTATGCCTCAAAAATCATTGATTCCAAATCACTCGACTCAGGCGTCACAAAAAACACCCCACAATTCGAGTTTTTCAAGAAGGCGTTGGGTAAACTCGAATACCGCGAGGACGATGTGGACTCCACTTCGGACCGGGTTCGAACACACTTGACTCACCTAGAAGAAAAGAAATATCGCCTCAGGTGGAGGTTATTCCTGAACTATATGAGTTGGCAGAGTCAAGCTGCTCTAGTGGGTCCGTTTGAAACCACTAACCTATTGACCACCAATCTCGGACTTTGCCCAGGCTTTGGAATGAGTCTTGAGAACCGATTCTGGGCCCTCAGTCTTGACCTCAGTGGTCTTTACGGATCAGGAGGTGTCAGTGCGGTACAGGGACTGGTTGAATATCAGCAATCCCAGGTTCCCGCACTTGGAGGTCGCTTCGCCATCGGGGGTGGAAGAATCGTTTCCGCATCTGGGTCAGAAGTGGGACTCCGGGGAAGCCTTCTCTTCGTACGTCAGAACTTGACCAAGCCATCGGATAATCAGTACAACGTCACCCAAGATAAGATATTGAGCTACACAGTGTCCGTGTTTTCAAGGTGGCGGTTCAACAGGTTCTATCTTGAAACTGATTTTGGCAGAACCATAGCCCGTCCATCCACCCTATGGTCGATCGGACTGGGGACCATCTTTTAGATCAGACTCTGCCACTCCGGATTCACACACAAGGAAATCAGAATCAACCTCCAAGCCTCATCATTATTCGCAGCCGTCGTTCCAAGTTGGATGAGAGCATTAACAATATCCTCGTCAGGCTCCCTGCTTTGGAAAAACAGGCCATAGGCCTTTTTGATATTTTCGGCATTCGGTTTGTGTTGAAGTTGCACAGATCCGGGAGACCAACCGGATAAAACCTGATTCATCGCAGCAGCAAATCGTGCCGGCCTGGTGACGATATTGTTCTCACAGGCTTTCGTGGTCCACGCGTACCGCATGGGATTGGTGGCAGCGAGAAGATCGGCCGTGATACCCGATCCACACCGTGCTTGAATGAACTCATCTGTAGTCGCTCCATTCACAGTCACTTCAGATCGGCCATAGGGATCACAAGACCCGCCGAATTCCTTCTTGAAAAAAATCTCCGACCTCAAATTATCGCCATCCGTGCTGACTTCCTGAATGGCAAACACCTGCGAAAACACGGATGCCACATAATGCCTTTTGGTGATGGGAAGGACCAGAGTGTAATCTTCAACCACGCTGGCCGGTACTCGACCTGATGCTACAGCGGCTTGCTGATCATTGAATTTAAGCTCAGTGGTCTTGAAGCAACCGCTCAGTATCAATCCGGCGAACAATGAAAACAAAGAAACAGACCGGCATGGAATCATGTTTCACCCCACATTCTTGGTTCTACCCACGGTAGACACCACTTTCCCTGTCGTCGAGTTCAGATTGACAAAAGGTGCGTTGTTCGGAGTTGGCGTCGGGAAGTCCAGCATCAATGCAACCGTTGATGCCGCATTTCCAATCACAGCTTGCTGATTGGTGAACTCGACCATCGTTGATCCATTACCCCAGGTACCCCGGTAACCGTTTCTCCCTCCGTCTTTCCTGATGTCCCCGACCACGAGTGGCTGCGCGATCATTCCAGAGCACAGTGTGTAGCAACTGCCGTCGGGTCCATGGTCAGCTCCGTTCCCGGCGTCTCTTGCATTGCGGTTGAACTCTGCGTTGATGGCAATGACCGTCTTGTCAAACAGGGTTCCACTTCCAGACGGGACGGCTTTCAGCCTTTGAACCAACTCAAACATACAAGAAGCGATCGCCCTGAAGTACCGGGTGAACTGAATCAACTGGATATAGGAGCCGGTGTCATGGGCATCAGTGATCATGCCCAGACGCTGATTCAAACCCACCGTTCCATCTACGGTCAGAGAATCAAAAATCGCTGACCCGACTGATCCAAGTTCGGCATGAACCGTAGAAGAAAAGCTGCGACTGAAGCTCCCGCCGCAAATCATGAACTCAGTCACTGCCATCATCTCGGCCAAGCGGGCCACGGTCGTTTGTGAGTCGGTGATCGAACTCAAATTGGACCCGGTGTAGAAAGTCGAGGTGGTTCCATTGTGAATCCTGAACTGTCCGACTGACGAACCCGGAACAGCCAGGTCGTCAACTCCAGGCTGCCGAAGTGTGGCATCACCCATCGAGCGGCTGATCAAGTTGAGGTACTTGTTCCGCAGATCAGTATAAACTCCTGACAAGTTGGTGAACTGCGTCGTCATGAGCTTCCGGGCATTGACACGATCCTCGTATGTGAAGGGCACCATCTTGTGACGACCTCCCGCTTTTGCCCTCATGACATTCAACGCGGCGTCGATAGCTTCTGAGGTTGAAGCCGCATTGGTTCGAAGATTCATGGCGGAGCTGAATGGAAGAAATGCCGCTGTGAACGGATCGGTCACTGGCATTTCTTGGGGCACAATCCCCTTTCCGGATTTGAATGTGCCGTTGATTGTCCCCATGCTGAGCGCAGGTAGAACAGTGGTAGCTCGATCGGCCACACCACCACCCAAAGAAACCCCTCCACTTGGCTTGGTTTGGAGAGTTCTACCCAAACTGTGGGAATCGACCGATTTGATTCCCCTCATGAACAACATGTTCTGGGCCAATGCAGACATGTTTTCACTCCCGCCCCCGACGGTGGCAATCTTTCCTCCCCACATTACGGGAAGATAATAGCCACCAACCTGTACTGTGGCGTATTCCCCGACAAAACCACCAGGACCAAGTGGATCAGGGGTGAGTTTGGTGATCAACATAGAAGTACGAGGGTCGTTGATCGCATTGTATTGAAATGCGTCGTTCCCGTTCGGTCGGAGAGGAAGGTCGAACATCCATCTGGACGCTCCCCCCGCCAGACTGATGTTGATGAACTTCTTGTCGAGGAACCCTGCTTCACCTTGCTCCAAGGCCCATGCTCTTTGAAAAACCGAGGAGAGAATGTTCCCGAGCATCAACTGTAGTGGCGAAGTGAGGAGGTAGGCTCCACCGACGCCGGAAATAGACTTTTTCAAGAAAGATCTTCTGTTCATATGATTCAAACCCCTCGATCCGGATAGATAAAGGTAGGCGAACTGATGATGCGCTTGAACATTTCACGAGCACTCTGATCTTGCCTCAACTGCCTACCGAGCTCGATCACCCGATTCCGATATTTTGTTTCAGAAGGAGAGAGATTAAGCGGATTGAGTGGATCCGAGTCATCCCGAATGTCGGTCTCAATCCCCGTTAAAAACTGAAAGTAGCGTTTAGCCGCACAGACATAAAGATCATCGCGTTCAGCCAACGCTTGCCCGAGCGCAGTGATCCCGGTCCCCGGAAGCTCCACCAGCGATCCGTCGAAGGATCGGTATTTCAGAGAGAAATCCGGGGGACGCCTTGAATAATCCGGATCTGGCGAAATCGAAGGATACGGTGCGGAAGGCCGGTCAATCGGTCTCGCCACCCAGAATCGGACCTGGTTCACAGGTGAAACCCGGATCATTCCTTGGGTCCTCATTGCTGCCGAGAGCGGATCCATGGTTTCATGGCACTGCATACAAGATATTCCTTGGCGCCAAGAGAAAGTAGAGGTCGGCCTCACCGCCTGCAACACATCGATCGACCTGAGCACTGGAATATCTTTGCACAAGGCATCGGCCATCAAGTCTTTAGCCCAATTCCTGAAGTTTGAGCCGTTCCAAGTTGCGAACATATAGGCTTGGGAGCCGAGAAATCCGCCACCAAAGTGGGCATTGGTATTTCGCCCTTCGTACTGGGCATTACCGGTCTCCAACCTTTGAACGGGATTCTGAACCGAATCGGGAACCAAGCCTGCAATTTTACCCGTATCAATCAAAGTCGGATTCCAAGGATCGGGGGTGGGACCCGGTCCCTGCGAATATGCGATCTCACCCGAGTCCACTACCCTCCGAGTCCGCGGAGTGCTCCGGGAAGTGTACCGGATGGCCCGAATCCCATGCGCACGTTTGACGACATTGGAATAGGGCTCGTTCGGCATCAACAAGGAATACACAAAATGGAACGCAGGTTCATTTGCGTCGAATATATCCATTTCCCTGATACGTGCGCCCCCTGAAGCGGCATTAAAATCAGGGCTTTCCAACTGCGAGCGATGGAACTCGACCAAGTTGGCCAAAATCCGATGCCCGGTCTGATCAGGAATCCCATTCACCGAAGGAATCCGACCGTTCGAACCTAACCGGGCACGATCCAACAATGCCATGCATGCATCCGTACCTGATGAGGCGCCTGTTGAAACCGCTAGGTACAACGACGAAGACTTCGAAATGCGCTCCCCTACGAAAAGACCATGGCATTTTTCCAGTCTTCTCAACTCATCGGGAATCGTCCCCGCCAAAGCACTTCCGGTCAAAGCAAACCAAATCACCCCTAAACCGAAAATCATCCCCAGAATTCCCCCTCCACACAGTTTAGAGGGTGCGGCAAGGGAGTTCAATAGTGATATTTAGTTTTTGTGTAATAAAAAAGATCATTCATTACATGATTTTACGGAATAATCGATTCATCGATTTCCTCTATGGCATGACAGTTCGAAGCGAATGGGTTCGGAGGGCGCCCTGGATTAAACTACCTTAAATCATAGGAGTCAGAAAAATGAACACGTTGATCAATAGCAAAATTCCAGAATTCAAAGTCCAGGCATATCACCATGGTGATTTTCGAACCGTTTCCCAGGAGGATCTGAAAGGAAAATGGTCCATATTCTTTTTCTATCCGGCTGACTTCACCTTCGTCTGCCCGACGGAGCTTGGAGACATGGCGGATCGCTATGAGGAATTCAAAAAAATGGGCGTAGAAGTTTACTCGGTGAGCACCGACACGCACTTTGTCCACAAAGCCTGGCATGACGCTTCAGAGACCATCAAGAAAATCCATTATCCCATGCTCGCAGACCCGACCGGCGTCCTGACCCGTGCTTTCGGAGTTCATATCGAAGAACAAGGAATCTCCTACCGCGGCACCTTTGTCGTTGATCCGGAAGGTCGAATCAAAATCGCGGAAATCCATGACAACGGTATCGGCCGGAGTGCGGATGAGCTGCTCCGAAAGGTCCAGGCAGCTCAGTTCGTGGCAAGCCATCCAGGAGAAGTTTGCCCTGCCAGATGGAAACCCGGAGCACAGACCCTGAAGCCAGGAATCAATCTGGTCGGGAAAATCTAAAGATTGACACAATCAGCCTAACCAGGAGGCATGGAGATGAAATCTCCGTGCCTCCTTTTTTTAGTGAATCACCTTGAGGCCTCAGTTAGCCTTGAGGAATGCTGAAACACACCGGTCTGACCCTCACAGTCCTCGCCTCTTTTTTTGCTCTGGTTGCACATGCCGAGCCATCGGCGGACCGTTCGAAGTACCATTTGTTCAATCCTACCCCAAAAGAGCTGATGAGAGGGCTCAACACCGACCGGCCTGACAAGACCGAAAGCGCCTACTCGGTGGATGCGGGACACTTCCAGATCGAGACCGATCTCCTGGTCCTGAGTCGTGATTCGGCTGAAGGAAGCACCGTTGAAAATCTCGGTGTCATGGTCAGCAATTTGAAGCTCGGGCTCACGGACTCCATCGACTTCCAAGCGGTGGTGGCGCCCTATGTCTCAACCTCTGAAGGTACGAATAGAATCAGTGGATTCGGAGACACGACACTACGACTGAAAGTTAACCTTTTCGGGAATAACAGTGGAGACGTGGCGTTTGCCCTCATGCCATTCATCATCCTTCCGACCAATTCCGGTGGCACGGGCCACAAATTCTATGAGGGTGGTTTGATCGCGCCACTCTCCGTGAGTCTGCCGGGCGACTGGGACATGGGAACGATGTTTCAGTACAACCGTATGAAAAACGGCTCAGACGACAACTTTCATGACGAGTATGTTACTTCGATCACCTTCGGTCACGACATCATCGGAGATCTGTCGGGATACGTAGAGTTCTGGAACAGCATCTCCAGCGAATCCAGCTCTGAATGGACAGCCACCGCTGACTTTGGACTCACTTACAGAATCACTCCGGTCATCCAACTCGATGCGGGAGTGAACGTGGGTGTGACCGATTCAGCAGATGATCTGAATCCGTTCCTTGGTTTTTCGGCCTTGTACTGAAACCGGATCCATGGGCCCATTCGAAGAACATCTCAGAGACGCGATCCGGATCAACCGCGAAAGACGTCCTCGCTATTCGGCTCTCACCTCTGGAAAGTCACTCTTCATTTCGGATATTCTGATCCGCTCTGAGCAACTTTCCATTCCTTTCGCGATACTCACCGACCTTTGTTCCATCCCCTTCAGAAAACGGGGCATACGAGTTGTCGAGCTTGAGTTCATTTCCATGGACAAGATTCCTGCCTTTTCGGAAAAGCTTCCGTTTCAAGCGCCCTCAATGTCCGAGTTCACCCCGTCACGGCCCGGACTTATGGTCCTCAATTTCAGCCTCAGCGCACTGAAAGGGGGTTGGGGCGAGGCTTCCAGGAAACTTAAAAGCGAACTCCACCGGCTGGAAGCGACACCAGGTCTTCACTTGATGTTGAAACACATTTTGGAGTCCATGCTTCGGATCAGCATGCTCGCTCCGGTTCACCAAAGAAAATGCAAAGAACAAAGATTGTGGATCTCGACCACTCCGATCTCAGTCTACCTTTACATCTCACACTTGCTCGCCATTCCCTTTGCCAGCTGGCTCGACTGGAAGACGGCCCCTCTACTGGCGGAAGGCGTTCCCATCCTGTATCAGGATGTGCCGGCAATCCCAGAGGCGGACGACGAATATAAGTGAATATTTTCAATTATTTATATCTATATTGAAATAGTTGACAAAATCAGTCACCCATTAGACCCTGATTTAGGGAGAACATCTACATGAAATGGCTGTTTTGGTTTCACTTCGCGTTGGTTGCAGGGGCTGCTTGGTGGTCTTGGAGTCACGAACCTCTGAAGCGGGTACCGGCATCCCAAGTAGAATGGAAAGATCCGTATCGTCACTTGAAGTACTGATCGGGCAGGTCCAGCCAAAGCTGTTCCGGATCATTACGATTCAACAATTGCGAAACTGATATGCCGACCAATCGGACCGGTCTCAGGCCCGCTTCCGTTTTGGAAATGAGCAGCTCCATGGATGTCTCGAGAATGGCCCTCACCTCGTCCACGTGACGGTGCAAGGTCTGACTTCTGGTGACTGTCTCGAAGTCGGAATACCTGACCTTGAGCGTGATGGTTTTGGCTTTTCTTTCGTCAACGACCAAAGACTCGGACAAGTCTTTTGCAAGAGCATTCAGTGCGTTTTCGATTTCTGCGACTTGAAGCAGATCGCGCTGGAAAGTGGTCTCGCCCCCGTAGCTTTTCCGCTCCCACCCAGGATCCACCACCCTCGAGTCTTCGCCGAACGCCAGCCGATGGAGAAACTTACCGTGTTTCCCGAGCTCACGCTCCAGGGCATCGACAGGGAAAGTACGTAAATCGGAAATTTTGAAGAGCCCGAGTGAATGGAGGACTTTCTCTGTCGCCGGCCCCACGCCCCACAACTTCGAAACGGGCAAGGGTGCGATGAAGGTTTGGACCTCTTCAGGCTTCACAATGGTGAGGCCTCTTGGTTTTTTGAAATCACTCGCCAGCTTCGCCACAAAAAGCGTGTTGCTCACCCCGGCGGATGCGGTGAGACCCAGCTCTTCGTGAATCCGTCGTTGAATCTGAATCGCCACTTTGCCGCCCAATGGTTCACCCCAATGGTTCTCGGTGACATCGAGGTAAGCCTCATCGAGCGAAAGGGGCTCGACCAGATCGGTTGCCTCTTTGAAAATCGAGTGAATTCCCCGGCTGGCCTCTTGATAGGCCTCGAATCGGGGAAAAACAAACACCGCATTCGGGCACAGGCGTCTCGCTTGAGCCGCACTCATGGCAGAGCGGATCCCGAAAGCCCTTGCTTCGTAAGACGCCGACGCAACCACTCCCCGACCTTCGGGAGTGCCCCCTACAACCAAGGGCTTACCCCGATACTCCGGGAAGTCCCGCTGTTCCACCGAAGCGAAAAAAGCATCCATGTCGACATGGAGAATCTTCCGGACCACTGGATCCGCCATGCTCAGTTTCCGAATTGAAGCCGGACCAGATGATAATCCAGGAACTCACCGTCGCCCAGATACTCCTGGAACCGGACTTGTCCGAACGGGACTTTTCCCAGGATCGTCGTCATCTGAGAGTCCTCATTGTAGAATTCACAGACTTCGACAGTCTGACCCTGGATTCGCTCACGTCCAAGTGCACCCTCACGACTCACACATGTTTTGAGCACATGAATGATTTTTTCGGGAGTATACAGAAAAGCACGAGGCATGAGCAAAACCTCGTCGCGAAGAACCGAATCACCCACACGCTTCAGGAACCTTACTCCGAAGTGGTCTGTCGCGGAGTCGTAGGTCTTCACACTCTTTTCGAAGACGATCTTTCGTCCTTTGTATTGGGATTCGAACTCGACATGATCTCCGACGGCTGGAAATGCCTGGGCTGACAGGGACGAGGCAAGGAACATCCAAAGTATCTGTGAGAGCCGACTCATCTCTCCAGATTAGCAAGATCAACGCCCGGAACCAAGACGGATCCGAGGAGGCTGTGCGCCACCGAGTCTGAGAAAGTTCAAAAAACAGGACTCGCTCAATTCGGTCGACCTGGGCAGATAGAGATCTGTTTCTCGAAGAACCTGCTCAGGATTGAAGAGTCCGGGATTTTCCTCGAAAAATTTGATGTTCGACGGCGTGTCAATCCAATGACGAATGGTCGGTCGGTCGATCTCCAGATGGAATTGAAACCCGTAAATGTGCCTACCGTAACGGAAGCCTTGGGAGGCGCAAACGTCGGACTCAACAAGATGATCGGCACCCGTCGGTATTTCAAACGAGTCTTGATGAGACTGAAATACGAACTCCTCTGAGTTAAATCCTCCCATCACGGGATCGGAATCCCCCGCCGGGGTCAATCTGATTTTGCTCCATCCCATCTCTCGGGTCGAATGAAGAGCCACCTTGGCACCCAGAACATGAGCGATGATCTGTGCCCCTAGACAAATTCCGAGTACAGGAAGATCCCTCTTGAGGGCATCCTCCACGAGTCCCATTTCCACTCGAATGTGTTCATACAAGTGAGACTCGTAAACAGCCATTTCGCCCCCCATCAGAATGAGTCCGTCATAGGAGTCCAAACTCGGCCTCGCATCAGGTTCCCGCGCAAAATTGACATAACGGATTCTGATCCCCTCACGCTTTAAAAGCGGGTCGAGGGTACCGAAAGGATCGAAGGCTTCGTGCTGGATCAAGAGCACACGCTTCATGTCTTCATTTTACGCTCTCGATCACGTTCGGACAAGACTGTGCTACTCTTCTGGAATGGGCGCCACCTGGATTGCCAAACCCGTCAGGGCTTTGTCCGCAGATGAAATCGATCGCTGGCACGCTCTCAACTGGGGCCGGAATCTGTCCCCCAGTCAGACACCCGCCTGGGGTAAAGCCGGGAGAGTTCTCGGAGTAGAGCCGATTCTCGTCTTCAGCCTGGAGAGAAGGATTTCAGCCCTTTTTTTCGTAAAGGGGACCGAAGCTGAATGCGTGAACGGCCCAGTTCACGATTGGTCCAGTCCGGGATCGGCGACGGAACAAAACGAGCTGATCGGTATGACCGTCCACGCTCTTCTCAAATGTCGACCAGAGGTCACACAAGTGACACTCAGGCCGAGAATGGCGGATACGGAGTTCGGGCTCTTCATTGAACGGAGTGCTTTTCCGGCTGATAGGGTGGACCGAACCTCCACCATGACCATCCCTCTCGAAGCCACCGGGGAGTCGACTCTTTTCGAATCGCTCGGCTCGAGGATCCGACACGAGGTCCGACGCGCCGTCCGGGGTGAAGTAGTCGCGGAAGTGCATGAAGCCGCTCAAGTTATCGAACCGTTCTGGGAACGCTGTTCGGACCTGTATACCAAGAAAGAGCTTTGGCTTCCGCCAATCGAATGGATCCGGGCTTTGGTGGACGACCCTCACCAACGCGCACTCATCGTCCGGAGCCTCCACCTCCCGACAGGAAGCCTCTGTGAGGTCCTGTCCGTCAGCCCGGGCCCCGTGGCGTTCAATCTTTTTTCAGCAGAATCAAGAGACCCCTCGTGCCCCAACTTGAGCCTGAATGCGGTTGCACAATGGACCACGGTAAAAACCCTGAGAGAAAGAGGTCTGCAAGCCTATGATCTGAATGGTCTTGCCCACCGGGATGCGCAAGACTCCGGATTCACGGGTGTGGATGCATACAAACGAAAGTTCAAAGGCCGGATTCTCGAATTCGCACATCCAACTCTTCGATTCGGTTGAGATCAAGCTTTTTACTGGTCATCCCATCTCCGTTGGCATAGGAAAAGGGCATGGAATCCTCTACGGTCGTTTTTGCTGGTTCTGTAGCGGCCTTCATTCTCATCAAGTTCATTCAAGGTGTCAGGATGAAGAAA
>JAIXWV010000024.1 GCA_027491115.1 Pseudomonadota bacterium
CATGAGCCGCTCGAGGAGATTTCCCACCCATGCCGGCAACCGTTGGGCCGCCGCACTTTGGAGCAAGGCCCCCTGAAGTGCCACCAAGCTCATCCGGGACGGGTAACGCTCCCGGACTTTTGCGAGCGTTTGAGACAGGGCGGGAAGAAAAGCATAAGCTTCGATGCCCCGAAGCGAGCCCCGTTCAATCAGAGCCTTTCGGGTTGCCGAGTCGTGAGGATGGAGGACCGTCCACCAGGCCAGAACGGTTTCACCCTCGAAGTTGCGTGACGCCATTTCCAGCTCGAGCAAGGCGGTCTTGAGCTCCTCCGATTGGGCGAGACCGGAAGGGTCACGCAAATCCTGGAGTGGCACACCCCGCTCGGCAGCGATCCTGGACAAGGTCCTTCGAATCTCCGGCCGATCTTCGATCACCAAGGGATGCAGATCCGGATTCCCCGACCGGATCACCTCGTCCATCAGGTGTTGGGCGCCGTCCTCCAGAGAATGTGCCAGGATGTGTTCGAGTGAGCGGGGTTCGACTGCAGTCTCGATCCGGCCCGGTCGATGGAGGTTCACCTCATGCGCCCCTCGGAGAGCCTCCAAGAAGGACCGGACCCGAGGCTTGGGTTCGAAGTGCTCGAGCAAATGGAAGGTTCTGACCGGAAACAGGAAGCCCTCGTCGCGGAGGCGCTCGGTGGCGACCTCGAAGATCCGGGACTCATCCCAGAGGTCCCGCGCCCGAAGGACCGCCTCCCAAAGACGGTTCAACTCGAAAAACTCCGATCGGAGCGTCGACTCCCCCCGTTTTTCATCCAGGCGCTCCCGGAAGATCTGCGCCTCCTCGGCATGGACGAATTGGGCTCGACCCTTCTGGAGGGTGCGATCGAGGCTCTCAAAGAACCTCGGCCGGTAACGATGCTCAAGCAAGGTCGATAAGGCTTCCCGGAGTCCAGGAGCCTTGAATGTGACGCGCAACAGCTCAACTCGGGCCCCGGTATCCAAAGCCCGACCCTTCGACTCAGGGACTACCTGAGAGGCCAGATCGAGGGGGCTCTGGATCGCTGCGGCGCTCAATGAAATTCCGTTTTGAAAACAAAGGGATTTCCATTCCTCCCGGACAAAGCCTTCGGGGAGGATCAGGATGGCTTGGGGCTTCAATCCCCTCAATGATTTCACTATCTTGGACTCAACTGTGTCCATGGATTTTCCAATCCTAGCATAAGATTTTTGACAGGAAGGGATTTCTATGGTCTAATTCGCTGCGTCAATGATGTCTGATTTGCGTCTTGCACCTTCCGCAATCCTGGCCACCGGACTCCTCTTGGGACTGTCCCAGTCGAGCCACGCCTTCAAGCCGGACATGGACCTGGGACTTGAGAATCAGATCCATTCCCAGACCGCCACTCCCGCTTACTTCCCGGTTCTGAGCGCAGGCGCACGTTATGATTCGAAAAACCGGGCGGACTCCCTTTCGTCGGAGAGTGAGTTCGTAGGTGATGTGAAGTTCCGGATCAGCCCCCTTCACCTGCAGGCCTTTGCCCTGACCTCGAAGAACCTCTACTACGGCATCAAGGATCACTCGGACCAATCGCGTCTGCGCCTGAGCGTTGGACGCCGTCACGTGGGTTGGTCGAGCCTCGACTCGATTTGGGGACTCGGACAGGTCGAGCCTTACGACAGCTGGGACCGCCTCCGTCCGACTGCTCAGGGTCTGACCGGGATCTTCGCTCATGCCGAGACCGCGTTTTTCGATTTCCGCTTCTTCGCCTCCTACCTGGCGCTTCCGGAGATCATGCCGAATGTGGTGATCAACGATCAGAAGCAAATCCTGAGCGAACACCCCCAGTCCGTGAACTCGGCTCCCAGGAGCTTCACCCTCCTGAATAAGCCGGTTCCGATCGGCTACAATCTCGAACTGCCTTCATATTCGAGCATCCTGCTCCGTCCGGCCATCATGGGCCAAATGGAGACCAAAAGGGAGCTCCCGTATTTTGCCAAGCTGGGATTCGGCTACCTCCCGATGAATCACTTTCCGATCGCCCTGGTCGCTTCACTTCCGACAGAAGTGAACAGCGTCGTGGCGACCCTGACTCCGAGACTTCTGAGTCACCGGGTGTACATCGGTGAGGCGGGCTACCGCTTCAGTCGCAAATTCGAAGCGGGTATTGCCATGCTCATCGACGAGCCTCTTCGCGACACCTTGCCCTCGAACTACACGACCACCGAACTCACCCCGTCCGTCAGCACCTCGCCTTGGATCAAGCTCGAGTTCAAACGCATCAAGCTCCAACTCGCTCATCTCATCGTCAAGGGTGGTGTCGGAGCCGACTTCGGTCCATTGTCCCAGCCCGGTCAAAACTTCCTGAGCTCCCGTCTGCTCTACCGCAACGCCAGCCAGCTCGCTTTGAAGTGGGCGCTCGACGGACAGTTCCGCGGCTCCGAAATCCAATTCAAGTACATCCACGAATACAGCGTCCGGGGAGACTGGTTTGCGGGAGACTTCCTGTATCCGGTGAACCCCCGGATGGGTCTGGTCGCCGGTGGCGACCTGATCTCGGCTTACGAATCCGCGGCGCCGGATCGCGGTGCGGAATTCCTGTCCGACATGAGAACTCTCGGTCGGATCCGTTTGGGAGTGAACTATGCGCTTTAAGAGTATCATCCTGACCCTCACCCTGCTCTCGGTTTCTGCCTGCGGTTGGATCAAAAACTCGCCGAAAGCCGCTCGTCCATTCGAATCCCAGAGCCTCGATCTTTCTTGCGTCCAGAAGGTTCCCGCCCAGCTCCAAAACCTGTTCTCAGGCAGCTACATCACCGGTTCTTCCGTCGAGCAAAACGAGATTCAAGGCTCGTTCCAGTGCATGAGCCGTGCTCTCAACGTCTTCACCCAATTTGTGAAAGGGTCCGAAAAAGACGTCTACACCGCGGTTGAACTTCAAACCTTCGCCAATCGCTACCTTCCTTCCGGGAATCCGATCTCGGATCAGTTCATCCAAGCCATTTTCAAGCTGAAGTCTGATATCGTAGGTGGCAACTCTGAACGCCTGACCTCTCAGGAAATCGAAGGGATCCGTTCCATCCTTGAGCGTTTCGGAACCATCATCTCTCCGCTGTCCCCCTACATGAAGGTCCTGACCGAACCCCGGACCGCGAACCCCGAAGCCCGTCGTCAGGCCGGAAAGGCACTGAACCGATTTGTGAAGGAGCTCGCCGAACTCCTCTCTACCTCGCAGAATGCACTCCAGTGGAACGATCTCCACAGTTTCGTCCGGGAACTCGACCTTTACACAGCCAAGCCGAACGAGGTGAACTCCCTCACAGTGGTACGGGAGCAGTTACCGATTTATCAGTACGCTAAACTCCTCATTGTCGGAGGCGATGCCGCATCGATTGAAAAAGCCAAGTGGCGCCCCATCTTCGACGCCATTTGGCACTTCTTTGATGCGCTCTTTCTGACCGCGAACACGACGGAACTCCTCGACCAACTCAGCATCGAGGTTCAATCTACCGAAGCAGAACAGGCCCAAGCGGTTTCGGCTCTCACCACCCTGTTGAA
The DNA here is from genome assembly GCA_027491115.1 of Pseudomonadota bacterium. Classification (GTDB taxonomy): domain Bacteria; phylum Bdellovibrionota; class UBA1018; order UBA1018; family CAIMNF01; genus CAIMNF01. Next base: position 3,539 of record JAIXWV010000024.1, read on the forward strand.
GACCATGAGGCGCGACACCAGCCTTCAGTCACGCGAGACCATCCTGACCCTGAGCGATCGCTTCGGCAAGGCACTGATCCTGAATGCGGCACTCTTCCCGAGGAATCAGGGATCCATTGCGCTGAAACCGTTTCTCGAAACCCCGGCCCTCCGTAAACTTGCAGGGGTGATCATCGAACAGGTCATGAAGCTCGATCCCGCCCGGATCGACGCCGACCTGTTAAAATCCATCGCTGGAAACGTGGGAGAGTTCATCGAGCAAGCCGCCAAGGCCAATGTACCGGCCGGTGAGTCCCCCACTCCACTCAACCTGAATCGACTGAAAGATTACGCATCCGCTCTTGAGCCCTTGCTCGATCACCCGGATCAGATCCAGGCGATCCGATCCTCGGTGGGTATCGCAAAAACCATCCTGCCCATTCTTCTTGGACGTGACGGCACCAGCCTCACTCCGAGTGACTTGCGCCAACTCCTTTCCAAGGGCGTCGATCTTTACGCACTCTACGAACAGCGCGAGAAACTCGGACTGAAGGACATGGTCGGTGTCGCACTGGAAGTCCTCCTTCGCGAACCCGCATTTTACTCGGTTTCTGTACCCCAGCTGGAAGCCGCATTAAACGAGATCAAAAAACTCGCTGACCAGTACATGCCCGGAAATACCATCCCCTGGGAAACCGTGAGCTCGAACATCAAGCGGGCGTTCCGGGTCAAATCCGTGCTCTTCCAGAGCAATGAGAACACCATCACCCACTACGAACTCGGACAATTGGCTTATCTCTATGAGCCTTTCCGTAGAAGCGATGACATGATCAGCGCGCTCGACTCGCTCTCTGCCCTCCTTCAGATCAAGAGTTTTGCCAGCGTCAAGATCGACGACCTTCTCAATCTGGCCAAGGAATTCCTCCCGAACGGCGACCTCGATCTCGAGCGATACGGCATCACCCGTGAGATGCTCGGTAGCATCAAGTCGATCTTAATCGGAGGCAATCCGGAGCAAATCGCGTCGTCGGAGTATGCCGAGCTCGTTCGCGTTGGGAAGAATCTCTACTCCCGAATTCTCCCCAAGATCGAAGCGCTTCCCAAAGGCTTTAAGCCGGGCATCAACTCGACCACCTTCGGAATCATCGCCGACGTACTCCAGGTGGTAGGTGAGACCAAGAAGCTCCCGATCAGCGCCCAGGACCTGAAGGTCCTCATCCGCGACCAGACCGCGGCGGCCGGTTTCAACGTCCGCTCCAGGACGATCGATTTGGCGCTCTCAGGGCTCATCACCCGTGTGTTCAAAGACTCAAAAGGACCCAAACCACAATCGATCGAAGGCCTCACTTTCCCAGCATCTTCCTTGATCCAGGCGGCTAAACTCTGCGCAAAAATCGCGGCAGACCAGAAAGAACTCGAGTCTGTTTTCCAGGGCATGAACCCGGATACGGCCCGTATGGAGAAATCCGATATCGCCAAGAGGGTGACCAGCCCCACGCTGATTAAAATTCTCAACGGAATTCAGCCGCTGGTCGAAGGCCCAGTGGGTGCTCTGCGCTTTCCTCGTAAAGGAGAAATCAATACCCGATACACATTTTATGACCTGAACTACAAAGCATTCGTGTTTCATGCAGTGGAGTTCGTGTTCCCGAAATACAAGTTTGGTGATGACGCAGACCTGAGTCGAATCAATGAGAACGATCTGATGGATCTTTTGACAGATTTCAATGATCTGATTCTCGATTTGAGACTCTCATTCTCCCTGACCGGTGTCGCCGAGTCCGCAAAATCTCGTATGCGGAGCATCAACATTTTCACTTCGACCGGAAACGGTGACGCTTACATCGATTCAATCGAAACGACCGAGTTCCTGACCATCACCTTCGGTGGCAAGCTCATCCTGAACGAAGCAAGCAAAGAGATCTTCTCAATTTGCAACCCGGGCGTCTCCGACACCAATACCATCCAGACGATTCCGACCTCCTGTCTGTCGCGCGTCTTCTTCAATAAGGATTTCATTGCACGTCATTATGGTTCGGTGATTCCACAGTTCATCGAGCAGGCAGTCCGCTGGGATGCGGCTGGCATGGACAATTTCCGCAGATCGGCTCTGACCACTGCGGTTCCGAACTGGGAACAAACCCCGCTCTTCCCGAGGGGCGAGCTCGAAACTCTCACTTCCGTTCCTTACTACACTGAGAATCTGTTTGAACGCTTCGATCGCAACTCTGACGATCTCCTTCAGTTCTCCGAGGCGATGAACGGGTTTCCGATCTTTTGTGGTGAGATCAAGAAGATGGCCGGATCTTTCATTCGGGGATCTTGTGTTCCAGGCGAAAAACCGAGACAGATCGAAGCGATTTTCGGATACCTGCTCTTCAAAGGGAAGCCTCCTCGCGGTATCGAACCGGGCGATTCCCTGGGCCAGAAGCTCAAGGTCCTCTGGGATCTGATCAAGTGGTTCCGGGAATGGAGACGTCTGGACAAGAATCCTGCGGTTCGCGATTCCCAACCGCCCCTCCTCGACCGGAAGCAGCTCTTGACGATCATGTCGAACTTGGCCGCACCATCCGGAGGTCAGCTGCCGTCAGTTCCTGAAGATCCCCAGAGCGTACGTTGATCCAGCGGTTCATTTTTCGGAGCGCCTCGGGCCGGTGAGCGACCTGGATCAGTGTCACACCACGGTCTCGTTCGGACTCCAGGACCGCGAGCAGCTCTGCCTCTGCCTGAGGATCAAAAAACGCCGTTGCTTCATCCAAGATCCAGATTTCCGGTCCGGCCAGCCAGGCCCTCAGGAAAGTGATCATTTGCTTTTCTCCAAGAGAGAGATTCGCGCCACGCTCGGTAACCGGGTCTTCCGTCCGGGTCAAAAGGGAAGTGATCAGTGCGTGACCATCAAACCGTTTGAGGAGCGCCTCGCGGTCCAGGGCCCTCTTCCCGAACCAGGTGATGTTGTCACCAATAGTTCCTGAGAAGAGAAATGGGAACTGCTCCACCACTCCGAAGTGGCACCGGAGTCCTGCCGGATCAAGTTCCCGTACATTCCGGCCATTCCAGAGCACTTCTCCCCGGGTTGGATCAAGGAAAGCAATGGCGAGCTGGAGTAAGGTGCTCTTCCCGGACCCGCTTTCACCGAAGATCCCGATCCAATCGCCTCGCTTGATTTCGAGATTCACACCGGAGAGCGCGGCGCCCCCGGCCCCCTCGTAAACGAAGTCGACCTCTTGGAAACTCAGTCGCTCGAACGGGCCCACCGGCGCCGCCCCTTTACGCTCTTCTGGCGATTCCAGTACCTCCCGGACACGCCCGATCGAAGTGATCCCGGCCAGGAAAAAATTCCAGCGGTCGGAGATCTCGGTCATCGGTTGCTGCATCATCAACACATAACTGAGACCGGCAATCCATCCACCAACCTTCAACTCCCCTGTCCCCACGAGTTGCAGGCCTGCGCCGATCCAAATCAACAGGAACACGCCAGTAGCCAGGGTGATGGTCGGGTGAAACAGGGCATACGTCCGGATCATCCCTCTTTGGGATACAGCATAGCCCTCCACCTTCTCATTCAGCTTTTCATGACTCGGGACATTTAGACCAAGTGAGCGGAGGGTGCGCATCCCGAAGAGCATGTCCGCGAGAGTAGAGTTCAAGTCCGACAGGCGGGACCGCATATCCTCATACACCAGTCTCAATTGGTGGGAAAAAACCGAAGTCACCCAGACAAACGGGACAAAGACCACAAACAGAGCGACCCCTAGCCCGGGACTGAGCGAACTCAAGCCAGCGAACGCTGCCACGAGGCTTCCGACATTCCCGAGGACAGAAACAAATCCTGATTGGAAAAAATCAGTGAGGGAGTTGGCATCATTCACCACACGGGTCATCATGCCCCCGCTCGTCACGCGGTCGAAATAGGGAACCGGAAGAGCGACCAGATGTCGGACCATCCTCTGTCGCACCCGCTCGATCACGTTCTGGCCGAGTACGGCATACACCACCTGCCCACCGGCCGCGGAAGACAGCCGGAGAATCTCGGCCAAAGCCAACAGGAAAACCCCGCGAATCACCCGATCTCGATCTCCCGGAACCAGACCTTCATCAATGATCCCGGCGATCACCACCGGCCCCGCCCAGACCATGAGAGCACCGAGCCCGGTCAGCAACAAGCCCCCCAACAGGGTCCTCCATTCAACCAGTATCTCGGAAAGGATGAATCGGAGAGATGCCTTCATGCACGCTCCCCCGATCTGTCAAGATCCACCCAGCGGTCACAAAATCCGAGGTGCTCGGGCCGATGCGACACATACAGCACTGTTTTCCGTCCGTCTTTCCACACGCGCCTCAAACCCATCAAAACCTGACGTGAAGTCACCTCGTCCACTGAAGACAGCGGATCGTCGAGCAGGAACAGGGAGGCGGGCTTGCGTAACACGCGCGCGATCGCCACCCGCTGCTTTTGGCCACCCGAGAGCGACATCCCCTTCTCGCCCAGTTCTTCGTCAATTCGGTCCCCCACTCCAGGGCCGCTCAGCCCGGCTAGTGATATTGCGTCAAGCAGGGGCAATTCCTCACCGGTCTGAAGATTCGACCGGATGGTCCCTTGAAACAGGTAGGGCTCTTGCAACACCGATCCAAGCTCCTTCCTGAGCGCTGGTGGATCCCAATCGAGGACATCGACCCCACGGAAAAAAAGAGTCCCACGAGGTGGATCCTGGAACCTGAGGATCAGCCCGAGCAAGGTCGATTTCCCGCTCGCAACCGGTCCCTTCAAGCCGATCCACTCACCTTCATGGATGGTGAAACTCAGCTCCCGGATGGGTCCATGATTCAGACTCCGGCACTCAAGCATAGGTCCGTCCCAGCGGACCCCGTCTGGATGACCAACGGATCCCTCTAGGGATTCGGCTCGAATTTCCTCGAGAAACCGGTAAAAATCCTTACCACTGGCTCGCGCTTTCTGGAAATAAATCACCGCCATTCCGACCGCGGTCATGGGCCACATCAGTTTTTGGACGAGGCGTTGCAAGGCCACCAACACCCCGATTGAAACACCCGGACTCGAGGCGAACAACAGAACGAGCGAAGTGCTCAGAAGGAATTCAAGTGTGGGCCCCATCGAAGATTGCAATGCCTGGAGACCCACCTGACGGCGATTCAACTCCCGACTCTTGCGACCGATCCGGTCCGAAAGTGTCGGTCCGGAACCCGCTTGCTTGAGGGGACGCACACCAGCCACCATCTCCTGGGTCAAGGTTCCGAGCTCGCCATTCAAGGACTGGACGCGAGCGGATTGATCGAAAATCCTACGATGGAAAACGATCACGAGCACTGGAATCAGGAGCAAGGGAAGTAAAATCCAGAGCACCCGTACAGGAGCGATCCACACCATGGCGATCGGGACAGTGATGCAGTAGAACAAAGCGTCCGTGAGAGAAATGATTCCCGGACCGAGGGCCATTCTCATGTTCTCGACATCACTGGTGGCGAGAGTCATGAGTTCACCGACCTTACGTCTCTCGATCGAACCGAACGCCACCTCGAAAATCTGTCTCGAAAAAAGCGACCTAAAATCCGCGCCCGCACTCATCGCAGAACGAGCCAAGGTGACTCGCCATACGTAACGTCCGATTACCTGACAGAAAACGATCCCCGCGATCCACCCAAGAGCCTGTTTCAGAGGTGCAATCGGATTTCCCGCCTCGACCGCCTCGACCAATGATTTCAGGATCATCGGAAGAATCAGTTCCCCGACGTCGATGATCATGATCGTCACACAACCCGCCAGGATCGAAGCCCAGTATTTCCTGAAAAAAAAACCGAGAAGACGCCCGAGTGGTCTTTCGGAGCTCTTCATTCTTTTCCCTGTGAGAGTGTCCCGATGAACTCCCCGGGTAAGGCGCACTCGACCTTCACGGGAGCTCCCGTAATCGGATGTTCGAATTCAAGTGATGCCGCATGAAGGAGCAATCGCGGTACAGCAATGAGGGGGTGTAAGTTCTCGGGAAAGTAGAGCGAATCACCGAGGATCGGTAAACCGCTCTCGGAACAGTGAACCCGGATTTGGTGGGTGCGCCCGGTTGCAGGCATGGCGGTCAGCCAAACCATATCACGGAATACCTGGAGGATCCGGAAACGGGTCAGAGCCGGATCGCCACCGGACGCCACCTCACCGTATTTCTTCTTCCCTTGGCTCTCTGCAACCTTACCGAGGAAGTTCCTCACCTCGAATTCGCCATTCACCTCGAGCGGGGGCGCTCCGGGTGAGCGCCAACAAACGCAGTGATAGGTCTTCATGATCTTGTGGCCTGAAAAAAGTTCTGAGACGCCCTTGTTGGCTTCCTCTTTTTTTGTGAACAGAACCAGCCCTGACGTGTCCTTGTCCAAGCGATGGTGGAGCCCCACATAGGCCCGCCCCTCGGATTGACGACCGGAGAGGTATTTCCCCATCAGGTCATAAAGGTTCGCGCGCCCCGGATCTACGGTGGGTTGGGTGGGAAGACCGGAGGGCTTGTTCACAACAATCAACCACTCGTCTTCAAAAACGATCGAATCAGGATCGATCCGAGCGTCGATGAGACGGGTTCCACCTTTCGGTGTGGCCTTATCGGAATCATAGTAAACTTCGATAACCGCCCCCGCATACACTTCAGTCAGAGGCTTCTTCTGGCGGTGCCTGTTTACGTAGACACTACCCGAAAAAAATAGCGTACGAAGAGTCGTCCGACTCAGGGGTTTACCCATGGCCTGAGGAAGCCAATCGAGCAGGAACTGATCGAGCCTCACCTTCCGTAACGCAGCCGGAATCCGGGTGTGATACCGTTTCATCGCACTAACTCCGCTCGACCGAAATCACGCCTTTTTTGGACTCGAGCGCGCTCATCACCTTGTTGAGTTGCTCCATGTTGCCCACTTCAACCTCGAACAAGGCGATCGCTTTCTTGTCCTTGGTGGTCCGGATGTTGGCCGAGGCGATGTTCACCCCGCACCCAGTGATGGTCTGGGACATGAGGGCCAGCAAGCCGGTGTCATCGTTCGAAAACACACGGATCCTGACGGCACGCTTGACCGGAGCTGTCAGGGTCTTGTTCCAGGAAACCGTGATCCGGCGCTCGGAATCGGTGTCGAGTGCCCGGGGACAATTGGCCTGATGAATGGTCACTCCACGGCCCCGGGTAATGGATCCGACGATACTCTCTCCCGGCACAGGGTTGCAACACCTGGCATAGCGGACGAGCAAATCATCCACTCCCTCGACGACGACCGCGTTCCGGGCCTCGCTCTTCTTGGAAGCGGATTTCACTGCACGTTTAAGAAAACTCTCTTCCTCCTCGGCTTTCCACTTCGCCTTCTGGGCTTCGAGCTCTTCCTTCGGGATCAACTTCAGGATGAGAGCGTCCATCTGGTAGCGGCCATAACCCAGCCCGACCATCAAATCCTCGAGATCGTGCACGCCGCACTCTTTGAGGATCTCGTTCATCTTTCCGGATTTCTCGAGCTTGCCGAGCGACAACTCGAAACGCTTGAGTCCGCGCTCGAAAATCGCCTGCCCTTCAAGCTTGGCCATTTCACGCTCACGCAGCTTGATGAAGGCGCGGATTTTGGCCTTGGCCCGGGAAGACTTGACGATCTTCAACCAATCTTTGGACGGGTTCTGGGTCGGAGAGGTGATGATCTCGATCGCATCGCCCGATTTCAATCGATGTTTGAGCGACACGATCCGCCCATTCACCTTGGCCCCGACACAGCGATGACCGACATCGGTATGGACGGCGTATGCGAAATCCAACGGCGTGGCACCGTGGGGAAGCTCCTTCACCTCGCCTCGTGGGGTGAATACAAATACGTCCTCTGAGAACAGATCGACCTTCACAGTCTCGAGGAACTCATTCGGATCCGAGAGGTCCTTCTGCCACTCGAGCAGCCGGTTCACCCAATTGACGTTCTCACGGGTGCCGCTGTCGAACTTCCCTTCCTTATACTTCCAGTGTGCGGCGATCCCCCGCTCGGCCACCATGTGCATCTCATGGGTACGGATCTGGATCTCGGTCCGGTCACCTGAGACACCGATCACAGTGGTGTGGAGAGATTGGTAATTGTTCGCCTTCGGCATGGCGATGTAATCCTTGAACCGACCCGGAACCGGACGGAAGGCGGAATGGATCACGCCGAGAGCCTTGTAGCACTCGGTGATATTCTCGACGATGATCCGGAAGGCGAGCAGGTCATGGACCTCGTCGAAATTCACCTGCCGCCGCTCCATCTTTTTGTAGATCGAATAGAAGTGCTTGGCCCGGCCGGTAACCTGAGCCTTCACATCATACTCCACCAACTTCTCTAGGATGAGATGGGAGGTCTCCTCGATGTATTTCTCACGTTCGCCTTTGTTTTTTGCGATCAACTCGGCCAATTTGTAATAAACATCTGGATGGATGAATCTGAGACAAAGGTCCTCAAGCTCCACCTTGATATCGCTCATACCGAGACGGTTGGCCAGGGGTGCGTAAATGTCGAGAGTCTCCTGGGCAATGGTCTTCTGTTTATGTGGCGCGAGATACTGAAGCGTCCGCATGTTGCTCAAGCGATCGGCGAGCTTGACAATGATCACCCGAATGTCCTTGGACATGGCAATCACCATCTTCCGGAAGTTCTCGGCTTGTTTTTCCTCGGTGGTCCGGAAAGACATCTTGTTCAACTTGGTGACCCCGTCCACGAGGACGGCCACGTCTTTTCCAAAATCCCGTTCGATGTCCTCAAGCTTGGCGGGCGTGTCTTCGACAGTGTCATGAAGGAACCCGGCGATAATGGACGAGATATCGAGACGCATCTCGGCCAACACCTGGGCGACTTCGGTCGGGTGGATGATGTAAGGATCCCCACTCGAACGTTTTTGCTCGCCATGTGCCTTCTCGGCGAATGCGAACGCCTTCCGGACCAACTCGATGTCGGCTTCGGGAAAATAACCCTGGATGGTCTTGCAGACGGTGTCGATGGTCGCTACGGGGCCTTTTGCCATGTCCCACTCTCCTGGCCGTCCATGAACTTCCGGACAGCCTGATCCAATTCGGCCCGAGCTCGGGCAAAGTCTTCATTCACAATAATCCGGTCAAACTCGCCCTGACGGGCCATCTCACCGGAGGCGTTGGCCATCCGCTTGCGGATGGTTTCCTCCGAATCCGTTCCCCGTCCCCGGAGTCGCCTCTCGAGTTCTTCCATGCTGGGAGGGGCGATGAAGACCGTGAAACACCGGTCTCCGTAGAGTTTCTTCAGGCTGGACGCGCCCTGGACATCGATATCGAGGAGCACATGTCGACCTGAAGACCAGAAACGCTCAAGAGTCACTTTCTGGGTGCCGTAATAATTCCCGTGGACCAAGGCCCATTCGGCGAACTCGTCGGCAGTGATCCGATTCTGAAAATCCTGCGAGTCGGTGAAAAAATATTCTCTTCCGTGTTGTTCTTGTCCGCGCGGGGCCCGGGAGGTTGTCGAAACAGAGAGTGCCAAGCGCGCCGGAAAATCCTCGAGCAACTTCCCGCAAAGGGTGCTCTTCCCCGCACCGCTGGGTGCTGAGATGACGATCAAGCCGTATCTGGAGGATGATTCGATCATGAGTTCACTCCAGATTCAGGCTCTGTTCCCGCATCTGCTCGATGCGGGTCTTCAACTCGATGACCTCACCACTGACGCCGAGGTCCTGCGATTTGTTCCCGAGGGTGTTGATCTCACGGTTCAGTTCCTGAAACAAGAAATCGAGCTTCTTACCAACCGCTCCACCGTTCTGGAGAAGGGTCTCGATGGCATCGATGTGCCCCTTGAACCGGGTGAGTTCCTCTTCTACGTCCAGACGGTCGAGAACGGTACTGATTTCCTGTGCGATCCTTGTCTCCATCAAGGCCCGCAGACGGTCATCCGTGGTGGGATAAGCCTCGAAACACTGTTCGATCCGTTTTCTCACCTTTTCACGCGCTCGATTCCGGATGTCGTCACGCAGTCCCAGAAACTTAGAATGTGAGTCGCGGAATCCCGCGAGGATCAAGAGGAGCGCCTCTTGCAAGCGCCCTCCCTCGGACTTTCTCATCTCGGTGAGATCAAGGATCAATCGTCCTAGCTCCGACAGCAGCTTGGATTCAAGTTCAGCCGATTGCACCGGATCGCGTTCTTCGGCTCCCGCACGGACCACCACTTCGGGAAACGAGATGACATCTCGGAGGGTCACCGGTTCCTGAAGACCAAGATGCCCTCGGAGCGACTCGAGTGAGGCATGAGCAGACCGGGCGCGCTCCTCATCGACACGGAAGCCGATATCGTTTTTCGCGCCGGATTGACGCTCGATCCAAAGATCGATGCTTCCCCGCTTAATCCCCGCCTCCAAAGCGGCCTTGACGGGTGCTTCAAACGAGGCCAGATCCCGCGGGATCCTCACTTTCAGGTCCAAAAATCGATGATTGAGCGATTTCAGCTCCATCTTGTAGGTTTCATCGCCGTGGGTGAAGATCCGGGATGCGAATCCGGTCATGGAGATGATCATGACTTCTGACCTTTCATGGCGACCGGCTCGAGTGCAAAGCGCCCCATTTCACGGAACTTCTGGAAGCGATCTTCACGGATCTTCTGACTTTCTTTCGAATCCGGATTCTTGAAATTCCGATCCATCCACGGTCCGAAAACACGATCGAGGGTCTTCTTCAATGATCCGATCGAAGACGCTTTGTCGCGATGGGCACCACCATTGGGTTCGGGGATGATGGCGTCAAGCAGCTCCATCCGTTCCAGATCGTTGGCGGTGATCTTCAATCTCTCAGCTGCACGTTCGGCCTGGGTGGAATCGCTCCAAAGAATCGAAGCACAACTCTCGGGACTGATCACCGAGTAGGTCGAAAACTCTTGCATCAACACACAATTGCCGATGCCGATGGCGAGAGCCCCACCCGAGCCCCCCTCGCCGATCACCACGGCACAGGTCGGGACCGTGAGGCCGAACATGGCACGGATGCTCTCGGCGATAGCCTGACTCTGTCCCCGCTCCTCGGCATCCATTCCGGGATAAGCCCCCGGGGTGTCAATGAATGTGATCACGGGCATCCGGAACCGCTCGGCCATTTCAAAAAGTCGAATCGCCTTTCGGTATCCCTCGGGTCTCGCCATGCCGAAGTTGCGTTCGACCTTCTGTTTAGTGGTTCGCCCTTTTTGATGGCCTAGAATCACCACGGGAATCCGCTTCCCAGCTCGTTCATAGAATGCTGTTCCACCGATCAATGCGGCGTCATCGCCATAGGCACGATCCCCATGCAGTTCCATGAAGTCCGGAAAGAGCGCTTCAAGGTAGTCCTGCGTGTAGGGTCGGTTCGGATGACGAGAAAGTTGCACCCTTTGCCAAGTCGATAACTTGGAATAGGTCTCGCGGATCAGAGTCTCGAGCTTACCCTCGAGAGTGGCGATCTCTCGACTGAGATCCACTCCATCACCTCCACTAATTTCGCGGAGCTCCTCGAGTTTCTTTTCAAGGCTAATGATCGGCTTTTCGAAGTCAAAAAAAAGTTCCATCGGTTCCAAAAGTTTAGCACAAATCCGGCCTTTCGATGCTATTCTAAAGCCCGTGTCAGAGCATCCACATCCCGAAGCAGAATCAGCACCGGAAGGCACCCAGGAAACCACACAAGAACCAGCTGCGGAAATCGGGGCTTCCGACGCAGAGGGTCCGAAACCGACCCTGAAGGACTTGCTGCACTCGTCTGACTCGCCGAGCAAATACCTGACGGTTCTTTCGATGGTTTTTGCGGGTCTGGCTTTGATTTGTAGCGGTATTCTCGTGATCCAGTATCTCAAGTACCGCTCGAACGCCAAAAACGAGGCGGCCAGAAAAGAAGAAGAAGCCAAGCTTTACGGTGGTTGGCTCGCGGGGCAGCACAAGTTCAAGTACAAGAGCGAAAACGGGGATGACCTGATCACCCAGCCTCTTGGGGAATTCCGAGCCTCCTGGAAAGGAATCGAGCTACGCGTCGACCTGGTCGCCGAGTGTTCAGACGAGGACACCTGCAAAAGCTTGAAGGACCAAGAACTCAAGGTCAGGGATCTTCTCATGCCGCTCATCCAAGCGAGCTCACAAGAAGAAGTGATGAATCCCTCCCGCAAGCTCGCCTTTCGTCGTCGACTGGCCGAGAAATTGAATGAGCTCGAACTGAAGGGACGCGTGATCCAGATCGATTTCACCGATATGACTCTCGAACCGAATTCCCACGGAGAATGAACCGGTGAACGCCTACGAGAGTGGATCCCAGAAAGTGATCCCTGCCGTCCTGCTCTATGCGTTTCGCGGACACGAACTCCTGATGATCCACGGCAAAAAGAAGTGGAACGGACTCGGTGGCAAATTGGAACCCGGTGAAACGATGGTCGAAGCCGCAGTGAGGGAGTTCCACGAAGAGGCTGATTGCACCACTCATCCTTCACAGTGGCGTCGCTTGGGTGAACTCTATTTCCCCAACTTCATGGCGGAGAAAAACGAGGACTGGTGGGTCACGGTGTTTGTCACGGATTTGAGTGACGAGCAGATCTCTCAAATTCCTCTCGAAGACTCGCTCCGGCCAGAGGGCAGCCTCCACTTCGTTCCACTGTCCCGGGTCGATTGCATGGATCTTTGGGAAGGTGACCGCTTGTTCTTACCTTATGTGTTCGAGAGAAAGCCCTTTCAGGGAACCCTTTTTTATCTTAATGGAAGATGCGTCCGTCACGAACTCTCAGCCATCATCTGAAACCGGGCGCGCTCTATTGCCCGGGTACCAGGGATTCCGTGACGCTTCATCATTTCAAAGAGTGTGCTCCGAGCGACGCCCAGGACTCTGGCCGCATCGCTTCGGTTCCCATTGGCGATCTTGAGTGACCGGAGAAGCATCCACTTCTCCATATCTTTGAGTGACGTGATACCCGGCAAACTCACCTCGAAATCCGCACGTGAGTCCGCCTCGGGCGCGAGGAAATCGAAATCTTCGGCCTGAATCAAGGTCTCGAAGGGACCGAGCAATCCGGCAGCTCTCTCGATGGCATGACGGAGTTCCCTCACATTTCCGGGCCAGGAATGAGCACGAAGTCGCAGGATCGCCTCCTCGCTCAGATGTTTGCCGAACCCCGTGGCAAACCGCTCCGCCAACAACCTCACATCCTCGGGTCTTTGACGAAGTGACGGAATTTGTACTGGAATGGACGCGAGTCGGAAGTAGAGGTCCTGCCGGAACTTGCCCTCTTCAACGAGTGCTTTGAGCGGCTTATGGGTGGCGCACACGATCCTGACATCCGCATGCAGCACACGTTCGGACCCTACAGGTCGGATCTCGCCATTTTCAAGAAAACGTAAGAGCTTGACCTGGAGCTCGGGAGGTAGATCTCCCACCTCGTCTAAAAAGAGTGTGCCTCCGTGCGCTTGCAGAAGGGCTCCCGGACGATCTCGGACTGCTCCGGTGAACGCACCCTTCACATGACCGAAGAGCTCACTCTCAGCCAAGCTCAGCGCCAACGCCCCGCAATTGAGTGGGACAAAGGGGCGCGAGGCGCGATCGGACCAAGCATGAACCAAGCGGGCCAGCACTTCCTTGCCGGTACCGGTCTCGCCGCTCAGATAAATCGACAGGCGGGTTGAAGCACTTCTCCGAACCGCGCTCAGTAGAGTGGAGCCCTCCTCGGAAGCCGTATGCCACCCTGCCACCCCGTCCGGAAACTGCTGCGTTTCACCTCGAGGAGCTTCTTCCCGGAAACAAAGCTCGGTATCCCCGATCCGGATCGGGGTGCCGAAGGGAATCTCGAAAGCCTGGAGCTTCAGGTCCCCGACCCGGGCCATGAGTCCGGGCTCAAGTATCAGTAAAATAGGATTCCGTCCCTCATGGTGCTCGATGATCATCGATTCGGAGCCCAGAGACGGATCCCGAAGGGCATCCTTTTTGCCGAAGTCCGTCCCGAGTACGATGGGGTACTCACTGGTTTTGAGGTGTCGCTGATGTCCGCCCGGGTCACGTATGGAAAGGTAGAGTGTTTTCATCACCAGGCAAGATCGCAACCCTCATGCCAGCCCCCAACCCGTCCAAAACCGTATTTCAGACGGGGATCCGGATGGAGTTATGCTACACTGTGGGCAAATGGCCTCAGAATACCTCATCACGCTTGCCGACCCGGCCCAGCTCCCGACCCTGATCAAACGAGGCTTCCTCCAAGGGCACTCCGAACCCCGGATTGCTTTTGTCGGACGCTCGAACGTAGGCAAGAGCTCGCTCATCAATGCGCTTTTGGGCCAACGGATCGCGCGGGTTTCTGCCACTCCCGGAAAGACCAAGGCGATTCACTTCTTTTTGTGGGGCGGCCAGAAGAAGATCGTGGCCGACCTGCCGGGCTATGGGTTCGCCAAGGTTGCCAAGGACGAGATGAAGAGCTGGTCGCGCCTGATGGACGCCTACTTTGCCGCCGACACGGGGCTCATGGCCGTACTCATGCTCTTTGACAGCCGTCATGGCCCGACCGATCAGGACCTCGAGGCACTGGAGTTCTTTGCCACCAAAGGCACACCGATCCAGATCGTGATGACCAAAACCGATCAGCTGAAGACCCAATCCGACCGCGCCAAAAGAAAACGGGAGGTCGCGGCCTTGCTTGCTCCCTACGGTGTCGAAGAGGCCGACCTCGCTTGGGTTTCGGTCAAAGATCAACGCGCGCTCGAGGCGCTCCGGGAGAAGCTCGCGTGATCCGGATCGGAATTGTGGCCACCTCCTCGGTGGTGCCGAAGGTGGAGTTCGAGATCGGAGTCGAGTTCCTGCGCTCCAAGGGTTACTCGGTGGACGTGCACCCGAAGGTCTTGGGCGAATTCATGTTCTACCCTGCTCCCGATGCTGAACGCGCGGAGGCCTTGATCGAGACTGCGCTTCGCAAGGATCTGGACGCCCTTTGGTGTGCTCGCGGGGGTTACGGCGCCACTCACTTGCTCCCGTTTCTGAATCGCGCCAAAGCCAAACTCAAACGCGCGCCCAAGAAAACCTTGCTCGGGTATTCGGATGCCACTGCATTACTCGAGTGGTTCCGGGTTAATTTGGGTTGGAAAACCATTCACGCTCCCATGCCCTCGCTCCGGACCTTTTCGCTCTTGCCCGAAAACGAATGGCAGAGCGTGGAGTCTTTGCTCCGGTATTCTTTGAAACAGACTAAGGCTCCGAAAGTGCAGTTTGCTTTGAAGGCATTGCATTTGCCGAAAGGCTTCAAATCGGTCGAGGCCCCCGTGGTGGGTGGAAACCTGTTTGTATGGAACAGCTTGCTCGGGACGCCTGATCAAGGAAACGCCCGCGGAAAGATCCTATTCCTAGAGGAGATTTCAGAAAACCTCGGACGCGTGAACCGGATGATGCATCACCTCGAACAAACAGGTGGACTCAAGGGTGTGAAGGCGCTAGTACTCGGGGACTTCCTGGACTGCGTGGACACCGTGCCCTCTTGCCTGGTGACAGGGCCCAAACCAGGCGTGGATCTTGAAAGTTTTTTGCGTCAACCCACGAAAGACGCGATGGGTCCGCTCAGGACGCTGCATTCCCCTGATGAAGCTTTTGATTTCATCTTCAAAGGCGTCGGTGAGCGCAATCGGATTCCCGTGTTCAAAGGGCTGCCGGTCGGACACGGGCCGAATCATCATTCCTTGTTGCTGGGAGAGAAGTACGGTCTCAGTCGCAATGGGAAGTTCCAAAAATCAAACAGTTAATCAATACTTCACGCTCAAACCATTACCATCGGTACCCACAAACAACTTTCCGCCATAACCATGCACACATGTAGTCTGATTATCATTAATACCATGGCTAACTGTAAAGTTGGTGAATGTAGAACCTTGATTCGAAGTAATTGAAATCCCATCAGAAGTTGCAGCAAGAATAGTTCCCTCGTCCCAGCCGAGCTTTGTCACAAAACTCCCTACGAGCCCCTGTCCGGTTGCTTTGTTTGTAAAGCTAATGCCACCATTGTTTGAAATCGACAAACCGGAGGTAGTGGCGACATAGACTCCATTAGCATCTGCGTAAACATCTTTTGTGTTGTTACTACCCAATCCATCACTGGTGAATCTATTTGAAAAACTCACTCCATTATCACTGGACACTGCCAATCCCGCTGATGTTGCGGCGAAAATCTTCCCACCATAAGCAAAGATCCCATTTACGGTATTACTAGCGAGGCCGTCTGAGACATTACGGGTTACAAAAGAGTTTCCACTGTCCGTCGAGATCGAAAGCCCACCATTTGTTGCGACATACACCAGATTACCATTTGCATAAACTGAATTAACAATGTTGGAAGCTAAATTATTCGCCGCTGCATTTTTTACGGAAAATGTAGCACCCCCGTCATTCGATATCGCCAAACCAGAAAAGCCTGAGACATAGATACTCTGGCCATCTACGAAAATTCCACGAACATTAAAAATACCTAAATTCCAACGCGAATATGTACCACCATGATCATCGGAATAATACAGATAATCATCAGACCCGCCAACCAGCAACCTTTCACCAATGTGATTAACTGCCGTAATCCATGCAGGCGGCACCACGGGCGCTTTTGTACGAGTTGTAAAGCCCACCCCACCATCAGTTGTTTTTGACAACCCACTCACTCGAGCGGCATAAATCGCGCCGTCGGAAGCAAAAAGTTCGTATAAGTCAGTCATTCCTAAAACTGGAACAAACGAGACTCCCCCATTAGATGAACGGGAAACACCAGATGTCGAACCCGCAATAATTGTCGATCCGACCGCAACAACTGCACCAATTATATTGGACACCAAGCCATCACTCACCGTTTTGTTGGTAAATGTTGCTCCACCGTCAGTAGAAATAGCAAGGCCCATTGCTGTTCCTGCATAAATATTGGAACCTGAAATATAGACTTTATTTACTGTATTTGAACCCAAGCCCGCCGTGACCATTGAAAAACTTGCACCAGAGTTGTTAGAAACGCCAACTCCACTGTTAGTTCCGACGACGACCCTGCTTCCTTCGGCAAATATCGAATTAACAGTCCCGCTGGCCGGGAGTCCAATTGCACCACTTTGGGTGACAAATGTAGTACCACCATCTGTAGAACGAGCTAACCCTGAAAATGTACCAGCAAAGACCGTACCATTCGACACGAAAACATCTAAAACATAGTTACTTCCAAGCCCATTTCCAGTTGTTCTCGTTTGAAAGCTAACTCCATCGTCAGTCGAAATCGCCAAACCTTTAGTAGTTGCCACGTAGATCACTGAGGCATTAACATAGACTCTATTTATATCTCCCCCGGGCAGACCGTTTGAAGCAGTAGATGTACGAAAAGTGCTGCCGTTATTATGGGAGATGCTCAGCCCGACCAGTGTGCCCAAATACAAATCACTTCCGTTTGCGAACACAGCTTTCACAAAATTGACGGGTAAATCATTGTAGGAACAATTACTATGCGGTGAAGACTTGAATAAACCTGTTCCATACCAACAGGAACCTTGAACTGGGGTGGCCGTGGGATTGAGCACTCCCTTGAAGGGAGTGTCAAAAGAAAGGCGTGAGCAGCCGATAAAAAACCACAAAGTAATGAAAAAATATTTTTTCAAACATACCCCCGTTTTAGCCACTTTTTTTGTCTTAAGTTCTGCCTTCGAGTATTCAATCCAATAAATTTTCCCTATCCGCACATAGAAAATCCCCCGATTAAAATCAGAAACAAAACTAAACTGAGCCCGAAAATAAACTAAACACAAAACAGTTAATCATTCCCTGATTTATCGACTGTCATAAAGTCAGAACTAATACAGATTCGTTAGAACGAAAAAAGGAAAAAACAACGATTTGGTTTGAGTGATAACTACAGAAATCACCGAAAAACAAAACAGGATGTACTTAACCAACAGATGTTCACCATTGATGACTAGCTTTCTATTTTTCCTTTTTGCACACATTTTTTCAAACGCAAGCGTGGCCGCACCCAGACCTAGGATCAGCAATATCCAGGGAACTGGGGCCCGGATCGAAGGCAAAAATGGCCAGTCAACTCCAGCTAAGGTTGGTGACCGGCTTGAGGCTAATGAGAAACTCATCACCAACGAGTCCACTTCTGTCCTCTTGACCTACGGCGATGGATCCCGAGCCCTGATTGGTAAAAGTTCGGTCTTAGAAATTCCAGAGGAAAAAGATGGGGTCACCCAGAACGATGTACACTCGGGCAGTGTCCGAGCCCTGATTCGAAAAAAACAGGCTCAACCCGGCAGCAAATACCACTTTCTATTTCGATCTCGGAACGCCGTCATGGGAGTCAGGGGAACCGACCTAGTGATGAGCACTGGCGAAGGCGGTGCCACTGAGGCCAGGATTATTGAAGGGTTGGTGGATATGGCCACTAACGAGGAACAGATGAAGGCGGGGACCGTCAAGCCACTCAAGACCGGTGAGTACCTCACCGCTTCGAGTGAGCGCGGACTTTCCGAACCCACGCGCTATGAGGTATCTGGCTACTTGAAATCTCTTGAAGAGAGGCAAATGGGTTTAAACACCTATCGCCTTGATCCGAGAGCTCCCTTTGCAGATTCAGCAGAACCCTTTACCAGCACTGAAACGAGCTACTCACGGTTCCGCTTAGGCGCCATTCATGTTCGTCAAATCACTGACAAAGGCTACGATTACTCTGCAATCCTATCCTACTCTCCTCGTTTGCGCCTCAGTCGGGCGTTTGCCCTGGTAGTGGACGCCAGCCTATTTCCTTTGAAGCTAGGCGAACCCCGAAAGTGGACTCCAGCTTATCGCATTGGTGCTGGTCTCCGATGGAACCTCGGAGGGCGCATCTCGATCGAAGCCGGGGCAGGTCGCGAGCAGTGGGGGACTTTTACTCAAAATGGAATGAGCTATTTTGGTAATCTTTCTTGGAACTTTAGAGGTCAGAGTCTCGTTAGGGCGCTCGTATTTGGATTTGGCTACTACGATCGTCCAGCCAAAGGATCTGATCCAAAAAATCCTTCAGTGACTGCCTCAACTGGGCTTGAGTTCGGGCTCTGAATTAAATCGTCTCGTAAACCGCGCGGGAGTGTTGGACCTCGCGGAAGCCATTCTCATCCTTCGGTCCCTCCCACTTCAGTCGCACTTCGAACTGGGTTGCAGAAGGTTGATAAAACTTCAAGGTCAGGAACGTGTCCTCACCGACTGAAAACCTTTCGGCGGGAATTTCCTTCAAAAAAGTACGATCCGTTCCGCGTTCGGCCACCAACA
>JAIXWV010000043.1 GCA_027491115.1 Pseudomonadota bacterium
AATGACGCCCACCGCCTGATCGAGGAGTTCATGATCGCGGCAAACGAGTCTGTCACGGAGTGGATGCTGGAAAGAAAGCTCCCCTTCGTGTACCGGATCCACGAGGAACCCTCGATGGAGGCGATCGAAAAGTTCCGGAAGCTTTCAAGGAACATGGGGGTCGCATTGAGTGGTCGCGACCAGGGGATTCCGAGGCCCCAGACCCTCGCGGCCTTCATTCGAGGATTGAAAGCACACCCTGCCGAACCGGTCCTCGCAACCGCGCTGCTGCGATCCATGCGGCAGGCCATCTACAGCGCATCCCACGGGGAGCACTACGGACTGGCTTCTGAGGGCTACACGCACTTCACCTCGCCCATTCGGCGTTATCCGGACTTGATCGTGCATCGGTTGCTTCGTGCTACGCTCCATCGTGAAAATCAGAAGCAGCGTCATCCGGCGGGGAAGGAAACCGAAGCCGCTCAGAACCGTCTTGAGGAGATGGCCGAGCACTGCAGTTACCGCGAGCGGATTGCGAGCGATGCAGAGCGTGAATCGATCCGCTTCAAACAACTGAGAATGATGGCGAAGAACCTCGGCGGAGAGTTCGAAGGCAAGGTGAACGGGCTCACCGACAAAGGAATGTTCATCCAGCTTTGGCACCCCTATTGCGAGGGAATGGTCCCCGTGGACAGCATGAAAGACGATTGGTACGAATTCAACGAGGAGCGCATGATTCTCGCCGGCCGTAAAAAGAAGCGGACCTTCACCATCGGAATGAAGGTGAAGATCCGCGTGGTTTCCGTCGATTTGGATCAACGGCGGGTCGAGTTCGCCCTGTTGGACGGCCCCGAAGATTCGACAAAGCCCCCCCAGCGGGGTTAAGCTCTCATCATGGGTTTGGTCAGACGCAGCATTCAGTTCTCCCGTGCCATGAAGGGCGCAGGCAGGCTCAGGCAGATTGTAGCCGTGCTCTCGAAGCACGGTTTCGGAAACGTCATCCAGCGTCTCGGTTTGGGAGGGATGCTTCCGAGCGGACTTGCAAAATGGGTGGATGCTGAGGACACGAAGAGTGTCGGAGAGCGGATGAGACTCGCGTTTCAGGAGCTCGGGCCCACTTTCGTGAAGCTCGGGCAGGTCCTCTCCATGCGTCCCGACCTGGTTCCCGAGGCGGTGGTCGAAGAACTCGTGAAGCTGCAGGACCAAGTCTCGCCTTTACCATTCAGTACCATTCAGGAAGTTCTCAACCGGGAATTGGGCTTCAAGGTCCAGTCCCGCTTCCAGGAGATCAGCCAGGTGCCTCTCGGGTCGGCCAGTATCGGTCAGGTTCACGAGGCGGTGTTGGCCACCGGGGAAAAGGTTGTGATCAAGGTTCTCCGCCCGGACATCCGGAAATCGATCGAGACCGACATTTCACTGCTGACTCTCTTGGCCGAAATGTTCGAAAAGTATTTTCCGGAATTGAGTGTCTTGAACCCCCGGGTGTTCGTGGAGGAGTTCTTTAAGGCGCTCCAATATGAGCTTGATTTCAAGATAGAAGCGAACAACATCGAAAAAATCGCAAAGAACTCGACGGAGTTCCCCGATTTGATTTTTCCGAAAGTCTACCATGAGTTGTCGACCCATGAGGTCCTGGTTCTGGAGCGGTTCGAGGGGATCCGGCTCAACGACCGGGAGGCGGTGCTCGGTGCGCCCATTGACCGGAACAAGATCGCCACTCTTGGTGCTCGGGCTTTTCTCGTTTCCGTTCTGAAGCATGGACTTTTCCACGGAGACCTCCATGGGGGCAATCTGTTCATCCTGCCGGGGGACAGGCTCGGAGTGATCGACTTCGGGATCGTGGGACGACTCTCTCAAAAATCGAGGGATCAGCTGGTCACGATGGTTTGGGCACTGATTCAGGAAGATTACGAGACCCTCTGTTACACCTACGCCGAGCTCGGCTCCGCCGACACCTCGATTGACTTTGACTCTTTTCAGCGGGAAGTCCGGAACGTCCTTTCTCCCTATCTCGGACTCAGTCTGAATGACGTCAACTCGGGCCGTGTGTTGATCGAGGCGACGAAGATCGCAGCCAAATACAACATCCGTGTCCCCGGGGATTGGATGCTCGTGTTCCGCGCCATTCTGACCATGGAGGGGATGGGGCGACTCCTTGATCCTCGTTTTGACCTCATCGCCATGGGTGAAAGTCTCATTGTCGACCTGGTCAAGATCCAGCTTTCTCCCACTCGTCTTAAAGGAGAGGCTTGGAAGATCTCAAAAGAGCTGATTTCCCTGCTTGAGGTCCTGCCCCGGAATCTTCGCTGGGCCATCCGACGTTTCGCCAAGAACGATTACGCACTGGAGATCCGCTCACCCGAAGTGCTGAAGCTTTCCCAGCAGGTGGATCGTGGCTCAAAAAGGATGGCCCGGGCACTCTCGGGAACGGGGCTCCTGATCACAGGTGCTATGCTGTTCCAATCGGATAAGGCCTATCAGTGGGAGGATTATCCCGTGATGGGTCTCGCATTCCTGGCCGCAGGCGTTTTCTTTATTTTCCGCTCAACAAGCGGAAAGCCCTGAAACCCAGAATTCCGGATTCCAAGTCGCTCCGCTCTCCATCGGCCGAGCCAGACACAGGTGCTCACAATATCCGTCCTGGGTGTTGAATCCTACACGTTCTAGTTCGGTCTTGGTGCCGATGACTTGGGCGATCGGACACTCAAGATACAGATAGTAGAGGAGTTTCTGGATCCCGGTGGGGTCCCCCCCGGCTTCATGGACGATGTGTTTCAGGTCCATGCCTCTTTCATAGGCCACATAAGAGAACGGCTCGGTGAAAGAAAGCCATCGAACCGAGCGGTGGGCAAAAACCCAATCCCGATCCGAGCGTTGAAAGCGGATTCCGGTACGTCGGGCCTGCAAATCGGTCCAGATTCTCTCGTTCAGTCCCTCGACAGGGGGGTTCGATTGGAGTCCGGTCACGGGAATGGACAAATCGGAAATCAGGAATCTCCACTGGGTACCCTCCAAGCGGAAACCCTGTTTGGCATAGAACTCATGTTCTGAGCCCCAGAGGATAGACCAAGTGCACCCGTTTGCTTTGATCCGGCGCAAGGCCTCTTGAAGCAGAAAGGAGCTGAATCCACGGCCGCGGTGTCGCTCATCCGTTGCGACCGCTCCGATCAGTGCCACGCGCTCCAGGCCTTTCGATGTCTGCATTTCGCAAGTGCGGATACCGACATGGCTGATCAGCCTGCCTTGATCGATCAATCCGAGCCGCTCCACACCCGTTGAGCCCCAAACGGGAAAATCGTCGAAGAATCTTCTTCCGGCCTGATAGCCGAACTCGCGAGTCACCAGTTCGTCTACCAGCCCAGCACGCGAGGTTTCGAGCAATTCCGGGGTCACGCCCGATGACCTACGATCCTGTCTGCAATGAGTTGCACGGTCAGGCCGAATTTTTCATAGATCTTGCCGGCCGGAGCGGAGGCGCCGTAGTCGTCGACTCCGAACTGCAGGCCTTCACGACCGGTGATTTGCGCCCAGCCGAGAGTGATTCCTGCTTCGATCGAGGCAACTTTGGTGCAGGTTGAGGGAATGACCTTTTCCCGGTAAGTGCGATCCTGTTTCAGGAAAAGTTCGAGCGAAGGCATGGAAACGACCCTTGCCGAAACCCCGCGTTTTTTCAGCTCGTCACGGGTTTCGAGAGCCAGACCGACTTCAGATCCGGTTGCAACCAGGATCCAATCGAATCCGGGAGTGTCGGAGAGAACGTAAGCCCCGTTCCGAAGGCCGTTCTCTGGTGCGAAAACTGTTCGGTCGAGGGTCTTCAGTTTTTGGCGACTCAAAACCAGGGCGGTAGGACCGCTCTGGTTCTTCATGGCGAAAGCCCAAGCCTCTTTGGCCTCGTTTGCATCGGCTGGACGAAGCGTGATCAGATTCGGAATCCCTCTTAGGCTCATCAGGTGCTCCACCGGTTGGTGGGTGGGGCCATCTTCACCGAGCCCGATCGAATCGTGTGTGAACACAAACACCACGGGCAGGCGGTTCATGGCAGCCAGGCGAATGGCGGGTTTCATGTAGTCGGCAAAACAAAAGAAAGTGGCGGTGAAGGTGCGGAGGCCACCATGATAGGCGATCCCGTTTGCGATCGCTCCCATGGCATGTTCGCGCACACCGTAATGGATATTCCGGCCGGTTCCGTTCACGCCTTCGAAGGAGCCGCCTTCACGAATCAGGGTGTTGGTTGAACAAGAAAGATCCGCATCTCCTCCGAAAAACATCGGATGAGCCTTGGCAATCGCATTGAGCACCTTGCCTGCAGATTCACGAGAGGCGAAATCTTCGCCGGGCTTGAAAGACGGCAGTGAGGAATCGAAGTCAGAGGGGAGTCCACCACTCAGGGCAAGCTCGTACATCGCCGACTTTTCAGGAGATGCAGCCTTCCAACTCTGCAGTTTCTGATTCCATTTTTGTTCAATCGCGGTGCCACGGCCCGAGGCGGACTGGAAGTGTCGAAGCGCTTCCTCGGGCACGGTGAAGGGTTCGACCGCTTCCCAGCCCAGAGCTTTTTTGGTGAGAGCGACTTCATCCGGCCCGAGGGGTGAGCCGTGTGCGGCGCTCTTGCCTGATTTGTTCGGGGAGCCGTAACCGATCGTGGTTTTGAAAATGATCAACGAAGGACGCTCGAGGTCAGCTTTGGCTTCACGGATGGCAAGATCGATGGCTTGGAGATCGGTGTCCGCATTCGGAACGGTGATCACTTGCCAGCCGTAACTCTCATAGCGCAGCGCCACGTTCTCGGTGAAGGTCAGCGAGGTGGGGCCGTCGAGCGAGATGTCATTCGAGTCGTAGAGATAAATGAGTTTTCCAAGCTTCAGGTGGCCCGCAAGCGAGGCGGCCTCGGTCGAAACCCCTTCCATCAGGTCGCCGTCTCCCACCAAGCAGTAAGTGTGATGGTCGACAATCTCATGACCCGGGGTGTTCAGGATCGAGGCAAGTTTCCGTTCCGCAATCGCCATGCCCACAGCATTCGCGCAGCCCTGACCGAGCGGCCCCGTGGTGGCTTCAATGCCGGGCGTGTGGTGGAACTCAGGATGGCCGGGCGTCAGGCTACCGAGTTGTCGGAAGTTTTTGATTTGATCGAGAGGGAGCGGGTAGCCATAAAGGTGCAACAGGCTGTAGGCGAGCATGCTGCCGTGACCTGCCGAGAGCACGAAGCGGTCGCGGTCGAAAAATCCAGGATTTCCAGAACTGAATTTCAGGTGGCGCTGAAACAACACATAGGAAAACGGCGCCGCACCCAGGGGGAGCCCCGGGTGGCCCGAGTTCGCCTTTTGAATCGCATCGATCGAAAGGGTTCTGATCGTGTTGATACACAGCCAGTCAATTTTTTGAAAATCATTTTCCATATGTACGACCACACTACCATCATCTAGACTGGTTTTATATGGCGAACTGGATTCAGTTGATGGGATGGGGCGCACGGGCAATCATGTTGGTTCTGCTCGTCTTGTCGGTCTGGTCTGTGGCGATCATGCTCGATCGGAGAAAGGTGTTCCGGGCCGAACTGGCAGGTACTTCTTTTGACGAAATCAAAATGCGAATTGAGAGTTCCAGTGGATCCAACCTGAAAGATTGGGCGGATAAGAATCCGTCGTTTCTCGCTGGGGTGATTCGAGTCGCCCTCGGTGCTGGAACGGCTAGCGAGTCTGTGGATCGTGCGGTTCAGGCCTACCTCACTGAACGCAAGCTCATGCTCGAGAAGGGTCTCAGCTTGTTGGCCACGTTTGCCGCCAATTCCGCTTTCATCGGGCTGCTTGGAACCGTGATGGGGATCATTCAGAGTTTCGGAATCCTCTCATCGCAACAGGGTTCGGCAATGAATGCCGTCATGTTCGGACTGGCAGAAGCCCTGGTGACGACGGCGATCGGCATCTTTGTGGCGGTCCCTGCGGCGATCGCATACAACCATTATTCTCAAAAACTTCGTAATGCGACCCAAGAGGCGGGCGCGGTCCGGGACTGGCTGATTTCCAAGGCGGTTCGCTGATGGCGGGCGGAATTCAGGGCTCCGGCCAGGACGAAATGCCGACCATCTCGGAAATCAACGTTACTCCCTTTGTGGATGTGGTGTTGGTGCTCCTGGTGATTTTCATGGTGACCGCACCGATGCTGGTGCGTGAGCAGATGAATGTGAATCTTCCGAAGGCTAGCTCGGGCGAGAAATCCGCGGCAAAGTCGGTATCCATCGTGATCGACAAAACGGGTACCGTGCTGTTGATGGAGAAGCCCGTACCCATGGAGTCACTGGGCGACGAGATCAAGAAGCTCCTCGCAGAAAGCCCGGACGCCCAGGCAGTCATCAGTGCGGATGAGGAATCCCGTCACGGAGATGTGGTGAAAGTGATGGACATTCTCAAGGGAGCCGGTCTCAGTCGCTTTGCCATCCAAATCGACCGGAAGTGATCAGCTGGCGGTGCGATCTTCGGACTCGATCACATCCGTAATCGGGGAGAACCCCGGGGTGCGCTCCCCCTGACGGTAGTCACGCAATTCGGGCTGGCGGATCAGGTTGCCATTGACCGAATCGCTCTCGGTGACATTCGCCAGGACGGTGACCGACCCACTCAGGGTCAGGAAAAAAACCAAAAATCTCATACGTGCCGCGTTCCTTCCCTCGGAAAACTCCCGAGGTTCTTCGATTTTATCCGGCGCGTCCAAGGGGTGCAAACAAAAAGATCCGGTTGAGCCGAACTCAACCGGATCCATTTATGCTGCCCTCTTCCTTCGATGAGGCGGAGTCTTCCCCTCAAGCCAGGCCTCGAAAACCTTTGAGGCTTTCTTCGGATCCCGCTCGATGAGGCGGGCAAGGTCTTTTACGCATCTGTCAATTTCCTGCCGTGTGGTTGTGGAGGGAGTGGACTTTGCGTTCCCGGTCTTGCCTTCGGGATGGGATAACTTAAGCTGCTTCATGGCGGTCAAAATTGCGTGCTGTATTCAGTTCTTCACGGCGAATTGAATCAATCTGGTCTTCCGAGATCGGAGCCATGAACACCTCGTCCCCAATGATGGAGAAGGCAAACCAACGATCGCCAAGTTTTTGATAGAGAACATCGACATCCATCTCTTGAGCATTCGAATTGTTTGAGTTCCGGTTCATTTCATCCTCCTGGTAAATCAGTTCGGTTGGTGGCGGCTTCCGGTCCGCACATCACACTCTTCGGAAGGGGTCGGAGTTACTGAATGGTTAAGTTTTGCCCATTCAAGAAAAAACGGGGAGTGTCCGAAAGAGTCTCAAGAGGAGACGATCCATGAAGGACAACAACGACATCATCAGCCTGAACCAGTTCCGTAATCGTAAGCAGGAAGAGAAGAAGAGGAAGACGGAGCGGATCTTTTTCCATAATTTGGTCGGAGTATATGGAGTCACCCAGCCGGGCAAGATGGTGCCGGTTGAGATCGCCGATGTGAGCGATGAAGGTTTGGGCATCCTGGTCCCCTATGACTCTGCTGAGGTGTGGCCGACGGCAACGGAGAATCTTCCCATCAGACTTTACTTCAGTGCCGACAGCTTCATGGAAATTGCTGTAGATGTGAAGAATTCCCGTCCGATGATCGACGGAGGATATCGCTACACCCGATTTGGCTGTGCGGTTCGTGAAGATCAGCGGTCTTACGGTGCCTGGAGAAGTTTTGTGAATTTCTTACGGGCTTTTTCGGAGGTTTCCGAGAAAGACAACGGAAACATCAGTGTGGGTTCAATCTGATGCCGTCAGATTCGCTTAACTGATCGATCAGCTTCACGAAGGTCGTCCAGGCTTCACTCCCTGCGTGAGGTCCTGTGAATTCTGCCCCAACGGATTGTTCTTCAGCCGAGTCCTTCTCTCGTACCACTCGGATCATGGCCGGAAGATACAGGGACGGATTCATGTAGAAATGCAGTTCGCATTCTTCGCCAGTCTTGAGTTTGAACTCGCCAAGTGTGTCGAGGGTAAAGCCGATTCCTGCCTCGCTGACATCATGCACGCGGTGTCGGGCCATTCCCAACTTGGGGATACAGACGAAGAAGGAGAAGCGGTCGAGGATTTCGCGCCTTTTGTTACGACGTTTTTCGGTCCAGTTCGAGGATTCCATTCAGAGTCCCTCGCGGCTGGGGAGGCCGGCCGGGTTCTTGGGGCTTTTTGTGGCGAGGTCGACTTTTTGTTTCATCAGTTCGAGGGCCTGGCGGGTGTCGCTCAGCATTTTTCCGTGCTGGATGTCGAAAGCGGCCTTGTCGCCCGGTTTCTCCAAGTGCTCGGACTCGATTTGGACCAGGGTCTTGAGAGATTGAAAAGCTGCCTTGACCAACTCGTAAACTTTTCCGTAAAAGAACTCGTTCTTCAGAGTTTCCGGGCTCCAGGTTTGGATGCTTTGATCGAGCTGCGTGCTGATCTGGGTCCAAAGTCCGAGATTCTTCTTCCAAGAGTTCCGCATGGAGGCAGTTGATTTCTTCGCTGAGGACAGTCTTTGAAAGTCGGTGGTGAGGGTGTTGAACTGTGAGTCCAAGGTTTGGGAGTACTGTTTCAGTTCTTGGAGCTCTTTTTCGGAGCTTGCACGGATCTTGTCATGAAAGGCCTTGAGGCGGGTCAAGTAGGCTTCGTCTCGTTCTCCACCTAGGAAAACGCTTTTGGTGACGACAAACTTGGCAGTCGATGGAATGGTTGACGGGAGCTTTCCTTGTGTTTTGATCGCATCCACTGGCCCCAACTGCTCTTTCACAGGCGCATCCTGGTCGGAGGCTTCCATGATGTAGGCCATGTATCGTCCTTTTGGAAGCGGCTGCCCCCCCTCTGCAAGGAATACCTCTGATTTGCCAAAACCCTGGATGGTGGTGAGGGTTCCCTGTGTGGAGAACTGGAGACGGTTCAACAATGTGTCCGCTTGGCCGACCAGTTGGATTTCGAACTTGGTCCCGTGCGGGAGATTCGTCGACACATAAAAAAATGGGCGGTTCGCATCCTGGGTCGACAGGGCGATAGCGACCCGGGCTCCTTCATTTAGTGCACCCGTTTTTGCCGCTTGAAGCTCGAAAAACTCATCTTCCTTGACGTCGGGGAGTGTCGGGATCAACTGGAATAGGCTACCCAATGCCGGTACGCTTTGAACCAATCGACTCAGAAGCGGACGGATGGATGAATGGAGGTCCTCATTCGAGGATCTGCTGGTACCAATCAGTGCTGCCATACTCCCGATCATGAGAATCAGAAGAGTCGCTGTGAGAATGAGGGGGAGTTTTCTGTTTTTCTTTTGGACAGCCTTCGGGGCCGGAGCCGTGGCGACGCTCTCTTTTCTGCCTGGCGCTGGAGCCAATACCGGACGTGACGCTTCCCTGAATTCGCGAAGCCCCTGCTCGAGTTCATTCACCTGCGAGAGCATCAGCCAATCGGCCATTCCTTCGCACCACACATAGCTGTCTGGGGTGACTTCACCGGAATCATGCCGCGCGGCCATCTCAGGAATACTGAAGGGGCCTTCGTGATGATCTCCGACGTAAACAAACCACTTTTTTTCCATTTCCATGTTCATTTTTAGCTCGTTTCCGTTCAACCTGAGTCTAATGGAAAAGGAAGCGATAGGCAATTTTTGCAGGGGTCGTTTTGCCTGGGTGGGCTATCCGGACGATCTCGGGGTCAAAAACGTCAACGGCCGACCTGGTGCCGCAGAAGGTCCCGCGCGCTTTCTTGAATATTTCAAACGCCTGAAGGGCCGCTCTGACCTGACCGCCTCTTGTGTCGTGGAGTCCTGGTTGGATGTCGGGGGGGATTTGGAGCAGAACCATGAGTTCGCGGCTGCCACCACTCGTGAAGCCTTGGGACGTTTGGATCTGCAACGTGATGTGTTGCTGGCCGTGGGGGGGGGACACGATTATGCCTACCCCTGGATCCGGGCGTTTCAGCAAGCCCTGCCGGAGGGTACCCGGGTCGCTTGTCTGAATCTCGATGCCCATTTCGACTTGAGGCCCTTCGAGCCCGTGATGACCAGTGGTTCACCCTTCCGGCGCTTGATCGAAGAGGGAGCGCTCCAACCCGGACTGTTCGCCGAATTCGGAATTCAATCGCATTGCAATTCACCGGAGCTGTTCCAGTATGCCGAAGACCGGGGAATGAGTGTGATTCCCATGGAGGCGCTTCGAGGTGGAAAAGCTGTGGAGTCCTTCCGAGAGACCCTTGCCTTCCTGTCTGACCATGCCGATCATGTTCTGCTCTCACTCGACCTGGATTCACTCAGCTTCGCTTATGCCCCCGGCGTCTCGGCACCGCAGGCTGAAGGCTTCACTGCGTCCGAGGTGTTCCAGATGTTGGAGATTGCCGGAAGTGACAAAAAGGTGGCATCTCTCGGGATCTTCGAATTGGCACCACCACTCGATGTACAGGACCTGACGTCGCGATTGGCCGCACAGGCCGCGTGGCACTTTCTGAACGCCCGGATTCAGTGATATCCTGCCGTCATCATGAATCCACTTTTGCTTGCCATCGACCAGGGCACCACGGGGACCAAGGTCCTCATCATGGACTCGGCGCTCAATGTGATTGCCGAGAAATCCACCCCGTTTCCGCAGCACTTCCCGGCACCGGGAGAGGTGGAGCACGATCTCGATGAGATCTGGGAGAGCGTCCAGGCGGGCATTGATGCGGTGATCGCACGAGTTGATCCCTCGCAAATTGCGGCCATCGGCATCACCAACCAGCGAGAGACCCTTTGTTTTTGGGATCGGGAGAGTGTGCGTCCGCTCCGTCGTGCTTTGGTGTGGCAGGATCGTCGGACCAGCGCTCGTTGTGCCGAGCTGAAGGCGCTCGGACTCGAGAACAAGGTCCAGGAAAAGACCGGTCTCTTGCTCGATCCCTATTTTTCGGCAACGAAGCTCGAGTGGGCTTTGAAAAACGACCCTGCCATCGCCGGAGCTGCAAAGTCCGGAACGCTGGCGGTCGGAACAATCGATTCATATTTATTGGCGAAGCTGACGGCTGGATCGTCCCATGCGACGGAAAGCTCGAATGCCTCCCGCACACTTCTTTATTCGCTCGACAAGGGAGACTGGGATCCTGAACTGCTTCAACTCTTCGGAGTGGATGCAAGGATTCTGCCCGAGGTCCGGAACACTTTCGGGGAATTCGGAAAAACCCAGGGAGTGAAGAACTTGCCCGATGGAATCCCGATCACCGGAATGATCGGAGATCAGCAATCGGCACTGCTCGGTCAGGCTTGCTTCAATCCCGGGAATGCAAAATGCACGTATGGAACCGGGGCTTTTTTGCTGATGAATACAGGGACCGAAAGGCGGCGGAGCAGATCTCGCCTGCTCACCACGGTGGCTTGGCGGGATCGGACCGGTAAGACTTGTTTTGCACTCGAGGGAAGTGCCTTCATGGCGGGTGCCACGATTCAGTGGCTCCGTGACGGACTCGGGATCATCCAGAGCGCTTCTGAGGTCGAGGCTTTGGCTGCTTCGGTCGGATCAAGTGACGGAGTGATGTTGGTCCCGGCATTCACCGGCTTGGGTGCGCCTCATTGGGACCCGTCCGCCCGCGCGGTCATTTCGGGCCTGACCCGGGGATCCACCCGGGCACACATCGCCCGCGCAGCGCTCGAAGGAATCGCCTTCCAGAATGTCGACATCCTGAATGCCATGGAAAAGGATCTCGGAGGTGAAATCCGCGATCTGTCCGTGGACGGGGGAGCGTGCCGGAACAATCTCTTGATGCAGATTCAAGCGGATCTGCTCTGGCGTCGCTTGCTCCGTCCCGAGTTGACCGAAACCACCGCCATTGGAGCCGTGTTTGCCGCGGGTCTGGGTGCTGGAATCTGGAAGGGGTTTGAAGAGCTCGAGAAGGTCTGGCGCTTGGATCGGGAGTTTTCTCCGGTGATCACGCTCGAGGAGCGTTCGCGACGTTTGCTCGACTGGAACAAGGCGGTCGCCCGCGCCCGGATGCCCTGATCCTCAGGCCAGATCTTTCAGTGCATGGACGTGGGTGACGGGAATCAGCTCGATTCCTTTGATCTTCTTCACGCGATCCATCTGGGAGGCCGGCATCACCACCTCTTTGAAGCCGAGTTTCTTCGCTTCTTCCACACGGATTTCAATCTGGGAGACTTTCCGGACTTCACCGGTCAGTCCCACTTCACCGAGAAACACGCGTGATGCCGGAACCGGACGTTCACGGATAGCGGCATGGATCGCCGCCATGGAGGCAAGATCACAGGCCGGCTCGGTGAGGCGAAGTCCTCCTGCCACATTGAAGAACAGGTCCTGGTTCATGAGGGGAGCGCCCACGTGCTTTTCAAGTACAGCGGTTAAGATGGCGAGTTTCTGCGAATCCAACCCGACCGCGGTCCGTCTGGGTGTTGCAAAGGGAGAGGGGACGCAGAGCGCCTGAAGCTCGACGAGAAGAGGGCGTGAGCCTTCCAGGGTGGCCACGATGGCAGTCCCCATCGCTTCCTCGCTCCGCTCCGAGAGAAACAGCGAAGACGGGTTTGCGACATCAACGAGCCCGTCGGAAGTCATCTCGAAAACGCCGAGTTCATTCGTGTTGCCGAAGCGGTTCTTCACCGTCCGGAGGAGCCGCATCGTCTGGCCGGAGTCTCCTTCGAAGTAGAGGACCGTGTCCACCAGGTGTTCCACAATTTTGGGTCCGGCGATGGCTCCGTCTTTGGTGACATGACCGACCAGCCAGACGGCGATGCCGGCCGACTTGGCCAGATTCATCAGCCGGGAAGTGACTTCGCGGACCTGGCTCACGGTTCCCGGGGCCGACTCCACGTAGCCAGTCGAAAAGGTCTGGAGAGAGTCCATGATCAGGAGATCTGGCTTCAGTTCCTTGACGATTGCGAGTGCTTTTTCGAACTGGGTTTCGGCAGCCAGGTAGATGCGGTCCGTGTGTCCGATCTTGAGACGTTTGGCGCGTGCTTGGATTTGCTCGATCGATTCCTCACCACTGACATAAAGGACTCGCGCACCTGCCTCACCTTTCAGGAGCCCGTCCGCAACCTGGAGGAGAAGTGTGCTCTTTCCAATTCCAGGATCTCCGCCGATGAGGACAAATCCGTCACGAACCATTCCGCCGCCGAGGACGCGGTCGAGCTCCGAGGAGCCTGAGGAGCGTCGGTGCCGACTTGCTCCGGAACCGGCGGGTTCTTCTCCCAATCGGATCCAAGGGGACCCCCCGGCCTGTGCGGGCTGAAAGCTTTCTCGCACCGCCGAAATCGAGGATTCCTTGCTGGCCGTGATTTTTTCTTCGACGTAGGAGTTCCACGCACCGCACTCCGGGCATCGGCCCAGCCACTTCGGGTTCATGTGTCCGCAACTTTGACAGGTGTACTGGGTTTTTGTTTTCATGTACCCTTTCAGGTATGGCAAATGACGATCAAAGACGCAAAAACTTTTGGGATGACGAGGAAGATGAGATCCCAGCGGGCAGATCGGGCCAGGCCGCTCCCTCTTCCGGTGGTGACTCGGGCGAGATCGACCGTAAGATCCATGAGGCGAGGACCTTGATGGAGCAAACCCACCAGCTTTACCTCCAGTATTTCAATGGGGTGGAGAAGCGGACCCCGATCGAAAAGGTGAAGTTGCTCGAGAGCAAGATCCAAGAGCTCCAAAGGATGGGGAGCAATCTCACAGCGGCGAAGTTCCGCATCAGTCAATTTTTATCCCAATACGCCCAGATGAAGGAGCTTTGGGACCGCAAATTGCGCGAACGCGAACGTTTTTGACCCCCCACGGGCGCAGCACGGATCAGAGCATGAGGAGGAACTGTGCCTCGTCGATGACTCGAACGCCGAGGCTTCGTGCCTTGTCGAGCTTGCTTCCGGCCTCTTCTCCCGCGAGCACGAAATCCGTCTTCTTCGACACCGAGCCCGATACTTTACCGCCCCGGTCCTCGATCATTTTTTCGGCCTCCGATCGGGTCAGTCCGGGCAGTGTTCCGGTCAGGACGAAAGTCTTACCGGCGAAGGTCTGAGCGACACTCGAATTGGATGGAGCCAGGATCTCGAGCTTGCTGACCAGTTCCTCGAGTTCGGAGCGGTTTTCCGGATGTGAAAACCACTCCCGGATGGATCCGGCCATTTCCTCACCGATGCCGCCCACCTCGAGCAGATCCGACTCCCCGGCCACGGTCAATGCATCGATCGATTTGAATTTCTGAGCCAAGAGTTTGGCCGTCGCCTCTCCGACATGCCGGATTCCGAGTCCGAAAATCACCCGATGCAACTCTGGGGTCCGGGACTGGTCGATCGCTGTCAGAAGTTTTTGCGCGGATTTTTCTGCAAAACCCTCGAGTGGGAGGACGTTGGAGAATTCGAGGTCATACAGGTCCGGAATCCTCCGGACCAGGCCTTCGTCCACCAGTTGGTCGACGATTTTGTCGCCCAATCCCTCGACATTCACCGCATCTTTCTGGACGAAGTGCTTGATGCGTTCTTTCAGTTTGGCGATGCAACGGCTTCCCGAACAACGGGTGACAGCCTCTCCTTCGGGTCGCACCGAGGGAGAGCCACAGACCGGACATTGATCCGGGATCGTGAACCGGCGCTCGTCTCCGCGGCGGCGATCCTTCAGGACTTCGACCACTTCGGGAATCACGTCCCCCGCTCTTTGGATCACCACGTGGTCCCCGATCCGGATGTCCTTCCGGTCGATCTCGTCCTGATTGTGGAGGGTCGCGCGTCGGACGATCACACCGTTGACATTCACGGGACTCACGACAGCCACTGGGGTCAAGGCCCCGGTCCGGCCGACCTGGATCTGGATGTCCTCGACGAGGGTCACGCTTTTCTTGGGTGGATACTTGAAGGCGATCATGCCCCTCGGCGAGCGGGCGACGAATCCAGCCGTTTGCTGTTGGGCAAAGGAGTTCAGCTTGACGACCACTCCGTCGATCTCAAACGGAAGTGACTCCCTGGCGTCTTCGATCTCCCGGTAAAACGAGATCACCTCGGCCGATCCCTTACAGACCTTCCTGAGTTTTCCGACAGGCAGTCCCCAGTTCTCGAGCGTTTTTTCATACTCCGCATGGGTTTTCGGAGGAGTCCAGCCGCTCACTTCTCCGATACCGTAGAAAAAGCCGGTCAACGGTCGGCTTGCAGTGACCTTCGGATCGAGCTGACGCAAGCTGCCGGCTGCGGCATTCCGAGGATTCGCAAAGGGTTTCTGACCCTTGAGTTCCTGCTCCCGGTTCAGTCGGACGAAATCCTCTACTGGCAAAACGATTTCTCCGCGGATTTCAATCCGCTCGGGCAAATCCGCGCCCCGGAGTTTCAGCGGGATGGAGCGAATGGTTTTCACATTCCCAGTCACATCTTCACCGGTCTCACCATCGCCCCGCGTGGCGGCCCGAACCAGTTCGCCGTTCTCGTAGACCAGGTTGATCGACAGACCGTCGAACTTCAGTTCCGCAAAGTACTCGAGAGGCTTGGCGGGCTCGATTTCCAGAAAACGGTGGACCCGTTCGTCAAAGGCTTCGAGCTCGGAAGGCTCCATCGCATTGGCGAGCGAGAGCATGGGGGCACCATGCTTGGATTTGACGAACTGTTCGAGCGCTTTACCGCCCACGCGTCGGGTGGGCGAGGCGGGGGAAGCAAGGTCCGGATTCGAGGTCTCGAGTTCTTGGAGGCGGCGGAAGAGACGATCGTATTCTTCGTCACGGATCAGGGGCGCATCGTTCACGTAGTACGCTTCATCGTGCTTTTCGATCTCCCGGATGAGAGAGGCCATCTCCTCGTGAATTCGCTTTTTTTCCGTGCTCATGGCTCAGAAATAATACATGAGGGACGGGGAGAGGGAGAAGCTTTTTTGGGAAAGGCTCTGCCCAGCCGAGAAATCCATGCTCTGTGAAGCGATATTGAGCATGACGCGGAAGAAAAAGTGCGTGTCCATCCGATAGATGCCGGAAAGCCTGAAGTTCAGATCACTCGAGGCACTCGCATCGCCGAATCCCAGATCCGCGGCATCGGCGGTCCTGAAGATGCCGAGGTCGAGGTCGAGTTGGGCGAGGAGTCTCGAGGTCACCGGGAAGCTTCCGCCTACTCCCACAAACAAGCTGTCGAGAGAGCTCTTCGAAGTGAGATCCGCCGTCGTCGGGAGTGTGTGTGCGGTGGATTTGTATCCCGCATGAATCCAGGCCACCGGATCAAATAGGCTCTTCATCGGCAGGAGTGATGCACCGAGTGCGGCGCGAAGTTTCGAGTGGGTTCCGCTCACGCTCGTTCCGATCGCTGATCCTGTGGAGAGATCGGTGGGAGAGTAATTGAAGAGCGAGGTTTCGTACGATCCCTGCACTAGATAGCGTGAATTGAGCCACAGCTGGGTGTCGAGTTCAAAGACTCCGAGAACTCCGGATCCGCCGCGGGTTTTTCCACCCGCACCATCAGAGGTTTCACGCGCATACAGTCCTGCGCCCGCATTCCCGGCGACCCAACCCGAACGGGCGATGAAGGTTTCCTCTTCCTCACGGGATCTCTTGACGGGAGGCGCGGAAACGATTTCGCGAACCTTGTGGTTTCGGATTACATTCTGGTTGCTCTCGGTTTCCACAACCTTTGCGAAACAGAGAGACTCTTCGACTTGCTCGACCCGTGCCCGCCCAATGGATTGCCAGCGCCACTCTTCGATGGTCCCGAGAACGGGATGACGCCTGACGCTTTGCAGGGTCGAGATAACGAGTAGATCTCCGGGCTTGATGCCCGCATTACGCCCCAGGCTGGCGGTGATGGTGTCGCCTTCCACCCCGGTGACCTGCCCGAGAAAGGGGAGTTTCGAGATCAGGGTTCCGAGCGCTTGTTGAAATTGTCCGGGCAGGCTGCCGCCCGCGAAGCCGGTTTCTTTGTGTTCGTCCACATAGCGGAATTCATGCTGGGTGATCACTTCGGCACGCGGTCCATAGAGCCACTCAATTAAGAAGCGGTACGTTTCACCCTCTTTGAAGACTTGTGTACGAATCAGACTTTCCACCTCGAACTTCCGGGAAATCTTTTTCAAGATCTCGGGCTCTCGAATGAGTTCGCGGTATCGTGCGCTCGATTTACCAAGAATTTCCGAGATGCCCTTCAAAGGCTTCGAGGTGAAGCGAGTTTGAGCTGAAAAATATCGCTGGAACTGTTCGTCGATAAATTCGGAAAAGACACCGTCCATGTTGTCGCTCGACCCGAGCCACGCGACAGTTTCGAGTTGATAAACTCGGTCGTTCTCCGGACTCGCCCGGGAAGTGGTCGGCAGGAGCGCCAGAGTGAGGATGAAGATCAGTTGCTTCACTTTTTTGACAGTTGTGCCCATTTTTCCTCGTAAAATGCCAACAGTGTCTTCAGTTCTGCGATTTCCTCGTGGGCCGCATTTAGGGCGGTCTGAAGCTCGCGTACCCGGATTTCCTGTTCCGCGGGGGCGGACTCGATTGGTGGATTCGCCGGCGACCTCAACTCATGAGTGCGGGGTGCTGTGAAGGTTCCGTCATCCATCACCAGGTAGCGACCTTCAAGGAGCTTCCAGGGAATCTTGTTGGACTTGATGTAGCGACGGAGGGTGGAAAGACTGATCCCCTTTTGGACGGAGAACTCCACCAGGGGAACCCACTTCTCACTGTCCAAATCGCTCGTCATTTCATCATTCTATTTCCCTAAGTGGAAAATTCAAGTATTCTCGGGACGGAGAGACCGAATTATGGTTGCGACGCCAAAAAAAAGGATTTCGCGAAAGAAGAAGCTCGCCCTCGTGTTGTCGGGTGGAGGAACTAAGGCGGCGGCATTCCATATCGGGGTAGCTTATGCGCTTCGCGAGAATGGTTTCGAGTTCCAGTGCGGGCTCAAAACCGATCAGGCGGATCCCGCGCCTCATTCTAGGATGATCCAGACCTATGTGGGCTCGAGTGGTGGCGCATTCATCACGACCGTCCTGGCGGCGGGCTATTCGCTCGAGAACATTTCAGCCTCCTTCTTGAACCAGGTGTCTTCGGAGGGATCCCAGTTTTTCCCAAGACCTTTGCCGCGACTCCAGTATTCGAAGATGTTCAAGATCCGTCCGGAAATTGCCAAAGAGCAGGTCACTCAGTTCGCGGCAGTGCGGGATATCATGGGATCCCTGATGGACGGGCGCTTCCCATCTCTTCTTCAATTCAAGTGGCTGAAAATGACGGGGCTTTTCAGTACCTCCGGACTCGAGCAGTTCATCCGCGAAGAGGTGATCCCCTCAAACCGGTTTTCCGACTACAAACCCGAACTGTTCATCGTCAGCACCAAGTTGAACGATTCGCAGAAGGTGGTCTTCGGAAAGAATACTTATGCACCTCCTCCCCATGATCCGCGGTGCGAATACCAGACGCATGCTCGCATCTCAGATGCTGTCGCGGCCAGCGCCTCCCTTCCCGTGGTTTACGCTCCCTATCACATCCCAGACGAGCATGGGCGCTCCCACTACTACATCGATGGTGAAATTCGGGAGACTCTGTCGACCCACATCGCTGTCGACGCGGGAGCGGATCTGGTGTTCACGAGTTACACCCACCAGCCCTACCGATATGTGAAAGAGGTCGGCTCCCTGACCTCGCTCGGACTTCCTGCGATCGTCGTACAGGGGATTTACATTCTCATTGAGCAGAAGATCAATAGCACTTATGAGTCCTATCGCTCGAAGAAGTCTGCGATGAACGAGGTTTATCGTTACTGCAAGGACGCGGGTCTGGGTGACGAGCAGTCTGAAAAAATCTTGCAGATCCTCGAGAAGGAGTTGAATCAAAGTCGAGATCTCGACATCATTCCGATCCATCCGGACCCGTCCGACACCCGCACGATCATGGCCGAGCACTTCACCTTGAATCCCAGAAAGCTCACTGAAATTGTGAAGGCGGGATACAAAGCGGGGATGAAAAACCTCTCCCGCTACGAATTCGAGGACTGATTTCGATCAGCGCTTGAGTTGGTTTCGCAGATGGCTCAGGACCGCTTTTCCGGCCGTGGTCAGGGTTTTGTCTTCAAGGTGGGCGATGCTGATCGTGTTCAGGAGAGGGGAGGATCCACCCTTCAGAACCAGAAGTTCTTCTCCGCGGTTCAGAAGCTTTTGAGCCAAGTGGCCCGGAAGGATTCCGGCCCCCACTTGATTCAGGATCAACTTTGAAACTGCTTGGGCATCCGTGATGTAGACCCGTACGTCGAGCTCGGGATTGCGAACAGCAAAATGATGCCTCATCCAGAGGCTCAAGACGGATTGGTCTTCCTGGTAATCGACATAGGAGAGTTTTTGGAAGAAAGCGTAATCAGCCTGAGGCTTTTGCGGAAGTTGGGCCTTTTTTGCGATGCAAAGTTCAAGCACTTCGTCGTAAACCGGCTCGGTCTTGATTCCCTTGTCGAGTGAAAAAGAGTCTACGAATGCGAAATCGAGCTCCCCGCTCATGAGGAGGTGATTCATCTCGAAGGCGAAGCCTTGGCGGATCTTGAATCGGACCTTCTGGTTCTTCTTTTGAAACTCGGCAAGCATCGGGATGATCACGTTGTTCCCGAACTCGATCGGAACGCCAATGGAGACGAGTCCGGCCAGCTCCTTGTCCGTGTTTTTCAGTCGGTTGAGGGTCGTCTCGATGTATTCGAAGCTTTTTGACGTGTGTTGATAGAGCTCCCGTGCGGCAGGGGTTGCGACTAACTTCTGTTTGATCCGATCGAACAGCTTCAGTTCGAGCACTTCTTCCAGTGCCTTGATGTGTTGGCTAACACCCGATTGGGTGAGGTGGAGCTCCTTTGCGGCCCGTGTCATGCTTTTGGTGCGGTACACCGACTCGAAAACCCGAAGCTGGTTGAGATTGATCTGGTCGATGAGCATCGGGGTCAGCATACGGGGCGCATCCCGTTGAAATCAAGTGGAGAAGGGAGCATTTTTGCGATAAAATAAGAGGACATCCAAATCCAAAAAGGAGCGTTCCGAGCAATGGTACCTTTATCGCGGCTTTTTTCATCGACCTTGGGAAGAAAATATCTCATGGGAGCCTCAGGAATGGCGTTGGTCCTTTTCCTGGTGGTGCACCTTCTCGGCAACCTGACTCTTTACGCGGGAAGCGGAGAGGCCATGAACACCTATGCGGCACGTCTTCATGCCCTCGGTCCTGCGCTGATCGCACTCGAGGTCGGGCTCGCACTCACCATCCTGCTCCACATCGTCACCGCATTCCAGGTGACCTATTCGGCAAAGGCCGCTCGCCCGATCGATTATGATCATGCCAAGACCAAGGGTGGACCCTCGAAGAGTTCGGTGGGTTCACGCAATATGATCTGGACCGGTGTGGTGTTGGGGGTGTTCCTGATCGTCCACGTGGCCCAGTTCCGTTTCGGTCCGACGATGGAAGACGGTTACACCGCCTCTGTGAGTGGAGTGATGGTTCATGACATTTATCGTGTGGTCGTGGAAGCGTTCACGCAGCTCAAGTGGGTCGCGTTCTATGTCGGTTCCATGCTTTTCCTTGGCTTCCATCTGCGTCACGGCTATTGGAGTGCATTCCAGTCCCTCGGCATCATCAACCCGAGATGGTCCAAGCCCATTCACGCCATGGGATTGGTGATCGCCCTGTTGCTCGCTTTCGGTTTCTTGTTCATCCCGATCTATATTTTTGCAACCCAGTCCGGCGGAGGTAACGCATGAGTATCGAATTGAATCCTGGAATTCCGGAAGGCCCGCTGTCCCAGAAGTGGGACAATTACAAAGCGAACATGAAGCTCGTGAACCCGGCCAACAAGCGGAAGTATTCCGTGATCGTGGTCGGAACGGGTTTGGCCGGGGCTTCTGCTGCAGCATCGCTCGCGGAGCTCGGTTATGAAGTGAAATCCTTCTGTACGCACGATTCGGCTCGACGGGCCCATTCGATCGCAGCCCAAGGTGGGATCAACGCGGCGAAGAGTTATCCGAACGACGGCGACTCGGTCTGGCGCCTTTTTTACGATACCATCAAAGGGGGCGATTACCGCGCCCGCGAAGCCAACGTTTACCGTCTGGCCCAGAACTCGACCTCGATCATCGACCAGTGCGTCTCTCAAGGTGTTCCGTTCGCCCGTGAGTACAGCGGAGAGCTGGCAAACCGCTCCTTCGGTGGGGCCCAGGTGTCCCGGACCTTTTATGCCCGCGGGCAAACCGGTCAGCAGTTGCTGCTCGGAGCTTACAGTCAGCTCATGAAGGAAGTCGACAAGGGCAAGGTCACACTGTTCCCGTATCGCGAGATGCTGGATGTGGTGATGGTCGATGGAAAAGCCCGCGGGATCATCACCCGCAATGTCACGACCGGTGAGATCGAGCGCCATGCTGCGGACGCAGTCGTTTTGGCGACCGGCGGATACGGTCGAGTTTACTTTCTCTCCACCAACGCAATGAATTCGAACGTGACCGCCATTTGGCGCGCACACCGTCGAGGCGCCCTCTTCGGCAATCCTTGCTACGTGCAAATCCATCCGACCTGCATTCCGGTTTCCGGGAACTATCAGGCCAAGCTCACGTTGATGTCCGAGAGTCTGCGGAACGACGGACGAGTCTGGGTACCGAAGAAGAAAGAAGATTGCAAAAAGGATCCGAGCTCGATTCCGGACGAAGATCGTGACTACTATCTCGAGCGCAAGTACCCGAGTTTCGGGAACCTCGCTCCTCGTGACATTTCCTCTCGTGCGGCCAAAGAAGTGTGTGACGAGGGTCGGGGTGTCGGTGAAAGCGGACTCGCGGTCTACCTCGATTTCCGTGATGCGATCAAGAGGGACGGCGAGGCGGCCATCCGCGAACGCTACGGCAACCTGTTCGACATGTACCATGAGATCACGAACGAAAACCCTTACCGGTCTCCCATGCGGATTTATCCGGCTGTTCACTACACCATGGGCGGACTCTGGGTGGATTACTCCCTCCAAACCACGCTCCCCGGACTGTTCGCGGCGGGTGAGGCGAACTTCTCGGATCACGGGGCCAACCGCCTCGGAGCTTCGGCTCTCATGCAGGGGCTCTCCGACGGGTACTTTATTCTCCCGTACACCGTGACTAATTACCTCGGCACCCATGCCCAGGATTTGCTCAAGAAGGTGGACGTGAACCATGCCGCTTTCGAATCGGCCGAGAAAGAAGTCCGCGCCGAGATCGACCGCATGCTGGAAAACGGCAAAAAAGGGAAGCGCACCGTGACCGAGATTTACCGTGATCTCGGAAAAGTGGTGTGGGACAAGATCGGGATGGCGCGTTCGGAACAAGGCCTCAAAGAAGCCCTCGCCGAGATCGAAAAGCTCCAGAAGGACTTCGACACGGACCTGCTGCTCACCGGGGATTCGAAACTGAACAAGAACCTCGAGATGGCCGGACGCCTTCGCGACTTGCTCGAGCTCGGAGCCCTCATGGCTCGCGATGCCCTCGAGCGCAAGGAGTCGTGTGGCGGTCACTTCCGGGTCGAGAGCCAGACTCCGGACGGAGAGGCTCAGAGGGATGACGAGAATTTCGCCCATGTTGCCGCTTGGGAATACAAGGGCAAGGGGCAAGTGCCGGTCCGTCACCAGGAGAAACTCGTGTACGAGAATGTGAAACTTTCTGTGAGGAGCTACAAATGATGAGCGCTTCCCAATCGAAAACCATCAATATCCGTTTGCGTGTCTGGAGACAGGAATCCCGTGAAGCTCAGGGGTTCTTCGAAGAGCATGAACTGAAGGGCGTGCTCGTCGACATGTCGTTTCTGGAAATGCTCGACGTCCTGAACGAACAGATCATCAAGAGCGGCAAGCGTCCTTTGGAATTCGAGAGCGATTGTCGCGAGGGGATTTGTGGAACTTGCTCCCTGGTGGTCCAGGGGCAGGCTCACGGTCCGGTCCGTGGCGCCACCACCTGCCAGCTTTACATGCGGACTTTCACAGATGGTGAAACCATCACGATCGAACCTTGGCGGGCGAAAGCCTTCCCGGTCATCCGCGATCTCGTCACCGACCGTCGCGCCTTCGACCGGATCCAGATGGCGGGCGGGTACACCGGTGCCAAGACCGGGCCACACGCCGATGCCAATGCGATTCTGATTCCGAAGGATCTTGCAGATCGCGCCATGGATGCTGCTGCCTGCATCGGTTGCGGAGCTTGTGTTGCCGCTTGTCCGAATGCTTCGGCCTCGCTCTTCACTTCCGCCAAGGTCACCCAGCTCGCGCTCCTGCCGCAAGGTCAGGCGGATCGCAAACGTCGGGTGATCCGGATGGTCGATCAGATGGACAAAGAAGGATTCGGCAGTTGCTCCAATTTGCAGGAGTGCGAAGCGGCATGTCCGAAGAAGATCTCGATCCAAAACATCGCGATCATGAAGCAGGAGTACCTGAAGGCCGCTCTTGCCGCCGACTTCCGCGCAGGAATGGGCAGCGCCGACGGCGGAGCCTGAGCTCTCCGAGGTTATTTTTTGTAAAATGCGAGAACCGCCCGCTTTCCGTCGGGAAGTAGGGCGGGCTCTTCAAATTCGAATGCAGCTTGATCGGCTAGGCTCAGGGGAAGGCTGTACACCAGGCCCTTTCGGGTCAGCTTTGCCACGGCTTCTTTCTTGAGCCAAAGGTTGAGGAAGGCCTCTATTTGAAGGGCTTCAGGTAACTTCTCGAGGGCGTCGCTTTCTGACCGGTGAAAAAACCGGGTTGCGAGTTCTGTGACCGGATGTCTCGGGCGACGGTTTGCGGACTCGAGATCGACCCCGACAGCGCATCCGTCCTGAGTCCAGACCAGGAAGACTGTATCTTCATCGTGAGCATACGAAAGCCCGATCTCCCGCGTTCCGACCCATCGCGGTCCGGAGCGATCCACTTCGAGTTTACCGGCTGGATCCGAGAGGGCCGCCCTCAGTGTGGCCTCCACCTTGAGTCGGGTGATCCCACGGGCATCTCCGACGGGCAGCCAGGCACCCGAGTAGCGATGGGTCCGGAAGAATCTCACCTGCGGCGGGAAGTTTTCGGATAACACTTGAATACGGCGACGGTTTTCTCGCCATGAGGATCGGTTTGCTCGTAAATCCAGTGGTACTGTTTGGATTCCTCACGAACCAAAGAAAAGCGCGAAACGATTCCGCGGGGATCGCCGGTGTGTCCGATGATGGCGCTGTCAAAGGCGAGAATGTCGAACAGGACGTTTCCTGAAATGAATTTCCGGTTTCCTCCCGAAGTGAAGACGTAGTTTCCGAGGATGCCGGAAACCTTCCCACTGGCATCGAGTGAAAAGCCAATCTCGGTCCAGAACCGGTCATTTCGGAGTTTGCACTGCAGTTGAAGAGGGTCGATGGGGGCCAAATCCACGCGAAGCTGGGCCGATGAAGTCAGGGGCGAACACAGGAGAAGTGCGAGGAGGAGAGCCTTGAGATTCATTTGTGACGCTTATAGCCAAATTCAAACCCTTTGGGAAGCGGTTTCTTCAATTACTTGACTCTAAATATCGGAGATCCTTCCCAAAGCCCTCCCCCATCTGCCGGACCCCCCAAAAGCCGGCGCCCCAGCAGGCTATTCCGACCGTCAGGCTCGCGCCCAGCCATCCCAGGGTCGGGATCAAGTTCCGGAACCCCAGGGTCAGGGGGATCACCGAGGCACGGATCAGGTTTGCGATCACACTGGTCGCGGTGACCCTCAAATTCGTTCCAAAACTCTCTGAAATCCAGGCCACCAAGGTGGCGAAATAACCGTTTCCGAAACCGATCAGTCCTTGAACCCCGTAGAACCACACGGGGTCGGCACCTTTCAAGAACCAGGGATGGCCGAGAGCGAGTCCTCCACCGAGCACCATGAAGGTGAACACCGCACGCCTCCTGCTCTTCCAGCGTTGACTCAAGAGTCCGCAGGCGATGTCTCCGGCCATGGCGCCCACGTATCCGCAAAAAATCGTCGTTCCAGCCGAAATGTCCCCTTTGATCTCCAGTGCTTTTCCGAGTTCAGGTGCGAAGTAGGACAAGATCCCGGCCACATACCAGATCGGAATCCCGGCAGCCAGGGCGGGAAGGAGTCGAAAAACCCGTGCGCGGGATCCGAAGAGGAGTCGCAAGGAGCCCCAGCTTGCACCGACCCCGGTCGTTTTGGCGCGCAAAAAAAGCTCGGGCTCAAGAATCCGGATGCGGGCGAACAG
The DNA here is from genome assembly GCA_027491115.1 of Pseudomonadota bacterium. Classification (GTDB taxonomy): domain Bacteria; phylum Bdellovibrionota; class UBA1018; order UBA1018; family CAIMNF01; genus CAIMNF01. The sequence goes on from JAIXWV010000043.1 coordinate 25,067, forward strand.
AAGCGAGAACCCGAGGATACCGCCGATGGCATAGGCTGTGCGCCAGTGGATTCTCGAGGAAATCAAACTGGAGCAAGCCGCGCCCAAAAATCCGATGGAAGCGATCCAAGCGCTGCCCATTCCCCGGATACCCGCGGGAAGCACTTCGGAGGCCAAAGTGACCGCCACCCCGAGCTCGCCCGCGAGCCCGCAACCCGCGATGAACCTGAGGGCGCTATAGGTCGGGAGATCTTGGACCCAGGCATTCAGAAAAGTCGCTGTAGAATAAAGGAAGATCGATCCGAAAAGAGCCGACATCCTTCCGATCCGGTCACCGAGAACACCGAACAGGAACCCGCCAAACACCATCCCGGCCATCTGCCAGTTCAGAAGAGTCGTCCCCACATGGAAGATCGCGTCTTCGGTCACTCCGATGCCGCGTAAGCTTTCCATTCGCACGGCCCCGAACAGCACCAGATCGTAAAGATCCACAAAATACCCGAGGGCGGCGACCCAGATCGCTTTTTGTGCAAAGATCGCTCTCATGTCCCCCGACCTTAACGCCCCGACACGATCGAAGCAACCCTCGAGCCCGATTCGCCTGGTTCTCGGAAAGTTTGATCCGGACCGGAGTGAGCAGTGGGATGCGCCTTTCGACTGCGTTGAGCTCGACACCGGCCTTTGGTTCGGACTTTCAGCGGCGAAGCGCGCACGATACCGGAAGCGGTTCCGGGAGCGGGGCGTATCAGTATTGGCGAGGACCGTGCTCAGGCCCATCCGTGATCCGGAATCGCTCCCTGAGCGGCTCCGACTGGTGGAGGAAGAGCTCGAGGGTCTGGTTCGACTCCAGATCCTGGCAAGTGGCCGTCGCGTTTTCGAGCCCGAGCCCGTTGATTTGTGGATTCCCTCGATTCAAGAAAGCCTGACGGGTTGCCACACTCCTGTGATGCTCGAATGGGGAGAGCAAGACGGGGTATCCGGGATGAGTCGCTGGATCCAGATGCTTCCGGGAACAGGCTGGTTGATCGATCCGGACCGGCATCGAGTCACAAAAAAACAGCTCACCTCGGTGGTTCATCACAAGTTGCACGGCTGGCATCCGGTGCGTTGGGTCCGACGTTATGGCGCCCAGCGTGCCGTGGAAATCGCGGGCAAGATCGCAAAACGCTTACGATCGGCCGATGAGGGGTTTCTCGTCCTTTCTCACTCCGGTCGGATCGAGGAGTTCGAGGTTTTTTCGAAAGCCATCAGCACTGCCGAGGGGTAAGATCGGAGCATGAGCCCGTCCGAAGTCAAATTTCACATCCGGGGGATGACCTGTGCCGCGTGTGTGTCCAAGCTCGAGGCCGCCCTGGCGAAGATACCTGGAGCGGAAGGGATCTCGGTGAATCTGGTAACCGGAAGGGGGCGGATCCATTTGAGGGAGGAGGGTGTAAGCGCACAAAAGCTGGTGAAGGATGCCGTTTCGAATGCAGGTTATGAGGCGATCTTCTCCGGTGCCCTCGATCCGGAACGTGAAGCGAAGATCGAATTCCATGAATGGATCAGCGCCGCCATTCTGGCCACTCCTCTGGTCCTCATGCTGCCTCTACCGTTCTGGATCCAGGCAGGGATCGCATCCTTGATTCAATTCGGTTCGGGGCGGAAATTCTATGTCGGCGCATGGAAGGCGATCCGCGGGGGAAGTGCCAACATGGACGTCCTCGTGGTGCTTGGAACCACAGCGGCCTACGGACTCAGTTTTTTCTCACATCATCCTTGGTTTGAAAGTTCGGCAATGATTCTGGTGCTGGTCCGTCTCGGCAAGTGGCTCGAACTCCG
>JAIXWV010000027.1 GCA_027491115.1 Pseudomonadota bacterium
GTGCACAACCAAGAAGCCTGAGGGCTTGATCGATCACCTGTCCATCTACCTGCGTTACCACAATACGGTTTTGATTCGTTCTTGAACCAGGGCTTCAGGCGAAGCCAAAGGGGGCAGTTGGTGGGAGTTGGAGCAAAGCAATCGAGCCCCCTCCAGAAACCCATCCAATCCAAATGGCTTCTCAAAAACAATCCTCACACCCGCCCCAAACACAGTATCCCGACACAAGTTCGGCTCCGATGCCGTCATCAACGCAAATGGAAGTTCCAGTTCGCAGTTCTTCATCCGAGCGAGGAGCTCTAAGCCAGTTCCTTGGGCGAGCTGATCCTCGCAGATCACGGCATCGATCGTCTCACTAGCGAGGGTCTCCAAGGCATCCTTGATGGTGCCGGCACTGAAAACCTTGCATCTGAGAAGATTGAGAGAATCTTCGAGGATTTCTCTCATTAATGGATCTTGATCTACCACCAGAATGGATCTTCCGTTCAACATGGCGCGGATCCTAACATGATGTAGGCGATGAATTAAGCATGAACATGTTTCGATGCGACGAGTTCACAATATTTTTTGTGAAAAACGCAACGCACTTCCGTTTCGTTTTGCTTCACGGGTCCAGTTGTCCCTCATCGGGCGGATCCGCTCATGAGTTGTGACTAGCGATCCAGATCAATCCTCCGAAATAAATCCCAACAAATGCAGTCAAACCGTAGACAATCCACTCAGCGCTCATAGTGCCTCCTTTGGCGATTCTGAGTACAGTTTATCGGCGGATTTCCGTATGTGTGATGACGGTCGCTGAAAACATTATGATCCAGATCATAATTGGCTCAGAACGGTCATGATCACTGTTTCCATTGAGAGAGAGGTGAATCGGGAGTCCTCGGTAGAGGCTAAAGTTGAAACGGTATGGTTTTTAGTCGTGTATTTTTTTGTTTTGTTCGTAGGGGATGTCGCTACACTGAATGGATCCATTCAATTCTCGAGGTGGGGTGATTGCATGAAATCTGCGGAGTTTTTGTTTACGATCGGAAATGCTTTGATTCTTCCGTGTTGGGCTTTGATTATTTTTTTTCCCCGCTCTAGGGTCACCGATCGGGTTTTCAGACGGTCCGGTTTTTCCCCATTACACCTTCTTGCCTTGATTTATGTATTGGCGGTGGTTCCGGCCCTATTGGCATCTCCCGAGGCTCTGGTGGCGTTGGCCCGACCCACTCTCGAAGGGGTAATGGCATTGCTGGGCACGGAGTCCGGGGCCGCAGCGGGATGGATCCACTACTTGTGCTTCGACCTTTTTGTCGGAGTCACGGTTTGGAAAACGGCTGCTGAAAGGGCGCACAGTTTTTTGTGGGTCAGTCCGATTTTGGCGATGGTGCTCATGTTGGGACCTCTGGGTTGGCTTTGTTACGAGGTGACTTCAAAGGTGGTGTCGTGGCGCAAGAGTTGATCTCAGTCTCCAAGAGTGAAGTATTGAAGGGTCTGCTGGACCGGTTGGCCTCTGAGATTGCCGGTCTCACCGCAAGTGCCCGATCTGCCCATCAGGCTGCTACCCACGAGGAGTCCAAAGCCGAGGATCGTCACGATACCTTTGCTATTGAAGCGTCTTATCTTGCGGCCGGTCAGTCGGCCCGCGTACTCGAGCTTGAGAAAGTGCGAGGTGAGGTCGAGGGCTACTTAGCCGGCTTCACCCCTTCGGATCGCATCGCTCCGGGGTGTTTGGTTGGTTATCAATCAGACGAGGGGTTCCATTGGGTTCTGATGGCCAAGTCAGGGGGTGGGTTCCGGGCTCTGGTTTCTTCGTCGGTTCAGGAGAAGGTTCCGGTGCAGATCCTTTCAATTCATTCTCCGCTTGGAGGTGAGTTGCTCGGACTGAGGGTAGGGGACGATTGCGAAGTTGAGATCAAGGGTGTGGTGAAGGAATTCATGGTCCTTCGTGTCGAATGAATCCGCCTTGGGCTTATGCTGAAAATAAAAAGGCCCCAATGATGTACTCACGGGAGCCTTGTTAATAATGGCGGAGAGAGAGAGATTCGAACTCTCGAGGGATGTTACTCCCTGCACCCTTAGCAAGGGTGTGGTTTCGGCCACTCACCCATCTCTCCGCGGTCGTGTAAGCACGGTATCAAAGCTTCTGAAAGGGTGCAAAAGCAAATTTATCCGCACAGAGGCGCTGCGTTAATTGGGAGCCGGCTTGCGAGGTTGCACGGGGCTTTCGCCTCCCGTACCATAAAGAGATGCTGAAAACATTTCCCTGCCTTGCGGTTTTTTCACTGTTTTTCATCAACCCGACAGCGAACGCGGATTCGTCCAAGTGGTGTATCGATCCGGCTTCGGTCCAAGTGGTCTGGACCGCCTTCAAAACTACCCAGAAAGTTGGCGTGAATGGGAATTTCACCACACTCAAAGTGACCGCTCCCGGGAAAGGGGCAAAAGGCCTCAATCAACTATTGAACTCATTAATGGCTGAGATCAAGCTTGAGGGCCCGTCCTCTCTCTCCACAGGCAATCCCGGTCGGGATCAAACCCTGTTCGATCATTTTTTCAAATACATGAAAGGGCCGGTTCAGATCCAGGGTCAGGTCCGTAACGCCGAAGGAAACGACGAGAAGGGTAACTTGATCCTCCAATTGAGCATGAATGGTAAGCGGAAGTCCGTTCCTATGGCCTGGACCCGCAATTCTGAGGGTGGATTGACCGCAACGGGGTCTCTTGATGTCCTCGATTTCGGTCTCAAGACTGCTTTTGATGATCTGCACAAGACTTGCGAGGTCCTCCACACTGGATCGGACGGAGTCTCGAAAACATGGTCCGAGGTGGCTCTTCAGATCCAGGCTAAGTTAATTCCGGGTTGCGGCAAGTGATCGCTTCGTTCTCGCTACTGCACCCTTCTGAACTAGAGGCTCTTTCTCCGGAATTGACCCTGTTCATTTTTCCTGTAGGAGGCTTAGAGCAACATGGGCCTCATTTGCCGTTGGGTGTAAAGCTTCTACAGGCGGAGGAGCTCGCAAAAGCGCTTGCTACCGAGCTAGCACGGAAACTTCCTGGCTGGAATTTCATCCTCATGCCCCTCTTGCCACTGTCTGTTGACACCCACACGTCCCGGATGGCTCTGCCGGTCAGGGCTCATGTGGTCCGGGATGCCTTGGTCGATCAGGCGGATCAGTTGAAGCGACTCGGATTCCGGAATTTCATCAGTGTGAGTTCCCATTTGACTCCGCGACAACTTACGGCACTTGAAGATGCTGCACGGTTGGTCACTTCAGGATGGTTCGGTGGTGGGCGTGCGCAGATGGTGTCCGTTTCGAGTGCTCTCATCGACTCGTCCGAACTGTGGAACTCACCCGTGCTGTCCTTACCCAAGGAACACGGTGGTGAAAGGGATACGGGGTTCATCCTTCATCATCACCCGGACTCGGTCGTTACGGGGTCTGTTTCCTTGCCGGCAATTCCGTCACCCAAGGCATCTCCGTCTCGCCTGATCCGCTTTCTCCGTCATGAAGTGGATGGTTACTGGGGGGCGCCGTCGACTGCCAGTGCTTCAGATAGTCTGCGACTCATGATCCGGGATGCGGAGATCCTGGCCACGCGGCTTTTGCCCTGGCTCGAGCGTTCCGAGGGAAAAAAGCAGTTTCTTTCTGCCTATGGCCGTTTTCCAGTGAATGGCAGTTTTTTCAAGGCCTATCTCCTTGCCGCGATTTTTTTCGTGATCATGACTTTCTGGGTGCTCTGGAGCATGAAAGATGTATTCGAGCCTTAAGTCGATTATTGCTACGGTCCTCATCTCGATGCTGTGGTCTTGTGCAACACCTCCGGCGCCAAAGACGCTCAGCTTAAAGGAACAGATCGAGGTGGATACGGTCCGCGCTCGAGATCTCACTGTGGAGTTCATGGATCGGGTTGCGTTCCGTCAGTGGAGCAGTGCTGAGCTTTTTTTACTTCGGATTGCGGACTCGCTGTCTAAAGAGGCCCAGGGCTTTCCAATTCAAAGTCTCAGTGTCCGAATTCACATCGCTCAACCCCCAGCGGGTGATGTGAGTTATGCGTTCCCGGGGGCTCTCATTTCGCTACCTGATGTCTGGGTACGCAGTGTGGAATATGAGAATGAGTTGGCCGCAGTGATTGCATATCAAATGGCCCATCTTGTGCGTCGGAGTCTTGCCATCCATGTGGAGGAGCAGGCGATCAGGCCCGTTCCGGTACCACCGGTACTCTTCGGCTCGGGGAGTGTGTTTGAGTTTCGTCGCGAGGAGCGTGCTTCCGCAATCCGGCTTGCGGTCAGGATGCTTTATCGAGCCGGGTATGACACCCGCGGAATGGCGTCAATTTTTCAGCGGGCTCCCGCACTCTTTGGAAATCCCGATTCCGAATCGTTGAAAAAAGAAGTAGAATTCAATATCAAGGAGGCTCAGCGAGCTTCGAGTGAGCTGCTTCCTGCGATCAAACCGGTGGTCAGGAGTCCGGAGTTCATCCGGTTCAAGAAAGACCTGGAGCGGGTGAAGTCATGAAATTCAAAGGAGTGATTCAAGCGATGGAAGCCAGAGTCGTTGAAGAGCAGGGGATGGAAAGCTTTGTCGAGCGAACTGGTGGCGTCTTATCCATCGAAAAGATGCCCGGTGACGCCAGCACTCGGAAATATTACCGCATCCGTGCCCTCGACGAGAACCAAGTTCCACGCGATTGGGTCATGATGGTCATGGAATCGTTCGAAGAGAAGGGCAAAAACATTCCTTTTCTTGCGATTCAACGTCACTTGGTCCAGGCCGGAGTCGATGTGCCTCGCGTGATGGATTTCGAGCCGAGAAACGGCTTCATTCTGTTGGAAGATCTCGGTGACACGACTCTTTTGCGCAGACTTCAGGAAGTGGCGGGTCCCGACGAGGAGAGAGCATTGTTCGAGAAGGCGATTGACGCACTCGTCGCACTGCATACCGGTACCGGTCCCACCCACGCAGACGATGAAACTGCACGAGCCATCGACGGATTCAGGCTCCGTTTCGATCATGAAAAACTGATGTGGGAAGTGAATTTCACCATCGAGCATTTCTACCAGAAGCATTTACAGCGGGAGTTCAAGGAGCAGGATTACAAGATCATTCAAGATGGCTTCAGCCGGATTTGCTCAGAGCTTGCGGCCGAACCGACTGTATTCACCCATCGGGATTACCATAGCCGCAACGTCATGGTGTCGCCTGAGGGCAGGTTCGTGATGATCGATTTCCAAGATGCCCGAATGGGTCCCTGTCAATACGATCTTGCCTCGCTCCTTCGTGATAGCTATTACCAACTGGACGAGAGCCAGATCAAGAGATTGACCGGTTATTATTTCGCCCGAATGAAGGAAGCTGGCGCCGATCTCGGTGACTCCGAGCACTTTCAACGTATGTTCGACCTGATGTCGGTCCAACGGAATTTCAAGGCTATCGGTAGCTTCGCCTCTTTTTTGAACCGCCGTGGGAATCCGGCCTACCTCAAATTCATTGGCAATACCTTCGAGAACATCCGCAGGAATCTTCTGAAGTATCCCGAATTCCGCGAATTGCGTGAGGTTCTGTATCACTACTACTATTTCTAGTGCAATGGTGCTCGCGGCTGGTCTGGGCACCCGACTGAAACCATTCACGGACAGATTACCTAAACCGCTTTTTCCGGTGCTCGGTGTCCCGTGCATTGAATTCGCTCTCGGAAGGTTGGTGGATGCCGGTGTGCGGGATTTGGTGGTCAATGTACACGCTCATGCGGACCAGCTTGAATCGTGGCTTCGAGTCAATCTCCCTCCTGTCCTGAGGTTGGCCATCAGTGATGAGCGCAAGAACCTACTCGGGAGTGCAGGAGGATTCCGTCAGGCTTTGAGCCTCATTCCCGGGGAGCGTTTTTTCTCGATGAATGCTGATGTCATTCATTTCGCCTCTCTTGATGTTTTGGCAACCGTCCATGAGCGGGCGAATCGGGAGCAGGGAGTCTGGATGACCCTCGTGCTCAATCGTGGGAGCGCACTCCGTGGGGTGGAGGGGGCATATAGGGAAATCATCGTAGATGAAGCTTCCGGACTGATCACCGGATTCGGAGAAAAGAAAGTGGGCGTGCCATTTTATTCTGGAACCGCGGTTTTCGAAAAAGCCGCTTTTTCCCCCCTTCAGCCGGGTGTCCCCGCTGAGTTCGTACCGGATGTGCTGGAACCGGCGATTCGGCTCGGCAAGGTTGCGTTTGTTTTCGCGGAGGATCTGTGGATCGATATTGGTAGCCCAGAGCTATGGGTGCATGCGCAGGAACACCTGCGTCACGCGATTCTCACAGACCGGATTCAGGGTGCCCTGAGGGCCCGTTTGGAAACAGCCGATCCCACCTGCGGGGGTCGATTCGACCTTGGCAAAAACAGGATCCGGATGGACGATATCGAATATGAGATTGCGGGTGTTCGGGATTCCTAGGCTGCTCTTGATCGGTTACGGTCTGTTCCCCTGGATCATCTGGGCTGGTTTCCACCTGTCGTCGATTCTGTACCGGCGCGAGGATGCGTGGTGGGCCTCAGGTCTCGGTCTTTTTTTCTGTGCAGGATTCGTGTACTTCTTCCGGAGAGGAGGATTTTGGATCCGCTACACATGGGCCGGGTTGGTGCTACTGGAGCTGCTCTGGGAGATCGTTCCGGCCGTTTCTGAGCGGGATTTCGCCTCGATCGCCGGCATTCTTGGTGCACTTCTCGTGGGTGTTGCCATGGCGATCTGGCTCGAGCGCAAAGTCGGTTCTGCTTCCTTGAACCCCGGGGCTTTTTGGTTCGAAGGTGAATTGAAGTCGATTCCCAGGATCCGGGCGCGTATACGCTCAGGAGACCTCTGGCTTCAAGCCAGGATTCGCAAAATAGACGAGCGCGGCCTTTTTTTGTTGCAAGAGGCCACCTTCGGGGTTCGGGCCGGGCAGTTCCTCGAGTTTGAACTCGAACATGAGGGCCAGAAAGTTGGAGGAGAGGGGCGGGTCGTCGCTTTTTTTATGGATGCACTACCTGGTTTGGGTCTTCAGTTTTTACCCAAAGACCTTTATCATTTTCAACAGTACACAGCGTTGGTCAGGCGCTTGAGAGGAGAGGGACTTTGAGATTCCCCTTTAGGATTCGGTGTTGGAACGGGTTGGGGGCTTTCTTTTTGCTCCTGTTGGCGACTGCATGTACCCGTGACTCTGAAGAGTCGACGCCGGTTCGCACTCTAGAACAGTATGTGAGGACTAGCTTCCAGGCCACTGGCATCCAGGACAAACGGGTGATGGAGAGTCTTTTGACCGGCGATACCCGTTCCAGACTAGAAGCCTGGAACGATGAGCAGTTCCAGCGGGCTTTTGTCGAGCAAAAGAAGACCTTCAAAGAACTGAAGATTCTTGAAAATCGTAAGGTGTCTCCTCAAGAAGTCATCCTCGTTTACGAGCTTTCCTACCAGCAGGGCCCCCAAGACAAGGGTGTTCGGATCACTCAGCGCAAGCTCGGGACCTTGGTTCGTGAGCAGGCGGATTGGAAAATTAAAGAAGTTCGCAGTATCCGGGAATCGATCGAGTACCTCGAGGAGTTAAGTCTTCCGTGAGCCGGATGTTGATCATTCTCATTCTGTTTTTTTCCGCACCCTTTCTGTTGGTCGGGGTTTCCCTTCACTCATGGCCGGTCGCACTGACTGGAATCGTCCTCGCATCCACTTATATTTTTGCACTGATTTCGAGCGGATTTTCAGAATTCGTTGCCGATTTGAGGGCGCAACATGTGGATGATTCATTGGATCAACGCCTGAACCGACTTTGGGACCAGGCTGGTCCGGGAAAGCTCAAGGCCAGATTTTGGATTTATCCGTCCCCCATGATTGAGTTCAAAATTTGGGCCCCAGACGACCAGCGGGTCGAAATATTGTTTAGTCGCGGCCTGATCCAGATGGCAACCGACTCCGGATTGAAAGCGGCGTTCCAGAGTATCGGGGAAAAACGGATTTCCGAGGTGAGACTCCAGAATCGCCTCCATGCGTTGATGACGCGCCTTGAACGGATCAAGGGGCCAAAAGAGGACTATCGCTATTGGTTTCTATCGTTTTGGCTCTATCCTCTTGAGCGGCTCCTGAATATTGCTAAGATCTGAGACATGCTTCCCAAACTCGATTTGACCACATTTTTTCTATCCGTGTCCCAAGCGGCCATGCAGTCCATGGATGAACAGGGCAGGGATCTGCAAATGGCTCGACACAATATCGATTTGCTCGAGCTCCTCCAGGACAAAACCAAAGGGAACCGGACCCCCGAGGAGGATCAGCTCCTCGATCATCTTTTGTTTCAGCTCCGAATGACTTACGTAAAATCGGATCAAAATCCATCCTGATCCATTCACCCAGAAAGTAGAACCAATCATGGAAAACCAGGTATCTTTGCAAAAGAACGGCCGTGCACGTGCGGACGTACTTGAGGAACTGAAACAACTTCATCTGCAGGACACCAAGTGGCACGATGGTCGCGCCTTCAGTCTCGTCTATCATGAGAGCGACGAACACACAGAGTTCCTGAAACAGGTCTACACCATGTATTTCCACGAGAACGGACTCAACCCTGGGGCGTTCCCTTCGATTCGAAAGTACGAAGCCGAGGTGGTTGCGATGGCCGCGCGTCTGCTCGGAGGTGGTTACCGGGCCGCAGGGACCATGACCTCGGGTGGATCCGAGAGCATCATGATGGCGGTCAAGGCCCACAGGGATTGGGCGTTTACCACTAAAGGCATCAGGAATCCTGAAATGATCGCTCCGTTGACGGTTCATCCTGCCTTCGACAAAGCCGCACATTATTTCGGAGTGAAGCTCGTCAAGGCAGGGTTGGATTCCGGTCAACGAGTGGACCTCGAACAAGTGAAGTCACTGATCCGTCCCGAGACCATTCTTCTGGTGGGTTCGGCTCCCCAGTATCCCCACGGTGTGATGGACCCGATCGTAGCATTGGCCGCTCTGGCTCGCGATCATGGAATCGGCATGCACGTCGACGCTTGCGTGGGTGGCTTCATGTTGCCTTTCTTGAGAAAACTCGGTGTCGATGTTCCACCCTTCGATTTTTCGGTGGATGGGGTCACCTCCATGTCGGCTGATTTACACAAGTATGGTTTTGCTGCAAAAGGCGCTTCGGTTGTTCTTTATCGTGATCAGGATCTGAGACGATTCCAGTTCTTTGTCAGCAAGGATTGGCCGGGTGGGCTCTTCGCATCCCCCTCTGTCACGGGAACCCGTCCTGCGGGATCAATCGCCGCTGCTTGGGCCACTTTGAATGTACTGGGTGAAGACGGTTACCTTCGGATTTATCGGGATCTTCTCGAAACCATGAAGCGTTATCGTGCGGGAATTGAAAGGGCGGGCTTCCGGATTGTCGGTGAGCCCGTAGGGACCGTGCTCGCTTACGAGTCCCCGTCGGTCAACATTCATGTGATCGCTGATTTGATGGAAAAGCGCGGGTGGTTCGTGGATCGGCAGATGAATCCGGACTCCATTCATCTTACGATCACACCCGCCAATGCACCCGTGGTGGATCGCTACTGTCTCGACTTGGCCGAGAGCACCGAATTCGCCCGCGCTCATCCAGAGCTCGGAGGTGAAGGAATGGCGGCCATGTACGGCATGGTGGCCAAACTACCCGATCCGACCCAGGTTAATCAATTCCTGTATCATTACATGGATCAGCGTTATCAAACCTGATCCCGGTCCCACGCTGGCTTGACTTCAGTTTTTCCGTGTCCATTAGTTGAACGGAGGGACGATATGAGCCAGAAATTCACAACCTCGATGATGAACGCTCTGCAGGCAGCCCAAAGTGAGGCGCACCAGCGGGAGCATCAGCAGTTGGCGCCTGAGCACGTGCTGTTGGCTTTGGTTGCTGGCGAAAAGGACGACGAAAGCTCTTTGCCTCATCTGCTCGAGGCGGGGGGCGTCAATCTCTCCGCCATGAAGGTCGCTCTGGAGACCCGGCTCAAGGGGTTTCCGAGGGTTTTGAGTTCAACCGGGCAGCTCTATCCGGCTCCCGAGCTACAGAAACTCCTGGCTCTTTCTGAAGGAGAGGCGAAGAAGTGGGGTGATGATTACGTCGCTCCGGAGCATTTCATTTTGGCTCATTTTCAAGGGAGTGTTTCGACTTTTGAATCGACCCGGATGATCCGGGATACCGGTCTCACCGAGACCGGATTCCGTGATGTCTTGAAGAAGGTTCGCGGGAACTCACGCATTCAGGACGAGAATCCGGAGAGCAAAATGAACGTACTCAAGAAATACTGCAGGGATCTGACCTCTTTGGCGCGGGACCAAAAGTTGGATCCTGTGATCGGACGGGACGAGGAGATCCGTCGGGTGATGCAGGTCCTTTCGCGCAGGACCAAGAACAATCCGGTGCTGATCGGTGAGCCGGGTGTCGGGAAAACGGCAATCGCAGAAGGACTCGCACTCCGGATATCGACCGGCGACGTCCCGGAGAGTCTGAAGAACAAGCGGATCCTGGTACTCGATCTCGGTGCGTTGATCGCAGGAGCCAAGTTCAGGGGCGAATTCGAGGAGCGACTGAAGGGCGTATTGAAGGAGGTGACCGGAGCGAAAGGTGAGATCATCTTATTCATCGACGAAATCCACACCTTGGTGGGTGCGGGTGCCACCGAAGGGGCGATGGATGCGGCCAACCTGTTGAAACCTGCCCTGTCGAGAGGGGAACTCCATTGCATCGGGGCGACCACGCTGGACGAATATCGCAAGTACATCGAAAAAGACGCGGCACTCGAACGGCGGTTTCAGCCCATTCAGGTCGAGGAACCGACTGTGGAAGCCACAGTCTCCATTTTGAGGGGACTTCGCGAGCGGTACGAGGTCCATCACGGCGTCACCCTGCGTGACGCTGCCTTGGTCGCCGCCGCAACGCTGTCCCACCGATACATCTCAGATCGGTTTCTCCCTGACAAGGCCATCGATCTCGTGGACGAGGCCGGTTCAAGAGCGCGGATTGAATTGGACTCAAGGCCCGAAAAAATCGACCAGATCGAGCGGAGGCAAATCCAGCTCGAGGTCGAAAGGCAAGCCCTAAAAAAGGAGCCCGATCCTGCTTCGAAAACCCGACTTGATACGGTCGAGAAAGAACTCGCCCTGCTGAAAGATGAATCTCAGGCTTTGAAAGCCATTTGGGAGAGTGAGAAAAAGATCGTCGAGAAAGTGAAGTTGCTCAAAGAGCAGATCGAACAAACCAAGCTCGCATCTGAAGCCGCCGAACGTCGGGGAGAACTCGAGAAAGCTGCCGAGCTCCGTTACGGCAAACTGACCGCTCTTCAGAAGGAGTTCGAACTCGCCACTCGTGGAGACGGGGGTCGGAAATCGGGTACTTTATTGCGGCAGGAGGTGACCGAAGAGGACATTGCTGAAATCGTCTCCAGACGGACGGGGATCCCAGTCGCCAGGATGGTCGAGAGTGAGGGCGTGAAGCTCGTTCAGATGGAAGAGCGCCTTTCGGGGAGGGTAGTGGGGCAGAAGTCGGCGTTGTCAGCCGTGGCCAATGCGGTCAGACGTTCCCGCGCCGGATTGCGCGAGCCGCATCGTCCGATCGGCAGCTTCTTGTTTCTGGGACCGACCGGAGTCGGGAAAACCGAAACAGCCAAGGCCTTGGCCGAGTTTCTCTTTGACAGCGAAACTGCCATGATCCGCGTGGACATGAGTGAATACATGGAAAAGCATTCAGTCGCGCGCTTGATCGGGGCGCCTCCGGGTTATGTGGGATACGAAGAAGGGGGAACCCTGACCGAGGCGGTACGTCGGAAACCGTATTCGGTGATCCTGCTTGACGAAATTGAAAAGGCCCATCCTGATGTTTTCAACGTATTCCTCCAGGTTCTTGACGACGGGCGGATCACGGATGGTCAGGGGCGCACAGTGAACTTCAGTAACACCCTGATCATCATGACCTCGAACCTCGGAAGTCAGATCATTCTCGGAGAAAAGAATCCCTTGATCCGTGATTCGAAGATCCAGGAGTCCATCCGGGCTCAATTGAAGCCGGAGTTTGTGAATCGGATTGACGAAATGGTGGTCTTCGATCAGCTCGGTCGTGAAGACCTGGCTCACATTCTGGGATTGTACTTGAAGCGTTTGAATTCCCAGCTCAAAGAAAAGGATCTCCACATCGAGTTGACCGGTGCGGCGGAGACCCGCTTGCTCGAGGAAGGGTATGATCCTGATTTCGGGGCTCGGCCGATGAAACGTGTTTTTCAGCGGAGGATTCAGGACAAGCTGGCGCTCGAAATATTGCGTGGTGGATTCCAGTCCGGGCAAGTCCTGCGGATGGATTTTGATCCGAAGCGCGAAGAGTTCTATCTCGTTTGATCGAAGATTTTTCCAGGATTCAGCAATCCGAGAGGGTCGAACCCTTGTTTGATCCCTCGCATTAGTTCGATCTCGGCCTGGCTCCTTGAAAACCCGATGGCATGCTTCTTCAGGAGTCCGATCCCGTGTTCGGCTGAAATCGAGCCATGGTATTTTTCGAGGGTTCGAAAAAGCTGGAAGTCCGAATCTTTTGCTGTTTCACGGAACTCATCAGCCGACATGGTCACCGGTTTTCGGATGAAGATGTGCAGGTTGCCGTCCCCGATGTGTCCGAAAAAGAACACCTCGAAGCCAGGCAGAGTGGTTGAATACCTTTCCTCGATCTCCGTGTAGAATTCTCCCAAGGTCCGGACGGGAACCGAGACATCCTCCTGGTGAACCAGGTGTCCGGTGAGGATCGCCTCGGCCACTCCCTCACGATAGTGCCAGAGTCTCTTTTTCTCGGTGTCACTCCGAGCCATGATTCCGTCGAGCGCAAGGCCATTCTCGAAAATTCCGGTCAACCCTTCCTCTGACTCTGAATCGGGGGTGTTTTCAAGCTCCATTAATGCATACACCTTACCTGGAGTGCTCAAGGGCATGGATTCTCCGGAGAATGCCAGAACCTCCGATAGTGAAGCGTGATCGAGACACTCGAAAGCACTGAGACCGGGAAACCTCGATCGGGCATAATCGAAGAGTCCGAGCAGTTGCTTGAAATCTTCCAAAGCGAAGAAAAAAAGCGAGGTACTTTTCGGCAGGGGACAGAGTTTCAGTGTGGCTTCGGTGATGACACCCAGGGTGCCTTCACTTCCCGTAAGTAATTGCCTGAAGTCGTATCCAGTATTGTTTTTTTCTAAATCACGATTGAAACGATGGATAGTACCGTCCATAGAGACCGCGGTCAGTCCGAGGACCCAGTTGCGGGTGTTTCCATAGCGGATGACCCGGATTCCTCCTGCGTTGGTGGCGATATTCCCTCCGACGGTGGACGAACCCTTAGATGCGAAATCAACAGGCCAGGTGAGGCCGAGAGTGGAACAGTGTTCGTGAACGGCCTGGGTGATCGCACCAGCTTCCACTTGGATGGTCAGCGATCCGGCATGGATTTCACCGATACGGTTCATCTTCACTGTGGAAAGGATCACTTCACCCTGGGTGGCAACCGCTCCACCGGAGAGTCCGGTCCTTCCGCCAGAAGGGACCACCGGGATGCGGTGTTGATGGGCCAGGGAAAGGACTTTTGATACTTCGTCAGTGTTCTGAGGGAAAACAACCGCAGACGCAAATGGGGTGAGAGTGCGACTCCAGTCTTGGGCGAAATATTCACACTCTCCCACGTCGCGAGTGAAACGTGAGGACGGAAGGTGTGAAGCGAGCTCGGTCAAAAAACTGTCGATTTTTTCCATTGAGAACAGAATGCCTTTGTCTTGGCAAGGGGGTCAAGCTCACTTCATGGTCAAGAACTAAATTTGCACTATTGAATAAATTTTCGTAAACTTATTTATGAAGCTTCGCGCGATGTCGGGTGTGACAACGCATCCAAAACAGCGAACGAAGTGGTGTGGTCAACCAAACCTGGCATGAGGAATGCGAGGGAAAGTCTGCAAAACGGGATCAACAGGGAAGTTGCAACGATTCTGAATGAGCAGCAAGGAGAAGGAAAATGGAAATCACCGAAGTGAAGGTTTTTCCCGTGAACGAAGAGAAGCTGAAGGCTTACGTGACCATCGTTCTTGACCAATGTTTTGTGGTCAGGGATTTGAAGATCATCAATGGCGCCACAGGGCTCTTTGTCGCGATGCCGAGTAAAAAGAGATCGGATGGATCCTACAAGGACGTAGCCCACCCTCTGAACAAGGCGACCCGGATGCACATGGAGAAGAAGATTCTCGAGGCTTATCTCGCGGAGATTAAGCGGGGCGTCGGACACTCTGGCATGCCTGAGGACGACGGATTCCAGGAACGCGCCGGGAACGAATAAGATTTATCAATTTTCAGCACTTGACCAATCGAGTCATTCTTGCGTGACTGATTAGGCTGTGTTAGCACTATTTCATCCGCATTCAGTTTTTTGTTGGGGTGTCGGCAAGTGGTAAGCTAGCGGATTTTGATTCCGCCATTCCTAGGTTCGAATCCTAGCACCCCAACCATTTTTCTTTTTACATCCTTCATTTTTCACCTTTAGCTGCTGATATTCTTCTCTTTCAGTGGAACAATTTTGATTTAACCATTCCAAAGGAGTGAATTTTGAAAATTTTGAATACTTTCTTTTTGATCGGATTATCGCTTTGCTCACTTGAGGCACGGGCTACCACTGGTGGATGTGTCAACGTGAACAATGTTCCTAGCCCGTCTAGCACGAGCTCGGCTGCTTTCCAACATTGTCAGACAACGGGATACAACGGTTCCGTGCCATGTAATGCCGACAGCGCGTGTACTTGGAATCCGATTTTGTATCATCAAAACTATTGCAATGGTTCGTTCATGACGTCTGTGTTTGAGGGGAATTGTCCAATGGGTTCTTCCCAGGTCCCTTATCCTGCGGGTGTCCCGTTGAATCCTAAGTTTAAGTGCTGTAAGAGATCGGGTGAGCCCACGCCGACGGTCACCCCGAAGCCTACGGCGACTCCAAAGCCTACGGCGACTCCGAAGCCTACAGCGACTCCGAAGCCTACAGCGACTCCGAAGCCTACAGCGACTCCGAAGCCTACAGCGACTCCAAAGCCAACCCCCACGACCACTCCGAGACCTTCACCTACCGCCACGCCTAGGCCTTCGGCCACTCCTAGGCCTTCGGCCACTCCGACTGCGACCCCCAGTTCCACCCCGAATTCCGGAGCCGGTGTTTGTTGCAATCCGGCAGGCAACGTGGTTCCAGGATTGGTTCCATGTCCGTCCCTGAGCAATCCCCATCAGTGTTGCAATCCGGGCGGGAATCCTGTTCCTCCCATGAATGGTTCGTTGGACCAGTGTAAGGGCGGGTTGGCTAAGCCCAATAGTGGGAGACGCTAATCAGCATCCAAAACCGTTATCCAGAATAGGTCGGGCCCTCTGATAGCAGGGGGCCCGATTTGTTTATACGGCTTCGGGGTCTTTTTCGGTTGGCTTTTCTCGAACCACAAACGAACCCGTATTTTTGATTGACCGTTCGATTCTGTCGAGGGCGAGATTCATGGCTTTGATCTCAGTCAGTCCCGGATCTCCGGATCGGAGTGACAGTCTTGCGGCCAAATTTCCTTCCAAGAACATTCGTAATTGTCTGCGAATCGCATAGGAAGCCATGTATGTTTTTCTAGAGAAACTTGCACCCGCCATGCAAGATGTGAGTGTCACCAAAATGGTATAGGTCCAGCCGATGTTCTCTGAAATACTGAATTGGAACTCAAAAAAACTGGCCGCGTTGACCGTCTTAATTTGTGTCATTTGGGAAGTCAGGATGACGACCTTCGAGTTGGCGTGCCAAAAAACCATCATGCAAAGAGCTGAATAGTACGCGGCTAGGCCTCCAGCGATTACCGCGAACTGGATCTGGTCCAGCAGATAGATCCGAATCCCCTTCGGCCATAGGGACAGCAGTTTATTCCTTAAATCTCTGAATCTCTCTGAGTCCCCCTCTTGTTTACGTATCGAGAGTAAATGGATGAAGTCTTCCGCGCTGTCCTGAAGAGGGCCCAGTTGCCGGGGCTTGTGGAATTGAAGAGTTTCTGAAAAGTGTTCAAGTTCTTTTCTGAATCGAGAGAAGTAGTGTTCCTGTGAAACTCCAAAAATGCCCGCTATCGCAGTATTGGCGAGAATTCCAAGCAGAATCAGCGCTGGGAAGAATCCATCATAAGAGAATGCTTCTCTCATGATGTCCGCCCGGATCATTTCATTCCTCAACATGTGGTTCGCTTCCATGAAAGCGATATCCATACGTACGGTGTATGCGGTAAGGAGCACCACCCCAATGAGGGCACTCACAGAAAGCAAAGCCAAAGTGAGTGCAAAACGAGCGTAAGCCTTGACCCGGTCATCCAGCTTGAGCTGGATTTCACGGATTGTCTTCAACATCATGATGCTTAGAGTTTAGTCGATTCGATGATTCAGGTTAATGTGTCATCGGTGACTCTTGTAATTGCTAGATCTTTACGGCATCTTTCCGGTCGCTCCACGTCCTGGAAGACCGTCGAGCGCAGGTGCTGATATTCGGATCAGGTTTTGTTTGACCCTGCTGGTGGAGCGGTGATGGAGTTGGTCAGGACTCAGGTCGGAATCTACCGCCATGACCCCAGTTTCAAGGTTGGACAGTCGGTTTCCACGGAGCCTCAGTTTCGGTGCTTGTACCCAGATGCCAAGATCACCTCCTTGAAGGGTGTTCCTTGAGATTTTCGAGGCGGAATTTGAAGTGATCGAGATCCCGATATTGGCGTTGTCCACGATATTCTCATCACAGTCTATGGTGTAGGGGCGCAAGACGATCCGATCCGAATAGACCAGGGGTGTGACATAGATTGCTGCTGAGGACCAGATGCCTGAATAGCTGAATACACCCTCGAATGCATTGTTCTGGATTCGTACGCGTATGGGTGACTCTCCACCGTCTTGAAGTCCACCGATCTGGATCCCATTTTGGTTTTGGATGATTGCTCCCGCACCCCGGATCCGATTATTCTTAACGATCAATTCGAGCGATTTTTGCTGAGATCCATTCACTGAGTTCTGAATGAAGATTCCGTTACTTTCAAAATCTTCGATGAGGTTCTCCTCAATTCGAATCAGGCCCGATACCCCGGGACCGGGCCGTTGGTGGATGTGGATGGCAGAGACATCCCAGTCGCTCCGGAGCTCGGGGTGTCGGATACGGACAACCCGGTTGCGGACTAGGGAGCCCCGGCTGTTGATGAGGTGAATGCCGATGAGCCCTGAAGCCCAGGGATCCCCAGCACGATTTTTGCCATCAATGGTGAGACCCTCGATCCGGACGACCGAGCCCACGGCTTGCAAGATCGGATGATGGGTGGAGTGGGGAAGTGCCGTCCAAGGATAGTCTGGCGCCTCAAGTGTGGACCCCGGAGTTCCCATCAGGGTGATTTTCCGGTTCAGGATCCTGACGGACTCCCTACAGATGCCTCGAATCGAGAGCGTATCCCCATCCCGTGCCCGATCGATGGCCAGTTGTAGGTGGGCTCCCCCGGATCCGCATTCAACCGCATGAGTTCGGGCATGCGCGGGGCCTTCTAGGGCGACCATTGAGGCAAAGAGTCCCGTGAGGGTCAAGAATGGGACAAGCTGTTTTGGGCTAAGCATTTGTAATCTCCTTGTTATTCAGTTTACAGGGAATGGAGATTCGCAAGGCTTGTGCCAGGGCATCAAAGAAGTTGCACCCTGAGTCAAAGGTGGTAAGGTCAGGGACGATGTTCCGGGGATGGAAAGGCATGAGGTGGGAGACCGTGGTCGCAAAGTTGATTGCGTGGACCATGGTGGGTGTGGTCGGGGCGGGTTTGATGAGTCCAGTTCTCGCCATTCCCACAGGATTCAATCAAGCTTGGTTCAAGAATCATTATGGCACTCAGTACCTGGATGAGGCATTTGATCCCATTGAGGTACAGCGGATATTCAAGCTGGCAAAATCGGGTGGGGCCGATCAAGTCCGCCTTTGGTTGTTTGAAACCACGAATTATCCCATGTTGGAATGGAACGCTCAGGGTCACATCCAGGGGATTCGCCAGGATTTTGTACGGAATGTGCTCCGGATGCTGACCATTGCCCGTGAAAACGGTGTCCGGATCTACCTGACGCTGCTCGATCCCCAGGTATATCGACCGGATCAAACCAATCAGGATCATTCTCGGTTTAGGTGGATCGTGAATTCGGCCGGGGGGCGCGAATTTCTGGAAGTCGCACTCGGACCCTTGCTCCTTGCGATCCACGAGGCAGGGCTTTCTGATCGAATTTCCAGAATCGATCTTGCCAATGAAATGGACGCTGCAGTGAACCGCTTCGCATTCGAGGGGGGGTGGAACGGAGCTTCTCGGTTTTTGTGTCGATGGCGGGAATTTATCCGCTCCAGGCCCGGTTTTGGATCCACCCCTGTGAGTGCCTCACTTCGCTTGCATCCATTGCTCTGGTTGCCAGGTTCCCTTTTTCATCGGAACGGCTCCATGGCTTGTGCTGATTTTCTTGATTTTCACTCTTATGGGGATCACGGACAGATCCACCGGTGTGAGGAAATCAAGAAGTACTCCCGATCCGGATCGAAGCCGGTCATTTTGGGGGAGTTCGGGCAGGCGTATTTCACACACCGTTACAGTGACGATCTTCAGGTGCGAAACACACGTGCCTACCTTGCCTCTGCAAACTCATGCGGATTCAAAGAGGCTCTGG
Organism: Pseudomonadota bacterium; assembly: GCA_027491115.1. Lineage (GTDB taxonomy): Bacteria > Bdellovibrionota > UBA1018 > UBA1018 > CAIMNF01 > CAIMNF01. The sequence continues at coordinate 18,687 of JAIXWV010000027.1, forward strand.
CATGGCGGTTGTCGGATATCCGTGAAGGGGAGAATCCCGAAGCCCGTTACTCTTTTGAAGCCTTCGGGACGACCCGTCCTGCGTTTGACTTGATCCGTGCTGAAAATGTCCGTACCTTACGGCCCTGACTTCAGTTTCCTCCGACGGCTCGGAGTACGTCCAGGAATACATTGCACTCCGTGATGGATCTGCCTCTGGCTTGATGTTTTTCTTTCAGTTTTTTCAAAAACGAAAGGGTGTCGGCACCCGGATCCACTTGTTTTAGGATCGACTCGGCAAATTCAGGCTTCTCACCGCCGAACAGCTCCAAGATGGCCTTGTTCTGCGGATTGAATTCCAGCACATCTCCCCAGCCTTGACGGAGTTCGAGGATCTCGTATCTCATGTCGAGATAGATCTGGGCACGTACCGGGTCCGGCAATTTTTTGAATGCGGCACGAACCCTGCCTTGGGCCACTCCCGGTTTTTCATCGATGAGCAGTTCTTTGAATCGTGACAGAAGGCGTTCTCGAGCCGAAGCGTCATGGTTGAAGTCCGCTTTGGACAGGTCGGGATGCACCATGATTCGCTCCAGGAGCTGGGTTTCGGCCTCCCGAGACCCATTTGACGAGAGGAGTGTTTCAAGGTCTCGGATCCCTGGATTCCCGAGCGCGTCGAACACCTGCTTCACCACGGTGGGATCGGATGCTCCCATCATGGATCCAGCATGCAGGATTCTGGACTCACGGGAGAGTGGCAATTGGGTGAACACCTCTCCGTAGGTTTTTTGGAGTTCTCTCGGTAGCTTGGGATCGGAAAGATCCGCACCCACATATCGCATGAGATTTTGTGACTGTTCTTCAGGTAGAGAGGCTATCCATTGACTCTCCTGGGCTTTCAGCTCTTGGATGAATGCAATGTCTCTCGCACGCATTTGCTTCAGGTCCTGCGCCAGCAACACCCTTTCATAAGGGGGAATTTTGGTGAGATCCTCCAGCTTCATGGTTCTGAGTTTCTGCTGGTACCGCTTCAGGTAGTCTTTCGCGCTCTCACTGAGACGGGGGTAGGGTGATTCGGCCAGGTACTGCATGGCCCGTTTCCCGCTCGGCCCCAATTCATCCTTGATTGACTCCACTGCCAGATAGGAGACCACCGGGTCGGTGCCCATGCTTCCTGCCGCAAGGCTTACAGCTGAATGGTAAGCAGGACTTCCTACCTTGGGCGACTTGAGCTGGTGTACGGCCGAGTACCGGTACAACTGCTTTTTCATGGACTCGTCATAGATCCCTTCGGCAAGACGCGAGAAGTCTTGCGCTTCCTTGTACTTCAGATCCAGGGCCTTTGCTGCGCCCTTCACTTGGTCTTTCGAAAGCCCCCAAGAATGAGTCTCGAAGAGGCTCTTGGCCATCTCACCCACCGCTTTCTTCTGCCTGGAATTGAGGTTCAGATCGGCCAGATCTCCCAGCAACTCCGCTTTTCTCGATGCCTCGAGATGATCAAAACGGCTCTGAATGAACTGGAGGGTCTCCTTGGGACGGGCCTCGTGCTGGTATTTCAGAAGGTCTCTCCGTACCAGTGGATCCGGATTGCGTTCAATCGCACCCAGGGTGAGTGAGCCCTTTCCGGCCCGATCTGCACGCTCAGCCAACCATCGCGCAAAATCCCGATCTTTCGTGTTCTCAAGATAGAGTTGAATGGTCTGGTCCAACAAGGGAAGGGGTTGTGGGCGACTCAAAATGCGATCGAGTTTTCCAGCCAGGGCCTGACGCTCAGTTAGGGGTATTTTCGGATCACGTGAGCGCTCGTATGCGGCTTTCAGGTAGAGTGGTAAGTCTGGCGCCTGAATCTTTTCAATGTCACGGAAGGCTTTCGGGAACGACTCATCGAGAAGAGTGGCAGCGAACTTCCTCTCGGCCTCACTCGAGCTCAGGAATCCCGAAAGCATGTTCTTGATTCCCTCTTTGTCATTTCGAGAGATCGCAGCTTTCAAGAAAGCATTCCTAATTTTCTCGTCCGGATGTTTCATGAGGTCGCTCAGTGCCGTATGGGCGGCAGTGGTCCCGCCGGTGAGATCTTTTTGAGCCAGATATGCAGATTTGAGTTCAGAGGATCGATTGTACCTCTGTACCGCTGTAGACCAGTATCGGGTCAAGGCATCGGAGGCGTAAGGAGGGAGCTTTTTCGGTTCAATGCTGCGAGACAGATCAGAAAGTCCTTTCAGACTTTTGGTCTCGTCAAGGATTGAAGCGAGGTCGGCGTTTTTGAAGAGCGAGGCCTTTCTGGTATCGTCGAGCTTCATCAGCTCTTCCAAAATCGGTCCGCTGATCTCGGAGTCCGGGTAGAAAGCGAGTTGACGGATGAGCGCTGATGCAATCTGATCTTCACCGTGCTTGAGCAAAGCATTGGCCATGAACCGGGTTCGATCACTGTTTTGCCTGAATTTCTTCGAGTTGAAGAAGTGAGAGAGGCTATCCTCGTCTTGGGGGTCGAAACGATTGAGACTCCAGGATGACATTCTCGAAACTGTTTCAGCGGTTAGGCGTTCCAAATCTTCCGGTTTCAAACTTTTGGAGTGCATCCGGAGGAGGTCCAGAGCCTCTAGGGGTTCAAGCGCTGCAAGCTGGCGCTCATTGAAGGCCTCCAGAATCTCAGGACGACTCGGGAGGTTCTGACTCGTCAGGTTCACCCGCTCGACCGAGTTCATTTCTTCCCTGAGATTCTCGGCACGTGCAGCCGCTCTCCGTCTCAAATCGAATAATTTCTGGGATTCTTCATCCACCGTGCCGGTCCAACGGTAGTCTTCGGCACGCAGGGATCGGGTGGAGGGCCTTTCAGCGACAGCGGGGCTCCAGTTTTCTGTCTTCGGGAAAAGGGCCATCTTCTCGTTGTAGGGGACATAGGTTTTGGAGGTTCTCCAGTCCTCGGTGATCCTGAGACCGTCATAGAGGTAACCTCGGTATTCCTCAGGGTTGAGTCCCAATTGGGATGTGAGTTTGGAAAGTCCCTCCTCGGCTTTATTTGGATTCTTTGCCCAGCCTTCATAATTGACTTCTTGGATCGTGCCACTCAGGGGAGCGGTTTCATCGAGGGCGTAATCAATCAGGGAACGGACTAACTTGATCTGCGACTCGGCCTCGGACGGGGTTCTCGGAGCGCCAAAGAGTCGGAACTCGGCTTTCCTAATCTTGGGATCCACATTGAATGTTTTTCTCCAAGCGTCGTTTTTCAGGTCGAAATCGGCAGTGAGGTACTCCTCCGGGATGACGTCTTGGAAGTAAGCCGATACATCGAGTTGAGTGTACTTGGTTTTTCTTCCAAGTCGGGTGTTGAAAAATTTCTCGTCATAGAGGAGTTTTTTCAGTTCGGACTCGGTTCCATTGAAGTCCTTGAGTTTCTTCAAGAGGTGGGTCGAAACGGTATGGGGTTCCGCTGAAGCCAGTCGTCCCGGATGTTGGTAAAGCATACCGATCGTCGCGCGGTTCTCGAGGAACACCGACAGGAATCGGGCCATCGCTTTCGGGCGGCCCTCGAATACCTTCAGGTCCACGTTGATGTGGCCTCCCCCCATGGCAAATGAGGGTTTCATCCCTTTGGCCTCGAAAGCATCGAAAACTGCTCCGACCCTTGTGGATTCCGGGATGAATTTGGGGGTCACCACTTCGATGTGTCCGCCACGGATCGACTTATCGATGAGTTTCCCTGTTTGATCATAATCGCGGCCGACCCCGTCCCATTCCACCCGCCATTTCTGGTTGTTCTGGTCCCGAAACTCGTAGGCGATCACCATGGAGTGTCCGTGACCGGGATCGGAAAGAGAGGTGATCTGTGTTTTTTTGCCTCCGTTCATCCTACTGGCAAGATCGTTGGCGAGATCTTCGATCACCTTTTTCTTTTCATCGACACTGAGATCGGACTGGGTGGTGATCCAGGCTTTTTTTCCGGTTTCCGGAAGCGGGCTCTCGCTCATCACGACCTTGGTCCGTGTCGGGAATCGAGCTGTGTATTCGATTCCGAGATCCACACGATTGACATCGACCCCTTTTGGATTTTTCGAAGCGAATCCTCCGAATTCGGGATTTTGTGAGTAAGACGGGGGCTTCGGCTTCAGGTAGGTTTCGATGTCTCTTTTCAGGTCACTTGAAGAGACCCAGGTTTTGAGGTGTGCCCGGATCCCATCGAGTGTCGGGTCTTTCATCGCAGCCAGGTTTTTCACAAATGACTGGGTCAGTTTTTTGAGTTCATCTTTCTTTGCAGCCGAAACATAGGGACTTTTTTCCCAGTTCCAGAAGGGGAGCCAGAATTCCTGTTGGAGTTTGCGGGTTTGCTCGTACCCACCTTTCATTTTCGACATCTCCACCGACTGGATGTTGGCAATGGCCTGTTTGACTTCGAGATCGCTGAGTCCGAATCGTTTTGCGAGGTCCCCCTTGTCAAATTTGTGGAGTTCATAATCTGCGTTTCCGAGATCGTCGAACTCGGCCGTTGCGTAGCGGGAGATCAGGCAGGATTGAAGGAAACGACGGTTCTTGTCAAGCTTGGTTCCGGCCCGCTGTTCAAGATTGAAGGAGGGGACTCCATCCACTTTGAAACGATTTCGCTCCACACGGAGCACTCCACGTTGGGTTTCATGGCTTTTTAGGTTTTCGGCTTCCTGGAGATCTTTGAAGTCGGCGATTTCAATTCCGGTGCCGCCCTCTATTCCTGATAATACCGTGTGGGCTTGCATGTTCTGGTAGATGTCCGCAAGTTTGTTTCGGACTTTCTGATCGGCCTCGGTGTTGGAGGCCAGATTCTTGTATTCCGGAAACACGATCCACTGGTGGCCTGGCGCCTCAAACAAAACACCCTGGTGAGACAAAGCCTTTCTGTACCAGGATATCATTTCCTCGAACTCTCCATAGGATCGCTGAGGTTTGAAGTTCATTTCCCATCCCACGGATGTCCCATGGGCATCCGAGAGGAAGCGCTCTGCATCACCGAAGTGAGGCTTCCAAGCTTTGTATTCTGCTTTTTTATTGTAGTTTCCTTTTCCCCAGTTGTCCGCGCCCGTCATTCCCGTGAATTGTCCGTTGAACATTTTTGACCTTGTGGTTTGATTCAAGAAGCTGAACGGGCGGTCTTCGGTGAGTTTCAACCACGAATCGAAGTCTTTTTTGACATCGGCATAGGGAATCGTTTTGTAGTCTTTTTTTTGAAAGGACTTCGGATCCACTACCTTCTTGTTGCCTCCTGCATCGACTACAGGCGTCTTGTTCCGGTAGCGGCCGTCGGACCAGCCCTCCATAAAGTCACGCATGAACTGTTCCTGTCGAGGGGCGTCCATGGTTCCAATGAGTTTCTTAAATTCGTCTGAATCCGGGCCCATCACCCGCGTGATTCTTGAGGATGATCCTTCTTTTTCACCCCCGAACATGAAGACTTGCTCGGTGCCGACCACTGTGACGGGCTTCTTCTCGAAAGTCATCGAGGTTTCCATGAGGTCCGACCAGACTCCCCAAGCACTGCGCTGGGCATCCTTGGGCATTGTGAATTCCGGAGTCGGGATCGTTGATTTCGGCTTGGCTTGGACCGTTCTGCTCTCTCGTGGTGAGACCACCAGTCGAGGATCCTGGGCATTAACCAGAGTCGTTCCAAGAGTGAGCAGTGAGCCGAGGAGAGCTGTCGAAAGGATGGATTTGAAGTTCATCGATCTCTGATCGGTAGACGATCGGATCGAATCAAGTTTTCCTAGCGCTCGTCAGATTTTTGGCGATTATCGAAAAGCCTGACGGTACGCGGTTTCGATGTCGAATTCCTCGAAACGCTCCTTTACGGGGGAGCCACTGTCGACCGCCTCCAGGTCTTTGGGTTGCCACATGTACATAGGCGCCATCATGAAGTAGCAGTATTCCGTGTGAGGGACCGATGCGTACTCAGAGTAGCGCTGCACCACCTTGCAGGGTGTTTTCGGTTTGATGAAATGGTCTGACCAAGTCTTCTGGGTGACCGGACGGTCGAAGAATCCCGGATCCATGACGCGTGATTCAGTGCCCCGACCCGTGTCGACTCGAGTCAATGGTGCCACATGGAACCACCAGCGGTAGTGGTATTCTCGGATGTACCGGGAAGAAAAAAACATGAAAATCTTTTCCGAGCGGATATTCAGATCACGATTGGCTTCATATGCCCATACGTGGGCCCGATTGTAGCACTGGGCACGATAGCGGGTTCTTCGATTCATGGATTTGAACCAGCGGGTCATTCGGGACTCATCCAAAAGGTCAGCTTCATACTCCAGCTGAGGGTAAGGGGGTTCAAGAGTTGTCCACTCAGAGGGGGTCTGTAGGATCAATCGCCGCAGAAATTCTTCTTGCCCGGGAGGAGCCTCCTTAACCGATCCATCGGACAGATAGACCAAAGGGGTCAACCCGGGTGCAGTGTCCAATGCCACGATGGAGGTTGCAACCGGAGATGCTTGGGCTGGTGAGGAACATAAAAAAAGTGTCAGGATCCAAATCAACATGTCGGATCCTGACTGCAAAAGGTGTGCTCAATCCCCCGAGTTCAGGGCCCGGAGCTCGGTGCACGCTTCAGTTTGGGATTGTGAATCATGAACTTCATCCCGACGCTGTTCCCCATGAACCCGAGATTGTACTCCTGGGTACCGTCGAGGAAACCGTGCTTCATGTGGTATAGGCCCAATTTATTCTCATAAAACAGACCGAAACGTTCGTTCGGTGTGTTGAACTCAATGCGATTGGTCACATTTCCTCCGAACCCTTGAATTTGCATCCGGTCGGTGTTTCCGTCGAACTCCCACCATTCTCCTTGTTTCACCGCTTGAGTCACGCACGCACCCGCCATCACACCGGTTGCAATCGAAGGAGTGTATACTAGGGACCCCGCTTTTCCATCAGCCAGGGTGAAGCGTTTGCCGGCGCCGACTGTGAATTCCATCTGTTTGTGCGTGCATCGGTTCTGAACAATCTTACTTTCACCCGGGGTGTGCATGTATCCGTAAAAAGGTGTGTTCACTGCTTGCATCCGGTCGATTGCCACACCGTCGATGGTGCCCGTCATGTGCTTAATCTGACCTTCATTTTGGAGGTACTTTGGATGAAATGCAGACAAAAAGAACTCTGTCCCGTCTTTTTCGATGCTTACAGTGAAGGTGTTGGTCGGTTCATCGAGCATCTGAAACGGGTTATTTCCATCCTTTCTCCAGGTTTCCGGCAGAAAGAATTCTCTGGAGCTCCTTTCGGCCCATTCATAGTCCTGGATGGAGACCTGGTATCGGGAGGAGTCGATTTTCAGATCCGAGTTGAAGTAGGTGGTGAATGAGTGGCTGGTGTAGAGTCTGACTTTCCATTTGTCACCCGAGGCTTTCACCGGTGATGGAGAAGGAATCGCCTCGGCACAGGCGGGGACGGCGTTCATCTTCCCAGTTGCAGGGATGATATTCTCAGCACTGATTTTGGCACGTGTTTCGAGCCAAACCTCACAAAACCCATCGTCAATCACGATCCAAGGCTGTGAAGGAACTGACTCACGACAGATCGAATCGAGATCCGGAGAAGCTGGTGTCTGTGGATCTGATTGTGCCGAGACTGAGAACAATAGAGCAAGAATAGACAACATACCTTGGTCTTGTCGGTTAATTGCAGTCGGGATTGAAGGGGTGCGGCGAAAAAATCTCAGCGTGTCATGCTCAACGTGTCATCCGCAACACGGTCAGCCCGTCTCGTCCCGCAATTCGGGTCAAGCGCCCCGGGCCCTTCCATCCCTGCAGATAATCCTTGTAGCTCCGGTCATGGACGATGATGTGAATGCATCCGGAAGCCGTCAGAAGGAGGTGCAATCGGGTGAGGTCATCCAAAACGGTGGTGGAACCAAGTGAGGGCGACACCTCATAGGTGATCAGATCGAACGAGGCAGAATCGAGATGGAGATCCTCTAAGTCGGGGGATTCCAGGACTTTCACCGCCGCCTTGGGATATCGGGTTTCGAGGTTTCGTCGTGTAAACCTTACTCCGAGCAGGTCCCGGTCGAAAGTGGTGATGGAGACTTCCGGCCATCTCTTGTGGCAGAGCAAGGGAAGTACGCCATAGGCGCACTTGAAGCAAAGGATACGCATCAGGTCCGGGCTGGAGTTGCGTGGCAGAGTTTCCAACAGCAACGGCAGAGTGGAACGCAGGCGTTTGGGATCGTCGCCCCCGAGATCGAACGGTCGGTCGAATAGGATGCCCTCCACTTCGACCCGGTCCCTGAGGTAGAGATCCGGATCGGAAGCATGGGGAGGGCGATCTGAATGAATCAGCCCGAGAATGAAATGTCTCGGACCGCTGGCAATATGCTCGAGTTTCATGCCACTGTTTTCTGCCGTACTCTCGAGTAATGGAAGCAAGTCTCGGATGATCACCATCCGGAGTTCACCCCCGGGGTTCAGGAGGGCATTGCCACCTTCTAGGAGCATTTTCATGAACGGAGGCCCAATGCGGGCCGGAACATTGCATAGGATCCAGTCAAATTTTTGGCCTAAATCAAGGGAGTCGAAACCCAAGCTTCCGAGGCAACGCACATTCGTCAATCGATTCCGGAGAGCATTCCTTGCGGACCATTTCACGGCAAGGAGATCACGATCCACGAGAATGGCTTCCGCATCGGGGTGGAGGCGGGCCACGGGTAGACCCAAAGCCCCATAGCCGCAACCGAGATCGAGGAAACGCTTGGGAGCATGGTCGGGAAGGTGGTCGAGGAGGAGGCGGGTTCCGTCGTCGATCCATTGGGTGGAGAACACATCATGTGGGATGTCGTAATCGAAGCGTTGGCCTTTCCATTCGAAAGACAGTGATGTTTTCTTCCAGGGATCCGGCTTAACGGTGTTCATCCACTTTCCATGATATATAATGCTGATCTATGTACCCAAGCTTTCTTTTTGCACTTTTGACCCTTCTTCTGAATGAATCATTGGCCGAAGTTTCTCATTCCAAGGAGCGGATCGATTGTGGAGCCTCGAAGGAGTTTGTCACACTTCATTCCTACTTGAAAAAGGACGCGGATGACCAGCTCCAGGACCCGGATGCGCTCGAACTCGCAAAAAAGGCGGTGCAAGGGTGTTCTGGTGCTGCGCATCGATTCATTCGGGCCTCCAAAACACTCGGGATCGCTGGGGTCAATCGTAAAAACCGGATGGTCCTTGCGCTGGATTTGTCCCTTCGTGACGAGGCGACCGCGGAAGCGTTCGTTGCCGTTTTCCGGGCGGCCAGTGCTTCAGATGTACTCGATCTTGATCTCGACGCATCTCTTCAGTTGGCCAAGTCCTTGTCCGTGGAGTTCAAGGGTGATCCGACAAGGGCGCTCAAGGATTTCGATCGGATGTTGAAGTGGTGCTCGGATTCTGCACGTTCCGGATTGATCCGAAGGGATTGCGGCATGTTTGCGGTTGAAATCGCCCGGACAGGAGAAGGGTGGAAAGACCCCGTCGCCAAGGCCTGGATCGATTTGTTCGAATATCTGACCTCATCCTCGGGCCCCGGTCTGACCACGGGGGAAGCAAGGGAACTGGCGCGCCAACTGGCCCCTCACGGGCCCGGAGCGTTGAAGAATTTTACTGCAGCTTACGAGTATGCTTTGGACAACAAGGGCCTCGCTTTTTCCCGTGACCAGAGTATCGAGCTTGCGAAGACTCTGGTCAGCCTCAGCCATCCTGAAGCGCTCAAAAGCGGAGAGACAGGGACACCCCAGGGGACAAAGAAAGTCCGCTCGGGTCAGTGAGCAGGGTCGGTCCAGCGACAGGGGCGTAAATCCTCCTTTTGTATTCCTCTTGGAGGCTCTCGGTCTCTTCCCAACGGTGCTTGAAGATCAAGGGAGTAAGGGATGCCGCAGCGGAAACTCCCGCCAATGCATTGCTCCAGCCATCTGGTTTGCCTGCGCTTCCCATGAGCGCTGACGCGGCAAGATTGCTGACCACCGAAATCCATTTCATCCGCCTTGCCGTCTTCGCCGCCCTTCGGATGCTCTCTTCCGCCATTCTTTCGCGGGTCAGGAGGTCGCGTGTGGATTTGCCGCTGATTCGTGAGGTTTCCTCCAATCCTTTGCCGTAATGGTCCATGGGGTGAATCCAGACCGTGGTGGCCAACCACCAAAGCGCTCCGACCCCCATTCCGATGTAGGGCGCGGCTCGGTGCAGGTCACTCTGCGAACCCACTCTCGGGCCTTCAGCAAGTAATCCGGCTCCGGCGATGAAAGTTAATGTGGCCGGAAACAGAATGTTGGCGTGTGTCTTCCACCCCTCGACGCGGTCTGCATCTTTTTGCTGAATCAACCTGTCGCTGGCCAGGGGAACCACGGATAGTTCAGGGTAGTCGAATCCAGATTCTTTGGCTTGGCACCAATAGCCTGAAAGAAAGGAAAACAAGAGAAACACAGCGTATATTTGTGATTTACGATTCTTCATTTCTCCCCCTATAATAACAGGCTGTCGGGGAAAGGTGCAGGGTTATGAAATTGACACATTCTATGGTGATTGCGCTCTGGATTATGGGTTTCGCAACTGAAGGCTGGGCCTCGGATGCCCAAGTGGCAACTGTCGCCCAAGTGGAAGGACGGGCTCAGATTTTCACCAGACCCTCGAAAAAGCTGGAGAACAGTGCTGGGGTGAATGAAGGGGTGATCGCCTCTTTTGAAGGGGAATACTACCGGGTCAGGGATTTGAAAGCCTCGGACCGGGTCGAAAACGGGAACGTGGTTCGGACCTTTCCCGGCGCAAAAGTGAAAGTAATTTACGACAACGGAGACCAGATTTATGTCGGGCCGGGATCTTCGTACCGGATTCTTTGGAAGAATGACGTCAAAGCAACTCCCGAGATCCGTCTCGCTTATGGACGGATCCGGGGGGTAATCTCCAAGGAGGGGCCGAGGAAGAAAGTGATCATCCGGACCCGTTCGGCGGTCATGGGTGTTCGGGGAACCGATTTTTTCATTTCAGACGAGGGTCAGGGCGAAACTTCGGTTTCCGTTCTCAGGGGCGCGGTGGAAGTGGCTCCGACAAAAGGAAAACCCACTGTCGTCGAAACGGGGATGACGGCAGAAGTGGTCACCCGCAGCGTAGAGGTTCCAGTGAGAAAGATTTCGAAGGAGGATTTGGGTGAGATTCGGGTGGCGAGCTCGCTTCCCGTTAAAAAAGAGACTCAAATGGAAGAGCTGAAGGCTCTCGAGAAGAAAGCCCTCGAGGTCACCTTGAAAGATATCCGGGTTTACCAACCCGAGCTGCTCAAAGAGATGCCTCAGGCGGCTGCCGGCGAGATGTTCGTAGCGGATTTGAATTCGAAAGTGGTGGATATCGCAGCAATTCAGGCACCTTCCATACCGAAAAAGAAAAGGCCTGGACTCGAGGAGTTGAAGAGTCCGGATGGGGTCGATTACTATGAGAAGTATTTTCAAAATGGTGGTCACTGAGGACACCTGAGTAGGGATCAAGATGAGTGATTTCGGTGATTTTGAAAGAATGGTCGACGTGACGGGAGGGGCTGGGGCGGAGCTCCAAGGGAAGGTGTTCGTCGTGGATGACGAACCTGAGATTGTCGAAATCCTTTCTGATTTAGTGGGTTCTCTCGGGTACAAGGTGACGGGATTCACCGATTCTAAATTGATGCTCGATGCATTTCGGCTCGGAACCCCCGACCTGGTCCTGACTGACCACAAGATGCCCGGAACCACGGGGCTTGAGCTCCTGGGTTTGGTCCGCAGAATCAACCCCGATGTTCCGGTGGTCATGATCAGCGGGTATCTGGACCGGAAAGATTTGATTCAAGCCATTTCGGCAGGTGTGTTCGCTGTAATTGAAAAGCCATTCGATTCAGATCGGGTTCTTCAAGTTTGCAAGAATGCGGTAGACTTTTCACAAGCCGCCCAGCTGTTGAGCCGCAGTCTCAATCTCTTGCTGTTTCATTGTGACGACATCCAGAGTTACTTGGTTTCAGAGGGCAAGGGTGATCTCGCCCATACGGTTCATGCTGAAATCCAGTATCTCGCCAAGCAGCGGCGCAAGCTCCAGCATATTGAACGCGGCTGATTTCAGATCGTTCAACCGGACGAGATTTTCTTGAGATCTTCCAGACTGAGCCCTTTGAGAAAGTACTTCTCACGTTCAGGCCATTTTTTGCGGGCTTGGTCGGCAAGCTCCAAAGCCGCGTCCTTGTATCCGGCCAGCAGAGAACAGTTGATCAGTTTTTCGTAAACTGCGGGGTGCTCGACCCCATCTTTGAGTGCAGCACGCCCCCGGAACACGATATCCTTCATGTCCATTTTGGGATCAAGAGTGAGGAATTGCGCGGCAATGTGCTCTTTGCTCCCGGGGGCGACCTTCCCCAAACGTCCGAGAAAGGGGTCGGTTTGGTCGAGCAGCCGGTATTCGGCCAGGGTTTCGATGATGTAGAGAAGGAACTGAGGTCTCCCGGCGGAACTGATTGCCGCACTCTCGAACACCTCGATTGCCCTCGGAACGGTTTTTTGTCTGAGAAAGTGCCTGCCGGAAACAGCTAATGCCGAGCACATGTGGCGGACCAATTCCTCGGAGCGCTCGTCGATCTCGACAAAAATTTTGTAAAACGAGTCCACATCATGGAAGTTGTTGGTCAGGATCGAGAGACGCAGGACGCTCGAAAGTCGTTTCGGATTCGCCGGAAAAAACTGGGACAGCTTTTTCATGACATCATAGGCGTCGGTGTAGCGCTTTTCGTTGTAGAGGAGGTCGAAAAGACCCACCAGACACTTGTAGTGGATCTGGTTGTAGGACAGTCCGGTCTGGTAACTCCCTTCAGCCAGATCGAGTGCCTTCATCATGGCTTCCGCCTGGCCATGATAGAAGCAGGCCAGGGTCGGAGTGTCGTTCTGGTCCATCGCCGCTTTGAATTTGTCCAGTGCGGCGGGATACTCGCCCTTGAACAACAGTTCTTTGCCTTCGTCAATCAACCGGAGATACAGGTTGGGGTGAAGCTTCACCTTGACCGCGTTCATCAACGCCTTCTTCATGGTGTCGAGTGAAAAGGGCTTGATGATGAAGGTGTCGACATCCTCCTCGGCCGCTCTGGCAACCGTGGATTGGGAGGCGTTCGAGGTCACCAGGACGAACAGGTTGTCTTTGATCCGCTCCTGCTCCTGAAGGGTTTTCTGAACCTGGATGAGGTCGAGACTCGATTCCTTACCGACCATGAAATCGGCGAAGATGACCTTGGTTTTGTTTTTTTTGAGTTCTTCGCGGGCTTCGTGAAGCGTTCCGACCAGGGACATCTTGTGGCGTTGGGCCCCGAATTTACTGAGGCAGGAGGCGATGTTCGTCCTGCCACTCGAAATCGCATCGATGATGAGGATGTGGTTGTTCGACAGATAGTCTTTCAGTACCTGCTCGGCATCGATGTTGTCGGTGAGATCCGCCATCACATGCCCTTCGCTTTCTTGAAGAACGCTAGGACTTCAGCTTGTCGACGCTCTATCGCTTCACGGATCTTTCCGACGTTCTTGTGTGAATCCGGATGCAGGGTGAGTTGGAAAACGGCTCTTCCCGACTCATCTTTTTGCACGGAAGAAATCACCCCAACTAGTTTGAAGTCGAGAGCGGGCCCAAGATTCTCAGACCTGATATCAAGTGCGACCGCATCCTTCAGCTTCAGTTCCGATGGTCCTCCGAAAGTGAGCAACGGCGAATCTTCCGAGTAGGAAAGCAGCTCGATGTCCTCTTCCCGGAGTGTCGCCCGGAGTCCGCAATCCCGCATGGCCTGAGCACCGATTGCAAATGTGAATTCCTCCGAACCGTCGAACGGCGGCTTTTCAGTCGATTCTTTCTCCTCTTCCGGCTTGAGGTTGGTGTTCCAAGCGGGGCCTTCCGCTTTTTCGAGATCGTGCTGTTTCCACGCTGGGGGCGGGATGTCGGCCGAGTCGAGTCGATCCGTCCAGGGCAAGTTTGGCGGCGGATCAAGGGTAATGCTCATGTCTTGTTTCTCGAGCCGTTCGAGCTCAAGGTAGTAATCCTGGTCGTAAGTTTCCTTGATTTTCGGGAATGCCTCGATCGCGGCGGAGGAGTTGTCGGACATGTCCAAAACCCCTTCGTCAGTTTCGAAAAATCGCACTTCCAGCACTTTTCCGTCTTCGACGAAGTAAAGTCCGGGGACCTCGCTGATGAAGGCCCAACGATTCACCATCCAGCTGTATTCCGGTTTCTTCCCGACGAATACCCAAACTCCGGGAGTCGGGTTGAAGGTTTCTCCGAATTTACCGGGAGGTTCCCGCTGACTCCATTCCCAAAGGGTGTCGGCTTCGGGGAACAAGTGAGCGAAACGTGAGGAGAGCTTCCATTTTCCGGATGCGGGACTCGGACCGATCAATTCGACCATCCAGTTTCCCTTGTAACGGCGGATGTAAGGGCGCTTTCTGAAGAGCCAAAAGTCGTACTTCGTCACCAAAGGGGGCGAGAGCCGGACCTGGTTGCCGAGGTCCCTGAAATGGACCTGGCCCGGTTTCTTCTTTGCGAGCGGGGATTCCGCATCCCACGCCGTCCGCTTCGAGGCTTTTTTCGCCTTTTCGAGAGAGGCTTTGGCTGCCACGTCTCCGGCACTGAGTTCGGTGAGGTGACGCTTCAGCTTGTAAATGAAACCTCTCGCCGGGATCTCGTATTTCAGCACTGTGGCGCATCCCGATTTCTCAAGAACGGTCTCGATTTTATCGGAGATCACCTTCGCGAACATCATGACCACCAGCTTTTGCGAGATGATCATGGGTTGCAAACGGGGCATCAAGTTCAAAAGATTCAGGAGGTCTTCACGGTCCGAGAAGTTGCCGACCAGTATTCCTCTCCGTCCGGACTCCACCAGGTTGAAGAACTCATCCAGTTCGCCCTGATCCTTGAGTTCGGCATCAGTGATGGAGTGTGGAAAAAGTTTCAGGAACTGGCCATGTGAATCGGGAAGCACTTTGGCTTTCAAGATGAAGACGAAAGGCTTGGTGACAGGGGCCCGATCCTGGGTCATTCTCTCAATTCTCTATGAATATCCCCCCAAAGCTCAATCGAAATGAGCATTTCCTTGTGACGGTTTTTTGACTTACGGAAGCTGGGGCCGGACGATCCGGTAGGAGCGGGTGACTGGGTTCCAGATTTCCAGAAATGCCGGGCGCTGCGGGTGATTTGACAGAGTTTCGGGATGGTCCACCGGAACCCCGTCCACCGACACAATGACATCATCCTTGCCGGGCTCCGTGCATCCCGGGCAGGTTTCAAGCACGAGCAGGCCCTCGATGTCCGAAGGGATGTAGCGCATGATTCGCTCCCTCATGCCGATTTTGGTCACCTTGAGTCGCCCGTAAAGGGTGAGGACGGGTGCAGGTGGCTCGTTCTCAACCAGTTTACGCGCTTCTTCCGAGGTTTGGTCGAGTTTGACCACCGTCTCCGATCTGACTCCCCGGCGACGGTACTGGACTTTGACTTCCTTTCCGATCGGGAAGCTCTTGAAGAGATCAGGCTTTTTCGGGTCCTGCCCATCCACGGTTTCCAAAATGTCCCCGGCGCGGAGTCCGGCTTGGTCTCCAGGTCCGCCCCGGGTGACGTGAAGGATCATCATGTCTGAATCCGAAGCATGGAGTTCTCCCTCCAAGGACCAGGGTACCGAGGTGAAGGTGACGCAGATCCGGCACGGAGTCCTGCTCAGGAGGCGCCCTCCATCGGCCATTTGCTTTTCCAGGACTTTGATCTTTTCCTCAAGCGCGAGTTCCCGTTGGGTCGGACCGGGCGTCGGAGTGGTCACAGGTTCCGGAGTCGGCATGGCGGTAGTGGCTGCCAGAGCGACTTCAGCGGGTGCATTCTGAAGCGCCTCCTTAATTTTATCCAGATGGTTGGCGTCAGAGTACATCATCACGAAAAATCCGAAAAGGAGGGTCATCAAGTCGGCGTAGGAGACGAGCCAGAGCTCGTTATTCCCACCCTCGTGGCCGTGCTCTTCTGCTCCTTCGTGGAGGTGATCTAGGATTTTGCGTGTGACCGAGTCTTTGGGGATGTCAGGCTTTTTGTTTTTGAATCCCGGGTTCATGCCCCCATCCTTGAATCGGGGAATTGATCGAGAAAATGGCGCTCGATCTCATCCCGTTCCTCTTGCTTCAGGAAGCTGACCAGCTTCTCCTTCAAGACCACGGGGGACTCCCGTCTTTGAATCAACAGAAGACCCTGAACCATGAGGTTTCGAGCCTCGAGATCTTCGACTCCTAGCCGATGGGCGTAGTCCGCCAATGGAAGGAGGATGAAATTCGCCACTCCCACTCCCCAGAAGGTGGCCACCATGGCAGTGGCCATCGCAGGCCCAAGTTGGTCCTTGCCCCCTGTTCCCAATTGAGACATGAGCGAGATCATCCCGGCTGCAGCCCCGAGGAGGCCGAAGGCCGGAGGGAACTTGGCAATGGCGGCAAGAGCTTTGGCATCCTCTAGGTAAGAGCGTTTGAATTGACCGACCCGAAGCTCGAGAACTTCTTGCAGCTCAGCGGCATTGAGGTGCCCTTCTCGAATCAGGTCAATGCCTTCACTCAGAAACGGGTGAATGCGGTCGGTGATCTGTACCCTAGAAGCTCCGGATCTGAGGATGTATGCATGAGCTGAGATAAGTGTTTTCACCAAGTAAGACTTTGAGCGCTCCTTCCGAAGGAAAGCGCCTTTGATGAAAAACCTAACGATCTCTCGTAGTCTGCCCGGTGGGCTTGCGATCAGGGCAGCAGCCAGGGTGCCGAGCCCGACGATGATCAATGCGTGGGTGTCGAAAAAAAGCGCGGGATTCGAAGCATGCCCGATCGCCCCACGGGTCATGATCCAAGCCCCGAGTGTCAGCCCCAAAATCAGATTCAGATTCATGAATGCATTCCTTGTGTCGACCTGATGTCTTCAGGATAGGATCTGATTTGCACCGCGTCAAAAAGAAACCGTGGTGGGTTAAATTGGAGTGGTTTTGCAATTACTTTCATTGAGTTTTCAACTTGGGAGTCGGACAATGGGGTGTATGCCGTATCGTGAAGAAATGAAAGTTCCCCGGGGGTATTCGGCGGGGGTTCATTTTTTAGGAACCACCGGTGCCAGCCTTCCCCTGGTCGTCTGGGGTGCGATTCGTATGGGGAAAGAATGGTCGCAATTCTCTTTTCTAGCATGCGCGCTCTGGGCGTCCTTGTTCTTCCTGTTTGCATCCGGGGTCGAGTATGCGGCACACCGGTGGATCCTTCATCGAAGACGGCCAGGTTTGACGCATGCTTTTGTTGAACATACCCTGCGCCATCATCGTTGGTTCGATTCCACGGACATTGAGGCCAGGTTAGGAAGGGATTTCCATCAGATTCTGTTCCCGGTCTGGGGTGTGATTCTGATCCAGTACTTGGTCAATCTTCCCTTATGTTTCATTTTGTCCCATTTCATCGGCGAATGGATTGGCTCGCTTGGTCTCTGCGTTGGTGCAGGTTTTTTCTTTCTGTACGAGCTGGTCCATGCGATCTGCCATTTCCGAGCCTCCCATCCGCTATTCAAGGTGGGGATCATCCGGGCACTCCGGGACCATCACCGTCGTCATCATGAATCGGGACTGATGGCACATCGGAACTTCAACATTGTTGCACCAGTTTGGGATATTCTGCTCGGAACACGTGTCTGAATCCCGGTTGATTTCATCTTATCGACGTCGCATCATGGAAAGAGGACTCCATCATGGCCAATCTGATTCAGATTACGGAAGTGTCAAAATCGTATTACGGGAAAACGGTCCTTGAGAACGTTTCTCTAGGGATCAATGGCGGACTTTTCTATGCGCTTCTTGGAAAGAACGGTGCAGGGAAGTCCACCTTGATGAGGATACTGATGAGGCACGAGGCTCCCGATGCGGGCGGGGGGCTCGCATTCGGTATTCCTTTTTCAGGGAACGACCAATCTGTGAACCACCAAATTGGGTACGTTTCAGAAATGATCGAGATCCATTCTTTCCGGGACATAGGTTCGTTTTACAGACAATACGGAAAGTTTTTCAGGGCATGGGATCAGACATTATTCGATAGCTTCATTCAGCGGTTCAAGGTGGATACTTCGAAGCGATTCCAAGAACTTTCCCGCGGTCAAAAGATGCAGGTCGTGTTTTCATCCGCAGTGGCCATCCAGCCGAAAGTGCTCTTTTTGGATGAGATCACCTCCGTTCTTGACGCCAGTGCGCGTGCTTATGTCATGGATTATCTCGGCAGCTTCTGCAAGGCGGGAGGTGCGGTGGTGATGGCGACCAATCTGGTTTCCGAAGTGGAAAGGTATGTGGATCATATCTGGTGGCTCGACAACCGGAGGATCCTCATTAATCAGGGGGTCAAGGAGCTAAAGAACCAGTATGTGAAGCTCAGACGTACATTGGGTGAGGATCATCCCGTTTTCCACAAGCCCCACTGTATTTCGGTTGGAGTGAACTCTGACGGTTCAGAATCGTATGTGATGGTGAAGCAGAAGTTCGACGCGGCCAAGCCAGAGAATGCGGAGGCACTGTTTGATCGTCGTGCTCTATCGGCAGAGGAGCTGTTTATCTATCTCACCCGTGATCGAGGAGTGATCACATGATCCGTCTCATCTTGTACTTTATTCCGGATTTGCTCAGAACGGCTGGGTTGGCATTAGTCGGAGTGATTCTTGTATTGTTCGTGGGATCACGCCTCAATGTTGACCGGGAACTTTTGGCAGCTCCTGGGTTTGTCATTTTGATGCTCGGCTTTTCGGGTGGGGTCGGGCTCCAAAGAAACTCAAGTTGGATCAAAAGCATTCCCGTGAATCGAGTGGGTTTCTGGATGAGTTCGCTTTTGATCTCGCTCATTCATTTGGCGTTGATGTTCGGTGTCTACACCGTGTTCGTGATCGTAGGAAAAACTTGGGTGCCGGG
The DNA here is from genome assembly GCA_027491115.1 of Pseudomonadota bacterium. Classification (GTDB taxonomy): domain Bacteria; phylum Bdellovibrionota; class UBA1018; order UBA1018; family CAIMNF01; genus CAIMNF01. The sequence continues at coordinate 37,568 of JAIXWV010000027.1, forward strand.
TCTCGAAGAAAATTTGATACTGAATTCGTTTGCTTCCGGATTAATGAAGGACCTTGAAGGGGGTGGGCCCTTCGGAGTGGTGGTCCTTCAGTTCATGTTGGCGTTTTTTTTCACGGCAAGTTTTAGCCCGTTTGTGAATCGCCTCAAGTACGGGCAGTGGTTTGAGTCGATTCCACTCAAGCGGAAATTAGGCTATTTTGGTGCCTTCATCTTTGCTGGAATGGTCATTACCGAAATCGATTCTTTTTTTGTTGGGTGCCTAGCCATGCTTGGACTCATGTGGTGGTCGATCCAGAGCTCCATTCTACGTGAATTAGCCCTGTACCCCGCCGCAAGGAATGCTGTGCGTGGAACTGTGATTGCCATTTTGATTGCCCAAGGAGCTGTGGTTTATTGGCTGGCACATAGAGATCTCAGAGGGGGAGACGCACGTAGAGCCTTCAATGCCAGCTGGCTTCTTGGATCTTTGGCGTTACCGATACCGGAGGAGCGCCTGCTCCAGTTTATGAACGAGACCAATGATGCTGGATTGATCACTGAGATGGTCAAGTCCAATCCCAGGATCCTCAATTTGGTCAATCTCGAGGTTTGGCTCAAGTCCCGGACTGATCCAAAGATGGTTTTGGCGATCGAAGAAAAATTAGAGCCGGAAGCTTTTGAAAAAGCCAAGGTCGAGGAGTTTCTCCAAAAGTATGATGAATTGAAATTTGATCCGCGCCCGCAACTCTATTTGAAGTTACTCCGATCCAAGGTCCCGCCGGAACAAGCGAAAGAGTTACTCGAGTCATCAAGCAAGCACACGGTTGCGTTCGGTGTGTTGTTGTGTCGAAGTGGGTTAGAGCAAAGCTGTGTTCCGGGGTTGTTCGATCAAATCAAAGTTCTCTCGGACAAGGATCCTTTCCAAAGGTATCTCTTGAGCGAGATTTTGAAAACTCTGTCGGTATTGAAGGGGGAGCATCTCGGGTTTGATTTTTATGCCGATGTCCGGTCTGAAAAAATCAAGGCCCTCGACTGGGTGGAGCCTGATCTGAATTGTCGGGAATGGGCGCAAGGCCTTGGCCCAGGATTGGTCGAGACCCAGGATGAAGTGTCGCGCTGGAATCATTGCATTTTGGTTGCCCTGAAGAAGGGTGGGCCTGAACGAACGCGGATGACGGCGGTTGGATTTTTGGAGAAGTCTGCTCTCGATCGGGATCGAATGAATTGGATCGCTTTGCTCAAGAAACTCCTCTGATTTCCATTGGACTACTTTACAATTGTCGCGCCGCCCGATACAACTAGGGCCATGATGGCAATCGTGTTGTTTTCATTAGCTATTCTATTCCAGATGCCCGCTCAGGCCCAGCACGGAGGAATTCCCGGCTATTGCCCCGCTGTAAATCTCTATGAAGTAGCGGGAAGACCCTTCGATCGGATGCCGATCTACGATCAGGGTGAGTTAAGCACCTGTTATGCCTACACGGCATCTCAGTTGATTGATTTCTGGCGATTCAAGAATCAGCCGGAAGCGGTTGATCTGACCTCACCCCTTTGGACCGCCTTGGTTCACAAGGTTCGGCTGCCTGTGCATTGGAATCCGGATAACTTAGATTTTTCTAGGATGGCTTGGGTATTCAGGAGCATTGAAAATGAGGGTATTTGTCGCGCTGATGTGGTGGATCGTGCAATCGAGCGCTTGAGGAATGGGAATCCGCGGATGCAGGAGGCCGACCTCATGGCATTTTTCCAGCAGCTTTGGGACGAGTACCAGGAGCAGGACTCGATTCTCGGACTCAACCCAGGAGCCTACGACATTGCTTATGCCAAGGTCTCGTCGCAACCTTATTTTTCCGCTCGTATTGAGCAGTCCTTGATTGAGAAATTCCGTTTCATCGATGGACGGTCTAAAGGAAGAAGGCTAGAAACCCTCCTGACTGAGGTATTCAGCGAGTGTTCGGGGTCGAATCTACTTCCCATAAATCTGCCTCGTTGGAAGTCGATAGGTCTCGGATTCGCATCGAACCGGAAGATCATCCGTAAATTGAACGAGGTGCTCGAGCAGGGGAATCCACTGGGGATCGGTTATTGCTCGAATCTCCTGGATGAGGGGCATGGGTATCGTGCATTCAAGATGAAGCCGCGTGTCCTCGGTCTGGCTTTTCGGCAAGAGAAGTGCGGTGCTCATTATTCGATCGTTGCGGGTCAGCGTCCGCGTCACGATGGAAGTTGCGAGTTCTTGATCCGGAACACCTACGGTACGGGCTTCTGGACGGATCATTTTTCGTGCATGTGTAAGAGCCGTGATCCTTCCATTGCTGGGTTTCAGGAGTGTCGCGCGAGTGAAGCGGAGCGCAGCAATCTGCAAGTGGTCGGTTGTTGGATCAGTGGACAGGATCTCGCCAACAACACCTACGACCTGACTTGGTTCCGGTGAGTCGCATCGACCGGCATTTTTGACCTTTTGTCCACACTCAGGCGATGACAGTCTCTCTATCGTGATTTAAGTGGGTAGGGATGGTGGTACGCGACCTGCACTCTATCCGGACGTCGAGGATGGAGGTCCTCGATGGAGGAACAGCAGCGATGCTCGCTTCTCTTTCCTACGGGTTGGAGTCCCGGAGGCGGAATCGTCCGGTTGCCGCCTGAAGCACAGATCCGGAAAGCCCTCTGAGAGGAGGGCTTTTTGAGCAGGGCCTGAAAAGTCCGGGGAAACGCATTCCCGGGCGGCGAAAGCCCCGGTTGGCACGAAAGTGCACCTTGTTGAACTTGTCTACTCGACGGTCGGAGCGAAACCGTCGGGGGGAGATCCGCCGATTCCGGGTGAAGCCGGATGAAGGCCAGTGTCATCGAATCCTTACCGGAAAATACGGATTCGAGAGGGTCGGACAGGGAAAAGGACTACGGGGGCTGGAGGAAAGGAAGTCAAAGCACGGAAGCACTCTCTTCACACCGATCCGGCTTGAGGTTGAAGGTCGGTAGCCGCGCAAGCGGTGAAGGAGTGTGGCGGATGAGGCCGACAAGTGCGTAAGCACGAGGGCCTCTGCAGTTGATCGGATGAGGTCGGGTCCCGACTTCATCTCATGGAGAAGGCAAACGGGTGTCAGAGTTCCGTTCCCCTCAAGAAGGAGCGGGGCTGATGGATGTCCCGGAAGACCTCTCTTGAATAGATCGACTGTTCAGCCGTACCGGGAAAAACCCCATGTACGGAATGAGTCAAACGGGAGTGGAAACGTCGATCCGCAAGGATTGAAACGCGCCACTCCCGTCTCCATTTTAGGCCTTGCTCGGAGTGGCGGTGGGCGAACGGAAGAGAAATGCCATCAACATGGTTCCTCCTGCAAACAAGGCCCATGCCTCGAGCGACACGTGTCCGATCAGAAGCCCTGCGATGATGGGGGCGAAAATCGATGCCATCGAAGCCAAACTCTGTCCGACACCAAAAATGGCCCCCTGCTCTTTGGGGCCGACAGCATGGGACATCAGCGCCGAGACGGAAGGTCGAATCAATCCTGATCCAATCGAGGACAGTGTGGATGCAACCAGTGCCATTGGAACGGTTTGTACGAAAGCGTAAGTTGTGAATCCGAGCCCTTGCGCCAGGAAGCCGATTCGTGAAGTCCCTTTTTCTCCAAATCTGTTGATCAATGCACTGATAATCCAGCTCCGGACTCCAATCCCCAAAAGCCCGAGATAAGCATAGAGGTAGCCGACTTCCTTGGGTCCGAAAGGGGTGCCGTTCCAGGTCAGTCTTCTTTCGGCAAAGAGTGCGAAACACGAGATGTGAGCCGAGAATGAAAGATTGAAAAAGAAGAATTGGAGCAGCAGAGGACGGACCTCGATCTGACGGAGATAACTGAAGAGAGGTTTGAAGTCGAAAGCGTGAGACAACTCACCGAGGCCGATCTTGAACGGCTTTTTCTCTTCATGCATTTGCTTCGAGTCCTGAAAAAAGGCAATAGTCGACAGGATGCTCAGAAATGAAAGTGCAGCTGCCCCCCAAGCAGGGGCTTGATTTCCAAAATGCGATAGCAGGGCTGAAATGGCGGGGCCAACGAAAAACCCGAGTCCGAAAGAGACGCCGATCAGTGAAAAGGCCTTGGCGCGTTCTTGGGGCTTCGTGATGTCAGAAATCGCCGCTTGTGCCACCGTGATGTTTCCGGCAGTGATTCCGTCCATGATCCGAGCAAGATAGACCATCCACAGTGAATTGGAGAGCGCGAGGATGACAAAACCAACACAAGTCCCGATCTGGCTCAGAATCAGGACGGGCTTACGGCCCATGCTGTCTGACATTCGGCCCAATACCGGGCCTGCAAGAAACTGACAGAATGAGAACGAAGTCAGGATTAGACCGACCTGGGTGGGGGTCGCACCAAACTGCTCTGCATAAAACGGTAAGTAAGGGAGCACCAAGGTGAAGGCGAGGATGTCGACAAAAACGATGAAGAAAATCGCGAGAAGAGGCCTCGACCGGAGCATGATCCCAGTATGTGTCGGTCTGGTGTAAATGTCACTTCAGAAGCTGATCAAGCGTAGCGACGGATCACTCCGATCAGAATACCTTGAATCTCGAAGCGGTCCTCGGACGAGATCCGGATGATCGGATAAGCAGGATTCGCTGGATGCAACTCGATACCGGACTGGGTTGGATGATAGCGTTTCAGGGTGGCCTCCCCATTGTGGAGTGCGGCAACGGTTTCCCCGGTTCTAGCTCGACTCGCTTTCTTCAAAATGACCCAGTCTCCGGGATGGATTCCGTCTTCGATCATCGAATCACCCCGGACGGTCAGGACGAAAGTGTCTTCTTTGCGAACTGGTGGTCCACCGGGTGTGGCAAACATCTGAAGTGGAATTCTGATTTCTCTAGAATCGGGGTAGACCTCGATCGGGTAGCCGGCGGCAATCGAACCCAAAAGCGGAACGGTATCCACCCCGTCCGATTCATCGGTTGCACGGACGGGAGCGGCCTGAATAGCTGAAAACAGTTTCTTAGAGCGCGCAGTCCATTGAAGCGCCCGGCTTCCGCCACTTTCGCCGCGTTTCAGGTAGCCCTTCTTCTCGAGCGCTTCAATGTGCTGCTGTATGGTTGCGGGAGAGGACAGCCCCAGGCCCAGAGCGATTTCCCTGCGTGATGGCATCGTTTGATGCTTCCGGAGGTAGTCTTCGATCCACTCGAGGATCTGTTTTTGCTTCGGGGTCAGAAAACTTTCCATATCCGAAATTCAGCGTACCGAACAAAAAGCGAACATTCAACTTCAATTTGAAGCTTTTTGAAGTTTTGAATTCCGCTTTCCGTATCCGAAGTAAATCACAAATCCAATGGCAAGCCAGATGAAGAGACGGATCCAAGTGTCATGGGGAAGTCCGGACATCACCCACAAGCAGGAAATTGCACCGGCAGGACCGACCAGCCAGAACAACGGGGCTTTGAATGGACGCTCGATTTCCGGATGCTTGATCCGAAGAATGACCACTCCCAGACACACCAGGACGAATGCCAAAAGGGTTCCGATCGAAACCAGCTCTCCCACGAGGCTCATCGGCATGCAACCTGAGCACAGTGCCACGAACAAAGCTGTGATGACGGTCGCTTTGTGCGGGGTTTGGAATTTCGAGTGGAGTTCGGAGAACCAGGGGAGCAGGCCGTCTTTTGCCATCGAGTAAAAGATCCGAGTCTGTCCGAGCATCAACACCAGAATCACTGAGGTGAGTCCCATCAGTGCGCCGAACTTCACCGAGAAGGCCAGAGTTTTTTGAGCACCGGTGCTCCAGCCCTTGAGTGCGACGATCCGGTCCACACCCACGGCGACGGGATCCGGTACCGCGAGTTCCTTGTAGGGCACCACACCGGTCATCACGAGTGCCATCAGGATGTAAATGGCGGTACAGATGAACAATGAGGCGAGAATGCCGATCGGCAGGTCCCGTTGAGGGTTTTTGGCTTCCTGCGCGGTGGTGGAGACCGCATCGAAGCCGATGTAGGCGAAAAAGACCACGCCTGCCCCGGTCAATACCCCGGGCCATCCGTAACTCATGATGGATTGTCCGTTCCGGGTGGATTCAGCCATGGCCGGAACTAGGGCTGCCAGTCCGGTAGCTGCGGGATTGGCATTCCAATTGATCGCATCAATCACACCCCATCCGAGGAAGATAAAGGAGAGAATGATCGCGACCTTGATGAAGACGATGATGTTATTCAGCGAAGCACTCTCACGGATTCCCTTGTAAAGAATTGCGCCGACAAACAAGGAGATGAAGCTGGCCGGGAGATTCCAGAACCCAGCGACGGAGGAGCCGTCTGCAAGTACCACGGACTCCCAGGGGCCTTTAGTGAAGCGCAGAACCAGATCGGTCAATTCAATTCCCAAGGTCTTGTGAAGCAATGAAATGAAGTATCCTGACCAAGCGGCGGCCACGGTCACGGCACCGAAGGCGTACTCTAGAATCAGATCCCATCCGATGATCCATGCGATCAGCTCGCCAAGGGTAGCGTAAGAATAGGCATAGGCCGACCCTGAAACCGGTACCATGGCGGCCATTTCGGCGTAGCAGAGACCTGCAAACGCGCACAGCACTCCCCCGATCACAAAACTGAAAACAATTCCCGGTCCGGCGTAATTTGCGGCTGCCATTCCAGTAAGTGAAAAAATCCCGGCTCCGATGATTCCACCGATTCCAAGCAGGGTCAGGTTGAGAGCACTCAAGTGACGTTTCAAACCACCGGACTGGGAGTGTTCACTCGCGTTCGGGTCACCCGCATCTGCGATCAGTTTTTTCAGATCTTTTTTAATGAAAAGACTCGCCATTCTTTATTTCTCCGTGGTTGTGGTCTAGACTGGGCTGCGTTCATCATTACTGCTTCAAGGGAGTGCGTCAAGTCCATGATTTGGAAATCTTTATTTCGAACCAAGCCTATCGAACGCATCTTGCGGGAGGCTGTGGAATCCCCTGAAGGACACGGGGCGCATGGAGGGGTATCCCTCCGACGGACCCTCGGGGTGGTCGATCTGACTGCTCTCGGAATTGCAGCTGTGATTGGGGCGGGGATTTTCTCCACCATCGGGACCGCCGCTTCGTCCGGTGGACCTGCCACGGTTTTTTTGTTCATCTTCACCGCCATCGCCTGTGCCTTCTCGGCTTTTTGTTATGCCGAGTTCGCATCGAGTATTCCGGTGGCCGGTTCGGCCTACACTTATGCCTATGCCACTCTCGGCGAATTGATCGCTTGGATCATTGGCTGGGACCTCCTCATGGAATACGCGATCGGAAATATTGCAGTGGGGATCTCTTGGGGTGATTATTTCGGCTCGTTCTTATCGGGTTACGGCATCCGCATCCCGGACTATCTCACTTTGGATCTCTTGACCGCCTCCCGTGGATACGAGCAGGTGAAAGCCTTGCTCGATTCCGGTGTGGGCATGGCGGATTTGGCGGGTCAGGGAGTCACTCCGACTGCTGTTCGGGCTTATCAAGCGTGGATGGATGCCCCTCGTTGGCTCGGAATTCCAGTGATCCTTCATTTCCCAGCTTTTCTAGTCACGGTATTGGTTACCGCGATTGTTTATGTTGGGATCCAGGAATCCAAGAAAGTCGCCAATGCCATGGTTCTTCTCAAAATTGGAGTGTTGGTGCTCGTGGTCGGGGTCGGTGCCTTCTATGTCCGACCAGAGAACTGGACTCCCTTCGCTCCCAACGGGGTTTCCGGGGTACTGAAGGGCGTTTCTGCGATTTTTTTCGCCTACATTGGGTTTGATGCGATTTCCACCACTGCCGAAGAGTGCAAGAATCCGCAACGGGATTTGCCCAGGGCCATGATTTACTCACTGGTCATTTGCACCGTGCTGTACGTGCTCGTGGCCTTGGTATTGACCGGAATGGTGCGCTACGATCGCCTGGCGGTCGGTGATCCTCTGGCCTACGTGTTCGGGCCTGAGGGCGCAGGGGTGAACTGGATCTCTGGAATCATTTCAGTGAGCGCCATTGTGGCCTTGTTCACCGTGCTCCTCGTGTTCCAGCTTGGCCAACCCCGGATCTGGATGGCCATGAGTCGAGACGGGTTGCTTCCTCCCATTTTTTCGGCGATTCATCCGCGTTTCCAAACCCCATGGTTCTCTACCCTGATGACCGGGGTCATCGTAGCGGTCCCTTGCATGTTCATGAATCTGACCGAGGTGACGGATCTGACCTCGATCGGGACCTTGTCGGCTTTTGTATTGGTTTGCGCAGGCGTGCTCCGCCTGGATCCCCATCGACCCAAGGTCCCCGGACGGTTTTATACGCCCTACATCAATTCAAAATGGATCTTTCCGGGACTGGTGTTCATGACGGGCATTGCATGTTGGATCTGGAATCGCGACGGAATCCTGGAATTCCTCTCAAATAATGGACAATGGGAGGTGTTCAAACACCGGATTCCCATGATGGCATTCGTCATCTCCTTAGTTTGGCTGTCTTTCCAAGCTTATAGGAAGTCCTGGTCGCTCATCCCCTTGTTGGGATTGTCGAGTTGTGCTTATCTGATGACAGAGCTCGGATGGATCAATTGGGTCCGTTTCGGAATTTGGATGGTGATCGGTCTGTCGATTTATTTTTTGTACGGATACCGGCACTCGAAGTGGAAAGGTGAGTCACCATGAATCAAGAAAAACCTGCTGAACCACAAAGCCATGTACAGGGATCGAACACCGATTCCTTTAATGTTCCCGTTAAAAAGAGCCCTCTGTTCCTTTTTGCTTTGCTCCAGATCCCCATCCTGATCTTGATGGTTCTGATGATCTGGTTCATGTATCAGACCCAATCTAGCTGAGGAGTTCGTGATGAAGTTGATCGGACGGACCGTTGAAAAGAGGAGGATGGAGGCCCTGATCCGGGCTGGTCGTCACCTCTTGCTCGAGGGGTCCGTGGGGACCGGCAAGACCACACTCGCCCTCGAAGTCTCGAAGGCACTGGGCCGGCCTGTGTTCCGTGTCGACGGTGACGGACGTTACACCGAGCAAAAGTTGGTGGGCTCGTTCGACCCGAAGTTGGTGCTCGAGCGCGGATTTGTCCGTGAAAGTTTTTTACCCGGTCCGCTCTTCCAAGCCATGGAGGAGGGCGGGATTCTTCTGATGAACGAGCTGAATCGTATGCCCGAGATGGTTCAGAACGTCCTCCTTCCGGCCCTGGACGAGGGCTTGCTCCAAATTCCGGTACTCGGTGCGATCCGTGCGACATCCGGTTTCGCGGTGATCGCCACCCAGAATCCGCGGGAGTTTGTCGGGACCTCTGCACTTTCTGAAGCCTTGCTCGACCGTCTGGAGTGGGTAGGGCTCGCTCCGATGAGCGAGGATGAAGAGCGTTTGATCGTCTCCGAGCACCTGGGTGCCTCCGCTCCTTCGGGGCTGGTTCCCGAATCTGTCGCCTTGATCCGGATGACCCGGAGTCATGCGCGGGTGAAGCGCGGAGCCTCGGTGCGCGCCTCGATCACCTTGGCGCGGGTGGTGGCCTCCACCGGAGTCGCTTCCATCGAGGATCCCGAATTCGTCGCAGCTGCAAAGTCGGTATTGGCTAACCGGATCGAGCTTCAAAGTGGGAAGTTTTCGAGTCTTCCCTATTCCGAGCTTCTGGATGAACTGCTTCAGGAACTGTTGGACGCCTTAAAAAAAAAATCCTGATTCGGAGACCCCAGGGACCTCAGGCTCCTGACGGAGTTTTGGTGTTCCAGTCGGAATCCTCGGTGGATGACGATGATGATTCAAGCCAGAGTGCGGACGAGACCGGAGGACGGCACACGGGACAGAAAGATGACTGGGACTTGGCCATCCGGTTCCGTGACATCCAAAGATACGGCTACCTCGACCCGAAAGAGAAACGGGATCTGGGCGAGAAAGCCGTACGGTCCGTGATTGAGCGGGCCCGTCAGAGTCTCGGGCCGGTCCAGAAACCTTACCGGTACCAATGCATGAACTCTCTTGAGGTGGCCGGTTTGCAAGGGCGAAACGTTCAGGTCGAGCTCGATGTTGAGGAAACCTTGCTGGAGCAGATCGGCTTAGCCGGTCGCGAGGCGCTGCCCCGGTATCAGGTCCGGATGGAGAAAGAGCACGGATTGGTTTTATTGCTCGACACATCTTTATCGATGAAAGGTGAGAAACTCGCGCTCCTTGGGGTCACGGTCGCAGCGGCCTGCGAAAGCGTTCCTGCCGAAGCCCTGTGTGTGCTGGGATTCGACTCTGAGATTCATGTGATTAAAGATTTCGAAGAAACTGTGAGTCTCGAGGATGCGGTGGGGAGGACACTGTCGATTCCTCCCGGTGGATTCACCCACATCGAACTCGGACTCCGTGAGGCTCGCAAACGGATTGAAAACAGTAAGCATCCGCGCGCGAGGGTGATCCTGGTCAGTGACGGGCGTTACACCGAGGGAGCGCATCCGCTCGACGAGGCCCGGATGTTGGGTGTGGTGTTTCCGGTGAAAATCGGAAAGGATCCGGGCGGACGGACGGTCATGAAGGAACTCGGGGATTCGGGAATCGGACGTTTTTCAGAAGTGAGAGAGATGACTGAACTTCCCCGGTTTTTGCTACGTGCGGTCAGGGATTGGGTGAGATGACATGGAAAGGGGTGATGAAATCCTGCTCAGAATCCTCCGTGGTGGATCACTAGCCGATAAATTGTCCGGGACCGGGCTGCGGTTCCAGGAGATCGACTGGGGGCGCGGCAACTGGAGTCCGGGTTCGATTCCCGAGGTCCCATCCCGGGATGGATTGACTGGCGGAGGCTCCGGTCAGGAGTCAGGTTTCCCGAGACCTTCGGAGCTCCGAAAATCTCCGGCTGCAAGGGGACGCTTGCTTCATTATTTCGCCAATCACGAATTGCTCGCGATCGAGACGATGGCGCTCACACTGCTCAAATTCCCCGAAGCCCCCGAAGAGTTCCGACAGGGATTGTTCCGGACCCTTCAGGACGAACAAAGGCACCTCCGGTCCTACCTGGATCGGATGGAAGCCTACGGAGTCGGACTCGGATCGGTTCCATTGAACCTGTATTTCTGGCAATCCCTGAAATCGGTCCGGACTCCGCTCGAATTTGTGGCGGGAATGAGCCTCACTTTCGAGCAGGCCAATCTAGATTTTGCACACGAGTTTTCAGTTTTTTTCGAAGAGGAACTCGGAGACGACAGTACGGCGAAATTGCTCCGTGAGGTCCATGACGATGAAGTGCGCCATGTGGCTCACGGATGGAAGTGGTTTCAACGCTGGAAGAACCCGCAAGCCGGATCGGACTATGAGGCCTACCAGGAGGCGCTCCGGTTTCCGTTGACTCCGAGACGAGCCCGTGGAACGCGGCTCTTTTCGATGAATTCGCGATCACAAGCAGGGTTAGACGCTGATTTCATCCGGGAAATGAAAGTGGCCGGTGGATCCCGTGGACAGATTCCGGACTTACTCCGATTCAATCCCGGCTGTGAGTGGGAATGTTCGGGGGGGAGAATCAGCCCTGCGATGGAAAAGAAGATCGCGGATTTCGAACCCTTGCTCGCCTGGCTCGGGAAAGAGGAAGATGTGATCCTTTCCGGTTCTAAGCCTGATTTGTCGTTTCTGGAACAGGTCCACTCGATTCGAGGGTTTCTTCCGGAGTGGGTTTCTGAGGTCAGACACCTCGAGAGGGTGCCGATGTTCCGGAATTTCCGACCGTGGGGGCATTCGCCATCCACTTTCAATTTATTGGATCAACTGGGCTCTAAATTCCAGTTTTCTCCAAGGTTCGAACGGGACTGTCTCAAGGATTTTTACTCAAAAAGTTTTTGGAAGCGTGAGCTCGACACTCCGGGTGGGGTGATCCGTACGGAAGAGGATCTCGCCTCGTGGCGGGCGAAGTCCAGTGCCACGACCGGAGAGTGGATCTTGAAGAGCGAAACAGGACTGAGCGGAAGGGGGCACCAACGGTTGGTCGATCCGTCCCTTGAGCAGCTCCGGAACCGTCTCCAGCGGAGCGGTCCCTTCGTGATCGAGCCATTTTATGAAAAAATTAACGACTTCTCCGTCCAGTACGAGTGGACGGAGTCGGGAGAACTCAAGGTTGGGGAGCCCAGAATTTTTTTCACCGATGAGCAACGGTTTTCCTATCTCGGGAGCTGCTTGGGTTCAAAAGGCCTTGCCGAGGAACAGGTGCTCGACCGGATTCTCGCCGTTGAGTCTCAATGGCGTCCGGAACACATTCGGGTCGCGGAGATCCTGAGGTCCAAGGGCTTTCATGGAAACTTCGGAATCGATTGCATGTGGTCTAAGTTTGATGGAGAGGGTCGTGTGATTCCGGTCATCGAGGTCAATGTCCGGACCACGATGGGAAGAGTCGCCATCGAGATCGAGCGGGCCCTACGCAGGCGCTTCGGTAGGGCTGACGGCTATTGGTGGTTGGCCACAGAGGCTGACTTGACCCGTGCTGGAGTCTCGGGGTTCACCGGTCTGGAAAAGAAACTGAAAGAGCAATTTGGTGATCGCCTAGTTCCCACCACGCCTGCAACTCAGGCCAAATCCACCTGGAGCTACGCACTTCTGGGTCCTGAAAGGCCTTAGGAAGCGTTTTCTTCGGGCTTCAGGGCCGCGTAAATCCGGTGGACGTCATCGTGATCGTCAATCTCTGAGAGAAATTCTCCGACTTCCTTCATCTGCTCCGAAGTGAGATCCACCTGGTTCTTGGCAAGATAACTGAGCTCGGAGTTGAGTACGTTCCAGCCCAAGGCACTAAGTGTCTTGCTGACAGCGTCGAGATCGGTCATGGCGCAGAGAAAGCGTGCGAGTGTGCCACCTGTAGGCTGGCCTTCTCCTGGCTTGATCACTGAGACCTCGTCCGCTCCTGCTTCGATGGCAGCAGTTTCGGCGTCTTGGCCTGCATCGGTGTGGTGAGCTTCGACCACACCCTTCCGATCGAACATCCATGCAACTGACCCAGCCGAGCCGAGCTGACCCTTACGGAACTTCACACGCATGTCGGCTGCTGTTCGATTACGGTTTTCGGTCAGACACTCGACGATCAAGGGGACTTGATGGGGAGCGAATCCCTCGTAAAGTATGGTTTCATAGACGATGGGGTCATCGAGGAGTCCAGCACCGCGCTTGATGGCACGCTCGATGGTATCTCTCGGAACCGAAGCTTTTCTTGCGTCTTCGATCGCACCGCGCAGGCGGAAATTCGACGCAGGGTCCGCTCCTCCGAGCTTCGCCGCAACGATCAATTCCTTGGTCAACTTTCCGATGACGGCGCCCTTTTTGGCTGCCGCAGCCGCTTTGAGCGGCGCTTTCCATTGTGCTCCCATGTCCTCCCTTATCTCAGAGTCGAGAAGAAAACGCAAAGTATGCGCAAAGATCAAATGGGTTCTTGTCTAAGTGCGAGGAACCTGAAAGTCCTGAATTGGGCAAGTCCGGCGGTGTACATGATCTTCCGGAGGGTATCGTAAAGCACCTTTTGATCAGCTTGAATCGCAAGCACTCCATCGAAAGGGATCGGATTGCCAGATGAATCCCTTAAGGGGAGGCGTTTGTTGTTTTCCTCGGCTGTCTGGCGCGCCTTGGTCAAAGCATCGAAGAGCTTCCAGATCTTCATATTGCCCTCGGTCAAGTCCTCAGATGCGAATGCATAGGCTGCCGACTCCGGCGATTCAGGTGATATGGGTACGAAACTCACAACGGTTTTACCGTCAAAGGTGATCCCGGCGGGAGTCACGATCAGGTGGAGGCTGTCGCGGGGGACGTCCTGGCTTTTTGAGTAGGGGAGTTTGATGCCCTTGATGGTGGTGAAGGAGTTGGTGCTGGTGCTGTAGCTCTTCAGGAGGAACACCAGAATGATGACGAGAATGTCCATCATCGAGGTGAGTTGGAGGTCGAAGTCACGGTGGATGTTCCGGCGAGTGCGACGATTACGGATCGATTTTCTGATCGACATGCCTTATCCCCCGAGGATGTTTCCGAAAACGACGTTCTGAAAGAGAACCTTGAGCTGCTCGGGAACACCGGCTGCATTCGGGGCGGAAATCACACCGTCGGTCTTCTCGATCGTCCGGGCGGCATCCATCACCTCGACCAGTGTCTCATAAGGGATGCTCCCTTTCGGCATGACCACCAGGTTGTTTTCGCCAGGGAACTCACGTTTGATTTTGACGAGCTCATCATGCACCTGGATCGCATTGACCCGTCCATTTCCCGATTCGAGATGGGGAATGGTCACGCTCTTGATCCGGTTGAAGGGACTCCAGATCACCACGTCCCGCTCATTCACCGTCACGGTGAGCTGAAGGGGCTTCTCTTCTTTCACCTGGGGTGGGGATTCACTTTGCGCAGGCAGTGGGGTCTCGATCATGTTCAAGGAGAGAAATGCCATGGTGAACATGAGGAATGCGATCATCGTCACGAGCGCATCGAGCATGGGAACCAGGTTGATCTGGACCTCCTGCGGTGGATGGCGGCGTCGGGATGAGGGGCGCTTCAACATGTGTTCCGCTCACTTCTCCGAAGAGTGTTGGACTTTTCTTGCTGAAATGAGGTCGAGCAACTTGACGCTGTATTCATCGATGTCCGAGACGATAGCTGAAGCCCGGGAGGAGAGGATAGCATGGGCTACCATGGCCAGGATGGCGACCAGAAGACCGAATGCGGTTGCATACATCGCCTCGGAGATCCCGGCTGACAGTGCTTGTTGGCGTTGGGCGGGGTCGACCATGCTCGCGATCGCCGAAAAGGAACCGATCAGACCCAGGATGGTTCCCAGGAGTCCGAACAGGGTGGACAGGTTGGCGATGGTCGCCAGGAACGGGAGATTCCGTTCCACTTGTGGAATCACTTCGAGTGAGGCGGCATCAATGGCGTTCTGGATCTGCTCCTCGGAGCGGGAGGCCCGCATCAATCCGGCTTTCAGCACCTTAGGAAGGGCGGCGTCCTGCTTGGCATTGCAAACCCGGATCGCCCCATCGAGGTCATTGTTGAGAATGTAGGTCTGGATTTCCGCCATGAAAGGCTTGCCCTTCACATAAAGGCTTCCGTAAAGCCTGACTGAGCGCTCAATGATGAATCCGACAGCGAAGACCAGGGCGGCCAGAATGAATATGGCGGCAAAACCGGCGGTGGAAAGCAGTTTGACGATGTACAAAGTGTTCATCCGGTGATTCTCCTCAGTGGGTACATAAAGCTGTTCGGGGTTCCATGTCCATTCTAGGAGCTAGATCCGGAAAGGGCAAAGATAAAAGCTAAAAAGGACCGAGGCTTAGGCCCCAGTCCTTTCGTCAGTAATTTGTGCGCATTGCGCTGTATTAGAGGTGTTTCTGCACCACCGACACAAAGCTGTCTTTCGGCTGGTTGCCGACCAGCTGATCCACGACCTGGCCACCCTTGAAGAACAGGATGGTCGGAATCCCGCGGATATTGAATTTTTGCGCCGCACCAGGATGCTCGTCCACGTTCATCTTGTAGACCTTCACCTTACCCTCGTACTGGTCGGCCAAGGCGTCGATAGTGGGGCCCAGAGCTTTGCAGGGTCCGCACCACTCCGCCCAGAAATCCACCATGGTCAGGCCTGGTTGAGCCATGACTTCGGTGTTGAAATTGTCGTCGGTCGCTACCAAAACATTTTTTGAATTCGCCATGTTTCTGTCGTAACACTGAAAGCAGAAATATCCAAATAGAAGCACTCGATGAAAGGGTCGATAAAAACAATGGATTCCATCAGAGAATACATCCGTGGCACCTTCGAAGAGTCCATCCGGGCCAAACAGCGTTTTCTGGACGAGCACCTTGATACCGTGATCGATGCTTGTCGCGTGATTTCGGACTCGATCCGGTCCGGTGGAAAGCTCATGATCTGTGGCAATGGCGGGTCCGCTGCCGACGCTCAGCACATGGCAGCCGAGATGGTCGGCCGGATGTTGATCGAGCGCAATCCTCTTCCAGCACTTGCTCTCACCACAGACACTTCGAATCTCACTGCGATTGCCAACGACTACTCTTACGATGTCATTTTTGAGAAGCAAGTTCTCGGCCTCGGCAGGAGTGGAGATGTCCTCCTAGCCATTTCCACTTCGGGGAACTCCAAAAATGTGATCAAAGCCGTAGAGGCCGCCAAAGCTCGAGGGATGAAAGTTGTTTCGATGACCGGTGGGACCGGAGGCAAACTGCGGGACCTTTCGGATGTGAATCTCAATGTCGCGGGCGGATCGAATTCGAGCCGGATCCAGGAAACCCATATTTTCATCGTTCATTCACTCGTTGATGTCATGGATCGATTTTTCCTGAAGGCTTGAGTTAAACGGTGCAATACGCAAGTTTACAATCCCGCCTGTTTGCCAAGTTCATTGACCTCCTGATCGTCTTCATGCTCGGCAGGGCACTCGGAACCTCAGGAGCGGTGCTAGGATTTGTTTATTCCATCGTGGCGGACGGACTTCCGGTTGAGAAGCTGAGGGGGCAGAGCCTTGGCAAGAAGTGGGTCGGTATCCGGGTCGTGGATCACGAGGGTCGTCCTGTCGGACTCAAGACTTCGGTGATCCGGAACATTCCGGTCGGCTTCGTGACCTTCCTGATGATTATCCCGTTCTGGGGTTGGATCCTTTCCGCATTGGTCGGAATCCCTCTGGGTTTGATCGAGCTCAGCTTGATCGCCCGTGCGGAACAGCATCAGCGGCTCGGCGATGTCATGGCCGACAGTCTCGTTCGGAAAGGCCCGCTCTCTTGAATAACCGCTACAACACGCTCTATCTGGTCGACATCAGTTCGTTTATTTTCAGGGCGTTCTACGCAGTGAGAGAATTGACCGCTCCGGACGGTACCCCGGTCAATGCAGTCTACGGAGTGGCCACCATGCTTGGCCGCCTCATTGATGAGGCTGGACCTCGGTATCTCGCAGTGGTCTACGATTCCAAAGAACCGTCCTTCCGGAAAATCCGTTATCCGGAGTACAAAGCGAACCGTTCCGCTCCGCCCGACATGCTCATTCCCCAATTCGATTTGATTGAAAAGCTCGTGGGAGTGATGGGGATTCCGTCCTTTCGGCAGAGCGGGGTCGAAGCTGATGATCTGATCGCCACACTCAACCGCCAGTGGATCTCAAGCGATACCCATCACCGGACGGTCATCGTTTCAGGGGACAAGGATCTCATGGCCCTGGTGAATTCCAAGACCCAGCTTTGGGACACGATGAAGGAGATTCACTACACTCCACACGAAGTCCAGGAAAAGTTCGGAGTCGAGCCGTCCCAGGTCCGCGACTATCTGGCCATGGTGGGGGATTCTTCCGACAATATTCCGGGCATTACGGGGATCGGACCGAAAGGCGCCGAGGTGCTTCTCAAGGAATACCGGACTCTTGAGAGTGTCATCGAGGCTGCCAAGCAGGGACGAATCAAAGGCAAAAAGGGCGAGATGATCGTAGAGGGTGAGTCCGCAGCGCTGCTGTCCCAGGAACTCGCCACACTGAAGGAAGATGTCCCTCTCCAGATTTCACCGGAACAGGCGGCATTCGAGTTTCGAGTGACCCGGCCCTTGCTTGATTTCGTCAAGCACTACAATTTCCGTTCGCTCGTTTCGAAGTACTCTTCTTTGGGTTCCGCCCAGGACGCGCCTCTCGAGGCACCGGTTGAAAACTCGCTGAAACCAGGTTTTCACACCATCAGTACAGCTGCGCAACTGCGCGACCTGGCAATGAAGATCCGTGAGAAGAAACGATTCGCCTTCGACACCGAAACCACTTCGCTGGACCCGCGCCGTGCCCGTTTGGTCGGGATCGCAATATCGGTGGATCCGGAGAACGGGTATTATATCCCGGTCGGGCACGAGCTCACCCTGGAATCGAAGATCCCGCAGTTGGAACTCGAAACCGTGATCGGTGAATTGAAACCCTTGCTCGAGGACCCTTCCATTCTGAAGATCGGTCAGAATTTGAAATACGACATCCGGGTGATGCGGTCCCAAGGCGTGGATCTGCTGGGTATCGAGGCCGACACCATGGTCGCTGCCTACGCTTTGGATTCCAGTGGCCGTCACAACCTCGATTTCCTTGCTAAGAAGTACCTGGGGTACAATATGAAAACCTACGAGGAGGTCACCGGGAAGGGAGCTT
This sequence comes from Pseudomonadota bacterium, assembly GCA_027491115.1. Taxonomy (GTDB): domain Bacteria; phylum Bdellovibrionota; class UBA1018; order UBA1018; family CAIMNF01; genus CAIMNF01. Next base: position 55,628 of record JAIXWV010000027.1, read on the forward strand.
CCCAGATAGGGTTCGACCAGGTTTCGATCGAAGAGGCGACACGGTATTCTGCCGAAGATGCTTGGGCCGCTTTTTTGCTCTGGGAGAGGCTCCGCTCCGAGGTGAGCCGCGCCGGTGTGGACCGGCTCTTCCGTGAGGTCGATCTCCCGATGGTTGGAGTGGTCGCCGATATGGAAGACGCCGGAATCAAGGTGGATGTTCCGTTCCTGAAGACCCTTGAGCAGGAGTTCGAGAAAGACCTGAAGGCGATCGAACAGCGGATTTTGTCCTATTCAAAGAATCCCGGATTGAATCTGAATTCCCCGAAACAGCTGGCGGGGTTCCTCTTTGAGGAGTTGAAGCTTCCGCCTCAGTCCAAGACGAAAACGGGATATTCTACGGATGCATCGGTTCTTGAAGCATTGGCCCCGATGCACGAGGCTCCTCGCTTGTTGCTCGAGTTCCGGGAGATTTCGAAGTTGAAGGGGACCTACGTTCAGCCCCTGCAAGAGCTTCGGGATGCGCAAGACAGCCGCATCCGGACCAGTTTCCACCTGACGGGGACGGCCACCGGGCGACTCTCCAGTTCCGATCCGAATCTTCAGAACATTCCGACCCGGTCGACCCGCGGCCAGCGTATCCGGGAAGCCTTTGTTGCGGAGGCCGGTGCCAAGTTGATCTCTGCCGATTATTCCCAGATCGAGCTCCGGATTCTCGCCCATTTGAGTGGTGATCCGGTACTGTGTGAATCCTTTCGTTCGGGTGAGGATGTCCACCGGAGGACGGCGAGCGGTATTTTCAAGAAAGACCCGTCGAAGGTCACGGATGAGGAGCGCTCGTTCGCGAAGGCCATCAACTTCGGACTGATGTACGGCAAGACGGTGTTCGGTCTTGCCGAGGAACTCCACATTCCGAGAGGCGAAGCCAAGGCCATGATCGAGAGCTATTTCCACCGTTACTCGGGTGTGAAGTCATTCCTCGACTCCCAGGTGGCGGCCGCTCATGCCGACGGTTTTGTGACCACACTTCTGGGTCGGAAACGGATGCTCCCTGAGATCCGTTCTTCGAACGCCGCGGTGAGGGCCAATGCCGAACGGATGGCCATGAACAGCCCGATTCAAGGGACGGCTTCGGATCTGATCAAAGTGGCGATGGTCCGTCTGCACCGAGAATTGAAGGGGCGTGATCTTCGGGCGAGGATCCTGCTCCAGGTCCATGACGAATTGGTGCTCGAGTGCCCGGATGAAGAGATCGATACCGTTCGTGAACTGCTCCGGGTGACGATGGAAAGTGCGATCGAACTCAAGGTTCCCCTGGTTGTCAATGTTTCCACCGGTTCCCGTTGGTCGGAGCTATGAGCATGGCTCGACCGTTACTTCGCAAACCCGGCATTTCGCCCGGGACTTTGATCGAAGCGGTGGAAGGCACGGCGCCCTTTGTATTCGGTGGACCGAACGCCCTTTCGGAGGGGAATGCCCGGGGCTTCGTCGGCATACTCAGGAAGGCGAAAGAGACCCTGCCGGACGAGCATGACCTTTGGGATTATTTTGATCTCTGTTTAAGTGCCCACTTTGCAACAGTGGGGACCTTTGTCCCGACTGATGTCGATCTGGCGATCCGCCAGAAACTCTGGAAAGGGGTTCAGGCGGAATCCGCTTTTGATCCACTCTGGAACCGGGTGGTGGAAATGGAGAACTGGGAGGAAACGGGAGTTTCTGCCCGGGTGGTCAGGACTCCTTCCGGTTTGAAACTTTCCGGGCATCAGGGAGAGTGGTTTTCAGTGGCCATGGGTGCGTACGGATGTGCCCGGCGGTCGAATCCTCACCGTATCGGAGAGATCCGCGAAGGCATCGAGGCCGTTTGGAAGCTTCAAGAACGGGCACTTTTGGAATTGAGAGAATCATTCGTTTCGGATCCAGCTCCCTCCAGTATGAAAGACTACCTGTCCGGAGTCGCTGCAGTGGCGCACAATCTGGGTGACCTCGATCGAATGTTCGACATCTGGGAAGTCGAGGATACCGACATTCTCAAGCGTCGGGTGTACCGGTCCGGCCATGAGGATGCCCGATCTCCTAAACCCTTATTCATCGAAGTGGGCCGGGTGTATCAGTCCATGATTGCGAGTGAAAATCATCGAAATTTCGCTCTTCGGGGACCGAAAGGCCTCCGGAAGAACCCGAAGTTCCTTCTGCCGTTCGGCTTGTTCCTGGATGACTGGGGGAAGACGCTGGTGAAAGAGGGACGCCGGACTGGAGAGCTTCAGGAAGGGGATTACCGAGAGATCATCGAGGCTCTCGTTCTCGGCTGGAAGAAATTGAATCCGCTCTCCATTTACACCTCTCAAGGGTACTCAAGAGCCTTGGCGGGGTTGGCGGCGGGATTTGGTTCAGGCAAGGTTCTCGAGGGCTTTCTTCCTCCGGCAGTGAGGAAGGAACTACTTGAAGGCGGGTTGAAAACGCTGCTTTCTGTCAGTCAGGAAGCTTTCGAGAAGAAGCAAGTGACCCGTTTGAAGGGCTTGCTGCTTTCCTGAATCAGTCGGCTGAGAACTCGGTCGAGGGGACTGCGATACTCGGGCGGACCATCTGCGAAATCCGGATCTCATCCAATGCCCCGCCCATGAATCGAGCGGTACCGTTCGTCGTCGAGTTCGGTCCGAAACCGATCCGAAGCGGAGCCGTGGTGGAGGCCAGGGTCGCACTCCCGACGGTTCCGATGGTTCCGTTGCCGACACTACTTGCCGAAGTATTCCCGAAGAAAAACGAAACGGTACCCGCATTCCAGGTCACTGCGAAGTAATTCCAAGTGGAAGATCCGGTGGTAGAAATCATAATCCGGCTCGAGGAGACCGATTTCCTGTCGCGCCCAACCGCTTTACCAGAGAAAACCAATTGGTACTCCCCGGATCTCTTTGCCTTACGGAGGCGCAGTTCCCAACTCTGTTCAGTGGTCGTTGAACCCGACTTCGAGACCAGGGTGTAGTATTCACCTTCTTTTAGGTGAGAAGTGAGTTTGACAAACCCTTCAATGGTCATGGTCTTCAAACCCAGGGTGTTCAAAACCTGGCTTCCCGGATTGAAGTACTGGTTGGCGGAGCTCGGGATCAGGCTGGTCGGGCCGGTGGTCGGGAGTTTACCGGTCAGGTCCAGTGTCGGTGATGCTGTGGAAGAACTCTTCAAACTGTGGTCGAACAAGGACCCCGAAGAAGAGTAAAGCGAAGAGTCTTGAAGGGGCACATTTTTTCCGAAGTGATACAGGGCAAGAGTATTGTAAGAAGCTTGCACCCAGGTCCGGGTCACAGGCGCACTGCCGTTTCCGGCAGCGTCGAAGGCTCTCACCGTGAAGGTATGAGAACCGTTCGGAATGGAACTGATGAGGTAGGGAGATTGGCACCCCACTTCGATTTGTCCTTGATCCATTTGACAGTGGAAGGTCAAGGCGTTTTCCGATGCAGTGAACGCGAACTGTACCGATTTCTCCAGATTTTTATCAGGGGGTTGGGAGGTGATTTCGACCGTCGGAGCCACAGTATCACGAGTCCAACGAAAGGTTGCCGGGGCAGACTCGACCCCATGGATCGATTGTCGGAATGCATAGTCTCTGCTTCCATCGGTAGTCGCAGTGAGAGTGAAGCTGAAGGAATTGTTCTGACAAGTCACTTGTCCAGAAGCACCTCCGGTCATGGTGACACTGTAACCGGCCTGGCAGGATCCACCCACCGTCATCTGGCTCAGGAAGTTGACGGCCGGATTCTTCACTGGAGAGAGGATCGCGGGCGGAGCGATGGCATTCGAGTTTCTGATCCACTTGAGGGGCACCGGGAGCGATGTGTTACCAGCCGCGTCCTTTTGTGTGAGGGTGAAGTCGTAGGTCGCATCGGTGGTTTTCTGGATGAGTGCGGAGAACTGGGCATCTGATCCGCATGGAACACTCAATTGTGCCGCTCCCTGAATCTGAACGGTGGCCAATGCTTCACAGGTGCCAAAAATAATGAGAGATCCCGGAGCCGTGATGGGTTGCACAGAAGGCGAGAGCAGCACCACTTTGGCCGGAGCTTGGGTGTCTCGAACCCAGACAAACTCGGTGAAGGATGAGCTGAAAGAGGTGTTCGGGTTGTCTTGGGTGAAGAGGAAACGGTAGACCCCATCTTGGGATTTGGCGATCTCGAAGGTCGCCGCCCCGTTTTGACAGTCTTTGGTTGGTGAATGGAGCGGGTTCAGGATCTCTGAGGGATCGACATCTCCTTCCACTCGAATCTCAGCAGGAAGTGGACTGATCAGCGAATCACAGGATGCGGAGATCACGATGGAGTTCCCATTGCTGTATGTGGGTACGAAGGCAGGGACCAGATTCGGGGATTGGGGAATGCTGGTGTCCCGAGTCCAGCTGAAATCCGTAAAGGGCGAAAGATTCCCCGCTTGGTCTTTTTGGATCAAACGGAGGGGGTAGGTCCCATCCACTGTTTTTTGGACAGACACTTGAAAGGTTCCATTCGGAGAACACATGGATTCAGACACTGTCTGAGTTTCATCGCTGATCAGAATCATCAAGGTAGGTTCGCATGATCCTGCCAAAACCAGGGTGTCATCCCCGGAAACGAAAGGACTGGAGGCGGGGGTGGTGATCACGAGGGCCCCCGGGCTGGTTGCGTCTCGCTTCCAGATCGTGTTCACCAATCCGGACTCGTTCCCTGCGAGGTCTTTTTGAGAAACCTGGAAGGAATAGATTCCGTCCGTGGTTTTACTCACCACGAAACTGAAGGCTCCCGTGGAGCAGCTCGTGCTGAAGGTGGAATCTCCCGTCAGGTTGACGGTGGCACCACTCTCACACGAACCTGAAATCAACAGGGAATCGGAATTGCTGATGAACTCGGGACCCGTAGGTTGAGACAGCACCGGAAGCTCCGGAGCAACGGTATCCCGTGTCCAATTCAACGAGACGGCACTCGAAGGTACCCCCGTCTGACTGATTTGCCGGACACTAAAGGGGTACGCTCCGTCCATTCCTTTTTGAACTTGGAATGAGAAGGTCCCGTTTGCACAGGCCTCAGTGACTGAGGCAGCCCCATTCAACTCCACGGTCGCCCCGGTCAGACAGTTGCCGCTGATCACCAACGAGTTCTGGTTGCTGACCGGATTCCCGGTGGCAGGAACCAGAATTTCAGGCTCGGCCGGGATGGAAGCATCCCGCTTCCAGGTCAGGTTCGCTACGGCCGACGCGTTTCCGGCCGGATCGGTTTGTGAAACGGTGTACGGATAAGTACCATCGCCGGACTTGTGGACCGTGAAAGTGAATGCTTGAGCGGCACATGTGACCGATTCTGATGCTTCTCCTCCGATATTGACGGTGGTCCCGTTTTCACACGATCCTTTGATCTCGAGGCTGTCGGCTGCCGAAAGAAAGGGAGAGGTGGAAGGCGACAGAATTTGAGGAGCGACAGGGGCGACTTGGTCCCGGGTCCAGACAAAGAGGGTTTCATCCGAGACGTTCCCCGCTGCGTCGCTTTGGGTGACTCCATAGGAATGGGTTCCGTCCTGCCTCGGATCGAGTTCAAACTGGAACAGGCCGTTCGAACAGGTCGCGAGTAGGGAGGCCGAGCCCGTAATCATCACCAGTGCGCCGGTTTCGCATTCCCCTTGAAGCGTTACGGTAGGTTGATTCGAGAGGTGAGGATTGGACGGAGAAGTGATTTTCGGAGCTGTGGGAAGAGTCGAGTCGTGTCTCCAGGAGTGTTCCGCTGATGGAGACCGGTTGCCTGCGAGGTCGGTCTGGAAGATTTCAAATGCGAAGGTCCCGTCCACGATCCGGACCACCGGAAAGCTGAAGGCGTCCGCCACACAAGAAACCTCGGCGGTTTCGGCCCCCCGGAGGCTCACTACGGTTCCACTCTCACACGCCCCGGAGAGCGTCAGCGTGTCGCTCCTGCTCACGGAAGGATTCTGGATCGGATATTGAACCACCGGAACCGAAGGAGCCTGTGAGTCCCGGAACCAGAGGAAATCAGCAGCTCCCGAAGCCAGCCCCGCAGGATTTTTTTGGATCACGGAAAAGGAATAAAGGCTGTCTGGTTGTTTTTGAATCGGGAACGAGAAGCTTCCTGACTGGCAATCCAGCGAAGCAGAATGATCCCCTGACAGTTCCACTCGATTGCCCGGAATGCAGGTCCCCTCCAGAGTCAGGGTCGAGCCAGACGAATAAGAGGGATTCGCTGGTGACTGGATCACCGGGGTAGGGGGCAGGGTACTGTCCCGCTTCCAGCGAAGGTTGGCGTTGCCGGTGAGTTTCCCTGCGGCGTCGACTTGTTCGAATGCGGTCTCGAAGTCCCCGTCCGCCGGAGCAGTGAGGATGAGAAGGAATTTTCCGCCCGCACACCCGGTGGTTTGGGAGAACGCTCCACTGGTGCGAATCATGGCCCCCGAGCGGCAAGTGCCATGAACTGATAATGCTCCATCAGAAGAGAGATAAGGGTTGGAAACCGGTTGGGTAATCAGAAACGGGGTCGCATCCGATGAAGACGGTCTCGTGCCACCCCCGGAAGGTTTGACGAGGGCCTTCGACAGGGAACTCAATCCTTTTTTCGAACAGGCCACACCACTGAATGCGAGGAACATCAGTGTCAATCCCGAGATCAAACGAAACAACATCAGTCCCCGCCCCCTTGACTGATCTTATCGGCGCGAAAGGAGAAACTACAGAGTGTCAGCGATGACACACCAACGAAATTCAGAGTGATCTAGGAAGATCACCGCTTAAGTCTCGGAAAATAAAGGTCCTGCGGTTCGGGAGCCGGGACACATTTTGTGGGGGGCTTCAATTCTCGGTGAAGGGGGGTGAGGTTCATCCGATCTTTTTCTGGGATGATCCTTGAAAAAAGATGTTGATCAGCGAAACTCAGCCGGGAAGGGTAGCGGGTTAGGATGTGTTCCGGTACGCAGCTCGTGGGATCCTTCGCAGTGAGGACCACCCATTCCGGTGAGCGTGTTTCGATCAACTGGATCGCCTCCCTGCATTCCCGGGCCTGGAGGATGTTCCGTCCCGTGTAGAAGGACAGCTCATAGATGGAGTCGAGTGCCGTACCGAAGGGTTGTCCACCGTCGATGAAGAGGACCCGGTCGCTACAAGTTCCATACGATTGGATGAAGGGATGGAACTTACGCAGGCCCGGGAAGCTTTCCGGCCCGAGTGCCACAGGAAAGCAGACCAGGATCACCGGGAGGGCGACTCCGAGCAGCGTGATCCCGTCTCGGATCCGTGCTGAGTGGCGGTCGAACAGATCCCGGAAAGCCCCGCTCAGGATGAGCGCGAAGAATGGGAATACCGGAAGAAAGTACCAGTAGTGCTTGAAGCGAAGGGAGGACAGAATGGTTTCGAGAACCAGAACCGAGATCAGTGGCAGGGCGAACGCCTGGGTCCTGATTTGTCCTGACTTGAAGATCCTGTAAAGGGCATAAGGGACGAGCAGGATCCAGGGAAGGTAATGCCTCAGGAGAAGCTCGAGACCCCACAGGTGGTTCACCGGACCCACGGCGCCCCGGCCCCCTACAGCGGTTCCCCAAACCTGACGTGTCCAGTAGTCGCGGACGAGATCCCAGCCCCCGATCATTCCTGTCAGCCCCCAAATGAAAAACCCCGTGAGGACCGAGATCAACCCCGAATAGATCCAGTCTTTGTATCGCGAACGCCCCCAATCCTTCGAGACCCAACCCGTCAGCAGCACGACCGGGAAAAGCAGGAAAGCAACCGGGGATTTCATCCAGAGACCGATGCCAGCGGCGACTCCTGCACGGATGGGGAATTGCTTCAGCCAAAGCAAAAAAGAAAGCAGGATGAAAAAGATCATTGGGGTATCGAGATGAAACCGGGATCCGATGAGAACGAAATCCCGAGACATCAGCAAGATGAGGCCTGCGACCAGTCCCGTGACCGGCGAATAAAGAATTCCCCCGATCGCAGCAGTCAGCATCACCGACCCTACTGAAAACAGGGCGGGAAGCAGACGGACTGACCAAGCATCCGGGCCGAAGGTATGCATGACCCAACCGACCAGGTAAAAGAGCGTGAAGGGATGGTCGTTAAAGGTCGTGTCGAGACGGTGATTGGTGACGAAGTTTGCCATCGGGAGTGCCGGGACGGCCCCTTTCGAGGTGACTTCCTGTGCAAGGAGCGCGTGGGTCGTTGAATCCAGTGCCTGCAGGCTGGTTTCATGGCTTTTCCCGAGGAACACACATAAGGAAAGACCGAACAAAGCAAGGGCCGCCAGGCCTTGTCCCTTAAACATGCAATTCCCGGACTGCCTGGGATATCCGTTCTAGGCCGAGGAGGAGTTCACGGTCCTCAGGCCAACCATAGCCGATTCTCATGTGGCGGCGCTCTTGCTCAAACCAGTGTCCCGGCCCAACGTAGGTCTTGAATTTCCGGTTCAAGGTTTCATAGAAGCGATCCACATCCAGGGTTTTCCAAACGGATTCGCGGAAGCGTGGAAACGCCACGCAGCCACCGGTCGGCTCCACCCATTCCAGATACTCCTGGTTTTCCATCCAGCGCTTGAGAATCTGGAAGCGACGATCGAGGTCAGCCAGGATTTTCGGGAGGTACCGATTTTTGTTCGAGTAGAACTGGAAAGCGATCTCTTCGTCCAATGCCGAGCCGCAGATTTGGATTTGCTCCTTGGCGGCAAAGAAGGTTTCAAAAAGGCGGGAGTTCCGGGTGGTCAGCCAACCGACCCGGATTCCCGGAAGACCGTAAGTTTTTGAAAAGCTGGAGACGCTGATCACATGATCCCCGAGGGTGGCGGCATCCGGCAGGACACCGCTGCGATTCATGTCGCGGTAGGTTTCATCGACGAGAAGGAAGCAGCCTGCCTCCCTCGTAATCTGTACGATTTCTTCGATTTCCTTCGGATTCGAACAGACGCCTGTGGGGTTATGGGGAACGGTGATGCTCACCAGCCGGGTCGATGGCAGGATGGCGGCCCGGAGCCGGTCAGGATCCAGTCGATATCCCTCTTCGAAGGTCAGGTCCAGGAAACGGATGTCGGCACCGATCGCGCGTGGGGTCTCGATATTGGTCGCATAGTTCGGTCGGACCACGAGTAGGCCGTCGCCCTTGGACAGAATCGAGGTCGAGACGATGAACAGGGCTTGGGCCGCCCCGGAGGTGATCAGGACGTGGTTTGCGGGAATGATGCCCGAGGTTTCGGATGCGATCAGGCTTCTCAGGCCGGCGTGTCCGCGGTGGTCCACATAGGACAGCACGAGATCATCCAGGCTGAGACCGAGATCACGAAAGTGGAAGTCCGGCATCGAACTTTCCGTCAAGTTGCATTCCAGGTTGTCGTATCCCAGCTCTTCCGGGGCCTCGATCTCAATCGGCATTCTCACGTAACGCATGAGGCACATCGTTCCACAGGGCGAAGGGGTGTGCAACCCCCGGCCGAATCGGAAAAATCATGCCAAACAGGGTCCTTTGGTTTAGGCTAGTCATGTGACAAGCGCGAGACGAATTTTGATTGTCGATGATGAGGCCGATATTCGGGAAATCCTGATGGATTATTTCGAAGACCTGGGCGAAGTGGTCGGTGTGGAGAGTGGAGAGGTCGCTGTTCGTGCGCTCGAAGAGAGTCGGTTCGATCTCGTGATCTCGGACTACAACATGCCCGGGATGAACGGTCTAGAACTTCTGCGTCACTTAAACAGCCAAGGGGGTGATATCCCCCTGATTTGGATCACTGGAAGATCATCGCGGGAGTTGGTGGAGGAGGCCTGGAAAGAGGGGGTCTTCGATTATTTTGAAAAACCCTTCGACCTCGAAGGAATCCGGAAGAGCGTGATTTCTGCATTATCCTTGGCAGCTCCCCTAAAGTCAGTTGATCTTGAGACGGTCAGGACCTCTTGGTCCCTGGAGCTCGACCCCTCGCTCGAGGAGCCTGTCCGGCAGAGGGCGAGCATGGCCGGACTGGAACCTTCCGAGTATTTGTGCCGTCTGATCAGGAAAGATCTCGGAATCATTGAGTGATTTTCGTTTGAGAGTCGTTCCTAAATCGGGTATGGTTTGGGCCTATGAAATCCAAGCTCGATTCCAAAAGGCTGATTCAAATCCATGACCTCATGGTGAAGTCTCGGGTGCTCGAGGAGCGCCTGATCCGGATGTACAAGCAGAATGATGGTTACTTCTGGATCGGCGGCCCAGGGGAAGAGGCGTTCTCCGTGCCATTGGGACTTCAAGTGAACAAAGGTTCGGGACTCGATCACGACTATTTACACCTTCATTACCGCTCGAGTCCCATCATGCTCGCCATGGGCGCCGAACCGATCGATTCGATGCGCCAGATGAAGAATACGGCCACCGATCCTTACTCGGGTGGCAGGAACTTTGCGAATCATTACTCCAAGCGCGATTGGAACGTAGTTCCGGTTTCTTCGACGATCGAGACCCAGTACCTGACCGCAATCGGGACCGCAATCGGACAGACCAAAAAGGGCTGCAAGGGGATCACCATCGTCAACGGTGGCGATTCAGGAACCGCAGAAGGCGATTTCGCGTCTGCACTGGTCTGGTCATCCCGTCCGGCCATGCCTCTTCCCATGCTCATGATCGTCACCAACAACGGGGTCGGGATTTCGACTCCTTACTGCTCACAGTTCGGAGGCGAATCCATCGCCGCCCGTGGGAACGCTTTCGGAATCAAGAACCGGGTGATCAACGGTAATGACGTTGAAGAGAGCTGGTTTGCTCTGGAAGAGGCGATCCGTTTCGTGCGTGAAGAACGCAAGCCTTTCTTGCTCGAGGCGCGTGTGTCCCGCCTGTACGGACACTCGTCGGCAAGCGGTGCCAACTTCGTCGCGGGAGAAGAAGACTCGCTCGCCTTGTTCGAGCAGAAACTCGAGTCTGCGAAAGTTCTCACCCGTGCCAAGATGGACAAGATCCGTGAGGACTACAATGCCCAGATGCTTGAGCAGAGCAAACAAGTGAAACAAGAACCCGCACCGAGCGGTGACACGATTTACGATCATGTCTACTACGGTCAAAAGGGGAGGTACTGGTAATGGCAAACATGGCACAAGCCATTCGGATGGCCCTGCATTACGGTGAGAAAAATCTCGGACTCCAGCATGTTTTCGGTGAGGACGTCGGTCCGCCTCTCGGTGGAGTCTTCACCTGCACCCAAGGTTTGACCACGACCTGGAACTCGCCTCTGGACGAGCGAGGGATCGTCGGAGCCGCCATCGGTCTCGGATTTGCGAATGTCCGGAGTGTGGCAGAGGTTCAGTTTTGTGATTACATCTACAATACGATCGATCTGCTAAAGTTGGGCGGCATGTCCACCTGGTCGACCAATGGAGATTGGCCTTGTCCTTTCACCATCATGACTCCGGTCGGAGCGGGTATTCGGGGTTCCATTTATCACTCCCATTCATTCGATGCGATGATGACCCACATTCCCGGGTTCAAGATCGTGATGCCGTCCAATCCGTTGGATGCGTACGGGCTTTTGTTGGCTTGTATGAAGGATCAGAATCCGACCATGTACCTGAAGCCCAAGGCCCTGTTGCGTGTGGAAGGCGAGGAGCCGATTCCGGGTGAGCCGCCTCTGACCGCTGAAGGCAAGAAACAGCTGAAAGAAATGATCGATGCTCCGCTCGGAGACCGGTCCCAGTGGAAGCCCCGTTGGCCGGAGCTCGAGGATTACACCGTAGAGATCGGCAAGGGGAAGGTCGTTCGTGAAGGAGACCAGGTCTCCGTGGTCACCTATGGCCGTCATGTCTTGATCGCCCGCGATGTGGCGGATCAGCTCCGTTCAGAGGGGATCTCGGTCGAGGTGATCGACATGAGGACTCTCTGGCCGTACGACTGGAATCTCATCTCGGCATCGATCCGAAAGACCCGCCGGGTGATCTTCATCAACGAGGATACCGAGGTGACGAATTTCGGGGAGCACCTGCTCCGTCGGACTATCGAGGAGCATTTTTATGAGTTGCACGCGCGTCCTCGTCTTTTGGCGGGTGCATTCATCCCCGGTATTGGGTTGGCTGACAATCTCGAAAGCGCTTCGGTTCCACAGGCTTCTGACATTCTGAAGGCCTGCCGCGAGATCGTCGAAGAACAGCCTTGATGGTTTATTGACTTTTGAACTATTCAGGGATAGGGTGCGGGCCATGAAATTGGTTTCCATCCTGTCTCTGGGTGCTCTTTTGGTCCTGAATGCCTGTTCTTCCGCACAAGCCTGCGGAGATCCCAATTTGCCGGAGGTGCGCACAGTCCAGTCGGTGGATGTGAACCGTTATCTCGGCACTTGGCATCAGATTGCGTTTTTTCCCACCCGGTTCCAGAAGAAGTGCAAGATCGATACGACGGCGATCTACGGGCTCCTTCCGGACGGTCGGATCAGTGTCCGGAATGAGTGCACCCGTCCTGATGGCAAGCGGAAGTCGATTGAAGGAACAGCCAAGGTAGTCGACAAGAGCACCAACGCCCGTCTCAAGGTGAAGTTCTTCTGGTTCGCGCCGGCAGGGGATTACTGGATCATCGAGCTCGACCCGGACTACCAAGTGGCGGTGGTGGGGGCTCCCGACCGCAATTACCTTTGGATCCTTTCGAGGACTCCCCGGATCAGCCGTTCTTTGTACGAGGACCTGGTTGCGAAGATTGCCGCCCAACAGTTCGACGTGAAGCGCATCGAATTGACGAGCGAACTCCTACCCTGATTCCGTCCGGCGAATCCGGTTGCTCCATCCGGCAGGCTTTGTTAGGCTTCTTTCATCATGAAAAAGCCTGATTTTGACGCTGTTTTGAACGCACTTCGTACCGTCAACGACCCCGATCTCAAACAGGATCTGGTGACCCTCGGAATGGTCCGCGACCTCAAGGTGTTCGAGGACGGGAAGGTTTCTTTCCGGATCGTCCTGACCACCCCTGCTTGTCCTCTCAAAGAGCAGATCAAGTCGGATGCCGAACGTGCGGTCCGAACGGTTGAAGGCGTGAAGCTCACCGAAATCGTGATGGATGCCGAAGTCCGCCGAAATGGAAAAACCGGTGCAGGTGCCTTGGCGGAGAAGGGAATTCCCGGCGTCACGCACATCATCGCGGTTTCGAGCGGCAAGGGTGGAGTGGGTAAGTCCACCGTGTCAGTGAATCTGGCCACCTCATTGGCCCTAGAAGGCGCCAAAGTGGGCCTGCTCGACGCGGACATTTACGGCCCGAACATTCCGACCATGATGGGAGTGACCGAGAATCCGAAGCTGTTCGTCGATCCTGAGCGGGGCGAGATGTTCGTTCCTCCGGCAAGTCACGGAGTGAAGGTCATGTCGATGGGCTTCCTGATTCAGGGTGATCAGCCGGTGATCTGGCGGGGCCCGATGCTCCACAATATTTTGAATCAATTCTGCACCAAGGTGGAATGGGGCGAGCTTGATTATCTCGTTCTCGATTTGCCGCCCGGGACCGGCGATGTCCAACTCTCGCTGGCTCAGATGCTCCCGATGTCCGGTGCGGTGATCGTGACCACGCCTCAGGAAATTTCCCTGCAGGATGTGAGAAAAGCTTTGAACATGTGGGAGAAGGTGAAGGTTCCGGCACTCGGAGTCGTGGAGAACATGAGCTGGTTCACGGGTGACGACGGCAAGCAATACCGCATCTTCGGAGAAGGGGGCGGTGAGCTCCTTGCCAAAAAGTTCAATACCCGTGTTCTGGAAAAAATGCCGTTGGTTCCTGCCGTTCGCGAAGGCGGGGATGAAGGCAAGCCGATCGTGGTCCGTCAGCCGGATTCCGAATCTGCAACCTTGTTCCGGAGTCTCGCGCGTAAGGTCGCCCAGGAAGTCGCCATCCGCGCCGCTTCCGAGGCTGCTGGTCCTTCGCTTCAGATCGGGAATTTCCAGTCGACATGATTCTGGTGACGGGAGCGGCTGGATTCATCGGATACCGGGTTGCCCGGGCCCTGCAGAAACGGGGACTTCCCGTGATTGCGGTGGACGAGCTTTTGTTTTTCGAGTCTCGTCCGGAACACGCAGACTTGAGTCCGGCCCTCAAGGTTTCGCCCGATCAGATCCTCGAGGATGTTTTTTTCGAGGAGCTTGAGGGGAAAGGCACGCCCGTTCGGGCCGTGTTCCATTTGGGGGCGAGTTCCGACACCACCGAAATGCGGGTGGATTTCCTGAAACGGGTCAATGTCGACTATTCGAAGAGACTCTGGGAGATCTGCACCGCCAGGAAGATCCCGTTTCTTTACGCGTCCTCCGCCGCCACTTACGGTGGGGGCGAACAGGGTTATTCTGACGACGAAACCGGGATGTCCCTCCTCCAACCCCTGAATCCGTACGGCGAATCGAAGCGCCAATTCGATCTTTACGCGGTCGAGGAGGATCGTGCGGGTAGGGCACCTCCGTCCTGGAGTGGCTACAAGTTTTTCAACGTTTACGGGTTCGGTGAGCGTCACAAAGGGCGGCAATCCTCGGTGGTCCTCCAGGGATTCGATCAGATTCGCGCTCAGGGTTCGATCCGGCTCTTCAGAAGCCACAAGGACGGGATCGCGGACGGAGAGCAAAAGCGGGACTTCGTATTTGTCGATGATGTGGTGGATGTGATGCTGTGGGCCCTGGATACCCGACTCAAGCGTGGGATTTACAATCTCGGATCCGGGAAGGCCCGCTCGTTCAAGGATCTTGCGATCGCCACCTTCCATGCTCTCGGTCAAGAACCCCGGATCGAGTTCATCGATACACCTGTTGAGATCCGCGACCGTTACCAATACTTCACCGAGGCACGTATGGACAAGCTGAGGGCTGCAGGGTACACCCCCGCCTTCACCTCTCTCGAAGACGGAGTTCAGAAGACGGTCGAAGCGCTCCGTGCGGGATATGTCTGAGTCCGATCGGATCAGAAAACTGATGGAAACGGTGCCGAGTCCGGAACTGGCACCAAGTCCTTATCCTGATGAGAGGGAATTCTCGAGAAAGCTGGATCTCGAGCTGGGTTTTGACATTGCTGCTTGTGAGACCAGGATCCAACGGGAGTTTCCAGCCACACCCTGGGCCGGACTCGATCCCGAGACTTTACAAACACCTTACGCTGAGCTCAGACGGATGTTGGGGTTCTTAGAACCGTCTCCAGGGGCTCGGATCGCCGACATCGGAGCGGGGTATGGAAGGATGGGGTTGTTGATCGGGGCGCTTCATCCCGAGTTGAGATTCATCGGAGTGGAGGTCAGTCCGGTTCGGGCCCGAGAGGGCGCACGGATGCTCGCTTCCTTCCCGAATGTCGAATGGCTTTGCGGGGATGTCACCTCTTCAGGGGGGGAGTTCCCCGATGCAGACCACTATTTCATGTATGATTTTTCGGACCTCGAGTCACTGTTCCGGGTGATCGATCGGCTGAAGCCGATTGCACGCAAGAGGAAGATCTCCGTGATCGGTAGAGGGCGGAGGACCCGGGACCACATCGAACGGATGGAACCGTGGCTCACCGCTATCGTTCCTCCAAGGCATTTCGGCAATTTTTCGATTTACCGCTCGGAAGCCTGAAAGTCAGTTCCAGTTGACCCGGACTTCGGTATCGCTACCGTCCGCTTTTCGAAGTTTGACAAAGCCGTTCTTCCTGCCGAACTCGAAAATGTCCCGGGTCACTTGCACGTCCTGCTGACAGTACTGGATGATTTTTTCGATCTCGCCTTGTTTCCACCACTCGACGGCCAATAGACCGTCGGCCGACTTGCCACTGTTCAGGGTTCCTTGGGCGAGTTTCTCGAGCTTCAGGAACTTCTGTCGGGTCAATGTCTGGACGTCATACATGATGTCGAAAACATCGAGCCGGTCCAATGGAAGTCCGTAGGCCTGAAGGATGATCAGGTCGAATCCCCGGATGTTGTAACCGATCACCAAACGCTCCTGGCAGAGGTCATTCAGCTTGTCGATCTCGTTCTCCCGGAAGGTCAGCATCTTCTGGGTTTTGGAGTCGTACGCGCAGGCGATCGAAATCTTGAGCTTGTCGATGTGGCCCCAGCCCCCCACATCATCCACGAGGTTCTGGGTCTCAAGATCTACCACTAGGTAGTGGGGATTTCTCAGGAAAAGGCTCGAGGGGACCACATCCTCCGAGAAAGGCACGGCATTCAGGTGCTTCCAGTAGCTCGGATTCAGACGGATGCGGAGACGGTCGTTGCTGGACAAGGTCAACCTCGGTTTGGGTTTGAATTTCATTGTAAATTGGCCCGAATGACGCTAGATTTCAATCGCAAATTTTATGAAAGCTCATTCATCCATTCGTTTGTTCAAAAACCCCGTTCTCGAGGCGCTCACCCACGTTCATCCGTCGGTGCCTTTCCTGATTTGGATTCCGATCGTGGCTTATCAGATTGCCTTGGCGCTCAGGTCGGATCTCGGATTCACCGGTACGGCGGCCTGGTTTGCTTTCGGTGTCCTGTTCTGGACATTGACCGAGTACTCGATGCACCGCTGGGTGTTCCACTATCAGGCGGAAACCCGTTTCGGGAAGTACCTGGTGTTCTTGTTTCACGGGATCCATCATGACGATCCCCAGGATCCCACCCGTCTGGTGATGCCCCCGGTGGTGTCACTGAGTCTGGGGGCTTTGTTCTACGCCCTCTTCGTCGCAGTCATGGGGGTCGAGTTTACCCGACCGTTTTTTTCGGGATTCATCGGCGGCTACCTGGTTTACGACTACATTCACTTCGCCACCCACCATTTCCGTCCCCGGACGGCTTGGGGGAAATCTGTGAAAGAGCACCACATGAAGCACCATTACCTCAAAAAAGGAGGCAAATGGGGGGTGAGTACCCCTCTTTGGGATGTGCTTTTCGGGACCTTCAAGGGCGAGTGAACCGATCGGGTTGACTTTTCGTCCCGAATTTTGTTATCAATGTGTTTTTCGAAAGGATCTAAAGTTTATGGTTAAAATTCGTCTTCAGCGCATGGGTGCCAAGAAGAATCCTCAGTATGTGATCGTCGCCGCAAACGACAAGGCATGCCGTGATGGAAAGTTTTTTGAGAAAATCGGCTTTTACTTCCCCAAGGCTAAAGAAGCCAAGGACAAGTTGAAGATCGACATGGCCAAGTTCGAATCCTGGAAGGCCAAGGGCGCACAGGTTTCCTTGACCATCGAGCAAGTTGTCAAGGCTGCGAAATAAGTCTTTTCCGCCGAAGCGGAGGAACCATGTCAGAAACCAAGGCCCAGAGCGAGCTGAGTCGCATGATCGAAGTCATCGCGAAGACCCTTGTGGATCTTCCGGATGAAGTGAGTGTGGCGGAAGTCATCGGAGAGAACACGACCGTCATCGAGCTCAGAGTGGCCAAGACGGACATCGGCAAGATCATCGGCAAGGAAGGAAAGACCGCGAAGGCGATCCGAACCCTCCTTCTCGGTGCTGCCACCAAGATCAAACGTCGGACCGTACTCGAAATCGTCGAGTGAGGCCTCTTCTCAACGGGGTCCCAGTCCAGTGAAGGTTGAGCCGCGGAGTGCCCCTCCGCGGCTTTTTTTTTGAATGGCATTGAATCGGATAACCTACATCACCCTGTTTCCTGAGGCGATCGATCAAGGCCTCTCCCACAGCCTGGTCGGTAAGGCACGGGATGCGGGCAAGGTCGCATTGGACTTTGTTCAGATCCGTGATTTCGCACGCGACAAGCACCGTTCCGTGGACGATGTCGTATTCGGTGGAGGGGCAGGAATGCTGCTCAAGCCAGAGGTGATGCACGAAGCCTGGCGATCCGTGACAGGATTGCAGGACAAGACGGATGCCTCCGCCAGTCGACCTCACACCATATTGCTTTCACCTCAAGGGAAGTGTCTCACCCAGGAACGTGCCCGTGAGTTGGCGGCAGGATCCGGGCATTTGGTGGTGGTGTGTGGACATTATGAAGGGGTGGATGAGCGTTTCATTGAGACTTGCGTGGATGAAGAGCTTTCGATCGGGGATTACATCCTGACGGGTGGAGAATTCGCGGCCATGGTGCTGTCTGACGTGGTCATCCGCTTGCTTCCCGGTGTGGTTGGGAACGAGAATTCTGTTTTGAATGACAGCCTCGAGGATGGACTTCTGAAAGCTCCTCAATACACCCGTCCCCGTGAGTTTCTCGGCAAGTCCGTGCCTGATGTCCTCCTTTCGGGCAACCACGCCCGGATCGAGAAGTGGCGCCAGGATCAATCGATCGAAAGGACCCGGTTGAAGCGCCCGGACTTGTATGAGGCGTATTTGAAGAGGGGTAGTAAGTGAGCCGTCACCGGATTGCAGTGGTGCTGCTTCATCACCCGGTCACCAACCGATTGGGACACCTGACCACCACAGCGGTCACCAACATGGACATCCATGATTTGTCCCGGACTTGCCGGACCTACGAGGTGGATCACTTTTTCCTGGTTTCGCCCCTTCAGGGGCAGGAAGGTGTGGTGGACCGGATCCTGTCCTACTGGGGAAGCGACTCGGCCAGAGAGTGGCATCCGGACCGGGCCGAGGCGCTCAGCCGGACCTGTTTCCTGACGAATTTTGACCAGGTGCGGAAAGTTTTGGTGGAGAGGTACCCTGATCTCCAAATGGAAGTAGTGATGCCCGACGCCCGCCCCTTGGGGGGACAAGTGGGCTATGCCGAGACCCGTGCTGAGTGGGCCGGACAGCCCTCAGGAGTCAAAGTCATCGTTCTCGGGACCGGCTGGGGAGTGGCTTCGGAATTTCACCCGCAGGTGGACCGGTTTTTGGGGCCGATCTACGGGCCTCAAGGACCTGAAGGATACAATCACCTTTCGGTGCGGGCCGCCGGAGCGGTGATCCTGGACCGCCTGTTCGGGATTCCTTGAAAAAAGGGTTGTCTTCAGCCGGAAGCCTTGATAAGCGTTAGCATTCCACAACACAAGTTTTTTGAACAATTTGTTCGGAGTTTAGACCATGGCACAGAAGGTAGTGAAACGTAAATCCAGAAGAAAAGCCCAATATGACCGCTCCAGTGGCTTGTCTGCGGCAGTAGCGACCGTGGATGCAGGACTGATGCGCCAGGATCTTCCTGAGTTCTCGTCCGGGGACACCATCAAGGTGCACGTGAAGATCAAAGAAGGTGAAAAAGAGCGGATCCAGATGTTTGAAGGAACCGTGATCAAGCGCGGAAATCGCGGCGGCGGCAAGTCCTTCACCGTCCGGAAGATGTCTCACGGAGTCGGCGTCGAGCGTATTTTCCTCGAGAGCTCTCCGAGCGTTGCCGAGATTGAAGTCGTGGCACGCGGTAAGGTCCGTCGCTCCAAGCTTTACTACTTGCGCGGACTTGAAGGAAAAGCCGCCAAGATCGAGCGGGATGTCCAGTCCCGTGAGTCCGCTGCCGCTTCTGCTGCAGCGAAGGCGACCACCAAGAACTGATTCGACTTCAATCATGAAATCAAAAAAGCCCGAGGCACGGGATCCGGATTTGAGATCCGAAGCGGCCTCGGGTTTTTTTTTGCCTGGCACTCTTGTCATTGGAGTCGATGAAGTTGGTCGTGGCTGTCTTGCGGGACCTGTGGTGGCCGGTGCAGCGGCTCTCGAACCCGCAGTGCTTTTAGAACTCGGCTTCTTATCAGATGGATCGCGTCCGACGGGATCAGGGGCGCACCCCTTGCTCCGTGTGAGAGACAGCAAGTTGATTCCTGAAAACGAACGCGAACCCTTAGCTCATCAAATTGCTCCCTCGATCAGGGGTTTCGAGGTCGCCGAATCTTCTGTCGAAGAGATCGCCACTTTGAACATCCTTCATGCTTCGCAGCTGGCCATGGCTCGAGCAGTCGAGGCCCTCGAGAAAAAGATCGGTAAACGGGCTGACCGGATCTGGGTAGACGGGAATCGTGTTCCGGAGTCCCTTCGTGATCGAGGATCGGCTCTCATCAAAGGGGATCTGAAGTGTCTGTCCATCGCCGTGGCTTCTGTGTTTGCCAAGGTCCATCGGGACCGTTTGATGAGTGAACTCGATGTCGCCTATCCGGGCTACGGTTTGGCGCGCCACAAAGGCTATCCCACCCCGGCCCATCAAGATGCCATTCGTAATCTGGGTGTGACCCCAGTACACCGCAGGGGATTCAAGGGAGTTTGATCTCAGACTGCTCCGCCGGTTTCGTCGGAGAGAGGGCGGTCCCAGAGCCGGTCAAAAGCTTTTGGTGCAGGGGCAAGTAAGTGGGTCAGTATGGCCTTTACATAGGCGGCTTCGGGGGTGAGGTCGGCGCACCATTTGACTCCCGCTTTTTTCAGAATTTTCCCCGACTCGTAGGAGTCCATGTGGACAGGAGCGTGAGAGCGCTCGGTGATGGCCAGGAGGCGCGTACCATTTTTTTCCGCCCGTTGGATGAAGTCCATGAAGTCCGGGTGCATCGTAGGGGCCGTTGCCGAGGGATAAAGGGTCAGAAGGATGGAATCCAAGTGTCTCAGCCAAGCGTCTTCAAAGCACTCCGAGGGAAACCGCGGAGTGACTTCAGTCTTCAAAATGCGAGGAAGGGAGATTGGAATGGAAGGGAGTGAGTCGACCCAGGGAGATTGTTTCCGGATCTTCGGAAGCGAGCGTACAATCGACTCATAGTGGATTCCACTCCCGACGCGGGCCAGGCGTGGGAACCGTGGACTCTCGAAGGCTCCGAAATCAAAAGCGCTGTGCTTCCTGACCCGGCTCCCCAGGTAGACCTCGTCATGAAAGGCAACCATCACGCGGTTTTTCAATTCCCTTGGGCATTGTCCGGCGACTTCCAAAGCGGTCAAGAGGTTCGTGCGGGCATCGTTGCGGAGTGAATAGAGCGGCTTTTGGGCACCGGTCAGGACCACCGGACGGGGGCAGGGGCTCAGCAGCATGGAGAGAGCTGCCGCGGTATAGGCGAGGGTGTCGGTGCCGTGCAAGACCACCACTCCGTCGAAGCTTTTGGAACTCGAGCGGATCTCGGTCGCCAACTTGAACCAGTGTTCAAAGCCCATCTGGCAACTGTCGAGATTGAACACCACCCGGATGGTGCAATCGGCGATTCGGGTCATTTCCGGCACCCGCGCCAACAGGCGCTTCTTCAGGGCAGGTGCGGAGAGATCAGGGATTTCGAGGTTCTCATCCATTCCGAACGTTCCGCCGGTATAAAGCACGAGGATTTTGGGCCGGTTCATGGACTCAGTATAACGAATTTAACTGACTTCCATCAGGATTTGTGATTGGCTCAGGGGAACGTTTTTCAAGAAAGGGCCTTTGCCATGTCAGCACCTCAACGCGTCATTTCCTTCCATTACACCCTTACGGATTCCACAGGTGAAGTGATCGACACCTCCCGTGATTCAGAGTCTCCCTTCGCTTATCTGGAAGGTATGGGCCAGATCATTCCCGGACTCGAGCGCGCAATGGCTCTTTTGAATGTGGGTGACAAACGCAAGATTGAAGTCACCGCTGCGGATGCTTACGGCACTTTTGATGACCAATTGGTCGTCGAAGTCCCGAAGGACAAACTTCCGACCACCGAAGACCTCCAGGAAGGCGATCAGTTTCAGGCCAACGGTCCTCAAGGCGAAGTCTTGTTGTTCCGCGTGATCGAAGTCGTGGGAGAGACTGTGAAGCTGGACGGGAATCATCCCCTGGCCGGTGAAGACCTGACCTTCGACGTGGAAGTCATGGGGATCCGCAATGCGACCGCGGAAGAAATCGCCCATGGCCATGCCCACGGTGAAGGCGGCCATCACCATCACTAATCAGTCAGATTGAAATATTTGCCCGCTTGAAGAGAGCATCTCGATTCAAAATTGAGATGCTCCTTCCTTTTTGGGAGATCAAGCCTTCCTCTTCGAACTGCCCCAAGGTACGGATCACCGTTTCGGTTGTGGTTCCCGCCCATTCGGCGATCTCTTTTCGGGTCCAGTTCTTTTCGTGAAAGTTCTCGCGAAGGAACAGAAGAGCTTCAGCGATCCGTTCGGGAGCGGGTGTCGAGGAAACCCGGTGCATCCGGGCCTCCATCATCCTGAAATCCTCTGACAATTGTTTCAGGAATTTGAGGGCGAGTTCCGGATTCTTTCCGACCAAGTCCAGGATGGTGGATCTCGGGATGAAGCAAACCTCGACCGGTTCGGACGCGATGGCAGAGCTCATGTAGGGTTCGTCACTGAAGAGCGCCCGGTACCCGACCATGGAACCTGATCCGTAAACTTGGGCGATCTGGGTTTTGCCCTGATCGTCCTGGAGTTCGAGCTTCACCGTTCCGGACATGATGCAGAAGATGCCGGACGCCGGATTGCCCGAAAAAAACAGATTTTGCCCGGCTTTGAAGTGTTGGTGGAATTTGGCCTCATCGATCTGCTTGAGCTCTTCTCCCTTGAGTGAGCAAAGCAGGCTCTGGCTCCGGCTACCACAGTCCGCACAGCTCTTTTTTTGGAAAGATTTCATTCAAGACTCCTGAGGCATGGCACGACCTCTCCCCACCAGTATGGAGCGAATCGTGAGGATCAGACCCAGTGACAGCATCTGCTGGTGGAGCACCTTGCCCTCCCAGAAGGTGACATTGGTCAATCCGTTGAAATGAAGCAAGACCAAAGCGACCGTGATTCCCCGGCTGGTGTCTCCCCAGCCCGGGAGTCCGGCTTCATCCGCCATGCTCCCCGTTTGCCACGAGAATCTCAATGTGAACACGACAAAGACCAGATAGACGATCAAACCGAGGAGTCCGGCTCCGCCCAGCATCTCGAAATAATTGCTGTGGGCATGTCCCCAGAAATATTCTTTGTAATGCTCGGGGTCCTTTTCTTTGAAGTAATATTGCGACATCTCCTGTGTCGCCAACCATCCGATTCCCGTGACAGGTCGCTGCTTGAAATAGTCTAGATTGGCCTCCCACAGCCTGAACCGGTCCTGGATGCCCATGCTGTTCCGGATCCTTTCCTTCATCGCGGGTGTTTGTGAGGCCAGCCCCAGGGTCAGGGCCAGTCCGATCAAGCTGGCCAACAGCACCTTCGGTTTGAGGTACTTCACGAACAGCAGAATCAAGCCGATCGGAATCGCGAGCCACGCGGTTCGTGCGTAGCTGAGGAAGAGGATGATCAAGCCGGAGACTCCCACCGATGCCGGGAACCAGGGGAGCTTTCGATCCCGCTGCCAGGCCCCGAGGGCGACTGCGAGGGCGGTGAAGGTCGGAAAGGGAATCACACTTGAGACAGAAAGGTGATGGCCCAGGAACAGGATCGCATGGAAGCGGTCTGGATTGGTGGGAATGACCTGGGGTTTCGGCCAACCGGTCAGGAACTGGATGATGGCGACCGGAAGCAGGGCGAGGAGGGTCCCCCACCAGACGCGGCGGAGAAAGTTGAGTGCCGGTAGGGAATTTGCTGCGTGGGTCTGGAAGGCCGAGACAAACAGAAAAGGAATCAGGAGGTACCAGAGCTTCTCGAATGCACGGAAACTGAGGACTGGAGCATGCCCGGCATAGGAATGGGGCCAAATGTGCATGGCAAGCAGGCTCACCACGCAACTCACACCGAGGAGGGCTGAGACCAGGGCGAAAGTGCGGGTACCCGGAATATCGAGTGCCTGAGCAGGAACGGACCGGCCGGAACGCAAGCGGGCGGCCACGAAAAACCCAAGTAGCATGCCAAAGCCGATATTCATCGGGCCCATACCGATCAGCGAACACAGGAGATAGAATGCCATCGAGACGGTTCCGGGCATGCTCATGCGAGTTTCCGTTTCAGATTCTTTTCCAGACGTCGTGCAAGGCGCACAAAGGGATAACCGATAATGAAATAGAGGGCTGCCACCAGGACACCGAGTCCGAGGTGGTCAAAATAGGTCGATGCCAGCTGGGAGTAGACCGTGGTCAGTTCCACCATCGTGATCACTGAAACCAGGGAAGAATCCTTGATGAGTGAGATGAAATCGTTGGTCATGGGCGGCAGGATGATCCGGTAAGCTTGGGGGAAGATCACATGGACGAACCGTTGAACCGGACTCAGAGCAAGGGCATGAGCCGCTTCGATCTGACTTTTTGGTACCGCTTCAATCCCGGCGCGATAATTCTCAGCCTCGTAAGCACCGTAATTGAGTCCGAGGCCGAGCACTGCCGCCCAAAAAGGCGAGAACTGGATGCCGAGGTGGGGGAGACCGAAAAATATCAGGTACAGTTGGATGAGGAGAGGCGTACCCCGGATCATTTCGATCGTGATCTGGGCGATCTTCGACCAGGCTAGGTTTCCGTAGAGGCGGAGGACGGCGAGTAAGAGTCCGAAGAGAATGGCCACGCACATCGCGACCACTGAGATTTCGAGTGAGCGCCAAGCACCTTTCAAAAGGAGGGGGAGCAGATCCAGATAGCGGGTCATTCTTTCACGGAAGGTCAGTGGGCGAGTCTTTTGGCCGATCACTTTTTCCATTTCGGATGGATCGTTCTCCAGCCGGCCCGGTAGACCGAGTGCCTCGGTGGTGTGCGGGTGAAGGAGATTCCACTTCGCCAGGATCCGGTTGACCGCCCCGTCATTTTTCATCGCATCGAGATGGGTGTTGATCTCATCGAGCAATGGCCGGTTCTTATGGGACACCGCAATTCCGTAGAGCATCGATCCGACCGGCGGTCCAGCGATCCTGAGGCTCGGATTGGGGACCGCATAGTAAAGCGCGATGGGATAATCGATGAAGAATCCGTCGATCCGCCCACGCTCAACATCGGCGTAACCCGAGGACTCCTCTTCGTAAAACACCACCTGGGCTCGGGTCTGTTTCTGGAGGATGGAGTGGGCCAAGGAGGCCCGGAGTGTCCCGATCTTCTTGGTTCCGATATCGGCCAGTCCACTGATGGTGTGATCACCCGCTCGGACAATCAGTTGCTCGAAAGTCGCATAATAAGGACGTGAAAATCCAACTTCCCTTTCTCGTTCGGGAGTGATTTCGATGCCATTCGCTGCCACATCATAATCACCACGCTCAAGGCCCGGAATGAGAGAGTCCCACTCGTTCTGGACGAAGACGAGCTTTCTCCCCATCCTTCCTGCGAGCTCAGAAAGCATGTCGAACTCGAATCCCCGGTACTGCTTTGGATTCTCGGGATCGACAAACATGTAGGGAGCCCCTGCTTTGGCGTCTGCCGCCCAACGGAGCTCTCCGGTCGAGGCCTGCGCATGGAGTGCTGAGAGTCCATTCACCATCGAGCAAAGGCCAATCAAGCTCAGAAATCGTAGCAAAAACAGAGAGGAAAGCACCTCACAGTGATAGCTTAAAAGGGGGCCAATGCAACGATTACTTCACAGTGAGGGCCATTTTGAGGATGACGTAGCCCGCTTCGTTTTCGAGATAGAAACTGTAGTTTCCGTTCGAGATCTTTTCACCCGGGATTCCGATGAGGGCGATCTTGTCCATGGAGAATTGAAGCCCGGAGGGGAGAGGCGTGGGTCCGAGAATCTGGACCGAGCGTGGGACTCCTTCGTCGCAAGAAATCCGGTTGTCTGAGATGCGCTGCCCTTGTGAGTAGACGGGGTTGGCAGTCTGGAAACGGCAATTCTTCAATTTCGAGGCTTCAATCGGGAAGCTTTGCACCGTTGGAAAAGGATTCCCTCCGGTCAGTTCATCTTTGGCACGAGAGCACGCGTTGAGCGAAGTCAGGACCAGGATCGCACACAGGCCTCGGAAAAATCGTTTCAAGTTTTGATTCATGGTCCCCTCCCGCACGACAGTGTGACACGGGTCATCTTGCCCGACAAGCCTGAAATCAGCCCTTGAAGTCACTGGGTTTGAAGCGATCCGGGTGGGACTCGGTCCAAGCCGGGAGCTCCCGACAAGCACGCTCGATTTCCACCAGATGAGTCAGATCCGACCAATCCACCTGGTAGCGATCGGCATTGTAGAGCTGGGGAGACAGACAAAGATCGGCCAGGGTGGGATGGTCCCCAACCGAAAACCGCCCACGGATCGGTGCACACAAGGTCTCATACACCTCCAAGCCTTTCCGGATGAAGTGCCGGGCCCAGTTTTTCTGTTCTTCCGGATCCGTAGAATGACGGTGAAGGACAGGTAGATTCTGGATCGGTTGGATTCCTGCGTTGACGGTTTCGGCCAGGGCCCAACACCTGGCTTTCAGATAGGGATCCTCCGGAAGGAGTCGCGGAGTTTCCGGGTGGCGCTCCTCGAGGTAAAGGAGAATGGCCAGACTCTCCGTCAGGCGGTGGTGATCATTCCCAGGGATTTCCAACACCGGAACAAATCCTGCTGGGTTTCGTTCCAGGTGTTCTGGTGCCTCGGAGCTTCCGTCCAGGAGGCTGATCGCGATCGGTTCGTAGGGGAGCCCCTTCAATGAGAATCCGAAACGAACCCTCCAAGAAGAAGACGACCTCCAATAATGGAACAGACGGTACAGTCCCGGGTGGGCGCTCATGCTTGTTCCCGGACAATCCGGTTTTCGAGGGTTCCGAGTTCCTGAACCTCGAGTGTGAACTCATCGCCGGGATGGATCCACACCGGTGCGTCTTTCTGGGTGGTGAGATTCAGTTCCATGTAGCACCCGGTTCCCACGGTTCCCGACCCGATCACTTCACCCGGCCGTAAGGTCACACCATAGGAGGCACGCTCGATGATCTGGCCGAAAGTCCAGTTCATGTCCTTCAGATTTCCGGAGGAAACCTGTTTGCCGTTGTGAAAAGCCTTCATGACCAGATCGTAGCGGTCTCCGTTCGGTCCGGTGATCCGATGCGATTCGAGTTCGTCCCGGGTCACGAGATAGGGACCGAGGCTCGTGGCAAAGTCCTTCCCTTTGGCCGGGCCCAGATTCAGCTTCATCTCCTGGGTCTGGAATTCACGCGCCGACCAATCGTTCATGATCATGTATCCGAAAATGTGTTCGTCCGCACGGGAGGCCGGGATGTTCCGTCCTTCTTTGCCGATCACAATCGCCACTTCGAGCTCAAAATCGAGACGATCGAGGGCTTTTTCCATCACGTACACCTCGCCCGGGCCGGTGATGGCCAGGTGGTTGGTGAAGTAGAAAACGGGGAATTCGTCGAACTCGGGAATCATGGGCAAACCACGTCCCCTGCGGGCACTTTCGACGTGCTGTCGGAACGCGTAGCCGTCCCGGCAGGAGACGGGGGAGGGGACCGGTGAGACCAACCAGGCTTCGGATTCAGGCACGATGGCCGAGGCGGGGACCAGTCCTGCTTTGGCTTTTTCGATCCATCCCTTGGCCCACGGCAGGGCTTCATCCGAATTCCGGATGAACTCCAACATGTCACGCGTCCAAGCGCGGGAGTCGAGTACGTCGAAATCCAGGATCCGTCCCGTACCAGGTGTGGTTCCCGGATCGAGCAAGGCTCCGACATGATGGGTGCGGTCGGCTGCTTTCAGTGTCACGAGTTTCATGGTTCTCTCACTCCCTATGAAAAAGGGGACGGAAGATCCGTCCCCTTCTCCTGCTAAAAAACTAAAAACGGATTACCAGTTTTTCTTGTCGGCGAAAGTATCCTTCAGGGTCTTCGGGAAGGACCAGCGGGGCTTCTTGGAGGCCGGGCGTGCTTTCACGTCGATGGTCTCACCGGTGAAAGGATTGGTGCCTTTTCCGGCTTTGCGGGCCTTCACTTCACGACGGACGAGGGCGCCGATCACGGGAAAGCGGATGCGCTCGCCACTCGCGGCCAGCTTGGCGCCTTTGGTGAAAGTGGTTTCGACCAGTTCCTTGAGTTCGGAGCGTTTGATCTTGATGGAGCCGTTCTTGGACACTTCTGTGATGCCCATGACGCCTTCGTAGAGCTCATTGATGAAAGAATATTTCTTCTTAGCAGCTTTTTTAGCCATATTGTCTCCTTTGAGGTTCATTTTTAGAAAAGGATCCACGGGGTGGCAAGAAAAAAAGTTCGAAAAAAAGCCGGAATTTTGCAAAAATGTAAGCATGACATCTGAACCTAGGCTGGAAGTGGACCGGAGAATCCTGCTGTTCGACTTTGATGGAACCATTGTGGTGACCGAGGTCCTGGCCCGCCAGGCGATCGAGTCTTACTTTTCCGAGCTGAAGATCGTGGTCCCCGAGGCCTTTCCTCAGATGATCGTGGGTAAAACCTGGAAGTCCGCGGTGAGGCAGATGGTGGGCGAGGGGCGGCGTCTCGGGCTGGGGCTGCCAGAAGAGGATGTTTTGCGGCAGGAGTTCCAGAGTCGATACCGGGCACGGTTCTCGGAAGGTGTTCCGCTTGTACCGGGGTTTCTCGAACGTTTTCCGGAGCTCAAAGCCAAGGCCGGGTTCGTCGGGATCGTGACAGGTTCCGAGCGTCACGAGGTCGAGGCCATTTTGGAGTCTTGGGGTCTATCGGATGCCTTCGAGCGGATTTGGGCCGCGGGTGAGTATCCTGGGAGCAAGCCTGACCCGGCTCCCTATCTCCAAGCCATGGCGGATCTCGGTGTGGATCGGGAGCAGGTGATTGTTTTTGAGGACTCCTTGGCTGGAATGGAATCGGCTCATCGGGCTGGGGTCGAGTTTGTTCAGATCTCCCATGAAAGTCATTCGCCACCTTCGGATCCCCGTGCCTTGATGACAGTTAGGGATTGGTTCGAACTGAAGCTTTAGTCGAATCGGTACGAGAAACCGCCCAGCATGTGGATGGATCGTGCAAAGAGGGTCTTGGTCGTGATGGTCGAGAGATCCTGGAATCCATGCTGATAGCGTGCATCAAGGATGAAGCTGAAGGACTCAGATAAACGGAATCTGGCGCGAAGGTCGATCAAGAGCCCGAGGTCGAGGGTTTGCATTTGGGCGGTGTCATAGGGTTGGTTGACTGTACTGATCGGATCCATGGTGCTCACCATTCCCCGAGCAAAACCCGCATAACCCCCGGCTCCGAGACTCATCGTACTGTCGAAGTGGTAGTGGAGTAGGAGAGGAACCTGGATCCACTCGGTTTTACGCGTGCTGGATAGGCCGGAATCTGACCGCTCGCTGGCCTCATTCAAAATGGAGACACCACTTTCGAGGCTGAAGGGGCTTTCCCAAAGAGGAAGAAGTGCATTCACGCCAAAGCCGTACCCGGCGCTTCCTGTCCATCCTTGATCCACCCCCTGAATCGATTCCGATGGCGCCGCGTAAAGGAGCCCCCCCCAGGTGCTGACTTCAAGTGCCTCAGAGGCTGGCGCCCAACCGAGCAGGACGAGGCAGAAGAGGGTACAAAGGGACTTCATGGCCATAGCTTATGACGGGCATCCCTGATAAGGTAAGTAAAAATTGCCTATTGGTTCTGGATGCGATCCGTCGCACAATGGAAACAGGAGTTGTTCAGCCATGCAAGATCCCAATACGAACATCAATTCAGCGCGTTTGGATGACCTGGTTCATGCGATTGCCGAGGCGCGCCGTTCCTTGCAAAATTGGCAGGACAAGCGCACCGAGGCGATGATCCGCCTCGATTCCTTTGCTTACGATGTCCAAAAGGTGGAAGAAGAGCGCGGTCGCATGGAGCAAAAACTCCTGGATCTGAAGCATGAGTCCCAATCGCAGGCCAAGATTTATCAAAGTCACGTTGGAGAGCTGACCGATCAGATGCAGTTGCTCAAACTCGAGACTGAAAATCTTCGGAATGAAATTCTCGACAAGAACATGGTGATTGAGTCTCTTCACAAGGAAATCGAAGCTCAGAAGGTGCTGCGGGGACAATTGGTCCAGCAGCATTCCCAAAAGCAGAACGAGCTCCGTTCCGAACTTGAAGTCAAATTCGCCAATCAGATTTGGGACCTGAAAATGAAGAACGAAAGCGTTGCAGCCCAATTGCTCGATTCTTCCGAGCGTTGTGCCGCCGCTGAAACCCAGGTGGAAAAGCTCGAGCGGGAACTCTCGCAGATTCGCAGTCACATGATGGGCATTCTCCAGTCCACGCCGGATTCCGCCCCGAGAAAGCAAGCTCCGGCAGGGGCGAGTGCTTCGGCCGGTCCGGTGGAGCCCTCCAAAAAAGCAGAACTCGAAACCCAGACGATCCAGTCCGTGGCCGGTGCCGTGGTCGACTCCGGTAATCTCGATGGGTCACCTTCAGTTGAAGACTACCTGAAGCGACTCGGCTACTGAGCCACCACTTGGGCCTTATTCTCCGTCTTTACCGATGGCTTCGACGGGGCAGGCTTCCAGAGCGGCTTGTGCGCGGGCGACTTCGTCCGGGGTGGTCGGCTGCTTGAATACGAAAGAGTAGCCGTGCTCGTCGTTTCGGGTGAAGTGATCCGGCGCTTCGGAGCGACAAGCGTCGCAGTCGATGCACTGGTCATCCACGTAAAACTTGCCTTTGGAGTTGTCGGGCCACTTCTTTCCTTTTTCTGCCATGGGCGGGATCTTACTCATTTCCGGGCCCGAAGTCAATCAGTCGGTCATCGGGGGCGGATTCCACCTTGAAGGAGGGGGGGATGGGGCCTTAGGATAGGTCGAAGTGGGCGAACACTTCAAAATCATCATCAGCGATTGCCACCTTTCGGCGGGACGCTATTTCGACGGAAAATTCAATCCTCACGAGGACTTTTTCCACGATGGCGAGATGTGCGAATTCTTCGAGTTTTTTTCATCCGGGGTGTACGGAGAGGGGCCGTCCGGACCGGCCGAAGTGGAGTTGGTCATCAATGGGGATTTTTTCGACTTCCTCAATGTCCCCTACCTGGGGGAGTTCGAGGAGGGCATCACCGAAGAGATCGCCCTGACCAAGTGCGAGGCGATCCTGGCCGGGCATTCCCGGGTCATGGCCGCTCTCCGGAAGTTCGCATCCAAGCCCGGCAAACGGATCACCTATTTGATCGGCAATCACGATGCCGAGTTGTTCTTCGAGAAAGTCAGGGAGCGGATCACCCGGGAGTGGGATCCGGATGGATTTTTTCCGAGCCAGAAGGTCAGGATCATCGCCGACACCGACCGGATCCGTTATGACCACGGTCTTGAAATCCGACACGGAAACCAGTTCGAGGCGAGCAATCAGTTGGATTTCAAGAACCCCCTGATGGAACTCAGTAACGGCACGCGGGTGCTCAATATCCCTTGGGGGAGCATTTACATCCTGAAGATCGTGAACCGCCTCAAGTGGGAACGGGGGAACCTGGACAAGATCCGGCCGCTCAAGATCTTCGCTTTCTTCGGTGTTCTTTTTGATCCGGTCTTCACTCTCAAGTTCATTCTCCTTTCGATGTTCTATTTTTTGAAGACACGGATCATGAGCAGATCCCCTTCCTTGTTCGGATTCAAGCGGACCATGCAGACGCTCTCTCAGGAACGCTCCTTGTTCCTCGATCTTGAGGACCAGGCGCGGGATCTGCTCAGTGCTGATCCGGAGCTGCATACCGTGGTGATGGGGCACACTCATTTGCCTATGCACCGCGTATACGATCGGGGCCGTCAATACCTCAACTGCGGAACTTGGACAAAAATGGTCTACCTCGATTGGCGACATATCGGTGAGCCGTTTCATCCCACCTTCGTTCTGGTGCGGATTCACGAGGGAAAAATCCAAGCCGAATTGAACCAATGGACCGGAATCCGCAATCCTTACCGGGTTCACGCCTGATTCACTGATGTCATTGATTTAACGGCTTTGGTCGCGCATGGCACTCGAGAGTATAATCATTCAAGAGGGGAATCCGGTGAGCCGAAGAGTTGAGGTGGGAATCAGATCCATTCATGTGTTGTCACTTCTCCTGGTTCTGATTTCGGCCGGTTTGGGGTCCTGTTCCAAAAAAAGTGATCCAGTTCCGTTTGTGGGGGCGCGATTAGAGTCCGGTCGTTATTCTCCGAACTCGAGTGTTGTGGGAAACGCGGTGATCAAGGGCACCGTGGCAGTGACCCAGACGGAGCTCTATTTCACCAACGTGGGCATGGTACAATTTGATCAGGCTTGGGGAAGCAAGGAGTTGCTGGTCAATCTCGGCACCTATGCTGCAAGTGATTTCGGTCCCCTGGGTTCGATGACATTGGTGGCAGAAACCCAAGACTATCCCCTTTCCTTAGGGGGGGCTTATCCTGTTCTGAAAGAATTCTATGTGGTGCCGAACTCGGGCCCCACCATCAATTTTGTCAAGCTGAGCTCGGGTTGTGTGAGTCAGGGGATGTGGACTTGTTCGGGGGGGTATTGTGATGCGAACGCCAGTTGTACAGTCGACACGGGCAGCTCTTTCGGGGGCCGTAATGACTGGGATCAGCATCAGATTCCTCCCTACGGATATGCGACCACCAATTCGTTTCCACGTTGCGATTCAAGTGTGAACGGTTGGGATTGTCCGATGTCAGGGGCACTCCCAGCCGGCCAGTACTTTGCCAAATATGTCCTGATGTCTGATTCCGGGGGCTCAGTAGACAATCTTCTTTCCGGTCTCAAGGTCACAGTCATTGTGAAAAAGGATTCTGCCCAACGCGATTCTCTTGCGGTGAATGGCGGGGTCAACATCAATCTGATTCTGGTGGGGGATGAAAATATCAATGACTCTCTCAGCACTGCAGGTTCCAGAAATCTGGATCTCTTGTTCAAAGAAGTGAATCGCCTCCTTAAGGAAGCAAGTGGTGCGAACATCGGCATCAACTCACTCAATGTTTTCGAGTGGTCCAATGCCAATGGAGGGACCCAGTATGCGCAGGTCAATTATCTCGATCTTGGGAATATGTTCGAGATTGGTTCCAAAGCCGATGCTCTTGCATCTTCCTCGGGCAGCGCGATCAATATTTTTTTGGTGAGTGACATTCCATACAGAAGTTCTACTCTGAGAATTCTTGGAGTTTCGGGTGGCATTCTTGGGCCTCCCGTCCATGGCACCCAGACCAGTGGGCTCGCGTTCTCGAGCGGCGGAGATTTGGGGGCATTCAATCCGAAATGTACAGTGAGCAACTGCCATAGAAAACATCAGGAGGGTGATTTTTTGGAGATGGCTGCAACCATCGCCCATGAACTCGGTCATTATCTGGGGCTGAATCATCCGACGGAGAATTCATCTGGGCCCACTCTGAATCATGATGTTTTGAACGACACCCCCCGGTGTGTCAAGAATTCGAGCGGAGGCATGAGTCAACGGGTGTGCTACTTCGAGGATACGACCACCACGCAGGCATCGCCATTGTCTGGAACCTCATGTAAGTCCGCATGTGATTTGGTGACATCCATTGACTATATGACCGCCACTGCATTTTCTTCCTTTATTGATCTCGCCCCTGCGACGCAGACCGGAGCTTTTTCGGATCGAAATTCCGACATGCCCCGGGAGTTTTGTCCCTCGGTGAAAGAATGCCAATTCAATCATGTGATGTGGTACACGACCAAGAACCGCCAACTGAATGCGATCGGTGAATGGAAAGAGGACGGAAACCTCTTCTCCCCCCAGTCATCGGCCATGTTGCAGTGGAGCCCTCTGGTACGCTGATGAATGTACGGATGAAAAGAATCGGATTGATCGGTGCGTGTTTGTGGATCGCATGGTTGTTCAGTTTACCGAAGACTTGGGCTCTTTCTCAGGACGAGATCCGGAATGAGATCCGAAGCCAAATGTCCCAAAGACACCCCGAGCCTCCCGGACCGTTTTGGGAACGGTTGGGGGCAGAAGCGCTTCCGGTGATCCGCCAAATGTACCAGGAGACGAAGTCTTCCTACGAAAAAAGCTGGCTGATCGACGGGTTGTCGCACTTTAGCGATCCATCCGTGGGCGAGCTTCTCCGCTCAGACGCGGAAAAAGAGCAGAATTCCGTAATGAAGAAGAAACTGCTTTCGGCCTATGTGTGCTCGCAAGGGGATGCGTCGCTCGAGTTCATTGAACCGCACCTTTCATCCCCCGATCCTCACATCCGGAAGGCGCTGGCCCTTGCGATTCGGGATCATGTGAGTCCGAACAAGGCAGGCCCGATGCTGGCTCGCTTCCGGGCAAACGAAAAAGAAGATTGGGTTGTCCGGGTTCTTGATGAGCAGGCCGATCCTTCACTCTTGAAACGGAAACGCCCGGAGACCCTTGCGTCCGTTTCTGTACCATCGATGAATGGAGCAAAGACCAGCAATCAAACAGCATTGAAGCCCCTGTCCGAAAAGGAACTCGCAGGAGAGTGGCGAGGGATCGAAGTAGGCCCAAGGCGCACCGGGAAGGTGAAGGTGGTGTTCTACAAAGCGGAGGACCCGAAGGCTCCGAAATGGAAAGTCGAATGGGCGATCCCTGGGAAGTCGAAACGGATTTATGTTCAACCCGAATTTGAATGGAATACCTTTCAAACCGCTCAGGATCACTGGCTCGAGATTCGAATCAAACACGAAGATACGGTTTTCTTGTCTCGAAAGCCGGGAAAAAAGTGAGGATAGCATGAACGAATACGACGATGGACGCATCTGGTTCCGTAAAAAAGGCGGATTGGTCACAATCGGGCTCACCGAAAAGGGACTCGAAGAGATCGGGGGGATCCAGTCGGTATCGCTTCCCACCGAAGGGGAAGATTTATTCCAGGATGACGTGATTTGCGAAATCGAGGGAGAAAAGCAAAATTTCGAATTGATCAGTCCTGTCGACGGTGGAGTCGCTGAAGTGAACGAGTCCCTGATCGACGAGCCATCTCTCTTGAAAGAAGATCCCCTCGACGAGGGCTGGATGGTTAAGATCCGCATCCAAACCCGAGAAGGGGATGACTCCGAATCAGAAGAGTGAACGCCGGCTTACGGCTTCGTGATCGAGGCCGGGGCGCGATTTTCATTCCTGATTTTCTGGATGAGTGCTCCAGTCAGGCTAGCGTTCAGGATGAACACGGTGATCGCTGCCGCGACCCAGGCGGGTTGCAGGGGGGCGCTCTTGATCACTCTAGTTCCAAAAACCAGATCATGAAGAGCGAGCTTGTCCTTGCGAAAAGCGCTCATCACAAATCCACCAAATAACAGGATCACCGAAAAGGCTTTACCCAATGTTTCGCGGAGGATGCTCCGGAAGAATCCCGGATGATGGCCTTGGTGGCGGACCCGAATGCCGAAGGTCCATTTTCCGGGGGTCGCGCCCTTTCTTGAATAAAAGAATCCGAAGTACAAAATGGTGAAAACAAAATTCACTGCCGACCAGATCCAGGGAGGGGCCTGCAGGCTCCGGAAACCGAGCTGGACCAGATTCACTGCAACCATCACCGTGGCCAAATCGACCAGGAATGCAGCAAAGCGGATCCAAAATCCCGCTGGTGTGACCGGGTAGTGTCGGAAAGGGGGTGGGGTGGGAGTCATGATGTCCGATCTCCTTTCGAAGCGTATCGGTAGCAGAAGTCAAAAACTTGACCCCGCAAGTGAAAAAAAAACGGGGACCTCGGAAGGCCCCCGTTCCTGCGTCCGTCAGGACCCGTTATTTCAGCATCGACTTCAGGACATCACCCCACCGGGTGGTTTGGTCGAAGCTCAGCTGCGAGTAAAGGTCCGCATGCTGGGCGTATTCGTAGCGGGAAGTCGGAATCCAGATCGCCATGCCATAAGCCCTCGGGAACCGGTAGGTGTCATTGGCGATGATGAAGTCACCGGTCGAGGAGGCGAGGCGGCTCAGGATGCCTGTGTCGAGCGAGGAGATCCCGGCATTCTTCACGTTGTTCAAGAAGTCGACGAAATCCACATAGTCCGAATTGGTGAAGCTCTGGGAGTTTTCAGCGGCTTTCAAGACCTGCTTGACCGCTGTGGCATTCAAGCTCTTGAATGAGTCAGCGAACTCACGGATGTTGCGGGTCAAGGGCGCGAGGCGATCGAGATCGAAGGCCGAGAAGGTCACAGCACTCGAAGAGCCCTGGTAGGATTTCACGTATTCCTTGGAAAGTGCTTTGGCGACTTCCTGGGGACTGGCGACCTGGAGAGCATTCCAGCGAGCGAGGAAGGTGTCGTAGGGCCAGCCCGCACCCGGCTCGACTTCTTCAGATCCGGCATAGACACTGACCGAGTCTTTCATTTCGTGAGCGACTTCGACCATGGCCATCAAGCATGCGTCGGAAGCGTAAAGATCCACCTTGTGCCCGAGGATTTTGGCAGATTCCGACATGGCAAGAGCGAGCTGCTTCGTGGTCATCCGGTTCCCGGAGAGATCATCGTAGCTGATGTCCATGGGTTGGATGATGCTCCCGTCACGCTTTCCGTGCCAGCCGCTTCCGTGATTCCAGACATCGATGAACATTTTTTGAGCGGGATACTTCTGATTCGCCCAACGGACGAAATCCACCAGTGTGCGCCAGTCACCCATGTCGACGCGACCCAGATTCTCTACGATGGGGGAGGTGACCTTGTTAAAGTCGTTATCTTTGCGGACTACTAGGCGCTTCACCGTCTTGGTTTGCAGACTGGCCCACTGGACGATCACATTCACGCGATCGGTGGAGCCGATCCGCTCCATTTGGTTGATGTTGAGGGCACCGAACTGGTCTAGGTTGTTGAAGCCGTTCAAGTAGACCAAGAAGGTCCACTCTTTGGGCTGGCTGGAACCCTGGGCGTTTGCCTGGCCTGCGAGGCCGATGAAGAGCGCGAACAGGGCGATGAACGATCGAAGCATGAGAATTCCTCCGTTGAATTCGTTTGGTTCGGGCATTTGAGGATTCATCCTGAATCCAGAGAACAATGCGTTTCGTTCAGTGTCCCATGAAGGATTGGGGGGAGCAAAGGAGAATCAGGAACGCTCGAGAGCGCTCCGGTCGAATCCGTGGGGAAGAAGCTCGTGATGAGTATGGGTCTTGACGGTCCCGGTCTTGTTGACCAGGTGCACGTGACAGGATTTTGCCACAAACTCGTTGATGACCTGCCGGCACAGCCCGCAAGGAGACCAGGGAGGATCGGCATCCGTGGCGACGGCCACTTCTGTGATCTCGATGCCGGGTCCTTCTTCGCTCACGGCTTTCCAAACGGCGACCCGTTCGGCACACACCGTGCCGCCGTACGAGGAATTCTCGATGTTACAGCCGGTGTAGATCTTGCCGTTCGAAAGACGGATGGCCGCTCCGACTTGCTTCTTGCTGTAGGGCGAGTACGAGTGATCCATCGCGCGGATGGCAAGACTCTTCAGGGTCTCATCGATCATTTGACGTTCGCCTCCAGGATCAGTTTCGGCGCGGTTTTTTTAGCGGCGCTGATTTTGATCATAGAGTGGATCTGAGACGCGATCAAATCGAAATCGGTGGTCTTATTTCCGAAAACAGTGACCAGGGTGTCCTGGGGCTTCACCATGGCTCCGAGTTTCTTGTGGAAGAAGAGCCCGACCGAGTGATCGATCGGCTCACCCACGCGGTTCCGGCCGGCACCGAGTTGAATCAGCAATCTGCCGATATCTTCCGACTGCATCTCCGTCACGTAACCTTTCTTTCCGCACCGGATGTCAACGACTTTGTCCGACTTCATGTAGCGCCAAGGTTCTTCGAGAGTCGATACATCTCCGCCTTGCGCAGCGACCATTTCCTTGAACTTCTTCCATGTCGAGCCGTCTTCGAGTCTTTTAGCGGCGAGTTTGCGACCTTCGGCGTGAGATTTGACTACTTTTCCGATCTCCAGCATGTGGGCGCAAAGGTGCAAGGTGAGTTCCCGGAGATCCGATGAGCGGAGCTGGTAGGGATTCAGATCTTCGTTCTTCATGACTTCGATGCACTCGTAAATTTCGAGAGCGTTCCCCGCAGCGTAACCGAGAGGTTGGTCCATGTTGGTCAGGGTCGCCCGTAGCTCGACCTTGGAGCGTTTTGCCACCGCCCGCAGGGTCCGGGCCAGGTTCATGGCTTCGGTTTTCTTTTTCATGAAGGCGCCGTTGCCGACTTTGATATCCATCACGAGGCCGTTCGCCCCTTCTGCGATTTTCTTAGAGAGGATCGAAGACGTGATGAGTGGAATGCACTCGATGGTCGCCGTCACATCGCGAAGGGCGTAGAAGATCCGGTCTGCAGGTGCGATCTTCTCACTTTGCGAGATGATGGCGCATCCGACGTCGTTCAGAATCCGCGAAAACTCATCACGCGAGAGAACGGTCTTGTACCCGGGGATGGCCTCCAACTTGTCGATGGTCCCACCGGTGTGGCCGAGACCCCGACCGGCCATCATCGGCACTTTCAAACCGCAGGCTGCGGCGAGAGGAGCCAAGATGATCGAAACCTTGTCGCCGATGCCGCCTGTCGAGTGTTTGTCGACTTTGGCACCCTTGATCTTCGAGAGATCCACGGTTTCGCCGGAGTCGACCATGGAGCGCGTGAGGGTGGCGGTTTCGTCAAAAGTCATGCCGGTGAAGTAGGTCGCCATCAAAAAGGCACTCAGCTGGTAGTCCGGGATCTCCTTCGAAACCGCACCTCTGATGATGCGTTCGATCTCGTTTGGAGCGAGGGGTGTGTTGTCGCGCTTTTTCTGGATGAGTTGGGGAATGGACAGGGTGGAGGAAGATGTCATATAGACCTGCTTTCAAAAAAGGTGTTTGAGGAATGAACCGCTCAGTGTCGATTGCTTACCGGTCAGGGCCTCCTCGATGGTGGCCCCCATGTCGGCGAAGGATTTCCGGATGCCGAGATCGACTCCTTGGTTCATTCTTGGCGACCAGGCGAGGACCGGGACGAATTCGCGGGTGTGGTCGGTTCCCCGATAGGTGGGATCGTTGCCATGATCGGCAGTGAGGATGAACAGGTCCTCTTGACCGGCTTTGGCCATCATCGCGCCGAGTGCGAGATCAAACTCCTCCAGTGCCGCGGCAAATCCCGGAACATCGCGACGGTGTCCGTAGAGCATGTCGAAGTCGATGAGGTTCACATAAATGAGTCCGGCGGCTTCACGGTCCATGCACTCGAGCATCACGCGCAATCCGTCCGTGTTTCCACGCGTATCGATGTTGCGTGGCACACCGATGCCGGCGAAGATGTTCGAAATCTTGCCAACCCCAAGAACCGGTACACCTGCTTCAGTCAGACGGTCGAGTACGGTGGGGCCAAAGGGGAGTTGGGCGTAATCTTTCCGATTGTAGGTCCGTTTGAATGGAGCTCCCTTGGATGGGTCTCCGATGAAGGGACGTGCGATCACTCTACCGAGGTTCAGTT
This sequence comes from Pseudomonadota bacterium, assembly GCA_027491115.1. GTDB lineage: Bacteria > Bdellovibrionota > UBA1018 > UBA1018 > CAIMNF01 > CAIMNF01. Next base: position 94,526 of record JAIXWV010000027.1, read on the forward strand.
CATCGCAGATTTCCCGAGCTGATTTACAGACTTCGTACAGCCGCTCGAGTCCGAAGGTCTCCTCGTGGGCCGCCACCTGCCAGACGCTGTCCGCCGATGTATAGAGGATCGGTTTCCCGGTACGCATGTGCTCAGGGCCGAGTTGTTCGATGATTTCCGTGCCACTAGCGGCATGGTTGCCAAGAACCCCGGGAAGCTTATTCTCGCGGACCCAGCGCTCCACCACGGCATCGGGGAACCCTTGCTCGTAAACCGGGAAGGCATCCTTGACCACGAGACCCGCCATCTCCCAGTGTCCCGAGGTGGTGTCTTTTCCCGCGGATTTTTCGAGAGCTTTTCCGTAACCGCCGCAGATCTGAGCGGGTTCGGAAGTTCCCGCCACCGGAGTGACCCGGGCAAGACCCATACCTAATAGATGCGGAATTCGAAGGGGTCTTCCCTGGCTCTTCAGTGTCGACGCAGCCAGGTTCGAGAGTGTGTTCGATCCCGTATCTCCAAATGCGGGGGCATCCGGGGCTTCGCCGACTCCGAGTCCATCCATCACGATCCAAAACACGCGCTTGCTCATCAGTAGGCTCCCGAGGCGCTCAGGCCTTTCAAGATGGTGACTCCGCTCGAAGTTCCCAGCCGGTCAGCCCCGGCCTCGATCAAGGCTATGGCCCCTGCCAGATCTCGGATCCCACCTGAGGCCTTGATCTTCGTGGTAGGGCGGAGGATGTTCCGCAGTAGGCGGATGTCTTCCACGGTTGCTCCGGTCACAGGGACGCCGGTTGCAAACCCTGTGGAGGTCTTCACAAATGCCGCTCCGGCACGCTCGGAGGCCAGGGCGGCTGCGGATTTTTCTTCCTGAGTCAGATAGGCGGTCTCGATGATCACCTTGACGGGAACCCCTGCGCAGGCTCGGACGGTCTCAGCGATGTCGGATTCAACTTCTTTCCATTCGGCGCTCTTGATCCGGCTCAGGTTCACGACCAGATCGATCTCAGAGGCGCCCTCGTCAATGGCGCGATGCGCCTCGAATGCTTTGGCCGCGGGATGGGAATAGCCGAGCGGAAATCCGACTACGGTGATGGTTTTGACCTCCGTGCCCGCCAGAAGGCGGGCTGCATCACGAACCCAGCAGGGTGGAATGCAGACTGTGGCAAAGTTCCACTCCGCTGCCTCGCGACAGAGCGCTTCGAGCTCTGTTCGAGTCAGAGTCGGCTTGAGCAGGGTGTGGTCGATCTTGCGGGCGATTTCCAGATGGCGACTGACGGACTGGGTCATAGATGATTTTTTGAGATTGATGTTCTCCAGCCCATGCTATACTCTGTTTCCAGGCCTAAGTGAAGAATAGGCTAAAGATTTAGTGGTTTTATTGGTCCTTGTCCGGGTCCGGGAGAGCAAACACCAAAGATCGAACACTAGCTCCCGTTCGGTTCAATGACCGCAACAACAGGCAAGAAAACAAGAGTCTTCGCAATATCTTAGTGCGGATGGATTCAGGTAAAGCTTCAAGGCGCCCCATTATGGAAAGTCTCCAGTTCAATCAGGCCCACGCGAAACGAGGATGCAGGATGCTGCGTCCATGCGTACTGATTCGACTGATTCAAGAGATGATTCCGGGGGAACCGGTCGGAAGTCTCTGAGTCTGCTCTGAGTCCTTGCCACATCCGAGGTGGCTCATGGCTAAAGAACTGATTATCAACGCAACCCTTCCCGAAGTCCGGATCGCTCTTTTGGAAGAGGGCCGGATCCAGGAACTCCTGATCGAACGGCAGAGTGAAAAAGGGATCGTAGGAAACATTTACAAGGGACGGGTCACCCGGGTGCTCCCCGGGATGCAAGCCGCTTTCGTCGATGTGGGTCTTGATAAGGCCGCATTCCTCTACGTGGATGACATTTATGTCCATCCGGCCGTAATGGGTGAGGAAACGGAAATCGAGAACGAGTCCGAAAGTGAAGAAGAGACTGCGCCGGAGGGTGAGGGTGCCATTCGTGCTTTCTCTGCTCCAGATGAAGGGGATGAGGTTACTGCCCTGACCACTGTTGAGCAGGACGATTCGTACGGCGAAGGGGAAGGCGACAGTTCCGCTCTCGAGTCCCATGCATCCGAACATGCCGAGCAGGAGCTGACCCGGGATGAGATCGCCCAAGAGGTCCAGGATGCGGTGATGGACCAGGAATCCGAAGATTTCGACGATTCCGAGGATTCTGAAGAGTCAGAAGAAGGCGACGAATCGGATGATTTGGAAGATGCCGAGGAAGGTTCTGAAGAAGGTTCGACTTCCGGTGAGGTTTCGGTAGAGGGTGAAGTTCAGGCAGGTGAAAACCAGTCGGGAGCACCGCTTCAGGCGTTGAACGGCGATACCCGCCGTCGTCGCGGTCGCCGTCGCCGTCGGGGTCGTGGAAGGAACGGTGAGAATCGCGGTCGTCAGCAATTTGCAGGGGGTGAGTCCAACGAAGACCCGAATCTGATTCCTGATTCGGTCAATGAGAACCTGAATGACTCCGCCAGCCTTCAGAGTGACCGTGCCGCCATGGCCGGTGTCGAAGAAGGACCCCAGTCCCAGAATTCAAAATCCAAGAAGCCTCGTCCCGAATTCCGCGAGCAGCGTGGCCGGGATCGCCGGATCAAGTCCAAGAACATGCGTCCCCGCACCCAGGCGAACATCGCCGACCTTTTGAAAGAAGGTCAGGAAGTGATCGTTCAGGTGGCGAAGGATCCGATCGCGACCAAAGGCGCACGTTTGACCTGTCATGTGAGTCTTCCGGGACGTCACTTGGTTTGCATGCCTTCCATCGATCACGTCGGAGTGAGTCGCCGGATCGAACGCGACGACGAGCGCCGTCGTCTCCGTGATTTCGTAGAGAAGAACCGTCCTCGCAAGATGGGATTCATCGTCAGGACTGCGAGCGGCGGGAAAGATCCCGAATCGTGGATCAAGCAGGACATCGATTACCTGTCCAAGCTCTGGGGTGAGATCCGCACCCGGGCGGACGATGTCAGTGCGCCATCCCTGGTTTACGAAGATTTGAATTCCACCCTCCGCGCGATCCGTGACTGGGTGAACGAGGACATCGACAGGATCATCGTCGACACCCGTTATCACTACAATGAATTGCAGGCTTTTGCCGAGCGCTTCATGCCGTCCTTGATCGAGAAGATCGAATTGTACCAGGGTGACATTCCTGTGTTTGATGCTTACGGGCTGTCGAGTGAACTCACTCGCTCGCTCGAGCGGCGCGTGTGGTTGAAGAGCGGTGGTTACATTGTGATCGACCAGGCCGAAGCTCTGGTTGCGATTGACGTGAACACCGGACGCTTTGTCGGGAAGAAGAATCTCGAGGATACGATCCTCAAAACCAATCTCGAAGCAGCCGAGGAAATCGCGTACCAGCTCCGTCTCCGCAATTGCGGGGGGATCATCATCGTCGATTTTATCGATATGGAGCGGGAAGAGAACAAGATGCGCGTCTACCGCGCTCTCGACGAAGCTCTCAAGAAGGACCGTGCCCGTCCTTCCATTCAGAAGATCTCCGAGCTCGGGCTGGTTGAGATGACCCGTAAGCGGACTCGCGACACTCTGGTCCGTTCCTTGTGCGAACCTTGCTCCCATTGTGAGGGCCGGGGATACATGAAGAGCAATTCGACCGTTGCCTATGAGATTCTCCGTGAGATCGAGCGCCTCAGTGTCGATCGTGAAGCGAAGAAGATTCTGGTCTCCGCTCATGAAGCGGTCGTCAATATTCTCGCCATCGAGTTGAGGGACGCTCTCGACCAACTCGAACGTCGCTACAACAAGTCGGTTTATCTCCAGACCGTGATGGAATACCACGCCGAGCAGTTCGAAGTGGTTTCCGATCGTGCTCCGAACCGGAAACAGACCGTCGATCTGGCCCGCCAGCTCCGCATGGAGCGTGAGCGCAGTGATCGTCGGGAAAAATCCAAACGGGGTCGTGACGACAACCGTTCTACCCGTGGTCAGGACCAGGAAAGAGGTCGGGATCAAGATCGGAACCAGGACAGGAACCAGGATCGGAATCGGGATCGGAATCGCGATCGGGACGGATCCGGACATCAGGGGAAGATTCCGCCTCAGCTTCCAGCCACGAAACCGAGTGGGAGTTTCATCACCACCCGTGCCGCTGTCCCTGCCGCTGAGCAGGCTCCCACTGTGATCACTGCGGCAGTGACGCCCCCGTCCGAGGCGGGCGAGGTGGAATTGCGTGAACCCATGGCGCCGGTCCAGTCCGGGGTCGAGACTCGCAACTTCAACGACATGGATGACGAGGACCAGTTGGCTTACCTTCGCGCTCAAGCTGCCCAAGATGCGGCGATCGCTGGTGCTGGTGGCAAGCCGCCGGTCAGTAGTTCTGAATCGGGTGGAAATGGTTCAGGACAAAGATGGGGCCGTCAACGCAACAGGAATCGCAATCGCGGACGCGGTGGCAATGGCGCAAACGCGGGTGGTGGTCGGTTCCGTCCTCAGGATGAACGAACCGGGAATGTCGAAGCTCCCGTGACCAGTGAGACTTCTTTTGACTCCTCCGGAGGCCAAGGAGAGGGTTCCGGATCATGATGTTTTCGCTCGCCTTTGAACTCGGTTCCGAGGTCCGCTTGGGCCGGGACCGGGGAGAGGGAACCCATACCCGTGAGGATGCGATCGCTCGGTTTAATGATTTCTGTTCCACACTCGGGATGGAAGAATCTGACGGCGAGGGAGCATTCCTCGGGTTGACCGAAGGGGTTTTGTTGGCTGAAGAGGCCCACGAGCGGGGTTACGAAACCGAATCCTGGGTGCTCGACGAGGGGATGGCCCCTCATGAGCGGGACTGGTTGGCGCAAGAGAAGGAGCTGACCCTCTTGGCTTATTTCAGAGACGAGACCTCCGCTCGGTCCGCCATGGATTGGTTGTTGAGGGAATATCATCTCCGTTCCGTTCCGCGCTTGAAGGAAGAAGAAGAGCAGGATTGGAACGCGACCTGGAAAGCCTCTTTCACGGGGATCGAGGTCGATGAGCACCTGAAAGTCCTGCCTCCTTGGAGCGAGGAGTGGATGGCGGCAAAGGATTCCGGGAAGAACCAGGGTATTCTGGTGATCAATCCCGGTGCTGGTTTCGGAACCGGGACCCATGAGACCACTCAGTTGTGTTTGAAGGTGCTTCGCTCACTCGGTAGCTTGGAAGGTAAGACGGTGTTGGACTTCGGTTCTGGCTCCGGAATCCTCGGGATTCAGGCGGCCCGTCAAGGGGCCCGGGTGTATTGTGTGGAGATTGATCCCCTTGCCAATGAAAACGCCCGTGAGAACGCCGATCTGAACGGTGTCTCGGAGCAGATCCGGATTCTCGAGGAGATTCCCGAGGAGATCCGAGGTGGTCGAGTTGATGTCCTGCTTGCGAACATCCTCAGGCCAATTCTCATACGCTTCGCGCCGGTGATTCGAGATTGCTTGAAGCCGAAGTCAGAGCTGGTCCTTTCCGGATTGATCGAGTCCGATCTGGACGAGGTCATCCGGACCTACCAGGAGGGGGGACGCCCGTTCGAACTGACCCGCCTCGAGAACAACGAATGGAGAGCTCTCCGCCTCAGACGGATCTGAAAACCATGCCGAATCAGTTCAAACTACACGTTGTTCCTCCGCCTGCTCCGCTTGAATGGACCCATCCGCGGCAACTCCTGAAAAAAACACTTTGGCATCATTTGATTCAGGACACGCACCCGATCGGACATTTTTACATCGAGATCGAGTCCGAGACTCCCAATGATTATGGAGTGAGTCGGGTGATCACGGGAATGAGCCGTCAGAACCGGAATCGATCCACATTGAAGGTGGCGATGGAGCGGATCGGGATGGGGACGTTCTTCTACGATTTCCCGGGGAAACTCGACTCCGGTAAAGATGCTCATCGTGGAGTGGAGTGGGCCCGTCAAAACAGCCGCTTGAAGACCGTGGTGGTTCCCTTGTCAGCGGAACAGGTGCGACTGCTCTTCGATGAATTGCATCAGTGGATCCTGAACGGGGCTTTCCGTCATTACGGGGGTGGTCATCAGATTTTACTCGGGCAAGGATCCGGTTGTGCCGAAATGGGGGCCCATTTTTTCAATCTCGCACTCGGTAAGAAAGCGGTTCCCGAGAGCTGGATCCGCCGGGTTTATGCTCCGAACCGTCTGGTCGGGGGCGGAGACACCGGCCGAAAAGTAGGAATGTTGAAGCTCTATCTCGAGGGGCTGGAATGGGCCCAGGGTCCCGAGAACGGGCGACTGATCGCCACTCCGGATATGGAGTTGGCCTGGGAATGGCTTGAAAAAAATCATCCGGGCAAGCAGTCGGTCACCCTGACCCCTGCTGATTTTCCAGGCACAGAGGATCTGGTCGAGCGGATCCGCTTCACCGCGGGTTACCCGGTCGAATCCGAGGAGACCTTGCGCCAACAGTGGGCACGCCTCCGGGTGGACCCGGCCTGATCCGATCCCATAGGTGTAGAAAGTGTTCGAGTACCTTCGGGTCCGATTGCACCAACGAGGAAAGATGGGCGTATTCAGCATAGCCCGGACCAGAGTGCAGATCGCAAGGCGGAGAGAGTCCCTGTAAGGGCGCATTCGCATCTGATCCGAGTGTGACCCTTGGTTCACCGAGCTCGAGCTTCAGGGATTGAAAGGTCTTTCTGAAAGTGTTGACGCCACTCTTGCAACCGTGCTCGTCAGTCTCGGACTGGAGCATTTCCTCGCTGGGAATCATTCCTACAATTCCGTCCAAGTCTGTTCGGATTGCGCGAATCAGTAGGGGGGAAAGGCCTCTCTCGGCCGGAAAACCGTCCCGTGAGGCGGTGTGAGTGACCAAAATAGGAAGGTGCCGATCACGCATCACCGGCATCAGACCTTCGACCGTCAGATCGCTTGCATGCGAAAAGTCGACCCACACCTGTTTCTGGATCAATGACTCGATCAGCTCTTTGCCGAGCTCTGAGACACCGACCGGACTCCGGCAAATGCCGCCCGGACAGGCGCCTCCGCCTTGGATCCATGTGGAGAGGAATGACCAAGGGGTGTTGAAGATGGCGGCCCAAGGTCGCATGAGGGCGACCCCTCCGAAGCGATCCTCGGTGAGGTGAAAAGGTGTCAGAATTGCCAGGCCCCGCTCGACCCACTTCTCGAGGTCAGCGGAGGTACGGATCGCCCCGTAGGCGCCTTCGATGGACAGGACCAGGATTTTCTTCCCTGAACTCAGAGCCACTCGAGCCTCATGGGCGGAGCGGGCGATCATCCATTTGGAGCCCGGGGCATCCACAAAGGCCCTGAGTTGCCGGTATTCCTCCTCCAGAGCATCCATGACGTTCGACTCTCTGCCCGGGAGTTGAAGCCGACTCAACCAGGAGTGTCCGTAAAGCGCGACGACGATCAGCTGAGGACCACCCGCGTTCTCCAGGGACGTTCTGCTCGCCTTTGTCCGGATCCGGGAACTCCAATCCCGGCTCTGTGGAGGCGAATCAAAGTCTCCGATCAAGGCGGGACCCATTCCCGGCTTCATCACCAAGTGGGCGTGGAGATCGACCTGGGCTGAGGCCGTCGGAAACCATCCCGAAAGGAACGCGATGATGCAGAGCGGGAACATGGCCTCAGTCTAGCATGAGGTTTGACAAAGAGGGGGCCTTTCCGATTTAATTATCCCATGAAAATCAGCATCTTGATCCTTTTGGTTCTGGGCCTTGCCCCGATTCAATCCATCGCGGTCACCTCTTATGAAAAACTTCCAGCCCCGAAAAAAGGTGGGACCTTCACCGATGTGGCGGGAATGACTCCAAGGACCATGATTCCGATGTTGGCGACCGATACGGAATCCATGGAAATGGGAGGTCTGTTTTACATGCCTCTATTCGGGAAAGACGGACAGACCTGGGAGGATTATCCCTCTCTGGCTGAAAAGCTCGACATTTCAAAGGACCGTAAAGTTTACACCTACACATTGAATGCGAAGGCTCGCTGGTCCGACGGCACTCCCGTGACTTCGGATGACGTCGAGTTCACTTACCAGAAGCTCATGGATCCGAAGACCGAGGCCGCTCCGTTACGTTCCTATTACGAAGGTGTCCAATTTGAAAAAGTCGATGCCCGGACCTTTCGATTCAAAATCGAGAAGCCCAAGTTCAACACGCTGACTTCACTCAATGAATTCCAACCCCTGCAGAAAAAGCAGTTCCAGGGCGAGAGTGATTTCAACAAGACCAAAGAGGCACTGAAGCCGGTCGGGAACGGACCTTTCCGGTTCAAGTCCTTGTCGAGGGACCAACGGGTGGTGGTGGAGCGCGATCAGAACTGGTGGGGCAAAGATCTTCCGGCCTTCAAAGCCCGTTACAATTTTGATGTGCTGCAATTCAAAATCATCCAGGATTCGACCTTGCGTTACGAGAAATTGCTCCAGGGTGAAATCGACCAGACCGTTCTGACCTCGGATCAGTTTGTGACCCAGGTGAACGGAGTCGACCGGGAACGCTTCGGTAAATCGCCGAAAGACGGCAAGAAGGTGTGGGCCGACAAGCTCAAATCCTCCGGGCCGATGGGGTGGCTCGGAATGGCACTGAACCTGAAGAACCCGATGCTCTCTTCTTTGAAGACACGGAAGGGGCTCGCTTTCCTGATCGATTATGCTTCGATCACGGAGAAGGCGTTTTACGGTACGATGGAACAGTCGGTTTCTCCGTTCAATTCCGCCTCGGACAATGTCCACCCCTCACTGAGGACTGCTGAGAGCCGTTACCGTTTCGATCCGAAAAAAGCGGCTCAATTTTTCGAACAGGACGGATGGAAGAAGGATCCTTCCTCTCCGGTGCTGGTCAAGGAAATCAACGGAAAGAAAGTTCCCTTCAAACTGGCTCTCAAGTTCGCCATGGCCAGTCCGGCCCAGAGCAAATCGGCGCAAATGTTGAAGGAAGTCTTCAAAAAGCAGGGTGTGGATCTCGAACTCAGGGCCATGGATGCGACGGCACTCTACAAGGATTTTGAAGACTCGAACTTCGAGGCCATGATGATGGGTTGGTCCGGGACGATGGAACCGGATCCGAAACAGCTGTGGTCGACCGAATCCATGAAAGGCGGCTCGAACAAGGTCTCCTTCTCGAATGCCAAAGTGGATTCACTCATCGAGAAAGCCAATTTTGAATTCAACAGGAAGGCCCGGACCAAGATCCTGCAGGAGATCGGGAAAGTCCTGTACGAAGAGCTCCCTTACATTTTCATTTGCGAACGTCACTTCATCTTGCAGGGGATGAATTCACGGATCAAATCCCCGCTCTGGATCGAGAAATTCGGATCTTCATCCGCCAAGGAGATGTTTTATGAGTAATTCTGAAATGTTGAATGAAATCACCGAACCGACGGAATTGAACGAGCTCGAGACTGTCCGTCACTCGTGTGCCCACGTGATGGCTCATGCCATTCAACGCCTCTGGAAGGACGCCAAGTTCGGCATCGGACCCACTGTGGAAGACGGGTTCTATTACGATGTGGAGCTCCCGGTCCAGCTCACTACGGATGATTTGAAGAAGATCGAGAAAGAAATGAACCGGATCATCGGAGACGGCAAGGAGTTTGTCCGCACCGAACTTCCGGTGAGCGAGGCCATCGAAAAATTCAAGGCGATGGGACAACCCTTCAAGGTTGAGATCATCGAGACTCTCCGCGATCAGTTCGGTGCTTCGTCGGTGAGCACCTACACCGAAGGCGACTTTGTAGACCTTTGTCGAGGACCGCACATCGAGCGGGCTTCGAAAATCAAGGCGTTCAAGCTCATGTCCCTTGCGGGAGCTTATTGGCGGGGAAGTGAGAAGAACCCCATGCTCCAGCGGATTTATGGGACCGCATTCTTGAGCCGAGAGGCGCTTGACGAGCATCTGCATCTGCTCGAAGAAGCCAAACGCCGCGATCACCGCAAACTCGGCAAGGAGCTCGATCTCTTCGCGTTCCATCCGGAGGCGCCAGCCAGTCCCTTCTTTCATCCGAAGGGAACCATCGTGTACAATCGTCTCGTCCAGTATGTGCGCGACATGTACGCATATTACGGCTACGACGAGGTGATCACTCCCCAGATCTTCGATACCGTGCTCTGGAAAACCTCGGGACACTACGACAACTACAAGGACGACATGTTCTTCGTGGCAAAGGGAGTCGAATCGGCCCAGGGCGGAAAGCCGGCCGAGGGCGAGCGCGAGTTCGCGGTGAAGCCGATGAACTGTCCTGCTTCCACTTACATTTTTTCGGCCCACAAGCGTTCTTACAGGGATTTGCCACTCCGCCTTGCCGATTTCGGTCGCTTGCACCGGAACGAGCTTTCCGGGGTGACGGCGGGCCTCACGCGGGTCAGGACCTTCTGTCAGGACGATGCGCATGTGTACTGTACCTTGGATCAGGTCGAGGCGGAGATCGGAAAGATCCTCGACATGGTCGTCAAGACTTACACCATTTTTGACTTCAAGGTGGATGACCTGGAGATTTTCCTGTCCACACGTCCGGAGAAACGCATCGGTTCGGACGAGGTTTGGGATCGTGCCGAGGGCGCTTTGCGCAAGATTCTCGATCAGACCGGCCGGAAGTACGGAGTCGATGAAGGTGGCGGTGCCTTCTACGGTCCTAAGATCGACATCAAAGTGAAGGACGCTCTCAAGCGGAAGTGGCAGCTGGCCACGGTCCAGCTGGATTTCAACCTCCCCGAGCGTTTCGACTGTTCTTATGTGGGCTCGGATAATGCTGCTCACCGTCCGGTGGTCATCCACAAAGCGGTGCTCGGGTCGCTTGAGAGGTTTCTGGGAGTCTTGATCGAGCATGTCGCAGGCGCATTCCCGTTCTGGCTTGCACCCGTTCAGTGTCGACTCATTCCCATCACCGATGCGCACATTCCTTATTGCGAGGAAATGGGTAAACGCCTGAGGGCTCTCGGAGTCCGTTTCGAGATCGATTCCCGGAACGAGAAAATGGGGCTCAAGACCCGTGAGGCTCAGATGTCAAAGATCCCGCTGATGCTCGTAGCAGGGGATGTGGAGATGCAAAATTCCACATTCGCGGTCAGAAAGTACGGATCACGTGACTCGGAGACCCTAGGACTCGAAGCTATTCTTTCACAGATGGAGGAGTGGAACTCTGTTCCGAAGAAGCCGTTTCAGCTCTGAGGCTGTTCAGCGGATGCGGAGGTCGCAGGATCCGGGAAAAGTTGAAGTAACTGTTTCAGGAGTTCCGGATTGTAGCGGATGTTTGAAGGGTCGCTGACCTGGATGGAGCGCAAATGTGAGACCGCTTGGTGCGGAGTCATGAGTGGTTGCCCTTCTTTCAGGCGGGTTAGGTAGTCGAACTCGTCCGCTAGAGCGAGAACCTGGGCTTCTTTGCAAATCCGGTCTCCGAAATACCCGTTCGGATAACCAGTTCCGTTGTAGAGCTCGTGATGCTGAAGGATGGCCTTCATGACAACCTCCGGGACGACGATTTTTCTAGATTTGATCAGTTCAACCGAAATCTCGGGATGTTTTTTATAGGTCTCCATTTGTTCTTTGCTCATTTTATCGGGATCGAGTACCTGGATCTCCGCGGGCAATTCCGCGATCCCGATGTCGTGTAGGAGTCCGGCAAGAGCAAGTTCTTCAGGTTTTCCGATTCCAAGGCCCATCGAAAAAAGTGCGGCGAGCGTCGAGACATTGGCCGAATGTGAATATCCGTCCCCGCGCTCTCCGAGCAGAGTCTGGATTCGCGCGTACCAATCATTTTCTGCACCTTGGATGATGTAGGATTTTACAATCTCGCCGCAATCTTTCATGATCGAGGCTCCGGTCTCGAAAGATGCGGACTGGTCGGAGAACAGGCCACCGATCAGGTCACGTACCGCTCCGGATAAACGCTCCTTCTTTTCAGTGGCACTCAATTTATCTGAGTTGCCCAGCGTGTGCAGGCGCTTCGCAGAGTAGGCATAGAATTGTTTGATCTGGTCGCTGGGTACCTGGATGTTGCTGAATTTGCTTTTTTTGATCCTCTCCACGCGGGACTCGTCCAGAGCGTCACCCGGGTTGCTCAATTTCACATACCGATTGTTCGCCGGTAGGAAAATACTGGTTTCAAAGTCGAGTTCCTGCCCGGGTTCGAGATCGATAATCTTCACGGGACGATAGGATTTGAGTTTGCCTTTGCTTGCTTGGGCCAGGGCATCCGCAACGGCAGACTTCAGATTGGTGATGTCCATCGGCATTAAGAATGCGTCCGAGAAGCCGTTCTTGATGAAGGTCTTCCGTTCGAAACCCTCGCGCTTGTCCCAAACGAGGAAAATCGCAGTTTCGGGATATTGCATTCTGAGCGACTGCGCGAGCTCGTTTGCCGGAAACCCGGGGGAGGCGGGTCCGGAAATGACCAGACAGGGTGGCTCGGACTGTTCTTGGAGAACTGCGTCCATATCCATCGGGATGTCTTTCACTTTCACATGCGAAAGAGAGTCCGAAAGGAGCTTCTTGATCTCCTCACCGAGTGCGACCGTCAGGACGATCAGCGGCTCATCCGACATTCGGTGATCAACCTCCGCGTTTCTTGTGGACCGCTTCGAGTTTTTCGATCAACTGTTCTTTTCCAAAAGGTTTCACGACGTAGTTATCCACTCCCGATTTGATCGCTTCGAGAACCTGATGTTGTTCGGCTTCCGCAGTGACCATGATGAAGGGGGTGTTTTTGAAACGACTGTCGGCCCGGATCCTCTTTACCAGATCGAGCCCTGAACAGTTGGGCATGTTCCAATCAGAAATGACAAGCCCGATCGGTGGTGTCGAGTTCTGAATAGCCTCCCAAGCTTGGATGCCGTCGGCGGCCTCGACGAGGTTCTGGAAACCGATCTCTTTACAGGTTTTGCTGACCAACTTACGCATGGTCATCATGTCATCGACAATGAGCACTTTAGTGGTGTTGCTGAACATACTTACAGTGTAGGGCAGTCACTGATATTATGGGATCTTTTCTTTTCAGATCCGGTGGTTCCGGCGTCATGAGTCAAAAGATTGCCATCGCGCGCAGGATCACAGTCGGGCACAATCGATTCATGGCCAAAACTTCTGAAAAAAGAAACAAGACACGAATTCCCCTGAAGGGCAAAGTCAGGCATTCAGAATACCAGGTGCTCGGAACTCCGGTTTTCCACGAGAATGCTGCAATCGATCTTTCGGGCGGGGGAATTTCTTTTGAAACCTCACGTGAATACCGAGTGGGGAACCTCGTCCTTCTCGAGGTGGAGCTGGACGGAGAGCGGCTTCAGCTTCTGGTGTGTGTGGCCTGGATCAAGAAGACCGGAGTCGGCACTTACCAGATCGGGGCCGAACTCATGGCATTGGATCCCGCGCACAAGGCCCGATTAAACCATCATCTTGACCGACTGAGTCAGGCCGGAGCTTCAAAAAAGAAACCCGTCCGCAAAAAAACTGTCGCGAAGAAAGTCGCTTCAAAAAAAGTCGCTTCCAAGAAGAAAGCCAAAAAGAAAAAAACACCGGTCCGCAAAACTCAGTCGCGACTTATGAAATAAGCCGGCCCCGGCAAGCAGTGGATCGGGCTCCAATGTTTTTCAGACACGGTTTCATGAACTCCTCAGTTCAAGGGGGAGCGTGATCCGGGTGCGCCCTCCCGCGCGCGGGAACTCGGCCGGAGCCTCCAAAAGTATGGATTTGAGCAGTTTTCTTTCTAAGGGTTTTCCAAGTCCATCCAAGATGTGGTCGCTAAGGACGGTGATCGACTCCGGCTTTCCCGTTTCCGCTATCTCCAAACGCAACGTCAGCAGCCCGGTATGGGGGTGCTCGGAGAGGCGATCCAGAACCGCGCCTGCGAATGAATCCATCGGTCGCAATGCGCGCCTCATTCCGAGATGACCCTCGATCATCGGTCGGGGCTCGGTGAACCAACCGTGAATCACCAATCGTGAATCCTGGATCGAAGGAACGCCATCCACACGTTCCACTCCGTGAGGAAAACGAGGATCGAATACAGTGAGGCGGTTGAACTCCGGGGCTATTTTCTCCAAGAGATCGGACTCTTCGTGGGAGGTTTCATCAGTGGTTTCAGCCAGGCACCGGATCAGGGTGGGGCGGGCGAGCAGGGTTTCTCCCCCGCGAAAAGGACGATTCTTCCAGCGGGTCAATGAGAAGACAAAGCTGAATGGACCGTGTGGCACGTCGGTGTGAAGGCGCTGCTGGCAGCCGTCGATGTAGGCACTGAGCCAAGGGTGTGAAATCATCTGGCACCCGAGATTTTCACGCCCCCATTCGGTGAGATCACGGATGAAAGGAAGGTAGGACGATTTACTGAAAAATTCCGCAGCGGGTGTTCGGAGTAAACGGTATTGTTCGCCACGGTTCCAGAAGTCCCAACAAAACCTTCTGGAGTCGGCTCGGATGGAGTCCTCAAAACGTGAGTCGAATTCCCTCCGTAGGTCTTCTGCCCCGGCATGGAATCGGGAATGAGTCTCAAATGGGGAGTAAGCAGATTGACGGAAAAGGACCGGTAGGCGGTTTTTCATGGCTCGGTTCCAGGTGCGAGGGTTATGATGAGGTGCATGCTTGATGAAAAATTAGCACACCCTGTCCAGAAAGCATCTTGGAAATGGCTGCTCGGCAGCACCGTGTTCGGAATGGTGGTTACTGGAGCGGGTGTGAGTCTTTGTTTACCAAGGTTTTTCTCCTGGTATTTTGAACCTCCTGCCTCCATCGGAGTTTCTTGCTCGGGAGCGGTCCGATGGGCCGTTGAAAGGGTGCTTCAAGTACAGTTTTTTGCGCTCATTGTCGGGGGAATCATCGGATTCGTTCTGGCGTTCATGCTGCGGAAGCGTCAAAAACCCATCTCCTGATCCGGGTTCGTACCGCCTTCAAGTTCGAAGAGTCTTTTGCCGATAGGGTTAGAAGAGAGGACCCTCATGGACGATTTCGAGAAGGAACTGAAACTCGGATTTCTGGAAGAAGCCAGCCAACTGCTCGCAGATGCCGAGCAATGCTTTCTGGCGCTCGAGTCGAATCCACAAGACGGGCCCATGCTCGACAAGATCTTCAGGTTGGCCCACAACCTGAAAGGGAGCTCGAAAGCGGTCGGGTTCGAGGACATCGGCGTATTCACGCACCGGTTCGAGAGCTTCTTGTTGAAAGTGAAGAATGGCGAGATACCGGTCACCTCGTCCGTGATCAGTCTTTTGCTGGTTTGCAATGATCACATCCGTTCGATGGTCGATACCCTGAAGGGTGATCTCGATGCACGAATTGACAGTTCTGCATTGATGGAGCGCATTGAGAGCGCGAGTCATGGTGAATCTGCCGAGCCTGAGTCGGCGACAGCCGACCTGGCAACAGCCGAGCCGGCAATTGAAGAAGAGATTTTTGAGGCCCCGACCCCCGAAGAGGTGGAACTCATCCGTCTGGTGAACCATTCCTTCGATGCCACCGGCATCGATTCCGGGGTTGAAGTGCCTGTGGCAGCCGAGAACGTCCCCATCATCCATGCGGTACCTTCGGCCCAAACCGCACCGTCTCCAGCGGCACATGCCGCCCCGGCGCCTGAAGAGTCGATTCGGGTATCACTCGCCCGTCTTGAGAAACTCATCAATTCCGTTGGGGAGCTGGTGATCCTTCAAACCGTATTGCGTGAACAGTCCTTGAGCTCGAACGCCCACCTGCTCCGGAAGACGATCCACCAAATGGGGAAGGTCACCAAAGAAGTCCAAGATATCTCGATGAGTCTGCGGATGGTACCGCTTCGCCAAACCTTTCAGAAGATGCAGCGAATCGTGCGTGACACCTCAGGAATGCTCGGAAAAAAAGTGTCTCTAGTGACCTCAGGAGATGACACCGAACTCGATAAAACCGTTCTTGAGAATATCAGCGATCCTTTGGTTCATTTGATTCGGAATGCATGTGACCACGGTGTGGAATCCCCTGAAATCCGCCAGGCAAAAGGCAAAGCTGAATCCGGAACAGTAAAACTGAACGCTTACCACCAGAGCGGAAAGCTCGTGATTGAAGTAAAGGATGACGGTGGGGGGATTGACGGCGCTAGACTGACCGCAAAAGCCATTGAAAAAGGAATATTGAAGGCTGGTACGGTGCTGCCTGAACAAGAAGCCATCCACCTTATATTCCATCCGGGTTTCTCGACTAAAGCCCAGGTCACCGAAGTTTCAGGTCGGGGAGTTGGAATGGATGTCGTAAAAACCAATATTGAAGCCCTTCAAGGAGAGGTGCAAGTTGAAACCGTTCTGGGTGAGGGCACTACCTTCAAAGTCATACTGCCGCTGACTCTGGCAATCATCGACGGTATGGTGGTTCA
The DNA here is from genome assembly GCA_027491115.1 of Pseudomonadota bacterium. Classification (GTDB taxonomy): domain Bacteria; phylum Bdellovibrionota; class UBA1018; order UBA1018; family CAIMNF01; genus CAIMNF01. The sequence continues at coordinate 110,822 of JAIXWV010000027.1, forward strand.
AAACGAGGGCTGCCGATTTGTAGTTCCGCTCTCGCACGTACACGAAACTTTGAAGCCCGGAGTTGAGGATGTGAAACACACCACCACAATGGGTGAGGTATTGCTACTCAGGGGCGAGAATCTTCCACTCTACAGGCTGAACACCTTGCTCGGGCACAAAAAGTCAGCGATGAAAGCAGCAAACGAACAGATCGCTATGGTGATTCGATATGCGGGGAATCCGTTTGCTGTTCTGGTCGATGATATTCTTGGACAACAGCAGGTAGTGATCAAGGAAGTGGGTCATGAAATCCAAAATTTGAAGTGGATGAGCGGTAGTGCCATCCTTGGTGATGGAAAGCCTGCGATCATCATTGAAATGAACGAACTTGTCAAACCTGCAAAGCGAGGAGCCGCTTGATATGAATCACTCTAAGAATACCAATGCTAATCGTGAACGTTTTCTCTCATTTTCTCTTGGGAACGAGGAGTATGCAGTGCCCTTGCTCGCAGTCCGGGAGGTGATCGCCCTGCCTGAGTTCACACCAGTTCCGTACACACCAACCTACTTTCTGGGAATTATGAATCTTCGAGGGCAGGTGATCTCGATCATGGATCTACGCCAGAAGCTAGGGATCAAGCCGGGAGTGAATACTGAGACCGCGGTGATCATCTGTGACCTAAATGGAGCTTCAATCGGAGTTGTGGTGGATTCAGTCAATACCGTATTGAACCCTGACTCAGCCGATGTTTCGGAAAAGCCAGAGATTCAGTCCAACCGTCCGACAGACTACATTACCGGGGTGTACCGGAAGGATAAAAAACTGATTCTTTTCCTTGATCTGTCGCGTTCATTGAGTTTGGAAGATCATGCGGCTGTCAGAAAGTCCGCTGAAGTTCGTGCCCCTAAGGCGGCTTGATCAGATGGGACAGGCACTTCAGACACCACGTTATCCAGATCTTTATGCTCACTTGTCTGAGCAGGTGATGAAACTCACCGGTGTTCAACTTGGGGAAAAACAGCGCTCAATGGTGGAGTCTCGTCTCCACAAACGAATTCATGAGCTCGGATTCCGGAGTATCACTGAGTACCAATCCTACTACGAATCTCATGAAAAAGAGGAAATCCAGTCGATTGTTGGTCTCCTGACCACTCATTATACCTACTTCTTCAGGGAGTTTGCTCACTTCGAGTACATCGCTGAAAAAGTGTTGCCTGAGTTGGTGCCGCTGGTTCGTCAGCGTCCAGACAAGACTCTCCTGGTCTGGTCGGCCGCTGTTTCGAGGGGCCAGGAAGCGTACTCACTTGCGATGTTCCTCAATCACCATTTGAAGGCCTACGGCGGTGACATCCGGATAAAAATTCTCGGAACTGATGTTGACGAGCAGTCTGTCAAGATCGCATCTAACGGTGTTTATCCACGAAAAGAGATTAGCGAAGCTCCTTTGGCGTACCTGGGTGATCATTGGGCACGCGGTACCGGAGAGATTTCGGATTATGTGAAAGCCCGCGCTCCCCTCAGAAAAATGGTCGAGTTCCATACGGCGAACCTGCTCGACTTTCGTGATCGTGTGGGAGATCGAAAATTTGACCTGATTTTTTGTCGAAATGTATTCATCTATTTCAGTCCTGAGCAGATTCGTTCATCCACCGAGAGGATGCTGAAGCATCTTTATCCTCATGGTCATTTCTTTATTGGGATGTCCGAGTCACTTTCCGGGCTTGGTTTTGAATTAAAATGCAAAGGGCCCTCTGTTTACCGGTTCCCTGACAAGTCACCCTTGCCAGCTCTTGAACCGAAGAAGGTTCTACCTCCTGTAGCTTCCGTTCCAAAGATCATTAAGGTTTTTTGCGTGGATGATTCTTCAAGCATCCATACGTTGTTGAAGCAGATTCTTAAGCCTGATCAAGGATTTGAGATTGTTGGACAGGCGATGAATGGTGTTGAGGCAGTGGATAAACTCAAGAAGATGGATCATGTTGATGTGATCACCCTCGATATTCACATGCCAGAGATGACCGGAATTGAGTACTTGGAAAGACACTTCGTGCCAGGTCATCCACCAGTAGTCATGGTCAGTTCGGTTTCTAGGGATCAGTCTGAGCTTCCGCTTCGGACCCTTAAGCTTGGTGCTTCAGACTATGTGGAAAAGCCAGCATTGAATGCCCTTCAAGAGCGCGGTGAGGAATTGCGCGCTAAGTTGAAGACAGCTGTGCTTGGTAGGAATCAGTCAGAGCGTTCATTGCGGCTCGAAGAGGAGTTCAAGAAGAAGGTGGTGATTCTGGCACCTGAGCGGAAACTCCGTGTGCTCGCCTCGGGTTTGGCTCACCTGAAGAAGACCGCGCAGTTCTTGAAGGATCTCGATGGTAGCCAACCCCCTGTCCATATTCTTTTCGAGGGTGTGTCTGGGAACTTGCCCGAGATCGCCAGGGAGCTGTCCTTTTTGAGTGGGAAGAAGGTCGTGTTCCTAGAAGATTTGAGTGTGAAGGCAAGGCCGGGGGAGATTCGAGTATTGGATTTCAAGAAAGGAATCCAGTTCATTTCTAAGGCTCATGCTGGTGACCGGTTGTCTGTTGCTGTTCTGGGAGAATGGGGAAAACAATCGGCTCTCGAGCTGAAGGGTCTCCGTGCTGCACAGCTGCTTCTCGAGGATCTTGGGGGTGGGAAGGGCGCGGAACATCTGCATCATATTGCGAGCGATGTGTTTCCTAGTACGAGCTTTCCTTTCCTGGGTAGCGAGTTTTTCGCCAAGGGGGATACTTGAAGCTCAAGCATTTGGAGCTCATTTCAGTTAAGAGCGGGCATCCCGGTGTTCTTTCACTGTTTGATGGCGTTTTGTGGGTTGCCCACGGGGCCAAAGAGTCAGCGGCGGTGTGGTTGAGCTCTCGTTCTGTTAAGAGTTTAGATTATGCAATAGCATATCGTTCCCTGGAGACAGTACTCGGCGAAATCATCTGTTGCAAGTTAGCTGGAGAAGAAAGGGCTGTTAAGGGTATCGAAGCTTGGATGCGGGAACAAGACCGTCCCCTTGCAAATGTTGCCGTCCGGAACGGTGCTTTTGAAGTCGCTTTCAGTCCTGCTGATAATCGGGTGCGTATTTCAAGAAAGCTCCGAGTTTTAGTGGTGGATGATAGTAAGACCATCCGGAATCTGTTGACCAAGATTCTCAATTCAGATTCCTCAGTTGAGGTGGTGGGGGCTGCGGATCGCCCCTCCGAGGCTCTTCGTCTCATTGAAAGCTTAAAACCAGATGTGGTGACACTAGATTTGCACATGCCTGAGATGAACGGACTCGACTTCCTCAGGAAGTTTCTTCCGAACCATCCGATTCCTACCGTGATGGTTTCCGCTGTGAGCCTAGAAGAAGGTTCGGAGGTGCTACAATGTCTTGAGGCGGGTGCTGTAGATTATATACAGAAACCCAGTGCCACAGAGATATCAGAGATTTCTCCTCAGTTGATTGAAAAAGTGAAAATGGCTGCCGGAGTTAAGGTGAAGGTTTCTACTTTGGCCGGGCAAGCCGGTAGATCCAATCGTCGTTGGAGTGGATCACAGGGATCCATGGAACGTGACCGACTCTTGGTGATTGGTTCCTCCACAGGTGGAACGGAAGCTCTACGAAAAATCCTGATCGAGTTGCCTGACCAGATTCCTCCCACGCTGATTGTACAACATATTCCAGCTATGTTCTCCAAGGCTTTCGCTGAAAGGATGAATGATCTCTGTCCTTTTCGGGTGAAAGAGGCTGAGGACGGGGATGAGATCCTGCCCGATCATGTGTTCATTGCACCGGGTGGGAAGCAAATGAAGATCCGGAAGCGGGCCGATGGGAAAAAGTTTATTGTGGTGAATGACGCTCCTCCGATGAACCGCCACAAGCCTTCTGTGGATTACCTTTTCCATGCAGTTGCCGAGACGGTGGGCGGGGAGTGTGTCGGAGTGATTTTGACGGGAATGGGAAATGACGGAGCCGCCGGACTAAAGCGCCTGAGAGACGCTGGTGCTCGGACCATTGCGCAAGACGAAAAAACCTGTGTGGTTTTCGGCATGCCGCGTGAGGCAATCCTTTTAGGGGCTGCCCAGGAGATCTTGCCCCTTCAAGAAATACCGGGCTGTCTGGTGCGCTGGTTCAGTCAGAAAAAATCCGCCTGAAAGGCGGACTATTCCGGGTTTCTCCAGGTTCCAATTCCTTGATTTTCAGCTTATCCTCACGTCAGGGGGCCAGGATGCTGAAGCGTTTTTTGATGGAGACGGATTGGGAGCAGGTGAAGACGGTGATCCGTGCTCTTGATCGGGTCGAGATCCTTGAGGTTCCCGGACTTGAGGACCGAATCGACCGTCTCGGGATTGAACTCAATTCGGCCGGCTTTGACCGCTGGGGTTTACACCCTGATACACTTCGTAAGTTTGCGCCTTATTTGTATTTTCTGTACAAGAAGTATTTCCGTGTTGAGACAGCGGGTATCGACCAGATTCCGGAGGGTAGGGTATTGTTCATTGGGAATCATGGTGGACAAGTTCCGCTCGATGCAATGATGGCGGGCCTTGCGCTATTCATTGAAGGCGAACCGCCACGCGTGGCGCGCGCCATGGTTGAACGTTGGGTTCCGACCGTTCCGTTTGTGAGTTCTCTTTTCACTCGGATTGGAGCGATGGTGGGAGATCCCATGAACTGCCGAGAGTTGCTTCATCATGACCAGTCCGTGCTTGTGTTTCCCGAGGGAGTGAGGGGCTCCGGAAAGCTCTTCAAGGACCGGTATCAGCTTCAACGTTTCGGAACTGGATTTATGCGCCTCGCGCTCGAGACCCGGACACCGATTGTTCCGGTGGCAATTATCGGAACAGAGGAAACCTATCCAAGTGTGTTCAATTTCGAGTTGCTCGCCAAGGCTGTGGGGGCACCTTATTTCCCTGTGACTCCGTTTTTTCCACTTCTTGGACCTCTTGGATTGCTTCCACTACCTTCCAAGATCACGGTTCGATTCGGTAAGCCCTTAAACTTCGAGGGTGACCCGGGTGAATCGGAGGATTTGATCCGGGGCAAGGTCCAAACTGTGAAGGAGGCGCTACAAGAGGAGATCCTCACCGGTTTGAAGCTCCGAGGTGAAAATATTTTCACGGGAGCCGCCAAATGAAGATCTTGATCACCGGGGCTTCCGGAGCCATTGCACGATTGGTTGCCGGAGCTCTATCGCCGAAATACGAACTTACGGGAGTCGATCCTCGTCCAGCTCCGAGCGAGACCCATTTTCCGGGTGAGTTCGTGATCGCGGATTATCACAGTCGAAAGCTAGATGAGGTTTTTCGCAATCATCATTTCGATGCGGTCATGCACCTCGGGCGGATCCGCGAGAGCCAGAAGTATTCCCCACAGTACCGGTTCCAGATGAATGTGGTGGGAACCCAGAAGTTACTCGATCTGTGTAAGATCGGCGGTGTGAAGAATCTGATTATTTTGAGCACTTACCACGTTTATGGGGCACATAAGTTAAATCCACTGTCATTGACCGAATCCGCACCCTTGAGGGCCTCACAGAGTTTTCCAGAGTTGGCGGACGCAGTGGAGCTTGATCATGCGGCCGTGAATTTTATGTGGCGGGAGCGTGAAATCCGAACCACCATTCTCCGACCGACGAATGTGATCGGAAAACATGTGCGGAACACGATTTGTTCTCTGCTTAGGTCAGGGGTGTGTCCTCGCGTTTTCGGATTTGACCCGCTCATGCAGTTTGTGGACGAGAAGGATCTAGCCCGGGCGCTGATCCTCGCGCTTGAGAATCCGATTCCAGGAGTTTTTAACGTGGGTGGAGAAGGCGTGATTGCACTTTCGCACGCGATCCGCCGTGCAGAGGCTGTTTCGGTTCCGATTCCTCCTCTGGTCTCAGCCTCCTTTGTCAGACTCTTGTCCGAGATGAGTGGAATTCCTTTTCCTCCGTATCTGGTGGAGTACTTCAAGTACCCCACGGTGGTGAATGACGACGCTTTCCGTAAGGCTTTTGGATATGTGCCGAAGGTCAAGACCACGACCAGTTTACGGAACCTTGGACCGATCAGCGAAAGACCGCGGTTGGCGCTGAGTTCCCAAGATGAGTCCGTCTGACTTGAACTGCCCCCTTTGACTTCTCCCGGATGGGTAAGACTGAATTGAAATGGCCCAGAATCCAAGGGGGTCCGAGATGTCTGGCACCCTCCATGAGGAAGTGTTCTGGGTAAATGTTTAAAAATAATAAAAATATCAAATAGATGAGGGTGGCTTCAGTTTGGCTTAGGAGAAGCAAAAGGGGGCAGTTTGGGGAGATTGGAGTTTATTTGCGCACCCAGTCATGATACAAGGCTCCCGTGAAGTTCTGCATTCCGCCCTTCCTCCGTCTTTGCTTTCTCCTGCCTCTCCTGGCGGTATCGGTTGCCTGCGGCCAAAAAGGGATGTTCTCGAAGGGGGTGCAACCGGTTCAGATCGATCGGATTCAAGGGCCCGATCGGGCAACACGGATCTCTCAGGCGCGGGTTGCCGCAGCGAGGGGGGAACTCCGGTGTGACTTCGAGGGGGAATGCCACTCCGCCGTCGCCCTGGTTTCTATAGTGACCGAACAGGGACTGGCCCGATGTAGTGGCGTTCTGATTTCAGAGAATGAAGTGCTCACCAACGACCATTGTGTCGGAATGAGTCTGAGCGTCGCAGCCCATCCGGGTCGTTTTGAGGACATTCCTTGTGAGGGAGATGTGTTTGTCAGTTTCGCCGCCACAGGAGATTCGGGAGCGCTCCGTTCAGCGTGCCGGTCGATTCGATTCCGTTCAGGTGAGCGTGGAATCGGAAGCGTGGACTATGCCGTGATCCAACTGAAGGAGAAAGTGCTTGCTCGCTCTCAGGTCCGGTTTTCGAGGAAGGGCCTCGCGGACGGAGATGAAGTCGGGATTTTCCGAGTTCAGATGGATGGCGATACGGGATTCGGGGGAACCCAAAGTCGTTTAGAGTGTCAGGCAAGTCACCGTACCTTCGTGTATCCGCAGCTCGACAGTGCGGACGCTCCGTTGATGACTCTGGGTGATTGCCCGATTGTTCTCGGAAACTCGGGTGCTCCGGTTTTCAATTCATCCGGAGAATTGAGTGGAATCATCCAAGGATATTTGGCGGTGAGGAGCAACGAGGAATTGGATCGGGAACTCCGGGATCATCTTCTGGATGGGACATTCGGCCTGACCGGTGTGGCAACCCAGGTCCACTGCATCGAGCGGATCGGATCGGATTCTCGTACCACTTGCACAGAACTCCCAACCCTGAAATCGATGAGTGTGACGGAGTTTCTGGCTAAGTATTTACCGGACAGTCCCGCTGATCTTCCCCAAACCCAAGAGGACTGGAAATGGTACCCGTCTTCTAAAGGGGACGAAGGGTATCGCACTTACCGGTCCGGACCTGTCTGCGCCTCGATCGAAGCGTTCCACTCCGCTGAAGTGACGTTCCAGTCGGGGATCGATTCGCGTCTGCAGGCGACCTGGAAACGGACCGATGAAGAAGCTGGGACCACTTTTCTAGGAAAAACGGGAGAGGACGCGGGGCTGGTGCTCTATGGTTCGGGGAACGTCAGCCTCGGGATTCCGGCTTGCCCGGGGATTTAAGATTCAATTCCCTGCAAAGCGGGCAGATCTTGCCGTCACAGGTGCGGGCCCCACAGAATTCCCGCCCGTAAAAAATGATCTGGAGCGAGACCCGGTTCCAAGTGTCCTCCGGAAAAATCTTTTTCAAATCGGCTTCTGTTTGCTCCACATTCTTGCCCGATGAGAGCTTCCATCGCTTGGCCAGACGGTGGACATGCGTGTCGACCGGAAATGCAGGGATATGAAACATCTGGCTCATGACGACCGAAGCGGTTTTGTGTCCGACTCCCGGGAGGGCCTCGAGCTCCTCGAAAGTTCTGGGCACTTCACCCCCGTGGAGATCGATCAGCATTTGGGAGAGTTTTTTCAGGTTCTTGGCCTTGGTTGGAGCCAATCCGCAAGTCTTGATGAAAGA
>JAIXWV010000033.1 GCA_027491115.1 Pseudomonadota bacterium
CCCAGCACTCCACTGACCTCCGGAACCCTCACGGTCAACCCGATTCCCGCACCGATTCAAGAGATCGCCATACTCGGGCCTCGTGCCGGTAGAATCTCTACTTGTGTGGGGCCCTTCACCCTTCAGTTCCGCAATTCGGACCACCTCCCCGAACTCACCACCACCTCCACTCAGGTGGACTTCACCCTGAGTCCCTCCACCACCCTGTACACTGATCCGGCATGTAGCACCTTCTCCACCTCGGTCACTGTTCCAACCTCACAGCACTCCGCCAGTTTCTATTTGAGATCATCCTCGGCCCTCGTGGAAACCTTCACAGCGACCCATACCGTTCTCGGAATGAACGCCTCTGCTCAAGTATCTTTTTCGAACCGATTCTCAGCCTTCACACAGGTGGCGGGGAAACCGAATCCGTACGGATACGCCGATGGCGATGGGCTCACCCAGGCCCGGTTCATGAGCCCGAGCAAACTCACCAACGACGGCACCCATGTTTACATCCTCGAGAATCTCAGGCGGATCCGCCGCTACACCCCCGCGACCGGACAAGTCATCACGGTGGTGGGTAACGCCTCTGACACCACCTCGACCCTGAATCGTGACGGTTACGGCCCCCTTCTCCGCACCGAAGGCGGTGGATTCATCCAGGACCTGGCGGCCGATGCCGCTTTTGTTTATTTCGCAAATCAATCTTGTATCAGAAGAATGGAGGTTCACACCCTCTACGTCGAAACCATTGTCGGAAATTGCACGACATCTGGCGCCTCAAACGGTGTGGGAACCACCGCCAGACTTCCTACTTTGAATTTCCTCACTCTCGACCCCGTCCTCCGCAGGCTTTATGCCGCCAATCTTTCCAGCGTCTGGAAGATCGAACTCGACACCTTCGACACCCGCTTGATTGCCGGAGACAGCTCCTCGACTGGCGACGCGGACGGCGTCGGAACCTCAGCCCGCTTCAACCTGAACCAAGGCGGCTTGCTGGTCAGGAGCAACGGCAATGTGGTGCTGGGCGAATTCTCCAAGATCAAGGAACTGGTTCCTGGAACCCAGTCTGTCACCACTCTCCAATCCGGCGCATACCATCAGGAAAACATGGTCGCGATCGGAAGCGCCTACTACTCATTCAACAGTGCGCAACCGGAATACCTTCGTAGCTTCACTTTGAATCCCTACTCGTCCCAACACCACTTCATGAACATGACGGGCGCGAGTCGTGACGGCAATCAGGTGGACGGATCGATCACCGGTGCACGTGGACTGACAGCTCTGGGGAACACCCTCTACTTCGCACAATCTCATAATTCTTTGGTCCGAAAGATCGACCTGTCCACCATGACCCTCTCCACCATTGCGGGATCGAACGGATTTGATTATGGCGGCACCTCGACCACTGACTTCAAGGGCCGATCCACGAACATTCTCGCCAATAATGGAAGCATTCTTTACGTTTCGGATCGCACCACCTGCAATATCCGTAGACTGGACACCACCTCAGGAGTCGTGAGTCTGGTAGCAGGCTCGACCAGCGTCCCCTACACAGTAGATCGTTGCAACCCGACAGACGGAATCGGGACCGATGCCCGCTTCAGTGGCGAAATCGGCTTGGGAGTCGTTTCGGGAACCTACCTTTACCTCAGTGATGGCGGTCGGATTCGTCGTGTCGATCTCGCTTCCCCGAATCTCGACGTCGTGACACTGGCCGGTTCTGCATCGCGAAGTCCTGCCACAGACGGCATCGGGACCGCTGCAGTCCTGTCGAACCCGGGTGCCATGGCAGTGCTGGGGACTGACCTCTTTTTTGCCGACGGCTTTTCAATCCGCAAACTCAACTTGTCCACCAATGCCGTCACCACAGTGGCCGGCAGCACCGCTTCCGGAACCCAAGACGGTGTCGGAACCGCCGCTCGATTCACCTGGATCTCAGGACTGGTGGTTTTTGGGACAGGTTTCCAATTGGCGGTCAGCGACCAATTCACCATACGGACCTTTGATCCGATGGGAGGCATGGTTTCAACGTTGACCGGGCAAGCATCTCCGGGAATGGTGTTCGACGGTCCCCTTCCTTCGGCCACGTTTGCGAACATCCGGGGACTCGCCTTCCGGAATGACATGAGCTCCTACTATCTGTATGTGGACGACCAATACGGACTCAGGGAAGTGGACCTCGACAACGGGATCGTCTCTTCATTGAACGGAACCACTCAAAACTCCCCGGCCGTGGTGGACATGAACGGTGGCCTCCATCAATCCGGAACATCCCCCCTCGGATACTTCGTGAACCTCCCCTTCCTGCCCGATGGCGCCCTGTACCTTCCGACAGGTCAAGGGATTCGGAAACTGCAGTGAGGCCTGGATTCCTGGATTTGCATTCGCAAATTCTGCAAGATATGCTCGAGGCATGAAAAAGACTCTCGCTGTGGTGCTTCCTTCGTTGATCCTGATGTCCTCGACCGCTCTCGCCTGGGTACAGGTCACGCCGCCCTCATTGGATTACGGCGCGGTACGACTGGGAATGTCCTCCTCCAGATGGTTCACCGTTCAGAATTGGGGCCCGCAAGCCACCCGTGTTTTCGGTTGCTCGACCTTCGGATCCTTCTGGTGCCAATTGCAATGCCCGTTCATCCTCGGACCCGGTCAATGGTGCAACGGGATCATCCACTACTCCCCCCGGACCGAAGGAAACGAATTCCAGAACGCTCAGATCCAGACCCAGGATGGATTCCCGACCGTATTCTTACGCGGGACCGGAATCCGCTGAGTCAGCAGTCAACCAGAGCTTTCTGAAATTCCCGTCAGGATCGTACATCTCGGCTTGTCGGTTAGGATCGAACTTCCTGGGCTTTCCTCCGAAACTCCTCGGATCCGAGCCGACTCCAGCCAAATAAGACCAATTCCCGTAGTTCTGTGCGGGGTCTGAATCGATCAGCATCCTGGAAAAATAATCCGCTCCCCACCACCAGGGGAGTTGCAACTCATGAATCAGAAAAGAGGCGACATTCTGCCTCCCCCGGTTTGACATGAATCCGGTGTGCAACAGTTCTTTCATGTTCGCATCGATGAAGGCATGCCCGGTTTCGCCTTGGGTCCATTTACTGAAGCGCTCCTGATCCGGAACCACTTCCATCACCTGAAGGTCCCGGATTCCTCGTTTACTGAAAAAGGCGGCTCCGTGAACGCTCTCAAGCCATCTGAAGTACTCCCGCCAGAGCAACTCGAACCTGAGCCACTCGCTTCCTTCAGAGACTCCGTGAAGGGCTTCGAATTTCTCGATCTCCGACCAGACCCTCCTGACCGAGAGCACCCCTGTGGAAAGAAAAGGAGAGAATTTCGAGGAATAATCGACCCCGACCATGCCGTTTCGAGTGGCCTTGTACGACTTCACCCTGACCTGATCCGAGAAATACTCCCGCAAATGAGCCAAAGCATCCGACTCCCCTCCGCGAAACGGAAAGGCTGAACGTGGATCGGCGAATGGATCCCCGCGAGGAGGTCCCTTCGAATCGAAGGTCCATTTTACATTTCTGGATGGTGTCTCCGGCAAACGACAAATGGACTTTCTGAAATCCGTGAACGTCCGGAGCCCTGACAATCCCTGCACCGGCAGTTCTGAGAACAAGCGATCGACCCCGAGGGAGACGTCCAAGAACCCGGTAACCTGATTCCAATCTGGTTCAGAGCTCAGCCAAACCACCCCAACCTTCTCGAGGCCTTCTTTGAACTGATCCAAGCCGTCCGCAAGGAACCGCCTGCGGTTCGAACCCACATCCGGAGGACTCAAGCAGGGGTCTACCCAAACCTGAAGGGGAACCTGCGACTGCCTGGCACAATCCAGAGCAGCATCAAGCGCAGGGTTGTCATCAAACCGTAGGCACGACTTGACCCTAAGGACGGGGGATTTCAGGAATCCATCCCCTTCATAAAGCGGCTACGATCCAATTCGTTCAGATTCTCGACACCGAGATTGAACTCGGTCCGGGTCATGGATCCGGGCTTGCTCACTCCGCGCATGGCCATGCACATGTGCGAGGCTTCAACAATCACGGAAACCGCACGGGCTCCGACCAGCTCCGAAATGGATTCGGCAATTTCCTTGGTCAGACGCTCCTGGACCTGGAGACGGCGGGCGAACACTTCCACCACCCGAGCGAGTTTGGAGAGCCCGAGAATCTTGTCTTCAGGCACGTAACCAATGGTCACCTTTCCCCAGAAAGGAAGCAGATGATGCTCGCACAAGCTGAAAAACTCAATTTCTTTCACGAACACCGGGCCCGAGGACTCGGATTCGAAAATCCCTTCGCCGACCGCCTCGCGTGCAGTCATCGAGTAACCCCGCGTGAGTTCGTGAAACGCTTTCCTGAACCGGTGAGGTGTCCGGACCAGACCTTCACGGGTCGGATCTTCGCCGATTTCCATGAGTGCCTGGGAGCACATCCGTTCAAAGGAGTTCTGAGCAGCCGAAAAATTCCATGTCGTAGTCTCAGTTTGCATAATTGTGAGAATACACCCCCCACTTCCATTTGTATAGAATTTTCTATACAAAACCTACGGCACGGTCTAAGCTCTTGATATCCATGAGCACGCAAGTCTCAACCCGCTTTTCCTTACGGGAGGTCGCCGAATTGACCGGTCTCTCCGAGTTCACTTTGCGCGGGTGGGAAGGTCGCTACCGCGCAGTGAACCCTCAGCGCACCGAAACTGGAAGACGACTGTACGGCGCTGAGGATGTAACCAAGCTCAATTTGCTGAAGGATCTGGTCACCCTCGGTCACCGCATTAAGGAGATCGCACCACTGAAGGAAGCCGAGCTCCGTGAGCTCTTGAGCGCGCCGGACTCGAATCCTTCGGGAACACAGGCGGCTCCATCCAACGTGGAAAGTTTGTTCATCCAAGGAGAGCGCTTCTCCTGGGATGAAATCCGACGCATTCTCGGCCGTGAGAGGAAAAAGTCCACTCCGGAAAAGTACCTGACCCGGTTTTTGATCCCGTTTTTGGTGGAGATGAACCGACGGATCGGACAGGGGCGGATTTCGATTTCGCTCGAGCACATTTTCTCGTCTCTGATCAAAGAGGAACTCGCGACGCTCAGAAGCCTCGCCAGAGGTTCGACTCGCAGTCGGCCTGCCCATCGATTCGTTCTCTGCACACCTGAGGGGGACCATCACGAGCTCGGGCTTCTGTTCGCTTTCACCTTGTTGAGCCTTCGTGGAATCCCGAGTCTCTATCTCGGACCTCATGTGCCCAAACAGGAGTTGTGCGAAACCGCCCTCCGCTACCAGGCGACTCATATTCTGGTCAGCTCCACCTTGAAGCAGGGAGAGGGCCCCGTGGATGCGCCACTTAAGTACCTGGGCTTCATCCATCGTCACCTCCCCCGACTCAGTTCGCTGTGGATTGCCGGTCGGGGTTTTCAAGAGGTCTCCGACCCGTCTGGAGCCCGATTCCAGCAGTTTCATAATTTCGAGGCCTTCATCTCAGAGCTCGATCGCCTGAAATGATTGGCTTCCCGGTTTTGCCGGTTGCCTCTTGACTTGATCCATCATAAAGACTGAGGCCGGAATGAGATCAATCGCGTGGATCCTCTGGATGTTGTGTTTTGCCCAAGGGATCGCTTTTGCCACCCCCATGAGCCTCGGGGTCTGGAGCGAATGGACGCCCTATCGCCAAATGATCGAGGACCTTCCCACCCTGAAGGCCCGGAACCTGAGACTCCATCTGGCCGTTCATCTCCCTGATGAGCAGGACCTGACCGAGCTTCTCCATCAAGCAAACGAACTCCAAGTGGAAGTGTGGCTGTGGCCCTTGTTGCCCCGGGACCGGGGCTATTGGCTCAATCAGTGGAATTCCGAGGAGTACACTCAATCAGTCCGTGCCCTGGTCAACCGACTTTTGGATGCCGGAGTGAACGTGAGCGGGGTCTCGATGGACCTCGAACCTCCCCCGGAAATGCTCGAAAAACTCCTGAAATCGGCATCAAAGCTCCGGTTCGGGGAACTCAAGCGACAGGCTCGACAAAATCAGGATCCGGACCTCTTCCAATCTTCGAAAGAACGGATCCGGGAGCTCGCAGACTGGCTTCATTCCCGTGGCCTTAAAACCCACCTGGTCACGACTTCTCTGTTATTGACGGAAGAGTCGGACGATTCCCTCGAACAAGCTCTCGGCATTCCGGTCGTACCCGAAGCCTTCGATCACTTAAGCTTCATGTCGTATCGGAGTGAGTTTGAGCGCATGCTCGGGCGCATGAATTCCAGGGTGGTCTATGAGCACGCCCTCCGGGCAAAAGCACGGTTTGGCGAAAAAGCCTCTATGGATGTGGGCGTGGTGGGCGATATCGAATTTCCGCACCCGGTCCGAGGGTACCGTCGCCCGAAGCGTCTCCTTCAAGATTTAGGGGCTCTCCAGGCCGCCGGGATCTCTCGGGCCCAGATTTACTGCTGGGAAGGACTCCGGGGTGAGGAGTGGAAGTCTCTTGAAAAAAAAAAAAAAAAACCATTGTTCTCAATGAAGTTTTCCCTATTGGATCACCTCATTTCCTGGCTGGATCGCTCCATCGATTTCCCTGATTCTGAACCCTGACAAAAGCCTGACATGACACAGGCGGCACTCCCCCGTTAAAGTGCGCCCCATGAAACACATTTTATTTTCCCTGCTCGCATTGAGCTTACCCGTCCTCAGTCAGGCCCAAGTCACCACTCAGTCGGGAGCCTCGTATCGGGAATTCGAAGCGTCGATCACCCTCTGCACCGGCGAAACCAAGTCCATCACTTTGAAAGTGAACTCCGATCTGCGAGTGGACCGCTATGGAGACCCCGAGATCCCCTACCATGGATTCCATGATTACGTGATCACCGGAAGCTTGGTGGAAGCCGGCAAAACCTGCGACTTCGAAGCGCTCCTGACCCAGGCGGACGGCCAAGCGGTCGGCACCCGTCAAATCATCGAAATGAACACGGACCGGCCGTATGGCATCAAGACCTGCTCCGGGCTGATCCTCAGCACTTCTTCACTGCGTGCACTTCTCGTGGGTGAATCCACTCAGGGTCAACTCCGGGCGAACGGTATTGAGAAGTCGCTCGGTACGGGCTCCATCACCTTCAAAGGCAATAGAACCGTTCAGGAAGACGAGTCCTGCGTGGACCGCTGGCACTGTGGCCCGGACTACACCGGCCCTCGCCGCTGAATTCCTGAACTGAGCACTGACCATGTTGGAACTCATCCAAGATCCCACCGTCCTGTTGCTGATGGCTGCCATCGGGGTGGCCTGCGTCTTCGAATTCATCAACGGATTCCACGACACTGCCAACTCCGTCGCCACAGTAATTTACACCCGGTCCCTGCGCCCGGGTCAGGCCGTGGCATGGTCTGCGATCTGTAACTTCATCGGCGTGTTCATCGGTGGCATTTCGGTCGCCATGGGGATCGTGAAGCTCCTCCCGATGGAACTCGTGGCTTCGGGCCAGACCACTCTGACCCTCGTCACGGTGTTCTCGATGCTGATTTCATCTTGCGTCTGGAACTTCGCCACCTGGTATGTGGGACTCCCGGCATCGAGTTCCCATGCCTTGATCGGAAGCCTGATCGGGGTCGGCGTCGGCAATGCTCTATCGCGCGGGCTCCCCGCCTCATCCGGTGTCAACTGGACCAAAACCATTGAGATCGGTTCCTCGCTCCTCATTTCCCCCCTTCTCGGATTCGGAATCGCCGCCTTGGGCCTGTACCTGCTGTCCCGCAAAGTGGACGTCCGGGCGTCGGCCGATGTCGCTGAAGGTCCTCCCTCTTGGCCGACTCGCTTGGCGCTGATCGGATCGAGCACCGGAGTGAGCCTGGCACACGGATCGAACGACGGCCAAAAAGGCGTGGGCTTGATCATGTTGATCTTGATCACCGTCCTTCCCGCTCGATTCGCCATTTCTTCGGATGCGTTGATGCGGAACCGGGGTGAAATCCTGATCGCCCTCGACCAGATGAAGTCCTCCTTGCCAGAAGATCTGGCAAAGGGTCCGGTCAAATCAAAAGCCCGTCTCATCCCCGTGGCCCATGCGGATCTCGCACTCCTCTCCGAATCCATGAATCGCTCCATCGAAAAAGCGGGAGAGATCCGGGGAATCCTCGCCCAAGGGACAGGCATGGAACAGATCTCCGGAGAACGGAAGCTCGAGCTCCGGAAAAAAATCTACGCTCTCGATTCGGAACTGAAGAAGCTCGAATCGAAGGGATACTCCATCGAATCGGTCCGCCCACTCAGAAACAAACTGATCGGCTTGGTGGAATACTCCCCGATCTGGGTTTTGATTCTGGTCGCACTCTCTTTGGGTCTGGGAACCACCGTCGGTTGGAAACGGGTGGTCGAGACCCTCGGCGAAAAAATCGGAAGCGGGAAGATGACCTACGCTCAAGGCGCTGTCTCCCAGACAGTGGCCATGGGAATGATCGGAGCTTCGTCCTGGGTAGGCGTTCCGGTGAGCACCACCCACTGTCTCTCCTCGGGTATCGCGGGCACCATGGTGGCCTCGGGCTACAAGATCCAGAAGTCGACGGTTCGCTCGATCGGACTCGCTTGGCTACTGACCTTCCCCGTGACCCTGGCCCTCTCCTGCGGACTGTTCCTGGCTCTCAAGTCCCTGACCGGAGTCTAACCATTCACTCACACATTTCTGACCCGCGCTCAGCTCTGGCTCAGGCAAGTTGAATGCATGCTCTTGTGTGATTTTCACATCCACAGTCGCCACAGCGACGGACACCATTCCATCCCCGAGTTGATCGACCACTATGGAAAACGCGGTTTCGACTGCATCGCCATCACCGATCACCTGTGTGAAGAGTCGAGCCTGCTCGGAAGAGGTGCGCGCTTTCTCGGGAGGACCCTGACCCGGAACAGCTTTCCCGCCTATTTGGAGGAAATTGACCGCGAGTCCCGCCGAGCGTGGAACCGATACAGCATGCTTGTTTTACCGGGTGTTGAAATCACCAAAAATCACTTCTCCAATGCCCGATCCGCCCATTATCTCGGGGTCGGAATCCGGGATTGGATCAACCCGGATAAGGGCCTCGTCGAGGGACTCATGGAAATCAAGGCCCAAGGAGCCCTGACCGTGGCGGCTCATCCACTCGGAACAGACGACTTCGAGGCCCAGACCCTTCAATTGTGGCAACAGAGAGCGGAGTTGGCTCCGTGGTTCGATGCCTGGGAAGCAGGAAGTGGAAAGAAGACCTTTCCAGCAGTGCTTCAATCCGGGCTTCCGTACATCGCGAACTCCGATCTCCACCACCTGAAGCAATTTGAATCCTGGAAAACCCTCGTCGATGCAGAAAAAGACCGCGCGGACATCTTTGACGCGATCCGGAATCAACGGATCCGTCCCTGGTTCTACAGGGGACAGGAAGATCCGCCTTGCCTGAAAATTCAAATTCGTAGAAAACGGTTCCATGAAGCAAGTCTTGGTGCTTGAAGATGAATCCGATGTCCGGGAGCTTCTCATCCTCCACCTGAAACGGGAGGGCTACGCCACCGATGCTTTCGAACAGGCAGAAGACGCCTGGAGCGCCTTGAAGGGCAAGACCTACGACTTGATGATCCTCGATTGGATGCTCCCGCGCATGTCGGGGCTCGACCTGTGCAAAAAAATCAGGACCGAACTCGGAATCCGGACGCCGATCCTGCTCCTTACTGCTCGAGCCGAGACCATGGACAAGGTGATCGGGCTGGAGGTCGGTGCCGACGACTATCTCACCAAGCCGTTCGAAATCCGGGAATTCATCGCCCGCGTGCGAGCCTTGTTGCGTCGTTCCCAGGTCCAGGAAGGCGCTTCCGGAACCAACACATCGCCCTCTGTCCTCACCCTCGACGAAAAAGCGACCCGGATTCTTTTGCGTGACCGTGAACTCACCCTGACTCCGCATGAGTACAAGCTTCTGGCAGCAATGATCAAAAGCCCTGGAACCACCCTGGAACGGGCAACACTCGTCGCCCTGATTCAAGGACCCGGGGTGGCGGTCGTGGATCGGACGGTCGACACCACCATTGTCGGAATCCGGAAGAAACTCGGTACGGACGCGGACTTGATCGAAACCATTCGGGGATTCGGCTACCGCTTGCAATCCGGGGTGCGAACATGAAGAAATCTCCCTCGAATGACGCCCATGTGATCGCCGCATTAAAGAGTGCCGAGAAAATGCGCATCGACTTTGTGGCCAACGTCAGTCACGAGCTGCGCACTCCCTTGACCAGTATCAAGGGTTATACAGAAACCCTCATCGAGGACCTCCAAGTCGGACGTGCGATCGATCCTGAATTTCTTCAGATCATCCTGAAGAACTCGAATCGTCTGCTGGCCCTCATCAACGACTTGCTCGATCTTTCAGCGATCGAATCCGGAGCGGATCACCTTCAACCCGCTTGGATCGACTTGAAAGAATTTAACGCCACGGTGCTGGATGTGCTGAACCGGGAAGCTCAGCAGAAATCGAGCTCAATCAGCTTGGAAATCCAGTGCTCGAAACTGTTTGCCGATCCGAAACGTACCGAGCAAGTCTTAGTCAATCTGGTAGAGAATGCCATCAAGTACTGCCCGAACCGCTCGCAAATCCGGATAGTCTGGAGCGAGGAGTCCACTCCTGCTGGAAAATCAGTCCTCCTCCGGGTTTCTGACAATGGCCCCGGCATTCAGAAAAAACATCTGGATCGCTTGTTCGAACGTTTTTACCGTGTCGACAAAGGACGCTCCAGAGATCTCGGCGGTACGGGGCTCGGACTCTCCATTGTGAAGCACATTTTGCAACGGCACCAGGGTACCGTCGAAGTGGACAGCTCGCCGGGTCAAGGCACCACCTTCACCTGCCACTTTCCGCAAGATCCGGCCCTGACCGAATCCTGACAGATCCCTGTCAAGGTCCGGACACAAAAGCGCGAGTGTTCGTGACAAACATGGAGTCATGAATCTCACCGCAACCCAACACACCCACTCGAGCACCCCCGCACGGTCTCTTTCACCTTGGCAAGCCATCGCGTTGGAGACTTCCCGCTACCGGCTCAAAACGATCGATTCATTTCCGGACCTGATCCGCGTACTCGAGCTCCGCTCGCGTTTGTTCAGCATGGAATACGGCCGGGTCGCTCCTCCGAGCGGACTCGATGTGGATCGCTTCGATTTTGTTGCCGACCACCTCGCGATCGAGTGTAAAGAATCGGGAGAATGGATCGGCACTTACCGTCTCATTTCGACCCGACAGAGTGAAGAATTCTATTCAGGAACAGAGTTCGAGATCGACGAGTTCATCCGTTCGCCCGGATCGAAGCTCGAACTCGGCCGTGCCTGCATCCATCCCGATCACCGGAACGGCGCCACGCTCGGACTCTTGTGGCGGGGAATCGTCCACTATGCGAAGAGCTCGGGAATCCGCTACCTCTTCGGCTGCTCGAGTGTGAAGATCCGCTCCCGTGCGGAAAACGACGCACTCCTCGAACTTTGGTCGACTCAAGACAAGGTGGGAGACGAGTGGTCCATATCTCCCAAATCTCCCTATCGGTTTGAAGAGGATGATTCCGGCACGAGTCCTGACCTTTCCGGGATCGAGACGCCTCCCCTGCTCCGGACCTACTTCAAAGCGGGGGCCAAAGTTTACGGTTCAGGCGCCTACGATCACGAATTCGAGTGTGTTGATTTTTTCACTGTCCTGGACCTGAGCCAGATGGAGGCAGGGTATGGACGTCGTTTCAGCCTCCAGGGGAACGCTTAAATTCATCCTGATGTTGGGCCTCTTCCTGGCGTTCATCGCGGAAGGGATGATTCGCGCATTTTGGGCCCGGATATTCGGAATCTCGCAATTCGAACTCCATCGATCGCGATGCGAGTCGATTTCCCGCTACAGCCGTCGGGCTCTCCGGCTTCTGGACATTCGTGTGCAATCGAATGTGCAGGATCCGGTGTCGCCCGGACTGTGGGTGGGCAACCACTTGTCGTACGTGGATGTTCTCGTGATCGCCTCGGTCTTTCCAGCTTCTTTCGTGACCTCGGTCGAAGTACGGAACACGCCCGTTCTCGGCTGGATCACCCGCTTAGCTGGGTGTACTCATGTCGAGAGGCGATCGAGGGACCACTTGGAGCAAGAAACACGGGAACTCCGGGTCATTCTGCAGTCCGGAATCCCCTTGGTTTTGTTTCCCGAAGGCACCTCGAGCTCCGGCCGGGAAGTCCTTCCGTTCCGACCGGCTTTGTTTCAATCGGCGGTCGACTCGGGGGCTTCGACCCATGCCTTTTACCTGCTCCACCGGTATCCCGGAATCGCCTATCACGGAGATCATGAGTTTTTTCCACATCTTTGGACTTTGTGTCAAAAAGACAGCTTCACCGTCAGTGATTTCATTTTCATCGAATCCTTCGACAGTCGGGCGGAGGATCGCAAATCACTCGCGGCCCGTTGTCATTCTGCGGTAACGTCCACTCATGCATCCTTCACTCGAGCCCCTGAATCAGCTTCAATCCACCTGGAACCGAATCGGGTCGGTCAGGTGCCTGGCCGAAGTCCGACATGGTGAGAAAGCATTTCCCATTCTCGAGTTCAGGGCAGGAAGCACTCGATCCACCGACCCAGCCTTGGTCATCACCGGTGGCGTCCACGGACTGGAGCGGATCGGAACCGATGTTGCCGTCTCATTCATGGAAACTTTGGCGGGGCGATGGGACTGGGACTCGACCCTCCACACCACACTCGATCGCCTTCAATTGGTTTTCATTCCCTTGGTGAATCCGGTAGGTCGGCTCCGGTTCACCCGATCGAACGGTAACGGAGTCGATCTCATGCGAAACGCGCCCGTGCAAGCCGACGACGCGACCTTTGCCGTCGGTGGGCACCACTGGTCCCCCCGTTTGCCTTGGTACCGGGGCAATCTGTCGCAAACTGAATCCGGAATGGAACCCGAGGCCCGGGCCCTGGTGGAGTCCCTTCGCTCGGTGCTGAATGCATCTCCTTACACCCTGGCGCTCGATCTTCACTCCGGATTCGGGAATCAGGATCAGCTCTGGTACCCCTACGCACATTCCAAAGCGCCCTTCCCTTCACTCGACCAAGTCCGGGTTTTCGAGGCCCTGCTGAACCGGGCACTCCCTCACCATGTTTACCGGATCGAGCCCCAAGCGCTTCATTACACCACCCACGGAGACTTGTGGGATCACCTGTACTTGACCCACGGGCAGAAGAACTTCCTGCCTCTCACCCTCGAAATGGGCTCCTGGAATTGGGTGAGAAAAAACCCACTCCAACTCTTCAGCTTGCTTGGCCCCTTCAATCCCGTCAAACCTCACCGGCAAAAGCGGGCCATGCGAAGGCATCTACCTCTCTTTCACTTCTTGATGGCACTCCTGGCTTCGAATGGTATTCCCCTATCAGAGAAAGCGACTCAGTAAGTCGCCCGGTAAAACACTCCGGGCCAACGGGGATCGGTATCCACAAAGTAGCGAACTTGTTCCTCGAGAACTCCGGTTTGGAAGGTCACGAGTTGACAGTTTCCATTTCCGGATCGAACTCCCCCGTACCGACAGGTTCCGTCTATTTGTCGATAATACACACCCGGCCAACGGGGATCGGCATCGACCCAGTAGCTCTGGCCCTTCATCAAATAAGGCTGATTGGGCACCGAGTACCCGACCAGCTGGCAATTCCCGTTTCCACTCACCACGCCCCCAACGGGACAGGTTCCGGCCATTTGGTTGTAGAAGACTCCCGGCCAGCGAGGATCTGGATTCATCCAATACTGGACTCCCGGCCTGAGGGTGATTCCTGCTGCAGCGGGGACCGAAAAGGCCCTAAGCTGGCAGTTACCGTTACCACTGGGGGCGCCTCCATATGGACACGAGCCTGAAACGCCTTTGTAGTACACGCCCGGCCAGCGCGGATTCCCGTCCACCCAGTATTGAACTCCAGAGCGAAGTCCAGTCAGCGCTTTCCATTGGCAATTGCCATTTCCGGAGAGCACCCCTCCGTAGACGCAACTGCCGCTGACTTGTTTGTAATAAATCCCGGGCCAGGCAGGATTCGAGTCCACCCAATAGTTCACGCCGGGTACCGGCACATGGGCGACCGCACTCCCGAAGGTTTTGACCTGACAATTGCCATCTGTCGGGGATCCTCCGGCAGGACAAGCACCATTGAGCTTCTTGTAATACACCCCCGGCCAGCGAGGATTCGCATCCACCCAGTAACTCACTCCGGGATTGAACTCAGGCCGATCAAAACCCCTTACCTGACAATTCGGACTTCCGCCCGTTCCACCATAAAGGCATCGAGTGCAGGGGGAAGGGTACTGGATTCCCGACCCGGTACACATCCCGGCATTTCCAAAAGTTCCTCCATTCGGACAATAATCGGAGGCGATTGAGCATTTCTGCCAGGCTCTGACGTAATCGATTTTCAAGGTCTGTTCGCTGAATTGAATCGGATTCGGTCCCTTATCCTGACCCCCGACCGTATGATTCAGCAAAAAGTAAAAGGGACGTCTTGGAATATGAGCCGCTTTCTTGTCATTGCCGGTGATTTCATCCCAAAGAGTACGGGCTTCAGAACTCCCGTGAATCCGATCCCCTTCCCATATCTGATTGGTCTGAGCCCCGTCAGTTCTAAAGGTGATCCGATTCGCATCCCACTCCAGACTGAAATTATGGTAGCTGCTGAAAAAACTCCGCCCTGTGGGCGTGTCTTCATCATCGATGTCCTCCCCTTTGGAAAGATGCCATCGCGCCTTGCCATTGGCAGACGTGCAAGAATCCGGGAACAGATCCTCTTCTCCGTTCGGAATGCAAACCCCGGTGTGAAAGGTTTGCGAAGCTTTGTTTTCGTTCCACGACTCCATGAGGTCGAACTCGCCACCACCGGGCCAGGTAGCATCCGGCAACATCCAATAGGCGGGCCAAGCCTGATCTCCACTCGCAATTGTTCCTCGAACCTGAAGTAGTCCGTACTGTTGGAAAAAACCGGGCCAACTGCGACCCGGCCGTGAAATCGAGGTCACCAATCCCGAGTGGATCGGACATTTCCGTAGTGCTGGATTGGCCTGCCCCTTACCTTCCGGTCCGACGCAGTCATAACCTTGGGAGTTCATCCACTGTTTGTACTGGTTGAAGTCTCCGAAGTCGGTGCCACTGGAACCTCCGGGCGGCCGTGGACTTCCACTCGGGAGAAACGCGTTCCCCTTCAGAACCAGAATCCCGTTTTCCTGGTTGGCCCTTACCTCAACCTGATCCGCAGTGAACTCATTCACTTGCGGCGACATCCAATTCACGCTCCGGTGTACATTCCAGACACATTTGTTCAGCATGGAAAGCTTAGGAAAGGTCCGTGTCGAATCGGAAGAGCATGCCAGATCCCAATTGTTGTAGAGATCAATGCATCGAGGAGGGACTTGATAACATTTCTCTATTTCTCTGAGAGGCATTCCGGGAGGTGGGCCTTGAAACTCGTCGGAGAATGTCCTTCGCCAATACCCCTGTAAGTCATCGGGATCTTTCTGCGCTGCCAAGCCTTGCGTCTGAACCAAC
>JAIXWV010000011.1 GCA_027491115.1 Pseudomonadota bacterium
CGACCTGAACCGCAAAGAAATTCGACAGAGGCTCGACCGTAACTTTCGGGAGTGAGTCGCACCCGCCCCGGAGCCTGACGTCTCACTCCGACCCCGTGCATCCGTGCGATCAACCTTCCCAGCTGTTCCAAGCGTTCAGCAGCAAGATCCTCCGGTTGACGGCCTCCGACCTTGGGATACAAACAGTAAAACAACCCCTCGGGAGTCCGGCGAAGCGTGTCCCCTTCCCGCTCGAACCAATCCGGAACCACAACCGGAATATCGGCTTCGAGGATCTCGAGCATGAACTGGTGCTCCTCCCGGATCTGGGACTCGGTCCAACGACCCGGGCGGTAGAATTTAGCGATCTTGCGGGTCCCGTTTTCGAACTCAATCTCGTAGACGCGATTCTCGAAGCTCGCCAAAGGTTGACAAAAACCCGTACAACGCTCCCTTTGACCGAGCACCGGATCCTGCTCCACCGCATCCATGACCCGATCGGGGGTCAGGTCGAAAAAAAACCGGGTCGGCCCGGATCCCCAGCTGAGCTCGCTCATATTTCCAGGTTCTAACATTGAGTTTGAGAGCTTTCCTCAAGTTTGTTAGAAGCGAGACTATGGAACACTCCGCCAACCCCCCTCGCAAGCGATCACCCCTTGTGGTGATCTTCACGACGGTTTTTCTCGATCTGGTCGGATTCGGCATCATCATCCCCCTCGTCGGGATCTACGGGCGCCACTATGGCGCCACCGCGCTGGAGCTGGCCGTTCTCGGTTCCGTGTACTCCCTGATGCAATTCTTCTTTTCCCCCATCTGGGGCCGATTGTCCGACCGCATGGGTAGGAGACCGATCCTGCTCCTGTCCCTGTTGGGCTCGACTCTCTCTTACTTTCTGTTCGCCTTTTCGAATACGCTCGGACTCATCATCCTTTCGCGGGCTCTCGCAGGAATTTTCGCTGCAAATATTTCAACCGCTCAGGCCTATATTGCGGATGTGACACCCACGAAGGACCGGGCAAAAGGCATGGGCCTGATCGGGGCGGCCTTCGGGATCGGCTTCACACTCGGTCCTCCGCTCGGTGGGATTTCAACTGCGAAGCTCGGCATGAGTGCGCCGGGCCTGATCGCAGGAACACTGTGCCTCATGAATCTGATCCTTGCCTGGTTCAGACTGGAGGAAAGTCTTCCGGAGTCCATCCGGCGGGAGAACGAATCGAAAGCAGGAGTCGGCAAGCGATTAGCGCAATGGACGACTTTCAAACGGATCCTGAATGATCCGGCCTTGTTTCTGCCGGTGATCTCAACCTTCTTCGCGACCTTCGCCTTCTCGAACCTGGAGCAGGTGTTTTCACTCTTGATTCAGAAACGTTTTGATCTCGAAACGGAGTCTGCAGCCTACAAGACAGGCATGGTGCTGATGTGGTCGGGCATCCTCGGTGCTTTCATCCAAGGAGGCCTGATCCGGAAACTCGTCCCGAAATACGGCGAAAAACGACTGCTCATCACGGGCCTCGCACTCCAGGGTGTGGCGATGGTGCTCTTCGCCCACAGCCCCACCTACGAGGCCTTCTTCTACAATGCCATTCCACTTGCGCTCGGTAGCGGACTCATCAACCCAACCCTCGCCTCGCTCGTGTCAAAGCGGGCGATGGCTGACGAGCAGGGTGCCGTGATCGGACTGAAGGAGGGCATGAGTTCCCTCGCCAGGATCGCGGGTCCTTTTTGCGGACTGCTCGCGTTCGGATTCAAAATGGAACTCCCCTTCTATATCGGTTGCCTGACCGTGGTGGCCCTATCCCTGGTCTGGGTACGAAGAGAAGGATTCAACTCGAACTGAGATAAGCCTGGATGATCTCCTGGGGCGAGACCGTGGCAGTCCCCCGTTTACTGACTTCGACACCGGCTGCAAGATTCGATACAAAAGCCGCCTCTTCAAGCTTCGCCCCTGAAGCTAAAGACAGAGCAAGAACGGAGATGACCGTGTCCCCCGCACCCGAGACGTCGTAGACCTCACGGGCGAAAGTCGGAATGAGCACCGGCTTGGACTGGGCGTTCTTGAAAATAGCCATACCTTCCTTGCCGAGCGTGATGATCAAGCTGTCCGCGCGAGTTTCTTTCATGATGATGTGTCCGGATCGAAGCAAAGTCTCATCGCATTCAATTTTCAATCCTGCCAGAGCTTCGGCCTCTTTTTTGTTCGGAGTCAGCAGGGTGGCACCCGAATACCAACGGGCGGGAGTCTTCAAGTGCGGATCCACCAGCACCGGAATTTTACGTTTACGGGCCTCGGTAATCACGGACTTCATCATGGCCTCATTCAGCAGGCCCTTCGAATAGTCTTCGATGATCAAGGCACTCGCGCGCTTGACAGCCTTCAATGCCGAGGAGAGGACGCGCTTCTGGACCCCGGACGAGAGTGAATGGGTGTCCTCATAGTCGACCCGGAGCATCTGCTGGGTCTCGGCCACAATCCGCTCCTTCAAGATCGTCCGCCTGGACGGATCGGGAACCAGACCACTCACAGGAAGGGCCTTCTCCTTGAGCAATGATTCGAGATCGTGCGCATCTTTGTCTTTGCCCACGACACCTGTGAGTTCGGCGTTCCCACCGAGGGCGACGATGTTGTCGGCGACGTTGGCGGCAAGCCCGAGCTTCAGAGTCTCTTTTTCAACGGCCACAATGGGAACCGGTGCCTCCGGAGAAATCCGGTCGACGCGCCCCTGGGTGTATCGATCGATGCCGACGTCCCCGAGCACCGCCACACGCTGTTCTCTGAACCGAGACAAGAGTTGAAGGAGTTCTTCCTCAGGCAAGGTCACGGGGTGTGGTTTTGTCTTCATCGGTGAAGGGTCTCCAAGGTGCGCATCGCAGAGTCGACGTTAAATTGATCCATACAATCATAAACCGGACACTTAGAGCCTGCACAGCGGAATTTCTCGGGGCAGGAAACACCGGGAACCCAGACCGAACGGGGGCTGACCAAAGGCCCCCAGCGTTTCTCGGAAAGGACGAACAAGGGCGGAAAAATGGCCAATACCGGCGTCCCGACAGCTGCTGCCAAATGCAGTGGACCTGTTCCGTGCGCGACGACAGTTCTAGCCTGCCTCATCACCTCTGCCAATCCGTCGAGTCCGATTCCGGCGTCACTTCCCAACAAAATCACTCCGGGGATCTTCGAGTGAAAGGCTTCGATCAACGCGCCTTCAGCGGGCCCACCGCTCACCAAGACAGGCGTTCCCTTTCCCAACAAAGCCGAAGCCAATGACTGAAGTGCTTCCTGTCTGACATAACGAGCTGAGCCACTCGACCCGGGATGGATCACCACGAAATTCCCGGGCAGCAATCCACGATCAGACAAGAACTTCCCAGCTGCTTGCTTGGCATTTGAATCGGTCTCGATCCAAGCGTCAGGTAAAGCACTCCCGCCTGCAGAATCATCCCCGACGAGATCCAGATTGTACTCGGCCTCATGCTTCAGGCAACGGGAGCGGCGCTGGAACTTCCCGCGATTGAAATGAAAAAAAGAACGAAACGTCGAAAGCGGCCCCACCCGCACCGGGATTCCCGCGTTCGAAACCGCTCGCGTCACCGGTTTCTCATCCCGAAGGACAAAAGCCGCATCGTAGTTGCGCTGTCGGAGTGAGTCTACAAGTGCATCTGCCGGAGCATCAGGATCGAAAACCAAGGTCCGAACCGGATCCGGATACCTCAAAACAGGCAACCAATCCTTACGGACCAAAAAGTCGATTTCCGCACCCGGGTAAGACCGGATCAACCGACGGAGCACCGGTGTCGCGAGGATTACATCCCCTAGCCGGTCCGTACGGGTCACCAGGATCCGATTCATTCAGGCCTTCACTCCAAGTTCGGGGAACCTCTCCAAGATCTGATCCGAGATCATCTTGACCACTTCGTCCAAGGTATGAGCTGTGGTGTCGATCTCAATGGCATCAGCCGCCTTCTTGAGTGGAGCGACTGCCCGGTTCGAATCTCCCTCGTCACGCAGCCGGATCTGCTCACGGAGCTCATCGAACGAGATCGGCTCGCTGTCCTGCGCCTCAAGCTCAGCCAAACGACGCTTCACACGCTCATCAATACTTGCAGTCAGAAAAAACTTGATCGAAGCATCTGGAAAAATCACGGTCCCGATGTCACGTCCTTCAAGAATGGAGGGAGATTGGAGCCCGAGCCCCCGTTGAAGACCCTTAAGCGCCGATCGAACACCGGGAATAGCTGACACCTTTGATGCCATCATGCTCATGTCCGGGGTCCGGAGCTGGGAGGTGACATCCTTACCGTTCACGAACAGGCGGTTCTTCGGGTTCTTGTCTTTCATTCGCATGAATTCGAACTGAGCCTTCTCAGCGATCCGCGTGATGGCGGCATGATCCGCCTCCTCGAAATCCAAATTGAAACCTGCTTCAGTGGCTAGAAAAGCAACGGCACGATACAAGGAACCGGTGTTCACATGCACGAGGTGAAAAAGATCCGCTATTTTTTTTGTCACCGAACTCTTTCCGGTGCCCGCCGGTCCGTCGACCGCGACGATAAAGGATTGGGCCATGGCAAGATCGTAGCACGGATTCAACGATTTTTGTGCTTTTTAAGGCTTAAAAACGCCTTCTGAGCAACTCGGTTCTGAGAAGAAGTGCCCACCGTGACACGGAGCCAGTCAGGAAGCCCGTAATTGGCCACCGGCCTGAAGATCACTCCGAGACGAAGGCACGCTTCGAACACCTCTGGGCCGGACATTCCGAAACCCTGTCGGGTGTTGATCAACAAAAAATTACCCTGAGACGGAAGAAAAGGAATCTCAAGGTCGGTGAAGAACTTCTTCATGGTTTTGAGACCTTCCCGATTGATCCGGATGCTCTTCTTGATGAACTCCTTGTCACCGAGCGCGGCCTCGGCTCCGACCAGTCCGGGACCTGAGACATTGAAGGGCATCCGAACCTTCTGCACATACTTAGCCAGATCGGGACGCATGATCCCATACCCGACTCGAAGCCCTCCGAGACCATAGATTTTTGAAAAAGTCTTCAATACTGAAACATTCGAAAATCGACGGTAAAGTGCCACCGGATCGGGAAGATCTTTTGCGTTCACATATTCCCAGTATGCATAGTCCAGAATCACATGTACCGATCCGTCACGGACCTTCTCGACCTCGCTGAGAAAAACGGTGAGCTCGCGCTCGGTGACGTAGGTCCCGGTCGGATTGTTCGGATTTGGAATTGCGACCAACTTGACCCGCGGATTCGACCGGATCAGTTCAAGCATCGCCGGAAGGTCGAAGCGGAAATCCTGGGTCATGCGGCTGAAGAGAGTGTCCACTCCCTGGATCCTCGCTGAAATGGGATAAGCGGCAAACACGCCGTCGCTGGCGACCATGAAATCTCCCGGTACACAGAACGACCGAATGAGAAGCTCGATCACCTCGTTGGAACCGTTCCCAAGCACGATCTCATCAAAGGACACTTTCTCGAGCTTGGAGAGGGCATGACGTAACCGGTATCCACTCGCGTCCGGGTACAATTGCAAATCCTTCATGGATTTCTTGATGGCGGCGACGGCCTTCGGGGAGGGCCCCAGAGGATTCTCGTTCGAAGCCAACTTGATCACGCGCTTCACCCCGTATTCACGCTGGGTTTCCTCGATCGGTTTCCCGGCGATGTAGGGTTTCAACTGTTCGATGTAACTCGGAAACTGAATCGACATGTCCTGCTCCTCAAATCACCGGTTTCACTTTGACCGTGGCGCGCTTCACACTGGCCCATTCACGCTCGAAACCGCGCAAAAGGTCGTCGATGAAACCGTCGATGCCGGCGGCTCCAAGGACCCCTGCCAGTCCGGCGGCCTTCACCGGGGCTCCCTCCGCGTCGAGATTGATTCCGAGATGCAAGAGCACGGAAACAGGTGAAGCGGTGACAATTGAAACACTGAGCTTTCCTCCGCCGAGAAACAGGTCGTCCCCGTCCCGACTCACCTCGAGCCCCTTGGCCCGAAGCCTTGCAGCGGCTTCCTGCACGAGATGGCGCTGGATCCAGACTCCCTCACGGAGCGTGATTCCGAAAAACTCACCCAAAAAATGGACCATTTCCTTCGCTGCGATGTGATCTGAAGCGAGACGGTCTTCCCAGTCCACGAGATGCGCGGTCTCCACACGACAAGGCCCACGGAAAGCAACGATCGCCGAGTCCTCGATCCTGAATCGGGAGAGGATGAAATGGGGTCTGAGCTCGGGCCCGGTGTAAGGAATACTCTCTGACGAACGGTATACGGTCAAACTCATGCGGATCTCCCCGTTGCACGGAAGAACCGTTTGCACGACTCGCACTTTCCGCACATTTTTTCACCACCGTGATAACAAGACCAGACCAGCTCGAAGGGAAATGGCTTGGGAAGGTTCCTCAAGGCCTCGACGATCTCGCTTTTGACCATCATGTCCGTGTAACAGGCGAGCTTTACCTTGCCTGCGGTCGAGTACTTGAGCGCCAGGTTCGCGGTCCCGAGGAACTGAGACGAATTGTCAGGAAAGGTGGCCGCCTCTTCTTTGTTGAAGCCCACAACGACCTGTTGTGCGCCAGTGCTCTCTGCCACAGCCGCAGCAGCATTGATGAGAACCCCGTTTCGATTCGGAACCCACACCGCTTTTGCCGTCTCGGAAGCCGCTTTCAAGTCATCGAGCCGGGCGGAATCGGGCTCGGGAACCCCGATCGAGGACTCAGTAAGCGCACTACCGCCAAGACCACCCAACCACTTCAAATCGAGGACTTGGTGAGGCACTCCATAATACTCGGCGAGCAAACGGGAGGCGCGAATTTCGGGCACTGCGGCCCGCTGCCCGTAATCCACAGTTAGAGCCAGCACGGGACGATCGAAATGATCGGCAATGGCCAGATTGGCACTGCTATCAAGCCCTCCTGAAAGGAGAACGACAGTTTTCAGACGGGAGTTTTCCACCCCTTCAACTTAGTTTCACTTCGACCCTGGTGCAATCCGAAAAGCCCAAAATGACGCAATCGGTCAAACCTCAAATCAACTTTTTTGACTTGAAGAGGCGGATGGCAGCATCGTTTGCGTACACATTGGGCACGAAATTGATGTATTGGGACAGACGCTTCACAATCGAGTTTTCCACCTCGATCAGGAGCTTTACCCCGGAACGCTTGGTGAGGATCTTCACCGGCTCGAGTTCGAGATACAGCGGACCCTTCCTCTCCTTCTTGTTCAGTTTTTCTCGGGAGGCGGTGAAGGCGATATCTTTTTCAGGAATGTCGGCCAGAATCCATTCTTTCCCGGTTCCGTGTTGATCGATCACCCGCTCCATGTCCGCTACAATGGCGCGGATCCGTTTCACCCTCTTCTCGCGCTCTTTCTCAGACCCTGAGGCTTCGAGAATCCGGTGCTCGAACTCGGGGTGATGCACCGTTTTTGGAGCCTTCCGGTAAAGGAGCATCTCGATCAGCTCATTGGTGTTGCGATCGTCGATCAGACCGAGTTGCCTGACCTCTTGGCATCGGTTGATGAAATAGACGTCATTCCACCAGAAAAAACGTTCATCCCGATCCTCGATCATTTGGAGAAGGTCATGAAACTGGTGAATCAAATCTTCATCAAGGAATTTTTCTGCGATCTGGGTCGAAATGACATCGAACTTCGACGACTGCTGGTTCTTGATCACCTGGGAGTACCAATTGAATCGGGCAATCAGGAAATCCTCGACCGCACGCATGGCATTTTCTCGCACGCCGAATCCCACCTGACCCCTGCCGATGTCGAAGGTGGCCAGATTGGCGAGAATGTAATCCCGGTCGAACTGACCGTACTGGATCCCGGTGTAGTACGAGTCCCGGAGCAGGTAATCCATCCGGTCTGCGTCGAGATCGGAATGCATCAACTGATTCGCGACCATGTAGGGGGATTCCCCTTTGATGATCTTGGAGATCATGGCGACATCAAAACCGAAGTCCTCGAGGATCCGGGTGATCCCGCCCTCGTACCGGGTGTTCTTGATGATGAAGGCGCCTAGATGCTCATGGTTGTTAGAGAGCGTCTTCGCTCTTTTCGGCAAGCGACGCGCATCGTTCCCGTGCCTCATGTAGGCGTACTCGACGGTATGCGAGAAAGGAAAGGTCCCGATATCGTGCATGAGAGCCGAGATCCGCAAACTCTTGTGGAGCATGGCGGCCGGTGACGTGGCGCGGGCATCGAAGAGTTCCTGGTCCGACACCGCCAGGCCGAGAGCCCGGAGCATCTGGTCCATCGAGTGCATCACCCCGATCGTATGGGCGAAACGGTTGTGCTCCGCCCCTGGGAAAATATAGTTCGCAAAACTCAACTGCTTGATCCAACGCAGTCTCTGAAAAAACGGTGAATTGATGATCTGTTCTTCCCACTCGGTGATCGGGATGAACCCATACAGGACATCATAGAGTACGCTTCGCTTCACGGTGCACCGCTCCTTCCAGAATAGGGTACCCCAGAGTCTACGGCCTTGCACCTTGCAATTGACGGGCCCAGTCTGATACGAAGCCCCGCATGGACCCGCTTCCGAAGCTTAGCCCTCGCCCCGCCTGCCTGGAAGACCTCGTATCCGTACTGAAAATCGAGGGTTTGAGCCATCCTCTGCCTTGGTCCAGAGCCGGATTTGAAAAAGAACTTACGATTGCCTGGTCCAGATTCTTGGTACTGACCGACGATGAAACCGATTCCCGTATTTTTGGTTACATCGTCTACTGGATCCAGACTGAAGGAGTCTCCTTGCTCAACATCACAGTGGCCCCCGAGTGGCGTGGGATGGGGCTCAGTCGTATGCTCATGCAACTGATGATCCAGGAAACCATTCGCGAGGATATTCCCCGAATCCTGCTTGAAGTCAGAGCCAGCAATCAGACCGCGATCAGCCTGTATGAATCCTGTGGGTTTAAGAAGACCCATGAACGTAAGAATTTTTATGCAGACGGTGAATCGGCATGGGTAATGGAAAGCAGGACCGAGGGCATCGAAACACCCATTCAATGAGCCGGGAAACGCTT
This sequence comes from Pseudomonadota bacterium, assembly GCA_027491115.1. GTDB lineage: Bacteria > Bdellovibrionota > UBA1018 > UBA1018 > CAIMNF01 > CAIMNF01. Next base: position 9,018 of record JAIXWV010000011.1, read on the forward strand.
CAAAGGCAGTTTTTCCGCATCACCAAATGATCCAGGGACTGATAGACCGATGCACAACCTCTGACCTCCCGGACCTTGCCGAAGTGCAAGCGAAGGATCGCAGAATCCCGCACCGTGACCTCTTTTCCGCCCTTCCTTCCGATGTAGTGCACCTTGAGTTCGAGACGGTCTCCTGGAAGCCTACGAACCGAGACATCCACCGGCCGATCATCCGGAATCACAAACTCGGGTTGGCGGAGACCCGGATCCGCAACCGGTGCCTCCTGCCTGGCCGGCCAGGTTTTCAATTTGAGGTCTTTCAGGCAGGCAGACTCGCCGCCTTGCCAGCGGAATCCTGACAGCTCGAGCTCGAGATAATCCTGGGCGACTTGCTGAATGTCCTCGCACTCCTCTTCGGAATACAACGACTCGACCACCACAGGACTGGCAACCCCTCCGGAGACGAAGAGGAGAGCAAGCCAGAACACCTTCATGGCGCTTTCCCTCCCGCGGCACAGCACCAGGCACATTCGCGCTCTTGTTTGGAAAACGCTCCTGACACCGGAGTGCGACACCCGGCTCCGGTATCAATGAGGCGTTCAACTTTCAAACGTGATGTCCCAACGCCCGTCTCCTTTTGGCCCTTTCGCAAAACCTTCTGAACACACTCGGCAAGCCCCCACTCTTGTAAAGCCTGATCCCAAAGCGATCCCGGGTGGTCTTCACTGATCAAAGACCCGAACGTCCCTTGACGGACTCTCATCCCATGACGACCTTCCCTTGAGAGAAAAATGACCGATATTTGGAACTTTGAAGAGTCCATCAACCACTCGCGACAGAGCTGTTGGGCACCCAAAGAAGCAACCCTTCCAGAAAATGCAGGGGGAACAGAAACAGCTGCGAGACGCGCATCGATCCCGAAAGGGTCCTCACTGACCGAAGAAACGATCATCGCTTGATGGCCGAGACGAAAGACATCTCCACCCATCAAAGATGAACCAGCCGCAACCTCCTGGACACACCCGGGCCTATTCTGGAGACCAATCATTTCATAGGAACGGCGGACAAACCCTTCGCTGCCTTCGGACTCCATCTCAGCCCGGAGCTCCTCCAAAACAGGACGATTCATCTGGCAGCCTCCGGTCAGAACCGCAGCAGCCATTCGGGCTCCGACCAACAGGTCACGGTGATCTGGTAACCCGCGAGACGGCCTCTCCTTGATCGAGACTGGGCCCTCGATCCGACACACTCGCTTGCTACTCAAGACTTGATCCCACTGCCTTTCGATGGAATTCCCCAGCCTACCCTGTTTCGATTTGCAAACTGACTCACAAGACAAGGCGGGCTCTGCTCGAGCAAGAGATCCCCACCCGAGTAAACCCGACACAGCCAACACGGAAACCCAAGAAAATCGCCCCATCTGAATCAGTTTAACATGAAGCGACTCAGGCTCGCGTCAAGCTTTTTGGTCAGGACCGTACTCCACCGCGATTACACTGAATTCGTTGAGTGCCGCACCGGAATCGAGTTCCCAATCCAAGTGCTCGACTTTCGTGGCGCCGAGCACGTCAGACAGGACCGGCAACAGGGCCTCTTGGCTGATCGGGGCCGCTTTCAGCACGAGTCGGGTGACGGGCCGGGCGATCGAAACCTTCGAGAGGGTTTTTTGATGGTTAATGGCACTCAAAGCGGCCATGGCGGCATCAAAGCTCACTGTCTTTCCTTCCGGAATCCCCTCGAAGTCCCCGGCCGACGGGAAGGAGGTCAGGTGGACACTCCCCTCTCCCCCAAAATCGAATCCCCAGACCTCCTCGGTCGTGTAAGGAAGAAAGGGAGCAAACGCCCTCAAAAACACCCTCAGACCGAAACGGGACGCATGAACCGCGGATGCTTTTTTCTGGAGCGCCTCTACTCCGGTTTTATCGCCCCAGGTGCGGGATTTCACCAACTCGAGATAAGTGTCGGTGAAGTTGGACCAGAAAAACTTCTCCATCTCCATCAAGGCTTGAGCGGGCTCGAACTCTTCGAACGAGCGGGCAGCCGCTTCCGCCTGGACCTTCAGCTTGGAAAGAAACGCCAGGTCGAGGGGCTCCGTCACCGTTCCCTCGACGGCGCTGTTCGAGAGGACGAACTTGCCAGCATTGAAAAGCTTCATGGCCAAGCGACGGCCGATCTTCATCACCCCCGGATCGAATGCGGTATCCACTCCGTAACGGGCAAGCCCCGCCCAATACCGCACGGAATCCGCTCCGAACTCGTCGATGAATTGGGCCGGTGTCACCACGTTTCCTTTGGACTTGGACATTTTCTTACGATCTGGATCAAGCACCCAACCCGAGATCATGATGTGCTTCCAAGGAATCTTCTCTTCGTGAAGCATCGCTTTTGCTATGGTGTAAAACGCCCAAGTTCGGATGATCTCGTGGGACTGCGGACGCATGTCCATCGGGAAAATCTTCTTGTGACGGGAGGGGTTCAGCTCCCACTGCGATCCGAGCTGCGGAGTCAGCGACGAAGTGAACCAGGTATCGAACACATCGGCTTCGCCGATGAATCCGCCGGCCTTCCCGCGTTGCTCCTCGCGATACCCTGCGGGCACGTCCGTCATCGGATCGACCGGGAGTTGCTCTTTGGAAGGCACCAGAGGACGCGAATGATCGACCATCCCCCGCTCATCGAGTGGATACCAGACCGGGATACTGACTCCGAAGAATCGCTGCCGGCTCACGCACCAATCGATACTCAGGTTCTCGGTCCAGTTCTTGAACCGGGAATACATGAATTCCGGATGCCACTGCACCTTCGAACCGAATTCGATGATCTTGTCTTTCTTGTCGACCAGCTTCACGAACCACTGGCGCGTGGTCATGATCTCGACGGGGCGATCGCCTTTTTCATAGAATTTGACGGCATGTTGGATGGGCTTCGGAGGAGCCTTCAAAGCCCCCGACGCCTGGAGCAACTCCACGACCAGCTTCTGGGCCTGCTTGACCGTCTTACCTTTGATTTTTTCATAGTTTTCGTTGGCGGAAACCGGATCCACAGACGGGAAGCCCTCGGACCCGAAGGTCACAGGTTGCAAACGTCCGTCCCGTCCGATGATTTGGCGGAGGGCGAGCTTCTGCTCGCGCCACCACTGCACGTCGGTCTGGTCACCGAAGGTACAAACCATCAGGATCCCCGTTCCCTTCTCGGGATTCACGAGCTCGCTGGCAAAAATTGGGATCCTAGCACCGAACAGCGGACTGATCGCAGTCTTACCGATCAGTGCTCGGTATCGCTCGTCGGTGGGATGGGTTGCGATCCCCACGCAGGCCGGAAGGAGTTCAGGCCGGGTCGTTGCGATCACGAAACTGCCACCTCCCTCGACTTTGAATTCCACATCATGGAATGCACCCGGGATTTCACGGTCCTCGAGCTCGGCTTGAGCGACCGCGGTCTGGAAATCGGTGTCCCAAAGGGTCGGCGCCTCGACCTGGACCATTTCTTTTTTCTGGAACAGATCGAGGAAGCTCAACTGGGCGATGCGACGGGAATTCTCGTCGATCGTGGCATATTCGAGATTCCAGTCGACTGACAGCCCGATGTCACTCCAGAGCTTTTTGAATAGCTTCTCGTCCTCGACCGTGAGCTTGTGGCAATGCTCGATGAAATTCCGGCGGGACAGAGACCGCTGCGGGATCTTTTTCGCCTCGAGTTCCTTCTCCGTCATGGTGGACAGGATGGGAGGAAGGTCGAGACCCGCCTCATAAGGGACGGATGCGTCGCAACGGATGTGAAAAAAGTTTTGAACCCGGCGCTCGGTCGGGAGTCCGTTGTCATCCCAGCCCATGGGATAAAACACGTTCTTCCCCTTCATGCGCTGGTAACGGGCGAGAATATCAGTCTGGGTGTAGCTGAAGATGTGCCCGACGTGAAGGGATCCGGAGACCGTGGGAGGAGGGGTATCGACTGCGAACACTGGGCGCGAATCATTCTCACGGTATTGGTAGGTTCCAGCGTCGGACCATTTCTTTTGCAAGCGTCCTTCCACCTCCTTGAATTCGAGATTCTTTGGGAGGGATTGAAGATCCAGGCCGTTCACCTGGGGAAAGGATTTTGATAGGTTTGGCATGGAGCGAGCCTAACACGAGGCCCACCCTCCCGCAAAAAGATCACCCAAAGTGAAGCGGCGCAACAAAATCAATACAGACAATTGGCCCGGTGCTGATCATTCAGCATCAGTGTGCGCTTGGTGTGCCCTTGGTTACCGTCGAATCCGACGGACGGGTACATCACTGCCTCCAGGTAATCATCTGGGGCATCGGAACAACCTGAACCTGTGCAGGAATGATCGAGGCCAAGCATATGACCCAACTCATGGAGAACGATGGTCTGGAGATCGGGCACGGGAAGGCCGGTTCCAAAGAAGTGCTGATAGTTGATCTCCATTAAGGCGGAAAAATACATGGGATAAGTGGAGTTGGCCGTCCGAGAAGGGCATGTGCTGGTCAGACCGATCACCGACGAACCGTAAGGCCAATTAGAGGTCACTTTATAGATCATGATGTGTCGAGTAAATCCGCGAGAGTTCACCGCTTGTTGACCACAAACCGTCCGATTCGTGAGTCGAGTCCCCCCGGTGCTCACCACATCCAGTAGATTGTCCCCAGCCAAATAAAGCTGAAATCCCTTCGACTGTTGAAAAAAATCATTCCACGTTGCGATAGCGGCCTCGATTGCGCCAATCTCGGAAGGAGTAAAGTCAACCGCCTGCACGGCCAGTGGAATCGGCTTCACATTCCAATACCCCTTCAAGGTGGCTCTCTGATCATCATTCAATACGCACTCGCTGGTGAAGGTTCCGGTTTGAGGCGCGCACGCGAAAAACAGAAGGATGGCCAGGCCCTGCAACAGGCTCCTCCCAAACTTCCACTCCTTGATCCAGCGTACAGAATTCCCCAGCACCGATCCTCCACTCAAACAGGATCCACCCTGTTAGTGTATCATTTTTATCGGCTTTTCGGAGACGGGCATTGAGCGGTTTTTTTATCGCTGAAAAAGTGATTAATTTCCGTAGCTTACGCCTATTTCTCGGGCCTCACGCAGCGGAATCCGTTCCACCACAATGGTGGAACTGGCCTGAATGCCGAGTCGGGGTAGATGAATTCGGGGGAACCGAAATTCCAGAAGAGACCCGAGTGCCATCACAGAAAAAAGGATGAAATAAAGTGATAATTTTTTTGATGGCATGCATTCCCTTCCCCGCTTCCGATTTTAACAAGCTGCGTGTAAAAAAATGAAGGAAAAAGTGAGGGGTGAGTCAGGATTTTGTGAACTGGTCGGCGATCAATTGCGGAAGCATAGCGAACGCGTGCGACTGCTCAGAAACCGGAAGGTCGGTCAACAGGAAGTCGGGCAAGGCTCCGGAAAGACCACAGGGGTTGATCCCAGCAAACGCTCTCGAATCCGGAATTGCATTCAAAGCAAAACCACTGCTCGTATAGCCATCTCGAATTTTGATACCGATGGACACGAGTTTTCCCCGATCTGTCCAGATCCCGAGCCGATCACCCTCTTCGATAGTGAGAGGTGAACGATACCCCTGTGCCACCCGCTTCACCCGATCCAGAATGCCCATGACCGCGGAGCGAACGCCGCGGGGATCTCCGGTGAATGACTCGAGCGAAGTGAGCACGAACCCCACCCATTGCCCCGGACCATGCCAAGTCTCATTCCCGCCTCTCTGGCCCGGAACCAGATCCACCCCGGGCCCCGATTGAGAGCGGAGCCGGTCGAGATCCGCACTTCCCTGCCTCGCCCCGAGGGTCAAAGTCGGCGGGAGCTCGGCAAACAACAACGCACTCTCACCAGTCCCTCGGATACGAACTAATTCGCGCTCTTGAAGAGAAAGGAGGTCCGAAAACCGGAAGGGCCGGTCCGGATGATGCCGCTCAATAGAGACGGACCACATCGCCTTCCTGGAAGTTCCCACCGGTGTGGATCACGGCCATGGCACTATCCGTACCAATGAACTCACTGACCTCCAGTGTTCCCTTCAGGAACCCTTCTGAACGACCGAGAAACGCGCGGGTGACTGGGTCGATGATTTCTTCTCCCGGTGAAAGCACTTTCAGGATATCACCTGCCAGGATTCCCGATGCTTTACCGGCATTGATGTACACTTTACTGCCAACGATCTTGGCGATCCGACCCTGCCAGTCCATTTTTTCGAGGGAAATAACTGCATCTGGGATTAATTTACGCACTGCCTCGTAAATGGCTTCTTTCGCGAGTTCAGTCCTGGCCTCTTTGTTAGCAAGAGTATCCTCGTCAAAGGCCACCCTTGTAGAAGCGGTAGCACTTGCAGTGCGCTTATAGGAGGATACCTCCCGACCCGATACTACATCGAATACCTTCATCTCGACGTCCACACCGACCCAGCTCTCGGCCTGTCTGAAAATACCGACTTCCTCGCGATCCTGACGGAAGGTGATCTTCGAGACCCTTCCAAGAATCACCGCTGAAACTCCGAATCGACGTCCTTCCCGAACGAGCTGCGTGGTTTGAACCCGGTCTCCGTCCACGAAGTCCTTCGTCACGGCTGCTATCATTTTTTCTTCCGGGAACAACACATGCCGCCCGAGCTCAAGTTCGCGCTTGAACTCCTCGCTGGCAAAGGTGCCGATACTGTCATCTCCCACGGGCGTATCGTTCCAGAAGCCGAGCACGAGGACCCTCTTCTTCGGCCCCTTCAGTCGCTCGGGCCCACCAGGGGATGCGGATCGCCCCCCCTCTTCCTGCTCATAATAGCCGGAAGGAGTCTCCTCATAGAACTCGCGGTCGCGCCTCCGGTCATGGGCCCGGACACAGGCGCTCAACGCAAAACAGAACAACACCGGACTCAGGAGCCAGACGGACGGGTTCTTCGGCCTCATCTGGTACAGAGTAACACTTAGAACTGGAGATTCATCCCGAAATTCAATGCATAGACCGAGGCGGTCGAAACCTGGCCTTGGGCAAATAGATCAAAGGGCCCGAGCGGAAGCGAAGCTCCAGCCAAATACCTGAGCTGGACCAGGTTGGGCGATGTGCCGTTTGACGCTCCAGCTACAGTAGCCGTCCCGGTGAATACCGTGGTCCCAGCTTGAGTTCCCACCACCGGTCCGGTTGAGCCTCCTGTGAGCTTACTCGATCCGAAATTGAAATCGACTCCAAGACCGGTGAATACGTTCAAGACCCAAAGCAGACGCACTCCGGTCGTGACCTGGTTGGTGAGACTGACCACAGTAGAAGTGACCCCGATGTCGACATTGCTGTTCCAGACCATGTCCACCCCACCACCGGACTGAGTGAGATTGAAGGGGGTCCGATAGGTGGCATCGAAGGAGGAATAAGTGAGACCGCTCGTAATCCGGAACCCGTTGAACCGGATGAGGGGCGTCCAGTCTTTTGGGGTGTACATCTGATACCCGAACCCAAGTGAGGCTTGCATCGACTGGAGACTGATTCCCTTTCCGATCCAGGAAGACAAATCCATCGAGTAAAATGAACCCCCAATCGAGAGTCTCGACGGATCGACTGGCCACGCGATTTTGATGTTCCTGGCCGGGATCATGACGGTCACGCCAGTTTTCGCCCCCACTCCAATGGGCGGAAGCTGGTTCGCCGGAACACTGATCCCACTCGAGATACTGGAGCTCGAACCCAGTGCCAGCGCCATACTGCCTCCCAACCCAAGGAGGATCTTGTCACTCGAGGTTTGGACCCCAGGCGCCAGGTAAGAACGGGCGGAGCCAGCGTTCGCATTTCCGACGGCCTCCAGGAAACTTTCTTGATTCGCAGAACTGGCGATCGAGGTGTTGAAAGATGACTCAAGGGAATCCGCCAGGGAGTCGAGTGCGGCTTGAATGCCTGCCCCGCCATTCGGGTACGCCCGATTGGTGATGTCCAAAGTGAAGGCATAGGAGTCGAACGAAACGGCGCAGAGCAAGAAAACAACGGGAATGAGCTTCATATCCCCTAATCGGTCGAACCCCCCGAGCGCTTGAAACCGGCTTAGGCCTTACCCTTGCGTCAAGATGTACCCTTTGTTACATCCGAACCATGCCGAAGACGTTTCTGCTCAAATCCGAACCCGAGGTCTATTCCATCGACCGTCTGATGCGGGAAAAGAGAACCAACTGGGACCATGTCCGGAACTTCCAGGCTAGGAATGTCCTTCGATCCTGCAAAGAGGGCGACCTCGCCCTGATCTACCACAGCAATGACGACCGTGCTGTCGTCGGTGTGTCCCGCGTGGTTCGGGAAGCTTATCCCGACCCGGATCCTGAGCATGCCGGGGATTGGTCACAAATCGATGTGGCCTTTGTGATGAAGCTGAAAAAGACCGTGACTCTGGCCGAGATCAAGAACACTCCGGAGCTCGCCGAGCTCCCCCTCATCAAGCAATCGCGTTTGTCTTGCATGGAGATCGGGAAAAAAGAATTCGAATTCATCCTGAAAATGGGAGAATCATGGGCCGATTTTCGAAAGCTCAAGTAGACTGGGCACCGTTCAGGCCCTGCGCATCCGGCGAAAAGGCCCCCTACCCTCGGAGCCTCCAAACACCCGAGGGGCTCGGAGACCGACTGCGCTTCGTCGCTTTTGCAGAAAAACAAGCGATGGAGGCCTTTCGTCTGGCCGCCCATCTGTTTCCAGATTCGTCGCCCCTCCAGCGTGAGAGCTGGCTCCGACTGTCAGATGAGGAGCTGAAACACTTGTCTTGGCTGCTCAAACGGATGGAGGAATTGGGAGTCGACCCCGGAGAGCGCCCTCAAAGCCTGGCGCTTTGGAACTCGTTTGACCGGTGTGAAACTGCCGATCAGTTCGCGGTGTTCATGTCCAATGCCGAGGAACGGGGTCGGATCGCAGGAGAACAATTCCACGAAACCCTGAAATCAACGGATCCCGTGACAGCGGAAATCTTCCGCAAAATCGCCGAAGAAGAGGTCGAACACATCCGGATCGCTGAACGCGCGCTCCGTTCCTGAGCCGCGCTTTTCAAATCGTTGGGCACGGGGCACAATGGAGGGATGAGACGCCATTCTGTTTTCCTGCTCATTCTGCTTCTCCCCATGCTCCTCTGTGCCTTCTCCGCCTCTGCCCAAGAAAGCGGAAGTCGATCCTCCGCTTTCGGATGGTCATCCAAGCGGGCCGAGGTCAGATCCCAGACCCGGTGGAGTCTCGACGATTGGCTCAAGCAAAGGGAGCGGATGAAATGGTCCGATCTTTGGCTCCAGATGAATTCACCTTCGCCTTATGAGTTCTTTTTGAGTGCCGGGCCCACCCTGGTTCCGGAGTCTGTCGGAAGGGGACGCGCCGTCCGTTACGGAGCGGGCGCCTATGTGACGATCTTCGGACTCGAATACGAGCGACAAAAGGTATTCGAACCTGAGAATCACCTCCGCTTCCATATTCGTTTCCTCGGAAACAGTCTCCAGAACACCAGCCTGACCCTGCACTTCGGGATGAGGCAGAGGTCGGATCTGGAAACCTTCAATCAATGGTATGCCGGACTCGACAGCCAGATTTATCTCCACAAGGTCTTCGGCCTCACCGCAGGCTACCGCTATCATCTGAGGAGCATCCCAACCAACCTATACGGCTCACCCTTCGGGCATCGACTCGAGGGTGGCCCCTTTCTGGATTACGGATTTCTCAGGATTTTTGCGAAATTCCTGGCCGAGACCGAAAACCGGAGCACCGGAATGGCCGGAGCTTACGGATGGAGCGGTGGCGTGCAAGTGTTCTTCTGATCACTTGCCAGAACTGCCGAACCCACCGGTACCCCGTTCGGAGGAACTGAGTAACTCGACTTCCCGGGTCTGAGGCGTGGCAATCGGTTGAATCAAGAGCTGGGCGATCTTGTCGCCGGCCATGATTTCCTGAACCTCTTTCGAGAGATTCCATAGGATCACTCCCACCTCACCCCGGTAACCGGAGTCGATCACCCCACCGAGCGTCTTGATCCCGCGTTTTCCCATCGAAGAGCGGTCCCACACCAAGCCCACAAAACCCGGATCGATCTCGATTGCAATCCCGGTTTTGAAGATCCGGCCTTCACCCGGCTGAAGGGCATGGCGCTCGAGTGAATGAAGGTCGAGTCCGGCGTCGTGCTCATAAGCACGGGAAGGAACTTTTGCAGCAGGATCGAGTTTCTGGATGTGCAGGGTTTTCATCGTTTTCTCCCGTTCAGTTCAGACGTAGAACCATTCTCAAACCGGACTCTTCGCCGGTGATGCTCTGATTGGCGTTGATGGTCCTGAGCCCGCCATCGGTGTTGAAATCGTAAAGGCTCGTGGCCCCATTACCGTTCACCCAGTAAAGGACCTCGTAAGTGACCTCGGGAGGTGAGGGATGCCGGTACCTAGAGACGGCGAGGTGCACGATGAACTTCCGGAAGCGACCCTTGCCGTTCTCGCACTTCACCGTCCAATCGTAGGGATTGTCTTCACGCTCCAGAAAATGCCGGCAATTCATCCGTTCCGCACCATCGAAAGTCTCGAACAGGAAACTCATCCGGTCGTTCGAAATCTTCACCGTATCTTTAACAGATCCGGCATGGGCTTGTCCGAAATCACTCCACAACATCGCAAAAAGGAACAGAATCTTCATACCTTACCCCCGAGCAACGCCAATGCTTTGCTGACCACTTCCAACTTCGGTATCACGTACTGCTCGCCGGTTTTCAAGAACTTGAGCACAACCTTGCCCTCCTGGAGTTCGTTCTCTCCGAACAACACGGCCAATTTGGCCTCGTGCCGGTTGGCGAGCTTCAACTGCTGACCGAAACCGCCCTCGGAGAGCGGGGTCATCACATTGAATCCGGCGTTCCGGAGGGATCTGGCGACCTCTTCGGACAGACTTCGAAGAGACATCGAAGGAAGGGAAACGAACACGTCGATCTCGCTTTCAAACTTCGGCACCAAGCCATGGGTCTCGAGGAAGTTCTGGAGCGACACATCCCCCATACCGAACCCGACTCCCGACAAGGATTCTTTTCCGAAAATCCCCATCAAATTGTCGTACCGTCCGCCACCGAACATCGCCCGGTGATTCTCGGGACTCACATCATAAATCTCGAATACGGTTCCAGTGTAATAGTCGAGCCCACGCATGATGGTCGGATCGAAGACCACTTGCTGTCCCACCCCGGACTCCTCGAGTGCACGAAACAAGGCCACCAGATGTTCGGAACCGGCACAAGGCAGGTCGTTCCGGATTTGTTCCAGACTCGATGAAAAAAACTTCTCCAGCTCGGCGATTTTCGACTCTTGCAAGCCCGCTTCGATCAGCCAGCCCCTGAACTTCGCTTCGTCAACTTTGGCTCGGGCATCGATCGCTTTCACCACTTTGTGAGCTTGGTCCGTGGTGAGCTCCATCCGCTTGTTGAAAAACTCGTCCATCAGTTGCCGGTGATTCACCCGAACCTGCATCCGTTCACCGCCTTCGAAGGCCCGCATGATTTCGACGGCGAGAGTGAGGACTTCGGTCTCGGCCAGCAAGGGATCGCCCCCGAGCACGTCCACATTTAACTGCCAATGCTCGCGGAGCCTTCCCCGTTGGGGGCGCTCGTAACGCCAAAGGTTCGGAATGCTGAACAAACGGACCGGTCTCGCCAGTTCGTGGATCTTAGCCGCCACCATCCGCGCCATCGTCGGGGTCATCTCCGGACGGACGGCGATCTTGCGCCCCCCCCGATCTTCCATATGATAGAGCTGCTGATTCACGATCTCCTCGCCCGTCTTGGCGGCGTAGAGATCGAAACTCTCCAACATGGGCCCACCGTACTCGCGATAACCGAACGAGCGGACTGTGGAGGAGAGCTTGCCGAACATCCAGTTCCTGAACTGCATGTCTTGTGGATAAAAATCCCGCGTCCCTTTGTAAGACTCTGTAGAAAGCGCCATGATTCAAAGAGTTATCAATGCTCTTCCCGCTTGCCAAGGGATGTTTTTCCCTGAAATACTGGGACAAACTTGGACACCTGCGAGCCGCACACTCTCATCTGGATCAGCCCCGTCGTCCCCCAGACCCAACTGGAGGGATTGTACCATTGGATCAACCTCCACCTGACCGACTCGGGATTGCTTCCTTTGACCTCGTTTTCGAAAATCCGGACCCGGCTCGTGTCCGAACCCAAAGAGGCTCTCCGCCTCGAACTCGACATCCGGACACCGGGCGACCCGGACGCCGTCCTCCGGTTCAAAGAACTGGTCTGGATGGAGCTGTTCGCCGGGAGTTTCCCTCTCGAACGTCCGTATGCCCTGTCTCTCCGCGAAGAAACGGTGGGTCGATCACCGTTCAAATTGGCCTGTTTTGACATGGACAGTACGCTGATCAACGAAGAGGTGATCGACGAGATCGCGCGGACCCGAGGCCTCTATGAAGAGGTCGCCACCATCACCGAGCGGGCTATGCAGGGTGGCCTCGATTTCAGTCAGTCCCTGAGAGAAAGAGTGGCCCTCTTCCGGGGCATGCCGAAAGCTGCAGCCGAGGGAATCATCCCACTTCTCAGCGTGAGTCCCGGAGGTGAAAAACTCCTGGACTACTTCCGCTTCAAAGGAATCCACACCGCCGTTGTGAGCGGCGGGTTCGAGTTCATCTTGAAACATTTCCAGAAAAAGCTGTTCCTCGATCAGGTCTACGGGAATGTTCTCGAGACAGACGATGATGAATGCTTCACTGGAAAAGTCGAGGATCCCGTTGTGGACGCGACGTACAAACAGAAATTGGTCCACCGCATGAAGGAGAACTATGGTGCCTCGCGCTCTGAAACCATCGTCATCGGTGACGGCGCCAATGATCTTCAAATGATGAAGGAAGCCGGCATTTCGGTTTCATTTTGCGGCAAACCCAAACTGACCGCTGCAGTGAATACCTGGATTCTCGACCGCAACCTGCTGTGGATCAAGGTACTCTTATGAACATGCAACAGGCCCCTGAACCGCGCAATATTCCTCTCGACCTCTTCCTCACCCTGCTCACCTGCGGGATTTGGAACATGGTCGTCCAGAAGTCCCAGTTTGAGTATTTGAACCGCGAACTGAAGGAGGAAAAATACTCTCTCTGGAAGACCGTGCTCTGGACACTCCTCACCTGCGGCATTTACATGCTGGTGATTGAGTACCGGAAAGCCAGGGATTGGGAGCGAATCTCGGGACAGTCGGGTGATACCGATGCGATCCTCGCCTTGACCCTGGGATTTCTAGGCCTCACTTTTGTTTTCGATGCAATCCTGCAGGACAAAATCAACCGCCGAATCGACCAAGAAAACGCCTTCAGACCCTAAAAAAATTTAGGCCCGACCTCTGGCTAAAGAAGTCGGGCCTAGGCAATCGTCGCTTGCGCGACGCTCACCAATGGAGGAACTGTTTACTTTTTGAGGTTCTTGTACTTGTTCATGAACTTCTCAACGCGTCCGGTGGTGTCAACGCGCTTGTCGGTTCCGGTATAAAACGGATGCGACTTGGAAGAAACTTCGACCTTGAACAAAGGATACTCTTTGCCATCTTCCCATACGATGGTTTCTTTGGTTGCGATCGTCGAACGGGTCATAAATGCGAAACCGCTCTGCAGATCCTTGAAAATGACTTCACGGTAAACCGGGTGCATATTTTCTTGCATGATCAGACTCCTTGATTACTTCTTCGAGTGGGACGGCATCTTGGTTTCAGTGAAGAGCACATGCTTGCGCACGATAGGATCGTACTTCTTCAGCTGGATCTTGTCCGTCTGCTTTTGCTTGTTTTTGGTCGTATAGTAGCTATACCCGGTTTTTGCTGAAGAAATCAGCCTTACTTTTTCACGCATGATTCGGTTTTCCGTCAAATTCGGCCCGGAAGAAAAACAAATTTTCTTCGATGAACTGCTGACACACAGCCACAACCAGACCGCTGGTTATTTCACTTTAGTGTTGAGACTTTAGGACAAGTTCCCGGAAATTACAAGAAAGACATCAGGAGTTTGATGTCCTCGTCCTCGAAACGCATGCCCCCACCGAAAAAAGAGGAAAACTGACCGTTGGCCCTACGGAATCCCTCGACCCCGCCGGTGAGGTAAAATATTGAAATTGGTTGGAAAACGGCATAAATCCGTCCATCTGGCTCAGCGCTCCAAATCCCATTCAAGGTCTTGGCTCGGAAATAGAGATCCCCCACCAACTGGAATTGCTGCGGGCTGTCAGAAGGGCCAAGTCCAATCCCGACACGAGTAGCACCATCCCCGCGGAGGAGGCCGACCGCCACATCGAACCGCTCCTTGAAGATCTTTCCGAGCATCAGGGAGAAGTTGAAACCACCCTGGTTCTGAACTGTGGTGCGGACCACATTCGTCACTCCTGAAACCTCGGTGGTCGTGGTGCTCTGGGTGAAATAACCCCTTGGATCCATGTCCACCCCGAGCAAGTAGTACCGTGAAGGCTTCGGATAAATGGAGAGCATCACACTGGCACGACCTGCATTGTAAGCCGGCAGCTGATGAATCCCGAGGTTCACTTCGAGCTTCATCTCGCTCGCCCTTCCGAGGAGCTTGTTCAGACTTTGCATCGCCTTCTTGAGCTCTTCCGCATAGACGGGATCATTCAATACCATCCCAACCGAGCCCTGACCTTGATTGATCCGGGTCATCTGATCACGCATCTGCTCGATCGCATCCTCAAGCTTCATGAGAGAACGCTGGGCGGTCTGAGTTAGGCCCCCTTGTGGTGAAAAGGTCCGAGAGGCCTCTTCGAGGGTCTTGTTCAGCTGCCGGATGGTCCCGCGAATCTCCTCCGGATTGATCGAATCCTTGAGGGAACGCGTGAGGGACTTCATCTCGCTCATCAAGGCTTCCATATCGGTCGATTTTTCGCCCACAGGAACACTCCGGGTACTTCCCCCTTCGGCGGCCTGCGCTTCCGCAGCATTGGCTTCAGCAGCACTCGCTGAAGCTGGAGACAGCCAATCGTGTATAGATTTCAGAATTCTCATCGACGACGACTTCGAGTCTTCAGGGGTGGGAGCCTTCACCTTATCGTAAACTTTATCGCCGATGTACTTAACCGGCTTCAACTCCAGAAAGCGGTCTCCCAAGAACCCTTCGCTCCTCACATAAGCACGGGTGTCGGTTTGGATCTCTACCGGAGCAGTGATGCACAGCTGAAGACTCACACCGGAATTCACCAAGCCGAAATCGGCGATGTAGCCTATCTCCAGACCAAGCGATTTTACGGGCGATTTCACTTTCAGTCCGGTGGCGTCCTCCACCGTAACCTGAATCGGCTCACAAGTGCGCCACCAGTAGGGCCGATTGTTGATGTATACCGTGAGTCCGCCCAGAAACCCGAGTCCCAGCAGGGTGAAGAATCCGACTTTGAGCTTGGTTGTCTTGCTTGCAGCGTTTGCGTTTGCCATCAAATCCTCGTTGTCATTTCAAAATCAGTTGGCTTCCCCGAAGCGGAAGAATCATGGTCCAAAAGTAATCAAGAAGCAGAATCGTGAGACAGGCCGCCACCACAGTGGATCGGGTCGACAAACCAACAGAGCGGGCTCCCCCGCTGGCACGGAATCCGTAAAAACAACCCATCAGTGAAAGTGCGGCACCAAAGGAAATGCTCTTCATCAGACAGTGAAGCAAATCAATCCAGTCCGTCCACTGTCGGAAGCCCTTCCAAAAAACGGGATAACTCAGATCCAAGACCCCACATGCAATCAATGACGAGGCCAGGGTCGCTACTCCCCCGAACAAAAATGCCAACAAGGGCATCATCGTCGCACCGGCGAGAACCCGTGGCACCACCAGATATTCATGGGGATTCACCCCCATTACCTCGAGAGCATCGATCTGCTCTGTCACCCGCATGCTCGCAATTTCAGCACCAATGCCGGCACCGGCACGTCCGGTTACCATGATGGCTCCGATCACCGGTGCCATCTCGCGGAAAATCCCCACCCCGAGTGTCCCACCCACCAATGCTTGCGCGCCAAAAAGTTCGAATGACTTGTACAACTGGTACCCGAGCACGGCTCCGATGAAGATTGCCGCGACAGTCAGGATACCAAGACTGCTCACCCCGATGAACTCACACTGATTGAGAAAGATTCCGGAACGCCTTCCGGCATGCCCCAAGCTTTGGAAGGTTCGTGCGGTGAAGAGTGTGAATTCACCCAGCCATTCCATCCATTTTCTGAATCCGTACGCGAGTTTCAAGGTTTCTCCATTATGGACCCGTGCCCCACATCCTGAAAAGCGAAAAACCTTGGGATGTCAACATTCTGCCGCGCCAGGACTCTCAATCCCTGTATACGCCGTGGTAGAAGTCGTGGAGAAAGTGCAGTCCGAGTAAGAGCGAGAGGATCGAATAAACGAAGCCGCAACCAAAAGCAATCAGCACTGGATGCACATAGGGCAAAATCGGTGTTGGAAACCAACCGAGAACAACGAGACAGATCCCGATCACTCCAAGGATGTTGTCATCACTGACATACGCAGTGAAGCGGACCGCGTTATTGAACTCCCGCTTCCGGGTGATCCGAGCAAGCTCGTTCATGGTAGTGGCATCGCGCAGAGCCTTCCCTTCCCAGTCCTCCGCATGCCGTCGGCGGTCGATTTTTTCAAACCATTCTTCCGATACAAAGCGAATGGTCAGTGAGTCGAGCCAGAATCCGAATCGTGGGATCCATCCGCCTCCGTTCTCACTCACTTTCTGAGCGTGCTCCCTCCACTCCCTTTCCACGGAATCGATCTGCTGAAGGATAATCGATCCAAGTTTACGCTTCATCAGCTGGTAAACACTTCCGCAATGAGCCGCCGTCATGGCAAATAAAAATACCGCGATCAAAATCAAAGAAGGACGGTAGGTTGGAAAATCATGGATCATCCGGAGCGCTCCCGCGATCATAAGCGCATTGAAAGTGATCCCGTCAGCAATTGCATCGAGAGTCCGCCCAAACGCAGTGGACTGGTTCTTCATCCTAGCCAGGATCCCATCCATGCAATCCAAGATGGCTCGAACCTCTAGCAAGAGAACTGCGAGCAAATAGCGTTTGTCATAGACACAAATCGCAGCCAATACTCCGACAACTCCATGAGCGAGTGAAATCTGATTCGGGCTGATTCCAGTAGGCCGGATCCAGCCAGCAATCCGTTTTGCGACGCGGTGCCGGTAGAGCCGATTGATCGGATCCAGGAGCTCGTGGAGCTTTTTTTGTGCGATGGCATCCATCTTTCCGAATTTTAAGGGTAGATCTTGGCAATTGGAAAGAAATTCGTGCAGACTGCACCCATGCCGAACCTCACCAAGATCCAGCCAGAAGACGCAACCAACGCCCTCCTCGGTTTTGACAACGGGGAGGAGTTCCGGGTTCCTTATCTCACGCTCCGGTTCGAGTGCCCCTGCGCGACCTGTGTGGACGAGATGACGGGCAAACGGACCCTCCGAAAGGAGACTCTGCGCGCCGATGTGAAGCCAAAACAGATTCTACCGGTCGGTCGCTATGGGATTTCGATCGCCTGGACCGACGGCCACTCCACCGGGATGTACCACTTCGACCGACTTTACGAGATCGCCCGCAAAGAATTGTAAAAGTCACGGACTTCCGGGTCGACCCTGAATACCGACGGAGACAACCCCTCCAGTGTGAGATCGTCTACGGAGCGCACCCTTGAAAGAGCGACATAGGCCTGTCCGTGCTCCCACACCCCTCGCAAGTCAGCATGCACTCGATCGAGGGTCGCACCCTGTGCTTTGTGAATGGTACAAGCCCATGCGAGATTCAGCGGGAAATTGGTCGCACTGGCAAGCACTCCCCCTTCCGCATCGAGAAGACTAAAGGTGGCTTTGCCGAGCTCTACGGTCTTGCCAGAGAACAGCTCGACTTCAATCGCCTCGTCCCCGAGCTTACGAACCGTTCCGAGGGTTCCGTTGACAAATCGGTACTCTGGATCATTCTGCCGGAACATCACGAGTGCCCCTTCTTTCAGATTCAGTACCTCGGGAATGGGTGCATTCCGCCTGAGTTCGTCGAGGCGTTGGGCTTTACCCAGGTAGAGGGTGTCATAAGACCTCACCGTCCCCGGAAGAGTCTTCAATCGTTCCTGATTGAGGGAGTCGGCCTGATGCCTTCGAGCAAAAAGACGGGTCCCTTGGAAGTGCAAAGGAACGGGCGAAGCCCTCGACTGAAGCAGCTCGATCGATTCCCGGTCGGGATCCCCCCACCTCAAGCGACCGAGGATCCGGTTCCAGTGCTCGTCGCGGGAGCGAACCACTTCTTTCAAGACGACGGGGTCGAACAGACTCTCCCTCCAAACACTTGAGCGGAAACACCAAGGGCGCTCTGAAATACCGGTTCCGGGTTCCACCTTCACCACCGGTGGCAGCTGGGCGAAATCTCCGACCACCACTACGCGCAAACCACCCCAGGGGGACGAGTTTTGCCGGGCTTTTCGCGCAATCCGCTCGGCAGTCTCGAGCTCACCCGTACCGATCATGGAGATCTCGTCCATCAGCACGACATTGGTTTTCCGGAGACGCTGCACGATCCCCCGGTGCTTGAGGGCCCGTTCGACCACGGCATCCGACCCACCCTCCATGATTCCTAAACCGAAAAA
Source organism: Pseudomonadota bacterium (assembly GCA_027491115.1). Lineage (GTDB taxonomy): Bacteria > Bdellovibrionota > UBA1018 > UBA1018 > CAIMNF01 > CAIMNF01. Next base: position 27,606 of record JAIXWV010000011.1, read on the forward strand.
GGAGTGTACCGTTCTTCCGCCGAGCAGAATCGCCGCCGTACCCGTTGAAGCCAAAACAGCGACTCCACCAGGCTTTTTGATAAAATCACGGATGACGGTCGATTTGCCGGTGCCAGCGCCTCCAGTGAGAAAAACATTGTTCAATCCGTCCAGAGTCCGGAGGGCGACCTCCTGGTCCTGCGTCCATTCCATCTGGAAATCACTCTCCCGCTTCTTCGGCGGTCAGGGTGACAGGAACCTTGATCTCGTGTTTGGCCTTGGCTGACGAGGTCGGGTGGGCGTTCCGGATCCGGAGCGCCAGGAGAAGTCCGATCAAGGCCAGGGGAATCATGGCCACCGGCCATTGACTCCAATTGGCAGGGTCCTTCGCAGCATCGCCGTTTGGAAGAATCCGACCGTAGTAGAAGGCTTGAAGCCCGGTTCCGAGATAAACCATCCCGTCGATCAGACCCACTGCCGTTCCGACATTCTTCTTACCACTGAAATCCATGCTGGCGGTTCCCGAAAGCATGCCATGGACCCCGATCACGGCCATCGACATGAACACCATCAAGCCACCCAGATAAGGAGACTCGAGCATGAAGACTGCGAAAACTCCACCGACCAACATGATCCCGTACAAGACGGCGGAAACAGGTCCGCGCCTCGAGTCGAACACCTTGTCCGAAATGGTACCGGCGAACACTCCCCCTAAAATCCCCGCACAACACAGCAGGAGACCCCAGTTCTTCGGCACGAAGGTGTCCGTGATGCCCGTTTGCTTCGAGAAAATCAGATACCACTGCATGATTGCGTTCCGAAGGAACCCAGAGCAGAACTCAATGATCGCAATGGTCTGAATGACCGGATGGGAGAACATCCGCTTCGCGATCTCCCAAGTAGTGAGAGACTCTCCCTCGCCGATCTTGGCGTCACCGGCATCGAAATCCTGGAAACCCGCCTCAGAAGGTAGATCACGGACCATGGCGAATGAAAAAAGGAAGAATACGATCAGAATCAGGGTCGGGACGAAGAACACCCACGGTAGGGAAAGGTTCTTCACGATCAGGGCGCCCCAGTCGTAAGCGAAATAAAGGCCGAGCGAGATCAGGATCCCGAAAATCCCACCAAAAGTGCCTCGCTCACGGACATGAAACCAAGCCGCATTCACCTTCACGATCGCCACGGCTCCGAAGCTCTGGAAATACATGTTGAGTGCGTAGAGTACAGAAAAAGTGACCACCAAATTGTCGGTGTAGCCGTACCAGGTCACCAATCCCATGAGAAGGTTCGCCATCGAGGCACCGAGAGCGCTGATCAGGATGGTCCGCCGACCGCCGAGCTTGTCGGTGAGAGGACCGTTGATCACGAACGCGCAACCGTACACCCAGGTCCCGATCGAGAAGATGGTCCCGAAATCGGCGTTGGTCATTAGATCCCCGAAGGCGTTCTTGCTGACCGTCAGGTTGTACCGGCCCATGTACAAAAATGCATAAGTCAGACCAAGAGGAAGCCAGTTCCAAAGCCTGCGTCGCTTGAACGCCTCGCTGTGCCCCACATCCACTTTCGGAAGACGGGACAGGACGACCCAGATTGCCACGAGCAGGATCAGAATGGGCAAGGCCTGTTTGAGACTCTCGAAAAACATGGAGGACTCCTTCCGGGAGCAGTTTAAGTGGTTGAAATTCCGTGCCTGTGACCCTACCAACCCGGAGGCTGGCTTTCAAGAAAAACACCGTGCATTAAAGCGTGCCAAAACTAGAATCATCAGGTATGATCGGCGCGCCTATGCGCCTTCCCCTCTTTGTAAATCGTGAGAACAAATACATTGCCGGCGCGATCATGTATGCGATCGGATACGCCTGCTATTACATCACCAATCACCATCCGGTGTTCACTCCCCGTGAATTACCGATGAACTGGATCGACCTGAACACGCCGTTTCTTCCATGGTCACTACTGATTTACATCAGCGAATACTTTTACTTTGCTTTCGTTTACATCCTGCTTCGCGACTACGACAACATCAATAAATACCTGTACTCGTTCTTTCTGTTGCAGGTGGTGAGTTGCGGAATCTTCCTGGTTTACCCAACCATCTACCCGCGTGAATTGTTTCCAGTTCCGACCGACCTTCCCCAATGGCTACAGGCCACCTGGAGCTGGCTCAGGACCCAGGACGCGGCCACCAACTGCCTTCCAAGTCTTCATGTGAGCTCGGTTTACCTTTCAGCCTTTGCGTTCCTATCAGAAAACCGTCGCAAGCTGTTTTGGACTTTCTTCATTTGGTCAACCGGTATCGCATTGTCCACCCTCACTACGAAACAGCACTACCTGGCTGACATCGTGAGTGGTGTGGCATTCGCTGTAGTCTTCTACACCTGGTTCCACACCAAACAGTCGTATTTCAGGATCGTTCCGCTCGAAGTCGAAGTCCGATCGAGCTGATCCTGCGGCCAATCAGACCGCCAAATTGCGGGCGATGTCTAACATCTCAGCGGGAAGCCCCGAGGGACGGGCGCTCAGCTTGGAAAACGAGGTCAGGACAATCCGGGAACCTTGGACTCCGACCATCCCTTCCTTCACACCCCCGAGCAAAGCGTGAACGCCCACCGCTCCCAGAGTCGAGGCAAGCAGACGGTCATGTGCACTCGGGCTTCCGCCCCGTTGCGTGTGTCCGAGGATCGCGATTTTCGTAGAATAGCCACGTTTTTCAAGTTCCTTTGCCAAGGGCGTGACGCCTCTGAATTGGCAACCTTCAGCCACCACGATGATGCTGCTGGTTTTTCCCCGACGGGCCCCACGGTCGATGCTTTCACAAATCGAGCTGATGGAGGTCTTGAATTCTGGAACTACGATGCTCTCGGCCCCGCCCCCCATCCCGGTATGGAGAGCGATCATTCCTGAGTGTCGGCCCATGACCTCCACCAGGAAGATCCGGTCGTGCGAGGACGCCGTATCGCGAATCCTGTCAATCAGTTCGATACCCGTATTCACGGCAGTATCGAAACCAATCGTATCTTCGGTGCAAGGGATGTCATTATCGATCGTGCCGGGAATCCCCACTACCGGAATTCCACTTTCCTGATGGAGAAGCTTTGCACCACGGAACGAACCGTCTCCACCGATGACCACCAACCCCTCGACTCCCTGGCTGATCAGGGTCTGGATGGCCTTCTTTCTACCCGAGGCTTTGTGGAACTCGGGGCAACGCGAAGTTCTGAGGATGGTCCCCCCTCGCTGAATGATATTCGCCACAGATGCGGGAACCATAGGGTGGATGAGCCCTTCAAGCAAACCACTGTATCCGCGCTGAATGCCCATGGACTCTGCACCATGGGCAATCGTGGTTCGGACAACAGCCCGGATTGCGGCGTTCATTCCCGGAGCGTCACCTCCACTGGTCAGGACCGCGATGCGCTTCACCGCTTTTTTTGTGGTTTTGAATTTTGGAATTTCGAACATAAGTCGACTCCTCAGGGTTTCAATTCATCCGGTAATCTGAAATCAGATCGCGGAGAAAGCGATACTGAATGGACCTTCGGCCCCGGAGGAAGTGTGGTTCTTTTGAACTGCTGGGTGTAAAACCGCTTGAAGAACACCTCATGCGCACGATCTACTTGGTTCCGGAGCTCGCGTTGGTCGTCGAATGCCACCCTCGCCAAGGCCAGGATCTTCTCTTTGGAATAGCCTGAAGATAGAAATGCATGCAGGAAAAAATCATGAAGATCGTAACTGCCGATCAGACTCTCCGTTTCCTGGGCGATCTCCCCTGACTCGTCGGGCGGAAGCAACTCCGGGGAAATGGGGAGAGCTAGGACTTTCTCGAGGATCTGAGTCAAGGGCCGGGAGGCTGAGATTTCAGCCCAATAAGACACCAACTCCTTGACCACGGTCTTCGGAATCCCAGAGTTCACCGTATAGTGAGACATGTGATCGGCATTGAAAGTACACCATCCAAGCGCAAGCTCTGAGAGATCGCCTGTTCCGACGACCATCCCACGGTGTTCATTGGCCAAGTCAAAAAGGATCTGGGTTCGTTCGCGGGCTTGGGCGTTCTCGTAAACAACGCTTCGGTCACTCTGGGCCTTGCCGAGATCCTTTAGGTGAAGGTGGACTGCTTCGGTGATGGAAACCTCGATGGTCAGATCGACCTTGGTTTCCTGAAGGAGAGCCCTGGCGAGGTTCAAGGTCTTTTCAGAGGTTCCAGGACCGGGCAAGGTGACGCCCACCACCTTGAGCCGGTTCCCTGAAATCTGTCTTGCTCGAAGAGCGATGTACAAGGCACAAGTCGAGTCGAGTCCGCCGGATACCCCCACGAGGAGGGTTTCTGCAGAGGCACTCAATGCGCGCCGGAGCAGACCGTGAGCCTGGATCTGGATCACATCCTCAAAGTCGGGAATTTCTTCCAAAAACGGATAAGCCGCGACGGTGCGGTTCAGTCCGTTCAAGGGTCCGACCGGGCTTCGGAAGGCACTTCTCCAAACCACCTGCTCCCCTTTGTTCTCGACCGCTTCCATGAAGCAGATGTCTTTCGTCCTCGAATTCAGAATCCGCTCGAAATCGAAATCAATCCGGAACGCATCACGGGAGGTGTCGAACGGAACAGATTCGCCGAGACACTTTCCGAGTTCGTAAGCAAGGGAATGTCCGGAGAAAACGGTGTCCTTGCTCGACTCCGACATTCCCGAGCTTGCATAAAAGTAGGCACAATGATTTTTCTGCGAATGAATCTCAACCAGTTTTTTCCTGAACCGGGGTTTGCCCACCAACTCGTTGCTCGCTGAGAGGTTCAGAATGAGATTGGCTCCATTCAAAGTGAGGCGGGTGGACGGAGCCTCTGGCGCCCAAAGATCCTGACAGATCTCGATTCCAACCCGGACGGGACCCCCCTCAAAAATCTGAGAAGGGCCGGCGCGGAAGACGCCCCACCGGGGATGGTGGACTTCTTCATTTAAATTTCGCCCGCTGGCGAACCACCGACGCTCGTAAAACTCACCCATGTTCGGGAGGAAGATTTTTGGGACAAATCCGAGCACTCGACCGGAATGAATGACGTAGGCACCATTGAACAGGCGTCCGTCGGGCATCCGAAGCGGCGCTCCCAGTACCCAGAGCGAGTCATTCCCGCTGGAGCCCTCGACCAACTGATCGATGCCGAGTTCCACGTCGCGATGCAGACTCTCCGAATGGAAGAGGTCCTCACAGGTGTACCCAGTGAGAGAGAGCTCGGGAGTGAAAATCACAGTTGCTCCGGCCCCAGATTCCCTACGGAACAAAGACAGAAGCAGGCGGGCATTCTCGACGGGCTTCCCCAATTCGATGGAAGGAAGCAAGGCGGTGACTCGGGAGAATCCGAATGCCGACCAATCGGTTTCCATGCTCAGGACGTAGGCGTCTCAGATGACGTCTCAGCGGTCTCACCCGCCTGTGCGATGGTCGCGGCCGGAGCAGTCGCCAACTGAACGGTCAGAGCACGCTCGTTCAAAGTCGCTCCTTCAAATTTCTTGACCGCATCGAGAGCGAGTTCCTCGGTTTCCATTTCTACGAAGCCGTACCCTTTCGAGCGACCGGTTTTCTTGTTGAGGATCACTCGTGCTTCAACCACAGCCCCGACCACAGAGAGCACGGTCTTAAGGTCCGCGTCATTCACTTCGAACGGAAGATTGCCGACAAAAAGTTTTTTTGACATATCCCGTCCACCTTAGCGAAACTGTGAGGCGCATGGCAACCCTTTTTACCAGGATCATCAATCGCGAAATCCCAGCAAATATCGTGTATGAGAACGAGAAAGTCCTCGCTTTCCAAGACATCCACCCTCAGGCGCCGCACCATGTCCTGATCATCCCGAAAACGGAGATCGCCACCCTGAACGACCTGGATGCGTCAACTGCACCTTTGGTCGGAGAAATGTTCCTGGCAGCCAAGGAAATCGCCCGGACCCTGGGTGTGGATCAAGACGGCTACCGAGTCGTGATGAATTGCAACCGGGACGGTGGACAAACTGTGTTCCACATCCACTTGCACTTGCTCGCCGGACGGTCCATGCACTGGCCTCCGGGTTAAGCGGCTTTTTTGTCGGCGTCTTTCATCTTCACATACCACTCCGGTGGCGTGAACATTGCCCGGGTGAAGGGCAAGCGGTTGGTCTCGATCTCATTCATGAAGGTGGGCAGGTTCCCGACGGGAATGAACTCCCCTACTATCTTACCCTCCGGTGTCCTTCCCCTTTGGATGAAGCGGAACAGGTCGCGGATCATGTACCGGCCGAACTCATCGACCTCCGGGATCACCTCGCTGATGTGAGTGACCTTACGTGATCCGTCTCCCAATCTTTTGATTTGCACCACGATATGGATGGCTGCTGCAATCTGCCTGCGGATCGCCGCGGGCGGAACATTGGAGTCTCCCATCATCGCCAGGGTTTCAAGACGCACCAGGGCGTCATAAGGGGTGTTGGCATGGGCCGTCCCCATGGATCCGCCATGGCCCGTATTCATCGCAGAGATTAGGTCGAGTGCTTCCGCACCCCGGACCTCACCGACCACGATGCGATCGGGACGAAGACGGAGGGCGGCCTTGATGAGGTCACGAATCGTGACGGCACCTTTACCATGCTCATCACCGTGTTTGGTCTCGAAAAAGACCACATGCTCGGTATTGATCTTGAGTTCCGACGAGTCTTCCACGATGAGCACCCGTTGAGTGGAAGGGATTCTCGAACCGAGAACATTGAGCAAAGTCGTCTTACCCGAACCCGTTCCACCCGAGATGATCGTATTTTTTGCGAGGAAAATACAAACATCTAGGAATCGCGCAGCCTCTTTGGTGATCGATCCCCGGTTGATGAGATCGACAAAGCTCGGATTTCCTTTTGAAAATTTACGGATCGACAAAGTGGTCCCCTTCCGGGAACAAGGGGGAAGTACGGCGCAAATCCTGCTTCCGTCGGGCAAGCGTGCGTCGAGAACCGGATTGTCCCCGTCGATAGTCCGGCCGACGAACTGTGCGATGTTCCGGACGGCGGCAATCAAGGACTGCTCATCCCGGAACTTGGCATCGGTTCGCTCGATGAGTCCCCGACGTTCAACGAAGATCTCCTCGGGTCCGTTGATCATCACCTCTGAGATACTGTCATCCGCGAGAAATCCGACAATGGGCGACAGGAAGGTCGCGATCGAATCTTCAAAAACGCTAGATGCCTTGTTACCGCTCATGACTCAATGGTTCCCGGATGAAGATGCGGATTCCGACGCGGGCAGCCTCGCCTGGAGCTCGAGTTCCTTGACGACAAACCTCCCGCGCGCACCAGTCATCGGACAGTGAAAGCTAAATGTTCCGCTGTGATCCGGCGTGAAGGTCACTTCCTCCACTTTCTGACTCCGGACCTGGCGTCGGATCCCGAAAGAGTCCGCCATGAAACACTGCGATTTTTTCGATGCACCGGTGATGAATATCCTAGTGCTGATTCCTCGGGTCAGAAAAACGGTGGACGGATAGAAGCCAGTGTCATTTGCAATCACCGCGACCTCCTGGACTGCTCGATTCTGGACAGCCTTCCGAACGACACTTGCCGGATGGGCAGAGGTATCAGATGCCACGATTTTGACAGCACCAGCCGGACTCCGGCCCCGGCTAGATGGTGTCGAAGACGCGACGCGATCTGGAACGGACTCGAAACTGGACTCAGAAATGGGTGCAAGCTCACGGAACCTCATCGCAGCCCTGACTTCAGCTTCTTCCACCGAGCCAGTCTCCGGTCCTCCAAATCGCGACACGGCATCCGCATTTTCATCCTGACTTTCGGAGCCGATCACCTCTTGGTCGGGAAATACGGCTGAAACCGCTCCCTCGGGGATCATCAGAAAGCACAAGATCGACATGACCATCAACATCCGATTTTTCAGTTTCATACACGTCCTCGTCCATCATTTCGGTCCCGCGAAAGGAAACCTTAATGCGTCAATTTCCCGGCACCGTTGTATTCGAGGTTTGAAATCGCTATGATTTTCAAATCACGAAGCGAAAGGATGACTCCGTGCCCGCTCTGTTTATCCAACTGCTGTTACTCTTCACAATCACCCGGTTTGCTCATGCCGAACCCTGCATCGGGCCCTGTGAAGTCATGGCTCGTAGCCTCCAGGAAAAAACGGAAAAGCTTCAAAGAACTCAGATCATTCTTCAGAAAAATGAAGACTACATGAAGAAGAACCCAGAGGCGTCCCCATCCATCGCCATCAAGGTTCGCTCGAACATCCTCGTATCTAAACTGCAAATCGAAACCCTTCAAAACGAGAAGGTGCTGATCGAGAAAACGATCTCCGAGAAAGGATGTGGAGCGTGCCTACCCAACCCTACAAAAGGAACCTAAAGAACCTTCTTATCAATCCGCGCTATCAGTTACGATATGTGTTCTGGCTCACCTCGAGCGGGTTCGCCCTGGTTGCCCTGAATGCGGTGATCGCATTTAGCTTCATTAAAGAGAACTACTTGACTCTAGTGGACTTGAGTCCCATGACAGACGAGGCAAAAACCCAGTTGTATGCCGAGCTCCGTCAACTGGCTCTATCGCTGGGTGGCCTTTCGATATTATTCATGGCCTTAATTTCGGTGATGGGAATCTTGCTCTCGCACCGTACGGCGGGGCCCATGTATCACTTCAAGCGGGTATTCGACGAGATCAGGTTAGGGAATCGAAAACAACGCGTCCGTTTACGCCCTAAAGATGAGTTCCAGGATGTCGCAAAAAGCTTTAACGACATGATGGACTCCCTCCAAAATCCATCATGAATCTTTTTTCCCCGGCTTTGTGGATCACCGCACTGGCATGGACTGCGGCTCCGTTCGCATGGTCGGCACCTGTGATCGGAGCACCTCAAAAAGCAGTAAGTGTCGGAGGAGCCTCGAAACCAAAATACTCCGGCCCGGCCCCCCTATCGTTGAAGCAGGCTATGGATATTTTTTTCAGGCAGAACCTAGGCTTTCAAGGAACGCTCCTGGACCAAGAGACTGCAAAAATCATTTACCGGCAAGCCTGGAGATCATTCTACCTTCCCACCTTGGTCTTCGAGTCTCGAATCGAACCCAGGCAAAACATTGGAACGCTACCTGGGTCTCCTGCCCGATTGAACTATCCCAATGGGTATCTCAATGGGTTTCCAAGGTCCGGCTTTGAAATCCGACTGACATCTCCGAATCTATTCGCATTCTTTTTGGACCGTATCATCTTTGATAAAGCGAGCATGGACTTTGAGCGAACCCAGCAACGCCTGGATGAGGAAAAGCGCCTCCAAGGCAATTCTGTCTATGTGACCTACATTGATGCCAGATTGGCTCAAGAACAATACGAAGCGGCTGAGCGTTCCGTACAGATCTCGGAAGTAATTTTGAACCTAGTCCGATCCAGAAAGGCGCTCGGAACCGCTGATCAAACTGAGGTGGAGTCTGCAGAAGTCGACCGAAATGATGCTCGAAATCTACTCATCCTACAAAAGACCGAACTAAAACAAGCGCTATTCAAATTGAACGAGACCCTTAATGTGAGGTCAGACAGCGATTGGAACCTCACCACGAGCTTCGATTACAAACCCCTCGATATGAGCTTTGAACAGGCCTTTGAAGTCTTCAAAGAAAGGTCACCGACCATGCGGGACCAGAAGCTTAACCTGGAAAAGGTCCACATGGATCTCGAGACTTTCGAAAAAAATCGAATGGGTTTACCAAAACTCACTCTTTCTGCCATCACTGCCGCCTACGGAAATAATTGGGGAGGCTGGGATCCATCCTCAAACCTCTATTCGAATGATGGACGGATTGAAGCGGGCTTCGCACTCACCCTGACCATACCTATTTTGGATAATTCCGGATTCTTCCAGATGGATGCCTCTCGAATCAATCGGATCAATCTTGAAAAAACAGAGATTGGCTTCCGACAAGTACTCATTCAGGGTGAAAGAGACATCCGGACCTCTTTCTCCGAGTTACAAAAGCTTCAAGAACAGCTCACACCCTTGAAGGACAGTTTTAACGCATCCGCAAAGGTTTTGGACCGGATGGTGAGTGAAATGGCGACTAAAAAGCCATCACGCCTCGAGCTCCGGGATGCGATTAAGAATGCGCGGGAAAAAGAACTTGAGCTATTGAAGAACGTCATGGACTTCATTAAGGCCCGAAACATCTTTTACGTTCAAATCGGAAAGGACTTGGAGTACTGATGAAGACTTCCCGATTCCTGATTCTAGCCTCGAGCCTCTTATTCGGCGCTTCTTCGCTAGCCACTGAACCCTTCTACAAAGAGAACACAGCTTACCAGTGGATCACCCAAAAATACCGATTCTCCCATCATCTGGACTTCCGCTACATGAACGGATTGAATCCGGGCATGGGGGGTAGCTATCGACTCGCTTACAGTCTCGGGGAGCATGCTGTGGATCTCCAGGTAGCTTATGATCAGACCCGATGGGGGGCGATCTTTCCGAGCATGGACTATCCCCTGTTTCCCTATACTGGTCCCGCAGTCACTGACCCCAACTCTCAAGTGAACCTTCCACGCAACGCCTCGGATAAGTGGACGGTGCTCATTGCAGAAGCGGGACTTTCCTATCGGGGGCGATTAGTTCCCCTGACGGCCACGAAGTGGATCCAAAGCGGTAGGATTTCAGGAGGCCGAATGATGCTCACGGATCAGACCAACGGACTTTCCTTTTCAGGGCTCACAGTGAATGTGGAGGTCAGCGTCTGGTATCAACTCCTGCCGAAACTTCTGATAGGCCCCACTTTCGGATACCGGTTCGGCTGGGCCTATCTCAATGATCAACCCAATGTAGACACCAACCGGATCCCTGTAAGGATGCTTCAGGCTACCCTCGGGACAGTGTTCCGCTTTTAGTCAAATTCAGTCGTGACCGGGTAAATCTTTCCCGAATCCAGAACCGATCCGATTTCAATGGATTCCATTTTTTTCGCCTTAACACCATGAATTTATGGAAATATTTCAACCCAATCCACCTGACCCATTTTGGCATGAAGATTGTACATGTCCGAGCCGTATGGAAATCCAACTTGAGAATGTCATCGATTTGAATGCCCACCGTCGCCTCCCCTCCCCCCCCCCCGGCCAAGTCTGATTCTGGACGCCAAGCCGAGAGCGCTGAAATCCTTGATTGGATCGCCGCACGGAACAAGGCCAAGTTACGAACCGAAGACCCCTATTTCCAAGCGAAGGTGAATGGCATGCACATGGCTGAGCTTCTCGAGGAAATGGTCGCATTCCACGAAAAGAGGAGTGGCAAAGGAAAACTCTCTTTGACGATGATGGTCCGAGGAAAAATCCTTTTCGCAGCACTTGAAGCTAAAGCATCAACACGCGAATTGAGACTCCTCGCCAGCTCGAACCGTCGCCACCTCGAACACGAGATCGCCATCAGCCTCCGAGCCGATCAGGCTCAAGTCTGAATTAAAGCAGGTTACTCGCCAACTCGGAGAGCTTCGAACGCTCACCTTTCAAGAAGGTCACGTGAGCCGCGATGGATTGGTCCTTGAACCGGTCCACCAGGTACACCAGACCGTTGTTGGCAGAATCGACATAAGGATTGTCAATCTGGAACGAGTCCCCCGTGAGGACGATCTTGGTGTCGTCTCCCGCGCGGGTGATGATGGTCTTGATTTCATGGGGAGTCAGATTCTGGGACTCGTCGACGATCAGATACTGCTGGGGAATGGTCCGACCCCGGATGTAAGTCAGAGGTTCGATCTGGAGCAATCCCTGATTCATCAGTTCTTGAGCCCCTTTTCCAGCCCCTCTGCGGTTCCGGTTTGCGGAGGATCCGAACAGGAAGTCGACGTTGTCGTAGATCGGCTGCATCCACGGGTTCAATTTCTCTTCGATGGTTCCCGGCAGGAAACCGATGTCCTTACCGAGCGGGAACACAGGCCGTGAAACCAGCAAACGGTGATACACGCCTTCGTCGACGGTCTTGACCAAGCCTGCTGCGATTGCGAACAAGGTTTTGCCCGTACCGGCCTTACCGAGAAGACTGACCAGTTTGACCTCGTCGTTCAGCAAAGCATCCACCGCGAACGCCTGTTCCGCGTTCTTCGGAAAAATACCCCACAGCCCTTCGGGTGGTTTCACCAAGGGCACGATCGACTCCAGTTCCTTGGAGTACCTTCCCATCGCAGTGTGGGTGGGATTCGCATAATCCTTCAGAATCAGATACTGGTTCGGATAAAGCACCTTCGAGGCTTCGGGCTCGAATTCGAAGAGACGCTCTGAGAAAGGAAGTCTCTTGTTCGCATAAAATTCATCCACGATGGAAGGATCCACCTTCAGCGTGGTGCTTCCGGAATACAGCTGATCCGGCTCCACGTTGGAAGGCTCGTAATCTTCGGCGACGATCCCCAGGGCATCGGCTTTGATCCGCAGGTTGGCGTCTTTGGTGAGGAAAGTGATCGGGCGACGAGGCTGTTCTTTCTTCAGCATCAGAGCGAGACCGAGGATCTTGTTGTCGGCCTTGTCCATCCCGAGCTCGGCAGGAAGGGGCACATCCCCGCCCCCGAGTTCTACGGTGAGCTGACCGCCATTCGGCAATTTCACGCCCTTCGCAAGTTCCCCCGTCTTTCGCATTTCGTCGATCGAACGGGTGAACTGACGCGCATGGCGTCCGTTTTCGCTCATCTCGCGCTTGAAACGGTCGATCTCCTCGATCACCACGATGGGAATGATGACGTCATTCGCACCGAGTTTGAAAATGGCCAAGGGATCAAACAGCAGGACGTTGGTGTCGAGGATGAATGCTTTTTTCAAGTGTCGCTCCTTCTTGGTTTCGAGGAAGAGCGTCAGAATCCTCTCCCTCTTGCAAAAAAAGTATCATAGGATGCGAGGTGAGCGAGTCAAAAAACCGGTATGAAAAAATTTTTGGAATGGTTGAGAGAAGAAACCACCACTGCCCTGTGGTCCAAAGGCGTCACACTCTCACGAAGCCCGGAATCCTTTGAGCGACTGGGCTCGAAGACGGATGATGGCGAGCTGAAATTCAAGGTGCGAACAACTGAGCGGATTCTCGCCTACACGGTCACACTTTGGCCGGATGACGAGGATGCTCACTGCGATTGTGGCAGTAAAATCGAACCCTGTCACCATATTATCGGTGCGGCTGTCGCTCAAGCCGAAGGAAGGATTTCCGAGGTGCCGGACTCGAGTGTAGGGGCCCGCCTGCACTACCATTGGGAGTACCTGTCGCCTACCCCGAACTCGAAGGCTTCTATTCGGTTTCACCGGGGTTTGAAGGTCGAAGGTGAACTCAGGAAGATCGAGGGTTCCCTCGTCGCCCTGATCGGAGGGATCCGGAGCGGTCGGATCTCACTTCCGCTTCCTTCCACCACTCCGGTCGACCTTTCGATTGATGAATTGTACGCGTCACCGTCACCCTCCTGGAGCAGCCTCTTGAACCACATCGTGGACCTGGGACCGCTGCCCGTGTTGAACCACCCCCGACTCGGCGAATTGAAGATCCGCCCACGCCCGGAGCGCTCACGGGTCGTGATCCGTGAATCCATCAAGGGTGATTTGGAATTGCTGCTGGAAGACACCGCTCCAGGAGAGGATCTCGAGGGGGGGCTTAGAATCGAAGGGGACACCCTCGGGATTCGCGTGCAGCCACCGACCCACCTCGGAAGAAAGATTCCCCGCGACCGAGTCGGCGAGTGGACCTTGAATGACCTTCCCCGATGGAAAAGCGCGTGTGATGTGCTGGATGAAAGATCTCGCCCGACTGAAATCGTCGAAGGAGTCCCTGTTTTGGAATGGGTGCTGGAAACCATCGGAAAAAACGATCTCCGGCTGACCGGACGGATCATTTATCCCTTGCCCCTTCCCGGGCAAGTGCTCCGTCCTTCTCCTGAAAAAGAAGCCGAACTGCGGAAAATGCTCCGCCTGGAATACGGATTGTATCCCGATCAGCCGCGTCCGGTCTCGATCGCTGAGGCGATCCGGATCCGCGACGGCCTTCCCGAGGGCGTCCGGGAAGATTTCGACCTCAAACTCGGCCCGGTGTTGTTGACTGAAACAGGCCTCAACCTCGGATCCGCCCTCGAGCATCGCGAATTGCTGCTGGGATTGCTCGATAAGAAGCAAAAGCCGGATGCGCCGACCTCACTGATCGACCGCATGCTCCGCTCGCTGCCGATGGGAGCCCACCTGCCCCCTCTGCCCCTTCCGGGACAGATTCCCCCTTCACTCGAGGGGATCCTGCGTCCGTATCAGAAATCAGGAGTGGCCTGGATCCTGCGCAATGCGGAGAACTTCGGATGCGCGCTTTTGGCGGATGACATGGGATTGGGAAAGACGCTTCAAACGCTATCTACGATCCGGGGAAAAACCCTGGTGGTCGCTCCACTCTCTCTACTTGGAAACTGGCGGCGTGAATCGAGCCGATTCCGACCGGATCTAAAGGTCTCGACCTATCACGGACAGGGGCGTCATTTGGATGAGGAATCGGACTTGTTCCTGACCACTTACTCGATTCTCCAACTCGACGCGCAGATTTTGTGCGCCAGGGAATGGGACATGGTTGTTCTCGACGAAGCTCACCAAATCCGGAATCCAGAGACCCGTGCGGCCATGGCAGCGACACGGCTGAATTCGAGATTCCGGCTTGCACTGACCGGAACACCGATCCAAAACTCCAAGCGCGACCTCCTGAGTCTCTTCCGCTTCCTGGCCCCGGGCCTCTTCGAGGAGGAGACGGAACTCACTCCCTCCGCTATCGCCCCCTTCCTGCTCCGGAGAACCAAGGATCAGGTTCTGACCGAACTCCCGCCCAAAACACCGATCGACCATGCGATCGAGTTGTCAGAGCCAGAAAAAAGCAGATATACGGCCTTGTTGAGTGCCGCCCGGCAAGAGTGCCTGGACCGGATCGGTCCGGATCGATCTCTCGAACCTCTCACCGTTTTCGAGGTGCTGCTCCGGGCACGTCAGGCTTGTTGTCACCCAGGCTTGCTGGAAGAGTCCCGGAAAAACGAAATCTCATCCAAGATGGCGGCGCTCCTGTCTTTGGTGGAAGAAATCCTCTCGGAGGGCCATTCGGTTCTCGTTTACTCCCAGTGGACCCGGTTCCTGGATTTGATCGAGCTGCAACTCCAGGAGCGCATCCCTTATTTCAGACTCGACGGCTCCACCCGTGATCGGGATGCGCGGATCGAAGGCTTCCAAGAGAGTGCGGGCCCGTCGGTGTTTCTCCTCTCGCTTCAAGCAGGCGGTGTCGGCCTCAACCTGACCCGGGCCAACCATGTCATTTTTTGCGACCCTTGGTGGAATCCCTACGTGGAATTGCAAGCCGAAGATCGGGCTTACCGGATGGGACAAGAGAAACCCGTCACCATCCACCGGCTGATCGCCGAGGGAACGATCGAAACCTCGATCCGGGAGCTGCAGGCGGCCAAATTGCGACTCGGAGAAGCCACCCTGAGCACGGAAGACGTACTGGATCTCATTCGGTGATTTCTCGCTTTTCACAGAGCTCTCGACGCTCTATGATCGGTGACCATGTGCGGAATTGTCGGTTATGTCGGAGAACGTCAGGCCTTGCCCATCTTGCTCGAGGGACTCAAGCGGCTCGAATACCGGGGCTATGATTCCGCGGGCTTCGCACTTCAGGGGCCGGTGGACTTTGAGATCAAGCGGAACGCGGGCCCGGTCGACGGACTGGTCGAGGTGTCGAAAGGACTCGGACTGACCGAGAAAGAAGGCATCGCCCACACCCGCTGGGCTACTCATGGTGCCCCGAACGAAACCAACGCCCATCCCCATCGCGCGGGAGAGATCGTCCTGGTTCACAACGGCATCATCGAAAATTACGCGGAGATCAAGGAACGCCTGACAGCTTCGGGCGTGAAATTCTCCTCTCAGACCGACACCGAGGTGTTCGCTCAACTCATCGAGGCCAAGCGCAGTCGCCTGGCTGAAGATTCTCCTGGAGCGAATCCGGAAACAACCCTGATTGCCGCGATGAAGGCGGCGATGGCCGAGGTGGAAGGCCACTATGCGATCGTCCTCATGTCGCGCCAGATCCCCGGCAAGCTCTACGGCATCCAGAATGGTGCACCCCTGGTGGGATCGACACTGAAAGACGGAGCGCTGATCGCGAGCGACCTTCAGGCAGTCATCCCCCATCACAATGAAGTTTCTTTTCTGCCGAAAGGTGAGATTTTCATCGCCGACCGTGACGGCATCCACTGCGCCGGCCTGAAAGTCGAGAAAATCGACTGGACCGCCGACAAAGTGGAGAAAGGCGGTTACGAGAGCTTCATGCTGAAAGAAATCTTCCAGCAGCCCATGGTGGTGGCCGACACCCTGACAGGCCGTCTCCCCTCCGATCCGAAGAGCCCCTTCATCTGGGATCACCAGAAGGCTCACGAGGTGCTCTGGAAGAATGTGAAACGTCTCTACCTGGTCGCCTGCGGAACGAGTGCCCACGCCGCCATGGCCGCCAAGTATTTTTTCGAACGCTGGGCCCGTCTCGACTGCCAGGTCGACATCGCAAGTGAGTTCCGCTATCGGGATCCCGTTTTCGAGCCGGGTACGGTCGTGGGAGTGATCTCCCAATCCGGAGAAACCGCCGACACCCTGGCGGCACTCCGTCTCGCCAACGAGCGTGGAGTCTCCACGTTCTCCATCTGTAACGTTCCCAATTCGACGATCGCCCGTGAGAGCTCGTTCCAGTATCCGACCAAGGCAGGGCCTGAAATCGGAGTCGCCTCAACCAAGGCCTTCACCGCCCAGCTCACCGTGCTCTGTGCACTTGCTCTCGATGTGGGCCGTTTGCGCGGGATTCAAAGCGCACGGGACACCGAGCAAGAATCGTTTCTCGGCCTCGCCCGACTGCCCCAGGACCTGGATCACATCCTTTCTAGAAGCGAAGAATTCATCCGTATCGGTGAGACTCTCGGCAAGCAGCGGATCATCCTCTTCGTCGGGCGGGGAACCATGTTCCCCATCGCACTGGAGGGAGCCCTCAAGTTCAAGGAACTCACCTATCTGCCTGCGGAAGGGTTCGCGGCGGGTGAACTCAAGCACGGGCCCATTGCTTACATCGACCCCGAAGTGACCGTGATCACCTTGGCACCCAAAGACGAATGGTATCAAAAGACGGTGTCGAATCTCGAAGAAATCCGTGCTCGAGGAGGACACCTCATCACCCTCGGTACGGAGGGCGACCGGGTCCTGGAGGGTCTCTCCGACTCGTTCATTGGACTTCCTTCGGCTGCCTGGGGAACAGCCCCCATCCTGTCCGCGATCCCTCTCCAACTCCTCGCCTACGGGTGTGCGAGGGCTCTCGATCGGAATATCGACAAACCGAGGAATCTCGCAAAATCCGTCACAGTCGAGTAACGCCTCCGAGTGAATCCTCACTGCTGACTCTGGTGGTAGGCTTTTGCAGGGTCAATGGGTGATGGATCGATACGGAGTCCCAACCTCCCGTCGATCACTGAATCCGGACCGAACCCCACACCGTAGAGCTGATGGGAGGCTACGACCCTGAGCACCTCGCTCTCTGGGCGCGGCGAAAGCACTGCCTCGCTCAAGAGCTTCCGGTAGCGATCGCGCTGGAACCGATTTGCACAAGGGAGAACGGAACTCATCGGATCCATCGGAATCCTGAGGCCGCAGCTCGCTGCGAACGCCAGGTTCTTGAGATTTTCGAGTGCCGGATACACCTCCCGGAGCGCCTTCACCCGGGTCGGTACGGATGAGGGCATCATGGTGACAAATGCTCCACCGTACTTTTCGAGAACCTGCTCGTAACTTTCCGGGCTTTGGCGAATGGCTTCGACAATCTCCCGGATCACGTGACTCTCCCCATGACTGGCCAGTCGATCCTGTAAACCATAAAGGACGGATCTCCCGTTCTTCAAATGTTCAATCGCCGGACCTGAATCCAATCCGAAAAAGTTTCCATAGAGATTCATGAATCGGGCGATGCCAGCAGGCCCGTTCAAGCGGGCAAACTTTTCAGCGGATCGAATCCCTTCGACCTGCATGGCGTGATGAAGCTCATGTCCAATCGTATAGGCCTGACAAATCGGACTTTGTTGTTTCGAGACCCAGAGGTGACTCCGCCCCTCCAACAACTCCGAGGTCCCGGTGGACTTCCTGACAAAACAGGCCCCCGCCCCTCGCCACTCAGGTTTCTCCAGCAATGCGATCTTCCCTGGAGACATCCGGTCGGTGAACAATTCCCGAACGCCCATCCCGGAGGCGATTGAAAACCGTTCCAGATTGTACCGGGCGTATGGCAAAACCTCGAGAAGGTAGAGTATTTCCTCCACTCCCCCGCCAGAAGTCCGATCGATGGATCGCTGGATCTCCACCAGGCGCGGAAACCGTTGAAAGTGTTTCTCTCTGGTCCGCTCGAGATCCCCGGGAGCGGAGTTTGGGGTAAGACCCCAGGCGTATTTCGCCTCCTGAACCCATTCCTCCAAGGGGAACATCTCGAATATCAGTTTCCCTTTTTCTTCCTCCTGACGGGAGGCCGACCCCTCTGCCGGGGTCTCGATCCAGACGGGACGGGACTCGAGACCCACACGCGTGCTCTCATCGTTGAGCCATGCCAAACCCGGACTCCCGGCCCAACGTTCCTCCACTCCGTTCTCGAAACGGGAGAGTAACTTTCGCATCCGCCTCGATTCCAATCGCGTGATCATCCGATCCGGACATCGGGCCCGGACCATCAGACGGAGTAACGGGAGGGCTTTTTTTGAGATCCATCCCCGGGACTCAGGGTGAATGGAAATCCGCTTGAGAACCGCCTCATGAACCTCTCGATCCTCGCCTCGTTGATCTACTGAGGGATGATGCAGCACGGAGAGTCGGTCGAGTTCTGCTGCCACATCCGGACTGGAACTTTCAATCTTCACTGTGTTGAAAACCCACTCCGAACGAGCCCGGTTGATTTTGGAAAAAAAGGACGCAATTTCATTTCGATCGATCTTGGCCTCGACCCGCCTCAACCAGGAATGAATCACCTCGGGTGCCGCTGGATCGAGGAACGCAGCCACCTCCTTGATTTGAATCGAAAGTCCGAGCAAAATGCCGTAAATCCTGTAAGCGCTCGGTGAGCCCTGATCGAGCTCCGATCTCAATTGAGCGAGCATTCTCAGAATCTGGATCAGTTGTGCCGCAGAGAAGACCGGCACCTGCTCTACGGGTATCGGAGACTTCGTCGTGTCCTGAACCGTGGGCCTTCCGGATCCGTTCCTCACTCCGTCATCGACAATCACAAAAGGGGCGTATCCCCCGCCTTTCGAGGTGTTCACGGTCGAACTCAAGGCTCCCTTCTCCACCGGAGCGAATCGGACCAGGGCATTGCGGGTCAGCTTGGGCATGGATCCATCACCTCCGTAAAGCACCCACATCCTCAAATCCGCGGCCAGGTTGGCAAGGCGGTAACGTTCACCGGAGACCTCTTTCATCGAAACCGGGATTCGAGCGATTCGAACCATCTTCTGATAGGCGAAGTATCCGGGTCGCTCGCGAACTTCCCGGAGGACACGACTCCGCTCCCGTTTTGGAAGTGCCATGAGCACATGGACCCCGGTGCCCCCCGAAAGATGCGGTGATTTAACCACCCACTCCTCGGGACTGGCACTCAGTAGCCCTACCGAATCAGGATTCGAAGGCAGGGAATCGGGAGGAAGGAGGCAGGCGGATTCCGGATCGAGACCGGCCGCCTGACAGTCACCACGGTAGAACCGGGGCGCGTAACGTGTCAGCACGTCTAGAAGGAGCTTGTTATCGAGGAGACGGTTCAATCCTCCGACATAGAGTTTTCTCTGATGAATCGCACTCAAGGCTCCCTTCACCCGGAAGACGGATTCGAGAGGAACCGGCCGGCCCGTCTGATCTTGAATCACCTCGCCCGACAGGGGGTCGTGACAAACCAAGGGTTCGCCACTTTCCTGATCGCGGAGGAGCACACCCTGATCCGGATCAAAAAGCACACTGTCGCTGTTGACCCTGGAATAGATCGAAGTGACGATCGGATCGGATCCGTCCACCGAGCGCATCCTGACCCAGCCCGCAGAATCGCGGTACAAATGGGCCGCCTCACAAAGTGTTAGGCCGGATCTGGCTGCCAGGCTGTGGATCTCCGGTGCTGCAGCGTTCGCCCCACCCGGAGGCAGGAGGATCGCCGTCCCTTCGCGGTAGTCTGTCCAAGACTCTCCGAGCGATCGATAAGTGGTCCTAAGCAAATCAAAGTGATCGTTATCACAGACCGGACCAACCGACTCCAGAAGTGATGGATCGGTTGCTCTCATTCCTTCGAGCAGTACTGAATTATTTGAGGCTCCGGACGGAGACCCTGCGTTGATTTCAAGGAGACGGAATGGAAGTCCGCCTTCAGTCGTTCCGTAGTCCTCCACCAGAACCAGATCCAGACCCACTTGGTCGAAAAACGGGTATTCCAGCATCACTGGATGATGAAGCTGTGGGATATAGTGGGGAGATTCGCGAATCGTCTTCAAGAATCGCTCCCGCTCTGTCGGAGGCAAACTCTGAATAAAAGGACTTTGATCGGGGTTCACTCCTCCGTAAATCTCACGGAGGATCTTCCTCATGCAGAACACGAGTATCGCGGCGGCAGCCGAAAGCCGGTCAAACTGCGACTTGGGCAAGGGCACCACCGAGGTGGTCACCGGAACAGGGAAAATCTTCTGTTCTCCGCCTTTCCCCGATTTACGGAATGTCAGGCCCCTGGCCTCGAGGTAACGTGTCAGGCGACGGCTGTTGCGATGATGTTCAAGGGGCGTGCGCCTCAAAAACGAGGTGACAAGTCCACGAGCATGACGGTGTCCTTGGCCTGTCCCGGACTCAAACAGGTAGTTGGCAACCCGGACCTCTTTCCGTCCAATGAAGCCTCGATCAGGGATGTACTCGGAATTTCGATTGCGGTCAGTCATAGTTAGACCTCTAGCAAGTCCGATACCGTTCTCAGAAGCAACTGACCGGCACGAGAAGATCCGTAGGAATGATTCCGTTCCCCTGGGCGGGTCAAAAAGTCACATTAGATCATCACGAAGATTTCAGAGTGAAACTCTGCAAACTTGAACTGTGTCGTGTTATGTACCGCCTCCGATGAAAAACGAACTGAATCCGATCACTTCAGCGCCTGACCTCGAAACCCTCGTTATGGATATCCTTGCAGACGGAGGGAAGCGCCGTTTTGATCTGCCCTATTCCGTTGTCTCTTTGTTCCGAAAAAATGAGAGTGCCGGATTCGCTTACTTCGACAAAACCCGACTTACTCACACTTTGGAGATTCAAAGGATCGGATCAGGTAGGATCGAATTCAAGTGGCTGGATGCAGGGTCCGGAAACACTATTCATCAACGCACTTTTTGGACTGGGGGCGACGATGAATCGATCCAAACACGGGTTCTCCAAAAGTTTGAGTCTGCTTGCCCGTTGATCGATCTCCTCTATCGAATGGGATTTGCGGAATATGAAAAGATCCAAGCCGGTCATGCTGATCCTCGCTGGATCGGACGACTAGAAAAGATCTTTGGAACAATCAACCGTGAGAAGCCTGGACTGCTCAGTTTCCAACAAGGGAGAGATCTAGATGCTTGGAATAAACTCCAGGATGATCTCGACCGGCTATCTATCAGCCAGATCCATAGCTGGAAAGAACGCCTTTCATCATCAAAAAGACTGAAAGTGAATTACCGAAACTTCATTCGTTTCAAACAAAGGATTCATCGTTGCGGATCGCTTCGAGCCAGGGCCCTTGAGGCATGGCTCGGCTGGACCTCAGCCCTTCGGAGATTCTTGAAGCGCCCCGGAGATAATGGAGTCGGAGTCCTCGATTATATTCTCCTGGACCCGATTCGGTGGTTTGGAAAGGTGGTTCGCTCCAACATGGGTTATTCAATCGCGCTCGCTGTCTACAGCCCTTTCACTTTCTTTTTCATCACTCAGCCCATGAATCCACATGCAATGAGAGCCGTGGAGACGGTAAGAAATGCCGGACTTGCTATCGTCGAATCGAAAACCGTACCGAGCCGGAAAGCTCCGATTGCAACCTACACAGCGGATGTGGATGAGACAGGCTGGCGCAAGCGGATGGAGCATTTCAAGTCCATGCAAATCGCTCTCGAGAGTCATCTTGATTACTCAAAAAGGGTCGGGAGACTCGAGGAAATCGAAACCCAACTCGCCTGGCCTATCACTCTTCAGGGTGCCTGGGACGAGTCCACACGGTACCGACAGGCTCTCGATTATCTGACACGATCGGC
Source organism: Pseudomonadota bacterium (assembly GCA_027491115.1). Classification (GTDB taxonomy): domain Bacteria; phylum Bdellovibrionota; class UBA1018; order UBA1018; family CAIMNF01; genus CAIMNF01. Next base: position 49,881 of record JAIXWV010000011.1, read on the forward strand.
AACCGATGACCCATGGAGCAACCTGCTGGCATCTGAGAGGCGAAGACTCAGTGACATCAGGATTTATCTGCGCGATCGTATGCTTCGTTTTATTCTCGATCATCGCTACCTGATTCTTGATCCAGGATCTGAATTGGGGCCATCTGGACAGGCTGCACGAAGCGCCATCAGCATTTACTCCCGTATGAACGATGCGATCCTGCGGGAGCATCCGACCCTTCCCATACCTTCGGAATCCGATGAGATCGTCGCAATTGCTTCAAGAGATCCTGCCACTGATCTTCCAAATCCACCGTTCAACCGTGAAGAGCGGTCTCGATACTGGGAATCACTCTATCTCATGCAAAACAGGACCCAGGAGTCATCTAACGCAGGTTTACAGGCATACTGGTGGTCAGTGCGAAACACCGTTTCTGTGATCCAGATGATGTTGGCCACACGGAGAGAAGAAATGCTCCTGCTGTCACTCCAACCGCGCCCCCCATCACGTGAACGCACGGTCTTCGAGGATCGGTATCGGTCAATGCTCCGATTGCTCGATATTGAGTTCCATTCAATTCGTCCTGAACTTTCCACAACTTTACCTGGGGATCAGGAGGCGAGTTACCGAGAAGGAATATTGATCGGGATCCGAGAGTTTCTCGTCGAAAGGGAGAAACTTTGAGAGGATCCATCCTGAGCATCCTGATTTTTTTGATTGGACCCCATGCATTTGGTCAGTCTCCCCGCGAAATGCCTCCAATCAGTGACATTCTGCGTGAGATGCGTGCTTCGTATCTTATTTCCATGCCCGGGGTAGAGGAACCGCTCCTCTACCACTCCTTTCGTTTGGGCTACCAAGTAAATGAAACCCTGAGGATGGGACTGGGGGGGGACCTTTCTAATTCGGTCTCCTCGACATCCACCACCTGGTACGATCCCTGCCTCTACGCCGAGCTTCTGTCCACCTCCTCCCCACCAGCACCTTACACCACTCTTTCGATGAGTTTGCCGATCACTCGTAATTCACAAGAGGCTCTCAGGATCACGAGTATGGTGTTCACGCAATCCTGGTTACTGAGTGGACGACAATCACCCTGGCAATGGGGCATCCAGTATAGTCTGAATCCGGTCTTCGAGCACGAGCCCCTTTCCGATGGCGTCCGGGACAGACAACTTTTCTTCGCCTCTATCGGCCACTCGCTCTCCCTCAGGCTAACAGATCACTGGTCGCTTTCATCCCGGAGTTCATTCCAGATTGAGCATCGAAGACCGGTTTCAGCGGAATCTCCTTTTCTCCAGGTCCCATTTCCGGAATCCCATCAACTCGGCCTCACCTGGTCTGCAGCCTTGCAAGCGCTCCGGGTCTCAGTCGGAGCCTCCCTGCAAACAGTCTTATTCCACCCAGAAGCGAGGACCTCGCGGATCGGTGGTCATCTCGCCTTGGGTTTCTGAATCGGGTTCAAGTCCGGATCAAGCGCGTCCAGAAAATCGGTCCCGCACCGGGATAACGATCTGGAAAAATTTGAAATCCGTAACCCGTTCGCTCGCCTATTCCTTCGGGGACACTGTCCAGATCCAACCTGACCCGTTCGCTTTTCTTTCTGAGCACACGCTCGATCACCCCGTCATTCTCTAACGGCGAAATCGAGCAGGTTGAGTAAACCACAACCCCCCCTAGTTTGACCGTGAGTAAAGCAGAACAGAGTAGTGAATACTGTCGCATGGCGAGTTGACGGGTTCGGCTTTCCTTCCATGCCAGCTGTTCGGGATCTTCCAAAAGTAGATGCGCCTCACTCGAACAAGGGGCGTCGAGGAGCACGCGATCGAAATATCCCTCTTTTTTGAGACCGAAACGATTTGCATCGAATGCGGTGACCCCGACCAGACCCAAAAGCGGCGGTGGAACATGTCCTTCAATGACTTGCTTTAGCCTGAATCGCCGTGAGGATGAAAGCTCATTCGCCACCAGCTCCCCACGCCCTTCCAGGCCTTCGAGCAATATCAGGGTCTTTCCACCGGGTGCTGCGCAAGCATCAAGCACCTTATCTCCGGGACGTACCCCGAGGGCTTCTGCAGCACGAATCGAAGCCAAATCGAGCGTATAACGAGAGTATCCACCAAAACAGCTTCGTTCTACCTTATCCCCCGGCTCGAGAAGCGCCGACCTGAGTCCCGGCCATCTAGGTCCATAAACTCCAGAATAAAACCGATCGAACTCACTCACTTCAAGGCCCTTGGGTTTTCCGGAAAATCACAATGGGAGCGGCCCATTGTCTGGAACGGGCCTCAGTTCGGGAATAACTCCCGACCAGGCGAGGCGTGAGCTCGGACTCAAAGGTCTTGTCCATCCACACCCAATCGGCATCAAGTGTGGTGGGTACATTCTCGCGTCCGTGAAAGGCGGCCATCCGGATGCCACCGAAAAGATACGGTAAAGGCCAGGTGAACGCACTCACAACCTGGACTCTCACCGCGTCCTGGGATCCCGGTCTTGAGTTGATTTCCCGCCACATGAGATTATTCTGATCGACGAGTTCCTGATAGGTCTGACCGTAAATATAGGGGTGACCGTCCTGATCCGGACTCTTCCATGCGACATCCCAGGATGAAGCACTCGCATGCACCACCATGACACCCAGAATACCCCAGCCGAATAATGCCCCCTTACGAGATTCAATCATTTGACCAAGTCCCAACCCAGCCAATAGAACCAGGCCCCAGGTGAAACTGAGCATGCACCATGGAGTTTTATAGGCGACCACGGAATAAATGATGAAGTGAATGACAGTCGACCAGGCCAGGAGACGGACCCACCCCATCCCACGGAACAGAAAATAGGGTGTCATGATCAAACCAAGTAAATACGCCCATTCGTAACTTGCCATCAACCCAATCCAATAATCCCAGGGCTTCTGATGTCCGTTACCTTTAGTCCCCGTGTCGGACCAGAACTCGAAGGCCTTGAAAAACTTGTGTATCCCTTCTTGATCCTGAAAAAATGCCGTGTAGCAAAGGACAATCATTACAAAGCCCAAAGCAAACCCTGAAGCCAACCCGATCCAGAATCGTCGTTCGAGGCGAAGCGGGAGTTTCCGGTCGAAAGCCAACAGAACACCTTCAGCTAGGATGATACTCCCTCCGTAAAGGACGAAGTTCTCCTTAATGCAGGCGAGTAGTCCGAACGAGAGTCCGAAACCGAGCATGGTCCTAAGGTGGAATCCTTCTTCACGGACCCTAATCCAGTTGTAAAAAAACAGGATGATCGCGAGCATGAAAAACATCTCGTGTATGGCATAGCGTGAGAAGAATACCATTGCCGGCGATGCCGCAAAAATCAATGCGGCGACCCATGCTGAGGTTTCGCCGATCCATTTTCTGAAAAGCCATGGGCTGAGTGTCACAGCGGCTCCGGCCAGTACGGTAGTCGTCCGCATGACTTCGACACTCCTGCCAAATAGAATCTCGAAAAACTTGAGTACGTAAAAAAAGAAAGGACCGTGATAGTTCTGAGGATCGTAACTGTAATAGCCTCTTGATATCATTCCATCAACGAACCAACCATTGACCGCTTCGTCGTGATGAATCGGTCTTGCGCCGAGATCCCAAAAGCGGAGGAGGACCAAAATCAGGATTGGTAGCCATCGGATAAGCATGCTTAAATGCTAATGGAGGTTTTCGGAACATGAAACTCAAAATTCAACCCGAGCATTGGGTCTTGCTCGCGGTTTCCGTTTGGATCACTTGGGTTTGCGCGGGAATGCTCCACTGGAGCCCTCGAGGTGATCTGATCGCGGGCAGCTACTCAGTCTGGGGGGACTGGTCGGCCCACTTCACTTTCATTGAAGCGTTCCATGAGCGCGGTGCAGGATGGATCACCGGTGACAACCCCCTGTTCGCAGGTGAGCCATTTCGCTATCCATTTTTGAGTCATTTATTGACCGCTTTGGCCTCGACACTCACTGGAGGAAGTACCATTCTTGCGTCCTTAGGGCTCAGTTTGTCGTTGGTATTCGCACTCCCTTTCATCATCCTACGCTTCTATAAAGCGAATGGATTCACTTCCCGATCGTCCCTTTTGTCGACACTCCTTTTTTTATTCATGGGTGGGTGGCAGTGGATGGATTCTTCGCTTTCAGCAAATGAGCCTCTGACAAACCAATTCCAGAATGCATCGATCTTCACTCAGTTCGTTCTATTCGAGATTTTCCCTCAACGTGCTTTCCTGTTCGGAATGGTCATCCTTCTCTTGATATTGACCTCTTGGCTCCGTCGTGTCCGGCCTGGTTTTTCCCTGATCGCCCTTCATGCACTAGGGCTTTCCCTATTGGTATTTACCCATCTACATTCATGGATCGCCATGGGCACATTGCTCCTGATGATGGCGTGTTTCCCCACCAATCAAGGACCGGACCGTAAATCTCGCTGGATCCTCGGCGCACTCACCCTACTTTTCTCAATTCCCGGTCTGGCTCACCTATTTTTGCGGCAATCGGATTACGGCCTTTCTTGGGAGATCTGGCTCCCCGGATGGGCACAAAACCCCGGAGCAGGGATTCATACTGCCGCCGAGATGGGATTCGCTACGTTCTGGCTGTACAATACAGGACTTTTTCTTGTCCTCGCCGGATTGGAACTTGGTCTCAGCATCAGGGCCGGGTATAGACGGGCTCTGGGGCTTGGAGGGATGCTTCTATTCCTGATCCCGCTCTTAATCAACCTTCAACCTTACTTTTATGACAACCTGAAGACTTTCACTTACTCCTTCTTGTTCCTCGCACCCTTCGCAGGAGCTGCACTCGAACGGATTCTTGGCCTCACTAAAATCCCACTTTGGTCAAGATGGGGGATCTTGTTGTTGGTGCTAGCCTCACAAACCGGAAGCGCTCTATCAGATTTCAGGTTTTTCGATCAAGGCATGCAAAAGACGATGTTTTTCACAGAGGAAGAGTTCCAGCTGGCAGAACGCTTCAAAACCATTCGCAGAAATCCGAATGATCTCTCCCTGATCGTCCCACGCCACAATCATTGGCTACCCTGCTTGACCGGAACCCCATTGCTCATGGGGTATCCCGGCTGGCTCTGGAGCTGGGGGATTTCTTATTCCTCACGCGAGGCCGAGGTCAAGGAGATCCTCACTGGAGGGAGCCGGGCTGAGGAATTGATCCAGAAGTACTCCATCCAGTATTTTGTGATGCCGCTCCAACAAGGACGGACCGAATCTGGAGTGAATGGTCCTTTCTTTGAGAGTCGCTTCAGACCCGTGCTCGAATCTTCTTCATGGCGGGTTTATTCGCTCACTGAGACCATCAAGTCCCCTTCCACGTCTGTCCGGTGAATCCGCCCCCCACTTCTTGACAGCCTCGCGAGAGCTTCCGGACTGGGGTGGCCATACCTGTTCTTTGCTCCGACCGAGACCCAGACTTCGGCGGGATTCAGCTGCGCCAGCAGCCTGGGATCCGAAGAGTATTTTGATCCATGGTGGCCGGCTTTCCAGATTCGCGCCTGAAACTGAGGCAACTTCTCTTGAATCCAGTCCAGATAAAGTCGCTCTTGCATCTGGTCCCCGTCTCCGAGAGCAAAGTAACCAAGACCCTTCGATAGGGGAAAAACAATGCCAGCCATCCACTGGTTTCCTCCTTTCTTTTTTGACCGGAACCAGCCGAGCTCGAAGTTCCTCACGCAACCGTTCAGGCGGAGCACTGGATGCAATGAAATCGGCAATTTCTCTCGAGCCAGATTGAGTTCATGCACCTCGATGCATGCAATTCTCACCACGGGCGCGAGCCAGTCCAGTCCCCCTCGATGGTCCACGTCCAAGTGCGTGAGGAGTACGCCATCGAGTTTTCCAACCCCAGCGCGTGCCAACCTCCGGATCCACTGGCCCGGATCAGCTCTCCATGCAGGTCCTACATCCACCAATTCTCTGCGGCCGCGGAACTCGATCAATGCGGCATCCCCCTGACCGACATCCCATTGAATCAGGCGCCTGGTGGGATGCGGGTCCGATAGGAGTCGGGCCAGCACCAGTAGTGGTGGAATCACCCAATGACGATTCCTAACAGGGATCAACCCGTGGAGTATCACTAAACCCAGAGCAGGAATCCATGCATCCGGAGCAATTCTGGCAAAAGCCGGAAGAACATCGGCTAACCCGACTAGACTCGACATCCAAACCGACCACGCCTCAACCAACCAGTGCGGGAACTCTCCCGTCAGGATCCGAACTGTGGCAGCTGCCGGGTAAAGAAACAGTGAAATCGGAGGGATACTGATCCAACTGTAGATCGGTGTCATAAACGAGATGATTCGATCGTGCGCCAATTCCCAAAGTGCGCCCGGGATCCAGGAGTATACGGCCATCTTTGCATGAAGGCGCCAGGCGGGGGCTCCACGTTGAGTCTCGATTGCCACCAAGGAACCCGCAACGGCGAGGTAGTAGTGCAAAGCTCCCGGAGAGACCCCTTTCTCATGACTGAGGATAGACTCGAGTCCAGCCGTGAACAACAATGGGAATAAGATCCGCACTTTCGCACCCCTTGCCTCAAAGTAACGGCGAAGGAGATGGGTCAGGACAGGGCGGAACCAGGAGAAGTGAAATCCTTGAAGGATCCAGATACAAAGTGCGAGCGCAGCATGGAGAGCACCTGTACAGATTCTTGACACATCAGGTGAAACTCCTCTTCCCTGAATCAGAAGCTGCATCGCCCGGTCGGCCCAAAAAAACAAAGCAAACAAATGGAGTCCGCTACTCCGAAACAAATGAACGAAACCGACCAGTCGAAACAAACCTTCGACCCGGCTTAAATGGGAATCGTGGAAAAACAAAGATACCAGGATCCCATAAGGATCGTTCGGAACAACCTCGTGCATCCTGCTTGCCTTGCAGGAAATAGACCTCCTATAATCGATCTATGTCTTCGCCTGTCGAATGGATGAGCGCCTTACGTCCCCATGCTCCCTCCTTCATGTTTTTGTTTTCGATTGCTCTGATCTACCTTTTGCTGCGTGACAAACAAGCTGGCTCCCATTTTCGAAAACGTGAGGCCGATCGCTCCGATCTCGATCGGATTCTGAACCAAGGTCCGGATCTCGCACAGGCAAAAATAAAAAAGGCCACGCCCCCACCACGGCCCTTGGCACTTCCAGGGGTCACGTTGGCGGGTGAACCCCACGAAATCCTAGGCGTGCCAGAGAACGCCGATGAGACGACGATTCAAAAGGCTTATAAAGAAGCCATCAAACGATATCACCCTGATCGGATCCAGGGTCTTCCACCTGACCAAATGCGCTTTTACCAGGATGCTTCAGCGAGGATCACCGAGGCTAAAAATGCAATGATCAAGAAGCAAAAGGACCGCTAATTTCCCCGGCCCCGGACTTGCTTATCCAGTCGGTCATGGAACTTCAGAACCGGTCCTTTAGCGTGCACTCCTGTTTTCGTGACGGTTCACGTCCTGCATGGATCGAGGTTGAGGTCCATGCCCGGATCCAGATTCCAGGATTTCAGATCCTTGGCCTCCCTGCCCCGGAAATCCGCGAAGCCAAAGAGCGCATTCTCGCCGCATTCCCGGCCTCAGGATTCGAGTTCCCCCGAAAAAAAGTCACGATCAACCTAGCCCCATCTTCCGTTCCAAAATGGGGAACTTCTCACGATCTTTCCATCGCGCTTAGAATCCTGACCCTTGTCGAACCCTTACCGACGGGTCCTCCCATCCTCGCAAGCGGAGAGCTTGGACTTGATGGTGGAATCAAAAGTACAGGATCTCCGGCTCTTCTTCTCGAACTTCTTCTCCGGCACTCGAGTCCAAGTGGATTCCGATTGATTCTGGCCGAGGACGATCACCGCGAATTCATGAATCTAATCCGATGGCGCTTTTCCAAAAATCTATCCCTTCCTCAAGATGTGAACGTCTTCACACTCTCTCACTTCTCCGACATCCGTAAGGCACTCTCCCATGGTAGCACCCCTAGACAACTCATCGAGTCAACCCCCATCTTCTCATCCAGTCTTGAGTCCCAATCCCCACCCCTACTCTCTCCAGGTCCACGCCTCGAGCGGATCATCACTCTGGCCTCGGTGGGTCGTCATCACACCCTCTTACTTGGACCGAAGGGAGTCGGGAAGTCGGAGTCTTTGGCATGGTTCAAAGAGCTCGCTGGCGATCCGGTTCCGGGCGACTCCTGGACACGCATCCTCCATCAAGAAAGCCGAAGCGAAGTCCCCGACCCTGGAGTCCCGATACGGAGAGTTCATTCACAGGTCAGGCCTCAACACTTGCTGGGCTCGTTTGGCTCGAAAGGCTACCGGGCTGGAGAATTGGCCCTAGCTCACGGAGGACTCCTTTTCGCCGATGAGTTCATGGAATGGTCAAGGGATTCAAAAGAAATATTGAGAGAACCGATCGAAACACGATCCTTCAAGCTCATCCGCGTACAAGGTACCATCGCGGTACCGTGCGATCTTCAGCTGATTGCAACTGGCAATCTTTGCCCCTGTGGGGGCATACCATTGGAATTGAGTCGCTTGATCCCTGGAGCCAGGGTCAATTGCCGATGCGCCCACGGAGTGGCACGGAACTATCTATCCAGACTGTCCGGGCCGATCCTTGACCGGATCGATCTCCCGGTGTTGCTCCGAGAAGAAACCTGTGGAAAGTCTGCTGGAGAACGAATGAGAGAAGCCGTTCTTCGTGGACGGACTTTTGCGTTGGACTCCTTCGGAACCCTCCCATCGCTCCTCAGACCATCGGATCTCGAGGCGGAGTATGAAAGGCGGGATCTGCGCTCCTTGTTCGAATCATCCCCTACCAGCCTCAGATTCCGGCACAAGACACTGAGGGTTGCCAAGAGCATCCAAGCGCTAGAAAAAACTCCGCGTCTCGAGCGCCATCAAGTCATGGAAGCCTTGTCCCTCAGAGATCTCGAATCGCACCTAGGGTCTGGCTGAGCATCATCGAACGGGCCAGCCGCAGAACCGCACTTCAGGAACTTGTGAATTGTACTGTGGTTCGAGATGCCCTTTCCTAACTCCGGCTGCCTGGAGACCGCTCAAGACCGTGACGTTACCGATTTTTCCGCAACATCCAGTTGAGGGATACGCCGTCCGCACCTTCGTCCGGTCGGGACTCACTGAATACGTACAGGCAAAATTCTTCTTTCCTAAGAGGTCTCTTTCCAAAACCTCCTCAATGTCTGAACTCGATGCCTGAAGGGGAAAATCCTTGTAATCCTTGAACGGGCTGTACATCACAGTCCGGTCACAACTCAGGGCACTCCTGGTCGGGCTAATGTTTGTCGAACTCAGATAATTCGAACAATAGGGGTCGGTTCCCGATCCCGTCGTCATCTGACAAATTGAATGAATGCCCGTACCCGAACATTTATTATTGGCTGCATCCACGTTGCGTACATCCAGGTCTCCAGTGCCATCCACATGACTTGTAAAACCCGAAACCCTTGCTTGAGAGCCAGCTAACATGCTCTGAATGGTGCCTGCATTCGAATCCATTCTTCTCAAGCTATTGAGTGTGACCCAGTTCGAATTCTGAGTCGGATAGATTTTCGAACACCAACCATAATCACCTCCAGCGGTCTTGTAGAAATGCATGGGCGGCTCGAGATAAGGGTCGGCCACTGGAGCACAGGCAAGAAAAGAAGTGTCTTCAAGGTACTCGGGAGTCCAGGGATCTACCGGCTGAAGATGGACTTCGTCAAGTCGAAGACTCAGATTACCGAGAGTAATCAACCCGACTCGACTCTGGTGAGTTGTCACGAGCTGCATTCCGGTGATCTCACCATTCTGGTACAAGACTTTCGGAAGAACTGCCGAACACGACACGTCTCTCAGTTGATTGATGTTCGCGTTCATATCATAGTTCGGAAACACCATCCCGTCCGGATTGACCGACTCGTGAGGTCCGTCCCATATTTGGTTATTGTTAATGTCCCGAAAGTACTTTGCGGTCGAGCGATACTGTGGAGTGGCGAAAAAAGCGCTGTTATTGTTGAACTTGGAGAAAAAATTAGATCCATTGGCAATCCGCTTGGTCATTCCCTCATGGTCGAACCAGGCATAACTGCAGGGCTTGGGACCGTAGATCATCTCACCCGTAGCCACCCCGTTCTGGTCAATGACCAAACGATCTGCAACATAAATCTCGTCGGCATGGGGTACGACTTGCACCGGCTTACCCCTGTTGTCGAACGCGCCAGGAAGCACGGCCCGATAGCGTCTCAACCGCACGAGGGGGCGCACCCTGCCGTTGTTGTCCCGGATGGTTCCGCAGGTTCCATCAGCATTTGGTTTCTTGGCATATCCCAAACAGTCCCGAACCAAGAGATGACGTTCCTCAAGAATTCCGTTTACTGTCTCACCCGTGCACAAACTAGAAGTACTGCTCGTCGCGTCTCCATTTCGCAACAGTCGGGATGCAGCACTCACACCGACATTCCAATCCGGAGAGTAAGTCGTAGCCAATGCGAAAGTCGTGTCCATCGGCCAGAGTTGATTCTGCTCATTCAAGGGTACCAGAGTCGCGCCCGTAGTGGAATCTGATCGAGCAATCGTTCGAATCGATTCGAGCACGCTCGGGCACTCGAAATTGTTACTGGACGCGGTGAGGTTCAATGTGTCGGACTTCACATAAAAGCTCCGATAGTAATTCTGGGCCGAGAAGCCGGTTCGAACCGGTCCACAACTGTACTGGACCGAAGTCCCGCCGCTATTGGCATTGCCTCCCCCGTCATCATCCACTGGTCCTACACAAAACTTGCTCGCAATCGGGACATTGGCCGATCCACGTTCGGGCGGGCTCTGTGAAGCGTCAATCTCACCGACTCCGTCCAAATTTTCGGCTACCTGACTGTTGATCTCGTACGTGCCCATCCGCTTGGTATGACACGCATAACGTCGAATGTTTCTAAATGGGGTCAAAGTACTGTCAAGGAAGTCTCCATTCGCCCCCACCACCGTTCCCTTTTTATAGGTCAGGGGAACGCAACTCAGCCCAGTGGTGTTTCCTACTCCAGGGACAAGATTCATCTGAACCTGGACTGACACACCGATCTCATCCCAGATGGACTGAGGAATGAGACATTTCACCAACCCGCTCTGCACCGTGGTCACCTGGAGTTTACGCGTTCGGGTGAAATCGGACTGATCCGGTGTGGTCTGAACCCACTTCAACTCACAGGTACACGGATTTGTCTGACCCAGTCCGCAAAAGCCCGTGAGAGGCTGGAAATTCATCTGGCCGGTATCGACAGCCAGGGTGATCTCTAGATTGGCACTCTGTGCCCCTCCGCTTGAGGGGATCGTTGCGACGACGGCGTTTTTCAGGATGTGCGAGTCCGAAATTCCTGCAAAACTGGCAATTGCCGGGTTCCCACCGGTATTGAACCGCGCGCTACCCCGTTTTTCGGTAATGTTTGTACAGGCACCGAGAAGAAGAAGCATGGTCGCACTTGAAAAATTGACTAGAAAACGGCTGTTCATTACTCCTCCCTCCTGTTGATCATTGAGTGAACTGTACCACGCACAAAGGATAAACGTACTGGGAACTGATGGTCCCAGAGTTCACTTCTGTCCGGGAATTGAGCCAATTGATCTCACTTCCCTGGAACTCTGGATTGTTCGGACACCCGACGCGAGTACTTGAGATCACTCCTCCTACCATGCAAGCCGCCTTGGCTCGGTAGGTAACAGGAGTGTACTCATCCGGGGGATCAACCGTCATCTGTTGGTCACTGACATCGGCTTCAGTAACAATGAAGAGATTGTCGGTGTAGGATTGGCTCGAAAGGGTTCCAAAAGCAAGATTGGTTTTCGAATCCCCTGGCGTAGGATTCAATAGGGATCCTGTCCAAGAACTGGGGGCAGGACCACCAGGAGCCGGGGTTGGGCAGGGTTGAGTACTCATCCACTCCTCATTGTTTGGATCATTATTCTGACTACAGGCATTGAGCGTCGAGTTCACGCTGTAGACACCCCAAGGATAGGCCTTCATGTCGCCAATCGACATGGTGGGATTGAACTTGTGCCGACTCATGATCCAGGTGTCGCTCGATCCCGCGCCAAACGTACCGAGATCCTGAATAAAGCAAGCCGCGGCAGCGGTAGAACCCCGAGTAGGCATCACCACCCGGGCGGACAATGCACCAGGACTGAGACTCTCGTCCAAAGGAAACCAGTTTACGCTCGAATCACGAGTAAAGTTTCTGTCATAGGGAGACACCTGAGACTCACCCGGGCGCTGACATGACGCAAAGCTCTTGGGTGGACGACAACCGATAGTCGACCCCTGACTCGAAATGGAATTGATCACTATCGGAGATGCGGGGATTGAAGTGGCGCGAAAATTCCAAAGCTTCACCCAACGAGCTCCCTCCGGCAGGGGGATCGCAGGGCAACTGGAGGATCCATTCACCGAGGGAATGGGTTTCGCAGCCCAACCGAGCGGACTTGTTGCGGTGGAGTAAACCGACGTGAGATAGTCCCGGGGCGCGACTGCCGCAATCACCGGAGTCTGGAACACGCCATAAGCGCGTCTTGCCAACGAAAACGACGAACGTCGCTTGGCCGTATTCGACACGGATGCACCCAACGCAGGCACCGGTCCACTCGACAAGGAGTCTGTAGGATACATGAGCTCACCGTCCGCCGAGCAAAAACTGTTGGTGCACGGGGTCCTCGAATAAACAGCGGGATTCGCCCACCAATGGAGGTTCGAATCGGGGGTTGCGTTCAAAGTACACTCCCAAGACTGGTCGCCCGTGCTTGGACCATTCGCAACAGACAATCCCCTTTGCATCTGTAGCAGGCTTTCACTCACATTGGTGGTGTAGTACGTGAAGGGGTAGAACACCCGCGGATCCGAAGTCTGGAAAGGATCGGCGATCTTATCATCAAGCGGATTTTGAATGAACTCCCGCCTCCGACACTGGTAACGCTGGACTGGCACATAGCTGTCAGGGTGGGAGAGATCAAGGTAGATAGCAGAATTCAAGTTAGAATTATTTCCACCACCCAGACTGTAGGCCAGCCGGTTTGAGTGGTAAACGGTTCCTCCTGCCTGTGTCGGAATTGCACGGATCCGAACATCGAAGGAGTCGATGCCTGAAGGTACCTGATTCGGACAACGAATCATGTCGGCTTCCACATAAGTCGGAGTCACATTCAGAATCTGCGCGCCGATTCCAGGTTGTTGATAGCTAAATTCACATTCGCAGGTACTCGTACCACTATTGCAGTACTGCTCGAATTCCTGATTCTGACCGATCAAGGCATAGAGAGCTCCTGGGCTGATCGGATCAGGCGACATCTGGATCAGACTGAAATCACCGGTGGCTTGCGAGGTGCTCACCTGACTGAAAGTACTCGAGGGCCCACGACTGATCTTCACTCCGTGGTTCGTGCATGAGGAAGAAAACAGAATGGAAAAGACCACGAGCAGGATCTGAATCCTTCCCCATTCTTTTCCGGATTGGATTGCCGCGCTCCAGGAGTGCGGAACAATCTTCTTCATTGAACCCCTCATTACGAACTCCCCCACTCTTTATTGAAGCAAGATCCATTCTTGCTAGGGAGCCTGAATATGATTCGGATTTTTATTGGATAAACTGTAGAGATTCAGAACACCGTCAAGAATCTGTACAGAATGAACGGAAGTACTTGATCACTCGCGATTCCCAAGACGATATAGATCCACCTGATAGAGATGAAAGGATCCCCTGACCCGATCGATCCGAATTCGATCCACCAGGGCATTCTGCGACAAAGGAATGACGATGGACTCGCTTCTCAGAGATCCGAAAGGATCCTCGAGGCGAGCGATACGACTGATCTGTACCGGCATTTCCGGGTTTCCATGATCAGACCATGGACGAGGTTGCTTGGCTCCGAGAAGGAGCTCAAGTGACAGGGAGGTCGTGACCAGATTCACTTCGAGGATGGTTTGATCAGACGCTCCGTGGGCGTCAGGCCAGGACGCATTTTGGTCGAGCCCATGGTAGGTCAACACCATGAGGAGATCTTCCGAATCACCCAATTGCGTCCGATCCAGGTCGATGCTCACTCCGCCAACACGGGATTTGGTGATTTCCTCGCTTGGAGAAAGGATGGGGCCTTGGCGAACACACCAATCGTCACGAACCCGGTAAAATCCAAGACCAGAAAAATACGAAGCGGAAGTCGGCGGAATTGCTACTTCAGGAGTGGGGTTCGGTAGAGGTGTCGGACTAACAAAGGGCGGCGGAGCGCTGGGGGTCGGGACCCCAACCACTCCAGTATCGAAGTCGGCACAAGGCGAGGGCAATGAAGAGTTCGCGATGCCCCGATAGGAACAGGCATCGCTCTGAAGTGTGCCCGGTATGGTATCCGCATAGTAGGTTCCAGTCATGTCCACCGAAACGTTTTTGATGAAAGCCGGCGCGTAGGTCGGTAAGAAGTCATCCGCGGTTGTTTTGGTTGCAAAGGGTGTTGGATTTCCTGAATAGTCCTCCCCATCCGTTCGGAATGCGTGAATAGCCTCTCCCAAACACTTCGTTGCCGTTTGCTTCGGAGTGATGAAGTCTCCGAGCTTGGTGAAGTGATCGCCATGAAAGATGTATCGCACCGAGGGAGCCTGGGCGCCCTCCCAGGTGGCGGATCCTGTCGAAGCATTTACCGGAAAACCTTGTACGGGACGGCGGTTACCACCGCAGGCGCTCAGGAGAAGCAAGATCGCTGACAGGGTGAGCCATCGGACTGACTGCATTCAAAACCTCATCAGAGTCACCGAACGGATGATCACTCCGAGGCAATTAGCAGAATCATTCGACCCACAAAACGAATTCACATAGTTTCCTGTTCCGCCAGCATTGATCCGGCCTTTAATCCGGGAGAATTGAACTACAGATATGGAAGGATCGATCGACAAAGGAATCAAGAATTGCCTTACCGTGATTGGGGCCCCGTTCACGTTCCCGCTACAGTTGCCTGATCCACTTCCGTTAGGAGCACAAAAAGCGTAGTTGGGAGGCACGAAAACTGAAAGCGGTTTACCGGAGGTCCCGAGTGCGAGAGAAGAGAGAGTGAAGATCTTCCACAATTGATCCAGGCCGTCTTCAGGGTTGGTGAAAGGAATGTTATCTAGATCGGTGTTCGGACGAAGACCGTTCGCCTGATACTCGACCTGCACCAAAAGATTCTCGGCAGAGCCGAACTTTGTATAATCACGATCCAGAATCGCACGAAAAAAGACCGGATCGGATCCCGGATCCCCGATGCCATTGGCAACGGTTCCGCAATCCGCTTCACTGACGCGGTAATGTCCCTGACCTGATCCACCGAATGCGGCGCAGACCGGAGACGGACCGGTCGTGGTCGCACTGGTCGAGGTGATTCCCATCTGAAAGTCCCTGAGCCAAGCTGGCTTCAGAATCGGGGTGGTACCGTCGAGATCATACAAGACAGAGGCGGAAACTCCAGGTCGATACTGGGTGGTCCCCGAGAAATTGCTTCCTGGCCAAGGAGAGGGTACTGCCGTCAATACGGGTGTTGCCGAAGGCGCGATAAAGCTACCTCCGACATTGACACTGGTGATGATCTTCACTGCCTTTAAGCCGGAAGCAAAGCGATTCTGAGCCGCTGAGTCCACACTCGCGATCGTCGTCTGGGCCGAATCGGTGACGGTTTCACACCCTCCGAGCCAGACGGACAACAGGATTGCTGATAAGGCCAAATGCCGCTTCACAGCCTCCTATCGACTGAAGACGGATCGGGCTTGAATTTCGAGTCACTGACCGAGCATGTCGCGGATGAACTCGAGACCGAACCGGACACCGAATCCGGTCGTTTCGGTGGGAACGAGACCCAGTCCACCTTTGTTATTGCCCGCAGCGAGGTCGATGTGCACCCAAGGAATGTCTTTTCCGACAAACTTGCTCAAAAAAGTGGCTGCGTAGATGTGATCCGCGGCTTGAGCGGTGGCACATTGACGGACATCGGCGTAATCGGACTTGATCGCTTCGAAGTAATCGCCCCCGATCGGGAAATTCCAGACCCGCTCTCCCGAGCGCTCTCCCGCATCCACTGCGGACCGGGACAGTTTGAGATCGGTCGAATAGGCCCCGCACCTGCGAGTGTCCAGTGAGCGGATCACCGATCCGGTCAGGGTGGCGAAATCCAGCATCAGGTCCGGACGGGTCTCGGACGCGATCGCAAGGGTGTCGGAGAGACACATCCGGCCTTCGGCATCGGTGTTATCGACTTCAATCGAAACACCGTTACAAGCCGTCACGATGTCGTTCGGACGGTAAGCGTCGAATGCGACCAGATTCTCGGCCAATGCCAGATAGGCATGGATTTCATAGGGGGCATCGAGCCGCACCAATGCTTCGAAAAGGGACAGGGCCACCGCGGATCCGGTCATGTCCTGATGCATTCCGTTCATGAAATTTCCGGTCTTAATGTTGTATCCGCCCGTATCGAAACAGAGGCCTTTCCCGACGAGTGCCAGGCGCTTCTTCGCCTTCTTCCCCGGATTGTAATGGAGGTGGACGATTCCGCTGCGCTCGTGGTGATCGCCCTGGACCACGGCCAGAAACGCTCCTGCCCCCCTACGAGTAAGCTCCTTCTTTCCGAGGAATTCAAAACCGACCTTGAGTTCCTTCGCGAGTTTTTCCGCTTTTTCGCGGTAACTCTTCGGATGCAACACATTGCTGGGCAGTTCGGCGAGGTAGCGGACCTGGTTGTTCGCATGACCGAGAACCCGTCCCTCCTCCACAGCCTGATCGAAGAGTTTCTTCGGAAGAGCGCTGTCGACAGTCAACACCAGCTTGCCGAGCTTCTTGCGTTCATCCGCTTTTTTCCCGAACACTTCCGGGCGGTAGCGGGAAAGCACCGCGAGAGTGGAGAGCCAGCCCAGGAACCGGATCGCTTCTTTTTCTTTCAGACCCCGAAGGGAAACCTGGATCTCTTTCCCTTCTTCTTCATTCTTCAATGACTCGAACACGGCTTTTCTCAGAGCCGTCTGAAGGAAATAGGATCCATCGTCCCCACCTGGGAAAAACACCAGGATGCCGCCCTTCCCCTCGAAGGGGATCTTGAGCGTTTTCGAATCTTTTTCGAGATCTTCTTTTTTGATCTTCTTGATCTCGTCCGTGAAAGCTGCTTTCGCCTGAGGACGGTCCTTGAGCAAATCGCTCACACTCATCCGGCTTCCGAAATCCGCAATGGCGATGATTTCCCGGGTTTCCGATTTGATGCCTGACTTGAACTCGACTTGATTCCATTCTGTGTTCATGATGAATCAGCCTAGCAGAGGCGGAATCGGTGATCTACCCTCTTCTTCTCCCCTTCGCCTCGGGCTTGGCCGTCAAAGGATCCTCGGGCCAAGAGTGTTTCGGGTACCTTGCCTTCAATTCTTTTTTGACTTCGAAATAGGCGTTGGCCCAGAAACTCCTGAGATCCCGGGTCAACTGGATGGGCTTGAACCCGGGTGACAGCAACTCCAGAAGGACCGGCACGCGTCCCTCTGCCACGCGGGGCGTCTCAAGCCAGCCGAAGACCTCTTGCAAACGGACAGCGAGTCGTGGCGGATCCTGACTATAATCGATCGCGATCCGCCCCCCCGTAGGCACTTCCAAACGCTCGGGAGCGAATCGTTCGAGCATGGTTCTGAAGCTCCGGTCGAGGAAGGGCTCGATTCTTCCGGGAAGGTCTCCTTCCAGAATCGACGCAAGACGTGTGTTTCCTGCGCAAAGTCCCTGGAGGATCATTTCCCAGTCCGGCTCGAAGGCGGTTTCGGACCCGGGAAGGTGGCTTGCGGTGAAGGCGACCCGACTCCACCACTTCCTGAACAGCTCGTTTCTCGAGAGAATCCCTACAGGATCAGCGAGGATCCAGGAAGCAAGTCCGGCCGCAGCCTCCTCCTGCCCTACAGGCGCATCCCGGACGGGTCCCACCTCGAGATCCTCGAAATACAACCCCTCCTGGGCACGCATTCTTTCATGGGCATCATCCCAGATCACCCGCCTTTTTCTCTCCGCACGGATTTCAAGCATTCGAATCGGAACGGGCACCCAGGATTGTGCGAGAATCTCCCCTTGATCCCGAGAGGACAGCAGGATCGAAGCAGCAGGAAAGACGCCGTCACGGGAGCGGACCTTCCTCCTCCCTACGATTTTGTCACCCACGCAAACCCGGGAATGGTCTGCATCGAGCATCACTTCCAGATACTTCTCCCAAAGCTTGGGTTCGAGCTCGGGAATCGAATCGCGACCGAAAATCTGACGCGCACTTCTCGTCTCGACCGGTGAAAGACGGTTGAGCCTCCGGATCAAGGCGTCCTCGTCCCGAATCGATTCTTCGGGTCCGAGTTGCTCGAGCCAGGCTCCGAGTCTCGCCCCGAATTCCGGCACCCCTTTTTGCCCGGAAACAATCGCAAGAGCCGCGAGGCGGGGTTCCAACGGAAGCCTCAGTGCTCTCCGACCTTTTTCCATGATCGCACCGTTTTCAAGAAACCCGAGAGACTCGAGTTCCCTGATCGCATAATCCAACATCGAGGACCTGGGCGCTTCGAACCAATCGAATGACCGGAAGTCCCTGACTCCGAATTCGGAGAGCGTGAGGAGCGCCCTCCCGAGGTTCACCCGATGGATCTCGGGGGTTTCGAAATGTCGCAACTGGGTGTGCTCCCCCTCGCTCCACATCCGGACACAGATTCCTTCCTTCACCCGACCGGCCCGACCGGCCCGTTGCTCGGCGGATGCCCGACTGATCCGGAGGGTTTCCAGACGCCCCATCCCGAACACCGGGTCCATCCGCATCACCTTCTGCCAACCCGAGTCGATCACGAGAGTGATTCCGGGAAGAGTGATGGAAGTCTCTGCGATGTTGGTGGCACAGATGATCTTCCGACCTCCACCTTCTCTGAAAACTGCTTTCTGGCGTTCTTCCGGCAGACTCGCATAAAGCGGTAGAATGTCGATGCCCCGGATCCGGTCTTGAGCGAGCCCCCTCGACAACTCTTCGATCGAGCGTTCGATCTCGCGAGATCCGGGTAGGAACACCAAGGTGTCGCCCTCTCCGGGTTCGGCACTTTTCCAGGCTTGATACAGCCCCGTTCCGGAACTGTAGCGCTTCTCCACCGGAAACGTCCTGCCCGGAATGTTCAATGTGACCGCACCGGGAAGGTACTTCTCGAGGGGGGCTGCGTCGAGGGTTGCAGACATGACGACCAGTTTCAAATCCGGACGGATCGATCCCTGGATTTCTTTCAACAAGGCGAGTGTGAGATCCAGATCGAGACTGCGTTCATGGAACTCGTCGAGAACGACTCCTGAAACACCGCTTAATTCAGGATCGTCAACCAACCGGCGCAAAAGAATGCCCTCGGTCATGAGAATGATTTGGGTCGAGGGTGATGTACGGTTCTCAAATCGCACTTGATAGCCTACTTGCTCTCCGACCCGACACCCGAGTTCCTGGGCAATCCGCTCTGCAGTGAGGCGCGCCGCCCAACGACGGGGTTGAAGAACAATCCATCTGCCACCACCGGCCCTGATCAATGCGGGAGGAACGCGAGTCGTCTTTCCTGCGCCCGGTTCTGCCATCAGAATGACAGCCGATCCTTGCGTCACTCCGGCGACGATATCAGGAAGAAAAGAATCGATGGGAAGGGTTTGCTTACTCATGCCTATTGTCGTTTAATACATAATATATGAATAAACTTCTACTGACTTTGTTCATCTCGGTGTTTTTCCTGAAGGGTGCGTTTGCCGCGGTCTCGCCATCAAGCAAGAGAACCGGCCACCCCGCTTTCCGATCAGGAACTGCAGCCGCGAAAAAGATCATCCCTTCAACGAGCCCCTCCCCGACACCTGCCGTAGGTTCGTCTGTGACCGCTAACGCGTCTCCTACTCCAAAACCAACTTTCCTCAGCAATGTGAAATTCTCTTATTTCGGTGAGTACCTTGGACCACGACTCTCCAACATCGATCTCACCCAAACCCAGGGACCCAACGGGGCCCCCGAGTACACCTCAATTTCACACTCCCTGAAAGCGGGCTACAAGCTATCAAAAAATGTGATTGTCGGAGCCCAGTTTGGCGCCATTTCACCATTTAATCCGACACAAACTTTCCAGTTCAACGACACTCGACTTTTTGCCAACTGGGCCAACATGGTCGACACCAAAGACATCAACATGCAAGGCGTTATCAAGCTCCAATTACCGACTACTGATGTATCAAGAAACCGGGGACGGATCATGGCGCTACAGATCCAGAATAACTGGACCTTGAAGACCGAACTCCGAAACTGGTCCTTCACCGCCTCCAGTTTGATCATGCCCTTCTTCAACACGGATCCAAACGGTAAGCCTGATCTGTTTGTCGGATTGTTCCCGTACATTACCGTGGATCTATCTCCCAAAGTTCAGCTCATGTTCGAGGGAAGTTTTGATGCGATCCGCTCTTACAATGATCCGAGCTTCGAATTCAGCCAGGCAGACAGTGACTACATCGACATCGGACCGGTGTTCAACTTAAACTCCAGCGTCAGTGTGACGACCGCCCTACGATTCTTCACTGAAATGATCTCCTTCAAAGCCTCCTGTCTGTACTTCAACATCTCGGCGGCAATTTGATGATTAGTATCCAGAAAGGCTCGATCCTCATCTACCGGGTGTTCGACATCGCGGAAGAGGTGAACCTCTCCCGGGTAGAGGAACTACTGACTCGTGAAGTCTCGAGATCCCGCCTCCGCTTCACTCTAACCCCACGCCAAGTGGTGATCATGCGCAACGCCCCGGTTACGATTGCGCTCGGCGAAACCGACCTTACCTTCCATTCGAAAAACCTGAAGGTTGAGGTCTTCGCGAAGTTCTGGGATTACGGGGTACTCTCAATCTTGTTCCAGGTACCGATAGAAACCGGAACTGACTGGAACACATTGGTTGAGACCGGTGCACGACTCGAAACCGACACCCTGATCGATGAGGCAGCACGATTCAGGGCCCAAGAACTGGTGAATCTGGTACGACCCGCGCTTCGTGATCCCCATCACTGGCACGAAATCGAAGACTATGTCATCTACTTCTTCGAGGATCTTAAAGGAATCGGAAAAGCCTCCGAACTGCTTGAAAAAGCGGATGTGGCCCGCCTGATCCTCGCTGAAACGCAGGCGCCTCTATCCGAACGTTCCAAGCGTTCGATCATCGACGAAGGAACTTACCAATACGCCGAGAACGACCTGACGGTGATCGATTGGAACAGTGCCATCGTGGTTGAGCCGTCCGGTAAGAAAGAAGTGCCGGAGGTGATCGAGTTCGTTCTGACCCACATGATGGAAATGCGGTACTATGACGGACTGCTCGACCAGAAACTCGCCACGCTCTACGACTCAATCGAGGAGTCTCGAGGGCGCTTTTTCAGTAACCGATTCACCAGTCTGTCCAGAGAAGCCTCCGCCCGTTACATCGAGTTTTCCGAGTTCATTGAACGGGTCGACAACTCTTTCAAAGTGGTCGGAGACTTCTACTTGGCCAAGATCTTTAGGGCGGCTGGAGAACAGTTCCGGATACCGGAGTGGGAAACCAACATCAGCCGTAAGATCAACCTATTCTCAAACCTTTCAGAACTCCTCCAAGGGGAAGTCAACGTGAACCGGAGCCTCTGGCTGGAGGTCACCATCGTTGTCCTCATCTTGTTCGAACTCGTCACGACCTTCACCAAATACATGGTGGGTGGGACCGGCTGAATCTCAACCGCGAAAAGAATCAGTCACGAACAATCAGGCGTTCTTTGCCGACTTTCTTGTGAGTATGGGTCGCCGAAATCACGGTCTTGATATTTCCACGGACCTGAAAGTCAGCGATGACCTTCATTTCCCATGGGTCGAGAAGATCCACGAGCTCATCCATGATCTTGTTGGTCACATCCTCATGATAAATGCCCTGGTCCCTGAAACGATTGATGTAGAGTTTCAGGCTTTTCAACTCGACACACCAGTCCTTCGGCACAAAAGAGATGTGAAGGGTGGCAAAATCAGGAAATCCTGAGACCGGGCAGATGCAGGTGAACTCAGGGGTCGACATGTCGATCACGTAGCGCCTGTGGGTCGTCCGGTTCTTGAATCTGAGCAGCTTGGCTTCGGCGATCTGTTTCCGGCCATCGGCCCTCTCGGTGGAAAGAACGAGGTTTCTCGGGTCCTGTTTCATGGTTTTTATCTATCCTGATTGAGGAAGCTTGGCAAGCAGACTAAGATCGGAGTAGAACGAGGATCCCGCCATGCATGAAGAAAAACCCGCCATCGACTCCACCCCCAGAAGGACCCGTTTGACTGCAATTCTGGCCTCACTGATCGGCGGGGTGATCATTCTCGGGATGAAAGCCTGGGCTGCCAAACTGTCGGACTCCTCTGCACTCCGCTCGGACGCCCTGGAAGGAACGGTAAACGTTTTGGCGGCCGCATTCGGTCTCGGTTCGCTCCTTTTTGCTGAAAAACCGGCCGATGAGCGCCACCCGTACGGCCACGGCAAGATCGAATACTTCGCTCAGGCTTTTGAAGGCGGACTGATTTCCCTCGCAGGATTCCTGATCCTGATCGACACCCTCTTTCGGATCATCCGCCCCCATCCCATGGAACAACTCGGGGAAGGCCTCAAGGTGAACTTGATTGCAGGTGCCTTGAACGGCCTGCTGGGCATCCTGCTCTATTCGACAGGAAAAAAACACCAGTCGAAAATCCTGATGGCGGATGGAATCCATTTGTTCACCGACCTGGTCACGACCGGAGTCCTCGCAGTCGGGCTTGGCCTCGTCCTCCTGACCGGTTGGACGATCCTTGACCCGATTCTGGCACTCGGTGTCGCATTCTTCCTGTTCAGGACCGGGTTCCGCTTGGTCCAGGATTCATCGAATGCTCTCCTCGACGCGGAAAACCCCGAGTTGACCGGAACCATCGTGAAGTATTTGAATGAGATCCAACGTGGATCCGTGATCACCACCCACGAAATGAAAGCCCAGCAATTCGGAAGAGACACCCATGTGGACCTGCACGTGGTGGTCCCCGAGTACCTGTCGATCAAGGAGGCTCATGACGAGTCCGATCGTTTCGCACAGGACCTCATGCAACGCTTGGGAAACGGGTCTGTGGTTCATACTCACATCGACCCCTGTGAGCGCTCGTATTGCCGGGAATGTCCAATGAGGGAATGCTCCCTTCGGAAACAGCCCTTTGAGTCCATGAAGAATTTTGATCGCGACTCGGTCATCCGCCCAGGGCCACATTGAGGCTCCAGCCACTGTCCACGATTTAGACACCTGTCTCTTGAAACCATGAATGGCAGGACAAGACATTTTGGGAAGTCTTGTGCAAGCTCTTGTTCTTCAAATACTCCAGCCCCTGGCACGTTCCATGCTTTCTTCAAGGGTGAGAGTAGAAGAGGGAGAAACTCATGAAATCGTTTTCATTGTTTTCGATGGTCGGTCTGATGGTGCTCCTCAGCGCCTGTGGCTCGAA
>JAIXWV010000029.1 GCA_027491115.1 Pseudomonadota bacterium
GATGTGATGACGCTCGGTCTCCCGGCCCTCCGGGATCGCCTGGAAGACATTCCCGAACTGACTCAGTATTTTTTGCAGCGTTTTTCTAAGGCTCACGAGAAGCCCATCACCGGAATCGACACGGAAGCCCAGGCCCTGTTGCTCGGGCACCACTGGCCCGGAAACGTTCGGGAACTTTCGAATGCACTCGAACGAGCCGTGGTGTTGAATCAAGGCGGGTTGATAGCATGTAATGATCTACCTCCACATCTCGGACGTCATGCGGATGCGGTTCAGGATCCCTCGGGTAAGATCGTCATTCCTCTGGGAATGAGTTTGAAGGAAATGGAAGATCTGATGTTTCGTCGCGCTCTCGAGGCCAGTGGTGGAGACCGGGCGGAGGCTGCGCGCATGCTCGGAGTCGCCGAGCGGACCATTTACCGGTGGATCACGAAGACGAAAGAAGGGTGAATCGGATCGCGCGTCCTGACGGGAGCTCGATCGCCCGGGTCTCGAGGCGCAGGGTTCGACCAAGAGTGTAAAAGTATCCCCGGATCCACTCTTCGAACAAATTCTCCATCAGGTGGACGCAAGGGGATTCTTTAAGCATCCGGAGACGTCCCGGAGGTTGGGTCCACAAGAAAGTGAACTCTGTCTTCGAAGTCCTCTCCGCCATGAATGAGCCCGGGGTGAAGGGGCATCCCTCAAGAAACGCATGGAATGCGGTCTCAGCATCTTCCATCCATCCCCCTTTCCAGATCACCTCGGCCCTGACTTTTCCGTGGTTCCAGGAGGCTTTCTGGAGAACACTCTTCAGTTCTTGGGCTTCGCTCATCGCCTGGGTCGCGTTCTCGAGGGTCGAAATCTGGATCACTTGGATGGTGGTCTCGAGTTCGTAAAGAAACTCTTCGATGTCCTGAGAACCGACCAGTTTACCGAGGTCGAGAGGAAGATCGTCGAGACGCTTTTTCTCGAAGAGCCACAGATTGGGATTCAGGGTAATTCGGGTCATCCGCTCGATCGCAAAGGGGCGCTCTTGCTTGCCATTCAGTTCGCGGATCCAGGCGTCGGTCAGGGAATGCAGGGTGATCGCCCTCTGGAACCGGTGTTCCTGTTCGATTGAGGGTTCCCGTAAATGCCAAGGCCCGGTGACGGTCATTGAAGGAGTCCGACCTTCCCGGCGCGTTCTTGATCGGGCATCAAGCAGACCCCCATCAGATGAATGAGTTCTTTTCTGCGCATTTTTTCGGTCGAGTAGGCCTTAAGTATCTGGCTTCCCATGGTCCGTGCTTGCTCCGGATTCCTGGGCAAGCGAACGGTCTTCATGATCTCCCCCCAAGTCGGCTCATTGTCACCGCGACGAAGTTCTTCAATCGCCTCGAGGCTACGTTCGAGCAACCAGGAGTCCTGGACATAGAGCATCTGGGTCAGGCCCCGCGGTGTGGTCAGCAGGATGCCGGGAGCCGGAGCCTTGATGACTGACACCTGCCGGACAGCCTGATGCACACTGAAGGTCGGTGTATAGCGGATGTTCGGATGCTGGTGGATCGAACAGAGGTCCTGCTCGGTCAGGACGGTGTCGAACAGACGAGGGTAAATCAATTGTTCATCAGGCGAAATCATCTTGAACAGATTTCCCTGTTGTTCGTCCAGATGTTCGAGCACGGATGCTGCGTGGATGAAGGCGCGTGCCTTCAGCTCGGGTTCGTTTTCGATCGCTTTCAATGCCTGGTGTGGTTCGGTCGAAATCCTGCCGAGCACTTTCGCTTCTTTGGGGTCGAGCTCAGACAATTCCGGACGCTCTGCGACCAACGCATGGGTCAGGTGACGCGGAATCGGGACCGCCTTCAGATCGGAATCTTTAAGGATCCAGACTCCTTTTTTTCGTTCAATTGAATACTCGAACCAGTCACGTGCCAGAGGCGATCTGAGGATGGCTTGGAGTGCGAGTCCCCATTCCTGACGGAGGGGGGAAACAAAAAACAAGGAATGCATGCCTTTCACATAAGCAGGCAGTCGTGACTCGGTCGCAGTGAAGAGTTCGTTTCCGTTCTTGCTGCTTTCCACCCACACGTAGAATCCACCGGGGGTTCGACCGCCGTTGGCAGGATCGTACCAGGCCGATGAGGATCCAATCCCCGGCAGCGGTAGCGTCCGGATGGTCGCAAACTGTCCGAAAGGATCTGAATTGCGTTTGAGGTTCTCGATCTGAGCCACCATCTGGTCATCGTTCGGGTTGAACCAGTGTTGTTCCCATTCGCGTTGGTCCATTGGGCTCACCCGGGTCCGAAGGTGGAAAGGCTCAGGAGGAAACACCTGCTCGGGTTTCCGGATTAAGCTGATGAGCCGGTCGAACAGCATCGAGGCGTCTTGATCAGATTCGATCGATCCGAAGGCCTTGATCAGGATGGGGCGATGGCCCTTTCTCTCCTCAAGGCGATTTTCCTTCCGCATGACGTAAAGGGCTTTCGGGATGTCACGCTTCAATCGCTCGGAATTCGACTGCAGACCGCTCAAGTCCGCGATCAGGAGAATGCTCGCCTGATCGAGCAAAAATTGGAGTGCCGGTTTACCGGAGGCTTCGGTCAGGAGTTCCTCCCGCATCCAGATCAGGGTTCCGCCTTGGCGGAGTTTGTCGACCGCCTGACAGGCCTGGTACATGCCCCGGGTTGTGGAAGGCTGTTTCAGCTTTTTCAGAACTGGGTGCTGGTCCACCGATTTGCGGAGGGCCTGCGCGGCCAGACTGCGTCCCTGGGTGCGAATCAGGCTCTCTTCAGCGATCAGCGCGACATCCGCGCAGGTCACAGAATCCATTTGCTTGAGGATGTTCTGCTTGCCCGAGGCGGTGAGCAGCAGGTCTTTTTGCTGCTCCATATTCATTTCGATTCCGGTGCCCTTCAACCAAAGCGGCGGACATTTCGGCTCGTTCCAAAGATAACGGACTTCGCAGAAAAGGAGCTCGAAGGAGAGGGGTTCGAATCCGATCCACTCGATATGGGATGGCGCCGACTCCATCAAGCTTCCATCGCGGAGTGTGGGACTGAATCCGATCAATGAGTCGGAGCGCGAGTTCAGCAACTCGTGCTTTCGCGCTGACCTCCACAAGTGTGCGTAAACGGCATTGCTGTAGCGCTCCCGCTCTCCGAGGGTTTCTGCGGACAGACACCGTGCGCGCTCGAGCAACCAATTGCGTGCGTCTTCGACGCCGGAGATGGTTTGAAGGATGGAGAGCAGTCGCTGCTGGGTCTCGTCGCTCATCTTGTACCAGGAGTAAAAATTACGCTGGATGAGCTGACAGGAGGATGTTTGGAGATGGATGTATTTTCCGAGCTCACGCGAAATCGCGGCGGTCAGGTCCTTCAGGTCTGCCTTGGCCAGATCCACACCCGACTTCCGGCGCCAGGAGAGGACGAGTAGGGCTTTGGCGATCTGGACGATGGCGATCTGTTTGAAAAGTTGTCTCAATGCTTCATGCTCGGACTGGGTCCGATCGTTCCGCACGAAGCTTCGCAGAGCATCCTGGGGATTCTCTGGCTCCGGAAGTCGCGACAATTCTGATAAGAACCGGCCCAGACTCTCCCTGCGGGACGGATTGAGCGTGAGCAGGTCGGAAGGACGCTTCAATTGTTCGCTGACGAGGTCTTGCAAGAAGACCTCGAGAGATTCGAATTGGTTCGATACCTCGGGCGTTGGAGTCGGGGTGGGAGCGCCGAAAAGCATCTCCTCCAATCCCTTCGCGGGCTCGTTCCCGATCGCCCGATTGAGTCGGTCTTTGAGAATCCATTTGGAGAGATCCATGTTGTTGCCATCCATCGGTGAAGATCCCATGTGTGTAAAACTCCCGAGCGCGGGACTTTACCAGTGGAACGCCCTGTTCGTAAAGCCCCATCTGAATGCGATATTTTTATAGTGATTTCAATTACTTAAAATGCAGTTTTGCAGCAAGTCAAATCTCAAGTTTTCAAGTGTCCAATCCGATAGGCTTTTGAGATGTCTCGTTCCCTGAATCGTATCCGCAGTTTAGTGTCCGAAATCGAGCAAATCCAGAAAAGGGGTCAGCTCGGGGATTCACTGGGGATAACGCATGGCGACGTGAGTTCCAGGGGGCCTGGTCCCGTGGAAGCTTCCGAGTCGGCCGAGGTGATTCCTTTGCCCATCAAAGAGCCCGATCCGGGTCGGGTTTCGGTGAAGCTATCAGGTGCCGTGGTCCTCGATTTGCAAGTGGAAGACTCGAATGAACGCGTGGAACTCCGGCGTGTGGGAGATGCGATCGAGATCCGGTTCAGCGACGGAAAAGCGGTTCACATCCCTTTTCGAGCCGTGGCATAATGAAGCCGTGCTCAGAATCACCTCCGGATCCCATCGTGGACGATTGATCAAGACGCTTCCCGGCCTCACCACCCGTCCGACCACGGAACGCCTCCGGCAATCGTGGTTGAACAGTTTGCACATGCGGCTTCCTGAATCGAGGATTTTGGAGCTTTTCGCAGGCAGTGGAGCACTCGGCCTCGAGTCACTGTCCCGCGGGGCCGATCGGGTCGTATTCGTGGAAGAGAACCCCAAGGCGGCCCAGCTGATCCGAGACAATGCCAAGACGCTCGGGTTCCAGGAACAGGTCCAGATCTTGAACAAGAGGGTGGAGCAACTCCCGGGTTTGTTGAAGGAAGAACCGCCGTTTGACTTCATCTTCGCCGATCCCCCTTACGACCGGGGCTACGAGGATCTGCTGTTGAACGAATGGCCGTGGGCCAACCTTCTCCAGGAAGACGGGGTTTTCTGTCTCGAGAGTGCGTGGCGCAAAGAGGGCGCCTATCCTCCTCCTCCAGGACTGGAGATCGTCCGGGACGAACGTTATGGAGACAGTCAGCTGACTTTTTACGCACGCAAGGCCGAGGAAAGGGCACCCACGACATGAAGGCGATTTATCCCGGGTCATTCGATCCATTTACGAACGGACACCTCGACATTCTCGAGCGTAGCTTGAAGCTGTTTTCTGAAATCACCATCTTGATCGCCGGGTCCGCGAAGAAAACTGCGGTGCTCACAGTTGAAGAAAGAGTGAGGTTGATTCGTGAGGTGGTGAAGGACATGCCCGGAGTCCGGGTCGAGTCCACCACGGGTCTCACCATGGAGTATGCCCGTGCGCACCAGATCAATGCGGTAATCCGGGGACTCCGGACTCCGAGTGATTTTGAATATGAATACATGATGGCCACCATGAACAAAAACATCCATCCCCAGATTGAAACCGTCTTCATGATGACCTCCCAGGGTTTGTACTTTGTCAGCTCCACGATGATCAAAGAGCTCCATTCATACGGCGGGGACATTTCTCCCTACGTTCCGACTCCTGTCCTTCACAAGATGCGCGAAAAGTTGCCTGTGGCCGGAAAGGGTCGCCCATGAGGCTTTCGAGCCGGGTGGCAGGACTCCGCGAGAGTGCCACACTCAGAATCAATGCGATCGTGAACCGCCTCAAACAGGAAGGGAAGCCGATCTACAATTTGACTGCGGGTGAACCGGACTCTCCTCCACCCGAGGCTGCCAAGCAGGCCGTGATTGATGCGGTTCGGAAGAATCTTTCCCGCTACACACCGACGCCAGGACTGCCCGAGCTCAGGGAGGCTGTTGCCGCCCACACGAATCGCCGACAGCCTTCCCTGGCTCAACCTTGGTCTGCCCAGGAAGTGGTGGTCTCGAACGGAGGCAAACAAGCCATTTTCAATGCAGTTTTTTCTCTGATCGACGCAGGAGACGAGGTTCTTTTCGCTGCTCCTTTTTGGCTCAGCTATCCGGAGATGGTCAGTGCCGCCGGAGGCAAATCTGTGATTCTGCCGACCTCCGCAGCACAGGGATACCGCCTCAGCCCGGAGACCCTCGAGGCGGCCATCACCCCCCGGACCCGATTGTTGCTCATCAATTCTCCGTCGAATCCTACCGGAGCATTGTATACCCGTGAAGAACTCCGGGAATTAGGGAAAGTCCTCGAGAAGCATCCTGATGTCTGGATCCTCAGTGACGAGATTTACGACCGGATTGAGTTTGAGAAGGGGAGTTGGTGCTCCTTCCTCGAGGCCAATCCTCGACTCAAGGACAGGACGATCACCGTCAATGGTTTGTCAAAAAGTGGATCGATGACGGGTTGGCGCATCGGTTGGACGGTGGCACCGATCGAGCTCACTCGCGCGTTGATCGCCCTTCAGGGACATTCAACCTCTGGAATTTGTTCGCTGTCTCAATACGCGGCGATCGCCGCACTTTCCCTTCCTGAGTCGGACTTCGAACCCCAACGGCTTCAATATTTACACAGGCGCAATTTAGCATTGGAAGTCCTCGGAAAATCAGAGAAAATCGAAGTGTGTGTGCCTCGAGGCGCCTTTTATCTGTTTGTGGATTGCAAACGGGCTCTCGGGCAGAATCAGGATGCGAATGGATTTGCTGAACGCCTTTTGCAGGATGCACAAGTGGCGGTGGTCTCCGGAGTGGACTTCGGCGCGCCCACTTGTATCCGCCTCAGCTTCGCGGTCGATGAAAAGACCCTGGTGGAGGCGTGCCAGCGTATCGTGGATTATATCGGCAATCTTCCTGGTTGAGATCCTCTCAGGTTGCGGGGGGGGCCCCTATGATATTTCGGATGCGCTCGATCGTGCCGAGATGATCAATGAGGTAGAGAACGCACTCACTCGCGGCGATTGTACCACGGCACTCATTCATTCCACACGGCTCTACGAATCTCAATATACCGACAATCGGATCCGCATGCTTTATGTCTCGTCCCAGGGGTGTCGGGCCGGGATCAACATGTATCAAGTGTACGAGGAACTCCTGTCCCTCTCTAGCGCAAATCCCATCGGAGAATTCGTCCGGATTTTTCCCTCCTCCACCTCTGACTCCAAGCTTCAAAGCACCTGGGCCGCAGTCGACGCCTTGCAAACTGTTATGCTACCGGGCGCAGTCGTGGCCACTGCGGATCAGACAGCTCCAAATTCATTCAACCGAGGGTCAGTCCTGACGCAGGACCTTACTGAAGATGCCCGGATTTACGGGTTCTTCTTGTCGATGGCACTCCTTGGAGCTTCTGGAAACCGATTCGGAAACCCGAGTCCCACCTACGGACAAGGGACCGATTACACCTGGACCACGAAGGTGCGGGTGCAGGCGGATACGACCGGTACGGCCTGTTCCCTTGCAACAGGGCTTCTTTTGTTTTTGGACTCAGCACAGTTCATCCAGTCCAAGCTCCCGTCAAGCTCGGCCAGTGCGGTCGGTGCGGCGCTTGGGATTCTGAATGGCGTTATCACGTTCGGAGATGCGAAGTGTTTGCTCGCGACCGGCTCGGCACCAGTATGTACGGCTGCCAAGCAGCGACTTCTGTATCGGGGGGCTTGTGAGGAAACCGATGCGGCAGCTGCCTATGCCGCCGGTCTCATCGAAGGACTCAATACCTTATGGCTTTGAGATTCCTTTCCTTAGTCTTGGCCTGCCTGATCTCTTTCGATGCGACTGCATTGGAAACCCTGGTGCGGCAACCCCGTCAGATGGCCATGGGTGGGATTGGTGTCGGGCTTGCCGATGACGAGTACGCATTGTTTAACAATCCGGCTGGGCTCGCCGGACAAAAAGCCCGAAAGTTCAGGCCCGTGAATGTGGCGCTCGAGGGTTCACTCGACATCTACGGATCCCTCTCCGCCGTGACCGAAGCTTTGAGTAATTTCAGTCTCGGGACACTGAATGAGCTGATGGGAAAAGACATCTACCTCCGCGCCAGTACGGCGCCCTTGATCACCCTTCCCAATTTTGCGATCGCGTTCATCGGTGACGCCCAGGGTTCGCTCCTGATCAGGAACCAGGCCAATCCCACCTATCGCATCGGGAATATGCTCACCTACGGATTTCAAGCCGGGATGGGTTGGTCGTTCAAGTCTGGTAGACGACCCGTGGATGAGTGGAGGTTCGGGCTCGCCGCAAAGATGCTCTGGAGGAAGGGTGGGGTCTACGATCTGGGCACGCCGGAGTTTCTAAGGCTCGCCAACGATGCAAAGGGATACATTGCCGAATTGGTAGGGGACTACGGAATGGGATTCGGTGCGGATGTCGGAGTTCAATACGTCCGTCATCTCGATAGCAAGGGGAGTGACTTGTTTTTTGGAGCGAGTCTCGCCGATATCGGTGGAACACGATTTGATGTACCGACCGCGCGTCCGGTTCAGATGAACCCCTCAATTGGGGTAGGATGGGTGAAAAAAAATGATTTTCTCCAGTTCAAGGCAGGGCTGGACCTTAGGAACCTCGATCAGGAGACGCGCTTCTCGAACAAGATCCACTTCGGTACTGAAACCTCATTGCCCTTGTTCGACCTCTATGCGGGAATGAACCAGCTGAATCTCACCTACGGTGCGGCTTTCGACATCTGGGTACTCCGGGTCACCGCACTTTCCTACGCAGAAGAACTGGGTGTGGCTTTCCACCAGAACACATCCAGGCGGTATGTTCTGCACGTGGACTTCAATCTGCCGATTTGATCCGAGGGATCAGGCGTCGCCGATCACCCGACGCAAGCGTTTCTCGGCAGCGAAAAAGAAGAGACCGACCACCACACCCATGACACAGAGGAGCATGAAGAAAGCGTCTTTTGGCATCTTCTCGTAAAAGGTCCCGATATAGCCGGCGAGGTAGTTCCCAAAGAATGAAGAAAGGAACCACATCCCCATCATCATCGATAGCATCTTGGCGGGTGCCACCTTGGTCACCAACGAAAGACCGATTGGGGAAAGGTAGAGTTCACCCATGGTGAAGATCCAGGTGGTGAGGGCCAACCACAAAAGGCTTCCTTTTTCCGCACCTTCCCCGACCACCTTGGCAGCCAGGATCATGATGATGAATGCGACTCCGCAAAGCATCGACCCGATTCCCATCTTCCGAACAGAGCTCGAGGCCTTTCCCTGCTTCGCTCGGCGATTCCAGATCATGTCCAGTAGCGGGGCGAATGCGAAGATCATGGCCGGATTGAAAGACTGGTACCAGGTGGACGGGATGTTGAGCCCGAAGAAGGTCCAGTCTGTTTTTTCATCAGCCCACAGCTGAAGGGTGTTTCCCTGTTGTTCGTAGATCGACCAGAACACGATGGTTCCCATGCAAAGGAAAAGGAGTGCCACCACTCGGCTGCGATCCGCATCGTCGAGTTTGCGGAGGGCGATCAGAACCGCTCCGATCATTCCGGCCGCAATGAGGGCCTTCAGCGCTGCAGGCAGGATCAGGATCACGAAGAACAGCGTTGCGATGCTGAGGAAGCCGAGAATGGTCAGTGCGGCAAACGACCCGCCTTTGACTTCCGGGGCTTGGCCCATGGCCTTCATGGCAGCGTGTTTATCTAGGGGCAGGAGACGACGTCCGAAATGGTACACCATCAAACCGGCCAACATTCCGAAGCCGGCTGCGGAGAACCCGTAATGCCATCCATAGACCTGCCCGAGACTTCCGCAAACCAGTGGAGAAAAGAAGGCTCCGAGGTTGATGCCCATATAGAAGATGGTAAAGGCACCATCCCTACGCTCATCACCCGCAGGATAAAGGTTTCCGACCTGGGTGGAGATGTTCGGTTTGAAAGCTCCGTTGCCGAGGATCAGGAAGAAGAGAGCGAGCAGGAACATGCTCTCGAACGCCATCAAGAAGTGCCCGATGGCCATCAGAGCACCGCCGATGTAAACGGTTTTGCGCTGTCCCCAGACTTTGTCTGCGAGGATTCCGCCGAAGAAAGGTGAAAGGTAGACAAAGCCGGTGTAGAGACCGTAAATCTGGGAGGCCAAGGGCTGTGTTTCGAGTGGACCGAAGCCGGTCTCGAGAAGCTTTCTCAATGCATCGAAGCCGAAAACAGCGTTTGCTTTCTCAGGATCTTTGATGAGGTAGGAGGTCATGTACAGGACCAACAATGCGCGCATCCCGTAGTACGAAAAACGCTCCCACATTTCGGTGAAGAACAAGACGAACAAGCCAGCCGGGTGGCCGAAGAAGGTTTTCTGTTGCTCGGGTGCGATCACTGCAGCGTTGTTCTGGGACATGGATTCTCCTCCGGAAGTTTGGATCCGTCTTCATTTCATAAAGGGTGGGCCCCTCGAAGTCGAGCAAAAACCTGACGCTTCAGGGTGAGGATGGTACTTGCATCAGGATGAATCCACACAGGAAAAGAGCGAAAGCGGTCCAAAGGTAGCGGTTCGGCCATTCCCGTGCCCGGGCGTGCTCGATCAAAGAGACCCAGACCGGAGAGGTGATCGAAATCGCAGTCAGCGTGGCGACATGGGCGGTCTTGAGGGCGCTCAGATAAAGAGACAGGGACACAAAGGTTCCCATCACACAGGCGCCGAGTACAGTCCACCTTCCCCGAGGAACGAGGTTTTTCAGGTCACGCACCAGCAGCGAAGGAAACTTGGGGCTCATGAACAGGAATCCAGCCAGTGCTCCGATAGCTCGGGTCAGGTTTACTTGGAAGGGCCCTAGCCCCGCATCCTGTTCATAGGCTTGTCTTGAGAGCATGACCCCCACGGCATCGAGGAAGACCCCAAGAAACGCGAAGGCAAAAGCCCGAATGCCGAATGACCCGGTTTGACGGTTCCGTTCCAGCATGAACGTGAGCACGCAAGCGATCATGCACAGGACTGCGAGTATTTGGTAAGGGCTCAATCCTTGCCGAAGAAAGAAGTAACCGTAGAGACCGACTAGCAACGGTTCAAAAGTGTACAAAACCAGAGTTCGTGAGGGTCCGAGCTCGGCCATGGACCGAAAAAGAAAGAAGTCCCCGAAAAAAAGACCCACAAATCCACTCGCCAGCAGGTAGGCATGTCCGACAGGAGGAAGGGAGACGAAAGACTCGAGAGCGAGGAAGGTCAGCAAAAATCCGATGAATGCAATACTCACCTTCAATTGATTGACCCACGTCGCAGAGAACCTCCGGGCATAGTCCGAGAAGGCGATGCTGGCCGTGCCAAAACACAGGTTGGCACCGACCGCGAGGAGATAGGGAGTCATCGGGTCCCGCATTCCGATCACATCCGTTCGGGCTTGGGAATCCCGAGGAGATCGAGTCCGAGGCCGAGAACGATCCGGGTCGCATCCACCAAAGCGAGCCTCACCCGTGTCAGTTCAGGATCTTCGGGATTCATGACCTTGCACTCTCGGTAGAATTGCCCGAAGTCACGGGTCAGATCGATGAGGTAGGTGGTGAGTTGGCTGGGTTTCCGCTGGTCGAGGGTGCGGTCGAGTGCCTCTGGGAAGCGCCCGAGGGTCCGGACCAGGAGGATTTCTTCGGGTGCGATGAGTCTTGCCTCGAGGAGTTCGACATCCGGTTTGGTTCCCGCAATGTTTCCAGCTTTCTTGAGGATGCTGAGACAACGGGTATGCGCATACTGGATGTACGGACCGGTTTCCCCTTCGAAGGAGATCACCCGGTCGACATCGAACTCGAGATCCCGTGTCGGATCGGTGCTCAAATCTGCGAACACGAGGGCTCCGATCGCGACCTGCTCCGCAATCGTCTTGATGTCAGATTCCGGCAGACGGAGCTCCGGATCTTCCTGTGTGGCGTTCCGCTCGGCCATGAGAGTCAGGGACTTCGCCATGCAGAGTTCGTTCACTTCCTCAAGCGTGATGAAATTCCCTTTTCGGGTGGACATTTTCGCGTCCTTGAAGCGGTACAATCCAGTGGCGATGTGCTCGCAGGCACGTTCCCAGGCGCAGCCCATCGCTCTCAGCACACCGAACACCTGCTCGAAGTGGAGCTTCTGCTCCTTGCCGACCACGTAACTCATCCGATCGAATCCGACGGTGTCGTGGCGATATACGGCGGCTGCGACGTCACGAGTGGCGTAGATCGAAGTCCCGTCGCTCTTTTCGAGGATACAGGGTGGAAGCTCCTGGCCGTCCCGCGAGGTCACGCGGACCACTTGAGCTCCTTGGTCTTCGACCAGGATGCCCTTTTGCTTCAAATCCGAGATCAGAGGCTTCAATTGGTTCTCGTAAAAGGATTCACCCCAATAGTGGTCGAATTCGACCTGGTAGCGTTGGTACGTTTTGGCGAATTCCTTCATCGAGATATCGACACATTTTTTCCAGATCGCGCGCATCTCCGGATCACCCTGTTCGAGGCGCTTGAACGCCGCCTGTCCGTCTTTCTCGATCGAAGGGTCGGTCTCCATGTCTTTGTGAATCCGGACATAAATGTCTACGAGGTTTTTGAGGGTCAACTCCGTCGGGAGTTCCTTTTCGTAGCGTTTGAGTGCGATTGCGAGCTTTCCGTACTGCGTCCCCCAATCGCCCAGGTGATTGATCGTGGTCACTTTGTAACCACGGTGCCGAGCGATCCGTGAAAGCGAGGCGCCCACGATGGTGGTGCGGAGGTGGTAGATCTGGAAAGGCTTGGCGACGTTCGGTGAGCTGAACTCGAACACCCAGCGTTCTTTCGATCCGGCAGGAGCGGAACCGGTCTGTCGGCCCTCTTTCAGAATGGGGCTTAACACTCCCGACACAACCGCTTTGCGAGTGAGCGTGACATTCACGTACGGTCCCGCTGGTTTCACGGAATACAGAGATGGATCCAGTCGAGCCGCGAGTTTGTCGGCGGTCTCTTGTGCCAGGACAGGAGGTGCTTTGCGAAGCGTTTTGGCAAGCTTGAAACAGGGGAAGGCGAAGTCTCCGAGAGCCCGATCCTTCGGGGTCTCCAGTTCCAACGGAGCGACCGTCGTTTCCAGGGTTTCACTCAATAGCTTGGCGATTTCGAATTTGAATTTTTCCATGATCGATGAATCCAAAAGTTCTCTCACATTTTCGAGCGCTCGGGTATCCTTTTGACCAACATGGAAGAATACAAATCCCACGATTACCGCACATTGATCCGCGAACGTCATCTCGACACCTTTGGGCACGTCAACAATGCCCAGTACCTTGTGCTTTTCGAGGAGGCCCGCTGGGAAATGATCACCTCCCGAGGTTATGGGATCGAGCAAGTGCATGCTCGTCAGATCGGTACCGTGGTGCTCGAGTGCAAGGTTCGCTTCATGCGGGAATTGAAATTGCGTGAGGAAATCACGATTCGCACTCGGATCCGTGAGATTCGCAAAAAAATCATCTTCCTTTCGCATGAGTTGTTGAATGAGTCTGGTGAAACAGCCGCCGAGGCTGAATTCACCCTGGGGTGTTTTGATCTCCGGGAGAGGAAGTTGATCACTCCTGATTCGATTTGGCTCGATGCGTTAACTGGAAATGCTTCCGGGGCTCGTTGAAAAGTCCTTTGTTTTCAGGCTTTTGACTTTTTGTCCGGTTCGTGTGTTTTTTTGCTCCAGCAGGTTGCTTGAAATCGAGGCGCACCTCGGATATTCCTTTCGAGCCGTTGCAATTGAGATGTTTTTTCGAGAGCGACGCTGTTCTTTGAAAATCTGTTTAGATGAAAGTGTTTCGCTGGGGTGAAACTTGGCGAGAGATACTTTCATGACGATGAAATATTTGAAAGAGAAGACGGGCCTATGGGTTTGTCGGAGTA
>JAIXWV010000019.1 GCA_027491115.1 Pseudomonadota bacterium
GTCTTTAGACAGACGCTTTCTCGCGAGCTCCCGCACCTTCTGCACGGAGAAATCCAGGAGAACGAATTGCGGGACCTGCTCGAGGCCACCCCGCTTCCCAAGGCGAAACCGGGCGAGAACCCCTTCAGCTCCGAGCATTACCGTGCCATCCAGTTCACCTGCCGGCAATTGATCAAGATCAAGAATCCGCTCTCGGATCACATCCGGGACCTGAAGCAGGTCTCGCGCGGAATGAGCATCGATCCCATGCTTCTGGCGGCGATCGAAAAGGTCGATCAGCGCTACATCCAGCGAGTCGCAAGGTTCTTCTATCCCTTCGAGATCCAGGTCATGGATGAGACCAGTCATCACGAAAACGAAAAAGGCCGGAGCGCTCATGCCGAATACAAAAAGGCCCAGCAGCAGGCCGCTCTCCGTCGGGTGATGGGGGCCCTTGCCGGAGCATGAAGCTCACGGTCGACTTCCTCCTTGTGGGAACCGGAGTCGCGCCCCTTCTGGCAGCACAAAAGCTGGTCCAACGGGGTGAGACGGTCGCCATCCTGAACCCTGACTCCGATTTCTTTCTCGAGAACTCGGAGCTCCCACTCGACTTGCTCAGCTTCGAAACCACCGACACCGATCTGAATCGACGATTCACCAACAACCTCCCTGAACAAATGTATCGCGATCTCTCTCCTGGATTTCCCGGGGCGATCGAGATCGCCAAAGAAGAAGACGCCGGCAAACTGGGAGCCGAGTACCAGGTCGAAAGCGCCCCCTGGATCCGTGCCCGTCGCCGGATGTGGGTGGCTCCTGCATCGGGCCCCAGTCGCGAACGCCTCGAGAGTCTGTATCTCCGTGCACTCGATCTGGGCTGGAAGCCCCAGTGGCTCGAGGGCCTCGCTATGGCTCGCCGGTTTCCAGGATTTTCTTCGCGCAGCGCCGAGTCTCGCGACCTCGAAGGTTGGGTCGGATTCATGGGACCCAAGCTCGGAGACGTGGATGTGACCCGCTACCGCACGGGGCTCCTTGAGTTTGTCCGGGAGCGCCTCGGGCGTGAGAACGTCCTGACCTCGGTCCACAGTCTCGGTGCGGACGGTAAAGGGTTTCGGTTCCAGGGCAAACAGGGCCAACCGACCGGTGTTTCGGTCAACCGGGCCGTACTTCATTTTTGGACTCCGAGACTCGAGCGAGGACTCCGCAGCGGCCTTGAGCGCTATCATCCGCGAGCCTTGCGGGGATTCAACGATTCCGCCACCCTTCAGCTGTGGGAGGAGTGGGATCTGATCTCCCGCGATCCTGTGAACCCTTTTGTCGTGGCCCATCTCGAGAGCCTCCGGATCTGGTCTCATGGCGAAGGCATGCCCCCGCCCGACGGGTGGAACCGGATCAAGGTGATGCGCCGGGAATTGTCCACTCGATTGGCGGGAGAATCTTCCTTCTCGGACATCGGTCGACTGGTGTTCGAGTTCATGGGATGGGAACGCTTCACCGTGCGGAACATGACCCCGCGCAGTTTCTATCGCTGGAACCAGACGACTCCCATCGAGTACGACGCCGAGGGCGTGCGGAACCTGATCATTCCCGCCTGTGATGGACCTTTGCAATGGATCGCGACTCAGGTCAGGAAGGCGATTGACGGAGTATGAACCGATGAAATTCCGTGACGGACAAATCGATGTGGCCATCGTCGCCGGCCCCCGCCTCAGGCTCTGGCCCACGCAAGGAGTGCGGGTCCTTTCCCGGTACTGCTCCGATGCAGGCCTTCGGGTGGGTTGGTATGGAGGCCCGGGCATCAAAGTCCGGGGCGTGCTTCCCGGCGAAAGCGGAGGCGCCGTGGTCATGGTCGAGGACGCCCAGTCCCGCCTTCACCGAGTGCTCGCTAAAGCCGTCGTCAAGATCAGTGCCGAACTCGAATTCCCGCTTCCTTTTCCCGGATGGTATTCTCCGGGCCTCATCCCCGAGTCCACCGCTCGGCGCCTGCTCAACGAGGGGAGCCTGAACTGGCAATCGGTTGTCGTGATTCTGGGCTCCGGCAATCGCGCGCTCCGACTTGGTGCTGAGTTGCTCGAGCGCAATCTTTCGAGCCGCGTCGTGTGTTTGGAGTCGGTCTACGATCAGGTCCAGGGCTGGGAAGTCGACTTGCGTCGCTTCGAAATCCTCGGCGGCAAGATCGCATTCGGTAAACCGGTCGGACTCGATCAAAAAACCCCGTTCACCTGGTCACTCAAGATCCAGGACCCCCAAGGAGTCCGGATCATCGATGCCGCACGGATCGTCTCGGTGGGGCCGTTCGCAGAAGACGCCGGCTACCGAGAATTCCCACCGGGCAGCTTGTTGGTCGAGTGGGAAAACACCGAAGCCACACAACTGCAAGAGGATGTCGAACAGGTCCTGCTCGACGAACACCGTGCGGTGGTACTCGCCGCAAGACTCGTGCGAGGGCTTGCGGAACCCTCGGCCGAATTCAAGTCCCAGCTCGAAAAGCAACTCTGGTCGAGCAAGCAGAAACTGAGAGAGCTCGAGTCCCTCTCCGCCCGTCGTTTCCGCTGGAGCTATGAGGGCAAGTGGCTGAGCGCTGCCAGCAAGACGGCACTGCATGCCCACGAAGGCGTACCGAAGCGACTCGAAGCGGGTAAGATCAAGGCCTCGATCGAATGCGTGGAGGCAATCGGTTGTCGGGCTTGCGAAAAGTCCTGCCCGGCCGATGCCATCCGCATCGACCGCGACAAGAAAACTTTTCTGATCGAAGACGCCTGCACCGGATGCGGGTTCTGCCTACAGGCTTGCCCGAGCCAGGTGCCGGTCATGATCGAGGGCGATGCCGCATCGAGCTTCACCCATCTTGTTTTTCCGATCACCGAAAAGCCTCTTCCCAAGAAGGGCGATCGCGTGAGCCTGCTGTCACGTAAGGGTGAAGTTCTGGCCCAGAGTCGGATCGCTGATTTGTTTTTGGACGGTCCGGTACCGCTCTTCAAGGTCGAGGTGCCCTCCCATCTGGTGTGGGAAGCTCGGGGAATCCTTCCGCTCGAGAATGTGGGCGCCGTTCAAGACAGCTCGGAGTTTTATCAAGAGCGCGGGACCCGTGTTGAAATCCAGATCCAGGGCGATGTCCGACGCGTCCGTGAGGGTCAGCTCACTTCGGTGGCTTTGTTCGAGATCGGCATGGCCCGTCCCAATGACATCCTCATGTGTGGCGACGGCAGCTGCGGCCTTTGTCAGATCGAGGTCGACGGCATCAAGAAGTTCGCCTGTGAGACCACTATTCATCAAGGCATGAACGTCCGCTTCACGCGCGATCATCCTTCTTCATCCGAGCTTTGCCCGTGCGAAGGAATCGAGACTCCGACCTTCCAGGACCGGATCTCCGCCGTGAAGCCCGAGACTCTCGAGGCCCTGACCCAGGTGATCGGGGTGGGACAGGGGCGTTGCCATGGTCTCCTGTGCCGGAAGTCGTGGATGTGCTTGGCCGAGCAGGCCGGGGTTCAGGTCGATCGCTACCACGATTGGCGCTTCCCCTGGGGCGACTGGACCATTAAGTAATTGAAATTCAATCACTTGTCGTTTAGTTGAAAATACCCAACTTTTTTTGTTGTGTATTCGAAATCCATTAATTAAACTGGGTTTATGGAAAACTCCATCAAGAAAAGTCCTCACAAGTCGCCGAACTGGGTCGGGTCGTTTCTCCGCGAAAAGCGTGAAGCCAAGGGGCTTTCTCAGAAGGAACTGGGACAGAAATTCGTTCCACCTGTCACCACTCAATTCGTTTCGAACCTCGAGCGCGGGATCACCCCGATTCCGGCGCCCCACATCCAATCCTTGGTTGGGGCACTGGACTTGAACGAGGCCGAGCTCATGGTGCTGATGGAAAAAGAGTATGCCGCCAAGCTCACCCACAAGATCGCCGGTCAGCATTTCGAACATCAGGGAGATGCTCCAGCGGTACTCGTGATCGCCCGCCAGGACGAAGAGTTCTTCAAGTGGGTGGTTCAGAGTTTCAACAATCTTAGTGATGCGGACCGTGCACAATTCAAGGCTCAGATCCAGTCCTGGTTCGAGTTGAGCCTGAAGAGAGCCTGAGCAACTAGGCATGCTCGGCGACGGTTCTGCACAGGGCGGGCATCCCCGGGTTCGGGGAGCCCGCCCTTTATTTCTAGAGACCTCGAAGGATTCCGAAGTCCAGACCCGGTACGGTTCGGTGACGGCCGATGATGGAACCCCGATCTTTTACTGCGAGGAAGGCTCCGGCCCCCCGCTGGTGTTTTGTTACGGCATCGCGTGCTCGACCTTGCACTGGACCTACCAGATCGAATTTTTCCGGAAGCACTACCGGTGCATCTGGTTCGACTATCGGGGGCATCGCCGGAGCCCGATCCCTCTCCGCATTCAGAGCATGAGTGTGGAGAACGCCGCTCGCGACCTGCTCACCGTGCTCAATCATTTGGACGTTGGACCTGCGGTGTTTCTCGGTCACAGCATGGGTGCCAGTGTGGTGCTCCAGTTCGCGCGCGAATTCCCCGACCGGGTGAAACGCATGGTGCTCGCCAACGGAACGGCCAAGAAACCGCTCGAAACCCTGCTGGGCGGAAATTATCTCGGGCCGGCCTTTGACCTGCTCTCCAAGACCGAACGCATGAAGCCGGATTGGGTGAATCTGCTCTGGAAGATCCAGTACGACATCGGTGCATCGAGGCAGCTCCTTGGAAACCTCGGCTTCAATCGAAGCGTGACCCACCCGGGCGATATCGAAACCTACACTCGCCAGATCGCAGAGCTTCCACCGGTGGTGCTGACGCAGACCATGAACCACTACCAGGCCTTCGATGCCACGCCGTGGTTGCACGAGTTGAAGAGCCCGAGTTTGGTGATCTCCGGCGACCGCGATTTGGTGACTCCGCCCGAGACCCAGGACCTGATGCACCAGTTGCTTCCTGACTCGCAATTGGTGCGGGTGTATGGAGGGAGTCATTGTACGACTCTCGATTATCCCGAATACGTGTGTTTGCTGATTGAGAGATTCTTGAAAGCTGCTTGAGCTGTGCGCGAGTTGGCGCAATCTGCGACAAACTCGAACCCCGTTTGGCATAAGCTAATGAAACCATTGAAGCCGATCACTTGGCACCCTACTTGCTTTGAAACGGGTAAGCCCGAATCTTGAGGAGGGCGTCAAACATGAAAGGTAGGGACAGGATGAAGAACATGATTTCAAAACTGATGTTGGGACTGGGAATGTGTGCGATGGCCACCACTGCATTTGCAAAAGAAGGCGGAAAAGGCCATGGCGAGCGCATGAAAGAAGGTCGCCGTGGGGTCGAGGCCCGCATTCAGAAGCAAGAACATCGGATTCAAAAAGGGGTGGAGAAGGGCAAGCTCACCCAGGATGAAGCCGCCAAGCTTCAGGAGGGTGTGAATGCCATCAAGGAAGAAGCCAAAGCAGCTGCTGAATCCGATGGCAAAGTCACCAAAGAGGAACGCAAAGCCCTGCGTAAGAAGCTGAAAGCTTCATCGGAAGCCATTCGGAATGCCAAGAAGCCAGAGGGCGCAGAGTCCTCTGAAAGCGGTTCGTCATCATCGGATGCACCAGCCGCCCCGGCAGCAGGTGGTTCGTCAGAGTAATCTGTAAGCTTCAGGCATCAAGATCAACAAGCGCGCTCGGAAGACAACTTTCGGGCGCGCTTTGCTTTAGTGATCGCAATACAGTTCGAAGAATGCGTCCACCAGCCACAGTTTCTCGATCGACCAGCCGGCGTTCAGGATCAGGGTGCAAGAGAGGGGAGCAAAGGCTGCCATCTTGGGAGCGCGGATGAATTGCCCGGCGATCATTCCCAGGGCTTGTTCTTTCCGCTCGAGGTAAAACTTGCGCTTCCACTTCCGGGGGCTCAGTTTCAGTTCGGCCAGAAGCGACTGTTTCAGGATCCGGCAGGCGAGTTTCATTTTGAATTTCGAAGCGGGACGATCGCCGTAACCCTCATTGCAATAGGGGGACTGCAGGAGGTCTTCCTTCAGGAACTTTTCGTAGATCACTTGGATCTCGTCTTCAGCCAATGCGGTGGCGGTGGAGTCCAGGGTGGGGGCGTCGTCTCCCCGAAAACCACCTGCTTGGGCAGGCGGGGTGGCGAGGCTCACGAGCAAAAGGGTTGAAAGCAGGAGGGATTTCATGCGGTGGGGTTATCACTCTGCGTCGAATTTGGCAATCCGGACCCGGAAAAACCTGCCGATTGCCCCTTTCCCTAGATAGGGAGTCTAATGGAAAAAAAGGAGCCTCGCTTATGAAACTGTCTGTTTTTGTCCGGAATTTCGGATTTCTCGCCCTGGGTATTGCCCTGGTACTTTCCCTGACCCAGCTTTCGGCTTGCGCCAAGAGCGATTCGGGAAGCTCGGACCCCGATGCGAGTCAGACCACCCTTTCGAATTTCAACCTGAACTGCGGCTCCTCGAGCTGCGTGAACTGAGCGCGGAGACTCACATGAAAAACAGTAAAACAACTGCGATGAAGTGGATGGCTGCGGGAATGATCCTCGGAACGGGATTCCTGGGATTTCAATCCGTGCAAAAGACCCAAAGCAAAGTGAATCCTCTGGATTGGATGATTCCGGATGCCGAGGCGAGAAAGCCCCTGATCAGTTTTAATTTCTCCAGTGCCGCAGGGCGCGGAGACTTTGTTCGGTTCTTGTACTTCATGGTGAATGGAGT
This sequence comes from Pseudomonadota bacterium, assembly GCA_027491115.1. Lineage (GTDB taxonomy): Bacteria > Bdellovibrionota > UBA1018 > UBA1018 > CAIMNF01 > CAIMNF01. Next base: position 6,673 of record JAIXWV010000019.1, read on the forward strand.
GCCTGCCGGATCCACCTATACTCTGAGGGGTCCGGATGGCGGTTTTGTCGGCATGATCAAGCAAATGACCAACAAGCTCGGTGGAGCTTTGGCTCGGGCCGGGTACCCCGACTGTGAATCGATTCCGACCACAGGTGAAACCAGGCAGACGATCACCAAGGAGGGGATTCCGATGACCATGACCATGGTCTTCAGTTCCGGAACCCAGTTCATTCCATCTGGGTATGAGGGCTCCGGCAACCGCTTTGCGAAGCGGGTCAGTGTCTACGCAGGAGATGACCAAGTCATGGCCTTTGAAATGACCTGCCCAACAGGGACGGGGGTCCGTATCGGCTACATCGCGGCAGACAAGGACATGATGAAAGAGCAGAATCGTGAAGTGAGACGCAATATGGAAGTTTACTTCCAGAGAAGCTTGGACGGAAACTCCAGTCGCGTTGACCTGTTCCAGGTCGCTGAAGGTTCTGCTTCGGACGGAGAAAAGCTTGCGGTGACCTTCAGCACGGATGATGGTGATTCGTTTCAGTTGTGGATGATTCGCACCACCCTCCTGAATGGTGGCGATAGCTTCGGTATTCATGGAACTCGCTCGACGAACAAAGCCAAAATCAGTTCGATTCACTATACCAATGCTAATTTGGCAAATTCAGATGCAATTGAAAGTGTTGTATCCGATAGTTTCACGCCCACTCTCGGAAAATTCACCGAATGCCTCGATTTTTCGGGTGTAAATGCAACGACTAGTTTGTCGGGCTGCTCTAGCATCCAAGCCCACACCAGCGATGCCAAGTTCAATGGTTCACCACCTGACTGGACCATCGCCGGCATCGGAGCCGCGACCATCACTGATCTCGATCCGCCATCCTCGCCTTAAGACGTCTTGAGATGCGCCGACTCGAGCTTGCCGCTCGTTTCGAGATACGCCTTGAAGGGGCGGTTCTCGGGCAGCTTCAGGTTCGGGTCGGCCTTCAGGATTTGCATCACATCATCTCTAGCCTTGATGAGCCAATCCTGATCCCGAACCAGGGACGCGATCTTGAAGGGCAGGGCGCCTGACTGCCGGGTGCCTAAGAATTCCCCCGGACCCCGGAGCTCGAGGTCGGCTTCGGCAATCCGGAACCCGTCTTCAGTTTCGCACATCACTTCCAGTCGTTCGGGGGTGGGGATGTGTTCGGGTCGATCGGTTTTGAGGAAGCAGGTTGAGGCATACTGCCCCCGCCCGATGCGGCCCCGCAATTGGTGCAGCTGCGAAAGCCCGAAACGCTCCGGATGCTCGATCACCATGATGGTCGCATTCGGTACATCAACCCCGACTTCAACTACAGTAGTGGAAACCAGGATTTGCACCTCGTTCTTGCGGAAGCGCTCCATCACAGCGGCCTTCTCGGACGGGCTCAATTGACCGTGGAGCAGGCCCACCCGGAACTGCGGGAATACCTCGTTGGCAAGTTTCTCGGCCGCACTCACGGCACTGGTCAGGTGCTTGAAGGATTCCTCTTCGGAATCATTCACCAGCGGAAAAATAAAATAAGCCTGCCGCCCGCTGTTCAACTCATGATTGATGACTTCGATCATCTTCCGGTGTTCGGCAGGGCGGATCAGGCGGGTCTTGATGGGAGTCCGACCCGGCGGGCGCTCGCGGATCACCGAGACTTCGAGGTCCCCATAAGCGGTCAGTGCCAAGGTGCGGGGGATCGGCGTCGCGGTCATGACCAGGGTGTGGGGCTGGATCAC
>JAIXWV010000006.1 GCA_027491115.1 Pseudomonadota bacterium
GCGATGAATCCGATCATCGAGGTTGCGGTGAAGTACGCTCCAAGCATGGCGTGCCCGGGAAGAATTCCGATCAAGCTGATCGGAATCGGCGCCATGATCACCAAGGGAACCAGGTAGCTCCGGAACCAGCCGAGGACCAACACATAGATGAGAACGATCACCACCGCAAAGGCACCCCCGAGGTCGCGGAAAACCTCATAAGTGATGAACCACTCCCCGTCCCACTTGATGACGGGGCTCTCCGTATCCCACGGCACTTCGGCGGTTTGGGTCGGGTACTTGATTTTCGGAGCGAGCTTGAGCATCCCGTAAACAGGAGCCTCCTCTGATCCAGAAAGCTCGCTCATCACATACGATACCGGTTTTAGGTTCTTCCTATAAAGTACAGGATTCGAAACCAACTCGGGCGCACGCACCAAAGATGCGGCTTGGGCTGAGCCCGACTCGAAAGAGGGAATACTTTGGCCTTGGAAGGGTCGATCACTCGAGCGTACCTCCTGCTTTACTGAAAGATCGATGCTGATTTCCTCCGGATGAGTCGACTCATTCAACAAGCCGACCCGGGACTCGGAGAAGACATAAGAACCGAGTCCCGCCATCGAAGCTGCACTGGCGCCGAGGAGACCGCCTTGCGTCCGGTCAAATGCATAAACTTTGCGCTGTTTTAGCTCACGATTCGTTGTATCGAGATCGACTACACTCGACTCGGAACGGAAGATCTCTTCGAGCTCACGGGTAACCTGGCGTCTTGACTCGAGAGTCGGACCGTAAACCTCAGCCAACATGGTCGCCATGACCGGTGGGCCGGGAGGAATCTCGAGAACCTTGGTGACGGCCTGGTTTTTGAGTCCAAATTCGATGACAGCCGGACGGAGACTTTCGATGATCTGGTGACTTGAAAGTTTCCGCTCATTCTTCCCGCTCAAAACCACCTGCAAATCCACCTGGCTCTCACTCTGTCTGAGATAGGCATGCTTCACCATTCCAGAGAAGGAAAAAGGTGCGGACTCACCTGCGAAGATCTGGACTTTTTTCACTTCGGGATGACCAAGAAGACTACGCGCAAGCTCCTGGGACAACTCGATACTCTTCCTGATCGGAGTTTCGGGTGGGAAGTCCACCAGGACCTGGAACTCGTTCTTGTTGTCGAACGGGAGCATCTTGACCTTCACCGCCTTGAACATCAGCAGCGAAAACGATGCGAGCAATAAAAGAACGGTCAAGCCTCCGAAGCGAAGGGAGCGGCCCCGACTACCGAGTAACTTCTCCATGAAACTCCGGTAAAGGCGGTCCAGACGACTCTCTCGGTGAATATCGGGTTTCGTACCGTGGGCTTCTTCCTTCAGGATCCGGATCGACGCCCAAGGGGTAACGATGAACGCCACCAAAAGCGAAAAGATCATCGCAATGCTGGCACCGACCGGGATGGGCTTCATGTATGGCCCCATCATCCCTTGGACGAAAGCCATCGGTAGAATGGCAGCGATGACTGTAAAGGTCGCAAGGATGGTAGGATTTCCCACCTCGGCAACGGCGTTCAGGGTAGCTTTGAAAATGCCCAGCCCGGGATTGTCGTGGAGATGCCGCTCGATATTTTCCACAACGACAATCGCATCGTCCACGAGGATCCCGATCGAAAAAATCAGTGCGAACAGGGTGATCCGGTTCAGGGTATAGCCTAGGAAATAATAGATCGCGAGAGTCAGCGCGAGGGTCACCGGGATGGCGATAGCCACGACAATGGAGGCACGAAGCCCCATGATGAGTGCGATGAGTGCGGCGACTGAAAGAGTGGCGATCAAAAGGTGTTCGATCAACTCGATGGACTTTTCATTCGCGGTCGATCCGTAATTGCGAACTTCCGTCATCCGGACCGACTCAGGGAGCTGATTCGAGAATCGGCCGGCACGATTGAGCAACTGACGAGCCAGCTCGACCACGTTGGTTCCTTTTCTTTTTGCAAAAACGACCGACACCGCCGCCTCGGGGGCTCCTTCCCGCCCCTTTTCGAAAAAATATGAAGCGCGTGTCAGTTCTTCCGGTCCGTCTGTGATCCGGGCCACATCCTGCAATCGGATCACCCGTCCGCCACGTTGTCCGATCGGAATCCGCTCGAGGTCGGCAACCGATGTGATTCGTCCCCCCACCTCCACCTGGAAATCCCGGTCCTGCCCCCAGCTCTTACCCACGGGTAAGTAGGCGTCATTTTCTTCGAGCGACTTGGCAACGCTGAGTAACGAGACTCCCAATCTGGAAAGTTTGTCAGGATCCACCACCACCCGTATGGCGCGTTTCTGCCCTCCCTTGAGTTCCACACGTGACAGATCCGGCGTAGCCGAGAGTTCCCTCGCCAACGGCGCAACCAAGGAACGCAGCTCGAATGACGAAAGCGAACCAGAACTGAAGGTCAAGGTGAGGAAAGGAACATCATCGATCGAGAACGACTTCACAATGGCCTGTCCGGCATGTTTGGGAAGCTCGGGTCTGAGCTTCATGATCCGGTCATGGACCTTAACGAGGCTGGGTTCCATCGGTTCGCCCACTTTGAATCGGGCGGTGATCAATGCACCATGAGCCTGGGATGCGGAGTAGACATACTCGACGCCATCCAATCCCCACACAGCCCGTTCGACGGGTTCGGTGATCTTTTTTTCAACCTCCGCCGCTTCGAGTCCCGGAACGGGGATTTGGATGTCGATCATCGGAACCGAGATTTGCGGCTCTTCTTCTTTGGGGGTCAGTACCACGGCTGTGATTCCGATGAGGATCGAGAATACCGCGATGACCGGAGTGAGTTTGGAATGTGCGAAAGTCCGTGCCAAACGGCCGGCGAAACCGATATCTGGATTCATGGATTTGCTTCCTTTCCTGAAGCGAGACGGGCCAGCGCTGCCCGGGCCTGGATGTGTTGACGCTGGATTTCCTGGTGATTCAGGATCAGGTCAAGCCTGCGATTGTAGATCTCGGCCAGTTGGAGTGCGCCGATTGATCCGGATTGGAAGAGGCGGGAAGCCACCTCGACCTGCTCACTCATTAGCACCAAGCTCTCATTGAGACGCTTCTCGTTATTTTGAATCGCATTCAGGCTCCTGAATCCGGCCTCACGCCCTGACTGGAGCGAAGCGCGCGCCCCTTCGAGGCGGGCCTGAGCCGCATCCTGCTCGAGCTTTTTCTCGGCTAGTGATCCAAGATCCCTCGGATCGAACAGATTCCAACGAAGGTACAACCCACCCGCATAGGCGGCGCCCGTATTCCGTGCACCCGATACCATTCCACCCTCGCCGAACACTCCAATCTGAGGAAGTGCGCGGGCACGATCCAACCCTATGGCAGCCCGTGAAACCTCCAGACGCTTCTCTGCGATGGTGACCGGTAAGGATTCGGTGGAATTCAAACGTTCCTCAGGAAGGGCAACAGCCAGAAAAACCGCAACAGGCTCCGGTCTGACTTCAAATTCAGGCGGGATCGAACTCGCAAGAGAGCTGATCCTCGATCGTGCACCCTCGCCTTCCACCCAGAGCTGTTCGCTCACCGCTTGTGCCCGATTCAACAGACTTTTCAAGCCGAGGAGACCCGAGTACCCGACTGGGTTCGATTTTGATCCGACCGAGTACTTCGCCAACACCTGCCGGACCTGGGACTCTAGCCCCATGACAACTTGGCGCGTGGATTGGGCATGAAGGATGGTCGCGTAAGAGCTGGCTGCATCCACATACGTTTCCCATTCGGTTCGATCTTTAGTCAGCTCCATCATATCGGCCATGGAATGCTGCAGGTTCCGGTGAGCCACACCGGCCCCACCTTCGAACAGTGACCACTGCATCCCCAGGGATGTGGAGAGAAAATTAGCCGAGCCGGGCTGATTCAATGCAGAAGGCGCAAAGTCCGTTGTTTCCAACGCCCTTTGGCCCAACCGCGAAAAAAAGATCTGGGCTGGATCATTGGTATGGATCCCACGTCCAGTGAGAGACAGGTTCGGAATCCAATGCCTGGAGCTCCGGCTTGCGGCGGATTCCGAAGCGCGCCACTCGGCATCACTGGCCCGGACCTCGGGTGACTCGACCTTCACGCGTTTCCAGATCTCGCTGAATTCGAGACGCTCGGTGGCGAACACCGGAACCGGAAGAAGCGCTGACGCCAGAACCAGGAGCTGAATCGTCTTCATTTGCAGTAAATCTCCTTGATGGACTTCAAAAGCTTTTTGGTGCGGGAATCGGCAATCCGGTAAAACACATGGGTCCCCTCTTTCCGCGACTCCAACAGTCCTTCACCCCGCATCCGGATCAAAAACTGGGACATGGCGGATTGGGCGATTCCACAAAACTCGGTCAACTCATTCACGGAGCTTTCCCCATCAAGAACCCGGCACAGGACCTTCAAGCGAACCGGGTGGGACAAGGACTTGAGCACCGCACTGACTTCGTCACATTTTTCAATGATTTCTTGCATGAACACCTTCCTCAATGCATTCATAATATTATTTTTATGTAATATTAGTCAAGCGTAATATTAAAAGGACCGAGGCTGTGTCCCACAAGACGCATTGCGGTGCGACACAGTGGAACCTAGAATCAAGAGATGGTGGGTGCTTTCAGGGGTTCAATGGTGGTCGTTTTGTTGGGGCTGGTAACCGGTCTTGGGGGTTGCACCAAGCTAAAATCTGTTGTCCGAGGCTCCCCGACTGGCGCCAGTACCACTCCCTCCACCTCCTCCACACCCCCCAGCCCACCCGAGCCCACTTTGGTCTTGAGTCGATTGAGCTCCACAGCTCCCACCTCCATGGTCTCGGGCAGATCGTACATTGAGATCATTGAGCTCTCGAATCCGAACGCTCCGGGCATTCCAATTGAGATCGGTTCCATCAGGAACAATCCGAGCCTGGCAACCGACGGCGCTGAGATTGACTGGAGCGCATGCAACTCGATACAAATCGCGGGCGCGACCACTTGCAAGATTTACATTCGCTACACGAGCCCCGGTGTCGGCACTTTGGATGTGACACCCGAGTTCGAATACTCTTTCACTCAATCCGGAACTAGACAGGACAAGACTCTCCCGCACCCTATGAGAATGCGCTGGGTCGGCACTGCCGACGGTTCCACCGCAGTTCTCGACTATCAGAGCCCCTCTTTGTTTTTCACCAAAGGTGGCTTCCCGCATTCCTGGACCCCGGTGGTTCGTGGAGCCACAGCTGGAGACTCCCTCCGCTTTGCACTGACAGACTTCAGGGGGCTGCCATCAGGAATGCATTTTGACCCCGCTACCGGAAAAGTTTCAGGCGCCCACCCCACGGGTGACGGATCGGGCTCGATCGAGGTCTGCCTAGTCAAAAACAATATCCTCACCCAAGCTTGTTCGATCATCACCCTGGTCGGAATCGCAGAAGAAGTGATTTCGCCCGACCCTTCACCTTGCACAGGGTTGCCGGGAAATGGAAGCTCGTCAGATCCCTACCAATTGAGCTCCCCGGAGCAATTCGACTCCTGCCTAAGGAGCCACAGCGCCCAAGCATTTGTGCTGGTGCGTGACATCGACTTTCAGGGATATGCCATGTCTCCGATTGAACAGTTTAGCGGATCCCTAGATGGCCAAGGACACACTCTCTTGAACTACTCATTCTTCGAGACCCCAACCACGGGGCCGGTTGGCTTTTTCAGAACTGTGAACAGCGGTAGCGTGATTAAAGACCTGAGCCTGAGCGGATTTTCTGTGGATTCTGACTGTGGATACTATGCTGGGGTACTTGCAGGTAGAGTCAGGAACGCTCTCATTTCGAGCATTAGCATTCAAAACAGCAGGATTGCGGGATGCTATGGAATCGGTGGCTTGACCGGTCTATATGAAGGATTCACAACTGGGAAATACCTCGGGGGTGCAATCGAACAAATTACAATTTCGGACATCCAACTCCACGATTACGATATAGACTGGAGTGCCGCCGGTGGAGCCATCGGCATCATGTCATCGGACATGCGCATTCGATTGTCACACCTGAAAGTGGAAAGTCTGCGCACACGCAACCTCGGTAATGCTGTCGGGGGAGTGATCGGAGCATCATGGGTCGCTCTTTCACTGGCCACAGACCGACCCAATTCAATTATTTGGCTCGATGGTGCCACCTCATCGGGAGTGATAGTCGGTCATGAGTTCGTCGGGGGAATCATGGGCGTCGTTACCGGTCTGGACATCGTCTCGAATGTCGGGACAACGGCGACCCTCGGTTCGGATTACTCAATGTCCGGATTGTCAGGAAGAATCGGTGGGCTGTTCGGTACCATTGGCGGCAATCCAACCAGCACCGCGCAAGAACGTCCGAAATTAAGTCAGAGCTACTTCGCGGGTTCCTTCATTCCTGCTGCATCAGGACTCACTCCCCGAGTCGGATCTTTGGTGGGTGACACCACCTATCGAAACTGGGGAGGAATGCTCTACTTAACTGACGTTTTCAAACTTTCAACAATTTCGGTACCCGACCTCTTCAGTGGAGGGCGAAGAATATCAGGAAACACCTTGCCACTTTCGGATAATCAATTCAGGGATCCTGCCAACTTCCCACTGTGGCCGGGAGCGTGGAATGTCCAGAGAGGCTCGTATCCGAGTCAATAAATGCTCTTATCGCGTCCGAGCAGAGGAAGTACGTGTTGTCTTTCGGGCTGAACGCGAAACAAGCTGTTTCACGATTTTTTTAGACGAAGACTTGTTTTTTTTGCCGGCAGCTTTCGATCCGGAGTGGCTTTTCTTGACCGGCTTCAAAAGCTTCAGGATGTTCTCCTGGATTGATTCAATCTCGACCCTGACTCCATCCAGAAGGTCATAAGCTTCTTTCAGCACCTTCTTGAAGTTCGAATCCAATCGGGTTCCGACTTTGGACTGAGCTCCTTCCAGATAACGTCGAATGGATGCGTGAATCCTGTCCATCCGCTGAAGATTGATCAGATTCCCTAGTTGGTTCACGATTTCGGTCACTTTGATGAATTCGAACTGTTCCACACTTACACTTTAGCCTCCGCCACCACTTGATACAAGGGAGACAAGAATTTGGCGCCCTTCAGACTATCTCCATCCGAATAGAGCTGATATCCTGCCGCTATGACCCTGTTCTGGCTCTTTCTTTCGCTGTTTGCCGCAAAGGCCCAAAGCGGCGAATTGAAGCGTTATGAAGGGGGAGCCGGATGTGAGCTCAAGAAGGGGCTGAATCGCGCTTGGGTCGATGCAACTCCGGATGAGCTTTCGCCAGGACTCTACTCGACGACGCCGTCTCAAGCCCTTCCGGGAACACTCTTGTTCAAGCATGGGGGCACGAACTATCGCGCGCGATCCGATTGCTTTGAATCCCTTGTCAAAAAGCCGAAGAAATCGGCCCCTCGAACCGTGATCATGGGATCCGTCCATGGAATCGTTTCATTGGTAAAGGGAACCCAAGCCAACGGATTCACCATCGAGGGAGATGGTGGCCGCACTGTGACGGGAACCATGTCCGCAAAGCCCGGGTATCGTGCAAGAGTCGGATTTGGAAAAAGCGAGGACCTGCTGTTCTTCGTGCAGTACACCCGCTGGGATGGCGAGCAAGCCTACGACCGGGAAGTCACCATCGGCTCCGTAACCGGAAATTTTCCAGGCACACTCTATTCGGTGAACCAGTCGGTCGATCTCGGGGGCATGTTCACCGTGAAATACCTTCCTTGGGATTGGATCCGGACTTATGCCGAAGTCGGAATCGGATATTTCCACTTCAACGGAGACTTCCGGTTGCCTTACCCTTTTGCTCTGAAAGCGTCAGGGAGCACCTTTGAGTTTAACTTCGGTACAGGCGCTCTGATTCCATTGGGCCTGAAAGGCTTATTCCTAGACCTCAATGTCGATTTTTCTTATGCCGATGTGTCTGAATTCACGGTGGACGAAGCTGACTTTTCAGTTCTGGTCGGGACGAAGGCAGAAAACCGCAAGACCGATTTCCAGCGTTTTGGGGTGAATCTCGGCCTCAGATTTGAGATTTAGTCCTGTGTCACGTCGGACACTTTTTCCGCCCCCTCCTGTTTGATAAACTAAATGCAGGTTGTTGAGTTTGAAATTCGGGGTTTCCTCATCATGGGTCCTTCAAACGGTCCTGCTCCTGATCATTTCGGGATGTGGCAGGATCCGCATGGCCGATTTTGGACTCGATGGTGCATCCAGCTCCCCGACTGAATACACCAATCGACCTTCAGCCCCTCCCGCGGGCCCCGGCCTGAACATCGTACGCCTGTCCCAAAACCCACCCTCCTCGATCGTGACCGGTGTGCAATTCACCGAAGAGCTCGAAATTTCAAATCCATCGCAAAGCATCCCCGTGACCATTACTGGAATTTCCGATAACCCCATAGCACAAGGTGCTGAGATGGATGTGCAAAACTGCCTGGGTGTGACCCTGATCGGGGCCACCACCTGTCGAGCCTTCATCCGCTATCAGGACGTCTCGGCAGGAGATGTGTTGGCCACTCCTTCATTCAACTATGACTTCATCGAAAACGGAGTGACCTACAACGATTCTGCCGCTCATACGGTGCAAATGTCATGGGACACTCCGGCCACTGGCTTGACTCTATCGTATCCCAGCCAGTCTTTTTTTCTGACGGATCGCTCCTTTCCGCATTCGATGTCCCCGACCTACTCCTACACGGACCCCTACGGCTCGATCGATCTGAAGTTCGTCCCGACGGATGTCAACGCGGTTCCAAGCGGTGTCATCATTGATCCTTCAACCGGCAAGGTGTCCGGAAAAATGGGCGCAGGAACGGCCTCCATCCGGGTGTGCTTAATGAAGAACGGTACCTTGACCCAAGTCTGTTCGAACGTTGCACTACGCGGGGTGGATGAGCTCAACATCCTGGCAGGAGCTTCGCCGTGTTCAGGCATGGGTGTGGCAGGAGACGGCAGCAGCACCTCCCCTTACCAGATCTCAACTGCCACCCAATTCAAAGACTGCATTCGATTGGAGCCGTCCAAAGCTTATATCCTGACCGCCAACATTGACTTCACCGCATTTTCGATGGATCCGATTCCGACGTTTTCCGGATCATTTGACGGCCAGAACTTCACTCTTTCAAACTATTCCTACAATGACGCACTCCCGGCCACTGGTTTGGGGCTTTTCCGGATTCTCAGTGCGGGAAGCGTGGTCAAGAACCTCGTCCTCGACAATTTCACACTTTCGGCCCCATCAAAAGACTCCGTGGCCGTACTTGCAGGGGCGGCACACAACAGTTTGATTTCCAATATCACTGTCCTCAACAGTACGATCACCGCCGCATATGGCTTTGGAGGCCTGATCGGACTTTACACCGCTACCGCTGCAGACCTCTACGGCGGGGGAGCCGTGGATCTGATCAAAGTCTCGAATACCCAGTTACGCGATTCCTTTGCAGCTTGGAGCCTGGCAGGCGGAGCCATCGGAGTCGTATCCACCGACACGCTCATCAAGTTCAGCAGGATTTCTGTAACCGGCTTGTCGAGTAACAATATTGGAAATACCCTGGGCGGTGTGATCGGAGCCTCCCAAATCGGGCATGACGTGGTGGGAGGAAAGCCTGCGGCCTCCATCTGGCTCGATGGAGCGGTTTCGACCGGAACCTTTTCTGGAGCCGACTTCGTCGGAGGAGTGATCGGATTCGCCACTGCCGGGGATCAGTTCACCAACATCGGTTCAGTGGCCACCGTGGGGTCTCCCTCGAGCGGAGGAGGACTGATCGGCGCCATGGGAGGAAATCCGGCCGCACCTACTCTGAACATCGCCTTGTCGAATTCATATTTTGCCGGAAGTGTGAGTGGAATTGCGAATCGAGGGCGGATTTTGGGTGATGCTCAATATCGGTCCTGGGCGGGCGCAGTTCCCATGACAGGCGTTTATGTGCTGTCCAGCATCACCGGTGGTGACCAATGCGCGGGCAATGCCTCCACCATCACAGGCACCGCACCGGTTCCCTATTCGATCGCACAAATTCAGAATCCCAACTTGCTTTATTTTTGGGGATTCCCGTGGACTTTTGCTCCAAGCACTTATCCCAGAATCTGGTGACGGCGCCGGTTCACTTCGCCTCATCCTGTTTCGAACTTTTCCGGGTTTGCTCGTAGTTCTGGACTGCCTTGATGTAGTCGGTTTTCTGTTTCATGGAATCGGGTGTACCCGGACAACGATCGTCCCAGGGAGTATCGTAGCCACGACAGTAGCACATGGCCGCCCTCAATCTTGCGGAGTCCGCGCGGGAACCGATCGAAAGCAGATCCTGCATCTCTTTTTTCCGAACACGGAGCACCTCTCCCACCTCATCCCTGAAGCGCTGCCTGGAGTCAGGTTTTGAATAAGCCAAGGCCACCGGGTCCTGGCTTTTGAGTTCCAGATAACGGGAATATTCGGTGCGAACCCCATCGCGTGCGCGTTCACCTTCATTCCTCAGTCTTTGGCGGGCCGATTCCACACGAGACAACTGCGCATCCATCCGGGCAGAATGGATGCTTCTGTAACGATCCGCCACCCGCTCCCGAGCGTATTCTATGTCCGCCCCCACCATCCGGACAGCTGAACCGAGATCCCTCTGAAGCCTTGAGATCGGTCCCTCCTTGGAAATTAAGCGATCAGCCAAGCCTGTCTTGAGCTCGTGGGTTTCCAAGCCCTTGCCGTCACAAGCCAAGACCACCTGGGCCTCAATGACCGCCATCCGGTCACGAAAGGTTTCCAAGGTGTTCAGCTCACCGGCTTGCGCAGAACTCCCCGTGCAAACCAGGCTCAGAATGAGTGCCCCAATCCCCAAAAGTACCACCCCCTGAACAGGATACTTGGCTCAAGCGCAGTGCGTCAAACTTGACCTTCCCCCCATTCAATAATCAATTATTTCGGCTGATTTTTTTGACTGGCCAAGCGCCCCCAGTCGGAATAAAAGCTCAGCCATGAAGTTTCTCTTGGTTCTAGTCCCCCTAATTTCTGCCACCGCCCTAGCCGAACCGGCTTCTGACACTTGCCGGCTCAAGGTGGTCAGTACCTCCCTCAGTGAAGGAGGAATTACGATAACCACCATTCGCTTCAAGACCATGGATCTCGACTCCTGTGTGGCCTTATGCAAAAGCGAAAGCCGACTCAAGAATGAAATCGAGACAGGACACCTGATCTTGTCTTGCCGATTGAAGCACAATGCAACAAACGGAACCGAGACCCGGCTCCGTCACCGCTTCCGGTTCAGACCGACTTCCGACTGCCCCTGATCCTGCACCCCTTCGCCGGTTTCAATTTGAATGGTGGAGTGATCCAAGCCGAAGTCCTCGCGCACCAAGTGGGTTGCCTGACTGAGAATCTCTTCCCACGATCCGGGGCTCGAGATGGAGAGATGGCAACTGAGCACGGTGTGGGCACTGCCCACGTTCCAGACATGAAGGTCATGCACCTCAGAGACGCCCTCGATTGCAAGCAGGGCTCTTTCGATTTCATCAAGATCGACTTCATCTGGCGCCGCCTGGAGAGCCAATCGGACCGAGGATGACAACAAACCCCAAGTGCTCTTCAGTACCCAAATACAAACCCCGAGGCTGACGACCGAATCCACCCAGACCCATCCGGTCCAAGCGATCACCGCGGCCGAAACGAGCACACCCACCGACACCAGGGCATCAGCCATCAAGTGCAGGTAGGCCCCTTTCAAGTTCAAATCGCTCCCCTGGTTCTTCAAGAAGAGCCAAGCAGAGCCGCCGTTGATCAGGATGCCGAGAGCGGCGAAAGCCATCGTCATGGTGGATTCGAGATGCATCGCCACACCACCTGAGAGACGACCGATAGCCTCCCAAGCGATCATTCCCATGGCAAAAAGGATCAGAACAGATTGAAAAATGGGGGCGTAAGTGGAAGCCCCTTTCATTCCATAGGTGAACCGCCCCGAAGGCTTCCAATGCGAAACGCTCCAGGCAACCCAAGCCAACAAAAGTCCTGCCACATCTCCGGCATTGTGTCCGGCATCCGAAAGGAGGGCCAGCGACCCGTATCGCCATCCGGCCCAGGTCTGAACTGCGACCAAAAGGAGATTCAAGCCGATACTCCACGCAAAGACTCCGCTCAAGTTGCCGGATTCCTCAGGACCATGATGATGATGATGATGATGATGATGATGGTGGTGATGATCGTGCCCCATAGTGGATCAGTCCCGCTCCTCGCCCTCACCCAAAACCAGCGTGAAGCCCGCGATTTTCAAGGTCCGGGTCGGCGAATCGTAAGACCGGTAAATGCCGGTCGCAAGGCCGATCAGACTCAGCACCAACAGGACACCGGAAACCGGTTTGGCATCAGGAATAGCCTGACCGAGGGTATCCTGAGCTTTCCTCCCATCCACCATACTGAAAGCGATTCCATCTTTCTTACGAAGCAGATGGATCAACACACCGGCCACGTGGGTGCCGGCCAGAATCAGAAAACCGTTCCCACACCATTCGTGGACTTCTTCTGCAATCTCTCCAGCCTGCCCGTTGACCATCAGAAGCCCGCTCAAGACCAGGCCGCTACCAAGAATCAACATCAGGACCGCCACCCAACTCGACGCGGGATTGTGACCTGCGGGTTCTTGATCCACGCCCCCGAAAAACGACTTCAAATAGGAGAACAACGAAGAAACACCGAGACTGAAACCCGAAAACCGAGCATGAGCGGTGCCCATCCAACCCCATAGGATCCGGAATAGGATGAGGGATGACCACGCAAGACCGATCAGCATGTGGATTGGAAAACGGAAAGAATCCTCGTCTTGGGTTTTTGCGATCGCGAAGGCCAGCAAAAAACCGATGGCAAAGCTCCAGTGAAAAATCCGCGTGGGCCAATCGTAAACCAGCTTTTTGCGCATGGAGGATATCCTTTCCGGGTCCCATCTTCTCCGAAACCCTTTCGACCGTCCACGGTCTTCTGAGATTCACCCTGTCAATCCTTTGAAGAGCAGGTAAGATCGGTTCAAGATGGGATTGGCTCTTTTACTCGGTGCGCTCTTCGGATTCTTCGGTGCGATTCCGGTCGCGGGCCCGGTATCGGCGATGATCGTCAAACTGGGTCTTCAACGGCGCGAATCCGAGGGCCGACTTCTCGCGGCCGGAGCAGCTTTAGCTGAGGCGGTTTATGTTCTTCTGGCCTGCCTCGGTTACGCCACCCTGCTTCAGGGCTTTCCCGTGGTAGACACTCTCGCCCGATCCCTGGCGAGCCTGATCCTGACAGGTCTCGGATTGTATTTTGTATTCAAAGCCGGATCCATCAAAAGCTCTCCTGACCATCCCCCAAACCAAAACCCCCTAAAAAAGGGGCCCTTTGGAATCGGATTCTTGATCAGCATCCTCAATCCGACCCTGATGGTGACCTGGACCACTGTTTTGGCGTGGATTCATGGTTGGCGGATGATCGAGCTGGCAGTTCTTGAATCGACAGCGTTTGCCACGGGTGCAGGCATCGGCAGCGTGCTGTGGTTCACTGGGATGCTCCGTTGGCTCTCACGCTCGGGCGATACCCTCCCGGAGTCTACCATCATCCGTCTCATTCAAGGAACAGGATGGCTACTGATCGCGCTCGGACTCCACGGAATCAGGAGCTCACTCTTCAGTCATCAGTTTCTTTTTTTGTGATTGGCCGGGTTGTAGAGCATGAACTTCATGCCCACGCTGTTCCCCATGTAACCGAGACGGTAGGACTGGGTTCCATCCTCAAATCCGTGCTTCAACTGGAATCCGCTGAGTTTGTGTTCGTAAAACACTCCGAAGCGTTCCTTCTTGGTATTGAATTCGATCCGATTAGTCAAACTGCCACCGAATCCTTGGACCCGGAAGGCATCTTGATCTGCAGGCGTCACTTCACCAGTTTCGGGGTCCCGAACCCGACTCACATTTCCGCCAATCATGACTCCGGCTGACACGGAGGGCACATAGGTCAAATTCCCGTACCTCGAATCCAGTAGCTTGAAGCGATGGCCATACCCCCCCTCGAGGGTGATCTGCCGGTAGGTATTGCGGTTCTCTACAATCGGTACCGCCATTGGACCGTTCACCGCAACTCCGTCCACTGTTCCGACCATGGTCTTCACCTGACCGTCTTTCTGAAGGTACTTCGGGTGGAATGATGTCAGAAAAAACTCGTTTCCATTCTTTTCGATACTGACTGTGAAAGTGTTCGAAGGTTCATCAATGAACTGAAAGGGATTCCGTCCTTCTTCGTCCCAGTAAGCCGGATTGAAGTAGCTCCGTGACCCGCGCTCCGCCCACTCGTAGTCCTTCACCTCGACCTGATAGCGAGATGAATTGAACTTCACATCAGAATGGAAGTAGGTCGTAAAGGAATGACTCGCATAGAGACGGATCTTCCAACGATCGGCGACCGGGGTGGGACTCGGAAGGGGATTGGATGCACAGGCGGGGGTATCGCCGACTTTTGCCAAGGCCGGGAGGGTGACTTTGGCTTCGGCCTCCGCCTCGGCCTCCAGATAGTGGTGGCAGAATCCGTTGTCGATGACGACCAAACCCGCGGGGGGAGGTGCCTCGCTACAAAGAGACTTCAATTCTGGAAGCCCTTCATTCACTTGAGCACGAACTTCGACCGAAACACCGAGAAACAAAAACAAGATGGAGATTGAAGATGGTGTCAATGAATGGTCCTCTCAGTCGGGGGAGAATTCGGTGGTCTTTAGAGAGCTTGCATAATTCGAGGTCGAAATATTTCTGACCGTCTGGGAAATCCTAAGCTCATCCATAGACCCATTAAACTGCCGATGAGTTCCGCTAGCCGTGGTGCTGGCATTTGCACCAATTCTAAGTGGAGCCGTTGTCGTCGAGAGCTGGGTAATTGAGGATCCAACGACAACGGATGAGTTGAGTGTGGAAACACTACTACTAGTGGTTCTCAACCGATAAAACTTAACTGTTCCGGAATTCCATGTAACTGCAAGGTAATACCACGGGCTGTCTTTGTCTGGATCTCCAAGAGAAACGGAGGAAGAGCTCCGATAAACCGAGACATTGGTTCCATTCTGACTCACCGCCATCTCTAGGTGGTACTTGTCACTTCTATTAAAAATACGAAAATCCCAGGAATGCAAATTCCCGGCTGTCCCATTGCCTGACTTCGAAACTAAGGTGATGGACTGATCCCTTCCTGGGCGCACCTTGAACTTGAACCAGCCCTCAATAGTCAAAGTTTGTCTGCCCTGATCGAGTGCACTATTGGTGGTTGAGGCTGAAAGCGAATGCGGCGTCGAGGTGGTGGTCGGGAAGCCAAGCGCCTCTTTTTTGGAGCTGAGGGACAGCCCAGAGGTGTCGTGCCAAAACTGGTGCGGTGTCGCAGCTGGTGACAGAGAGGCAGTCCCGGACAAATTGTGATTCAACCCTGCCAAAGTAGTGTAGTTCCCACTATCAGCCCATTT
Source organism: Pseudomonadota bacterium (assembly GCA_027491115.1). GTDB lineage: Bacteria > Bdellovibrionota > UBA1018 > UBA1018 > CAIMNF01 > CAIMNF01. The sequence goes on from JAIXWV010000006.1 coordinate 15,405, forward strand.
TGCAGCCGAAGTGGTTCCGTTGAAGCGATAAAGCGCGAGAGTGTTGTAGGCGGCTTGAGTCCACGTCCTCGTCACATCCCTCACATTCCCTGCCGAATCAGTCGCTCTCACTGAAAAAGTATGGGATCCATTTGAAAGGCCGGTCAAATTTTGCGGCGAATTGCAAGAAACATAAGGGCCAGAATCCAACTTACACTGAAAACTTGCCGACTCATTCGCTGAGAACACAAAAGAAGCGGTGGTACTCACATTTACAGAAGACGGTGCAGGGGCAGAAGAAAAAGTAACCGTGGGAGCCACGGTGTCCCGCACCCAGGTCCTGCCCACTGCCGACGAAGTCAGAGACAAAAGCTTTTGTACCAAGGTCATGGCAAATGTACCATCCGAGCTTTTTGCCACTTGAAACGAAAAACTACCGTTTGCACCACAGGTTTGAGTCAGAACTCCCGCAGGCGATACCACATCCGAAGCACTGACCCCCGCCAAAACCACATCGTATCCGGTCGTACAGGTTCCGTTTAGATTATAGGTTGAGGAGTTGTTGGTCAGCGGCGACACCAGAGGAGTAGATACCCCCGGGGGAGCGATCGCAGAACTGTTGCGCCCCCAAGAAAACGAAACACTTCCTGAGGTATTTCCAGCCACATCGGTTTGCGAGAGTGTAAATGGATAACTACCATCCACACTTTTGCTAACGGAAACTGAGAAATACCCCCCCACAGAACAAGTCGTGTTCAAAGTTTGAGCTGCTGCTGAATCGGTAACATTGACTCTGGCATTGGGATCACAGATGCCTGTGATGGTGAGATTTCCAGGAGCGATGTATGGGCTGACACTCGGGTTGATCAGGGAAGGGGGCGAAGGCGCGGTGGTATCCCGAACCCAGGTGAACGCAGCATCTGCAGAAGTTGCTCCAGTATTCGGATCCTCCTGATTAAAGGATAAGTGGTAAACCCCATCTGTGGATTTCTGGATGACGAATGTCACCGGACTCGAGTTGCAGGTCTGAAATAAGCTATTCGCGGGTGAAGAAACCTCTGTCTCGATCACATCCCCACCTAGGGAGACCGTCCCTCCCCGAGCAGTATCGCAGGTCACCCTGAGAGTAAGCGAGGATCCTCTCGAGTAATACGGATTGCTCGAAGGTGCGGGCGACGCGGTCACCACAGGAGTGAAGGGAATAGTGGTGTCGCGGGTCCACGCAAATGTCAGAGTCGGAGACGCATTACCTGCAACATCGGTTTGTTGAATCAAGTAGGAATAATTCCCATCCGCACTCTGACTGACTGAAAAAGAATAAGAACCGAGCGGACTACAATCACCCGACCTCGAGGCAGAGCCTGTCACAACCACCACTGCAAGAGGCTCACACGAAACACTGATCGTGAGATTGGTGTCGCCTGAGTTGTAGGGATTGTCGGCAGGAGAGTCGACTGTCACCATGCCCGGGGAAACGGTATCCCGGATCCATTGTGCAGTAGAATTCGCCGACACATTTCCTGCCAAATCGACTTGATTGACGAAGTAATCGTAAGTTCCATCGGCGGTCTCAGTCACGGTGAACGAAAAACTTCCCCCTGCAGAGCATGTCAAGGAGGCTTGCGGAGTATCCCCAGAGATGACCACCGAGTTCCCGGCGCCGCAGGTTCCTGCTACCACAAAGCTACTTCCATTGGCCGTTCTGGGCGAACTTGCCGGCGTCGTGATGACCGGTGCCGCAGGTGCGACTGTATCCCGATTCCAAACCACCGACGCTGCGCCTGAGTAGATCGCTGAGACACTTCTCTGCCGGATACTGAAGGAATGAGCCCCATCGAGTGTTTTTGTCACCGAGAAACTGAATGCGCCACCCGAGCAAGCTTGGCTGAGAGTTGCCCCCCCTGTGACCTCAACAGTGTTTCCATTAGTACAAGTTCCTGCCAAGACCAAGGTGTCCGAATTCGAATAAAGAGGGTTCGAGGCTGGCGACGACATCACCGGAGTGAGAGGGATCGCGGAACTCCGGGTCCACGAAAGCGAAGTCGACCCGGACGCATTTCCCGCAGCATCGGTCTGCACGAAACCAAACGAATAATTGCCGTCCGAACTCTTTGTGACCGTGAACGTGAATCCGCCACCACTACAGGTGACAGAGCCGGTCGATGCCCCGCTCATTTGAATCAGCGCTCCCGTTTCACAGGTACCTGAAATGGTGAGATTCGTGTCGGAGGAAACAAAAGGAGAAACTGAAGGACTCGTGATCCCGGGGGCTGCAGGAGCCGCAGTGTCCCTGAGCCAACTGAATCCCGTTACCGCGGAGATATTTCCGGCCGGGTCTGTTTGGACCAAGCTGAATCCGAAATTTCCGTCGGAATTTTTGGTCAAAGGAATCGAGTAGGCTCCAGAAGAACAGGTTACCGAAGCCGAGGCATCACCCGAAAGGGTCACGGTAGCCCCCGATTCACAAGTTCCGATCAAGTTAAGATTGGTATCACGACTGACCAGAGGAGAAGTGGGCGAACTCAGGGAGGGAGCTCCCGGTGCGACTGTATCGCGAGTGAAGCTGACACTCGCCGAACTCGAAGCATTCCCTGCAGCATCCGTTTGATGAACACCGAAAGAGTAGACGCCGTCTGTAGACCTACTCACAGTGAAGGCAAATACCCCTCCCGAGCAAACCGCACTCTGAGTCGCGGCCCCGGTCAAACTAACCGTGGCACCGGTCTCACAGGTGCCGTCGATGGTAATCTGGGATGCGTTCGAGACCAAGGTTGCACCCGCCGGATTCACAATGACCGGTCGGGCAGGGACCACGGTATCGCGGGTCCACGAGAAAGACACTGCAGATGAACTGTTGTTTGCAGCATCCGTCTGGGAAATGGAGAACCCGTAGGTTGCATCCAAACTTTTGGGCACGGTAAATGAAAACACACCCGCACTACAGGATGCGGTCAACGCCGCATCTCCGGTCAATCGAACCGACGCCCCGGATTCACACGTCCCACTCAGTACCAGGCTCGCCGCGTTTCCAGTATGAGGCGAGGTCGGGCTGGTTACCCCAGGTGCCGCCGGAGCCACCGTATCCCGCTGCCAGACATAGCTCACTGACGACGAGGTGTTTCCGGCCACATCTGTTTGGTTCAGCGAAAAAGTGAATGATCCATCGGTGCTCTTGGGGACAGTGAAAGAAAAGGCCGAAGAGGCACACCCGGTGGATCCAGTCCCAGAACCTGACAGTTGAACCGTCGCCCCGGTTTCGCAAGACCCAGAGAGTGTGACGCTAGACGCGTTGTTCACCAAAGGAGAAGCTGGCCCTGACAATACCAGCGGGGCCGGAGCAGAAGTATCCCGAATCCAGGTGAGACTGACCGCCGATGAACTGGTTCCTGCAACAGTCACTTGGTGCAGACTGAAGGAATATGAACCGTCCGAGGACTTGTTCACAGAAAAGGAGAACGTTCCCGATGCGCAAACTTGGGATTGGGTGGATCCTCCGGTCAGATGGACCGTTGCACCGGTCGTGCAAGTCCCGCTCAATGTGATGGAACTTGAATTTGAATAGAATGGATTGACTGACGGTGAACTCAAGACCGGTGGAGCAGCTGCCGAGCTGTCACGTTGCCACACGAAGGAACTCGATCCCGATAGATTGCCTGCCGAATCCGATTGGGACAAACTGAAGTTGTAGAACCCGTCAATGAACTTTGAAACAGTGATGGAAAAACTGGAACCCACGCAGGTGGCAGTACCAGAGGCATCGCCTGCAAGTGACACCGTTGCCCCCGATTCGCAAGTGCCACTTAATGTGAGATTCGAAGCATTACTCACCAGCGGAGAAGAATAGTTGGTGACCACAGGAGCGCTCGGCGCACTTGAGTCACGATTCCAGGTCAGGCTCGAGACCCCGGAGGCATTGCCTGCCCGGTCAATTTGAGACACATCGAACGAAAAGGTCCCATCTTGGCTTTTTGGAATCACGAACTGGAACGCATTCCCTGAACAGACTGTCGAGGAACTGTACCCACCACTGAGACTGACCGTCGTTCCGGTTTCGCACGATCCTCCTAAAGTCAGAGTCGACTGGCTGGACAGATGGGGATTATTTGCCGGAGTGGTCAGAGCAGGCGCTGAGGGTGCTTGGGTGTCGCGGGTCCATGAAAACGCCACAACCGGTGAAGGAATTCCGGAAGAGTTCACCTGAGTGAGATTGTAGGAAAAGCTCCCGTCCAAGGTGCTACTCAAGGTGAAAGAGAATGTCCCGGATCCACAGTAATACGAATCTGTGGCAGTCCCACTCAGCTCCACAGTCAGTCCGGCCGTACAAATCCCCACAAGACTAAGCGTGTCCACATTGGTCTCAAAACCGTTCGCCGGCGACAACACGAGGGGGGGAAGTGGAATGTTGCTGACGGGTGGCGCCACAAAGGCGAAGGTACTGTCTCCCATCGGACTGGCACCGGGGATTCCGCACGATGCGAGAAAGAAAGATCCAGAGACCATCAAGGTGCTCATGAGAGCCCTGAAGGACACGTGACCGATCCGGATTGACTGCCCCGCCCATTGAAACATGACCGATTTAACTCCCGCCGACCTCTGTCATCAGGATACCAAATCGGCAGAATGAGCTAAATCCTAAATATTAAATAACAAAGGTTTAATGCAAGCTCAATTCACTCTCATTCGCGCTCATCTGGCGGAGGGGTAAGACCCTTCCGACCCGGGAACCCCACTTTCAGCTGGAACCCGATCTCCACTTCATCCTGATGAACGGTAGCCTGGTCCATTGCCTTCACTTCGTAATAGCCACGAAGCGTGAATCGGGTCACCCCACGGCGCTCAATCTCCACAAATGCCCCGGCGCGATAGCCGCTGACGGCATTTTCAAACCATGGCAACGCAAAAGCCCCATAGGCCCCTGCCCGCATCAGTTGTTTTTCTAGAACAATCAGTTTTGTGGAGTATTCGAGAGGAACCGACAGGGCGATCACCTTCTTCAATAAAATCGTTTGGGAGTCGACCGGCATACCAAGCGGTCGCTGAAAAAGATCCAACCCCAAGTGATAGTGACCCCAGGATGAAAAACTCGAATAATCGAAGCCGCCCCCTAAAAAATAATGGCTATTGTGCACGATACTGGAGGCTCCGGACGGAGTCTCATAGGTGTATTGGCGTCCGGACAAGAACAGGTTCAACTGATCGTAATCCTGATTGAATGTGATCGTCGTATAAGGCCGAAACTCAGGCGCAGGGCGCCCGGTCAGTTTTAGATTAGAACCGAAAGTGTTGGTCGAGCTCAGATAGTGAAATGCACTACCTGCTGAAACTCCGTATTCCACCCAAGCCCAAGCAGAGGTGTTAACGCAAAGCGCAAAAACCATTAAGAATAATCTGAGTAAAAACATGGCTGAATGGCTGAATTGTTTATTTTTATGACATGAGTGTCAAGTTTTCACCATGACCCACCGATAAATCCGTCGAAGGGGTATCTCCCCAGAGGAAAGGAGTACGCGAATACCTGACCATAACGGTCAGATGCGGCAATTCAGGAAATGCGGATCAGTACCAACACCTCAGCGATCAATGCCCATCGCCATCTTGAGCGGACCCAAGCCGCTGAAGACAAGACGATGAACCATTTGTCGACAGGCAGTCGGATTGCTGAAGCCAGCGAAGACGCCGCCGGGTACTCCGTTTCCACTTCCCTCAATGCCAACATCCGTTCCACCCAGGCCGCTCTTCGAAACACAAACGACGGGATTTCGATGGTTCAAGTGGCCGAGGGCGCAGTCCAAACCATCAGCGACAAACTCATCCGCATGCGTGAACTGGGCATCCAAGCTTCTTCGGATACCATCAGCGACACCGAGCGACGCATGATTCACCGCGAGGTTCAGCAAACCAAAGCCGAGATCGACCGAGTTGTCAGCACCACCGAATACAATGGGAAGAAAATTCTGAATGGTGGCGGCACTTGGCCCGGGTTCGATGTCCAAGTGGGTATCCATGCGGACGAGAACAACACACTCGGTGTCGATCGCCGGAAATTCAATTTTAGCTCGGATCGTCTCGGTTTACACGGGCTCGACTTTTCCAGTAAAGAGTCCGCCCGGGAGCACTTGGCAGACATCGATTTTGCTCTCGAAAGCGTGAGCAACTATCGCGCGACTTTGGGTGCGCTCCAGAGTCGTTTCACTACCATTGCATCAGGTCTTGGCAGCAATGAGATGAATCTGAGCGCCGCCAACAGCAGGATCAAGGACGCCGACGTCGCGAGCGAAACGAGTGACCTGGCTCGCAACAAGATCTTGAGAGAAGCCGGTACCGCAGTCTTGAGCCAAGCAAACACCCAACCGGAACAAGCTCTTCGCTTGTTGAACGGCTGAGAGGAATGAATCAGAGTTTATCGAAAGTGATCGCCTCGGAGGCGGTCAAAGTGTCGGGTTGAGTAGTCGCATTGAGAACGTTTGCCTTCAACTGATTGTAGCTTTGCTTTTCACTCATGGATTTTGTCTGGCGGGCCTGCTGGTACATGTACCCCGTGAAAGCGAGCACCAGGACCGAGAGAATTGCTCCCACGATCATCATCTCCACTAGAGTGAAACCCTCATTCGACTTCAGTCTTTTCAGGAACGCGTTCATTTAGTTCTCCCTTCCATCAGTCTATCGGGAGGCACGTGCCAGCTCAAGCCCTACCCTCGATTCAACGGAAACCATTGACCTTGCCGGGATCTTCCTCCCGCCAACTCCCTGGAGCGAGCTCTCCGAGCTCGAAGGGCCCAAACGATACCCGCTTGAGACTGCGAACCTCGTGACCCAATCCGGCACAAAGTCTTCGAACCTCCCGATTCTTTCCCTCTACCAACTCAAGCCGGAGCAGACTCTCTTTTCCACTTGCCTTCAGAAGTGTGGCCAACTGGGCCTTGAGGATTTCACCTTGATCCTCGATCCCCGCCTCCATCTTCCCCAGCTCTTCTTCGAGTACTCGACCCTCAACGCCGACGATGTAAATTCGGGGAACGGCTTGGACCGGATCGGTCAAAAAACTGGATAATCGGGTGAGATTGGTCAGCAGCAACAACCCACTGGTGTGAAGATCGAGCCTACCAACGGGATGGAATGAATGGAATTCTGGCGGCAGCAGGTTGTAGATTGTGGGCCGGCCCTCTGGATCCCGCTTAGTGGTCAACACCCCCGTGGGCTTATGCAAAAGAATGAGTCGCTCCACATCACGAATCGCCTTCAGGCCATCGACCTCAATGTGGGCGGTATCGGGATTCACCTGTCGGACTGGATCACGCTCCACCGAACCATGCACCTTAACCCTGCCCAATTCGATCCATTCCCGAGCTTCGGTCCGGGAGCAGATACCGAGCTTGGACAAAGCCCTCTCCAGGCTGACTCGACCTTTTTGCTTGGAATTCCGATGATTTGCCATCCAAGCTCCATCATAGTCTCGTTTTGACTTTTCGGACACCCTCCCCTAATGTGAGGGCATGGAAAAATTCACTGCCGAGAACTTCAAAAAAGGTTTTCTGATCGACGAAGAACTCATGGCCGGAATCACCGAGAGTGAGTCCAATCCGGGAAGCTACACCGCGTTCATCGTGCGGCATACCACCGGAGAGACTCTCGGAGTCCGTGAATTCGACAACGCCTTCGAGGCGATTCGTGCTCTGAATGAAATCCCCCGGGAGTGGATGTTCGAGGCGGTTTCAAAGTGCGGAAGCGGCAACTGCGGCAAAGGTGGCTGCGGCAAGAACGGTGGATGTGGCAAAAAAGCTGCCAAAGAAGCCTGCTCTGACGGGACCTGCTGAGCGTGATCTTCTCTTAGTCGAAATTCCGACCCAAGCGCTCGACACAAACCCGATACCTCTCGAGATGACGGTGGATCTGCGCTCCCGAGAGGTAGAACAGGGTCGAGAACAACAGGAGCGAGAACACCTGTCCGCCCCACTGTGAAAGCTGCTCCACCCAGGATCGGACCAATTCGCCCGCCCCTGCCCCGTTCACCTCTTCGGGCAGGCTTCCGAGATCGAGAAACTGGAACATGAAGAACAACACGACGCCCGAAAGCGCCGTCATGTGTCGGTTCTGCATTCGCATGCGATCAATCTCGCGTTCCAGATGGAACCCGACCAGCTTCCACTCCCTGGAAGTGAGGCGGACTTCCTGACTCAATCGCTGAACCACCTGTTCGCGCCACTCGACTTCCCGGAGACTTTCCTCGAGCGCGGCACCGATCCCGCCCTTCTTGAAGACTCTGGGAATCTCACGAAAGGTTGGCCAGATGGAATAGAGCGCGTAGAGGAAGGGCGGTGTGAAAACGATCACTGAAAACTGGCGGACATCGTTCACGATCTGGAACTTCTTGAGTCCATAGAGAAGTAGGGACATCAGCGCCGGCAGCACCAGACACCAGAACACCACGCTGAACACTTTGCGGTTCACCATGAGCCGGTGCTGGTTCAAGTCCTCCTGGACCCACTGGATGAACTGTTGATAGGCGTGATGTTCGGGCTTCAAATCTCGGGTCCCTCCCACTGGATGACCGCTTCTCTCAAGCGCTCGATCCGGGTGGCTTTACCTGTTTTTTCGTCGATATCGATGATCACACAGCCGTAACCACCGGGTCCCTCGGCGGGCTCGAAACGAACCGGCATCTTGGTCAGGAATTTCCGGATCACGAGATCCTTGCGCATTCCGATCACGGAGTCGAAACAACCACTCATTCCGACGTCGGTGATGGCGGCTGTTCCCGCCGGACTCACCCGCTCGTCCGCAGTTTGGACGTGGGAATGGGTACCGACCACAGCCGAGACCTGCCCGTCCATGAACCAGGTGAATGCCTGCTTCTCCGAGCTGGCTTCTCCGTGAAAATCGACCAGGATGTTCCGGACTCCTGCGTTCTTCAACTTCTCGATCTCGCGTTTGCCGCGGTGGAAAGGACACTCGAGAGCATCCATGAACACACGCCCCATGAGGAGCACCACGCCCAGTCTGAGATTCGGGCGGTTCTTGGATTCGATCACGGCAACACCTTTTCCCGGGACCAACGGGGGATCGGCATCCGCATAATTGGCCGGGCGGAGCAAACGATCACACTTGGCATAAAACTCGATGGACTCGGCTTGATCCCATGCGTGGTTGCCGGTCGTGATGAGATCGACTCCCATGTCGAAAAACTCGTGCGCGATTCTTTCGGTGATGCCCTTACCGTGTGAGGCATTTTCGCCGTTCACGATGATGAAATCCGGCGAATAGTCGGGCATGAGCTTCAGGATGGCGCGCTTCACCGCCTGCCTGCCCGGCTTCCCAAAAACGTCTCCGAAGAACAGAATCCGCATCATGTCTCAGGTGGCCCTTGATCCCATGGTACCGTGCTTTTTCCACTCCCCATAGGAATTCATGCAAATCATCCCCGCGTCCGTCAAAAGGATGTCCATCCGCTGATCGTGAGGATCTTCCGGAAGCGAATCAAGAACCTGATCTGAAAATGCGATCCCGGCACGAAGGGCGTGCGGATGCGCACTGAGGAAACGATCGTAAAAACCGGCGCCCCTCCCGAGCCGCGCTCCGTTCCGACCGAAAGCCAAACCGGGCACGAGGATCACACCCACTTCTCCGAGGGTGCATCGGGGCTGAGCATCCATGGGCTGGAAGATCCGCTTCCCACCGGGAATCTCGACATCTTCCCACTGTCCGGGAAGATCTCGCCGCGCCAAACGGGAGCTCATGGTCCGGGTGGACCAATCATCGATCCGGACATAGGCCACCCGGTAAGGCTCGTCCTGGGTTTCCTTTTCCACTTGGATTTGCGGTTCGGTCGAAAATGGAATGAAGCTCACCAGGCACCGGCGCGACAGGGGGCCAGCAATCTCTTGGATGAAACTCTCAAAATATCCTCGAAGAGAAGAGGAACGCCCGATCAGATCGAAAAAATCCTTCTGGCCGAGCAGGCGCTCGAACTCACCTCTCAGCCGTTTTTTTTCCGCAGTGACCCCTGGATTCATGCGGGGGGCAGTCGGGACAACTCACCCATGAGATCGGAACAGCGACGATCGAGTTCTTCCCGGTAAGCATCGATCGATTTTCGCTCACGAACCAGATTGCCGGCGATTTCCAATAGGGCCAATACGGAAATCTGGCTCGGTCCCCAGAGCGGCTTTTGCGCACGGATTTCCTCGATCTTTGCATGGACGATCTGGATGGCGTGCGATGCGAGCTCGGCTTGATCCGGATCGGCAATCACCAACTTCTGTCCTAAAATGGAGAATTCCCGTGTTTCCAAAATTTTGACGCTTCCTCTACTTCGAAGTATAGGCATTTTTTGCCGATTGTGAAGCGGTTTTCACAGCGTGAAACTAGTGAGACGCGGGACACGATGTCGCGCTGGCTGGAGGCCGTATGGCAAGTTCCATGAATGGAGCGGGGAACGGGGTCGATGAGATCCGCTACCGGGCGTACCTGACCCAACTCGAACGGGATCAGGAAGCGACCGTGAAGGACAAAGAGGAAGGCCACCGTGACCGACTCGCCGGCATCGTCCAGAACCAGGACCAACAGATCCAGCAAATGCGTAAAGACTACGATGTCCGTATTTCACAAGAAGCTGAAACCCTGGACCGCAAGTTGGCGCTGATCCGGGAGCGCAACCAGACCTTGATCCAGGAATCCCGCGAAGAAGGCGAGCGGGAGGCCGATAAGATCCACACCCAGTACCAACGCAGAGTCGAGCAAGAAAAGCGGATCGGTGACGAGCAAATCTCCCGACTCCAGTCTTATTACAAGAAAGCGTCTGAAGAGCTCGAGAAACAGTTCGAAAAAGAAGTCGCCCGGAAATCCCAAAGGAGCAAAAGCGTATGAACTCGAAATACCCTTCGTTCGACCAGATGGAAACCAACCGTCGTCCTGAACCCACTCCCCCCGAGGATGGGATCAAGATCAACGGTCTCGAACAAGTCGTCCAGATGCTCCGCCACGCGGACCCGGTGTTCCGTCAGTCGATGCTGAAGCGGATCCATGCCCGGAATCCACAATTGGCCCAGCAGATCCTGCGCGTTCTACGCTGATCCTCTAATCGAGAAAAAACACCCCATAGCGAAGGCCACGGGTAGAAATCCTCGCCACAGGGAAGTCGAGGACCTCCATCGCGCGCCAGAAGATCAAGGCTCCTGCCAGGATCACATCCGCCCGCTTCGGCTCCATGCCAGGCAAAGCTTTACGCTCTTCGACCGTTCTCCATTTCAACTCCTCGACCAGACGGTGGGCGTCTCCGCGCGTGAGGATGAATCCGTCGATCTCACTCGCCCGGAATTCGGTCATGCCCGCTTGGAGCATGGCGAGGGTCACAGCCGTTCCTGCAACCGCGGTGAATTGCAGGTCACCCGAGCGCGGGGCGAGTCCCTTCCTCCACCCCAGCATTTTCTGAAGTTCACGATCAATGGCGTCTTCCGCTGCCCAGAACTCTGAATCTGTGACAGGGTCGGAAGGCAGGAACTTTTCGGTGATCTTCACAGCACCGATGCCAAGACTTTCACCGGACAGGGCTCCCGATGAGCCGCTTTGAGCCACCAATTCCGTACTGCCCCCTCCGATATCCATCACCACCATGCGGGATGGATCCGATCCGGTGACTGCAGCACCGAGGAAGGTGGCGTGCGCCTCTTCATCGCCCGAAAGGATCCGGAACCGAAGACCCAAGGTCTGCTCCAGACCGTCGAAAAAAGGCTTTGCATCCGAAGCATCGCGGGCTTGTGCGGTCGCCACAGCCAGGATTCCACTCGCCGGCACGCCGAGACCGTCTGCAATCTTCACATAGTCCCGAAGACAAGTCCGGGCCCGCTCCATCGCCTCCGGATGCAGGCGTCCGGTGCGGACCACGTCCTGCCCGAGACGGACCACTCGGGATTCATCATGCAGCACCCGCTCGCCGTCGATCACGAGTAAGAGGCAGGTGTTGGTACCAAGATCGATCGAAGCACGAATCATGAAATCTCCTCAGCGTCCGAACAGGCCTTTCAGAGCCTTTCCCACACCCTCTTGGACGGCTCCCTTGACGGCTTCCTTCACCTTGTCTTTTGCGGCCTCCTCGGCTCCTTTTCCGACGCGGGCCAAGGCGACCCCCGCCAGATATTCAGGAACCTGGGTGTAACTCACGCAGGGAGCGCTCCACTTACAACCGACGCTGACAGGAAGAATGAGGGGATCTTTCTCGCCTTTTGCGAGCACGTTCGAAATGGTTTTGCCTGCGATATTCACTTGAATCTGATCCGCGCCGGTCACATGGTGCGTATCAATCAGCTCCCACTTGGCGTCGATCGACTCATCAATGAGTCCCATCTTGGTCGACCCTTTGAGATCGATTCCCCGTTTAGGTGCGGCTTTGGCGAAAAAATCAGGAGCGTCGAGAACTCCACCCGCGATCGTAAAATGTCCGCTGATCGATTCGTAGCGTGAATCGGCACGGGTCCCGATCTGGAGATTTTTTCCCTTCAATACTGGAACTTTTTCGGCAATTTTCGCAACGGAACCCTGGAGCGCCTCATTGGCCATTTTTGCGATATCCATCGTTTGGAAGGCACCATCGAGAACTTTGAATTCACCCTTGAGCTGGAGTTTCTTCTTCGCCGGAAGGGTGTTGAAGCTCGCCCCGCTCCCTTCCAAGGACGCGCTGAGTTTGCCGACGAGGGTGTTTTTCAAGGCGGCGAATTGGGACTCGACCGCTTTTTGCATGTCGAAATCCCTGAGCACGAATTTCATCGAGTACCGAGGCTCGGCCGGAAGCATGTCGAGCGAGAAGTTCCCGCTCAAAGATCCGCCGAAGATCTTCATGCGAATCGCACTCAGTTGGAGCCCCAGGTTCTTCATCTGGATCTTGCAACCGAGGTCATCGATCCGGATGCCCTTGGCCTTGATGAAGGAAAAGGAAACCGATCCGTCCACCCCTGTCGCCTTGGCGATGTCGTTGGTGCGGAGGGGGTTTAGAAGAGCGTCGAGATCTTGTTCGGAGGCGTCTTTTGCGGGAGCCGGAGCGCTACCCGCCGCCGCTTGGGCTTTGGGAGCCTCGACAGGTTTGGGGAATTCGATCCATTGGTCAAGGTCCATGCCTTTAGGGGAAGTGACCGAAAACGTGATCTGGGGTTTCAGGAATCCGACCAAGCGACCCTCGAGTGAAACCTCGTTGCCGGGCCCCTTCAAGTTGAAGGCGAACTTCTCGATGCGGTCCGTGGCGATGTCGATTTTGCCATCGATCACGGGCTTGGCTTTCAGGTTAGGACCCTTGGCCGAAAGCCCCTCTACCGACACTTTGGCGTTGTAGGTTATGGCATCCAAACGACCCCCGGCGTCTCCTGAAAGGCCGAGCTTGCCCTCGAGCTCATACTCCTTCAGCAGGGGCACCAACTCGGACCAAGGTTTGAGATCGATCGACTTCGCGTCGAATTTGAGAGCAAAGGCCCCTGTTTTTTCGAATTTTCCGGTGAGACCGATCTCGGCGTTATGAAACCGGAGCGAGGATTCCTGGATCTTGAACTGGGTGGAGTCCATGGCGAAGGTGGCTCCGAAACGGGCAGGAACCCCTTTGCCCTTTTTGAAGAGCACTCCCTTTTCTATCGTCAGGTCATCCGCAGAGAATGCGAGCTTGAAGCTTCCGCCTCGAACGGCACCGTCCTTCACCTCAGGGCTAAGCTCGGCAGTGAGTTTCAGGGGTCCTTCGACGGTGAGATCCTGCATTTTGGTTTTGAGGTCGGCCCAGAGTTCGATCTCGGTCTTCCGCGACAAGGAGAGATCCCGGACACGGACATTGAAATGGTCGACCGTATTGGAAAGCGCGGTCTTCTGATCGAGGTACGTGAGTTTCGCATCCACAATAGAAAGGCCAAATCTTGCGTTCATCACCATTGCAGGCAGTTTCACCGCCTCGCCTGACGAAGCTGTAGGAGTTTGCGCCGCCTGAGCTGACGATCCGGGGGCAGTCCCTTCAGTTATCTTAAGCCCCTTCGGAAGCGAGAGGAGATTGATCTTTCCAGCGGCGTCTTTCACCACTTGGATGGCCGGTTCCTTCATCTGGAACGTGATGGAAGGACTTCCCGAGATCAGGGAGGTGAAGGGAATCTCAAAAGAGGCGTCCTTCACAGAAAGCACTTCCTTCTTGGACAGGTCGGTCACCTTGAGGCCGTCGATCGCGATCCGGACCTTGCCCCAAAGACTGAGCTCGAGTTTTCCGAGCTCAAGGGTTCCGTTCAGTTCCTGATTGACCGCTTTCACGATTTCAGGACGAAATTGATCCACCCGAATGAAAATGGGCGCCACCGCGAGCCCAGCAACCGAGAGTCCAGCTCCGATTCCGATCCACTTCAACACCGACTTCATGAGATTCAACCTTTCAGTTTCTTGATGACGAGTTCCTGCAAGAGGCCGGGATTGGCCTTACCCTGTGTGGCTTTCATGGCCTGACCGACAAAGAATCCGAGGAGCTTTTCTTTTCCGGAACGGAACTCTTCAAGTTGCTTGGGATTCGCAGCGAGAATCTGGTCAATCACCGGCTCGAGCGCCGAGAGATCACTCACCTGCTTCAGGCCCTCACGATCGATGATGGCGCCAACGGCCCCACCTTCGGCGAAGAGAATGCCGATGATCTGTTTGGCAGCGGTGACCGAAATGGTCTTGTCCGAAACAAAACGGGCCAAATCCGAAAAATGACCCGGAATGAACTTCGAAGCCCCGATCTCGATCCCCGCCTCATTGATCAAGCGGGCGGCTTCACCGGTGAGCAGATTGGCAAGACCTTTCGCTAAAGCTGCACCGGCTCCACTCACCGCGTCTTCGAAAAAGCGGCTCAGCGAACTGACCGAAGTCAGGACTCCGGCGTCATAACGGGAGAGTCCGAAATCCTTCACGTAACGATCGCGCTTCTGATCCGGGAGCTCCGGAAGAGCGGCGCGCAGGGCATCGACCTGGGACTGTTCAATCACCAAAGGAGGCAGATCCGGATCCGGGAAGTAACGGTAGTCCTCGGCCTCTTCTTTGGATCGCATCGAGAAGGTCTGGTTTTTCTGGGAGTCGTACAAACGGGTTTCTTGGACGACCTTGTCGCCCGAGAGGATCACCTGGCGCTGACGCTCGACCTCGTACTCGATCGCCTTTTCGACGAAACGGAAGGAGTTCACATTCTTGATCTCGGCGCGGGTGCCGAAACCGGTGGCACCCTTCGGACGAATCGAAACGTTGGCGTCACAACGGAAGTTCCCCTCCTGGAGGTTCCCGTCGCAAACACCCAGGCAGGTCACGATAGAATACAATTTCCGGAGGTAGGCGCCGGCTTCTTCGGGAGTCCTCATGTCGGGTTCACTCACCACTTCGATGAGGGGCACTCCGGCACGGTTCAAGTTCACGAGACTGAAGCCCGAGAGGTGCACGTTCTTGCCGGCGTCCTCTTCCATGTGGATCCGTGTGATCCCCACACGCTTGGTGACCTCACCCTCTTTGCCGAGTTCGATGTCCAAGTGACCGTGCTGACAAAGCGGCAGGTCGAACTGGGAGATCTGATACCCTTTCGGCAAGTCGGGATAGAAGTAATGCTTCCGCGCAAAAACACTCTTCAGGTTGATTTTGCAATTCGTCGCCAAGCCCGCCTTGATGGCGTATTCGACCGCCTTGGCATTCAACGCGGGAAGCGTGCCGGGATGACCCGCACACACGGGGTTCGTATTGGCATTCACCGCCTCGTCGGCGACCGACTTGCCTTCTTCCAGACGGGAACGGGCCGGAGAGAAGACTTTCGACTCGGTCGAGAGCTGGACGTGAACCTCGAGACCGATCACGGTCTCGAACTCAGTATTGGCATCCACCGGAATTCCCAGATGAGTGATGCTCATGATCCTTTCCTTTCTGCAATCGCTTCAACCACGGTGGCGGCTTTCAGGAGTTTCTCCTCCTGGAAGCGCGGGGCGATGAGATGCATTCCGATCGAAAGGCCCTGATGGTCCTTTCCGACCGGAACACTCATGGCCGGCAGTCCGGCCATCGAGGCCGGAATGGTGAAGATGTCGGTGAGGTACATTTGAAGCGGATTCTTGGCCTTCTCGCCGATCTTGAATGCCGTGGTCGGAGCGACCGGAGAAACGATCACGTCCACTTGTTGGAAGGCTTTCTCGAAATCCTGGCGCATGAGACGGCGAACCTGACCGGCTTTCCGGTAGTAAGCGTCATAGTACCCGCTCGAGAGCGCGAAGGTCCCAAGAATGATCCTGCGCTTCACCTCGGCTCCGAAATTGGCACGGACTTTTTTGTAGAACTCGGCAGGCGATCCCGCTTCCATCGCTTCTTTGGGGCGGACTCCGTAGCGAACTCCATCGTATCTGGAAAGATTGGAAGAAGCCTCGCTCACCGCCACGACATAGTAAGTCGCCACGGCGAACTCGGTGTGGGGCAGGCTGACCGGAACGATCTCGGCTCCTTGTTCTTTCAGTTTCGCAATCATGCCTTCGACGGCAGAGCGGACTTCCGCGTCGATTCCGTCGATGAAGTATTCCTTGGGCACGCCGACCTTCATTCCGCGGGCCGAAGGAGCGGCGGCGGTCTCACGAACCACCTTGACCCAATCGCCAACCGGCTCGGAAGAAGTCGTCGAATCGCGCGGATCGAGTCCCGACATGACCTGGCAAAGCAAGGCCGCGTCCTCCACGGAACGGGTCATCGGACCGATCTGGTCCAAAGAGGAGGCAAAAGCGATCTGACCGTAGCGGGAGATGCGCCCGTAAGTGGGCTTCATTCCGACAATTCCACAAAAAGAAGCAGGAAGCCGGATCGATCCGCCCGTGTCCGTACCGAGGGCGGCGACGCACTGGCCTGCTGCAACCGCAGTCCCCGATCCACCGCTCGATCCTCCCGGAACGCGGTCCGGATGGGTCGGGTGGAGCACATTTCCGTAGGCGGAGTTCTCGTTCGAACTCCCCATCGCAAATTCGTCGAGATTGAGTTTACCGAGCGAAATCCCTCCTGCACGCTCCAAGCGCTCGACGGAAGTGGCCGTGTAAGGAGCCACATAGCTGTCGAGCATCTTCGAGGCGGCGGTGGTCCGCACTCCGTCCATGGTCAGGACGTCTTTGATCCCGAGAGGGATCCCATACAAGGGATGGGACCCGCGTGGAACTTTGCCACCGTGCTTGGCTTTCAGGTCGTTCGTCAGGGTTTCTGCCTGATTGAGCGCACGCTCTTTGCAGAGGGTGATCCAGGCGTTGTGGCGGCTGGATTCGATCTGTTTGAAATACTCCAGGGTGAGCGACAGAGGAGTGGAGGATCCACTGTCGAAGGCATCATGAATTTCGCGGATGGTTCTGTAAGTTTGCATGCTCGCCTCCTTCACCCGATGATCTGGGGAACTTTGAACCCGTCGTACATGACTTCCGGGGCACAAGTGAGTACCTTCGGGTGGCCCTGGGCATCCTTGCCGAAATCCTCGGCCTGGTCGGGACGGAGGCGCAGCACCTCGTCCACTCCGTACACCATCGGTTCGACCCCTTCCGTGTTCACCTGCGAGAGCTGGTCCACGTGCTTCAGGATGTCGCCAATTGATTTCACATACTCTGCGATTTCGGCATCATTGAGTTCCAGGCGGGAGAGCTCCGCCACTTTACGGATCAGGGCTTCATTGACTTCGATCATAAGTCCTTAGAATTGCCATAAAAGAGCCACCGTGACGACCCCTTTCCTTGAGTGCGCGGCGCATCAAGGATTAAGCATGAGAGATATGAAATTCATGACCATCCCCGAGCTTCACACCACCCTGCAGTCTCCGACCCCGAACACCCTGGTACTGGACGTCCGGACGCCGGGAGAGTTTTCAGAAGGACACATTCCTGGCTCTCGGAACATCCCCGTAGATGTGGTGATGAGACACCACGACGAGCTCCGTCCCTTCCAAGCTGTGTACATCTACTGCCGCGCAGGAGCCAGGGCCCAAATGGCAGGTCAAATGCTCGAGATCCAGGGACTCAAGAACCTGGTCTGCGTGGATGACGGAGGCTTCCCGGATTGGGAGGAAGCCGGATACCCGGTCGAACGCTGAATCGGGTCAGGTGTCTCAACCTTAGACACCCGAGCCCTGTGGGGCCCTTGCAATAATTCAGGTTTTTCCGGCATGAACCTTGCGACATTCCTCGGATATGCAAGGTACCCTCTTTTCCCTCCCCTTCCTGCTCGCATCGATTTGCCTGCTCTTTGCCCCCTCAGAGAGCCAGGCCTACTGCAAGCAGGGCAAGACCTACAGGATCAAGAAGGGCAAACACAGCAGCGGAATCCATCTCGGCTATTTCAAGGGCAAAACACTCAAGGTGAGCTTCAAGCTCGATGACGGTGCCATTTACCAATCTCAAAGCGCCGAGAATCAGTTTGACGTGAACAAGTTGTTCGGCTTCACCGATTGCAATGCGCTCGACCCCCAACAGAACAGCGCCCGGTTCGGGTGGCGATGGAATCCGAGCACTGCCAAGATTGAAATTCTGGCTTTCGTCGACCACAAAGGGAGGCATTTTTTCCAAGACCTAGGAACCACCTATCCCGGTGAAGTTTCCGAAGGAACCATTGCACTCGAAGGTGGAAAGTACGCCTTCTATTACAAAGGCAAACGGGTCGTGATGAACCGGAACTGCTCAAAAAACAAGATGCAGGGATTCAAACTCTACCCCTATTTCGGGGGCCAAGAAACCGCACCGCACGACATCCACATTTGGCTGAAACGCATGGACTGACCGGACTTCCGGATCAGAATCGACCCGCGTTCTTAGAGAAATCGCGGACCTCGACGAATTTCTCGGGTATCTCTTTGAAGAACCGCGCCGGGTACTGGTAAAGCAAATCTCCCCATACGCGCCGGAACGAGGCGTGAGACATGTAGAGTCGCTCGCGCGCACGAGTCATCCCCACATAGCAGAGGCGACGCTCTTCTTCGAGCTCCTCCCGATCTTCTTCGCTTTCATCCCCGTGCACGGAAGGAAACAACCCCTCCTCGACCCCGAGCATGAACACCACCGGGAACTCGAGCCCTTTGCAGGCATGAAAGGTCATGAGCTGCACGCTCGTGGCCACGCCCTCGGTATCGGGGGATTCGGCAAGAGTGGTTTGCTCGAGGAATCGTCCGAGCAAAAGCGGCTTCCGTCTTTCGATTTCTTCTTTTGAAAGCCCCTGGAGCTCACGCTCCTCGAACTCGAGTACCACAGAGTTGAATTCTTCGAGGTTGTCGACCCGCTCGAGCGCTTCATCGGAACCTTCGGCCTTGAGTTCCTCTACGTACCGGGTCTCATCCAGGATCCGGTGGTACAACTCACTCACGAGCATCGAGGGCTGGGCGTCGATCCACGAATCGACGGCGCGCTTGAACTCCTGCAATTTCTTGAGTGTTTTTCCGGAAAACACGGATGGCTCTCTCATTTCCTTCGAGAAGAAATCCCAAAGCGCCCCTTGCTGTCCCCACGCCCCATCGAGCTTGTCGAGCGTGGTCTTTCCGATCCCTCGTGCGGGTACGTTGATGATGCGCTTGAAAGAGATCGAGTCGGAGCTGTTGTAGACCAGGCGCAAATAAGCCATCACGTCCTTGATCTCTTTCCGGTCGAAGAACCGGAGACCCCCGACCACTTTGTAGGGAAGGCGTGCCTGGCGAAGGTATTCTTCCACCAAGCGGGATTGCGCGTGGGTCCGGTAAAAAACGGCGAATTCATCCAGGGATAACTCAGGATATTCCTGGGTCAGACGCTTGATCTCGCGCACCACCCATTCCGCCTCGAATCGGTCGTCAGGACACTGAATCCGCGCGATCCGGCACCCGACCTCCTGCTCACTGAAGAGCTTCTTGTTCTTACGTTGAGTGTTGTTTGCAATCAGTGCGGAGGCCGCTTCCACGATGGTCTGAGTGGAGCGGTAATTCTGCTCGAGCTTCACCACATGAGCTCCCGGATACTCCCGTTCGAAATCGAGAATGTTCCGGATATCGGCGCCACGCCATCCGTAAATGGATTGATCCTCGTCACCGACCACACAGATGTTTCCATGACTCCCGTGCTTCGGGCTCCCCAGAAGAGAAAGCAGGAGATACTGGGCACGATTGGTGTCTTGATACTCATCCACATGGATGTAGCGGTAGCGACGCTGGTATTTTTCCCGGATGTCGGCATGATCGCGGAGCAAGCGGTAGGTGAGGGTGATCATCTCGCCGAAATCGACCGCGTTGTTCTCGATCATCGCCTTTTGGTAAATCTCGTAGACCTCGGAGAGCTTCCGGTCGATCCCCCTTCCCGTCTTGGCCAGCGGATCGGACGGCTCGAGGGCGTCGCACTTGAGCCGGTTGATCGCATACTGGAAACTCTTCGGCGGGTAGATCTTCTCGTCGAGGTTCATCTGCTTGACGATCGATTTCAAGAGCGATAACTGATCGCTGTCATCATAGATCACGAAAGGCTTGGTGAAAGGCAACTTCTGCGCCTCTCGCCGGAGGATGCGCGCACAGATCGCGTGAAACGTACCGATGTCGAGCGGACCTTGAACCTCGTGCCGGTTCATGCCCTGTTCTTCAAGAAGGGCGTAAACCCGCTCTCGCATCTCTCCTGCTGCCTTGTTGGTGAACGTCACCGCCAAGATCTGCCACGGACGGACGCCCAAGTGCGACACCAGGTAAGCGATCCGGCTCGTCAGCATCTTGGTCTTACCCGAACCCGCCCCAGCGAGCACCAACAGCGGGCCCTCGGTGGTGAGGGTCGCCTCACGCTGGGGATCATTCAAACGGTTGACGAACGCCGGAGCGGGTCGCTCGTTTTCATCGCGAACCTGAAAATCCTCGGGATTCCAGTCAAAATCGAAATCGAGCTCCCGATCCATCATCATCCCTGCCCACGCAATTTTTTAGCATAACCGGGCTTCACCACTTGCCGGGTGCGGGCGATGGCAAGGGCGTCCTCTTCGACCGTGTCGGTGATCGTGGAACCCGAGGCGACGAATGAGCCGCGCTTGAGGGTCACGGGCGCAACTGTTTGGCAATCGCTCCCGACGAACACCTCGTCCTCGATCACGGTTTTATGCTTACGACTCCCATCGATGACCCGACCGTCATAGTTGCATGTGACAAAACCACAGCCGATATTCACGTTCTTGCCGACTTCGGCATCACCCAGGTAGCTGAGGTGCGCCACCGAAGTGTTTTCTCCGATGAGGGTTTTCTTGAGCTCGACGAAGTTGCCGATCTTGGCCCCCTGCCGGACCACGCTTCCGGGTCGGAGGTGCGCATACGGTCCCACCTTCACAGAGTTCCCGATGACAGAATCTTCCGCGACGGTTCCCGACTTGATCTCCACGCCCTCCCCGATGGTCGTGTTCCGTAAGAGCGAGTTCGGTCCGATGAGGGTTCCTTTACCGATGCGGGTCTGTCCCTCGAGAATGACTCCGGGATAGATGGTGACATCGGGCTCGATCCGGACACCGGGTTCAATCCTGCATGAATGCAAAGAGACGAAGCGGACTCCGTTTAACGCGTGCCCCTTCAAAATCCGGGCATTGAGCAAATCTGCAGCCAGGGACAGTTCATAGGGGTTGTTCACTCCACGGACGTCATCCGCGGATTCCCAACTCAAGGTTTCAATGGTCCTCTTTTTCGAGACCGCTTGGGCGATCAAGTCGGTCAGATAGTATTCTTTCTGCGCATTGGCGTTTTTGAGGGATGCGACCCCGGTGGCGAGAAACTGGGGGGCGAAGGTATAAATCGAAACCCCCACTTCGTTCAGGAGCTTCTCACGAGGGGTGGCGTCTTTTTCTTCCACAATCCGGAGGACCGCGCCCACCTTACCCTTCCGGACGATCCGTCCATATCCCGTCGGATCGGCAAGAGTTGCGGTCAGGAGTCGCATGGCCGAGCCACGCTTGAGCGGATCGAGCATGTCGCGAATCAGTTCTCCAGTGATCAGCGGGAGATCGCCGGGCAAAACCAGGACATCCTCCTTCGCCTTAAGAGTGGCAGCACCCCAATCGGATTCCATGGCACAGCGGACTGCATGACCTGTGCCCTTTTGTTCGGTCTGCTCGGTGAAGTCGATTTTTAGATCATACTTCTCGGTACGCACCGAATCGATCACCTTCTCCTTTTGATGACCGACGACGAGATTCACACGCGTTCCCGGAGCGACTTCCTGAAGGCGGTCGAGAATCTGGAAAAGCATCGGCCGACCGCAGACCGGAATGAGGACTTTCGGTAACGAGGAAGCCATTCTCTTTCCAAGTCCGGCAGCGAGAATGATCACGGCGGTACGGGGTTTTGTAGCGGATTTCATGCCGCCTACCTTATCCTCATTTTGCATCATTTTTCCGCTCTTTTTTGGCAGGAAAGACCCAGTGCGCAAATCCCGACTTTTACAGTTCTTTCAAGGAAATCTTCACGCTAAACCGGTTGAACCATCTTAGATAAACTTATATCCGTAATGCACCGACTTATTTTTGACGCTCCCGACGGGGAAAGTCAAAACGCCCAAGGATGGGCCCGCGCAACCCGGGAAACGGATGCCTCGGGTGCTGTATCGCGTCAGAACCGGAATGGATTGTCACTGAAACTGTTTTAACCGGGGAATTAAAATGGACGTACAAACATTCAAAAGCACCTTGTCAGCCGAACGTGAACGCCTGCTCACTCATTCCAGAAAAAGCATCGAGAGCGAACTCAACATCTCTTCCGATGACCTTCCGGACGAAGCCGATCTCGCCGCAAGCGAAATCCAACAGAGCCTGATCCTGAAACAGAGACACCAAGAGCGGGTCCGGATCGCCAAGATCGACACCGCTCTCCGGAAAATCGACGACGGAACCTTCGGACTCTGCGAAACCTGCGACGAGCCGATTCATTCCGGTCGCCTTCTGGCCAATCCGGCATCCACTCATTGCGTGATCTGCCAGGAACAAAACGAGCGTAAAAAACGCTTCTACGCCTGATTTAGACTCACTTTTTATCTTCCGCGAGACGGATTTCGCGGAAAACGACTACACCGAACGGGTTCGCACGGAAGCCTGAAACCCGTTTGGAATAAGCGAACTTCAGTCTCTGATGCAGCAACGGGATCACCGGCGCCTCTTCCCAGAGAATCAATTCGATATCGCTGATCAGTTTCGATTTCTTCACCTGGCGCATCTCCTGCTTCAACTCATCCACGAGTTCGTCGAATTCAGCGTTCGACCAACCCGTGAAATTGTTGGGACTCTTCGAGGTCAACACCTGGTAAACGACATAAGGATCGCTGACCGGATTCTGCCACCCGAAGCGAAACATTTGCCCCGGCTCTGTCTTCAATCGCGCGTAATGGGCTTTCCAATCCACCAAGTCGAGAGTCGGAAGCCACCCGAGCTCGTCCTTGATCTCGCTCTGGACATACTCGAGCAGGGTCTTGTTGCGGGAACTCATGTCACTCTGGATCACCCAAGGCACATTCACCTCGGATTTTGCATTCGATCCGCTGGACAATCGCTCACGCCGGACAGCACCCGAAGGAATCAATATCGAAGGAAGAAAAGTGGGGGCCGCGACCTCCCCGGTTTTGAGAAGGCGCGCCAGTTCGACTTTCTTCGATCCTGCGAGCGCGTCCCGGATGGCCACGCGGTTTTTCAGCTCATTGAAGGGTGGCTTCCGGATGTTGAACGCCAGGTAAGTGACCGCCTCGACCGGGACATCCCGCACGGTTCCGATTTCCGCAATATCTTCAGCCTGGAGCACGGGAACCTTGTTCAGGATATCGATCGACCCCGCCTTGAACAAAGGAAGCAAGGATGACTCCTCCGGAAGAAACCGGATCTTCACCTCATCCACCGATGCGGGATTGAATGCATGGAAGTTCGGGTTCCGCTTCAGCAGTAAATGAGACTCCCGTTTGTATTCAACGATTTCATAGGCTCCAAGCGTGGGGGCCACCGGATTGCGCCCCTTGGTGTATCGATCGATCAGGTCTTCACGGATCGGAGAAAAGGGCGGCAAAGTGAGCCAATTCAGAAACTGGTTGTCGGCCCGTTTCAGGCGGATCTCGACTGTTTTGGAATCCACCACCCGCGAAGCACCCAGGTCGATTTCGGGAAAGAGCTCGCTGAGCGCGGCCCGGATCGGCGATTGAACCAGACGCTTCACGGCGAGCATGAAGTGTGAAGCGTGAAACGGCTTACCATCACTCCAGGTGAGTCCCTTCCTGAATTTGAAGGTGTACGCCTTGCGGTCACGGGAGACTCCGTAGGTTTCGACCAGACTCTTCGAGCGCTCACCTTTCCCGTCGTATTCGAACAAGGTCCCGAAGGTGTTCGCTGCGATCTTGAGACCGTTTCCATCCTCGAGAAGCAGGGGGTCGAACTGGGTCGGCTCCGCAGAAAGTTGAACACTCAATGTGGCCGAAAACGCTGAAAACTCGAGCGTTTGCACACAAAGACCCACAAAAACAAGACTGGTCACGAATCGTCGGATCATGATAAACAGGGTAACATGGATCAACTTGCTGGAAGTCTTCAAAATTTACTGAGCTCCGGCTCTTGGGGCAGCGCTCTGCTGGCACTCGCTCTGGCTTACCTCGGCGGCATCCTTTCGAGCCTCACTCCATGCATCTACCCGATGATTCCCATCACCATTGGAGTGGTCGGGGGAATCCAGACCCACCATGAAGAACGCAACAAGCGGGGCATCCTCCTCCGGGGGGTTGCTTATGTCTTAGGCATGGCGATCATCTACGCATTTCTCGGTGTGCTTGCAGGATTGACGGGTCAGGTTTTTGGCGCCATGACCAACACCTCGGGCTGGTATCTGGGCCTCTCGGTGATCATGACTCTCGCCGCCCTGATGATGATGGACGTGCTTCCTTTCGACCCCCAAGCCCTCTTGGACCGCTTCAAACGGAAAATCGGGCTTGCCTCCGGCCCCCGCGGAAATTCGGAGAAAGAAGCCACCCTGCTGGGTGCGTTTTTCTTGGGTGCTTCTTCGGGCTTCATCGCTGCCCCGTGCACCACTCCGGTTTTGTCAGCGATCCTCGCATTCATCGCCCAGACTCAATCCGTCATTCTCGGTTTGGGTCTGATGATTTTTTTCGCCCTGGGTCTCGGCACCTTGCTGATCGGGATCGCAGCCTTCGCGGGCTCACTCCAGAAACTGCCGCGCGCGGGCCAGTGGATGAACCGGATCAAGATCCTGAGTGGGTTGATGATCCTCGCCTTCGCACAATACCTGATGTTCAAAGCCGGAAAGGTCCAATGACATGACAACCAATCAACCCAGACCCGCACTGACCCCCTTGTTGGCACTCCTCGCGACCGCAGGAGCCGCAATTTCCATCTGGCAAACCCGCCTCTTCCATCTGACCCGGAGTGGCCGCGGAGAAATGAAAAGCTTTTGCAACATCAATGCGACCTTCGACTGCACTGCGGTCGAAATGAGCCGGTTCGCGGAGTTGCCGGGCGGATTTCCGCTCTCTGGATTCGCGATCGCCGGATATCTTCTCATTTTGATCCTGGCACTGTTCGCACTCGACAGCGGCTTTCGAAAAGCCCTCCGTCCGTGGCTGATCGGGCTCAGCGGAGTGTCCTTGGCGTTTTCTGCGGTTTACCTTGCCATCATGGTCGGAGTGATTGGCAAACTCTGTCTGCTCTGCCTCGTCATCGATGTCATCAACAGTGCCCTGTTCGTGGTCGCTTGGACCTTGCCCGGAGGCGGCAAGTCGGATCGCACTTTCCCGTTTTCACGATTGGCCGGCTCGGCAGGAGCCGCCCTGGTTGTGGCTCTTTTATTGACCAAAGGACTCGATCCCATGGCCGAGATCAAGTCGGCAGATCTTCAGGATCACATCGAAAGCATCCTGAACGCTCCCGTGAACCAGGTGAATCTACCTGCCTCCGTTTTTTCTGTCGGCCCCACCGATGCTCCGATTACCCTGGTCAAATTCAGCGATTACGAGTGCCCCGCATGTCGCCTGGGAGCCAACTCCATCCATCCGCTTTTCAAACGGTATGAAAAACAGATCCGATTCGTATTCATGAATTTTCCACTCGCCTCCGAGTGCAATACCGATCCGAACCTGAAGCGAACCATCCATCCCTTCGCGTGCGAAGCAGCGGCTGTGGCCGCGTGCGCCGGTGAACAAGATCGGTTCCTCGAGGCCTATGAGAGCCTCTTCAGCCACCAAGGCGGATTTGAGAAAGACAAGATCGCCGACATGGTACTGGCCGATGTTCCCGGGCTCGACGCAGGTAAACTCAAAACCTGCATGACCCAACCCTCAACGGGTGACCGGATCCGCGCTGAGTCCGCAGCAGGTGTCGCACTCCAGGTCCAATCCACCCCGACGTTTTTCATCAACGGCAGGAAAATCGAGGGTGGTCTCCCTACCCGGGTCTGGATCGACCTGATCGAACGGATGCTCGCCAAATGAACCTGATCGATACCCATTGCCACCTGGATTACGAGTACGACGGAGGAAAAGGTCCGGATCAGCTGGTGAGTGAGGCGGTCGAAGCTGGCGTCGGAACCCTGATCACCATCGGAACCGAGCCGTCGAACTTTGATGCGGTCAGGGAAATTTCTGAGCGGTTTCCGAATGTTTACCACACGATCGGCGTTCACCCGCATGATGCCTCGAAAGTGGACGCTTCAGTCCTCGCTGACATGAAGCCGAGATTGTCCCACCCGAAATGTGTCGCGATCGGAGAGATCGGGCTCGATTACTATTACGAACACTCGGATCGAAAAAAACAGCAGGTGGAATGCGCCGCTCAACTGGAGTTGGCGGTCGAAGCCGGGAAACCCGTGGTGATCCATTCCCGGGACGGTGAAGAAGACCTCCTCCCCCTGCTTCGCGATTATGCGTCCAAACAGAAAGGCCCATCGCTCGGAGTCATTCACTGCTTCTCGGGCACGGACGGATTCGCAAGAGCCTGCATTGATCTCGGGTTCTTCATTTCCTTTTCCGGAATCCTGACTTTCAAGAACTCCGAATCGCTCCGCTCGCTTGCAGCAGGCCTCCCTCTCGACCGGCTCCTGGTCGAAACGGACTCACCTTTCCTCGCTCCGGTGCCCTTGCGGGGCAAGAAGTGCGAACCCTTCATGGTCAAACACACGGCGATGAAGCTCGCCGAGGTCCTGGGCGTTCCGTTCACCGAACTGGCTGAAATCACCTCGGCAAACGCCCGTCGCTGTTTCAACCTGCAGACCCATTGACCTTCGGTCGGCATCAGCCCCCGAGATGGAACAGCAGAATACCGGTTGCGACCGACACATTGAGTGAAGTCACCCCGTCTCCGGCAGGAGGAATCGCGCAAATGACATCGCAACTCTCTTCAGTCAGGCGACGCATTCCCTTTTCCTCATTCCCGACCACCACCAGCCACGGCCGGTCGCGAGCGACACTCGACAAGGTCTCTTTGGCATGTTCCGAGGTCCCGAGGATCCAGAGTCCCGCTTCCTTGGCCTTTTCGAGGGCCTGCTTCAGATTGATCGCCTGAACCATGGGCACATGCTCGACACCGCCCGCGGCAATGTCATAAACAGTCGCAGTCATCGGGGCTGAGCGCTCGGTGGTCATGATGATTCCCCGGATGCCGAAAAAGGCAGCCGCACGGAAAATCGCACCCAGATTCTGCGGATCCTGTAGACTGTCGAGCGCCATCCACACTCCCCGATCCTGATCACTCACCCTGTCCAGGAGGGTTTCGATCGATACAGGAGCCTTCGGACGGATCAATGCTCCATGACCACTTTCCCTACCGGTGTTGCCCTGTGGCCCACGGTTCCGGTCACGCGAACGGGGAGCGTCTTTCGATCCCTGACTGACCCGGATCCGGTGCCGCTCCGCCAGGGCCTGAATCTCGAGCCACGCCCCTTCCAATCGATCACGGGGAAAGGTGATCTCAATCACATCCTTGGGGCGCTGCTTGAGGGCCTCAAGAACACTGTGCGGATTGCGTACAAACAATTCCTGACTCATTCGAGTTCTCCTAAAATCGACAAGGTGGCCGCACGCGGATCTTCGGCCCGTGTGATGGGTCGTCCTACGACGACGGCAGAAGCTCCGGCCTCACGGGCCTCCTTCGGCGTCATGACCCGACTCTGGTCATGCGCAGGTGCCCCTTCCGGTCGGATCCCCGGGACCATGAGAAACAAATGAGAATGCTTGGTGCGAACGAGGGCGATCTCTTTGGGCGAGCAGACCATGCCCTGGACCGCAGGATGATCGTGAGCAAGACTGGCGAAATGCTGGACCGAATCCGAAATCGGACGGACACCCGAAATCTTCGCCATGTGCGAGACATTCGCGATCCATTCCTCTTCGTGAAAAGAGGTGAGCACACTGACTCCGAGGATTTTTGGACGGCTGGCAATCTGCCCGGCTGAAAGAGCTTCGGCGAGCTTCAGATCGATCTCATCGAGCATCCTTCGACCTCCGGAAAGATGAACGGTGATGAATTCGGCTCCCGTCTTCGCTCCCTGGACCACCGCTTGTGCCACGGTGTTGGGAATGTCGTGGAACTTCAAATCCAGAAACACACGGTGCCCGAGAGAACACAGCGTCTGGACCCAAGAGGCTCCGGTCGCGAGGAACAGCTCGAGACCCACCTTGTAGATCACAGGGAGCCCCTCGAGTTTTTCCATCAACTGCTCGGCATCGGACCGCTCACTGAAATCGAGCGCCACCACCAATTCGGTTCTCATCCGGCGGTCCTTCTCAGTACGACCGGGCGAAGATCGCCATGACGGTGCCATCTTTCTTGCCGGTCATGAAACATGGCTTGCCGGCCTGAACCGGCTTGAAGGATTCGTCGAGCAGGATGCAACGGAGGGTGGCCTTCGTTTCCTCCTTGATCTGCTCTTCAGCCGCACGATCGAGACTCCAAGGGACCTTGTAGAATCCGCCCTTTTCATCGAGAAGCTTCTTGAACGTGGCGTAATCGTCCACCTCGTGGGTGTTGCGATCGCGATGGGCGCGGGCCTTTTCGAGCAACTCCGATTGCATGGACTTGAGTTCACGCGCGATCTTGGCGGGAAGATCAGCCAGAGGGACGAATTCCTTCACTCCCACGTCACGTCGTGTGAATACGGCCTGGGACTTATCCAGATCGCGGGGACCGATTTCGATCCGGACCGGAATCCCAATCAGTTCGTATTCGTGGAACTTCCAGCCGGCTTGCTTGGTGTCGTCCTTGTCGACCGTCACACCGATCCGGTACGGGAGGCTTTGGGCATCAGAGTGCTCGCGGATGGCCGCGGCAAGGCGATCGGCGGCAGCGTGAACTGCGGGTGCAGCATCAGCCTTGGGGGTGATCGGAACGATGACCACGTGGGTCTCCGCCAACATGGGAGGCAGGACCAACCCTTTGTCGTCCGAGTGGGTCATGATCATTCCACCGATCAAGCGAGTGGAAACGCCCCAACTGGTTTGGAACACGTGCTTCTGCTTGCCATCCTTGTCGAGGAACATCGTATCGAAGGCCTTGGCGAAGTGATCGGAGAGATTGTGTGACGTTCCCGCTTGGAGGGCTTTCCCGTCCTGCATCATCGCTTCGATGCAATAGGTCCGGAGGGCGCCGGCGAACTTCTCAGCCTCGGACTTCATCCCGGGAACAACGGGCATCGCAAGCACATTTTCTGCGAACTCATGGTACATTTTCAGCATCCGCTGAGTGAAAACTTCAGCTTCATCCAGCGTGGCATGGCAGGTGTGCCCCTCCTGCCAGAGGAACTCGGTCGTCCTCAAAAAGAGCCGCGTGCGCATTTCCCAACGAACCACATTGGCCCACTGGTTCATGAGCAAAGGGAGGTCCCGGTAACTCTGGATCCACTTGGCGAACATCGAGTTGATGATGGTCTCGGAAGTCGGGCGGACGACGAGCTTCTCATCCAGATCCTTGGCCCCTGCATGGGTCACTACGGCGACCTGGGGAGCAAAGCCCTCCACATGGTCCGCTTCTTTTTTGATGAAGCTTTCAGGAATGAACATGGGGAAATAGGCATTTCTCACCCCTGCCGCCTTGATCCGATCGTTCATTTCTCTTTGGATCCGTTCCCAGATCGAATAGCCGTTCGGGCGAATGACCATGCATCCTTTTACCGGACTGTAATCGGCCAAGCGAGCCTGGATCACCACATCCTGATACCACTCGGGGAAGTTTTCGCTGCGGGGTGTGATTTTTTCTGCCATGCGGGGTAGAATAGTTCGATTTCGAGCCAAAATCCATGATAATCTCGCCCCATGTCGGATCGCTTGGAGCAACGGGAAGCCCGGAAAAGACGCCGGGAAAGGGTCATCATTTTCGGCCTCGCGATCGCCTTCGCACTCCTGACCGCAGTCGAGTTCAGACTCGGTAAAATCTCCTCCACCCTGCCCTTCGTCAATTCGATTTTCTTCTTCGGGCTCATCAACTTCAACATCGTCATCCTGGTGGGCCTGCTCTGGCTGATCTTCAAGAACGTCGGAAAGATCTTCTTCGAACGCAGGAGCCGAATTCTCGGCTCTCGTCTCAAATCAAAGCTGGTCGCGGCATTCATCGGATTTTCGATCATCCCGACCCTGACGGTCTTCACGATCTCGGCTCTCTACATCAACCAGAGCTTCGACAAATGGTTCTCGCTCAAGGTCCAGAACACACTGGAGTCTTCCCTCGAGATCACGAGTCTCTACTACAAGAACGCGGAAAACCTGTCTGCGCACTTCGCTGGATTGATTGCAAACCAGATCCATCCTCTAAAATACGGGGCTTCCAAGAAGGCCGAAACCGCCTGGATCCAACAACTCGAGCACTTGCGCGAGCTCTATGCCCTGAATGCGGTCGAAATTTACAGCGACCCCTTTTCAAAGCCTTGGATCGTGATGGACCCTCACTCGAAATCCCACAATCCGGACGCGTATGTCCGCCCAAGTCTTGATCGCTTGAAGGCGGCATTCCAGGGCAATCGCATCACGTTCATCCAATCGGTCGGAAGAGCCGATCTGGTGCGCTCCGGAATTCCCGTCATGGAATATCCTTCCGGCATCGTGAAGGCACTCGTTCTGGTAGATACCCTGATCCCGGTGAACCTGACCCAGAAAGCGGGGCAAATCGCGAATACCGCAGAGGAATACAAGGACATCAATCCGCTCAAGTATCCGATCAAGACGACTTACTTCATCATCCTGATCTTGATTACCCTGCTGATCATCTTCGCAGAGATCTGGCTCGGGCTTTACCTGGCACGTGAACTCACCGTACCGGTCGAACGACTGGTGCGCGCGGCGCACGAGGTGGGACGCGGCCGACTGGATATCACCATTGAAAAAACAGGTGACGACGAGATCGCCACACTGGTCGAGAGCTTCAACAAGATGACCTCGGACCTAAAGCGGAATCAGGCGGAAATCCGACAACGCACCCAACAGCTCGAGGCGATCCTTTCGAACATTGCGACCGGTGTGGTTCTGGTGGACCGGAGCGGTGGGATCCTGACCCTCAATTCTGCGGCGAGAACCCTGCTGGATCTTGCGGATGGTGAATATTCAGGACGACCGATGAACGCGATCCTGAGAGGAGCCTCTCTAGCCGGAATCCTCGGGGTGCTCGAATCCGCACTGGAGGATGCACCGAGGACTGAGCTCGAGACTACCTGGAGCGGGAAAGTCGCAGGCGAAGTCCGCAATTTGACCGCCATCTCATCGCCACTGAAAGAGAATGGAAAGATCTGGGGTGCTGTCGCAGTTCTGGATGATGTGACCCACCTCGTGAAGGGCCAGCGGGAAATGGCCTGGCGCGAAGTCGCGAAGCGGATTGCCCATGAGATCAAGAATCCACTGACCCCGATCAAGCTCTCGGCGCAGCGACTGCAAAGACGTCTTCGGGAACTTCCAGGAAAAGACGGACAATTGGTCCAGGAATGCACCAAGGTGATCATCCAGCACACCGACGAACTGAAGGAGATGGTGAACGAGTTCTCGAACTTCGCGCGCCTTCCCGAAGTTTCCCCCACACCTCAACATTTGAACGAGCTCATTCAGGACACCTTGAAGCTGTACTTGTCGGCCCACCCGGAAATCCATTTCATCACACGACTTGAAACCCACTTACCGGTCATCAATCTCGATCGCGACCAGATGAAACGGGTGCTGATGAATCTGATCGACAACGGAATTGCAGCGATCCGTTCCGTCAAAGCGTCCCGACCCGGAAGGATCGAGATCGAGACCCATTACAACGCACCACTCGAGATGGCAGCCCTGATCCTGAAAGACAATGGTCCCGGAATGAGCGAAGAGATCCAGGAACGGGCTTTCGAGCCTTATTTCTCGACCAAATCGGAAGGTACCGGACTAGGCCTCGCGATTGTGAAGAGAATCATCAATGACCACGGCGGCTACATCCGCTTGTCGTCCAAGCTTGACGCAGGGACGTCTTTTATCATTGAGCTTCCCCTCAAAACCGCTAAGCTGATCTCATGAGCCGGACCATCCTGATCATCGATGACGAACCCTCGATCCGGGACTCGCTCGCCGGCGCACTCCAGGACGAAGGCTACCGGACACTGAAATCCCCGAACGCCCGCCAAGGGATCGAGACCGCTCTGAGGGAAAATCCGGATCTGATCCTTCTCGACATCTGGATGCCGGATCTGGACGGCATGGCGGCCCTGACTGAAATGAAGGCCAAGGGCATTGATATTCCCGTAATCATCATGTCAGGTCACGGAAACATCGAGACCGCAGTGAAAGCGACCAAGCTCGGGGCCTTCGATTTCATGGAGAAGCCGGTAGAGCTCGACCGCTTGCTGGTCCTGATCCGGAATGCCCTTTCAGCACGCGATCTGATCGAAGAAAACCAAGCCCTCCGTAAGCAACTTTCGGGCAAAAGACCGTTCATCGGAGACGCGCCTTCGATGAAGCAGATCCAGGAACTCATGCGGAGGGTGGCACCCACCAACAGTTCGGTCCTCATCACCGGAGAAAACGGAACCGGAAAAGAGGTGGCGGCACAAACCATTCATGCCCTCTCCCACCGTTTTAAAAAGCCTTTCATCGAGGTGAATTGCGCGGCCATTCCCGAGGAATTGATCGAGAGCGAGCTTTTCGGACATGAACGAGGCGCCTTCACCGGGGCGACCCAACTCCGCCGTGGTCGATTCGACCTTGCCGACCAAGGAACGCTTTTTTTGGATGAAATCGGCGATATGTCGATGAAAACCCAGGCCAAGATCCTCCGCATCCTCCAGGAACAAAAGTTCGAACGGGTAGGAGGACACGAGACCCACTCGGTGGATGTCCGGGTGATTGCAGCGACGAACAAGGATCTGAAGCAGGAGATCGCGAAAGGGAACTTCAGGGAAGACTTGTATTTCCGTCTGAACGTGATCCGGATCCATATCCCCGCTCTCCGAGACCGCAAAGAGGACATCCAGACCCTCAGCGACCACTTTTTGAAGGAATTCTCTTTCTCTCACCAAAAACCCAAGCGGACCTTTTCAAAGGAGGGCATCACACTTCTCGAGCGTCACTCCTGGCCGGGTAACATCCGTGAGCTCAGAAATCTGATCGAGCGGATCGTGATTCTGCAAGCCCCAGAGGAATCCGACCCGATCGGACCGGATGAACTCAAGATGCATCTTGGAGATGAAGGGTACGCACCTGTTTCCTCTGGAGAGGTGGAGACCCACGGTGTCGTGGCTCTGTCGGCCGGACGCTCCCTCAAGGACGCCAAAGCCGATTTCGAGCGGGAATACATCATCCAATCACTTCGTGAAAACGACTGGAACATCTCTAAAACCGCGCAAGTCCTCGGAATCGAGAGGAGCTATCTCCACCGCCGGATGAAGTCGTTCGGAATCGAATCAGAAGACTGACCGCACGGTCAGAGTCCGTAAATCGATCCGTATTTCG
This sequence comes from Pseudomonadota bacterium, assembly GCA_027491115.1. Classification (GTDB taxonomy): domain Bacteria; phylum Bdellovibrionota; class UBA1018; order UBA1018; family CAIMNF01; genus CAIMNF01. Next base: position 49,265 of record JAIXWV010000006.1, read on the forward strand.
ACTTGGCGTAATCCATGAAATCGCCCACGTCCAGACCTTTACCTGTGGTCTGAATCAGCAACTCCTCGGAGTTCAAGCTGCGTCCCTTGGAATGGACCTTGGTCCTGAGCCACTCGAGAATCGGAGCCAGATTCCCTTGTTCAACTAATCCGTCGAATCCGGAAATCTGCTTTTTCATCGCGGCGGCCAACTGGGCTGCATAGAAACTACCGAAGGAATAGGTCGGGAAATAACCGAACGATCCGTAAGACCAATGGATGTCCTGAAGGCAACCTTCCGAGTCGTTCGATGGACGGATCCCGAGAAACTCTTCATAGCGATCATTCCAAACCCGGGGTACGTCGGCAACTTCGATTGAACCTTCGATCAGCGCTTTTTCGATCAGGTAACGGATGTAAATGTGGGCATGATAAGTGAGCTCGTCGGCCTCCACCCGGATGAACGACGGCTCGATCCGGTTGACTCCGCGGTAGAACGCATCGAGGGGAACGGACGCGAGATTCTCCGGGAACTCCTGCTGGAGGACCGGATAGTTCGCCTTCCAGTAGGGAAGCGAGCGGGCGATATTGTTCTCCCAGAACCGCGACTGAGACTCGTGGAAAGCCAAAGACAAAGCCGATCCGAGAGGGAGCCCATAGTGCTCCTCGAGCGGAAGCCCCAACTCATAGAGCCCGTGTCCGGCCTCGTGGATGGCAGCAAAGAGCATCATGGTGAATTCGTGCTCATCGCTCCGGAGGGTGATCCGGACATCCCCCGGTCCAAAAGTCGTACAAAAAGGATGGGGAGCGTCGTCCGCTCGACCGGAATCGAAATCATACCCCATCTGGCGGACCATCTTCTCGGAGAAGGTCCACTGTTTGGCTTTGGGATAATGCTTCATCAAAAAGGAATGATCTGGTTGGGGACGGCTCAGAATCTGCCGGATGTATGGAAACAGCTCTTTCCGTACCCGATCGAATACTTCATCGATCTTGGCGACCGTTAAACCGGGTTCATAGTCTTCGAGGAGCGCCTCGTAGGGATGATGGGTATAGCCAAGGAGACGGGTTTCTTCCCGCTTCAACTGGACGATCTGCTCGAGCAGGGGTTTGAAAATGGAAAAATCCTTCTTGGTCCGGGCTTCATGCCAGGCACCGAAAGCTTCGGAAGTCACCAGGGACATCTTCTCGACGAAAGCATCGGGATATTTCTTCTTCCTCTCGAAATCCTTCCGGGTCAGGGCGACGTTGATCCGCTGTTCGGAGTTCAGTTCCGCGCTCGACTCCAATCGATCCAGCAGGCTCCCGAACCCGCCATCCGTGAACATCTCGTGTCCCAAGGTCGAAAGTGTCGCCAACTGACGGCCACGAGCCCTGGCGCCGTTTTTCGGCATGTAGACTTGCTGGTCCCAGCCCAACACCGCCCCGGCGAATCCGAGGTCGGCGATTTTTGCGAGTTTGGAGCGGTAAGTATCGTAACTGGATTCAGGCTTCATCCATGTAAGGATACAAGACCTGCCTGGGTGGGACAAAATTTTCTTTGATGGTCCTCGCACTCATCCAGCGTAGGAGATTCATGGCGCTACCGGCCTTGTCGTTGGTACCCGAGCGACGCGCACCTCCGAAGGGTTGTTGCCCCACCACCGCCCCGGTCGGCTTGTCATTGATGTAGAGATTTCCCGCCGCATGACGGAGAGTCTCACCCATCTTGACCAGAGCATTCCGGTCTTGCGCGATCAAGGCACCGGTCAGCGCGTAGGGCGAGGTTCCGTTGACGAGTTCGAGAGCTTCTTCTATCCGTGCGTCGTCGTACACATAGAGGGTCAGGAACGGACCGAAAATCTCTTCGCACATGGTCCTCGCCTTCGGGTCGGTGGTCCGCACCAGAGTCGGTTCGATGAAATATCCTGTTTCTCCCCGTGCCCCCCCCCCGGCGAGGACGGTGCAGCTACCGTCTTGCTTCACATGATCCAGGTAGGAGGAAATTTTCTTGAAAGCCCGCTCATCGATGACGGCATTCACCAGGTTCCGGAAGTCACGGACATCCCCTGTCCGGATGTCGCGGATCTGTTCGACGAGGTCTTTCCCGATCCCCTGCCAAACTGAGGCGGGGATGTAAGCACGGGAAGCGGCCGAACACTTCTGACCCTGGTACTCATAAGCACCGCGAATGAGCGCGGTCTTGAGAACCCCCGGATCGGCCGAAGGATGAGCGAAAACGAAATCCTTGCCGCCGGTTTCTCCGACAATCCGTGGATAGCCGCGGTAACGCTCCACTCCCGCCCCCACTGTTTTCCAGATGTGATTGAAGGTACCGCTCGACCCGGTGAAGTGGACTCCGGCCAGCTCCGGATGCGGGAGCACCACCTCTCCTGCGAGAGGGCCCGAAGCAGGCACGAAGTTGATGACTCCAGGAGGAAGCCCGGCTTCACGAAACAGCTCGTAGGTCCGGTAAGCGGCGAGACATTGCTGCTCGGAGGGCTTCCACACAACGGTGTTCCCCACCAGGGCCGGAGCCGCGGGAAGATTGCCGGCGATGGCCGTGAAATTGAACGGAGTGACGGCGAACACGAATCCTTCGAGCGGACGGTAATCGACCGAGTTGTGAAGCCCCGACGGGGAGAAGGGCTGATCTCCCAGCAGCCGCTCGTAGAACGACGCATTGAACCGGAGAAAATCAGCGAGTTCGCATGCGGCGTCGATTTCGGCCTGAAACGCATTCTTGGACTGACCGTGCATGGTCGCCCCGTTCAAACGGGCACGCCAAGGACCGGCCAGAAGATCGGCGGCTTTCAAAAAAATCTTCGCTCGTTCGAACCAGGGGAGCGCTTCCCAGTCTTTTTTGGCCGCAAGTGCGGCATCGACGGCCATCCGGAGTTCAGCCTCACCCGCCAGATGAACCCGCGCAATGATGTGCCGGTGATCATGAGGCATCCTCACCTCGAAAACATTTCCGGTCCTGATCTCGCGGCCGGCGATCACACAAGGAATCTCGACCACTTCTGATTCGATCCTCGACAACTCCGTCTTGAGCTCGGAACGTTCGCGGGAACCCTTCAAGTAGCCGAGAATGGGTTCATTGACTGGATGGGGGACGCTGAAGCGGGTATCGTGCATGCCCGCACTTTAGCACAAATCAAGTGACCTTGGCGCGCGAAATGATCCTTGAAAACACCCGTGGAAACCAGCGCTTGAGCCATACACCGAAGACCTCGCGCCCCCCAATGCACACCTCTTCCCGACCGGAATCCCGAGCCCGAAGCAGGCGCCTTGCAAACACAGCGGGGTCCATGCCCCGGGCCTGGGCATCGTCCATACTCCCCTGTCGGTCTCCCGATCCGGTCAAGGCATTGATCGAAATCTCCGTCCGGATGAAACCGGGACAGACCATCATCACCCGGATCCCCCGGCCTCCGAGCTCGGCCCTCAGGGAGTCGAAAAACCCGTGGAGAGCATGTTTCGACGCAGAATAGGCGCTCCGAAGGGGGCTTCCGAATTTTCCAACCAGACTGGTGATCACAATGAACTCACCCCCACCCGACTCGATCATTCCGGGAAGCAACCTTTGTGTGAGTTGGACCGTGCCGAAATAGTTGATTTCCATGATTCTGCGGACGACAGAAAGTCCGGTGTCGAGCACACGTGAACGTTGGGAGATCCCCGCATTGTGAACTACCACGGTAAGCCGGATACCCGAAGCGGTGAGCTCATCGGCAAAACGGTCGATGGAAACCGGATTCTCGAGATCGAGCGCCATCACCCGGGTGGGCGTCGAGGTCGCACAGGACTCTGCGATCCGGTTCAGACGCTCGGTGTTCCGAGCCGCCAAAACGAGGGAATGGGTGCCTCGCTTGGCCCACTCGATCGCGAGACTCTCTCCGATTCCCGATGAGGCTCCGGTGATCAACACCCAGGGACGGTAAGCGTCAGAGGCCGGGGAGCCCATTGATTTCTTTCGCAAGTTCGAAGTCCTTCATGGTGAGGCCTCCGGCATCATGCGTGGAGAGAGCCAGCTTGACCTTGTTCCACTGGATCAAGATGTCCGGGTGATGATTCCTGGCCTCGGCCAGAACACCCACCGCACTCACGAACATCAGGGATTGCGGAAAACCGCTGTGCTGAAAAATTTTCTCGATCTCTCCGGACGAATTCAGTCTCCAATCAGGAAGACGTTTCAACTCCAGATCGATCTGGGACACGGTCAATTTCGCAGCCTTCACCTCACTCACTTGCGTTCTCCTCCCACCGGAAAATGACAAGCAGCCTGATGGAGCGGATCGCGAGGGTCCATCACGGAAAGAACGGGGCGCTCCGAACGGCAACGGTCCTGCACCGATGGACAACGTGGATGAAAGAAACACCCTTCGGGAGGATTCAGAGGAGACGGTACATCTCCTTGCAGGATGATTCGCTCATTCTTGTGGGTCGGATCCGGAATTGGAATCGCGGACAACAGCGCCTGCGTATAGGGGTGTCTCGGATTCGAATAGAGTTGCTCCGACTCTGCGATCTCTGCGATCTTCCCGAGATACATGACCGCCACACGATTGGAAATGTGCTCCACCACTTTCAGGTCGTGCGCGATGAACAGGTAGGTGAGCTTGAGCTCCTTTTGGAGATCCTGCATGAGGTTCACGATTTGGGCCTGAATCGAAACATCGAGAGCCGAAACCGGCTCATCACAAACGAGGAACTCCGGCTTCACGGACAAAGCCCGGGCGATGCAGATCCGCTGCCGCTGTCCACCGGAGAACTCGTGGGGATATCGTGAGATCGACTCACGTCGCAACCCGACCAGGTCGAGCAACTCGTAAATCTGCTTCCGACGATCTTCCTTGGTCTCGGCAAGACCGTGGATGATGAGGGGCTCACCGAGGATCTCCTCGATCGTCATCCGGGGGTTCAAAGATGCGTAGGGGTCCTGGAAAACGATCTGCATGTTCCGGCGGAGCTTGCGCATCTCGCGAGAGTCAAGCTTCGTGATGTCCTGTCCTTTGAAGATCACCTGCCCGGACGTAGGCTCGATGAGCCTCAGGATGCACCGACCGAGTGTGGACTTTCCACAACCGGACTCACCCACCAGACCGAGGGTCTCACCTCGACGGATGTCGAAGGAAATGTCTTGAACGGCTTTGACAGAGGCGACTTCACGACCCAGGATCCCGCCCTTGACCGGAAACCGCTTCACGAGGTTCCGGACGGACAACAGGATATCGCTCGAAGATGAATCGTGGCTCATACGCTCCCCTCTTCCGCTTTCACGCAACGGACCGAACGGATCCCGGACAATTCACGAAGTACCGGCTCGGACGAACGGCATTCGTCCGACACGAGCGAGCACCGTTCCTGGAACCGGCATCCGACAGGAAGGTCGAACAGGCTCGGGACAATTCCTGGAATCGGTTCGAGACGGTTCTTCTTCACCTTCCCCGTGGGATCGCGACTCAGAACAGGAATGCTGTTCAGGAGCCCTCGGGTATAGGGGTGCTTCGGAGACTTGAAGATCTCATTCACGGGCGCGCGCTCCACCACCCGACCGGCATACATCACCACCACATTGTGGGCCATCTCCGCAACCACACCGAGATCGTGCGTGATGAGCAGAAGAGCGAGCCCGGTCTTTTGCTGGAGGTCACGGAGCAAGTCGAGGATCTGGGCCTGGATGGTCACATCCAGTGCGGTCGTCGGTTCGTCGGCGATCAAGATTTTTGGATTGCAAGAGAGGGCCATGGCAATCATGACCCTTTGACGCATGCCTCCCGAAAGCTGATGGGGGTAATCGCGGATCCGCTTTTCCGGTGCGGGAATCCCCACCAGACGTAGCATTTCAACCGCCTTGTTCAAGGCCTCAGCTTTGGAGAGGTCTTGATGCAGGAGAATCGCTTCCACCAGCTGGTTCCCGATGGTGAAAACCGGGTTCAGCGAGGTCATCGGCTCCTGGAAGATCATCGAGATCTCGTTGCCACGGATTTTCCGCATCTCTTCCGAGCCCAACTGAAGGAGGTCCCGTCCCTTGTACAGGATTTGGCCCCCTGTGATTTTTCCGGGCGGGTTCGGAATGAGCCTCATGATGGAAAGAGAAGTCACCGACTTCCCGCATCCCGACTCTCCGACAACGCCGAGGGTCTTCCCTGCGTACAAATCGAAACTCACGTCGTCCACGGCCTTGAGCACGCCGCGTTCAGTGGTGAACGAGGTCTGGAGGTTCCTCACTTCGAGAATCTTTTGGTCAGTCATGGGAACCTTCACTGTACCCCTGATCGACGGTTTTTCCAAATCCACTTGAGCATCCCCTCGGGGGCTCGGAGCACGACTTTTTCCGCAAACCGCTCTTCCGAGTTCCAGGAAACGATCTCGAACTCGACTTTTCCAGCTCCGGGAGTCTGAATGCGTGGCGCCAGAACCACACGGACGGGAACCTCGCCGGGAGGCTCCGCCTTCATGAAGGTCCAGGTCCACTCTCCTGAATCGACCTCGATGACATGGCCCAACACCCGGACTCGCCCCTTCCGGACTTCCGGAGGACAAGGCAGGTCACCCTGCAACAATTGGGAAAGGATCGGTACCTCGAGTCCAAGATAATGGGTCATTCCGCTCCGGTTTCGATCCGGCTTTGAAGGAAACTCGAGAGAGAAGGTCTTCGAGTCACTGGACAGCCTCATCAAGGTACCGCCGAGCAAATGCGTCACCTCCAGGATGAAGGCTCCGTCGCGTTCAAACCGCACTTGCGCCGGGAATTGCCCCCTGAAATCGGCAGAATCCGACTTCAACACGAGCTCGCCGGTGAGCGCTTTCCGTGAAACCGAACAGTTACGGTCGAGCCAGATCTTGGCCTGCTCTTCACTCACCCGATCCAATGAGACTTTGGGCGTGCCAGCACAAGCCCCTATCAACAGGAGCGCCGGAACGAGTAATCCGTGAGAGGAACGGAAGGACATGGTCCTGCAAGTGTGCAGGAAAGATCACTTTTCTTCAACCGAAGCAGGACTCCGGAGGGTGCGCATTTGCAGATCGGCGATTTTGGCCTTGAGAGCACTTGCCCTCTCGGGCATTTGGTTTCGGGAATACACCTCGACCAAGTGCCCGAGAATGGTTTCCTCATCCCCCTTCAGTCGGACTGCCTTCTCCAGATAGATCAACGCGTCCTTTGACTTCCCCAGCATGAACTGATTCCAGCCGAGACTATCCAAGATGTATGGATTGTCGGGCTTCAATCGAATGGCTCGTCTCAGCATCTCTTCGGCATCCTTGAGCCTCACTCCCTGCGTGGTCCAAGTGTAAGCCACAAAATTGAGGGCATCTGCGTGATTGGAATTGACCTTCAAGAGTTGCTGCATCTCAACCACGGCTTCGTCCATTTTTCCCTGCTTTTCCAGCAAAGCGCCGCGGAAGTACCTCATTTTTTCGTGTTCCGGGAAAAGCTTCAAGCCAGCCTGGAGTGCGCGATCGGCCTCGGACAAACGCTTCTCGTCCTCGAACATGGAAGCCTGGGCCACGTAGAGCCCCGGATTCTCGGGCGAACGCTTCACCCCCTCCGCCAACACATCATGAGCGCGATCCCGCTTGCCCATCTTGCGCCAGAGACTGGCCGCATGGAGGCGTGAATCTTCGAACAGCTTCGAGTCTTCCGTAACCCGCAGCAAGTGCGAGATTGCGAGCTCAAAATTCCCTTCCTGTTCGTGAACAGCGGAAAGATAGTAATGAACTTTGTCGGAATCGGGAACCTTGGCGGCCAGGGCGCCCAAGACCTCCTTGGCCTCGACCCAATTCTCCCTTTGCATGTGGAGCAAACCGAGACGCAAACGAGCATTGAGGTCCTCAGGATCCACCGCGACCATAGATTGAAGCAGTTTCAATGCAGGACCGGAGAGATTTGCACGCAAATACAAAGTCACCAATCTTCCGGCCACCTGGGTGTCAAAACGCTCCTCAACCTGGGCTTCGTACACTTCGATTGCCTTCCGATTGTCGCCCCGGGTTTCGAGGAGAAGACCGATGGCCAAAGTGGCCTGACTGAATCCGGGACGAATTTCGAGCGCTTTCCGGAAGGCCCGGAGTGCGGCCTCAGGATGCCCCTCGACTTGCTCGAGCTTCCCGGCATAGAACCAGGCAGCTGCAGAATCAGGAACCTTACGGGTGAAGGCACGAATGAAGGTCAGAGCCTCATTGAAACGCTCTTTTTCGGCCAGCACTTGGGTTTTGTAGACGGCCGCTTCGTCATTGAGCGCATCGAGTTTCAACACCTTCTCGTATTCTGCAAGGGCACGGTCGAGATCATGATTCAGTGCGTGGATCCCCCCAAGCATCAAACGAACATCCACCAAGCGCGGGTCGATCTTTAGGGATCGCTCACACTCTTCAATCGCAAACGAAACGGAGCCTTTTTTGAGATACTCCGCGGCGAGTTTGGAATGAATCAATGCCGAGTCGGGATCATGAATCAATGCTGCACGGTACTCTTCGATGGCCCGCTCGACCTTTCCGTCTTGAGAATAAGCCTGGCCCAGGACAAAGTGATACTCTGCGCCGTCCACTTTACCGCTCCGCTCCCAATCCGCCTGAGCCAAGGAGCGAATCTTGCTATGCGCGTCATGGTCGGTCAACAGAGGGCCCTGGCCGGGGGTGGCACAAGAAGCACAGAGGAGGAGACTCAAAACTACCCAGGGGCTGTTTTCAATTTTCCTCAGTGATTCCAAAATCCTGACCTTGTAGCCTTCCATAGGTAGGCCTCCCTTAATCCCCCTTTCGTCAGAAACCCTTGAAAACTGTAGCCTCCCGGTCAAGTCCTCCCCGGCGCCGAGGCTTGACTTTATCGCCCCCTGTTGATACCTAAAAACTTGCAAACAGGTGTTGCGCCATGTCAAAAGACGTGATACCGATAGCCCACTTCAACGTTGGAAGGACCGATCTTCGTGGAAAAGCAGGGGTAACTGAGGCTTTTCCGGAGCAGGCATCCCCGATCGAAGTGGAAACAATAACGTCAGCTAACAACCTCGGAATTCAAGAGGTAGGGGGCAGTATGAAAGAAGCAAAAGTAATCAAGCGCTACCAAAACCGCAAACTGTACGACACTCATGAGTCCAGCTATGTGACTCTCGATGAGATCGCGAAAATGATCCGCGCCGGTGAAGAAATCCGCGTGATCGACAACAAGACCAAGAACGACATCACAGCAGCGACTCTGACCCAGCTGCTGTATGAATCTGAGCGCAAAGCCAAGACCCAACCTTCTGTGAACCTGCTGAAGACCATCATCCGTTCCGGCGATGGCTCTTTCTCCGGCTTCATCGCAGAAAAGCTCAAGGGCGAATTGGCTTCCATCGAAGCTGAAGCAGCCGCAAACGCAGCTAACGCTTCTGCGAACGTCAGCAACGCACCGTTGATGAATCAGTGAGATGAATCAGTGATCGTCAGCTCCCTGACGCTCTGATTTCCAAGTTTGTCCGCCGAAATACCGGGTTTTACTGAGATTCCGGATTGAGGCTTTGCTTCTTTCGAGACACCGAATACACTCTAATCATGCGCGTTGACGCGGGTATCAGAGTCATCCTGTTGTTCATCTCGAGCACGATCGGAGTGTGTTCGGTTTCTCAAGACTCCCATGGGGCCTCCCTCCTCTCCCGCGAATCCATTACCTTCTCGCGATCTTCCAGGGACTTGCCTGAAAAGAAAAAGCGCGAGATCCAGCCGGATTATGGAAAAGGACCCTTCGCACCCGACACCCACAATCTCTCCATCGGAGTGGGGCAGTTTTTTCTGCTTGGCAATCTGGCCAGCACCTACGAGAACGCGATCGGGCCCGAGCTCAATTACACTTACGGGGTCAGCGACCTGTTCTCGTTCGAGACCCACTTTGCCTACCACTCCCATTCTAGCGGGGCGTTTTCGGCTTGGAATCTCGCGGCCGGACTCAGGGCCAATCTGATGTACTTCGACCAACTGGTGCCGTTCGCCTCGGTCGGTCTCGGATTCTTCAATCCTTCATTCACCTTGGCTGATTCCGCCACAGTGAGCGGTCTGTTGTTCGGTATGCAGTTGGGAACCGGCATCGATCTGATGATCAGCAATCGGGTGTTTTTCGGGGCCAAGCTCATGTACCACAACATGTTCGACTCCTCGAAGCGAGACTCGAAAGGCAACTTGCAGTCTTTGGGTGGAGCCTTCGCCTCATTCACCGTGCACACCGGACTCACCTTCTAGGAGCTTTCGTCCATGGCCATTGAATTCCAATCCACATCAGACAAATGGGTAAAGTGCCTCTCCGGCACTGGAACGATTCGCGCTGTTGCGGTCAATGCAGCGGAGATTTCAAACCGCCTGGCCGACCGTCATGAACTCACTCCGTCCGGTCGCAAAGCCCTTGCCGAAGCGATCATTGCAGGACTGATTTTGTCGTCCTACTGCAAGACCGGTGAGAAAGTGAACCTGAACATCCAATCTTCCGGCTGGTCCAACCAGACCATCATCGATGCGAACGCCACAGGCGAAGTGCGGGGCTACGTGCTCGAGCGGGCCCCGGGCGACATCCAGCTCGCCCGTAACGTTGGACCCTGGGGAATCGGTTTACTTTCGGTGCTCCGAACCAAGCACGACGAGGCGCAACCCTACATCGGGACCGTACCCCTACTGACCGGACACCTGGCTAAAGACCTCACCTTTTACTGGCTCCAGTCGGAACAGGTCAATTCTGCGGTCGGTATTGAGGTCTTCATGGAGGATGGTCGAATCACGCTTGCAGAGGGATTCCTGATCCAAGCCATGCCCGGAGCGACGGATGCCGACATCGGCCTGATCGAGGAGCATCTCAAAAAACTCCACCACTTCGATTCGAGCTCGGACATCCGGAGCACCCCCACACTCCTCCTCTCTTACCTTCTGGAAAACCAGTCTTTCCAACTCCTCGAGGAACAATCCCTTTCCCTCAAATGCAATTGCAGCTTGGACCGCGTGAAACGCTCGTTGACTCTGATCGGAGCGGAAGAGCTCCGCTCCATGCTCGCAGAGGAAAAAGATTTCGAGATTGATTGTGACTTCTGTTCCGAAACTTATGTGTTCACTCCGGCCATGTTGGATGAACTCCTTCGTGACATGAATTGAGGAGGCTCAGGGGTGTTGTTTTCCGGAAGGCACAGCTTGATGATCGCGAGCCTCCTGCTGATTCCCGTCGCAGGTGCCCTGGCCATTGACTGCGATTTCCGATCCCTACTCGAGAAAAACCTGAGCGACGAGAAACCCCTGATCCTGGATCTGACCCCGACCCCGGCCGAATTGAGAGCCCTGGACCGAAGGATCCTTGCCGAAATCGAAGCGGGACAACCCTATTCCTACTACATCGATACCCTAGACGAGATTCACTTCGTGAAAGGGGAACAGGTCATCCAAGGCAAAGACGGGTTTTTGAGCCTGAAAGCGCCAGGGAGTGACGGCGTGCGGATCATCAAGGAATCCGGACAAGCGGTCTTCGACCCGAAAACGAAATCACTCCGGTTCGACTCGAAGAGTGGATGGGACCTTACGCCCGGTGAGAGTGAAGCGCTCCTGAAAAAACTCGAGACCCAACGCCCAGGATTGAAAATTGAACGCAAAAAGAATCCGCGTCTCGATCGGGGAGTCACTGTCAACTGTCTCGAGATCATGTCGAAAAGCAGGACCGGGAAAACCTTCCTGCTCGACAACCTGGTGTCGTCCAATACGGTGGCAGCGGCGGGAATCGTCACCCAGGAGTTGTCCGGCAATCATTTGCTGAGCGATCCGGAAAAAAGAAAACTGATGTATTCGGATCTACTGGCGAACAACCTGAGCATTCTGGTGACCAGTCCGATCATCAAGAAGGTGGTCGTATCCGATGTGGGCCCGGTCCGGGATTTCGCCACCCGAACCACTACGGATTATCTCACGAATGCCTTGGTCAAGAGACCGATCTACGACGCATTCTCGAAACCGAAGGAAGGCGAAGAAGCTGATCCGGAAAAAGAAAGCCTTGGCAAACGCCTGGTCCCCTACGACACGGGATTCAGCGTGGTCCGCTTCTATCCGAAGCGGGTGCTCGACCGGGCATTGATGAACAAAGTACCGAACCTGCTTTTGAATGCCTGCCTTGAGGGTAATGAACTGGCGGCGACGTTGGGACCAAAGATGATCCGGATCTCGGACCGTTACACCTGGGGACTGATCTATCTCGGCGGCCGCAACCAGTATCTCGAGATGACCGAATAAACCCACCCCCGAAAACAAAACCGCCCGGAACCATCGGTCCCGGGCGGCTCATTCATTCTGGTTTCAAGTCGATGATTGCGCGTGGGCGCGAATCACATCATCCCGTCCATGCCGCCGTGGCCGCCGGGCATGGCCGGAGATTCTTTCTTCGGCTTTTCGGCGATCAGGGTTTCAGTGGTGAGCATCAGGCTCGCAACCGAAGCGGCGTTCTGGAGAGCGCAACGGCTCACTTTGGCCGGATCGATCACGCCTGCAGCGAGGAGGTCTTCGTAGGTCTCGGTGAGAGCATTGAAGCCCCAAGCAGGGTTGTTGTTGTTGGTCACCTTGTCGACCACGATGGAGCCTTCCAGGCCTGCGTTGAAGGAGATCTGGCGGAGCGGCTCTTCGATCGCGCGCTTCACGATGGCGATACCCGCCTGCTGCTCGGCATTGGTACCTTTCAGGGTCTCGAGGACCTTGGAGGCGCGGAGCAGAGCGGTTCCGCCGCCGGGAACGATGCCTTCTTCAACCGCTGCACGGGTTGCATTGAGCGCGTCTTCCACGCGGGCCTTCTTCTCTTTCATTTCGACTTCGGTCGCAGCACCGACATTGATGACGGCCACGCCACCGTGGAGCTTGGCGAGACGCTCTTGGAGCTTCTCACGGTCGTAATCCGAGGTGGTTTCAGCGATCTGGGCGCGGATGGTCTTGACGCGGGTCTCGACTTCGCCTTTCTTGCCTGCACCGTCAACGATGGTGGTGTTGTCTTTGTCGACCGTGATCTTGCGAGCTTGGCCAAGGTCTTCGAGGCGGACTTGCTCGAGCTTGTGTCCGAGATCTTCAGAGATCACGGTTCCACCGGTCAGGACAGCGATGTCCTGGAGCATTTCCTTACGGCGATCGCCGAAGCCCGGAGCCTTCACCGCGCAAACGTGGATGGTTCCACGGAGCTTGTTCACCACGAGAGTCGCAAGCGCTTCGCCTTCCACTTCTTCTGCGATGATCATCAGTGGCTTGTTCTTCTGCACCACTTTTTCGAGGGTCGGGAGCAGATCCTTCATGCTGCTGATCTTCTTGTCGTAGATCAGGATGAAAGGATTGTCGAGAATGGCTTCCATCTTGTCAGGGTTGGTGACGAAGTAAGGAGAGAGGTAACCACGATCGAACTGCATGCCTTCGACCACGTCGAGGGTGGTTTCGGAGGTTTTGGATTCTTCGACAGTGATCACGCCTTCTTTGCCGACTTTTTCCATCGCTTCAGCGATGATCTTGCCAATCGTAGGATCGTTGTTGGCGGAAATGGTTCCGACCTGGGCGATCTCTTTCTGGTCCTTGATGGGCTTCGCAAGCTTCTTGAGCTCGGCGATCACGGCTTCGACGGCTTTGTCGATCCCGCGCTTGACGTCCATCGGATTCAGACCGGCAGCGACGATCTTCGCGCCTTCGCGGAAGATGGCCTGGGCCAGAACGGTAGCGGTGGTGGTGCCGTCGCCGGCGTCGTCATTGGTCTTGGAAGCGACTTCGCGGACCATCTGGGCGCCCATGTTTTCGAACTTGTCAGAAAGTTCGATTTCCTTGGCAACAGTCACGCCGTCTTTGGTGATGTTCGGAGCCCCGAAGGACTTTTCGATCACGACGTTACGACCTTTAGGTCCGAGGGTCACCTTCACTGCGTCGGCGAGGATATTCACACCGTTCAGGATGGAGTTACGTGCTTCTTGAGAGAATTTCAGTTCTTTAGCTGACATTTGAGTCTCCTATATAGAGGGATGGTTTACTGGATGATTCCGAGGATGTCTTCCTCGCGCATCATCAGGAATTCTTCGCCTTCGATTTTGATCTCGGTTCCGGAGTATTTCCCGAACAGGACCTTGTCGCCTTTTTTGACTTCGAGGGGACGGACTTTCCCGTCATCGGTCACGCGACCGGTTCCAACAGCGATGATCTCGCCCTGGATTGGCTTTTCTTTTGCAGTGTCGGGAATGATGATCCCGCCTTTTGACTTCTCTTCTTCGACAAATCTCTTAACGAGCACACGATCGTGCAGGGGACGTACTTGCATGGCATTGACCTCCTCAGGTTTCATTGGGTTAAACCAAAAGTTTCGATTCTGTCGGATTAGATGGTTTCACCCCCCGAATTGTCAACCGACAAACCCTAAAAAAAGTCAGAAACACGCCTTTTTGGGCGGATTTTTGACGACGTCAAAATTCAATCCCCTCCAACCGCCTGCATCATGGAAGTTTTTGCCCGTACCGGGTCAAGATTTCCCGATTTCCTACCGAAAGAGTCAACGAATGCAAAACCCAGAAAACGGAGTGAACCCATGAAACCGATCCGCTTTGACCGCTTTACTCGGATAATCGCCCTCTTGGTCGGATTGAGCACATCCTGGACTTCAGCTGCCCCCATCCCCGGGAGTGAAGAGCTGAACGAAGAAAACCTCTTCAAGAAGCCAAATATAGAAATCCCAGAGTCCATTGAGCCCTTTGTTGAGGCAAAGGATGACAGCCTCAGCTCAACGGTCCGCTCTCCCCTCTTGCGAAGAGTGGGTCGACTCCATCCTTTCAAAAATTCGTCCACTGAATGATTCATCCCTTGCCTAATCCCGGGATCTGGCATAACTCTAAAGCTCAATTTTGATCCGGAATCCGGCTTGGGGTAGGTAGCTCAGTCGGTAGAGCAATGCCCTGAAAAGGCATGTGTCGGCGGTTCGATTCCGTCCCTACCCACCACTTCCGATCAAAATCCCTGCGTGAATTCACTGTGCCTAGGTGGCGGAATTGGTAGACGCACTCGTTTCAGGGGCGAGCGCCAAAAGCGTGCTGGTTCGAATCCAGTCCTAGGCACCATTCTTCATTATTCTTCTACGCAAAGCAGGCGACGACTCTGGTTACAGGTGACGGAGTCCGCAGTGAGAGCGGCAAGCCCGCTACTGGTTCCACCCTCTCCCGCCCCGCTCGCGGTCCAATCCAGACAATTTTCGACCCTGGAATAGGCCAGATCCATCCCTGTCCAGAATGGACCTCCAATTGGCGAGATTGCCAGATCGAAAGGAACTGGCGGAAATACCCTCTGTGGCGTTGTGGTGGCCACCAGAGTTCCATCGGCACGAGTGTACTGCATCGAGGCTTGGAGAGGCCAATTGACGGGAGCCCCCGGAAGCTGGACGGATCGCTGGCCCATGGCCACCAACAAGGCCCGATAGAAACCTGTGGCAGGACGATTCCCATCCGCCATACAGAGGGCATCAGCTCCAGGCACACCTCCGAGATTCCCATTGAAAACCGCTCCGGTGAGGAACATTCTGCGACTCCCCGCTCCCGGCCCGAAACTCGGGCGCTCCGCCTGGATCCAGCCAGTGGTGTTGGATCCTCCATGGAAGGCTCGGGCATCCGTAACGGAGGAGACATCCCAAGCAGAGATGTCTTGATCGAAAGCGGCTGCGTCGAAAAACATGTATCGCATGCTCACCACAGCTGATGTGTTCCAAAAAACCCCCGGGGATAACGGCTGATTGAAGGCGGCCGCGCCTGAGAACATGTAGTCCATGTTCATCACCAGGTTGGTGATCAGGCCGACCGGCACATTGAGAGATGTCGCTCGAAAGAACATGTAGTCCATGTCCGTTGCCGAAGTCGAGTTCCAAAACAAGGCCACTCCCGCATCATTGAAGATCGTGGCATTTTGAAACATTCGCGTGAACTTTCTCACACTCGACACATTCCAGGAATGAATGTCCTGATTGAAATTAATCGCTCCAAGAAACATCTCGGTCATGTCCGTCACGTTCGAGACATCCCACATCAAAATGGGTTGATCGAACTTGACCGCATTTTTGAACACCCGAACCATGGTCGTGACCGAGGCCGTATTAAAATCAAGCCGATGATTGAAGCATACCGCATCCTCGAACATGCGATCCATATTGGTCACCATGGCCGTGCTCCAGTTCGAGGTCTTTGCGAGATTTGTATCCCCGCAATTCTCTCCCTGATTGAAAACCTCCGCGCCAATGAACATCCGGGACATGGTGGTCGCGGCACTTGGGTTCCAAGTACTCACGTCTTGATTGAAGGTTCGTGCATTATAGAAAATCGATGCCATGTTCGTGGCTTTGGACACATCCCAAGTCCCCACCGGCTGGTTAAAGTTCACGGCATTCAAAAACATCCGATAGAATGACAGGACATTCGATGTACTCCATGTCTCGACCCGTCCATTGAAACCTGTCGCCCCATCAAACATCCCCACCATGCTTTGTACCAAAGAAGTATCCCAGGATGACAAATCCTGATTGAATGCGATAGCACCCTGGAACATCTCTTCCATGGCCGTGACCTTCGAAAAGTTCCAAACAGGCCCAATCGCCTCCATGGGCTGATTGTACGAGGTCGCTCCTGTGAACATGTTCGAGGTTCGGATGACACTCGATGTGTTCCAATTCAGGGGCGCACCTCCATTGTTGAAGCTCGTCGCACCAAAAAATGTTGCATGCATGGTGGTCACAAGTGAAGTGTTCCAGCCGTTCAAATCTTGATCGAATGCAGCCGCTGTCCAGAAGGTGCGATAGAGCGAGAGATTCGAGCCGGTATTCCACGCTCCGATGGGCTGATTGAAAGCTGTTGCTCCATAGAAGGTTTCATATAGGCTGGTTACCGCGTTGGTATCCCAGGTCTGAATATTCTGGTTGAACGCAGCGGCCTGGGCGAACATTCTTCTGAGGGTCAACGCGTTAAGCGGATGCCAGTTCGTAATATCCCCGTTGAAAGCAGTCGCCCCCTGGAACATGCCTTCGAAGGTCGTGACATTGGAAACGTTCCATGAATTTCCCGATGCAATGAGGTCGGAATTGAAAACCTTCGCATGCATGAACATGAAGGACATGTCCGTCGCATTCACTGTGAACCAGGAACCAAGATTTTGATTGAAGCTTTCGCAGCCAGCGAACATCCTTGAGAAATTAACAGCATGGATCGTCGCCCAGTTGGAGAGGTTCTGATTGAACGCCATGCTGGTGTAAGCCGGAGTGAAGAGGACCGAGAAGTCGCTGATGTCGGCACTGAACATTTCTGAAAAATCAGATACGGATGAAACCTCCCAAATCCCACCCCCCTTCGAACTGATGTCCTGATTGAAAGCCACCGCGCCCCGAAACATCCGACGCATGTTCGTGGCAGCCGCCGTGTTCCACTGGGTGACATCACCGTTGAACAAGGTGGCGCCCATGAAGATCTCTGAAAAGTCGCTCACAGCACTCGTGTCCGGAACATCCGTCGCACTGAAGTTCACCAGATTCGTGGCATTCTTGAACATGCCATTCATCGAACCCCAAGTCGTGCTCCCCCACCGCGTGACATCCAAGATGCGCTCGGGGTTCGTTGCGAACTGAAAATGGTCGAAGGTTCCCACCAAAGTGATGGATTTATCCCCCGGCGAAGCATAAGTGTGCGTCCGATCAGAGTCGAGAGGACTGGTGATCTGATCCGAAGTCCCGTCACCCCAATACACGGTGAAGTTGTAACTCCTTCCGAGCACCAAGGGTAAAGTGGCCGTATTTTGTGCCTTCCAAACGTAACGGAAAGAGTTTGCAGGGAGCGCGGTCACCACCACGCTTGACGTCGTCAGAGGCGGATCCACCAGGGTCACGGTCTTCGATTCGGCCACAGCGGAACTCACCGTACAAGTGGCACTACCCGCAAGATTGGACGGAGAGCAGTTCACCGTGTTCTGGGATCCACTGACTCCAAGAACGGGAGTCACCCCCACCAAGGCCTGGCCTTGTTCATCGATCAGGCTCACAGTAAGCGTGGCTTGCTCGGAGGTCCCGACCACAAACTCACTCACATTCACCGTCAAGGAGGATAATGGCGGTGGTTGAACGGAGGCGCTCTGACCGAATCGCCCCGGCCACACCCGACCACACCCCGCACCTGCCATGAGCAGCAGAAGCAGGGCCATCTTGCCCCTGTTTCTCCATCCGATCATTCAATTGAACCCGTCGAAATCCTTTCGACTTTTCCGCTTTTAGTTTATCGCGCCGGAATGACACTGTCATCCACTACTCTTCGATTCGGGCAATATTCCCCGGTATTCGAACATCCCGTATCGGCACAAAGAAAAGTCGAACCGGGTCGGATCCCGGGGATCGATTTGTGCCAGATTTCGGGTCACCTCCAGGGCAGTCATCCAGTTGGCGGTTTTCTTGCGCGTTAGGTCGAGTTTTTTTGAAATCTTGAACAGGTGGGTGTCGAGCGGGATGAGAAGCTGCCGCGGGGTCAACTCAGGCTGACCTGACCACAGTCCGAGATCAATTCCATCATCCGGTCGAACCATCCACTTCAGAAACATGAGCCAACGCTTGCAAGTGCTCCCTCCCTCGGGAGAGTTCAACATGTGTCTGAAGTGGGGCCCGGGTGAATGGTGACTCACATCGGACCACTGCCGGTAGTCCGAAATCAAACCCCGCAACCCCGCCTCGATGGTGTCATCCTCCTGGCGGTGATGATGAAGAAAGTGTGATTTCAGACTCCCATAGACCCGACACGACTGTTGGTAGAGCAAGGTCAAATGGACCAGATCCCGGTCCACATAAATCCGGTGCCGAAACCCATTCAAAACCGGGTTCAAACTCTCTAAATCGCGACCAAGAATTCCGGGGCTCTCCACCAAGCCGATTCGCTCGATCGCATTGCGTACCGAGGCAATGATCTGCTTCACCCCTCCAAATGCAAAAAGTGCCGAAACCAGTGCAATGTATTCTTGATCGGGTGTTCCCCGGAACTCCCGGATCACTGAAAGCGGGTCCCACTCCAAAAAAGAGACATCATGGAACCGCGTATAGAGATCCAATATGATTTTTCTCTGTGCGTCCCGATTCATGCGTCCCATGACTCCACTGTAAAAGGGTTCGACAGTCTCGAGAAGCCTCGACACCTGTATTCAAACAAATCCATTGATTTTCCCAATAGAATCCACCAGACGGGAATTCACGCTCCCTGGCACGTTCCATGCTTTCTTCAAGGGTGAGAGTAGAAGAGGGAGAAACTCATGAAATCGTTTTCATTGTTTTCGATGGTCGGTCTGATGGTGCTCCTCAGCGCCTGTGGCTCGAA
>JAIXWV010000036.1 GCA_027491115.1 Pseudomonadota bacterium
AAGGGCTGGGCCGAGCCGAAGGTGATTGTTCGTTTTTGGATCATTTCCATCATCCTGGCGCTCGCCACTTTGGCGACCCTGAAACTCCGCTGAAAATTTAGAGGAAGAAACACATGAGCAAATTCAAAGGTAAAAAAGTACTGATCGTCGGATGCGGAACCTCGGGCGTGGCATCGGCCAAGTTTCTGGTCAAGCAAGGGGCCCGGGTGATGATCACCGACTCCAAGCAGCGCACCGAGCTGGCCGACAGCCTGAAGGAACTCGGAGACCTCAAGGTCGAATTCGAATTCGGCGGGCACACTGAGAAATCTTTTTTTGGAGCCGAGATGATTCTCGTGAGCCCCGGAGTGAATATTCTGAACCATCAGCTCCTCCAGCAAGCCAAGCTGAAGGGCATTCCTGTTACGTCTGAGATTGAACTCGCGGTGGGCGAACTCGAGCAGCCTCTCATCGGAATTACCGGCACCAATGGCAAGTCCACGGTGACGACCTTGGTGGGCGAAATGTTCAAGTCCGACCAAAAGGGCGCCTTTGTGGGCGGAAACCTCGGCACTCCGCTGATTGAGTACATCACCGCCGGCCAAAGCGGCCAAGTAGCCGTGTGCGAGCTTTCGAGCTACCAGTTGGAACTCACCGAGCGCATGGTCCCGGCCGTGGCCATCTTCACCAACATCGACCAGGACCACCTCGACCGCTACGGAACCATGGACGCCTACATTGCGGCCAAAAAGCGCCTCCTCAAGGTGTGTGACCGCAACTCTTGGGTGGTGCTCAATTACGATGATGCGGTTCTCAAAACCTTTGCCGACGACAACCAAGGCAAGGTGGTGTGGTTCACCCTCAAGAACCCCATGGACATCGGAGGCGAGTTCGCCGAGAAGTTCTTCGGCGCCTACTACGATGCCAGCAAGAACTCGGTCATCACCAAGGTCACCGCCCAAGAAGAAGTGTATCCTCTCGAGCAGTTCAAACTCTTCGGCGACCACAACAAACAAAACCTCATGGCTTCGATCTGTGCTGCGCGGATCATGGGCGTGAGCCAGCAGGCGATCCAGAATTGCATCACGAGCTTCAAAGGTCTGTCTCACCGCCTCGAGTACATTCGTAAAAAAGACGGTGTGTACTTCTTCAACGATTCGAAAGCCACCAACATTCAAAGCGTCCAAGCCTCACTTCAGGCCTTCAAGCGCTCGCCCATTATTCTGATCGCAGGCGGCAAGGACAAGAATATGGACTTCGTGCCGCTTGCTCCGATCGTGAAGCAGAAGGTGAAGTTGCTCATTTTGGTGGGAGAAGCCAAAGAGAAGCTGAACCGGGCGCTTGGCGATTACGCCGAGACCTATCTGGTCGGCACCTTTGAAGAAGCGGTCCTCATGTCTTTTCAGAAATCACGGAATGGCGATGTGATCCTCTTGTCGCCGGGTTGCTCGAGTCAGGACATGTTCCGCGACTTCGAAGAGCGGGGGGATTATTTCAAGAAACTGGTCAACCAGCTTTAAGAAGTTGTTCTCGAGACAGCCGGCAGGAGACGTCGCGCTCCTGATCCTCGTGGTGGCCATGGTGCTCTTCGGGCTCCTGATGGTCTACTCGTCTTCGTTCATTTTTGCAGAGGAGCGTACCGGTGATGGGTTCACCTTCATCAAAAAACAGCTCCTCTATGCCGTGCTGGGCTTTGGGGCTCTGTTCATGGCCTCACGGATTCCTCACCAACGTTGGTACCAATGGGCACCCTTGGCCGTGTTCACTGTGTTGGCCATGCTGGTGGCTGTGATGATTCCGGGCGTCGGCTCGCGCGTGGGTGGTGCCCAGCGCTGGATCAATCTCGGACTCTTCCGCTTCCAGCCGGCCGAGTTGGCCAAGTTGGTCGGGGTGATGTTCGTGGCCCGTCAGTTGGTCCGGCATCAGCGCGAGTTGCACGATTTCCGTAAGGGCATCATTGCGCCGATCGCTCTTTTGCTGCCGATGATGGCGCTGCTCCTTTTACA
The DNA here is from genome assembly GCA_027491115.1 of Pseudomonadota bacterium. Classification (GTDB taxonomy): domain Bacteria; phylum Bdellovibrionota; class UBA1018; order UBA1018; family CAIMNF01; genus CAIMNF01. The sequence continues at coordinate 1,986 of JAIXWV010000036.1, forward strand.
GCCCGATTTTGGTTCGGTGGCTCTCCTGGTCGGAACGACCTTTGTGTTGATGTACCTTTCCGGCGTGCGCCCGCTCTACTTGTTCGGCGGGGCCTTTGGTGCAGGCGCGCTCGGGGCCATTCTGATTGCGACCTCCCCCTACCGTCTGGCTCGCGTAATGACCTTCCTCGACCCCTGGCGGGATCCGGCGGGTAAAGGCTTCCAGGTCATCCAGTCCATGCTGGGACTCCACAACGGGAGCCTCTTCGGACAGGGACTCGGAAACGGCAAAGAGAAGCTCTTCTTTTTGCCCGAGGCGCATAATGACTTTATTTTTTCGGTGATCGGCGAGGAGCTCGGATTTGTGGGCGTCGTTGGAGTCATCACCGCATATGTGCTCTTCATCTACCGTGGGCTCAAGATCTCATGGATTGCGCTCAATGAGCGTCAGGACCGGTTCGGATTTTACCTAGGCTGCGGCATCTCGCTGCTGCTGGGCCTTCAGGCCTTCATCAATATGGGAGTCGGCATGGGGCTGTTGCCCACCAAGGGTTTGACTTTGCCCTTCATCAGCTACGGCGGATCGGCCCTGACCCTGAATCTGATGGCCATCGGGATTCTGTACAGCATTTCAAAAGCCAATCGTGGGAGCTTCTATGAAGCCGAGTAAGCGTCTATTGGTGGCCGGTGGCGGAACGGGCGGGCACATTCTGGCCGGAGTGGCCATTGCGGACGAATGGAAGCGGAAGCTTTCTGAGTCAGGCACCTTTGATCCTGAAGTGCTGTTTGTCGGCGCCGAGCAGGGACTCGAGGCGCGCTTGGTGCCCAAACACGGCTACGCACTCAAGCTCCTCAAGATCGGTGCCCTGAACCGCGTGAGCCTGAAGACCCGCCTCCAGACCGCCATTCAGCTTCCACTGAGTTTCATTCGCGCGTTCTTCATTCTGCTCGCGTATCGGCCCCATGCGGTGATCGGGGTGGGAGGCTACGCTTCCGGTCCTGTGGTGCTCTTGGCTCGTATTCTGGCGCCGGTGCTTGGCATCCGGACGGCCATCATCGAGCAAAACTCAGTGGCGGGCTTCACCAATCGCGTACTCGGCAAGTGGGTGCACCGGGTGTTTTGCGCCTTCGAGGCCGGTGGGCGCAATTTTCCTGCAGGCAAGATCCTGGTCACCGGCAACCCCATTCGCTCATCGTTAAAATTGCTTCCTCCCGCCCCCGCCGAGCCCTTCACGCTCTTTGTGTTCGGTGGGAGTCAGGGTGCCATCGGCATCAACACCATGATGCTCGAGAGCCTGCCTCACCTCAAAACCGAGAACCTGCGCATCATCCACCAAACCGGTGTCAAAGATTACGAGCGGGTCAAGGCGGGCTACGAGCGTGCCGGATTCGACGCGAGGGTCGAAAAATTCATCGACGACATGGGCGCGTGCTATGCCCAAGCCAATCTGGTGGTCTGCCGTTCGGGTTCCTCCTCCATGAGCGAAATCGCCTCCGTGGGGCGAGCCGCCGTGTTCATCCCGCTTCCCACCGCGGCCGACAATCATCAAGAAGTGAATGCCCGCATCTTCGAGCAGGCCCAGTCCGCCCTAGTGGTGGCGCAAGCCTCGCTCACCGGGGCGCAGTTCGCGGAGTTTTTGCTGGACCTGAAGCGCCACCCCGAGCGCATCCGGAGCATGGAAGAGCGGGTACGCGCCTTCTACCGGAGTGATTCAGCAGCCCGGATTGTGGAGGACCTTTTAAAATGAGCCAGCCCCGTGTCTACCGGATGCATTTCATTGGCATTGGGGGAATCGGCATGAGCGGCATCGCCGAGATTTTCCTTTCGCAAGGTCATCGGGTCAGTGGCTCGGACCTGAGTCACGGAGAAACCACCGAGCGGCTCGTCCGCATGGGCGCCAGCATTCAGCTGGGTCATGCGCGCCAAAACCTGCCCACCGATTCGGACGTGGTGGTGATCAGCTCCGCTGTGAAGGCCGACAACCCCGAAGTCATCGAGGCGCGGGCGCACGGGATTCCTGTGATTCCTCGCGCCGAAATGCTGGCCGAGATCATGCGAGGCAAGACCGGCATCGCAGTGGCGGGAACCCATGGCAAGACCACGACCACTTCGATGGCGGCTCAGATTCTGATTACCGCCGGGATGGATCCCACTGTGGTGGTAGGCGGCAAGGTCGAAGCAATTGGCAGCAATGCCAAGATGGGGCAGGGCACGGTCACCGTGGTCGAGGCCGACGAAAGCGATGGTTCCTTCCACCTTTTGCCGGCCACTCACGCGATCATCACCAATGTGGACCTCGATCACATGGAGTTTTATGGCACACGCGAAAAACTGAACGAGGCCTTCATCCGCTTCACCAAACAGTTGCCTTTCTATGGCATGAGTTGGCTTTGCATCGATGATCCGGGCGTGCGCGAGATCCTTCCGTTTTTGACCAAGCCCTACCGCACTTATGGATTTAGCGATGAAGCCGACCTCCAGATCCGCGACCTTAAGGTTGTTGCGGGCGGCAAGCAATGCTTCGAGCTGTGGCTTCGCCCCGATCGGGCCGAGGCGCATGCCTTGCTCGGTCCGGTGACCCTTGCGGTCTTGGGTCGTCACAATGTACTGAACTCCACCGGTGCAGTGGGTGTGGCGCTGTCGGCCGGAGCTCCGTTTTTGGCTGCCCAAGAGGCGCTTCAGAGCTTCCGTCATGTGCGTCGGCGCTTTGACCTGCGTTACGAGTCTGCGACCACCGGAATCCGTGTGGTCGATGACTACGGCCACCACCCGACCGAAATCAGGGCCGTCCTCGAGACCGCCCGTCAGGCCGGGGCAGGCAGGATCGTGACGGTGTTCCAGCCCCATCGCTACACACGCACCCAGCTCTGCTGGGAAGAGTTCTTGACCTGTTTCCGGGACACGGACGTGCTCCTCATGCTGCCGATCTACGCCGCAAGCGAAGAACCCATCGAAGGGGTCAATACCGGAGCTCTGATTCGGGCCATCCGGGCCACTTTGGGCTTCGGGATCGAGATCCATGAAGTCGAAAGGCTTGAGGATGCCGAAGCATGGGTGCTCCGAAACCGTAAAGCGGATGACTTGATTCTGACGCTCGGGGCGGGTTCCATCACTCGTCTGGCTGAACGCCTGGCCCGGGGACTCGCCGAAACTCATTGAGTTTTTATACCGCATTTGTGTTAAAATTGAATCATGCCGAGTCGCTTGCACACCGTGGTTTTAAGCGATATCCATCTGGCCGACGCCGAGCTTGGCCAGCCCGGGCGTTCTCTTTGGAAGCGCTTCAAGCGTCCCAAGTTCTTCATTGACCAGAGCTTCAAGCGCTTGCTTCGGTTCATCCAGGCCGAGGCCAAAGACGATCCGATCGAGTTGGTGTTAAATGGAGACATCTTCGACTTCGACTCGGTGATGCGCCTGCCGCTTCACACGTCCTTCAATGTCTCCTGGATCGAAAAGAAGCGTGGCCTCTTCCCCGAGGAAGAAAAGAGCCGCTTCAAGATGGAGGTCATCTTAGGCGACCATCCGGTCTTCTTTGATGCCATCCGGGACTTCATCCAAAAAGGCAACTCGCTTGTGTTTGTGATCGGCAACCACGACATCGAGCTCCACTGGCCCCTGGTGCAAAAAGAGATCCTGAAGTTCCTGCGTCTGACGGAAGAAGAAGAGGCGCGGGTTCGGTTTTGCGAGTTCATTTATGTTTCCAATGGTGACACAGCGATCGAGCACGGAAACCAGTACGACGATTATTGTGTGGCCAATTCCCCGATCCACCCCTTCATCAAGATCGGTAAGCGGGTCGAGGTGCGCCTGCCCTTCGGGAACATCGCCGGACGCTACATGACCAATGCCATGGGGCTCTTCAATCCGCATGTCGAGAGCACCTTCATCATGACCTTGCCCGAGTACTTCCGCTTCTTTTACAAGTACGCCATCCGGGTCCAGCCCCTCTTGCCGCTTACCTGGGCTTGGAGCGCAGTCGTCGCCTTCTGGGTGGCGGTTGCAGACGGACTCCTTCCGGCCATGCGGGATCCTCTTTATGTGGAACAGCGGGTGAATGGAATTGCCGAGAAAGCGAACGCCTCGCCCGAGATGATCCGGACCCTCAACGAGCTCAGGGTCCATTCGGCCATCTTCAACCCACTCAAGATCGCCCAGGAGCTTTGGCTCGATCGCCTATTGATCTTGATGTTCATTTCGTTCATGAGCTTTCAGATCTATGCGGTGTTGAACCTGATCGTGCCGGTATCACTTGGTTGGTGGCTCTTGAGCTTTTTCCTGTTTTTCCCGGGTCTCGTTTATTACTCCACCAAAATCAAAAGCGTGATCGTTGAAACCATGGAAGAGCTGTTCCGGAACGCCCCTTTGGTGGCCAGGATCACCAAGACCCAGCGCGTGATCTTCGGGCACACCCACCGAGAGCTTCACACATCCGTAGACCAAGTCGAGGTGATCAACACCGGAACCTGGTCGCCGGCCTTCAAGGATCCGGAGTGCCGAGAAATGTTCGGTCGGAAGTGCTTTGCTTGGATCCGGCACACTTCCCCAGAGGCGACTGATCGCAGTGCCGATCTTTACGAATGGCTCGATCCGGGCTTGAACAAAGTCCCGATGAAGAAGTGAGTCCTCAGAAAGAATCGATGAAATGAAGATCACCCTGAAAGATATCGAAGCCGCCCAAGAAGCCCTCACCTCCATTCTCCCACCGTCGCCCTTAATCCGGAACGAGACCTTGTCGCGTTTGTATGGTTGCGAGGTGTACCTCAAGCTAGAAACCCTTCAGCCTGTGGGCTCCTTCAAAATCCGTGGGGCGACGTATCGGATATCGAAACTCACCGAGGACGAGAAGAAGCGCGGGGTGATCGCCGCAAGTGCCGGAAACCATGCCCAGGGCGTGGCCTGGGGAGCCCGACATTTCAATACCTCGGCATTGATTGTCATGCCTGAGACCGCTCCACTGATGAAGGTGTCGAACACCAAAGCGCTGGGGGCCGCGGTTCATCTCGAGGGTAACAACTACGACGAAAGCTACCTGGCCGCTCAGCGGATCATGAAAGAAACCGGCCGGACCTATGTACATGCCTTCCATGATCCGCTGGTGATCGCAGGACAAGGTACTCTCGGTCTCGAAATCTTGTCTCAGCTTCCTGATGTCGATTATGTGGTCACCTCGATCGGGGGAGGTGGACTGTGTGCCGGAATGGGAACCGCACTCAAAAGCTTGAAACCCTCAGTGAAAATTGTGGCCTGCCAGTCGACCAATGTGAGTTCGATGGCAAGATCGCTCGAAGCCAAGACCCTTGTCGAGAGCCCTAACTTAGGCACATTAGCTGATGGGATCGCCGTCCAAAAAGCGAACGAAGAGATGTTCGGACTCCTTTTGCCGCTGGTAGACCAGGTTTACACCTCGGATGAAGAAGAGATCGCCATGAATGTGCTTCGCTTCATGGAGAAATGCAAACTGCTGGTCGAAGGGAGTGCGGCCATTGTACTGGGCGCGCTCGACCGGTATCAGGATCAGTTTGAAGGCAAGAAGGTGGTGCTCGTGGTGTGCGGCGGGAATATCGACGTGAATCTCATTTCTCGCATCATCGATCGGGGCTTGATGCGATCAGGCCGCCGGATTCACCTGAGAGTCCAGATTCTTGACCGGCCCGGCTCACTTTCCAAGCTGACGGCACTGATTGCAGGGCTCAAGGCCAATATTTTGCAGGCCATCCACGACCGTTCCGAGATGAAAATCCGCCTCGATGAGACCGAGGTGGAGCTCATGCTCGAAACGAGAGGTCCGGATCATGCAGCTGAGGTGATTGCGGCGCTCGAAAAAGAGTGCCGAAATGTGGAAGTGATCTCCTGATCTGAATTCCTGGTGAGGTGGAAACTTAGAGCACTTGCCAGCCCGGATCCATACACATCGTCGTGAAGAGCGCGCGCCAGGCAGCCAGAGCCTTGATCTGGTCTTTGTTCGGGAGAGGCGCACCCGGAACAGGCAGACATCTGTCTTCAAGGGCTTGCCACCCGGTCGTACCGGATGAAGGTAGGGTGTCGATGTATTGGTTGCTCTCTGTGACCAAGGTCATCAGGTGTTCACGGTACTGGGGGGCTTGGTTGGCTCCGCCGACTGAAATCAGGCCCTGCGCCTTCGCCGCTGGAAGGTTCATGGTGAAGATCAGTGCTGTCGGAGAAAGCGAAGTCCGGCGCGAGGAAACCTTGGAGGGTACGTACTGGGATCGGGTCGGATCAATGATTTGAGGGATGTTCCTTCCGGGATAGAACGCTCGGAACAGTGACTGGTAGTCCGCTTCAGTCGGTGCTGAAATGCGAGAGCACCAGTTGTAGCTCAGTGCCGGGTTGGTTGTGGCCCCGTCAATTCTAATTACCTCTTGATGAACCGACACGTTCAATCCAGTGCCCGGAACCGGGGTGGGAGTCGGATCCGGCACCCGAATCCGTTCGACCATCGTGGCGATTTGAGGACTGCTGGCGCCGACCCCGATTCTCCGACACACACGGTAGAGCCAAGCCGCGCGGGTGGTGAGAGGGAGGGGGGAAAAATTGTTCTGCGAAAACTGATCATTCCCGCCACAGGTATTGTAGGGCCCGCTCTGAATGTTTTGAGAAAGGCCATTACCGTAATTGGGGGGCGGTGGGTTTTGGGTGACTTGGTTTCCATCCGTTCGGTTCGGGTTGTTCAAATCACAGGTGCTTCCAAAATCCGCAAAACGCGTTTGAATCCTGAAATTATTTTCCCCGCCGCCGAACCCGGTCCAGACATACTGGCTTGCTGTGCTGTGTTGCTCAAGAGGAGCCGCAGGACCGGTCACATCAGAGAGCACTCGCATGACCCCATTGGCATCTAGCAGGCGATACCCCGGCCACGCCACATCCTGTGCGGGGTAGCCGGAAACGCTGATGACCGAACCGAATGCCTGGAACAGTTCCGGATTCATCAAGGCCGTTCCTCCAGGCCCTTGAGCCGAGACGGTTTTGGCGAGAAGAAAACCAAGGATCAAAAGAATCAGACTTCTATTCTTCATGAGTTCACCAGTTGATAAGGTTGAACGACAGTGCCGTTGAGCACGATGTCACCATTCGAGTCCAGCTGCAGGAATCTTTCAGATCGCTGAAGCAAGGTGGTCAGGTCATGGTGATGTTGATGGTTGGCTCCGAAAAGTCCCGCCAAAGTCGCACCGAGATCCTTGAAAGAAACCGGTCGACCGGAGGAGGTGTTCATCTGAACCGAAGCCCGCCCCCAAGCTCCCGGATAGGAGCCGTACTGGTTGGCCTGGGTTCCGTAAGTGGTGCGTCCAAACACCTTCAGACCACCACTGATTCTGCCTGAGAATAAAGCCGCGCTCGAGCCGTGGTATCCGTGTTGGCTGCCGCCCCCATGGGAGTCCGGGTTTCTTTGGAATTCCGTGTTCACAAGAATCACGGTGTCTCGCCAAGGGCTCGGAGGTGGAGGTGCCGGGGTCGCTGAGCTGCTCCCGTTGATCAGATCGTTGAGTCTCGGCAAGGCTGCTGTCGGAGAGTTGGTCAGGGTTCCGGGACTCGAGGTGATGCCCTGGATGTTCCGGCGGAGCTCGTACAACATCGTGTTGAAGATGTAATAAAAAGCCGAGGTTGCGATCAAGTTCGCCACCACTCCCCGTTCGTGATTGTCGAAAAGGGCATCCCACTCGGTCTGAGTGTTACCGGACATGACGTAACGCATGCTCACCATCCCCTCACCGAATCCGAGCTGAAGAACGCGGGTCAGGTTGTTCCGAAGGGCAACTTCCGCCATGGCGAAGGTGCACGCAAATGAATCATGAACGGACAATTGCCCACCTCCGGTGAACAGTGACGCGACATTCGAGATGGACTGTCTACCCGAATTCGGGCCTTCGAAGTTACGCAGAATGGAACGAGCGATCACTGGATTCGCGGCCACGGTAGCGGGGTCCGAGATACCCTGTATGCTGTTCGTGGCCATGTTTTTAGCCCGGGCCAAGATGTTCCGATATTTGGCGAGTGTGCTCGTAAAGTCGGTCAGAACATGAGCGTACAGGTTCGAGTCTACCGAGTTTTGTGCCTGACCGAGCAAGTGATACAGTTCTGAAATTCCTGGCCGAGAGATCATGTTGTTGAGTCGCATGGACTCGACAGACTGGAGCATCTTCGCCCGCATCTGCTGGAACCAGGCTCTTCTTCCGGAGTTTTGACTCACTTCGTCCGTCATCGGGTTCACGGCACGGAGGAGGTCAGTGGCCTGTCCGCCAGTCGTATCGAAAGGATTGAAAACACGGAGGCCAGATCCGGACAGGGTTTTAAATGGGCGGATCCCTCTGGAATCGGCGATGGCCGGGAAAAATCCGGCTCCGGCCATGGCAGAGATGTAGCCGCCGACCGTGAACGCTCCCGGTTCCGGATCAAGGAGCATGGTCTCGGCAATTGGATGAGCGGGTGCGGACTCCAGTCCGTAAATGAGGGCGCAATTACTCTGGATCAGGCTCTTCATCGAAGCCACTCCAGTTCCTTCCCCGACCGGGATCATGGAGCTCCAAAGCAGAGGCATTTGCCACGGTCCCACTGAGGTCCTGGCGTGGAAGATGGGTTGGCTTCCCTGAGAGGGGGTGCCATAGGCCTGGGATGTGCTGAAATCGACATTCTCTTCGGTGGCTTTGCTCGCAGTACTGGGTCGGAAGGAGGTCGCCAGACCCGGCGTTTTCCAATGGGATGGCAGCGAAGACAAGCTGGATGATGTCGCGGTGGGGGACAGGTAGCTCGAAAGCTGGCAGGATCCGCCCCGGATGAAAAAATTCACAAACCGAGTCGGCCGGTTGCCAGCTGTTTGTGCACTGGCAATGGCTGGCTCGAGAATGGGAGCCATTGCCATCATCCCTGCGAGTTTCAACGACCATTCCAGAAAGCTCCTGCGATCCATCTCGCTCATCTGGTTCCAATTATCTGGCAGTTTGAGTGTTTGATTTCGGGTTTTCATGGTTCCGTCCTGATCAGTTGTTCAGCGCGCCGTTTTGGATCCAGCTGAGGATCGTATCGATTTCTTGCTGGCTTAGGGCAGGTGAGTTCAGCGGCATTTGAGTGCCTGCCGTACTTCCCGAGACTCTCAGATACAAGGTGCTCTGAGCCGGGTTGGCCAGGTTCACCAGGCCGTTGTTCGGGTCGGTCAAGACCGAGTGGCTACCCAGGTTGGGATGGGTACTCGCATGACAGCCCATGCACTTCGGAATGAAGATGTTCTGCCTGATGGAGCTGTATTGATTGGCCGGGACATACTGAAAAGCATTCGGCAAGACATCGAGCTGATTGTTTTTCTGCACATCTACACTGAAGGTTCCGGACTCCCGTGGGCCGGTCACACATTGGATTTCCTGTGAGTTCATCGAGGAAATCGTGCAAGGAACACCCCCGATTTTAACCGAGGTGCCGGTCCCGAAGTTCGCCCCCGAGATGACCACGGGTGTGTTGCCGCTCGCAGGTCCGGACTTGGGAAGAATGGAGCTGACCCTGACCCAATTCGAAGGAACCTTGCGACCCCAGGAACGCGACTGAAACTGAGACGTGCGAAGCAGTTGCTTGAGGAGAGTCTTGGCGTTCTTGTGCGAGAGAAACTGTTCGGTCACAGGCCTCAGGTCGGCCCACAGCTTTTTCTCGTAAGCGGAGGTGGCCGGAGAGAGCTCTGGCAGGCTTTCGGTCTCGAGAGGGATCTTCACACCCGAGAGCATCTCGAAGTAACGGATGGTTCCGCAAAGATAGTAGTCCGGGCTGTTGCGGAGGAGCTGGCCCAGGGAGCTCAGTTGATCCGGGTTTTTTGGATTGGCATCGAAGGTTTGAGAGACTTGATCCCCGTGCCAGGCCGAGGTGTAGGTGAAGCGACCATGAACCCTGGAACGGTGAAAGTTCGTGATGCCGTTGGCCGGGGCGGGCCAAATAAAGGAATTGGGAAGGGAAGATGTCGGGGTCAGCACCTGGTTGGACTGGAGACGGAACATGATCGGATAAAACACATTGGTCACCGGGGCAATCACGGAGTTGGGCGGAGCTGCAGGCAATGTCTCTGAGAATTCCAAGACCCGAAGGTTCTTGATCCCGATCGCCAAGGGGTCCATCGTGGAGTGACACTGCAAACAACCGAGGGGCTCCCGAAAGGGTGGACGTTGCGCCTGGGTGGATCGATCGATTGTAAGTATGGGGGAACTTTGCTTCAGGTAAGGACCGTTTCGGCACAAGGCAGAATTCATCACTTCCCGGGACCAACGACGAGGAAGGGTCATCGATCCGTTAGACGTCTGACCAAAGGGCATCCCGGAGTTCAACAGCAGGAAGGATGGGTCACCCATGAAGCCTCCCCCGAGCGTGTTTTTCCAGAGCGGGGACCAACCCTCGGCAACCGCATGTGAAGGTCGGAACGCCCAAGTGTCAAACTGGCTCGCTTGCTCACTGCTGGGAGGAACTCCTCCCGAGGCTACAAAGGAAGAAGGCTGAGACGCGATGCGGATCCCGGAAAAAAGTCCACGATCGGTACCGTATACTTCGCTCCCGACATAGCGAGTGAGACTTTGGGCTCCGTTGTTGGGATTCCGGAGGAGGTTACCATACGGGGAGGTCGCACTGCCTCCACGGATCACTTGAAGGGCGGAGGGCTCAGTCACCGCACGCGAATAATCCGAGCCCGGCCCAAAGGTGGCTAGAGTGAAGTACGCTGCAGGATTTCCAGTATCCTGAAGCATTTTGGTATAGCCGAATTCGTTGAACACATGTTGGAACTTGTCACTCTTAAAGAATGTCTCGTGGTACTGCTGAAATCGACGAACCAGGTCTTTGGCTTCCTGGACCCGGATGCGGGAATTGCTGGTTTGGATGCTGCCGTTCTGAAGGTTCAGATTCGGAGCGTCGATCAGCAAGTCGCACAACTCGAGGGCTTTGGCCTGGGTGTTGATTCCCGCGCGGCGTGGATCATTGAATGGTAACCGGATGTCACCGAGGGTCTGAAAACATCGAGTGACCAACTCCTGAGGTGACAGCAAATCTGCCTGAGCCAAGGCTCGCTCCGGACTCATCCAGTACAAACCGATCCAGCCGACCAAAACTCCCCATTGCCACAGCTTACGAGTCCCCATTCCCCTCAGTTTATCACCCAGCTAAATTCATGCTCTAGGCAAAATTTGCTCAAGAGCGCATGAAATCACTGTGTAAGGGTTGACACAGGTGTCACGATTTCAGTGCTTTTCGGGCTTCTTCTCGGTCATCGAAGTGGAGCGTTTTTCCATCGATTAATTGATAGGTTTCGTGGCCTTTCCCGGCAATCAGGACCAGGTCTCCAGGGGTTGCGCGCCGGATGGCCTCGCGAATGGCTTGAGCCCGATCCGCAATGATCAGATAATTCTCCTTCGGAATGCCTGCTTCGATCTCAGCTAAAATCGTTGAAGGATTCTCGGTTCTCGGGTTGTCGCTGGTCACGATGACAAAATCCGATAATCGCGTGGCAATCTCGCCCATGACCGGACGCTTGGTTTTGTCCCGGTCACCCCCGCAACCGAAGACGGTGATGATCCGTCGACCCTGGATGGCGAGCAGGACCTTTTCAAGAGCTTCGGGCTTGTGGGCGTAATCCACAAAGACGGCGATGCCGCGGTCATTCGGAATGAACTCCATTCGGCCGGGGACTCCTGGAAAATCAGCGAGCGCCCGACACGCATCCTCCGCGGAGACGCCTACCCCGATCACCACCGAAAGTGCCGCCAGGATGTTTTCGGTCTGAAAGGCTCCGAAGAGCGGGCACGAAGCTTCGATCCAACGGTTGTCGAGTTCCACCTCGAAACGGATGCCTGAGGGAGTATTCACTAGATTCCGAACCTGATTCCGGGGAGAGAATCCGCCGACATCCGGATTCTCCCGACGGAGGCGACTCCCGAAGGCACAGTCTTCATTTGAAAATCCGACCGGTTTTTTGCCGCTGGTCTTTGCAAATGTAGAGTGAGCCGTGAAAAGCAGCGCTTTTGCATCAAAGTAATGATCCAGAGTGGGATGGTAGTCCATGTGCTCGCGGCTCAGGTTCAAGAAGCAGGTTGCATCCCAGGCAATCCCGTAGCAGCGATCTTGATGAAGGGCGTGCGAGGATGCTTCCATCACCACGGCTTTGGCACCGAGCTGTCGGACCTCAGCGAACCAGGCTTGCAAGGTGAGTGCATCGGGGGTGGTGTTGGCGGTTTCGACTTCTTTCCCCGCGAAGAATCCACCGTTTGTCCCGAGTCGTGCACAGGGGATTCCGTTTCTCTCGAGAAGGTGCTGGATCAGATAAGTGGTTGTGGTCTTGCCGCTTGTTCCGGTCACCCCGATCATGGTGAGAGCCTGCGACGGGTGGCCGTGCATCTCACTGGCGAGTTCGGCCAGTTTCCGTCGAGCTCCCTCCCCCAGTGCGATCACGCCCGGGATTCCGGTTTCACGCTCGGAGTAGACCTGACTTGCGCCAAGTTTCAGGGCTTCTTCGATGAAGTGATGCCCGTCAAAGCGCGCGCCCTTCAGGGCAAAAAATATCGAACCCGGACGGACGCTCTTTGAATCAGCGGTGACGTGCATCTCACTCTCCGAGGTGCAGGGTGACATCCAGCCCCTTGGCGATCATGGAGCCGGACTCGGGACTTTGTTTGTGAATGAGCCCGAATCCATGAACTTGGACTTTTGGCAGGAACGGACGCAGGGCGCGCATCGCTTCTTGCGGGGTCAGCCCGATCACGGATGGCATCACGGGGTGATCGAGATTCACTTCTTTGGTGCTTTCCAGCGATTGCTCGATGATCTCGGCGCTCGACTGGGCCACTTGTACCGTATCCGTGACTTGCGCGGGCTTCACGGGAGCGGGGCTCGGGGTCGACTCAACGAGGGGGATTCGGATCTTCTCGGTGGTCGGGATCGAGAAGCGACTCACGACTTGTTTGAGTACCGTCGAGAACAGCGGCGCCGCGGTTTGTCCCGCGTAGTAAATCCCGCGTGGATTGTCGAGAAGGGTCAGGATGGTGATGGGTTGCTTCACGCCGACCGGATAGCCAATGAATGAGGCAATGTGGCGGGAAGTGGAATACTTTTTGGTACGTGGATCGACGGTTTGGGCGGTGCCGGTTTTTCCTGCGATCAGATACCCTTCCACGCGCGCCAGGTGACCGGTTCCCTTTTCGCCCTCGGTGACCTGGACCAGGGCCTCGGTCGCATCACGAGCCGCTGCGGCTTTCAGTACAGGAATCCGTTTGAAGATTTCTTTCTCACCCCGCTTGATCAGGGTCGGCTCGACGAGGTATCCGCCATTCGAAAGAGAGGAGTAAGCGCGGATCATCTGGAGTGGAGTCACCATGATGCTCTGACCGAATCCGATGGTGGCCAGGGTCAGGGGCTGGATCTTTTTGGTCTGGGACGGCATCCAACCGGCGATTTCTCCGGGCATGGCGATTCCGGTGCGGGATCCGAACCCGAACTCGCGTAAACCCTGGACGGTGCGTTCGGCTCCCATTTTGAGCGCAAGCTGTGCGGCGACGACGTTCGAAGAGACCTCGATCATGCGCTTCATCGAGATCATGCCGAATTTTTCGTGCGCCTCGGCCTCGCTGATGGTCCGCTTCTGGATCGTGAGTTTGCCATAGTGCCCGAAGAGCTGGTCCTGGATCCGGATCACGCCTTTGTTGAGGGCAGAAGCCAGCATGAGGGGCTTCATGGTGGAGCCCGGCTCGTAGCCGTCCGTGATGGCGGTGACTTTCTTCACACCCCTGCGGCTTGGAGCTTGAGCAAGAGCGAGGATTTCGCCGTTGCTCGAATCCATCACGATCACCATTCCCGAGTCAGCCCGTGACTTTTCAATCGATGTGATCAGCGCTTCTTCTACCGAATATTGCAGAGAAGAGTCGATGCTGAGAGTGATGTTCTCGCCGTCGACCATCTTGGTCTGGGGGTTTGAGTCAATGAGAGTCGGGCGTCCGAGTGCGTCTTTGAACGCCTCGACCGAAGCGCTCTTTCCGCGAAGCAAAGTGTTCTTCCAGAGCTCCACGCCTTCCAGCCCCTCGGTGTCGATGTTGACTGATCCGATCAGCGAGGTGGCGATTTCCCCGTGCGGGTAGACCCGCTTCATTTCTTTCACGATCCAGATGCCTTCGGGCATCTCGCCGTTTGCCCGGATGATTCCAAGCTTGCGAAACTGGTCCATGCGCTCGTCGCGGACGTGGCGTTCGAACCAGGCAAAAGATTTCTTCGAATCCAGTCGCTTTTTCAGAGCTTGCGGCGTGGTCCCGAGCGCGTGAGCCAGAAGAGTGAGTGTGGTCCGTGACTTCAGAATCTTGGCAGGACTCCCGGCAAGGGATGAGGTTTCGAGATTGATCGCAAGGGGTTCGCCAGTGCGGTCGAGAATCAATCCTCGGCGCGGTTTCATGATGATCTTCGACTCGAACTGACGCCGCGCCAGCTTCGCGAGTTTCGGATCGTGGATGATCTGGAGCCATGTCGAGCGGACCAGCATTCCCGCGGAAATCAGTCCAAAAACCATGATCACCAAAGACAGTCGAATGCGGATCGCGGGAGTTTGATAGTAAGTGTTCGCCATCGAGCGTTTCCTATTCCTTCATCCGGATCAATTTTTCCGGAGTGGGAGGAAGGAGTTTGAACTTTTCACGGGCGAGGGCCTCGAGGCGACGTGGCGATCGCAATTGCGCAACGCGGAGTTCGAGCTTCTCTTTTTCAAGCTTGAGATTGTTCAGGGTCTTGTTTGCTTGGTCGAGCTCGTAGGTGGTGTGCACCACAGTCAGGCGGAGCCAGACCGTGGCGAAAGAAAGTGCGATCAACACCGGAATCGTCCACATGGGGAAGAACCTGTTCATTCCAGAAAAAGCGTAACGTGATCAAGGGGAACTTGCAACGCGAAGCAGAACGGGTCAGATCCTTGACGCCAATCTGAGTTTTGCGCTTCTCGAACGTGGGTTCCGGGCAAGCTCTTCGTCATCGGCCTGGAGGGGCTTCTTGGTGTGAATCTGGTAGAGTTCGCGGGTGCGGAAGGCCTCTTTGACGAGGCGGTCTTCGAGCGAGTGGAACGAAAGCAAGGCAAGGCGCCCGCTCGGGGCCACCGAAGGGAACACTTTCGAGATCAAGGTCTCGAGTTCCCGGATCTCCTCGTTGATCTCGATCCTGAGGGCCTGGAAGCTCCGGGTGGCCGGATGGATCCCCTTGTATCGGAGCGGGGGGGGGAACACCGAGGCGATCACTTCGGCCAGTGCGGCGGTGTCCTGTGGAAGCGCGTTTTTTCCGCGCAAATCAACCAATCTGCGGGCAATCTTGCGAGAGAGTCGCTCCTCGCCGTACTTCCAGAGCACATCGGCCAGCTCGGTCTCTCCGACATGCTCGAGCCACTCGGACAGGGGGGTGCCTCGGGTCGTGTTCATCCTCATGTCGAGCGGAGCCGGGAAACGAAAGCTGAAGCCACGAATCTCGGAATCGATTTGGTCGCTCGAAATACCCAAATCGGCCAAGAGGCCGACAATAGGGCGTTCATCTGCGAAGCGGAGGGCGTCGCTGAAGGAGCCATGATGAACTTCTAGGCGTCCTTCCGAGATTTCTTTCTCGAACTTGATCCGATTCCGGGCGATGGCCTCGGGGTCGCGGTCAATGCCGACGATCTTGACTGGGCGATGGGGGACTTTTTCATGCAATCGCTGGAGCAGGGCCGAGCTGTGGCCACCGCCACCGAGGGTGCAGTCCAATATAATGCCCTGCGACAGATTCTCCGGCAAGACTTCCACTCCCGTCACCAAAAAGTCGGTGATCGGATCGAGGAGGATCGGGATGTGGTGGCTTACATATCCAATCATTTCGCTTGTTTCAGCCCGTCCCAGTCGGTAGTCTGAGTATCGTGGAAAAAAACCCCTATTTGATCCCCAATACTAATCGCATTTATACGAATGTGCGAAAGCAAAAAATCGCTCGCGACATTCTGGAGCGATATACGGGGAGCACCCTAAAGCAGTTTCAGAAGCAGGTGATCCTCACCAACTTCGAGTACTACCTCGATCGCTTCGCTGTCTTGTCGAACGGGGTGAAGACCCGGGGCTCCGCGATGAGTGCCGTCCACTCCGAGAAGGACGGCGTTTCCATCATCAACTTTTCGATCGGTTCACCGACTGCAGCCCTCATCATCGAGTGCCTGGCCGTGATCGACCCGAAAGCGGTGCTCTTCCTCGGCATGACAGGCGGACTCCACCGCTCACTGAAAAAGGGCGACTTCATCCTGCCCACAGCCGCAATCCGTGACGAAGGTGTTTCACACCACTTCCTGCCTCGGCAGGTCCCGGCTCTCCCCACGTTCAAGATTCAGAAATTCGTATCCGAAATCCTCGTCGAGAGCGGCTATGATTACCGCACGGGTGTGGTCCACACCACCGACTACCGCTTCTGGGAGTTCAACGACAAGTTCAAGGCCGATCTCTACCATGAGCGCGCTCTCTGCATCGATATGGAGACGGCAACCTTGTTTGTCGCCGGGTTCGCCAGCAAGGTGCCGATCGGTGCTTTGTTGCTCGTCTCCGATCTGCCCCTCAAGCGTGGCGGGATCAAGACCAAGCGCTCGGCTTCATCGGTCTTCAAGCAGTTCACAGACAAACATCTCGAGATCGGTATCAAGTCGATGAGTCAGATCGCCGAGCGTGGCGAACACATCCGACATTACAAGTGGTAGGCGGCAACTATGGACATGATTCAAAAAGTCATCGAGTTTTTCACAAACGATCTGGCAATTGACCTCGGCACGGCGAACACGCTGGTGTTCTCGAAAGGTCGTGGCCTGATCATGAACGAACCCTCGGTCGTGGCGATTCACCGGAATGCCCGCGGACAAACCCGCGTTCTCGCTGTCGGCAAAGAGGCCAAAGAGATGCTCGGAAGAACACCGGGCTCGATCCAGGCCATCCGCCCTCTCAAAGACGGCGTGATCGCCGACTTCGAAGTCACCCAGGCGATGCTCAAGTACTTCATCACCAAAGCATCCGAAGGCCGGAGCTTCATCCGTCCCCGGATCATGATCTGTATCCCTTACGGAATCACCCAGGTCGAGAAGCGCGCAGTGAAAGAATCCGCGCAGTCCGCCGGTGCACGCGAAGTGTATCTGATCGAGGAGCCCATGGCCGCCGCGATCGGCGCCGGACTCCCGATCCGTGAACCGAGCGGAAACATGATCGTCGACATCGGTGGCGGAACCACTGAGGTCGCCGTGATCTCTCTCGGTGGGATCGTGTACTCCAAATCCGTCCGCGTCGCAGGCGACAAGTTCGACGACGCCATCGTGAACTACATCAAGCGCAAGTATTCGCTCCTGATCGGAGAGCGCACCGCCGAGCAAATCAAGCTCGCGATCGGTTGCGCCTATCCGTTCGAAGAAGAGCGCACTTTTGAAGTGAAGGGTCGGGATCTCATCTCGGGTGCTCCGAAGACGATCGAATTGAACAGCGAAGAGATCCGGGACGCCCTGGCCGAGCCTGTATCGGCTGTGGTGGATGCGATCAAGGTCGCTCTCGAGCGGACTCCTCCGGAACTCGCGGCCGACATTGTCGACAACGGGATTGTCCTCGCCGGTGGGGGCGCTTTGCTCTCGAACCTCGACATCTTGATCAAAGAGAAGACCGGGTTGCCGGTCACCGTTGCTGAAGATCCGCTCACTTGCGTGGTCCGTGGCTCCGGTAAGGCGCTCGAGGATCTCGACCTCCTCCGTAAAGTCACCGTGATGTAAGCGGGGCTTCGGGCAGGATGGCTTATAACAAGCGGGACCACTATTATCACAAGGCCAAAGAAGAGAACTTCGCCGCCCGCTCCATCTACAAGCTCGAAGAGATCGATCAGAAGTTCAGGATCATTAAAGCCGGCATGAAGGTGCTCGATCTCGGGGCCGCTCCCGGTTCCTGGTCCCAGTACCTCTCGACCAAGGTCGGCGATCAAGGGCGTGTGCTCGGAGTCGATCTCATTCAGGTGGAGTTGACCCTCCCCAATGCTGTCTTCATTCATGCGGATTTGCGCGATCTGAATCTGGATCAGGTGTTCATCGACCACGGATTCGAGCCGGTATTCGATGGCGTGTTCTCGGACATGGCGCCTCGAACCACCGGGATCCGGATCACCGACCAGGCCCGATCGATGGAGCTCTGTGAGTTGGCATTGAATGTGGCCGATCGGTTTTTGCGCCCGGGTGGGAACTTTGTTTGCAAGTTCTTCCACTCAGACGATTTCCAAGAGCTGAAAAAGCAAATGGAAGCGCGCTACGGTCGAGTCGAAGTGCTCCGCCCGAAGAGCACCCGCAAGGAATCGAAAGAAATCTTTCTCATTGGGATTTCGAAGAAGAAAAAGGTCTAATCGGCTTCATTACATTTCTCTTGTTGACTCACTCGGGCTCCTTGTGTATGCTCCGCGTCAAACCGGAAGCGGTTTGGGAGGAATCCGAATGAAAAAGCTAGTAAAATCAATCGGTAGCGTAGTTTTGACCCTGAGTCTGTTGGTGGCGGTGAGTCCGCGTGCTGTCGCTTGGGATTCCTGGGACGGGTATCAAGACCTTCAGTCTGCTCAGGCTGCTCGCATTCCTTTGGTCAGTGTCACGGCTGAATCTGAACCCGGCTCGACCGGAAAAATCGGCATTACGACTGGCGCTGACGGTTCCATTGCCAGTTTCTATTTTCAGCCGCCATCCGGGAAAACAGTGGAGTACACCCCTTCCGAGTTGAAGAGCGGTTCTCGGGTGCTGGTCAGCAAGAGTGGGTATGAGGTCGTCCGGGTGAAGGCCATGGCTACTTCGGACAAGTCGCTCAAGTTGAATATCATTTATCTGAAGAGCGTCGTGAGCAAAAGCACGGGCAACCGAGTCCTCACGATCCAGTACAATTCCAGCATGAATCAGTACCAAATGATCGATGAAAGCGGCCGCCCGGTCCGTTCTGCTCACGTTTCGACTCAGCGCAATCTGGTGGGAATGGCAGTTGGAGTAGCGGCAATTTCCACGCAACAGTAAGTGCTAAAAGTGATAGAATCGCCTCATGGCGAATTCTATTGAGTGTCAGGGGTGGGTCCAGGAAGCGGCCCTCCGCATGTTGAGAAACAACCTCCACCCGGATGTGGCAGAAAACCCGGAAGCCTTAGTGGTCTACGGTGGTATTGGCAAGGCGGCACGGAACCCGGAGTCCTACCGGGCGATCCAAGAGACACTCAAGACCCTCAAAAACGACGAAACCCTTCTCATTCAGAGCGGAAAGCCGGTTGCGGTTTTCCGCTCTCATACTGATGCCCCCCGCGTCCTCCTCTCCAATTCGATGCTCGTTCCGAAGTGGGCCACTTGGGAGCACTTTCATGAGCTCGATCGCGCCGGGCTCATGATGTACGGCCAAATGACGGCAGGGAGCTGGATCTACATCGGCACCCAGGGCATCATTCAAGGCACTTATGAGACTTTTGCCGAAGCCGGACGCCAGCACTTCGGCGGCGATCTGGCCGGGCGAGTAGTGCTCACCGCAGGCCTTGGGGGCATGGGCGGAGCTCAGCCCCTCGCAGCCTCGATCGCCGGTGCGGTTTCGCTCACCATCGAAGTCGATCCGATGCGCGCTCACCGCAGGATCGAGACCCGCTACCTCGACGAACTCCATCATGACCTCGACGACGCTCTGAAGGCGGTGGAGCAAGCCAAGGCCAAGAAAGAGGCCCGATCCATCGGAGTGATTGGAAATGCGGTCGATGTGCTGCAGGAACTCTTGAAGCGGGACTTCCTCCCGGATTTGCTTACCGATCAGACCAGTGCGCATGACGAGCTCAATGGATATGTCCCGCACGGAATGTCACTCGAAGAAGCCGAAGATCTACGCGAGACCGACCCGGCGGCTTATCAGAAGAAATCGGTCGAGAGCATGGGAGCCCATGTGGCCGCCATGCTCGAGTTCAAGCGGCGTGGAGCGATCGTTTTCGATTACGGCAACAATATCCGCGCTCAGGCCGTTAAAGCCGGGATCGCGGACGCCTTCGATTTTCCGGGCTTTGTGCCGGCCTATATTCGCCCGCAGTTTTGTGAAGGTCGCGGCCCTTTCCGTTGGGTCGCGCTTTCGGGCGATCCTCAAGACATCGCTGTCACCGATCAAGCACTGAAGGAGCTGTTCCCACATCATGAGGGGCTCCATCGCTGGCTCAAGGTCGCCGGCGAACGGATCGCCTTCCAAGGGCTCCCGGCTCGGATTTGTTGGCTTGGGTTCGGTGAACGCGTGAAGGCCGGGCTCTTGTTCAACGAGCTTGTGCGCACCGGCAAGGTCAAGGCGCCGATTGTGATCGGACGCGATCACCTCGACTGTGGGTCGGTCGCTTCTCCGAATCGTGAAACCGAGGCCATGAAGGACGGCTCGGATGCGGTTGCGGACTGGCCGATTTTGAATGCCCTCATTAATTCGGTCAATGGCGCCTCTTGGGTGAGTCTCCATCACGGCGGAGGTGTGGGAATGGGTTATTCCATCCACTCGGGGATGGTGATTGTGGCCGATGGCACACCCGAAGCGGCTCGGCGCTTGGAGCGCGTTCTCACGAGTGATCCCGGAATGGGTATTGTCCGGCATGCCGATGCAGGTTACGAAACCGCCATCGAAATCGCCCGGAAAAACCTCCCGGAATACGGGGCCCGGATGCCGATGATCCTGTCGAAACCGGTGAAGTCATGATCCGCGCATTCATTCATGCATCCCAGGTGCTCACCGGTGAGGGTGTTCTTCTGAAAGAAGGACGAATGCTGAAGTCCGAGGATGTCTGGGCCATTGATGATGGCGCAGTGGTGTTCGATGAAAAGAAAATCCTCTGGGTGGGGCCTACACAGGAACTCCCGAAGAAATATCAAAAAGTAAAAACCACCGATCTCAAGAAAAAGCGCGCCATCATTCCGGGGCTGATCGACTCTCACACTCATTTGGTGTTTGCAGGCTCGCGCGCCACCGAGTTCGCCCGCCGAGCAGCCGGTGAATCATACCAGCAGATTGCCCAGGAAGGGGGCGGAATTCTCACCACCGTACGAGCCACCCGCGCGGCGAGTGTCGAGGAACTCTTCAAACTCGCACTGAAAAGAGCCTTGATCGCTTACCGCTATGGCGTCCGGACGATGGAGTGCAAGTCGGGCTACGGGCTTGACCACGAAACCGAGCTCAAGTGTCTGGAAGTGGTGAAGCACCTCCGACAGGCGCTTCCACAGATGACTTTTGTTTCCACCTATCTTGGGGCCCATGCGGTTCCGCAAGGGGTGAAAAAGTCCGCATACATCGACGAGATCCTCCACCGAACCCTGCCCGAAGTGAAACGCAAGGGTTTGGCCGAGTTCTGCGATGTCTTCATCGACGAAGGCTACTACACCCTTCAAGAAGGAGAGCGGATTCTCCGTGGGGCGAAGAAGCTCGGATTCAAGCTCAAAATCCACGCCGATGAGCTTGGCAACACTCAGGCCACCCGCTTGGCGGCCAAGGTTCAGGCACATTCCGCCGATCATTTGCTCTGTGTTTCCGACGAGTCGATTCGTTCGCTCGCCAAGGCCGATACGGTGGCGACGCTTCTACCCGGAACCGCTCTTTATTTGAAGGTCCCGTATGCGCCTGCTCGCAAGATCCTCGATGCGGGTGCCCGCGTGGCGATCGCAACCGATTTCAATCCGGGATCCTGTTATTCGCTGAATTTGCCGCTCATGATGAATCTCTCGGCAATGCAGATGGGGATGAATCTGGCCGAGATCTTTGCAGGAGTGACTTACTCGGCAGCTTGTGCGCTCGGTCTCGAACAGAAAAAGGGCGCGATTCTCCCTGGCTTCGACTCGGACTTCATCGTCCTGCCTTACGCGGAATTTGAAGAGCTCTACTACCGGATGGGTTGGTAGTCTATTTGAGCCAAAGTTCCATCATCTGATGGACCTCTTCGGAGTCCCAATCGCGGCCTCCGGTTTCGAACATCAGGACCTTGCGATCCTGGTTCAGAACCACGCTGAGTGGAATCGCATGCACATCGAAGAGTTCGGCCAGGACGTTTCCTTTGTCGGTGTACTGGGGGAACTTCATCTTGAATTTTTCGATCATGGGAGGAGCAGCCTTTTTAGGGTTTTCGTCCACATTGATGCCCAAGACCTCGAAGCCCTGGGAGGCATAATGGTCGCGGAGCTTCACCAGGGAGGGCATCTCCTCGATGCAGGAGTCGCACCAGGTGGCCCAGAAGTTGATCATCATGATTTTATGCGGAAGTTTCGAGAGCATCACCTGGGTTCCGTCGAGCTGGGTCAATTCCATGTCCGGAAGCTGGATGCCTTCGGCCAGTTCGATCCGCTCGGACAAAGCGGCTGATCCTTGACGGTTCACGGAAGCCTTGATCACCAGCAGGGTGGTCACCACCAACACCAAAATACCGATCAAGGGCAGGTAAATCCGCTTTTTACTCGGGGAAGCATCGCCCAGATAAGGCGAAGCGCTCGGTGTCGGTTCCTGCTTTTCAGAATCTTCCATATTCGCAGAGCTTAACCTAAAATGAAGAAGTGGAAAAGCTCAGGGATCAAAGTGGCCAGGCCGTCGTCGAATATGTGGTCCTGCTCACCGTCATTCTCGGAATGGCGGCAACTCTTCAGTATGGAGTTCAGAAATCACGCGACAAGCTTTGGAAGTTCGTGATTTGCAAAGTGAGTGCACCCTGTCCGAGTTGCAGTGCGACAGAATCCGCCAAGGCCGCTTTGCCCAAGGGCGGAAGCTGCCCCGATTGAGCCATAAAAAAGGGCCGGCCGCTTGAGCGACCGACCCCTTCCTAGGTCACAGGATATCCGTGATCACTTCTTCATGGGAGCCTTGGGAGCTTCTTTGGAAGCATCCTTGGGCGGGTTCTTGGTTAGTGGGGCGCCCTGGGCCGGAGTCCCCATGTTCATGAGTGGGGCTCCAGCTTCGGGCTTCGCAGCCGGCTTCGCGCCGACGCCCGACTTCAGCAGGACTTCGGCACGAAGGGCCTGAATCACTTCAGGGCGCTCTTTCAGCCAGCGGATCGAGTTGTCGCGACCTTGTCCGATGCGCTCGTCCTTGTAGGAGAACCAGGTTCCGCTTTTCTCGATGAGGTTGTGGCTCACGGCGATGTCGAGCAGGTCGCCTTCTTTGGAGATCCCTTCACCGTACATGATGTCGAATTCGACTTCTTTGAATGGAGGGGCGAGCTTGTTCTTCACGACTTTCACGCGGGTGCGGTTTCCGATCACGTTCTCGCCGTCCTTGATCGCCTGGATGCGACGGATGTCGAGACGCATGGATGCGTAGAACTTGAGCGCGTTACCACCGGTGGTGGTTTCGGGGTTGCCGAACATCACGCCGATCTTCATGCGGATCTGGTTGATGAAGATCACCAAGGTCTTGGAGCGGTTGATGGATCCGGTGAGTTTACGCAGGGCCTGGGACATCAGGCGCGCCTGAAGACCCATGTGGGAATCGCCCATTTCGCCTTCGATTTCCGCGCGGGGCACGAGTGCTGCCACGGAGTCGACCACGAGCACGTCGATTCCACCGGAGCGGACGAGCATGTCGGCGATTTCGAGAGCCTGTTCACCGGTGTCCGGCTGGGAGATCAGGAGGTCGTCGGTGCGGACGCCGAGTTTGCGGGCGTAGCCGACATCGAGAGCGTGCTCGGCATCAACGTAGGCTGCGATTCCACCTTGTTTCTGGATTTCAGAAACAGCGTGGAGGGCCAGGGTGGTTTTACCGGAAGATTCCGGTCCGTAGATCTCGATGATCCGGCCGCGCGCATAGCCGCCGATTCCAAGAGCCAGATCCAGGCCGAGAGAGCCGGTCGGGCAAACCGGGGTGTCAGAGTTGATCAGGGTTTCCTCGTTTCCGAGGCGCATGATCGAGCCTTTTCCGAATTGTTTTTCGATGGTTTGGATGGCGAGGTCGATCGCCTTCCCCTTGTTTGCATCATTCATCTTGCTGACTTCCATTTGCTGCTCCTTCTTCGTGTGGTTATGGGTACGGGTTTTACAATTTTCGTGCCTGGTTCATTCCTTCAGCAGTTTGATACAGGCTTCTGGGAAAGTGTTCTCGCTGAATCGCTCGAGCCAGGAGTTCTCTTCTGACTTCACGACGAGCTTCCGGCGCGGGGGCAAAAGTTCATTGCAGCCGTCGCCCGCAGGCGGGGCTTCTTGCGGAGTGCACTCCGCGGATCCTTCAGGACAGCGAATCCGGACGTGGAAGTGCTCGTGGTGTCCGGGCCAGGGGCGGATCTTGTTGAGCCAGTTGAGTTCGGACTCGTCGAGGGCGGAGCACAGATAGGTTTTGATGGCCGGATTCACGAAGATCCGTTCGACTTCCGGACTGAGCGAAGCGAGTTTCAGTTTCAAGATCTGCTCTGAGCTGAAACGCTTCGGATCCACAATGCCGTTGGCGTTCAGCATGCTGATCATGGGGAGGTTGTCGCGTTCTTCGAGAGACAGGCTTCTCTTTCGCTGCTCGGGATGAGTCCAAAACCAGACATCCACATCCAGTCCGACTTGGTGGCTGTTGTGCCCGTAGGGCATCGGGCCACCCCGGGCCTGCCCGAGGTCGCTGATCAGGAGTGCTGATCCGAGAGAGTCCGTTCTTTGTGCCAGACCGGTGATGAAATCAATGAGGGTCGGGTGACCATACTGCCGGTTCCGAGACAGGCGCATCGATTGGTAGCCGGTTCCTTCGGGTGCAAGCTGCTTGGCTCCCCGGATGCATCCGGCCGAATAGAATCCGATCACGGTCGAAGAGCCGGTCGCTGGGCCCGGGACCTGGCTCCAGGCGTTTTGTGGAGCGGGCGTGGAAACAGGGAAAATCGGCTCTGCTACCGAACAAAAACCAAACAGAGTCGACGCAATGAGAAGTGTTCCCCGGATCCCCATGAATCTAGAGTTAGCCCTTTCCCCTTGGAATTGTAAAGAAATAAGTGTCAAATTCATTACCTGACTCAATTACCCAAGTAAACATCCTCGGACAGATTTTCAAAATAGTCCAACAAGCCTTCGCGGATCCCGTGCACGACTTCATTGATCCGGGACGGATACGAAAACGACTGCCCCCGATACTGGGCGCGGGCATCGAGTTTGGTCAGGCGCGGGAACTCCGTGGTGTGGTCGTAGTGCAAGCACTCGAGGTAGATCATGAGGGAGGTGAGGTTGCGGCGGTTGATGTAGAGGTTTCTGGCATACACGCCGTCCTTCACCTTCACCGAGGTGATGAACTCCTGAATATTCAGGCGCTTGAGCCCGAGGCTTGCGCTCATTCCACCGATCACGCGGTCCGCGAGCTCAACCGATGCGTTGAATCGACGGGTCTCCATCAGGTGGTTGAACATCATCGCCCGGACCGCGCGCGATCCGGTCTCGCTCAACCGGAACCCGCCCGGGACAAAGGCTTCGATCGTATTGTCGCGGTTCTGGAGTTGATCCGACTTGAAGGCGTCGTAATGCACGTCGATCGTGATGTCGGGCCGGAAGTCGTCCACCATCTTGGCGCGAGCTTCGAGGTCCGCACCGGTGATGAAGTACTGCCCGCGCTGGACGCTGGTGAAGGCTTTCTTGGTTTCGGGCGCATTCAAAACACGCTCGATCATTTCTGACTCGCTTCCGTTCAAGAGAGGAGTCATCCACGAATCGAGGCTGTTGTAAAAATACTGGTTCAGGTAGGGAGTCGGATCAAAACCGTCTAGCCCTGGTTTGGCAACCGCGCCTGCTTCCGAACGGGTGAGCATGACCGTCGCACCCAAGGATTCGAGCTCTTTTGCGGCCAAAAGCGAGGTCCAGAGGGTGAGTTGCCCTTCACTCACTCGCTTTCCCCGGATGCTCACAAACTTACCGGTTTTCTCGTCCCAATCCGGAGTCCCCATGTGACCCGGATCGATCAGCACGCGGAGTCCCTTCAGTGGAGGGCCGGAACGGGTCTTCACTTGCTGGGCGATGGCGGCGATGCGCGAGAGTAGGTCCTGACTGTTCGGTCCCTGCACCTCTTTCAAAAAATCCACGCCTGCTTCGAAGTAGTCCCGGGGCAAAATGTGCGAGAAAAACTCCCGGAACAGCGAAACACCCTGATCATCGACAGACAGGTAGCGGCGCAAGCCTCCGTCCGGATCCAGAAAGGGCAAGTTGGCGTCGTATTCGGGGCGAGTGGTTTCTTCGGTTTTTGGGAACCAATTTGCCGGAGGGGCAGCTTCTTCGGGAACTTTGAGTGCCGAGAGTACCTTTTTGAAGCGTCGATCGCGATCGAGCGGATCGAAGGAGAGTCGAGCGCTTTCCAGGCGAGGTGCTGCTGGCACGGACTCGGGGCTTACGTATCCAGGAAGGTCTTCAAGTTCATAAGCCTGAGCAAGGCCGGACAAGCCGAGCCAAGGAAGCAAAAATAAAACGTTCCGAATCATAAAAACCCCCGGGAATTCCGTGCGCCGGAGTCTAGCTCAAGGATGCGGGATGTCAATCAAAAACACCCGCCCAAGCACCCAGCCCACACCCAGGGCAAAGACCCCGGCGAGCAGATCGTCGAGGATCACGAACAGGGACTGCAGGGGTCCGATTTCAAAGCGTTTTCCATAGCGATCCACCTGACGGATGGGAGGTGGCTTCGCGGCATCGAACAGGCGGAAGAGACCGAACTGCACCCAAAGCACCAGGGCGGTCTTGGGCAGCAAGCTGATGGCGATCAAATAGCCGAGGATCTCATCGATCACAATGCGCTGAGAGTCGGGCTGGCGGGTGTTCCGGCTCCACTCCCAGGTGGCCCACCATCCCGCAAAAAAGAGAATCATGAAAACGAACACCTGGGAGATTGCGCTCCAGTCCCGGATCCCGAAGGCGAGCAGCAGTCCGATCACGGTTCCCGCCGTGCCGGGCGCCTTGGGAGAAAATCCCGCGCCGAGGCCGGTGGCCAGCAGACTGACAATCAAACCCTTGAGATTTCGCACTCTTTCTACCTAGCAGAGCGGGGGCGTGCCGTCGAACAAGTTTTGATTGAGGCCCTGTAGGGCCTAAGGTAGCGTAAAACAGCCATGGCCAACTCGGCGAAAGCCCATCAATTTCAGTCCAAATGGAGGATCGGCGAAAGCATTCTCGATGTGCTCGTCGGCGGTCGTTCATTCTTGGATTCCAAACAAGGCTTTCGGGGAAGCTTCAAGAACGAGCAGGCGGCAGACCAATTCCTTCACGCCTACGGTCACGACCTCCACGACCCGATCGAACGGGCCGAGCTTCAAGGAACCCTCCAAGAGGCCCTCCGGTTCATCCGGACTTATTTTCTGAAACCTGCAAATCCCGAGGGTCTCGGGATCGAGATTCCCAAAAAGATCCTCGAGATGACCGAGATCCGCGACCTCCTCCTCTTCGCCAGCTCCGAGTCTCAGGTGGAGCTCCGGCATTGGGCCTGCGCCATCCTCCGGATCATGCACACTTTGTCGCACGTCGATCGAGACATGCGGACTCACTTTTTCAAGGACATCCAGACCCAGATCCTCGACCGCTTCTACCGGCAGCTTCATCGCGACGATCAAGGCCAGTTGTATCTTGGACGCACACCGGACGATCACCTGCGAGTGAACTTGGTCGAGTTCCAGGTCAAGCCGCAGAAAACCCGCGACAGCACGCTCATGAAGCTCCTCCACAAGCCCGAGAGTGTCGCCGAGGAGTTGTTCGATCGGGTGGGAGTCCGATTCATCACCAAGAACCGCGTCGATGCGATCCGCGTGATCCAGTACCTCGAGCGGACCCACGTGGTGGTGAGTGCCAACATCAAGCCCTCCCGCTCGCGGAACACGTTGATCGACACTGAGGTCTTTAGACAGACGCTTTCTCGCGAGCTCCCGCACCTTCTGCACGGAGAAATCCAGGAGAACGAATTGCGGGACCTGCTCGAGGCCACCCCGCTTCCCAAGGCGAAACCGGGCGAGAA
>JAIXWV010000022.1 GCA_027491115.1 Pseudomonadota bacterium
CCATTCCGAACTCAGAAGTTAAGCCCGCCTGCGGCGAAAATAGTGCCGAGGTAGCTCGGTGTCAAAATAGCACGACGCCCCCATTTAATTCGAAACCCCCGGTTGTTTCTTCACAACAATCGGGGGTTTTTTTGTATTTACCGGACTCAGTTTCCGGCGCTGAGCAAGGCGTTTGCAATCCGAGAGATGACCAGTCCGTAGTCCTTGCTTCGGTTGTATGCGTAGAGGGCCCGGAGTTGGGCTTCCTCGGACTGGTTGGTCCATCCCGAAATACTGAGGAAACGTCCCACACTCAGGATTGCGTCCGAATGAAGGTGAAGGTCCGCCCGCCTGCGGTACTTGCTGACCGCATGGGTGAGGTAACTCGACGGAATGAACTGGGGAATTCCGAATGCGCCCGCAAAGGACCCCTGGAGACGGAACGGGTTCAGGATGCCTTCTTTCCAGAGTTTTTGAAGAGCCTTCAGTTCTTCAGTCGCCCATACGGCCTTGGCCTCACAGCGTTCGATCGTCTTCTCACGGGCAGCCTCAAGGGAGTTGATCTTCTTCCGTGGTGCGGCCTCGTATTTTGCGGGCAGTGCCTCGAGAACCTTGGAGCACAGATTAGGGTGCGCCCCCAGAACCAAGGAGTGGAAGATCCAGGGTACCGGGTGCCGTCCGAGGTCCTTCCCGAGTTTGGTCTCCACCCAGAGCAAGGATGCGATCGCATAGGCGTTCACATGATATTCCTTCTCGGCTTCTTTGAAGCTCAATTGGTGGTCGCGAAGGTACTTCAGGATGGCCCGTCTTCCCGGGGGAGTGTCGTGGGAGAAGTAATCCCCGGAGTAGAGGAATCCGAGGACATTCGGTTCAAGGATCTTCGTCGCAGACTCTATCCAGTTCTTCTTGCCGTGGATGTAACGACGGTTCAGTTCCCGGATGAACTCATCATCCAAACCCGCATCGCGAAGACGCTTTTCGGCGGTTCGAACCGGGGCCGTGGGGTCGGCTTCAATAGGCCCGAGTGTGACTGGGGCCTGGTGGAGGGGGGATGGGGTCGGAGTCGCACAAGAAGGCGCGGAGGCGAAGCAGAGGGTGAGGACCAGGGTGCGGAGGGCGACCGTTCTCATGATGTCTTCAGGATAGCGAAGGCCACGACTCCGGAGGATGGGAAAAAAATGCCGGCCCCTGGGATCAGAGGCGCTTACCGAGCAGAACCAACTCGGTGCTTCCGACCCGGATTCTGGAAGCTTCCAGGTAACCGTTCTTGTTGTAAAACCCGACATTCCGTTCGGTCGCACCTGTGACCAGGTGCACTCCCGGAATGGAGTGACTCTTGAGGCGGCGCTCGAACTCAACTAGGAGCAGGCTCCCGAGTCCGAGTCCCCGGGCTTCCGGACTGAAATTGATGTGCAAGTGGGCCGGATAGTGCCCCATCACCTGCCTGAATTCTTCCAGATACGGATTCAAAATAAAGTGTTCATTGCGGGTTTCGGGAGCACCGGCCAAATAACCCAGCACCTGATTGGTGGCACCACGGGCGATCAGAAACCAATCGGGGTCTTGCTCGGCATACACCCCGAAATAGCGCTGAAGGAATCTGAGTCGCTCTTCCTCCCCTGAAAAAGTTTTCTTGGAACTCGATTCAAAAAAAATCTGTTCCGTGGCTTCAAGCTCTGCCCGGTGAGATGTGGATTCGGAAAGGGAATGGATCTGCATAAAAAAATAGCCCCCCGACCGGATGACCGGCCGGAGGGCAAATCAATGATTCATCAACCGGCCAACAGGTGCATGGCTGCGTAAAGCACCAGGGTCAGGAGCACACCGAAATGGACCACATGCTTCAGTTTCTGAAGCGGGCCCATCTTGCCCTTGACGGCGTTGAGTTCGAGAGCTCCGGCAAGGATACCGAACACACACCAATACGGGATCAGGCTCTTCTCAGGAGAAAGAGCGAGAGGCAGGTGGGAGGCCGCGGTCATGAAGAACAGCATGGGGACCGAGAACAGGGTGTTGGTACGCGACGCAATTGCGGCACGGGCTGCGAGGTCGGCAACTCCCGGAATGGCGGGCTCGCCGCGAGCAGTACGTTCAGCATTTTCGATGATCACCCGGTTGTTCGGCCAGATGATGAGCCAGACGTTCAAGAACATCAGGGTACCGAGAAGACCGCCGGTCAGGATGATGGTCGCCCATGAAGAGGTCGCAGGGATACCCAATGCACCCATCTTGTGTCCGATCATTCCCCAACCGGTGAGAAAGGTCACCAGTGCGCCGTAACGGAACCAGAACATGGTTCTCGGAGTCAGTTTCTGGAATACCGCCGACTTGGTCGCGGCATCGGCCTCGCCCATGAAGGCCATCTGGGAGAAATTGAAGTAATACAGGTGTCCGATCCAGAGAATCCCGAAAAAGACGTGGAACCAACGTAGCCAGAATTCGGCGGCTGCACCGGAGAAGAGGGTCATAGGTCACTCCTTGTGAATGAAAGGTTCAAAACGATAATGATTATCGAAGAGGGTAGCACAGAATCAGTCCGGATCCGCATCTTTTCGAAGTCTTCATGCGGCGCAGTAACGAGTCGTAAGCCTCAAGGCTTCTTCAGCCGCTTTTGGATTTCCTCAAAAAAGTTGAGAACTTCCTCTTCGTGGCGTTTTGCTGCTTCTTCGCTTTTGAATTGGGGAGTCGAGCTCTCGTCTCGCTCGAGGATTAAGTCCTGCGGAATGTCTTCAAGAAACCTGCAGGGGTTCCTCGGTACGGCCTTACCGTAGCGGATCCGGTTCTTCGCCCGGCTAAGGTAGAGGACTTCCTTGGCCCGGGTGATGCCCACGTAAAACAGTCTGCGCTCCTCGGACAGGTCAGTACCCTCGTCGATGGTCCGTTGGTGGGGGAGGTTTCCGTCTTCGAGGCCCACCAGGAATACCACGGGAAACTCAAGCCCCTTGGCACCATGCAGGGTCATCAGGGTCACGGCATTTTGGGGAGTGTCTTCCTTGTCTTCTTCTTCCTTGGAATTGAGAACCAGTTGCGAGAGAAACTCCTCCAAGACGGGCTCGGCCGTCTTCGGGCTCTCCACTTGGGAGAGCGGGGCGATGTCCATGAGGCCGATACTGCTCGCGAGTTCGTCGATGTTCTCGAACCGGCGCTGGGCTTTGGCGAGGTCGTCCTCTTCAGCCTGAAGTGCGAGCTTGGCTCCCACGCGCTCGAGACTCGAGCGGGCCCACTCTGAAATGGCCGAAAGGAACGCTCCGTCTTGATCTGCAAAATCCTCGCGGCGGATATTTGCCAGTCCTCTTCTGAGTTCATCAAGAGTTTGGAGAAAGGAACCGATCCCTTTCTTTGCGCGCTCGTTCAGTCCGGAGGTGACTTCTTCCAACACCATGGCCTCGTAAAACGAGCAGCCTCTTTTCACTGAAGCCTCATGGATGGCTTCGATCGAGGCCTTTCCGATCCCTCGAGCGGGCCAATTGATGATGCGCCGGATGGCCGTGTCGTCCTTGGGATTCAACACGAGCTTCCAGTAGCAAAGGATATCCTTCACTTCTTTTCGATCCAGGAACGACAGGGCCCCGACCAATTTGTACGGGATCTGATGGAGTCGGAGGGCCTCCTCGAAGATCCGGGACTGGCGGTTCGATCGATAAAGTATGGCAAAGTCGTTCCAGAAAACATGTCCCGCCCCTGCGTCGCTGCCGTTTGCGCGTTGTTCACCGAGTTTTTTGATTTCTTCGACCACCATTTGGGACTCGGCCCGGTCTTCTTCTACCGCGATCAGATGGATGGGAGATCCTTCTCCTTTGCCCGACCAGAGCGACTTCGGGTGCCTCTTCTGGTTCTTGGCGATGACCTCATTGGCGGCCTTCAGGATGTTCTCGGTGCTTCGATAATTCCGATTCAGGATGATCCGGGTCGTATCTTTGAAGTGCTCGTGGAATCCAAGGATATGTGCCGGATCGGCTCCCCGCCAGGCGTAGATGGATTGATCGTCATCGCCCACGACACAAAGATTCTGGTGAGTGCAAGTCAGCGCCTCGAGCAGTCGGAACTGAGCTGGATTCGTATCCTGGTACTCGTCCACCAGGATGTACTGGAATCGCCAAGAGAGACCTTTCCGGACATCCTCATGGGTCTCGAGCAGTGTGACAGCATGGAAAAGGAGATCGTCGAAGTCCATCGCATTCAGGAGCTTCAATCGTTCAATGTACCGAGGAAACACGCTCTGGACCGCGATCGAATACTCGTCGTAAGAAACCTTCGGTCCTTTCAGTCCGTCGAAGAACTCCATCGCCTGGTCACCCGATAGGAACTTGTTCTTGGCCTGACCGATCTGGAACAGGATCCACGCCGGATCGAACTTTTTGCTGTCGATGTTCACGTGCTTTAGGATTTCCCGGACAATCGCTTCCTGGTCGGAAGGGTCAAGGATCGAGAACTCGCGCGTGAATCCGATGCGGTCCGCATACTCCCTCAGGATCCGGACGCAAAGGCTGTGAAAGGTGGAAACGATCAGACCCTTGGCCGCCTGGTCACCCGCGGTTTTTTTCACCAAGGCACGGACCCTGTCTTTCAATTCAGTTGCCGCTTTATTGGTGAAGGAAAGCCCGAGGATCCGGTTTGCAGGGATGCCTTTTTCCGAGATCAAGTAAGCGATTCGGTGGGTCATGGTATTCGTTTTTCCGCTACCAGCGCCCGCTAGAATGAGGAGAGGCCCCTCCGTATGCAAGACGGCGGCGCGTTGTTCGGGGTTCAAGCGACTCAGATCGAGCTTGGATTTGGAAGCAGGTGATTTTGCTTTGGAATGAACGTCCATGTCCGGGGCCTCAAGCTATCTCAGGCCTTTTGATTTTGCAATTTCGCCAATCCGGTGACACCCTGAATTTGGATGAAATCGTATCTCGACCTGATGCAAAAGATCTTGGATGAGGGTACCCGGAAGACCGACCGGACCGGAACCGGAACCCTGAGCCTTTTCGGGGCGCAGCTCCGTTACAATCTGGAGGACGGGTTTCCTCTAGTGACCACGAAGAAGGTCCATTTGCGATCCATCATCCACGAGCTGCTCTGGTTCCTGAAAGGCGAGACGAACATCGCGTACTTGAAAGAGAACGGAGTGAGCATCTGGGACGAATGGGCGGATGCCCAGGGCAATCTCGGACCGGTCTACGGAGCCCAGTGGAGATCCTGGCGGGCACCGGATGGAAGAACGATCGACCAGATCACCCAATTGGTGGATCAGATCAAAAAAAATCCCGACTCCCGTCGATTGATTGTGAGCGCTTGGAATCCGGGTGAAATCGACCAAATGGCCTTGGCGCCGTGCCATGCTTTTTTTCAGTTCTATGTCGCGGATGGCAGACTTTCCTGCCAACTCTACCAGCGTTCAGCTGACTTTTTTCTCGGGGTGCCTTTCAATATCGCGAGCTATGCGCTCCTGACTCTGATGGTGGCCCAAGTCTGTGACTTGAAACCGGGAGATTTCGTCCACACCTTCGGAGATCTGCATCTTTATCTGAATCATCTCGAGCAGGCCAAACTCCAGTTATCGCGCGACCCCCGTCCTCTTCCAAAGATGAAACTGAACCCCGCAGTTCGCGATATCTTCGGTTTCCGTTTTGAGGACTTCACTCTAGAAGGCTACGATCCGCATCCCGGCATCAAAGCACCGGTCGCAGTTTGAGGGAACACCTTGAAAATCATCGCCATCGCAGCAGTCGGAAGGAACGGAGTGATCGGACGGGGGAGCGAGCTTCCCTGGGACATTCCCGAGGATATGAAATTCTTCCGGGACTCCACGCGTGGGCAAATCGTCCTGATGGGACGGAAGACTTACGATTCATTGGGAAAAGCGCTACCCGCCCGAAGGAATGCGGTGATCACCCGCAACACTTCCTGGTCAGTTCCTGATGCGGAAGTCTACTCCGATCTTCCATCGGCACTGAAGGCCTTGAAGCCTGTAGCCCTATCTGAGGGAAAGACCATTTTTGTGATCGGAGGAGCTGAAATTTACTCACTTTCGCTGCCTTTTTTGGATGAAGTCTGGCTCACAGAAATCGATTCTGATTTCGAAGGAGACGTGTTCTTCCCGCTGTACCGGGAAGGGCGTTTCGAGGCGGCCGGGTTTGTGAAGGGCGGAGTGCGCGAGCAGTCCGATTCGGTCTCTCCGTTTCATTATCGTTTTTGTGTGTATCAACGCAGCGCTTGAATATAGCCCATTGATTTCAATATGTTGCAGCTACAACGCAAAAAGTGATTTTGCATAAAATTTTATCGTTGAATAATTGAATTAAACATGGTTAGTTGAGCCCACTTTCAGCAAGGAGTACGAACTATGAAACGTGGCAGACCTAAGGGAAAATCAACTGACAAGCGCTCTTTCGGACCACTCGGTGACCTCATTCGCAAGCGCCGTTTGGAAAAGGCCCTCGGGCTCGCCGACGTTGCCAAAGCCGTGAAGTGCTCTGTGCAATTTATTTCAAACATCGAACACGGCCGTGCGCCTCTTCCTTGGGATAAGGCCGAGCGACTGTCGAGCTTCCTCGAGATTCCGATGGACGAGCTCCAGGCAGCCAACCTTCAGATTCGAGCCGACTTTAAGAGCTTCATGGCCACTTCAAAAGGCAAGCGTGTGGCAAAGGCCAACACCGCTCTCGCTTCGGTGAAAGATGCGGCCACTGTCGTAGCGGCCAGTGCCCAAGATGCATTGCTCAGCGACATCATCCGTTTGTATCAGGCGGCTGCGCCGGCCAACCGGAAAAAGCTCTACACCGCTGCCAAGGAATTGCTCGAATCCGTTTGAAACTTTGCCGAGGGGGCTCGGTAGGGGACGAGGGTTGTCGGAGGGGTCCGACAGCCCTCTTTTTTTAAGCTTATGAACGACGAATACTATTTTTTGGATCCGGCCCACACTGATCCGAAGCGGATCAAGAAAGAGCGCGAGATCGCCCGTGAATTGAAAAAAACGCCGTGGTGGAAAGAAAAGATCCGCCCGGGTTTGTGCGCGCACTGCGGATTGAAGTTCAAGCCCGAGCAGTTGACCATGGATCATTTGGTTCCTTTGGCTCGGGGCGGCACCTCCGCGAAGTCCAATTTGGTTCCCTCGTGCAAAGAATGCAATGCGCAAAAAAAATTAAGCACACCGGTGGATCTGCTCTTCGCACAGCTCGAGCGCGAAAAAAACGGACTTTAACTCGGTAAAAAACGTCATTTTTTTTACGCCCGCTCTTTAAGTAGTTCGACCCTAGCGGAGTGCGTTAAAAAAGGTGTGAGTTTGTCACAACTTCGTCATTGTCAACTCAAGGTGTTTTCAATAATCTCAAGGTCATTCCAGCAGTAAGTTAAATTGATGAAATTTCGGGCATTATGTCCGTTTTTTTCGATCTAAAGAATTGGAGCGACCCAGCATGAACTCAGGTCTGCGCAAATTTGCGCTATTTGGGGTGGTAGTTGTAGCAGCACTTCTCTGGCAGGTTCTTCCCAGAACCTCGAACCAGGGATACGAACCGGAGCAGCCGATCCCATTCAGTCACAAGCTTCATGCCGGGAAATTCAATATCGACTGCCGTTATTGCCATACCGGAGCCTACAAAGGCGCCCATGCAACCGTGCCTTCGGTTTCCACCTGCATGAACTGCCACTCGGTGGTCTATCCGGAAAGCCCTTGGATGCAAAAGATCAAGAAGGCGTATGCCGAAGGCAAGCCGATCGAGTGGGTTCGGATCCACGAGCTTCCTGACCACGCGCACTTCAATCACAAGCGCCACGTTTCCAAAGGCGTTTCGTGCGAGACCTGTCATGGCAACGTGAAAGAAATGGACCGTCTGTATCAGGCGCAGCCACTGACCATGGGTTGGTGCTTGAACTGTCACCGCGGGTTCGAGACCCCGAAATACCTCAAGAAGAGCATCTATCCGGAGAATCCGGATTCGACCGATCCGGTCGCGCCCTTCACTTGCAACACCTGTCACTACTGAACCTTTTTGGAGCTGAATCACGATGGAACTCAACGAAAAGAAGAATGAGCAGAAGTTCGAGAAGCCCAGGTACTGGAAAGGTCCCGAGGAGCTGAATCCCTCCTACTGGTCCGACGAGTCTGTCCAGACCCGGAATGCACAGGAATTCTACGACAAGCCCATTGAGACTCTCGAAAAAATCGAGGCAATGGACAAGACCGGAGTGACCCGCAGGGATTTTCTCACCGTGATGGGAGCAAGCATGGCCATGGCCAGTTTCGCTTGTGCCCGTCGCCCGGTGAACAAGATCATTCCTTACGTGGTCCAGCCGCAGGAATTGACCCCCGGCATCCCGCTCCACTACGCATCCACTTGTAAAGAGTGTGCCCAGGCGTGCGGGATCCTGGTGAAGACCCGTGAGGGTCGTCCGGTCAAGCTCGAGGGGAACGAGTCCCATCCGATGAACGCAGGAAAGCTTTGCGCCCGCGGACAATCTTCCATTCTCAATCTGTACGATCCGGACCGCATTCGTCAGCCGATGAAAGGTGCCAAAGGCGGAACCAAGAACGGCGCGAACTGGGCCGAAGTGGACGCGTTGGTTGTCGCCGCGCTCAAGGAAGCCAAGAAAGTGCGCATCGTCTCCTTGCCTGAGTCGGGTGAGTCCACGCGTCGGATCATGAAAGAATTCATGGCGGCTTTCGTGGATTCCAAGTGGATCGAAGTCGATCCGATCGGCATGGACGAAGTGGCTGAAGGCCAGGCGGAGAGCTACGGAACCAATGTGTTCCCTGATTACTCATTCGATCGCGCGGAAATGGTCGTCTCCTTCGGTGCGGACTTCCTCGGCACTTGGGGCAACCCGGTCGAGAACGGCAAGCGTTGGGCGACGACCCGCAAGCTTGCTGGCAAGAAAGACGACGCACTCTCGAAGCTCGTCGTGTTTGAAGCCAACATGAGCATCACCGGAGCGAGCGCCGACGAGCGTTTCCCGGTGGTTCCGGGCAATGAAGTGGCAGCTGCGCTGGCTTTGGCACACGAGTTGATCGTGAACCAGAAGCGCGGCAAGTTTGCCTCGGTTCAGGAAGTGTCCTCTCTTCTGTCCGGATCGGTCGAAGAATGGATCTCCAAGGCAGGCAGTCTCGATCGCGCGAAAGTCAAGAAGATCGCCGATGAGCTCTGGAACGCCCGTGGCAAGAGCATTGTGGTGGGCCATGGCTCGATCGCATTGCAGTCGGTTGTCAACTTGCTCAACAGCACTCTAGAAAACGATGGGAAAACCATCGACGGAACCGCGGATGTGGTGACGTACAACTCCTCCACCAAGAATCTCGTGGCCCTTCAGGCCGAGCTCGAAGCAGGTCAGGTGGATGTACTGGTCGTGCATCGTGCGAATCCGGTTTACTTCCTCCCGAAGGGTGGTGAATTCGGTGAGGCCATGAAGAAGGCCAAGCTCGTGATCGCCGTCACTGACCGCGTGGACGAGACCGCTGAGTTCGCGGACGTGGTGCTCGCCGAGAATCACTATCTAGAAAGCTGGGGAGATGCGCATCCTAAGGCGTCCATCCACTCGCTGCAGCAACCCACCATCGCTCCACTTTTCGACACCCGCAGCATGGAAGACATCCTGATCGGATGGACCCGTGGCGGAGTCAAGGCCGGCGGACTCCTGGCTACGATCGCATCAGGTCCGAAGAACAGCTTCCACGATTACCTCAAAGAAAGCTGGAAGCAGACACTCTATCCGGCTCACGGCAAGGGTAAGGCGTTCAAGGACTTCTGGGAGCTGACCCTGCAGATGGGTGTGCTCGAGTCCAAAGGTGGGGCGAGCCGTGAACGGGCCTTCAAGGCCGGTTCACTCAAGTCCGCCAAGGACGCCATTGCCAGCCTGAAAGGGCTTTCTCTCGGCAAGAAAAAGATGGGACCTCGTACCGAAGGTTCCGGTTTCGCCCTCGGGATCTACTCGAAGGTGTCCCTCGCCGACGGTCGTTCTGCGAACAACGCTTGGATCCAGGAAATGCCGGATCCGATCAGCACAATCACCTGGGACAACTACCTGAACATCGGGCCCGCTTCGGCGGCCGAACTCGGTTTGGAAACGAACGACGTCGTTCTTCTCAGCGGAGAGACTTCGAGTTTTGAAATTCCTGTGAAGGTCCAACCCGGTATCCTGAAAGGCGTGGTCACCCTCGCCATGGGATACGGCCGGACCCGTGCGGGAAAAGTCGGATCATTGGTCGGTAAGAACGCCTTCAAAATGGCTTCTTTCTCCGGTGAGCGCGGACTGCTCCTGAATCAGGGCACCGTGACCATCGCCAAAACCGGCATGAAGTACCAGCTCGCCGCCATTCAAGAGCATCACCGGATCATGGGTCGCCCGATCCTGAACGAGATCTCTCTGGACGAGTACCGCAAGGATCCCAATGCGGCCATGGAAGTCGAACCCCCCGTCAAAATGGCGAAGGTCCCGACTCTTTGGGACGCTCCGGTCGACTACTCCAAGAACGAGTACCGCTGGATGCTGGGTGTGGATCTCAACTCCTGTACCGGTTGCGGGGCTTGCGTGATCGCATGTCAGGCCGAGAACAACACTCCTGTGGTGGGACGCGACCGTGTCCGCCAGAGCCGTGAGATGCACTGGATGCGGATCGACCGTTATTACAGCGGTGACGAGACGAATCCTACCGTGGT
The DNA here is from genome assembly GCA_027491115.1 of Pseudomonadota bacterium. Classification (GTDB taxonomy): domain Bacteria; phylum Bdellovibrionota; class UBA1018; order UBA1018; family CAIMNF01; genus CAIMNF01. Next base: position 10,617 of record JAIXWV010000022.1, read on the forward strand.
GTTCCAGCCGATGATGTGTCAGCACTGCGAGAACGCACCTTGCGAAACCGTTTGTCCGGTCGTGGCGACTTCTCACAGCGATGACGGTCTCAACCAGATGACCTACAGCCGTTGCGTGGGGACCCGTTACTGTCAGAACAACTGTCCGTACAAGACCCGTCGCTTCAACTTCTTCGATCACTGGAAGGACTACAAGGACACTCTCAACATGGTTTGGAACCCGGACGTCACCGTGCGTTCACGGGGGATCATGGAGAAGTGTACTTTCTGTGTTCAGCGGATCAACGAGTCCAAGAGCAAGGCCAAGGACAAGAAGACCAAGATCAAGGACGGCGATTTGAGGACCGCGTGTCAGCAGACCTGTCCGACCGACGCGATCGTGTTCGGAAATGTGAACGACAAGGAAAGTCAGATTTCGAAATGGATCTCCAACCCACGGACCTTCCGGTCCATGGAGATTCTCAACACCCGTCCGGCAGTGAATTACCTCACAAAGGTCAGGAACGCCGAAGGCGAACAGCATGCAGGAGGCAAAGAACATGGCCACGGCTGATAGCTCCAACGAGTTGATGAAACCCGTGAATGATGTGCTCGTGACCGGCGGAAGGACTTTCGCCGAGGTCAACGATGATGTGGTACGCCCACTTGAATCCTTTCCCACCGGGAAGTGGTGGGTGTGTTTCATCGCAGCGATGGCTGCGTTCTTCATCGGCGCCGTGATGCTTCTCATCACCATGCGTGACGGGATCGGAGTCTGGGGTCTGAACCAGCCGGTAGGCTGGGGTAACGACGTGACCACTTTCGTGTTCTGGGTCGGTATCGGTCACGCGGGAACCCTGATTTCTGCGATTCTGTTCCTGTTCCGTCAGAAGTGGCGTACCGGGATCAACCGCTCGGCGGAGGCGATGACCATTTTCGCGGTCATGACCGCGGGGATGACCATCCTGACTCACACCGGTCGTTCTTGGCTGGCGTGCTTCTGGTTGCTCCCGTATCCGAACCAACGCCAGCTTTGGCCGAACTTCCGTTCCCCGCTCGAGTGGGACGTGTTCGCGGTTTCGACCTATTTCACGATTTCCCTGATCTTCTGGTACACGGGACTCATTCCGGATCTGGCTTCGGTGCGTGACCGCGCCAAGAACAAGATCCGCAAGGTCGCCCTGACCATCCTTTCCCTGGGTTGGAGAGGTTCGAACAAACACTGGCTCCACTATGAGCAGGCCTACCTGATTTTCGCAGGTCTATCGACCCCGCTCGTTTTGTCGGTTCACTCGGTGGTCTCGTTCGACTTCGCCGTGTCCCAGCTTCCGGGCTGGCACACCACGATCTTCCCGCCATACTTCGTCGCGGGTGCGATCTTTTCCGGTTTTGCGATGGTGGTGACCCTCCTCGTGCTTGCACGTGAGGCGTTCAACCTGAAGCACTATATCACCATGGATCACCTGGAGAAGATGAACAAGATCATCATGACCACGGGGATGCTCGTGGGCTATGCCTACGGGGTCGAGTTCTTCATCGCCTGGTACTCCGGATCTCCTTTTGAACAATTCACGTTCATCAACCGGGCCTTCGGTCCTTACTGGTGGGCGTATTGGATCATGGTGAGCTGTAACGTGTTCATTCCGCAGCTCTTCTGGTTCAAGAAGTTCCGTCGGTCGATCCCGGTCATGTTCGTCGTCTCCCTGTATGTGAATATCGGGATGTACTTCGAGCGATTCGTGATCATCGTCACATCCTTGCACCGTGACTTCCTACCTTCCAGCTGGGCGATGTACGTTCCGTCCTGGGTAGAGTGGGGGATGTTCTTCGGTTGGCTCGGATTCTTCTTCATCTTCTTCCTCCTGTTCGTCCGGTTCCTGCCGTCGATCGCAATGGGCGAGGTCAAGTCGGTGATGGATCAACCCCGCAAAGGAGGGGCTCATGCATAAGGAGAACGAAAGTCCGGTTCTTTCCGGTGTGGTGGGATTTTTCGACGATCCCGAAAGTCTGATCGAAGCGACAGCCAAGGTCCGTGACTCGGAATACAAAGACTTCGATTGCTTCACTCCGTATGCGGTCCACGGCCTTGAGCACGCTCAAGGATTGGCCCGCTCGAAGGTGCCTTATGTGACCGGAGCGCTGGCGTTCACCGGTACTGCGACCGCCTTCGCCTGGCAGTATGCCGCATCAAAAACCTGGTGGCCGCACATCATCGGTGGGAAGCCTTTCAATTCGCTTCCAGCTTTCGTTCCGATCATGTTCGAGCTTTCGGTTCTTTTCGGCGGAATTGCGACATTTCTCGCGATGCTGGCGTTCAACCGGCTTCCGAATCTGAGTAAGCGCTCGTTCGATCCTTCGATTACGAACAACCGTTTCGCGATCATGATCGAAAGTCCTCCTGCATCGGATGATGATGAGACTCCGGTCGAGTTTTCAGCAGAGAAGGCAGAGGCTTTCTTGAAGTCGCTCGGGGCGAAGGACACAAGAAAAGTGTTCGAAGAGGGGTGGTTCTGAAATGAAAACCTTGGTTCAGATTTCGTTCTTGTCTGCGCTCGGCTCTTTGCTGGGCGGTTGTTACGTGAAGCATTCGAAGCCGTACTATGTGTACGCTCCCGACATGCATTACAGTGTGGCGCTCAAAGCCCAGGAGGAGGGTGCGACTCGGTCTCCGGTTGAGGGTACCGTGCCGCGCGACTTCAGGCCTTATTCTTTCGTTTCGATCGACGAGGCAAAGGCCAACCTGAATCCGCTTCCTCGCAGCAAAGAGACACTTCTCAGTGGGAAGTCTCTCTATAACACTTATTGCATCGTGTGCCACGGTCAGTACGGTGAGGGAGACGGGAACGTGGTGGCTATGAAGGACTGGCCCCGTCCGCTTTATCCCCGTCCACCCAGCCTTCAGAGCGAGAAGGTTCGTGACTACAAAGACGGCCAGATCTTCCATGTCATCACCATGGGTCAGAACCTGATGCCTTCTTACGCCGAGAAACTGAACGAGGAAGAACGTTGGGCTGTGGTCCATTACGTCCGGGCTCTTTACCGGGCCAAACACCCGAACGCCGAGGACCTGAAAAAGGCCGAAGGCTACGTGGAAGAGAATCTCTGAGAAAGGATTGGTAAAGAAGCATGGGACACGCACACGCGATGGATCACAAGATTGAGAACCCCGGACGCCTCAGGGCTTCCGGTTTCATGACCGGACTGTTCTCATTTTTCATTCTGCTTGGATTGGTTTCTTTTTTCGTGCTCTTCTCGATCGATCAGAAGCATGCATGGTCTGCGGTCCTCAGGTCGCATTTTTACTTCCTGGCGATCTCGATGACGGCATTGTTCTTTGTGGTGATCCAGTGGGTGACCACCTCGATGTGGAGTTCTCCGGTCCGCCGGATCGCAGAAGGCTTCACCGCCTACATCCCGTTCATCCTGGTGTCGACCTTGTTGGTGTTCGCCGGCTCGAAGTCGCTGTTCATGTGGCTCGATCCCGCACACACGCACGGGGATCATGTGATCGAGGGGAAACTCGGTTACCTGAACATGACCTTCTTCAGTATTCGGACCCTGATAGCCGTTCTGGGTTGGGCGTTCTTCGCGAACAAAATCGTGGGAGCTTCTTTGAAGACGGATAACGGGGCGGATTACAAAGCCGCCTACGAGAGCAATCGCAAGTGGGGTGTCGGTTTCCTGGTCTTTTTCGCGATCACGTTCTCAATGGGCGCTTTCGACCAACTCATGTCTCTGGATCCGCACTTCTTCTCGACCATGTTCGGTGTCTACACCTTCGCAGGGGCGTATCAGACGTTCTTCGCGATGCTGGCCATCGTAGTGATTATGATGAAGCGCTCAGGGTACCTCTCGAAGGTGGTGAATGAGAACCATATTCACGACATCGCCAAGCTCATGTTCGCTTTCACGGTGTTTTGGGCGTATACCGGGTTTTCCCAGTACATGCTGATCTGGTACGCCAACTTGCCCGAAGAGACCGGTTACTTCCTCCTTCGCTTCAACGAGGGTTGGACTCCTTGGACCATTTCTCTGTTTGTTGGGAAATTCCTACTTCCGTTCTTCCTTCTGCTTCCGCGCGGGAACAAAAGGAGCGAGGAGATCGTGTTCCTTACCGCATGTTGGATTCTGATCACCGAGTACTTCGATCTGAACTGGATGATCCAGCCCCAGATTTTCGAAGCAGGACCTAAATTCCATGTCGCCGACATTGGAATTTGGCTCGGATTCTTCGGAGTTTTCGGAATGCTGGTGAGCCGGTTTTACCGCAAGAATAATGTCCTGGCGATTCGGGACCCGTACTTGGCGGATTCCGTGTTCCATCACCACATCTAAGTTTTGGAATCAGTTTCAAAAAAGGGCGCTGGAGGGATCCTCCGGCGCCCTTTTTTATTTCACATCGAACATATGCTTGAGTTGTTCGGGCTGGATCTGGGTGAGGGCCAGCATCGCTTGTAGGGTGTTCTGCGCGCCGTTGATCATCAGACCTATGGATTCGAGGCGCTCCGGTTCAAGCATGGACGGATCCGCCCCTGATTCGGAAAGACTCTTCAACAGTTTGAACTCTTCGTCGGTCTTTTTTAGAAGTTCCTGCTCTCGGGTGACCAGGACTTGGCGGATGGCCGAGAACACATCCGGATTAGCCATGTAGAATTTGTTCTTCTTATTCAGGCTTTCTTCGGTTTGGAACACAAGTCCGTAATGCATGAGATCTTTCATCGTGAGGCTGATCAGAGCCTTCGACACCTTGAGGCGTGAAATCAACTCTTGCGCGGAGACTGGACGTGGAGACAAATAGAGGTGCGTCCAAATCATTCCGTGGATGCGCTTAAATCCCCAGTATTCGATAAATGTGCCAACTTTTTCGGCGAGCCGATTGACTTGACTCAATGTGGATTGACGTTTCATGAGTTTATATTATCTTAAACTATCGGGCGCTAAATGTCAGCGGCCTGGAGGAATAAAATATGGTCCAGTATCCACTGAAGTTCTCGGTTTCAGCAGAAGGCGTCTCGGGAATCGATTCGACTTGGAATGCTCGCGTCCCGGGAAGTTCGCCCGGTGAAGTTCGCGATCTGACGGTGGCGATTCCACCTGAGTTTCAAGGGCCGGGTGGTGGCTACTCGCCCGAAGACTTCTATGCGCTAGCGCTGTTGAACTGCTTCATGGCTACCTTCCGAGTAATCGCCTCGAAGTCCCAGTTGTCGTATCAGTCTATCCGGCTGAACGGAGAGCTTGTGGTGGATCGGGACGAAAAAGGTGCCCCTTGGATGAAGCACTTCACCCTCTCCGCAACCTTGTCTGGAGCAGCGGATCCGGAGAGAGCAAAGCGGTTATTGGAAAAAGCGAGCCAGTCTTGCTTGATTCTGAATTCGGTCAAGACAGGGAAAACCTTTGAGTTTGAGGCACTGCCTTAAGCGGCTTTTTTCTCGTTGCCGGAATTGGTATTCCGTCGATTCGGGAACTGGATGATCTGAGCCGTCGGGCGTTCACTTTCCGATTGGGCTTCCAGCTTCTCGCGCTCCGCCTTCAGGCGGTTGATCAGCTCCCGGTTGAGTTTTTCGAAGTAGAGTTCCTCGGCATCATAGCCCGCATGCGACCAATCGTGTTTGCTCAGCATAGTAAGTAACAGTATAACGCGTTGCGAAAACTTCGCAATAAGCAAAAATGCTTTTAATTGCTCATGCTTACCTGAATTACGTTAATTTCGGGGATGAAGCCAGATAGACCAAAGATCCGCTGTAATGACAAAGAGATAGACCATCATGCTGAAGTTGATGCTGAGGAAGAACCTGAGCCAAGTCTTTTGTGCCGGGTGGCGGAGAAAACGGAGCAGTTCGAAGATCAGCCAGGTGCTGGTGAGCAAGCTGCCGGTCAGGCCCAGGATCCCGATCGGGAAGAAGAGCGGTGAGAGGAGTCCGAGGGCAGCGTAGGCCAGGCACCAAAGGGTGATCTGAAATCGGGTCACCCCAGTTCCTTTTGCGACCGGAAGTGTAGGAAAGCCTCCCTGGTTGTAGTCTTCTGAATATTTGAGTGCAAGTACCCAGAAGTGAGGCATTTGCCAAAAAAAGAGAATGGCGAACAAATAGTAGCCTCGAAGGTCGGTCAGGCTTCCATCTGCAGCGACGAATCCGATCCAAATCGGGAGAGCTCCGGGAATGGCGCCAGGAATGGCGGCGAAGGCGAGTTTCTTTTTCCACCAAAGGGTGTACAGCCCGTTGTAGCTGATCACGGCTGCCCAGCCGAGGACGAGGACTGGTGTTGATACCCAGCTCAAGAGCAGAGTGCCCATGGCGAGAAGCAAGATCGTCAGAGATGAGGCTGTGGCCAGACTGACCCTTCCGCTCGGAAGTGGACGGTCGCGCGTTCGAGCCATTTGAGCGTCTTGCTTTCTCTCTTGAATTTGATTCAGCGCGCCAGCCGCGAGAGCTAGGCAAGAAACGCCAGCCAAAGACAGTGTGAATCGTGACCAATCAAAAGGAAGCTCGAAGGGGTGGCCGATCATGAATCCGGCTGCGAGAGTGATAGCTTCCAGTAGGACGATTTCCGCTTTGGTCAGCCTGAGGATGATCTTGGTCTGGTCCAAAATTTTTGTCATGGTAGTGTCATATTTTTATTACGGAATCCGGTTCCTGCTGTTAAGGTATTCATCATACGAAGAGGGTGTTTTGTGAAGCTGCATTTTGGAAAAAATGCGATTTTTTGCGTCCTGTTGCTGGGTCTTTCAGGCCCGGTGTCTGCACGTGCGGATTCAGTCACTGCCGAAAAGCCCGCTCAAGTTGAATTGAAGGGTGACCCCAAAAAAGTACCGCAGGAGCTCGACGGCGTCGGTGTTTCTGAGCACCTGGGTGAGCGTGTGGATCTTTCCGGAATCGAGCTCACGGACTCAGCTGACGGGAAACTCAAGAAACTTTCCGAGTTCTTTTCCAGCGGGAAGCCGGTCATTCTCAATCTCGTGTATTACGAGTGTCCAATGTTGTGCACCATGGTCCTGAATGGTCTTACTGAAGGGATCAAGGGGCTTCAGTGGAGTGTTGGGCAAGAGTTCCACACTGTCACGGTCAGTATCAATCCCAAAGAGTCCTCCCAGATGGCGCTAGCCAAGAAAGAGGTTTATTTGGAGGAGTATTTTGATGGAGCCAAAAGGAATGTAGACTCGGCGAAAGCTGGCTGGCACTTCCTTACTGGGACAGAGGATCAGATCAAGAAGCTCTCTACTCAGGTCGGATTTAATTTCAAATATGACGCTTTTCAAAAACAGTACGCCCACCCGGCGGTGACCTTCATTTTGACGCCTGAAGGGGTGGTTTCTCGCTACCTTTATGGTGTGACCTACCAGCCCAAGGATCTCAAGCTTGCATTGCTTGAAGCTTCCCAGGGCAAGATCGGCAATGTTCTCGATCGTCTTCTCATGTTTTGCTATCACTACGAGCCCTCTGCCCGGGGATATTCCCTTCAGGCGTTCAGAGTGATGCAATTGGGCGCTGCTCTCACAACGCTCCTGTTGGGCTCATATCTTTGCATCTTTTGGACCAGACAAAGGAAAGGAAAAACGAAATGAACAAGCTGCTACTTTGCTTGCTCTTCATCACCTCAACTGCACAGGCCGCGACCATTCCGGTGGCAGCGAGCGATGTGGCTCAGAGTTGGGACGGAATCTATTGGTTCCTTGTATATCTCAGTCTCGTATTCTTCGTCGGAATCGTGGCTGCCATGATCATCTTTGCGGTAAAATATCGCAGTGGTGTTTACAAGAAGCCAAAATACATTCACGGGAACACCCCGCTGGAGATCATTTGGACCGTGATCCCGACCATTCTTCTTTTCGTTTGCTTCGGTTGGGGATGGCAGGTCTACAAAGAGATGATCCATGCTCCTTCCGATTCGATGGAAGTTCGTGTCATCGGCAAGCAATGGCTGTGGCAGTTCGTATACAAGAACGGTACCAGCAGTGTTGGTGATCTTTTTGTCCCGGTGAACAAGCCGGTGAAGTTGATCATGTCCTCTGAGGATGTGTTGCACGCGTTTTTCATTCCGAACTTCCGGGTGAAGAAGGACGTGGTTCCTGGCATGTACTCGAATGTTTGGTTCGAGGCGAAAGTTCCTGGAATTCACCAAGTGTACTGTACCGAGTATTGTGGAACCTCCCACTCTGGCATGCTTGCTCGTCTCATCGTTCTGAGCGAGTCACAGTGGAAGGACTGGTTGTCCGGCAAGAAGATCGATGTTGATGCTCTGCCTGCCGATCCGACTTTCCCCGGTTTCAGAGCAAATCGCTTAGGTGAGGGGATGCCTGACGCGCAGGCCGGCACCCAGTCCGGTGGCCAACTCAGTCTCGCTGACAAGGGTAAGGCTCTGGTTTCGACCAAGGGCTGTGTTGCTTGTCACTCGGCTGACGGCTCTAAGTTGGTGGGTCCTTCGTACAAGGGACTTTACGGTCGAGAAGAGAAAGTGGTGGAAGGCGGAAAAACAATTACCGTGACCGCGGATGACAACTACCTGCGTGAGTCGATCGAGAATCCTCTCGCCAAGGTGGTCGAAGGTTATCCGCCCTCGATGCCTCCCTACAAAGGACTCGTGAACGAGGAAGAGCTCGCCGCGATCATCGAATACATCAAGAGTTTGAAATAATTGAAGGAGAACGACGATATGTCTCACTCTGCTAGCGCACATGGCGATAACTATCTGAACCACTCCCACGGACTGAAGTCCTGGTTGCTCACTCTGGATCACAAGCGGATCGGTCTCATGTACCTTTTCGTGATCCTGGGGATGTTCCTTCTCGGGGGGCTTTTCGCTCTCGGAGTTCGATTGGAGCTTTTTTCACCGGGAATGCAGTACTTGACGATGGATCAGTACAACCGGTTTTTCACCTATCACGGCGCCATCATGGTGTTCATGGTGATCATTCCGTTGATTCCCGCCGCAATCGGTAACTTCATCCTTCCGATGCAAATCGGGGCGAAAGACGTCGCGTTCCCTCGTTGGAACCTGGTTTCTTTCTACGTATATATCCTTGGTGCAACCATCGCTTCGAGCACGCTCTTCCTGAAGGGTGTCGACACGGGCTGGACCTTTTATGCTCCATACTCGATCAAGACCGGGTCCAGTGCGACCCTGGTGTTGCTCGGTGCCTTCATCATGGGCTTCAGTTCGATTTTGACCGGACTGAACTTCATCGTGACGATCCACAAGCTGCGGGCTCCGGGACTCACCTGGGATCGCTTGCCTCTGTTTCTGTGGGCACTCTATGCCACTTCGATCATCCAGGTTCTGGCCACCCCGGTCCTGGCGATCACTTTGTTGCTCCTCGTTTTGGAACGCTTGATCGGGATCGGGATTTTCGATCCGACTCTCGGCGGTGACCCGGTGTTGTTCCAGCATTTCTTCTGGTTCTACTCTCACCCTGCCGTGTACATCATGGTTCTCCCTGCGATGGGTGTGATTTCGGATGTGATTCCGGCGTTCTCCCGTAAGCCGGTGTTCGGTTACAAGGCGATCGCAGCTGCGACCTTCGGGATCGCCCTCGTGTCGTTCGTGGTTTGGGGTCACCACATGTTCGTGAGCGGTCAGTCCGATTTCGCGAACTTCGTGTTCTCCTTCTTGACCATGCTCGTCGCTGTTCCGACCGGTGTGAAGGTGTTCAGCTGGCTCGGGACCATGTACAAGGGCTCCCTCCGGTTCGACACTCCGATGTTGTACGCGATGGGATTCCTGTTCGTGTTCACAATCGGCGGATTGACCGGGGTGTTCCTCGCGGTGGTTTCTGTGGACGTCCACCTGACTGCCACTTACTTCGTCGTGGCGCACTTCCACTATGTGATGGTGGGTGGCACCTTGCTTGCGTTCCTCGCGGGCTTGCACTACTGGTTCCCCAAGTTCAGCGGAAAGATGTATTCCGAAGGCCCGGCTCGCCTGGCTTCCTGGATGATCATGGTCGGATTCAACGTGACCTTCTTCCCGCAGTTCATTCTCGGTGTGCTCGGAATGCCCCGCCGTTACGCGGATTATCTTCCCCAGCTCACCACGCTGAACCGGATTTCGACCATGGGATCCTGGATCCTGGGTATCGGGTTCTTGGTGGTCGCTTGGAACCTTGCTCGCGGATTAAAGTCCGGTCGTGCATCGGGTCCGAACCCCTGGGGTGCTCTCACTTTGGAATGGATGACAGCGTCGCCACCTCCGCATGAGAACTTTCTCGTCGAGCCGGTGGTGACCGATGGTCCTTACGAATACCGGGGCGAAAAAGCTCTGATGGGCGATAACGCCTAAGAAAGGAAAAAATCATGGCTCAAGCAACCGGCTCAGTACCGCATCATGAACGTCACCATGCCCATCACTTCAAGACGGGCATGGAGGAATTTGAGGCATGCAAGCAGGGGATGTGGATTTTCCTCGTGACCGAGGTCCTATTCTTTGCGGGCATGTTCATGGCTTATGCCGTTCTCCGTGTCTTTTATCCGCAAATGATGAAAGACGTCCATCAACTGCTCAACTGGAAGATGGGAGCTCTCAACACCGTCATCCTCATCAGCAGTTCACTTTCCATGGCCCTTGCCGTGTCGGCGGCCCAAAGGGGAGAGCGGGAAAAAATTGTCAGGAATCTCTGGATCACTCTCTTGTTTGCAGGCGGGTTCCTTGTGGTGAAGTACTTTGAGTATTCGCACAAGATTCACGAAGCGATCCTACCTGGGAAGCTGTACGCATACCAAGAGTTAAGCGTAGCGAAAGCTCCGCTGTTCTTTTCTGTGTACTTCGTCATGACCGGCATTCATGGTTTGCACGTGATCATCGGTATGGGCGTGATTTACTGGCTGATCCGCCGGGCCTCACGTAACGAATTCGGTCCGAATTATTTCACCCCGGTCGAGATGACCGGGCTTTACTGGCACTTCGTGGATCTGGTTTGGATTTACCTGTTCCCGTTGCTGTACCTGGTGAGCTAAGGAGAAAAAGATTATGTCAGATCAACATCAACATCACAGTCATCATATTCTTTCGAACTCCATGGCCTGGAGAGTTTTCGGGGCACTGATCTTTCTGACAGTGGTCACCGTTGCAATTGCCCAGGTCGACCTCGGGGTCTTGAATTTCGCGGTCGCTATGCTGGTGGCTTCGGTTAAGGCCTCTTTGGTGTGCATGTTCTTTATGGGTCTCAAGTATGATCATAAAGAGAACACGGTCATTTTTTCGACTTCGCTCATCTTCATGGCGATCTTCATGATTCTCACCTTCGGAGATTTGCTCACCCGGGGTGATGTCTACGTGAAGGACATGAAAAAGATCATTCCAGATGGCGCTGTGGCCGCATCGACCAAGTCCAAGTTTGAGAAGGCTTGGGTCTCCAATCCCGAGCTGGTCACCGCGGGTAAAGAGCTTTTTGCTGCCCAGTGTGTCTCCTGTCACGGAGCGGGTGGGGGCGGAGACGGTGTCGCTGCCGCGGGTCTGAATCCCAAGCCACGTAACTTCAAAGCCGGAGATGGTTGGAAAGCCGGTCGCAAGCCGAGTCAGATTTACAATACTCTGACCAAAGGGTTGAACCAAATGCCTGCATTCGGAACCCTTCCTCCGGACGACCGTTGGGCCTTGGCCCACTATGTCCGGACTCTCGGTCCACACGAGTCCGAGAAAGACGGAGCAGAAGATCTGAAGAAGATCGGGATTGACCCAACCAAAGCCGACGGCGGTGGTTCGGGTGAGAAATCCATCCCTGTGGATCTGGCCATCGACCAGATCACCCAAGGAAAATAAGCGACCGTTCAGTTCAATGTCGGAGGGGGATGGGGCTCTGCCCTGTCCCCCTTTCTCTTTTCAGGATTCGATGTAGGAATCCTGTTTCAGGCGCAGTGAAGTGTCGAAATCGAAGACCCACGGCTTTCCGGTGGGGATATTGAGTTCCAGAACTTCTTCAGGAGTGAGCCCCTTGATGTGTTTGACCAGGCCCCGGAGACTGTTTCCATGCGCAACGATCAAGAGATTCTCGTCTCGTTTGAGGCGGGGGGCGAGTTCCTCGTTCCAGACCGGCATCACCCGTTCGATGGTGGTTTTCAAGGATTCGGCGAGTGGGGGATGCTCGAGGCCCAGTAATTTGTAGCGAGGATCCCGGGCAGGATTCATCGGCGAGTTGGGCTCGAGAACCGGGGGGAGGGTTTCGTACGATCTCCTCCAAATTTTGACCTGCGCATCACCGTATTGCTTCGCGGTTTCTTCTTTGTTGAGGCCTTGCAGGCTACCGTAATGCCGTTCATTGAAGCGCCAGGTTCGGGTCACCGGGTACCAGAGACGGTCCATCGCCTCGAGAGCCAAAAAATGGGTCCGGATCGCACGTTTCAAGACCGATGTGTAGGTCTGATGGAACTCGATGTTCAGTGACTGGAGCATGTGGCCGGCGGCCTGGGCTTCATCCACTCCTTTTCCGGAAAGGTCGACATCGACCCATCCCGTGAAGCGATTTTCGAGGTTCCATTGGCTTTCTCCATGGCGGAGGATCACGAGTTTTCCCATGTCTCGGATCGTACCATAACCTTGACGGGAACGAGTGGGTTTGGTATCTGTTGAGAATGATTCTCAATAAAGAGGAATCGCTTCCATTGTCGTGTCTCCAACCCGGAGAGTCAGGTCGGATCTTAGGATTCGATGTGGAGGCGTCCCGCGAACCGTTTTTTTTGCGTTTGCTTGAGGTCGGGTTTCTCCCGGGAGAACGGATCGAGGTGTTGAACCTGTCGCCGTTTGGAAGGGATCCCATCAGCGTACAGGTGATGGAGGGTGTCTACGCGATCCGCTTGCATGAGGCCGAAAGAATCCGGGTGGTGAGGGAGAGATCGTGAGTAAGAAACGGATTGCATTGGTGGGCACACCGAATGCGGGTAAAACCGCATTGTTCAATGCACTGACCCGATCACACCAGAGAACAGCGAACTATAGCGGAGTAACCGTGGAGAGTGCAGAGGCGGATTTGGCTCTCCCCGGTGGAGAAGTCTGTTCGCTTGTCGACTTGCCCGGTGCTTACAGTCTCAGGCCCTACACAGAGGATGAAGGTGTTTTGACCCGCTCCCTGATTGGACAGGGGTATGACGGAATGATTCTCGTCGCTGACGCGACACAACCGGAGCGATCCATCCGATTCATGCTTGAGGTCCTGGATTCCACATCCATTCCGTGTGTCATCGCTCTCAACATGATGGATCTGGCGGAATCGAGAGGGTTCCGCTTTGACCTTTCCCGCTTGGAGACCGAGGGCGGAGTCCCGGTGGTTTCCTGTTCTGCCTTGCGGAAAACCGGACTAAAACCGGTTTTGCATCTTCTCGAAAAAGCGATCGCGGGACCCCGGCGTGAGAAGCATGTCTTCTTCCCGCCTCCTGAGGTGAACGAGACACCCGAGCAGTCTTCTCGGCGGATCCTCGAATTTTACAAGCGGGCGGACAGTATCAAAAAAGCGGTATTGATCCGCTCCGGTGATCCCGACACGAGGTCTCGTAAGATCGATCGTGTGGTCTTACATCCGGTTTGGGGGCTGGTCGTCCTGGTAGCCATTTTGGGACTCACTTTCCAGCTGATGTTCAATCTGGCGCAGGTTCCGATGGATCTCATCGAGGGGGCCGTTTCAGGGCTACAAGAGTGGGTGAATCACCTCGAGATACCCATATTGGCCAGGAGTTTTCTCGCTGATGGAGTCTTGGCGGGTGTCGGTGGAACTTTGGTGTTCTTGCCCCAAATCCTGATTCTGTTTTCGATGATCCTTTTGTTGGAGGATGTCGGGTTCATGGCCCGTGCCGTTTTCATACTAGATCACCTCATGGGCAAGGTGGGTCTGCACGGACGAGCATTTTTGCCTCTTCTCTCGAGCTACGCGTGTGCCGTTCCAGGCATCATGGCCACTCGAACCATGGAAGAGCGTCGGGACAGAATTCTCACGACCTGGATCATCCCGCTGACGACATGTTCGGCAAGATTGCCTGTCTATGCCCTCTTGATTTCAGCTTTCATCCCGAACATCGAAGTGCTTGGGGGGCTCAAACTTCAAGGACTCGTGATGCTCGGGTTGTACGCCGCCGGACTCTTATCCGCTCTGATTCTCGGTGCCATCTTGAAAAAACTTCTCTTCAAAAAAGGACGCCCGCCGCTATTGATCGAACTTCCCTCTTACAAGCGCCCCTCATTCCGAAGCTTGCTGAAAGGTCTTCTGTACCGAGCACGCCTTTTCCTGGTTCGGGTTGGAACGGTGATTCTGGTTCTGTCGATTCTGATCTGGGGGCTTTTGAGTTTTCCACGTGCAGGGGATGGATCCGCTCTTCCGATCGAGTCGACTTATGCGGGAAGGATCGGAAAGACCCTCGAGCCTGCATTGAGTCCGCTCGGGTTTGATTGGAGAATCGGAATGGCCCTGGTCCCGACTTTTGCAGCCAGGGAAGTCATGGTGAGCACTCTGGCCACAGTCTATGCGGTGGAAGAAAGGAACGAGGCAGGCGAGTCGGCGGATCTGGGTGAGATCCTCCGTAAGGAGTGGGGAGTTGCGACGGGCCTTTCTTTGCTGGTCTGGTTCATTTTCGCACCGATGTGTCTTTCAACTCTCGCAACCGTGCGACGTGAGCTCCAGGGTACGAAGCATGCTGTCTTCATGACTTTGTACCTGTTTGCTCTGGCCTACGGGGCATCCTGGGCCACCTTCTCATTAGTCAGCCGATGGGTTCGATGATCCCGCTTCTTGGAAGGAACCGGATTTTTTGACCGGATTGCAAACGTTCAAATGCGCCCTTCACTCCAAAGATCGCTGGTATCCCGAACTCGCGACATAGAACGGACGAGTGAGAGAGCGTGGATCCCGACTCGCAGATCAATCCAGCGATCCAGGGTAACTGGTGGACGATGCCGGGGCTTGCTGCGTGCATGACCAGGATCTTGCCTTTGAGTACTTCCGGGGATTCCGGCATCCTGTCCTCTTGTGAGATCAGAAGCACCTCTCCTTCCATCGGAAGGTCGAGTGATTGAGAAGCACGGAGAACTTCTCTCTGCGGGCCAGCATCCGGTACCCAATTTCCTTTATGATCGTGGCGTAATCTTCCGTGGACATTGATTTCCCCCTGGTCATAGTGGATCACTCTGCGGTCCATGATCAGGTCGCGATAGTTGCCGCCCGGCTGGTCCATCGCAATGAGCTCTTCCAGGTGGAAGTAGAACACGTCCTCCCTGGATTCGATGGCACCTTTCTCTTCAAGGAATTTCCCCATTTGGAGCAATCTACCGCGGAGCACTCCGAACGCCCGAGCTCTCATCCAACGGGAGCTTTGCCGGAATGAGATCAACGCAGCAAACTTCCGGTCGAGCCAGCCGGTAACGCCCTGACTCCGGCCTCCGGCGGCAATGATGGTCGACGGTTTCCGCTCTGTATCTTGAAGAAGAATCGGGAGGAAAAGCTCTGGATATTCCCGGTAACTGCGGGTTTCTAGCTTGAGCTCGCCCGGACATCGGTCGCCAAATTCATCAAGGAAGTCATTCAGGAGATGGGCAAGATCATCGTTCCGAAGCCGCAACATGGCGGGAGAATAGTGGCCTGTACCGGCGCAAGAGAGCAGATAGTCGCGAGCAGCGCTGTCCTGGTAGATTGCAGACCTCAAGTGGCGGATACTCCTCAAGCAAGATGCGGTCGACGGATCGGTACGGACAGGTGCCTTCCGTCCGATCCAGCGATAAAGATCGTCCAGAAAAAGGGCGAGGACATCGACCCGAAGAACGGGTTCGAACCGTCTCCGCGTTTCGTCAATGAACGGTAGGAGAGATTCCCTAATCCTCGACCAGTCTGACTCCGGGTTGAATCGGGATCGCTCGATTCTTAAGTATGTATCGAGATCTCTCAAGAATTCGACCTCACCATCTTCTACCTTTCGGAAGGTTGAAATGAGCTCGCGGAGCAAGGGCCTCAGTGTCTGAAGGGGAATTCTGGGTCGCTGTCCATGGGTGGGTAGGAGGTTTCTGGCAGCTTCTGGACCAGTCCTGAGCAATGAGGAGAGGGAGGAGATCGAGTAGTATGCGCGTCCTTCGATGAAAACGACCGGTGAGGCGGGTTCGGGTAAACCCGCAGAACGTGCCAAGGTCCTGACCAGGGGGGGGTAGATTCTGAGAATCACGTCCCGGGTCATGGGCGCACAGGGTCCGGGAAAACTCTCCGAGAGGTTTTCGTCATCCAGAACCGGAACACCTGTCGGGACACCCGTGGATTCAGTGCTCATACTTGCGAGCCTATCATGTTCAGAAGAGTGAGGCTTTGTCTGCTTAAAATCCCTTAAATCTCGGATTCTTACCGGAAGGGGCTCTGTGTCGTAAGGAGCCTTTTTCCTTGAATTCACCCCGGGTCTCGGGCAAGATGCCCGCATGGGATACGACATCAAGACAGTAAATACGGTTCGTGAACGTCGCTTCGAGGCTGCTCCGCGCCCGGAACTCTGGGCCGATGCGCCGGAGCGGGATTGGAATAACTGGATCTGGCAGCAACAAAAACGCGTGAAGACGATGGAGCAGCTGGAGAAAGTGATCAATCCGACAGCTGATGAGCGCGAGGCGTTCGCCCAATCCCATGAAATGTTCAACATGGGGATCACTCCCTATTACGCGGCCCTCATGGACAAGGACGATCCAAATTGTCCGATCCGGCTCCAGTCCGTACCGGGTAAAGGCGAATTGCATATTGCCCCCGAGGATCTCGAAGATCCTCTGGCCGAGGAGCGCGACATGCCCGTTCCCGGAATCACCCACCGTTATCCTGATCGGGTCCTGTTTTACACCACTCACAACTGTGCCATGTACTGTCGGCATTGTACCCGGAAGAGGAAGGTGGCTGATCCGGACTCAGCGACTTCGGCGAAAACCCTCGAAGAAGGTCTGGCTTACATCGAGCGAACCAAGAGTATCCGCGATGTGGTGATTTCCGGTGGGGACGCACTCTCGAATTCAGATGACCGGATCGAGTACATCCTTTCCCGTCTGCGTGCGATGGACCACATTGAAATCTTCCGAATCGGAACCCGGAATCTGGTGACATTGCCCCAGAGGATCACCGACGACTTCTGCAAAATGCTGAAGAAGTATCAGCCGGTGTTCATCCACACCCATTTCAATCATCCGAAGGAGCTGACTCGCGAGGCTTTCGACGCTTGCGCCCGTCTTGCTGATGCGGGATGCGTGATCAACAATCAGATGGTGTTGCTCAAAGGGGTGAATGACGACCCGAAGACCGTGATGGAGCTCAATCACAAGTTGTTGATGGCCCGTGTCCGTCCTTACTACATGTTCCAAGCCGATCTCTCCCAAGGCATCAGTCATTTCAGGACTCCGGTGGAGAAGGGCCTCGAGATCATCAAGGCACTTCGGGGTTGGACCTCGGGGATGGCGGTTCCTCACTTCGTGATCGACGCTCCCGGTGGCGGCGGAAAGATTCCTCTGCTTCCGAAGTATCTTGTCGGCCAAGAGGGCAAGGAATGGACTTTCCGGAACTACAGGGATCAAGAGTACAAGTATTTTGAGCCGTAAAGCACCGCTCTGGCTCCTGCTTCTGGTTTCATGTGCCTCGGTTCCGGATATGCTTCCGGAGAGGCATACTCGTCATCGTTTTCCAAAGGATCGGGTATATATCGAAGAACCGATAGGGAAAGACGCGGGTCGTCCCTATCTGCCGCTCGGTTGGGTCAAATCCAAGGCTTCCTGGTCTACCATGGACCAGGACCCGAACTCACCCCGGCTTTGCAGGAATTACTTCAACAAGGCGGCAAAGAGCCTACTGGATGAGGCCATCAAGGCTGGAGCTGATGCCGTGATCAAGGTCCGTTCCGTGGTGTTGCTGCTCGATGGGAAGCTCGAGTTCCATCCTGGTGCTGAATGTTCAGACGATGGGGCGGAGGGCGAGGTCCTGCTCCAGGGAATCGCCATCAAATTCAAGCCCTTGCCTTCACCTAGCCCTGTTTCTGAACAGCGTTAAAGTTTTTCTGCGGATTTACCGATTAGACTTTGACGAGGGTACACCATTCTATGAGCGAATCAGTCCTCAAAAAATTCGGAAAGTATTTCCTGCTCGATCGGATCGGAGAGGGCGGGATGGCCGAGATTTTCCGTGCCCGCTTGGCAACCGCCGATGCGAATGGCCGATTCATTGTGATCAAGCGAATCCAAGGCGCCTACAGCAATAATCAGGAGTTCGTTCAGATGTTTCGCGCCGAGGTCCAGGTGACGATGCGATTCTCGCATCCGAATATCGTGCAGTTGTATGAGTCCGGAGAAGAGTCCGGTCAGCATTACATTGCAATGGAGCTGGTGGAGGGTCGGAACCTCAGACAGGTCCTATCGAAGATTTCCCAGAAGCAACAACGTATCCCCATCCCTGCGTCTTGTTTTGTCATCGAGCAGGCCGCTGCGGGATTGAATTATGCACACCAATTCAAGGATCGAATCACCGGAGAGCCACTGAATCTGGTTCACCGTGACGTGAGTCCACAGAACATCCTCGTTTCTTACGATGGGAACATCAAAGTAATTGACTTCGGCATCGCCAAGGCAGCGACCAATGGGGAAGCGACACGTGCCGGTGTGATCAAAGGGAAACTGAGTTACCTTTCCCCTGAACAAGTAATGGGTGAGGTACTTGACGGAAGGTCAGATATTTTTGCCTTGGGCATTGTGCTTTGGGAGTTGCTCACCGGTAAGCGCCTCTTTGTTGCCGATGGAGATAACGAGTTCCAGGTTCTGAAGATGATCGAGAGCTGCACCTCTTATGTGAAGCCTCCTTCGACCTACAATCCTGAAATTTCGAAGGATCTCGATGCAGTGGTGATGCAAGCCCTCGCCCGCGATCCAAAAAAACGGTTTCAGAATGGCGAAGAGATGGGGCGTGCCCTCAGAAAGTTGCTGGCTGTCGAGTACTCCGATTTCGGTCCATCGGATCTGTCCATTTTCGTTAAGAAACTTTTCCATGATTTGATCGTTGAGGATCGAAAACAACTTCAGCAATTGAACTCACGTGCGGACGAGCTGATCGCACTAGGTGCCCCGGTGCCTGTGAAGACGACACCGTCTTCCGAGGCAAAAACCGATTCCGGTGTACCTACCAAGGATGCTCCAAGGGAACAAACCCGGGTCAGTAATCTGGGAGACAAGTTTGACAAGTCCCAGATCACATCTGCAGATCGTGTGGAAATTGCGCGACAACCTCAGAATCAAATGCGGGTACCTTCGACCAACCGGGGAAATACGCAAACCGGAATCCGCTCAAATCCACAGATGAACAAAGGGACGGGAACGGGTATTCGCAGGGCTGTGCCTCAGGTGGAGCCTGTTCCGAGTACGTCGGGTTCAGGCGGAGGAATAAAGATTCTCGCTGGAGCCGCGATGTTGGCGATCGCTGGTTTTTTTGCCTTTGAACAGTTGAATCCTGTTGATCGTAAGCCTGATTCGGTTTCGATGGAAGATCCTACGCCCGCGGTACAGAATCCGTTCACCAGCAAGGCCAATTTCAGGGTCCGTATTTTTCCGGATGGCGACCTTTCTAAGACTCGAATCACAGTGAACTCGGCTCCGTTCGATCTCAATAAAGGGTTTATCAATCTCAACATCGATGAGCCTGTAGAACTGGTCATTGAACGACAGGGCTTCGTGACATACCGAAAAGAATTCACAGTGAAGCAGGGTGATTTGAATTCTTCACGAGAGTTCGTGATGGATGTGAAGCTTGATCCGATGGTATACGGAACTTTCACCTTATCGACCCAACCTGAGATCGCAGATGTCAGTATTGTCAATTTAGACCAAGGGACATCGGGGAATTCCTCCAAGCCATTGAGCTTGAAGACTCCGGTTTACCAGGAGAAGCTGGCTGTCGGTCATTATCGCGTGACGGTTCGAAACGAAACGTTGAATGTTGAGAAGTCCTTCCAGATCGAAATTAAAGAGGGCGATCGTTTGGTCAAGAATGGAGTTGCGCTCGAGCCCGTGAGAAGTCCTGCAGGAAACCGCCGTTAGGGTAGGTACTTGTAGCCGATTCCGTAGACGCTCTGGATGTGGACATTCATTTCTGGGATTTTTTTCCTCAGTGAACGGATGTGCACATCGATGGTTCTGTCGGTGGTGGCGGGGGCAGAATCTTTCCAGATTTCTCTCATGATCTCCGAACGTGAAACGACCACGCCATTACGCGAAGCGAGTAGTCGTAGAATGTCATATTCAGTGAGGGTGAGAGGAACAGGTTGTTCATCGTAATTCGCAGTGCGGTTGATCGGGTCGATCTCGAGTTTTCCTACCTTCACTTTGGGTGAAACGGAAACACGCGAACGCAATAAGCGTGATTTGATACGGGTCATGAGTTCACGGTGATCGAATGGTTTGGGAAGGTAGTCCTCTGCACCCATCGAAAGTCCATAGGTGATCTCAGCCGTTGTGTTCTTGCCTGATAGGAAGATGACGGGAATGGATTGGGTATCAGGTTCGGACTTCAGTCTTTTACAGGTGTCGTAGCCGTTCAACACAGGCATGATCACGTCAAGAACGATCAGGTCTGGTTGTTGGGCCCTAGCTATGGCAATCCCATCTAGGCCATTACCTGCGACCAAGACATCAAACTCTCGTCCGAGCATGACCTGCAGGAATCTGCGGGTGTCGGAGTTATCCTCGATGACCAGGATCTTCTGTCGCATCTGAGAGCCTTTCGGCGATCGAGGAAAGTCCAGAGAGCAGCAGTTCGCTCTCCATGGGATCGAGTGGTCTGTTCAGTCCGAGAATCCGGGAGAGTTTTTGCAGTAAATCCTGATCCATCATTTGTTGCGTTCGCTCCAAAGCTTTTTAGCAAAGCTGCCGAACCATGGGCTGGTTTCACCGAGGTGGTCGATCCGCTTCAATTCGTCTTCGACTGTTTGTCTGAGATTCCGGTTTTCCTCAATCAGTCGCTCAGCATCCATGCGCATTCTTTCACGCAAGTCGATTCGGGATTGAAGAACATTGACCTGCTCCTCAAGTGCGGATTCGATGAGTTTCCTCCGGATTTCTTCTAGCTCAGAGGTGTTTCTCGCGCATTTGAAGTGTAGTCCCTTCGAAGAGGCGAGCGACTTGGCTTCTTCGATCAATCCATCCAAAGAGGCGAAGGGGGTATTTGTTTCGATACCGCCCAAGTCAAGAATGGTGAAAAGAGGTGCGGTTTCGAAGAATCTGAAAAGGCTTGATCTGAGGGTTTCGAGATCCTCGATAGAAATCGGGCCTTGGATCCGGAACTCATTGATGCCATTCCTGGTCTGAAAGAGGATGTTCATAATTTCATTGTCTCACAAGGTGCGAACGTTCCATAGAGTCAGGCCTTTGACTGTGGGTGGGCAATTTTTGCCGATGGCGTTTTGACGCTGAATGTTTCTCGGGCTCCAGCCGAAAAGGAAATGGGAGGTGGAGTCCTTGGTTTCAGGAAAGGGTTTGTTTTGGATGATCGGACTGAGCTTGATGGGGGCGATCCCACAGGCATCCGCTATTCCCTTTTCTTATCCCGGAATCCGATATGTGAGTCCATACAGCCAGTCCCTAGGGGGTGTGACCCTCCCTCTCTCAAACGAAACGGGTAACTCCCTGTTCAATAATCCAGCAGGTTTGGCAAGGAATACCAAGTTCAGAGCAGAATACCTCAACCTACAGTTTGATGTGAATTCCGGAGTTGCGGGTGACATGACCCAGGCTACCAGAATGTTCAATCTTGGGACACTGAGCGGCACGCTCAATTCAGACATCAATTACCTTTACTCGGGCGGAATAGGAAATCTGACCGCTGTGTCCTGGGGGGGCTTTGCTGTCGGATTGCTTTTGCAAGACCGAGTCCGTGCATATTCAGATGGAACTAATGTCCACTATGAGACCAACACCTTGGCGGTTCCTGCGCTCGGATACGGTTTCTCGTTAGCTCGAGGTGTGGTGCGACTCGGTTACAGTCTTCAGTTAGTCAATCTTGCCTCTGGCACGACGCAATCGGTTGCTGATTCAAGCGCCAGATTCCTTTCCGGATTGAGCGAGGGTAAAGGGCTTGCGCATACGGCATCCGTCAACTTTGCATTTCCGTTCACTTATCTTCCGACCCTGTCCATCGTGGCAAGGAATATTGGTGGGGTGACCTATGCTCAAGGAAGCCTTCTCCCACGGGCGAACTCACCCAGTGGGGCACCCCCGACCGAGGAGATGACGGTGGATGCTGCGTTCGGGATGATGGTCCGAATATCCGGTCAGGTGAAGACTAATTGGTACCTACAGTACAAGGACGTTAGCAACAAGGTGAGTGTGCCTTTCCTGGAGAAGCTCAACTTCGGTGTCGATCTCAGCCTGAGTCCAGCAGTCGGACTCAGAGCCGGCATGACCGGGGATCAGTTCAGTGCTGGACTGGGCTACCGGAGCGAATCGAGCGAAATCAATCTTGCTTGGTACAAGGATCCCACACCGTTCAAGGACATTTCCTATTACGACACCCGTTTTGCACTACAATACAAGGTCCTTTTCCAGGACCAGAATACCCGCAACCGTGAGGATGAGGGCAAACTCAAGTGAGAGGACGCTATGACTAAGCCAAAATTTCATTTCAGCATTCTCGGTCGAGATCGCATGACCGAGCAACTCTGGATCGAAGAACTCAGGACGCTTCAGCGCGGTCTGGGAGGAGCTTTGGGGGGAGCGCCGACGGGGGCCGGCGAGGTACTTTCCAATCTGATTCTCATTGATGCTTCCAGGCCAGGTTGGCAGCAATGGCTGGAGAGTGTAGATCCAGCCGGAAAATCCGTTATTCTGGTATTGGACGAGGAGGCTGGTTTGCCGGCAGGAACTGACATCCAACAGGTTTCCGATCTGTTGGTTCATCCTTTCCGGATTCCCGGATTGTTGAGTGTCGTCAAACATCATCATGAAAGGATCCGAGCTGATGAGCTCCTCGCCGAAGCGGTCGCGGCCGAACGCGATCTTGTGGATGCGAATGCCACACTCGAAAGAATTTTGCAGGCAAAGACCCCCAAAAGATATTCGGGAATCAAGGGACTTCAGATCATGTCGAAGCATCTCTCGGGATTAAAACCGGGCGGGGATTACTTCGATGTTTTCGAGTCCGATAAAAAGGATTTCGTAAATCTGCTGTTGGTGGATTCCTCAAGTTACGGAGTATCTGCTGCGATTCTCGGCATGATCCTATCTTGTTCCGCGCGAATGGCAAACGATCATCAAGTCACCACTTCACAATGGGTCCGCAACATTTATGAGGAGCTCCGCCTCACTCTCGGTGACCAGGGGCACTTCAGCATGTTTTTCGGTCGATTGAATCGGCGTGATTTCAGCCTCCACTATCAATTGTTTGGATCGGTCGAATGCTTTGTGGTGGATCAAACGGGCACCTCCAAGAAGCTCGATCGGAGTGGCGAGGCAATTAGCAACCGTCATGTTCCTTCTGAGTCGGAAGAGAAGATCTTGAAGCTCCAGCCCAAAGACCGCATGGTGCTTTTGTCTGACGGATTTGTGAAGGGTATCGGTGGGGAATTTCAATTGGATCGGGTATTCCGAGAAAGGCTCGAACGGGAGCCATTCGCTCTCGTGAACGAGTTGGCATTCCTCATCAAGTCTCGTTTGAACGAAGGAGAGACCTTCCCGGGAGAGGACTGTTCCGCCATCGTCATCGACGTCGAGAAACGAGTGTTACGACTCGCCCCTACGGGTTGATTCGAGCAATGGCCAGAGGAGGAAGTGGGTGGTTCCCTGACTTCAGAATGGCGTGAATGCGGGAATGCCCAGCTGTTAGGACACTTGCGTGGTCGGATTGGACGCAGGCTGCCTTGAACTGAACCACCATACCCTGAGAATGAAACTCGATGATTTCTCCGGTCACGGGAGGGGTGTTCCGCACACCGGGGAGACCGGTGAGTGCCTCTGTGACCTCACGTATCACGCGATCCGGGTCGGCGGCGAGACTGAGATGAATCTTGAATGAAGCAAGACGCCAAGGGTGTGAACTCGAGTTCACGATGTTGTCCGAAAAGAGTTTATGGTTGGCTACGAAGATGCGCTGCTGATCAGCGTTATCGATCAGAGTGGCAAAAAGACCGATTTCTCGAACCACACCGGTGACTCCCGCTCCTTGGATGACGTCTCCAGCTTTGAAGGGTCGGAATACGATGAGAAAAATTCCGGCTGCGAAATTCGAGAGCAGCCCGGACCAGGCGACACCGATTGCCACACCTGCGGCGGCAATGACCGCCGAGAACGAGGTGGTTTCGATTCCGAATAGACTTAAAACTGCCACAATCGCAAGTGCACGAATGGAGAAGGCGAGAGTCTGGTTTGAGTAAAGGATGAGTGTGGGGTCCACATTCTTCGATCTGAGGGCGGTTCCCAGCAGACGGTTTGCCCATCGGATCACGAGCGATCCGGCGGTCCAAAGTGCGAAAGCACCGACCACCTTCAATAAGAACGGAACGAGCCAACTGTGAATCAGAACTTCGGGTGTCATAGGGTGCCCTCGAAAGTTTTTTCGACTTTACCGGAGAACCAGATGTCATCGAAGTGGCCGGGGGCAGTGCTCCGGAATTCAACCCGGAGTTCACCCCCCATGCAATGGATCAGTTCGTTGCCAGTCACGATGGCAGTGGCGATGGCTCCTGTTCCGCAGGAAAGCGTCTCATCTTCCACCCCCCGCTCGTAGGTTCTGAGAAAAACCTGACCATCCCTTTTCTCGTAGAAGTTTACATTGATTCCGTTCGGCAAGAACTGGGAAGAGTTCCTGATTCTACGACCTTCACCCACGACATCATAGTCGATCAGACCAGTGACCGGGATCACCAGATGAGGTGATCCGGTGTCCAGGACATGTCCCACCGAGGTCTCTCGGATTCCACTCACTCCCTGCATGCGGATGGATACGGAGCCCCCGTCTACCTTTCCGATATGCTCCCCGTCGATTGCGATGAATCGTGATTCACCATTGGATATCCCTAAATCAGCGGCAAATCGGAGCAAGGCTCTTCCCCCATTTCCGCACATGGTGCATTCGCCTCCGTCCGCATTGTAATTCTTCATTCCAAAGTCGTAGCCCTCTGCCCGAATCAGGAGGATGAGACCGTCAGCTCCAATTCCGTAGCGCCGGTGGCAGAGTCGAGCAATCTCGGCACGACTCGGGTTCCAGACGGAAAAACGGTGATCAATCAGAATGAAGTCATTGCCGTTAGCATGGTATTTCGAGAACTTCAGAGCCATGCTCACACTTTAACCGGAGACGCTCTTTTTGAGAAGACTCGCGCTCAGCTCCACCTCATACTGGGAGGGGAGACGGAGTGGGGTGATCTTGTGTTCGAGGTATCCAAGTGCGTCGGCACCCTTGAGTCGGGCACGGCGCTTCAAGGCTTCTGTCATGCGTTCGATCAGTTCCTGGAACAATTCTGACTTTTCGACCTCCAGCATTTCGGCGCGGAGATATTGGACCATGCGGATCGAGTCAAAAATCACATATCCCGCTTCCTTGACTGCGATAGCAGGAAGTATCGGGATCTTCAATTCAGCGCGACTCTCAGACCGTGATCCGTCGAAATGAAAGCGCGAAGAGGGAGACTCGGGAGTCACCTCTTCAGGATCCCTTGGAGAAGGCTTCAACAAAAATTCCAGCCCTGAATCCCGCATGTCCTGGATGAGTTTTATCCCTGAAAACTCACTGATCCTCGAAAAGAGTACCCGTCCTGCACTGATCTGGAAATCGAGCTCGCTCGAAGAAATTCCAACATCATTTTCGGTGATGAAAAGGAGCAATTTGTCCCGAGCGAACAGATCAAACTCACCCGAGACAAAAAGATGATGAGGGAATCGGGTTCCTGGAGTGAACGGGGCTTCTTTCACTTTCTCGGCGTAAGACCGGATGGGCTCCAAAGGAGCTACGGGTTCCGGGGAAGTGGAGGGAAATTCCTCGAGAAAATCCATGGGAGGTGCCGAATCAGGCACTGTGGATTCCGAGGGAGTGAAAGTATCGCCAGGAGCGAACGGATCAGGCAAATCAGACGGACCCACATCCATGACGGGGGGAGTTTCGGAAGCCATGATTGCGAACGGATCTTGAGCAGGAAAGATTTCCTCAGGTGGGGGCTCTGATGTGGGGATCTCTTCGGGTGGGGGCTCATGATCCATCATTCCGATTTGGTCGATGGATTCAAAAGTATCGATTGCTTCAATCGGCAGAAGTTCATTTACGGCAAATGGATCCTCCGGAGCCTTGGCTCCGTCGTCACCCACCGGATCGAGCTGGGGCAGATCGAGGATCCCCGTCAGATCTTTCTTGTCAGGCGGGTTTCCATCGTTCGGCATACTCAGAGGTGAACTCCATGACACTTTTTGAACTTCTTGCCGCTTCCACAAGGACAATCATCATTGCGACCGACCCGGGAAAGGTCGGTTCCCTGGGGGAGGGGGCCCAGACCCTTGAGCGCCTCGGCCGCCGAAAGCATTCTTGGACCTCCCGGGAATTCAGAGGTGACTTCGATCTCCTCGGCCTCGACAGCCTCCGAGGGTTCGGCAGTGATCTGGACGGCGAAAAGTTTCCGAACCACGTCACCCGTAATCTGAGCCATCATCATTTCAAAGAATTTGAATCCCTGCTTCTTGTACTCCACCAAGGGGTCTTTTTGTCCGTAACCCTGCAAGCCAATCCCGTCACGGAGGTGATCCATGGCCAGGAGGTGGTCTTTCCACAAGTGATCGATGGTTCCGAGCAGGACCATTTTCTCGACCTGACGGACCAGGTCGGCACCATACTGGGTTTCCTTCGTCTGGTAGGCTTCCTCAGTCATTCGGGAAAGGAGTTTCTTCAGGCCCTCTCCGTTGAGGGGTTGAATATCAGATTCACGAATGTCTGCATGGATCTGATAGGTGACGGCGAGAGCTTCGTTGAGTTCCTTCAGATTGAGGGAAGATGCTCCATCCACTTTCCGGAGTTTCCCCCCCGGGAAGAAGTCTTCGGTAATTGCGGAATTGATCTCTTCCACCATTGAAAACACCATTTCCCGGAGATTGGCCTGTCCGAGCACTTCCCGGCGCCAGGCATAGACGACTTTCCGTTGCTGATTCATCACATCGTCGTATTCGAGCAGGTGCTTCCGGATGTCGTAGTTGTGTCCCTCTACCTTTTTCTGCGCGTTCGCGATGGCTTTGGTGATCCAAGGATGCTCGATCGGAGCGTCGTCCTCCATGAATCTCTTGATGTTGACGCCTCCGAAAATACGCATCAGATCGTCATCCAGCGAAAGGTAGAACTTCGATTTCCCTGGGTCGCCTTGACGGCCGGCACGACCCCTAAGCTGATTGTCGATCCGGCGCGACTCATGCCGTTCGGTTCCGAGAATGTAGAGTCCGCCGAGACTCTTCACTTCGTTCCGCTCCCGCTCGACGTCATCCGCCCAACGCTTCATGTTCTCTTCGAGTCTGGCTTTCCAGTCAGCATGTTCTTCCTCGGTGGCTTCCGGAGGAAGGGTGCCTGTGGCTTGCTTGGCCAGGAACTCGGCATTTCCACCGAGCAGGATGTCAGTTCCCCGTCCGGCCATGTTGGTGGAAATCGTCACGGAGCCCTTGCGACCGGCCTGCGCGACGATATCGGCCTCGCGCTCGTGCTGTTTTGCGTTCAGGACGCTGTGGCGGATGCCCACCGACTTCAAGTGACCGGAAAGCTCTTCGGATTTGTTCACCGAGACCGTCCCGACCAGGACGGGTTGCCCGCGTTCGTGGGCGGTCTTGATCTCTTCCAGAATGGCTTTGATCTTTGAAGACTCGGACTTGTAGATGGTGTCCGCATCGTCCTTACGGATGTTGGTCCGGTTGGTGGGAATGATGGTGACATCGAGGTTGTAGATCTGTTTGAATTCGGTGGCTTCCGTGTCGGCGGTGCCGGTCATTCCCGAAAGTTTTTTGTACATCCGGAAGTAGTTCTGGAAGGTGATGGTGGCGAGTGTCTGGTTCTCGCTCTCGATCTTCACCCCTTCTTTCGCCTCGACAGCTTGGTGCAGACCATCACTCCAGCGGCGGCCCGGCATGAGGCGACCGGTGAACTCGTCCACAATACAAACTTCGCCCTCTTTCACGACGTAATCCACATCGCGCTTGAACAGGACATGCGCCCTCAAGGCCTGGTTCACGTGGTGGAGGAGCTCGATGTTTGCCGGATCGTACAGGTTCTTGATCCCGAGCCGCTGCTCCATCTTGTCCACACCCGATTCGGTGAGTGCGGCGGTCTTGGATTTCTCGTCCACAGAGTAATCGGTGTCCTGGGTCAGTCCGCCATCCACGCGGATCTGGCGGTCGATGATGTAGTATAGTTCTGTCGAATCTTCGGATGGGCCCGAAATGATGAGCGGGGTCCGTGCCTCGTCGATCAGGATCGAGTCGACTTCGTCGATGATGGCATAGTTCAGTTCGCGTTGGACGTAGTCCTCCAGGCGAAACTTCATGTTGTCGCGTAGGTAGTCGAATCCGAATTCGTTGTTGGTTCCGTAGGTGATGTCACAACCGTAGTTGATTTGGCGCTGACGGTCGTTCAGACCGTGCATGATGATCCCGGTGGAGAGCCCCAGGAATCCGTAGACTCGTCCCATCCACTCGCTGTCCCGGCGGGCAAGGTAGTCGTTGACGGTGATGACGTGAACGCCTTTTCCTTCCAGTGCGTTGGTATAGGAGGGTAGTGTGGCGACCAGGGTCTTTCCTTCCCCGGTTTTCATCTCGGCGATGCGCCCACGATGAAGGGTGATGCCCCCGATGAGCTGGACATCGTAGTGACGTTGTCCGATCACACGCCAAGCCGCCTCACGGACGGTTGCGAAGGCTTCCGGCAAAATGGAGTCGATTTTTTCGCCCCGAGCGAGCCTCTCTCGGAACTTCGCGGTCTGCGCTTTCAGGTCGTCGTTGGAAAGTGCCTTGATCCGGGGTTCGAGTTCGTTGATCCGGTTGACGAGCGGGGCGATGGTTTTCAGCTCCCGTTCATTTTGTGTTCCGAAAATTTTCCTGCCGAACTGGCTCAGTTGATTGATCATGATGTCCTCTTTTTCAATTTTCCAAAATATAGGCCAAGGGGTCCACCGGGATGCCATGCACCCGTACCTCGTAATGGAGATGCGCTCCGGTCGACTTGCCCGAGTTTCCGATGAGAGCGATCAATTGACCACGTTTCACGAGCTGTCCGGGTTTCACAATGATTCGGGACGTGTGTCCGTACCAGGTCTCGAGTCCGTAACCGTGGTCCAGGATCACGATCTGACCGTAACCCGACTTTCTCCCTGCGAAAACGACAGTCGCCTGTGCGGGGGCCTTGATCGGAGTTCCGACTGCATTGGCGACATCGAGTCCTTCGTGCATCTTCTCGGCCCCGTCGCCGAGTGGGGAAACGCGGACTCCGAAACCGGACGTGAAGTACCCCTCTGCCGGTTTCTTGGTCGGTAAGGCGTTCAAAAAGGATTTCTGGTCTGAAAGCAACTCATAAAGGTCGTGGAGGGATTGTTCAAGTTCGAGCGATTTGAGGCTAACTTTCTCGAATTGGGTGTCTTCGGTCGTGATGGGGTTTTCACGGGATGCGAAGGCGAGGTTTTGAGCCGCATTCGGAGGTGGGAGCTCGATGTGTCTCGAGAGCTGGTCCTGATCCATGAGGTTCGTGATCATTTTCAGGCGCGCAGAAAAGTTCTCAATTCGATCGAGACTCGACTCAAGAGCCTCCAAACGGTTCTGATAGATCTGAAGGTCTTGGCGGAGTCTCCGGTTCTCGGATTGAAGCTCCCGGTTCTCGTAGACCTGGTTGGCAACAAAACGGTAATCCAAAAACAACGTGATCGAGATGAGTACCAGCACCGGCACGATCACCCATCCTGCACGGACCAACCATGAGGGGATGTTGAATTGCCTCGGGCGTGAGGAATTCTCCGGAATGATCATGATGGTGTAAAAGCGGTTCGACATGGTATTGCCTAAAGCACTTTCACCAAAACGACCGTGGCATTGTCATCACCGCTTTTCGAGTTCGCGGTATGAATGAGTCGTTTGGCTGCTTCGCCCAAGCTTAACCCGTTACTCCGGGTTTCTTCAAGAATTTCAAACATTAGGGCATCGTCCACTGGTCCGGATACTCCGTCTGAACACAGCAGGAATCCGTCCCCCCGTGCCACAGGGAAGGTGAAGCAGTCTGCCTTCAGGCCAGGCTCGTATCCGACGGAGCGCGTAATCACATTCTTCATCTCGTCGGACTTGACCTGTTCACGGGTGATCAGGCCAGCGCGGAGCTTCTCTTGGACCAAAGAGTGGTCTTTGGTCAGTTGCCAAATGCCATCGCTGTTCCAGTAGTAACCCCGAGAGTCTCCCACTTGGAGCAGAGTGGCGGTCTCACCCCGGATCAGAAGGACGGTTGCGGTAGTACCCATGCCATGAAGGCGGGAATCTTCATGGGACCGTTTCAGAATGGCCTCATTCGAGTCCTGGATTGCCTTTTCGAGCAAGGTTCGATCCGGATCGGTTGGGTTGCGCTCCACGGTTTGAATCAGGGTTTCAACACACAACTGGCTCGCGATCTCGCCCCCCTGGTGGCCCCCCATCCCGTCTGCAACCACAAAGAGTCCAAGATCCGGGCGAACGCCTCCCATGTCCTGGTTTTGTTTTCGCTTCAGGCCGATATCGGAGATCAGAGCACAATCCAGGATCAGGTTCGAGTTTCCACTCATGGCGATTGAAACCAGTCTGAACAAGAATAGGCCGGATGTCCATGTTTTCCGTGTCGTGGCGCCTGGGGTCAGAATCTTGACAAGGTGGGGCCGATTTCATCCCGAATGTGTTGGGAGAGGGCGTCTGGATCCGAGAAGAACCAGTTCACCGAAGGTTGGTTTCCGATGGTGTGATCATGATCGAGGAGCAGGCGTTTACCTGCAATTCGAGCCAATGATCCTGCAGAGTCGAGGATGTTCCATCCTGGTAGACGCTCCTCAAAGGCCTTCCGGATCCATGGATAGTGGGTGCAGGCCAATAGAGCTGCTCCGGGCTTAAGAGACCGGTATTCGTGGACATACTCGTCAACGGTCAGGCCCAGGATCGGGTGTTCGATCCAGCCTTCTTCGATCAAGGGAACCAAAAGGGGGCATTCCTGTTCGAAAACCCGGACTTCAGGGGATTTGATTCTCAACCACTCGGAATAAATCCTGCTTCGGACCGTAGCGCGTGTTCCCAGAACCAATGCGGGGGCCTGTCCGTCCGGGATTGCTTCAATGATGGATTCAATCCCGGCCTCGACGACATCCAAAATGGGAAGGCTCGTGAGCACCTGTTTGAACTCATTCAGGGCAATGCTGGCTGCAGTATTGCAGGCGATGACCAGTGCTTCGATTCCATGCGTAGCCATTTTGAGGGCTGAGTCCCGGCAAAGGGCGCGAATCTGTGTCGGGCTCTTGGAACCGTAGGGGACATTGGCTGTGTCGCCGAAGTAAAGGTACTGGTGGGAGGGAAAGCGCTTGCGCAACTCCTTCAGTACGGTCACTCCACCCACTCCCGAATCAAAGACACCGATTCTCACCCCAAAGAGGTTGCTAGAAGCCCCGGGAAAAGTCAAAACCCTGGCAGAAAAATGTTGCTGCGGGTTAAATCAGGTTTGTAGAATGGAATGCGGTGCAGGGGGCGTTTTCCTTAGACGGGGGGGCCATTGCATCGCTACACTGAAGTCGAGAAGAGGGCCTGTCACGATGACTGCATCCGCACAAGAATGGTCGAAGTACCTGAACCAAATCCAGATGAAAGAGGAGTTCCGCCACCTCAACTGGGAGGGGAGTTACTTCGATTATCTGGAGCTCGTAAAGAAAAATCCGAACATTGCCCGGAATGCCTTTCAACGGATGTACGACATGGTCCTTTCTTGGGGGACCGAGAATTTTGTCGAGTACAAAAAGGAAATCACCCGCTACAAGTTTTTCGACGATCCGATTGACGGCGGAAAAGACGCTGTTTTCGGACTCGACGTTCAGCTCATGAAATTGGTCAATTTCTTTAAGTCGGCCGCCTACGGTTACGGGACTGAGAAGCGGGTGCTTCTGTTGCACGGCCCGGTCGGTTCAGCCAAATCGACCATTGCCCGGCTCTTGAAGAAAGGGATCGAGAACTATTCCCGCACGGATACGGGAGCGCTTTATACATTCAAGTGGATCGATCCGACCGGCAAAGGAGAGGTCCTTTTCGGTGGTGCGACTGAGATGATGTCGCCCATGCACGAGGATCCGTTGAAGCTGATCCCCGAGGAAATGCGGTCTCAGTTTCTTACCGAAATCAACAAAGGTTTGAAGTCAGATTACAAGGTTCACATTAAAGGGGACATCGATCCGGCTTCCCGTTTTGTGATGCGAGAGCTTCTCAAACGTTACGAAGGGGACTGGACCCAGGTGGTCACGAACCACATCCGTGTGGTCCGGGTCGTCCTGTCGGAGAAGGACCGGATCGGCATTGGGACTTTCCAGCCCAAAGACGAGAAAAACCAGGATTCGACCGAACTCACCGGTGACATCAATTACCGGAAGATCGCCGAATATGGTTCGGATTCAGACCCGCGGGCCTTCAATTTTGATGGTGAATTCTGTGTGGCCAACCGGGGCGTGATCGAGTTCATCGAGGTTCTGAAGCTCGATGTGGCGTTCCTGTACGATCTTTTGACCGCATCGCAGGAACACAAGATCAAGCCCAAGAAGTTCGCCCAGACGGATATCGATGAGGTGATCATCGGGCACACGAACGAGCCCGAGTTTCGGAAGCTCCAGAACAACGAGTTCATGGAGGCCCTCCGTGACCGCACAGTCAAGATCGACATCCCGTACATCACCAAGCTCAAACACGAGATCAAGATTTACGAGAAGGACTTCAATCCTCAGAAAATCCGTGGAAAGAGCATCGCTCCTCACACCATCGAAGTGGCCGCGATGTGGGCCATCTTGACCCGTCTCGAACACCCGAAGAAGTCGAATCTCTCGTTGATCCAGAAGCTCAAGCTTTATGACGGTAAGGCGCTTTCCGGCTTCTCTGAAGAGAACGTGAAAGAGTTGCGCAAAGAGGCGATTCGGGAAGGTCTCGACGGAGTTTCTCCCCGTTATGTCCAGGACAAGATTTCGAATGCGATCGTCAAGAGCGAGATCCCATGTGTGAATCCGTTCATGATCATGAACGAACTCGAGTCCGGATTGAAGAATCACGGGTTGATCGCGAGCGAAGAAAAGCGCCGTGAGTACCGTGATTTGATCGGGGTCGTGAAGCAGGAGTACGAGGACATTGTCAAGAATGAGGTCCAACGTGCCATTTCCGCCGACGAAGACGCGATCGCCAAGCTGTGCGGAAATTATATCGACAATGTGAAGGCCTACACCCAGAGGGAGAAGGTCCGGAACAAGTACACCGGCATGGACGAGGAGGCGGATGAGCGCCTGATGCGTTCGATCGAGGAGAAGGCCGATGTCCAGGAGAGCCGGAAAGACGATTTCCGCCGCGAGATCATGAATTACATCGGTGCGCTCGCAATCGAAGGCCGTACTTTTGATTTCAGGACCAATGAAAGACTCCTGAAAGCGCTCGAACTCAAGTTGTTCGAGGACCAGAAGGACACCATCAAGTTGACCAGCCTCGTCTCCAATGTCGTGGATCGTGCCACACAGGAGAAGATCGACGTGGTCAAATCCCGTCTCATCAAGTCCTTCGGTTACGATGAGATCTCGGCGACAGATGTGCTCAACTTCGTTGCGAGTATCTTCGCACGGGGTGACGTAAAGAAACGGGAGTAGGAATGATAGACGGTGCTCGCCGGGATCATGCCCGTTTTCGCCAGATTGTCCGGGGGAAGATCAAGCAGGATCTCAAGAAGTACATCACCCATTCCGAGATGATCGGACGCAAGGGCAAGGACACGGTGACGATTCCTATGCCCCAGATTGACATCCCCCGCTTCCGTTACGGATCGAACCAGGGTGGTGTGGGTCAGGGAGAAGGTGATGTCGGGGATCCGGTACCCGGCCAAGGGGATCCGAGCGATCAGCAGGGCGAAGGTGGCAAGCAGGCCGGGAAAGACGGCGGCGAGCATGAGCTCGAGGTCGAATTCACTCTCGAGGAGCTAGCAGAGATCCTGGGTGAGCAGTTGGAACTTCCCCGGATCGAGCCAAGAGGCCAGAAGACCTTGAAGTCTAAGGTGGACAAGTACACCGCCATCGCTACACAGGGACCTAATTCACTCCGTCACTTCAAGCGGACCTTCAAGGAGGCTCTGAAGCGGCAGATCGCCTCCGGCACCTATGATCCTTCGAATCCCGTGATCGTTCCCATCAAAAAGGACATGCGCTACCGTTCCTGGAAATCCGATGTTCAGCATGAGAATTCAGCTGTGATCATCTACATGATGGACGTTTCCGGATCGATGGGGGACGAGCAGAAAGAAATCGTTCGCACTGAAGCCTTCTGGATCAACACCTGGCTCCGTTCCCAGTACAAGGGTGTCGAGACCCGCTACATCATCCACGACGCCACGGCGAAGGAAGTGTATGAAGATACGTTTTTCAGGACACGTGAGAGCGGCGGGACGCTCATCAGTTCGGCTTACAAGTTGTGCGAGCAGATGATTTCCACAGACTATCCCCCCGGAGACTGGAACATCTATCCGTTTCACTTTTCAGACGGAGACAATTGGTCGACCGAGGACACCAAGTCCTGTATCGAGCTCCTGAAGACCTCCCTTTTGTCGAAAGTGAACGTGTTCTGCTACGGGCAGGTCGACTCACGATACGGATCCGGCCAGTTTTTCAAAGATTTGAATGAAGCCTTCGGAAAAGAGGATGACCAGGTGATCTTGTCCAGAATCGAGAACAAGGACGGTATCCTTCCCTCGATCAAGGATTTCCTGGGAAGGGGGAAATAATGGGAATCCGATCCACCCAGCTCCCACTCGAGCTTTCTCGACTTCAGGAAGAGATTCGCGGTTATGCCGAGGGATTCGGTCTCGATTTTTTCGAAACCATTTTCGAGATGGTGCCATCCGATGCGATCAATGCGCTCGCGGCCCAAGAGGGGTTTCCCGTCCGGTATCCTCATTGGCGTTTCGGCATGAATTATGACCAGTATTCGAAAGGCTACGAATGGGGTCTTTCGAAGATCTACGAGATGGTGATCAACACCAATCCCTCATACGCCTACCTGATGAGCTCCAATTCCTATGTCGACCAGAAAATGGTCATGGCGCATGTTTACGGGCATGTCGATTTTTTCAAGAACAACATCTGGTTCTCGAAGACCAACCGGAAAATGCTCGATGCGATGGCCAATCATGCCGTCAAGATCAGACAGTACATGGATGATGTCGGGCAGGACGAAGTGGAGGGTTTCATCGATCTGTGTCTGAGTCTCGACAATTTGATCGATCCGCACCTCCCATTCGAATCGCCTAAGAGCTCAAAGAAAGAGGAGGAAAACAAGCCCTCCGAAACCGGTAAGTTGAAGGTAGAGCGGTCCTACATGGATCGTTACATCAATCCTCCTGAGTTCGTCGAGGCACAACGTAAGAAGCTCGAGGAGCAAAGCCGTCAGCGTCAGGTGTTTCCCGAATCTCCAGTTCGTGACATCATGCTGTTTTTGCAGCAAAACGCCCCATTGTCGGAATGGCAGTCGGATGTGCTCAGGATGATTCGCGACGAAGCCTATTATTTTGTCCCTCAAATGCAGACCAAGATCATGAACGAAGGCTGGGCCTCATACTGGCACTCCGAGATCATGACCAAGAAGGCCCTCAAAGACAGCGAAATTCTCGACTTCGCCGATCACCATGCCGGTGTGACCGCGATGGCGCCCGGGCGGATCAACCCCTATAAAATCGGAATTGAGCTCTTCAGAGATATTGAAGACAGGTGGAATCGAGGGCGTTTCGGTAAAGCATACGAGGACTGTTCTGATCTGAGGGATCGAGCCAACTGGGACAAGAAACTCGGTCTCGGACGGCAAAAGATCTTCGAGGTCAGGAAGGTCTGTAATGATGTGACCTTCATTGATGAATACATCACGCCCGAATTCGTGGACCGGTTCCGTCTTTACTCCTACGAACTGAACCGGCGGACGGGGCAGTATGAGATCACCGACCGGGATTTCAAGAGCGTAAAGGAGAAACTGCTCTCATCGCTGACCAACCAGGGGCAGCCTCATATCTCGGTCGTGAATGCCAATCACGAGAACCGGGGTGAGTTGCTGCTCGCTCACAAACACCTGGGTGGGGATCTCGACCTGAAATACGCGCGTGAGACCATGCGCTCAATCTTCATGATGTGGAAGCGACCGGTTCACATCGAGACCACCATTGACGGCAGGAGCCGGTTTTATAGCTACCTTGCCAATCATGAGTTCGTTGCTAAAGACTGATCTTTTGATTCACTTTGGCTCTTTTCCCAGGGTTTTCCGGATGAAGGTTCGGTTGGGGAAGTTGATCACAAACCCTGCGGCAGAGGCACCCAGGAACGGAAGGATGAGTGAAGGCTGTTTTTGAAGAAAGCCTGCGACAAATCCGTACAAACAGACGCTCTCCAGTAGGGCCAGTCTGACGACGAATCCAGTGAAGAACCCTTCGAGCAGGTCATTCTCATCCCCGCCCGTGGGTGGTAGTTTTTTGCTCGCATCTTTCCATAGGAGCTTCGGGACGAACCATGCGAGTAGTAGAGTTCCCGCAGACAGGGCTCCGATCGCAAGGACTACGGGTGATTCGGTGATCGGAATTGCTGCGGGAGTGGTTTCCGGGGCTTTCACCACGGTCTCCAGAACCGCTGCGTAAAAGAATTGTGAAATGAATAGCATCGACCAAAGGATCAGAGGTGGGTTTTTCATGGTTTACTCTCAGGTGATCGGTTTACCGCGGGCCTTGTGCATCAAGATCTGATGGGTGCCGAGCTCCCTTTTGGGATGTTTCACTTTTCTTTTCTTGTAGGTTCCATCGGAACGCATCTCCCAGCCTTGGCGGTGATCGTCGATCAGGAGATTCAGGAAGTCGAATATCCGTTCCCGGTGCTGGGGGTCCTCGATGGGGGCGACCGCCTCCACCCTGGATAGGAGGTTGCGGTGCATCCAGTCTGCTGAGCCGATGAAGAGCTCTCCATGGATCGGATTTTTCTCTCCATTTTGGAAATAGAAGACACGGGAGTGCTCAAGGAACCGTCCGATCACCGAATAAACCCGGATATTTGAACTGAGACCCTTCACCCCGGGTCTCAAGCAACAGATTCCGCGGACAATCAGGTCGATCTGGACTCCCGCTTCCGAGGCTTCATACAGTGCGTGGCTGATGTCCCGTTCATCGAGGCTGTTCACTTTGGCGATGATCCTGGAGGGCAGGCCTTTTTTGGCATTGGCGGTCTCGCGGTGGATCCGCCGGAGGAACTGTTCCTTCAGGGTCAGGGGAGCGACCAAGAGTTTGTTGTAGTCCTTCTTGAGTGATTTGCCGGTCAGGAAATGGAAAAGGTTCACCACATCCTCGGCGATTTCCCGTTTGCAGGTGAAGAGCCCGAAGTCTGTATAGAGTCTCGAGGTGACGGAGTGATAGTTCCCTGTCCCGATATGACAGTAGCTTCTCATTTCGTCGCCTTCCTGCCGGACAATTAGGGTGGTCTTGCAGTGGGTTTTCAGTCCGATGACGCCATAAACGACATGGACGCCCGAGTCTTCCAGGCTTTGTGCGACGAGAATGTTTTTTTCCTCGTCGAAGCGGGCTTTGAGTTCGACGAGACAGACGACGTGCTTGCCCAGCTCGGCTGCTTTTTTGAGTAAGGGAATGAGCGGACTGTCGGCACCGGTGCGGTACAGGGTCATTTTGATGGCCGTGACCTTAGAATCGTTGACCGCCGCACGGATGAAGCGCTCCACCGAGCCACTGAAACTCTCGTAAGGATGGTGTACCAGAATGTCATGGTGTTTGATGGTCTGGAAGATGTCCCGGTCCGGATCGGAAAGTGCGGGAACTGGTACGGGGATCCAAGGTTCGAATTTGAATTCGGGACGATTGAGCTCGAGGATCGGCTTCAATGATGTGTATTCGAGTAATCCTTGCACCCCATAAACTTGATCCTCGTCGAGGTGGAGTTCGTCACGAAGCATTTCAAGCATCAGAGGGTGGCCTTTGCCGGTGTATTCGAGGCGTACGACGTCACCGAACTTCCGTTCCTTCAGTTCGGTCGAAATCGCCTCGAGCAGATCGTCGGAGTCCTCCGGGTCAGCTTCGATGTTGGTGTTGCGAGTCACGCGGAAGGGCATCATGTCCCGGATTTCCATGCCCGGGAAGAGTGAGTCCACGTTCGCCACGATCAGTTCGAGTACGGACAGGAATCTCGCGTGTTTAGGATCTTTCTTACCGTCCACCCGGATCCATTGCGGAAAGAAGTTGGGAACCTTGATTCTCGCAAAATGAGTCTCATCCTCACGGCCCGGATAATTCAGAAACACACCCAGGGAAATGGACAGGTTGGATACGAAAGGAAAGGGGTGACCTGAATCCACTGCGAACGGAGTCAAGACGGGGAAAATCTGGTGTCTGAAAAAATGGTTAGCTCTCTCGCGTTCTTCGGACGAGAGCTCCTTCCATGGCAGCAGATGGATGCCAGAGTTTTTTAGCTCCGGTACCAGTTCTTTCTCAAAACAGGTCCTGAGGTCCGAGAGCAAGGGGAGTAATTGTTCTCTAAATCTGATTCTTGCATGGGAATAGAGGGATCCCATGCGTTTCATGAAATACTCGTCCAAGTTCGATTGAAAGATCCCGAGGAACCTGACCCGCTCGAATAAGGGGGTGCGGTCATCAAGGGCTTCGTGAAGCACCCGCGCATTGAACTCGAGCCAGCTTAAATCGCGATGGTTGAAGAGGTCCTTCTCACTCATCATTTTCTTTTCGGTGGACGGGATCCAGGACTGAAGTTATCCGGGAAGGCGTCAAAAACTCGACATCACTCGCGCTGGACAGTGAGGTGCAGCTCCGGCAAAATCAAAAGATGAACCAGACGGATCCGACTCCATCTCGATTGCGTCTCTCACGTAGGTTCTCTGAGAACGGTGTCGACCCTTTGGATTCTGTGCCAATGACCCGAGCTGATTCAAAAATACGGGATCCAGACGGTCGAATCGTTTTTGAGTTGAAAGACATAGAGGTTCCAGCGGCCTGGTCCCAGCTCGCTGTGGATATCGTCGTCTCGAAGTATTTTCGAAAAGCAGGGGTGCCGGGCACTGGACATGAAACTTCCGTTCGACAGGTGATCCGGAGGATCGTCGCAGCCCTTGGTGCTGCAGGTAGAAGAACCGGTCTGTTCTCTGACTCGGATCAAATTGTTTTCGAGGACGAGCTTTCGCACCTTCTTGTGCATCAGTTCGCCGCGTTCAATTCGCCGGTCTGGTTCAACCTGGGTCTCCATGAGCAGTACGGGATCCGGGGAAGCGGGGGAAACCATTTTCACGATCCCGTCACCAACTCGATCCGTGAAACCTCGGATGCCTTTGAGCATCCGCAATGCTCGGCTTGCTTCATCCAGTCAGTGGATGACGACTTGATGTCGATCTTCGATCTGATGAAAAACGAGGCCCGGCTCTTCAAATACGGGTCCGGGACCGGAACCAACTTTTCGAGGATCCGGGGGCGTCAGGAGAAACTTTCCGGAGGCGGGTACTCCTCGGGATTGATGAGTTTCCTTGAAGTTCTCGATCGCGGAGCAGGGGCCACCAAGTCCGGAGGGACCACCCGCCGGGCCGCCAAGATGGTCTGTCTCGATCTCGATCACCCTGAAATCGTCGACTTCATCGAGTGGAAGATGCGTGAAGAGCGGAAAGTGGCCGCTCTCATTTCCGCCGGTTACAGTTCTGATTTTAACGGTGAGGCGTACCATACGGTTTCTGGTCAGAATTCGAACAACTCGGTCCGGGTCACCGACGGGTTCATGAAAGCGGTGATCGAAGACGGTCCATGGCGAACAACATCCAGGACTGACGGAAGCGTGACCGAGACCTTCCGTGCCCGTGAACTCTGGCGGAAGATCGCCGAAGCGGCATGGGCCTGCGCGGATCCCGGACTTCAGTTCGACACCACGATCAATTCCTGGCACACCTGTCCGGCGACCGGCCCGATCCGTTCCTCCAACCCTTGCTCGGAGTACATGTTTCTCGATGACAGTGCGTGCAATCTCGCTTCGTTGAATCTTGTCCGTTTCCTTGAACAGGACGGATCATTCGATGTCGAAAACTACCGTCATGCCATCCGGATCCTGATCTTAGCACAAGAGCTTTTGGTGGATCATTCGAGTTATCCAACAGCCAAGATCGCAAAAAACTCGCACGACTTCCGTCCTCTCGGTCTCGGCTACGCCAACCTCGGAACATTCTTGATGCTGAAGGGACTTCCTTACGATTCGGAGAGGGGGCGCTCGTGGGCCGCTGCCCTGACCGCGATCCTGACGGGTGAGGCTTATGCTGTAAGTTCTGAAGTGGCAGGAATTCTTGGTCCATTCAGCGGCTTTTCGACGAATCGGGGAGCCATGCTCGGAGTCATCCGGAAGCACCGGGATGCGGCCAGTCGGCTGTCTGATGAGGGAATCGATCCCGGGCTTCGGGTTGCCGTTTCGGAATGTTGGGATCGGGCACTCCGGTCTGGCGAGCTAGTCGGATACCGGAATGCACAGGTGACGGTGCTCGCACCGACCGGCACAATCGGTCTCTTGATGGATTGTGACACCACCGGGATCGAACCTGATTTCGCACTTGTGAAGTTCAAAAAACTCGCGGGTGGTGGGGTGTTCAAGATTGTAAATCAGTCTGTGAAGGGAGCACTTCTCCATCTCGGATACACACCGGGGCAGATCGCCGATATTCTCGAGACCCTGACGGGCACACAGAAGTTCGACTCGCGGGCCCCTCATGTCAGTCGGGATTTCCTGCTTTCCAAGGGACTCATGGCTGACGAGATTGCCCGGATCGAGCGAAGCCTTCCCGGTGTCCTGGATCTCAGGAGTGCTTTCACCCGCCACGCTCTCGGAGATGAGTGTCTCCGGCGAATCGGTGTCGGTGAAAATGAGTTCAGATCCCCCGGATTCAATTTACTCGAGTGGGCAGGGCTGAGTTCCGACCAGGTAGATGAGGCGAACGCCGTGATCTGTGGGACCCTCGGCATCGAGGGCGCTCCGCATCTCTCGGAGGAGCATTTGGCCGTTTTCGATTGTGCCAGTCCCTGCGGACCGAAGGGCACCCGTTATATCGCTCCGATGGGACATATTCGGATGATGGCTGCCACTCAGCCCTTTCTCTCCGGTGCGATCTCGAAGACGGTGAACCTTCCAAACCACACCACGGTCGAGGAGATTGAAGAGCTGCACCTCCAGTCCTGGAAGCTTGGCCTCAAAGCGGTCGCTCTTTACCGTGACGGCTGCAAGCTTTCACAGCCCCTTTCCACTCGTGTTCCGGGGACGGGAAGTTCCACGGGGGGGCGACACCGTCTTCCGTCTAAGCGGAGTGGACTGACCGTGGAAGCAGCGGTGTCCGGCACCAAGGTTTATCTTCGTACAGGGGAATATGAGGACGGAAAACTCGGAGAGATTTTCATCGATCTGGATCACGGTAACGAGACTTACCGGTCCATCATGGATTGTTTTGCGATTTCAATCAGTCTGGGTCTTCAGTACGGAGTCCCGCTTTCGGAGTATGTCGACAAGTTCACCTTCACGCGATTCGAGCCGGGTGGACCGGTCACCGGACATCCTAATGTGAAGATGGCCACTTCGATCGTGGATTATGTGTTCCGTGTGTTGGGAATGGAGTACCTGGGCCGGACTGATTTTTTGCAGGTCAAGCCCGCATCCAACATTCAGCGCGCGGAAACTACGGGGCCTGATGTTGAAGAACGCTTGGCGGGTCTCTCTCCCGATGCGCCTCTATGCGACTCTTGCGGGTACCGCACTGTACGGAGCGGGTCTTGTTTCAGGTGTCTGAACTGCGGGAACAGTATCGGTTGCAGTTGAGTCGTGAAGAGTGCCTCAGTACGCCCAGTCGATCAGCGTGGCTCCCCACGTGAAGCCGCCCCCGAATGCGACCAACATGAGACGATCCCCCTTTTTCAGACGCGGCTCCCACTCCCACAAGCAAAGAGGTAGAGTGGCTGCGGTTGTGTTTCCGAACTTTTCGATGTTGACCATCACCCGATCCATTGGGATTCCTGCCCTCTCCGCAGTGGATTCGATGATACGGATATTCGCCTGATGGGGAACGAGCCAGGTGATGTCTTCCGGTTTCAGTCGATTTCGCTCCATCAGTTCAAGCGCAACCTCCGCCATGCCTTTCACGGCGAATTTGTAGACAGCGGCACCCTCTTGTTTGACGAAGTGTTGGCGGGCTTGAACGGTTTCTAGACTTGGAGGAAGCAGCGAACCACCGGCCTCGGTCCGGAGGTACTTCACTCCCGAACCATCACTTTTGAGCAAACTGTCACCGATTCCCAATCCGGAATCCGTCGGTTCCAGGAGCACTGCTCCAGCACCGTCTCCGAAAATGATGCAAGTATTCCGATCCTGGTAGTCGATGATGGAGCTCATTTTGTCGGCTCCGACCACGACCACCTTTTTGTGTCGACCGCTTTCGATCAGGGCGGCACCTGAGGTCAACGCATAAAGAAATCCGGAACAGGCTCCCGAGAGATCGTAGCCCCATGCGTTTTTTGCGCCGATCCGGTCACAAACGAGGTTTGCTGTCGACGGAAAGGGGTAGTCTCCGGTCACAGTAGCAACAATCAAACATTCGATTTCAGAGGGTGCGATCCCCCGTTTTTTGCAAAGTTCGAGCACTGCCGGAACCACAAGATCCGACGTGGCTTTTCCAGTCTCTTTCAGGATTCGACGCTCCCGGATCCCGGTTCGAGTCCGGATCCATTCATCCTGGGTATCCACCATTTTCTCGAGATCCTGGTTGGTGAGTCGGGTCTCGGGAACATAGCCTCCCACTGCAGTGATGGCGACACGGGGTTGTGAGGTCATGGTGGAACGGTACCTGAGGGAGAAGCAAAAATCTACTTTGCCGACCCGAGCAAAAGATTGATCAGGAAAATGCAATCGTGCCCGGCGGATTTGGGAGAAATCTCGACATCATACTTGGGCCAGCCGTCCTCTACCT
Organism: Pseudomonadota bacterium; assembly: GCA_027491115.1. Taxonomy (GTDB): domain Bacteria; phylum Bdellovibrionota; class UBA1018; order UBA1018; family CAIMNF01; genus CAIMNF01. The sequence continues at coordinate 53,751 of JAIXWV010000022.1, forward strand.
TGGGAAAAGGTTTTGTGGCGGGGCACCGGGCCAAAAGGAGGCGGGCGGTTTCCTCGTCGGGGCCCCGTACCAGAAAACGGAGTAGGGGTTGGTCTGGATGCCGATAGTGGAGCACGATACTGACTGCGTCGATGAGATCCGAATCGGCGATCTGGATCCCTCGTTTCTTCATTTCACGGAGCAAATAAATGGTTTCAGCGGTTCCGAGGAGATCGTATCCTTTTTCCTGTCCCACTTTCCGGTCATCCTCGTTCCTGACCATCAGATAGCCGAGGTAGCGCAAGGACTGGTCCTCCTGCAAAAAGTGATAGTGCTCGTTCAGTTGCCAGGCCAAGTGCCAGAAATAGGCCCGGATCCGGCACTGGTTTTCTGGATCCCGGACGTCCGGGCAGAATCGACTGTCGGTCTTGCGGATGTAAGCGATCCAGTCAGCTGCGGTCTTCAGATCCGCTTTTGCGACCAAATACGCCAGAACGCCCCGGGCAGAAGAAGAAGAGAACGAGGGTTTGCCTTGGCTCTCCACTCCGATGAAGCTTTTGCTCCGCCAAAAACGGCCTTGATCATCCCGGGCCTCACGGACCTGTTCACAAGAGGCGAAGTCACCCGATAGACAAAGAAGCCCAAGGTGACGCAAAGCTTCGGGATAGGGACAGGTGTGATAGGTCAGGATTCCGTCATCGCATCGGGGCGCCCACTGCTTGATTTTCGATCGAAGAGCCCGGAGGGCAGCCAGTGTGGCGGGCTGTGGGGGAGGTGAAGATGTTTTCTTGAGCCACTCAGGATCAAGTCCCCCGGCTTCGGCCGCAATCTCATCCGTGATGGCGCGAGTCTCGTCAATGTCGCGTTCAGTGTCGGTCAGTCGGGCGAATCCAATATGGAGGTCGGCTTCCGCCAGGCTCATTCCGAAAATTTTTTCAAAGTGGTGACGTCCAGTCAAAATCAGGAGGCCTAAAATCACGGCGGGAAGAAACAGAAGAAAACGTTTTCTTTGGGCCGATGTCATCTTCAACTTTGGCATGGGTCTGATGAAATGATCCCTAGAGTGTCCGGGGGGATCAAGGAATTTGTTCAAAAGTGATGGGTTCGGGGGCGTTGATCCGGTACCGAGCACCCCGAAGCTCGAACTCGACCTGACTGGCGTGCAAACCAAGCCGCATTGGCGTCGGCATTTCTCTCGATGAGCCGTAAATCGGGTCTCCAATCAATGGGAGCCCATGATGGGCCAGGTGGGCTCGAATCTGATGCATCACTCCGGTTTCGATGCGGACCTCGATTCGCAAGGCATTGAGTCCGGCCAAGGATACCGGTTGGACCGAGTCGATCCAGGTGAGGGCAGGAATGGGCTTGCCCCGGAAGCGCCTGAACTTTCCCTCTGGCAGGACGATCATCCGCCTTTTGCTTTGCGGGTGGTGGGCGAGCGGAAGATCGATTTTGAGCGGCAGGTTCGGCAGGGCGGGGTCCCGCTCGGCTTTTGACCAGGCAAGGTAAGACTTGCGAAGAGTTCGCTCGGCGAACTTTTGCCTCATCTGCATGAAGACCTCATCGTTCTTGGCGAACAAGAGTACGCCACTGGTTCCGGTATCGAGCCGGTGCAGAAGCTGGATGGGCAAGTGCGGGAAAAGAGTCTTGACGCACCGCTCGGCGGTGAGTTGATTCGGATCTCTTTGGTTTTGCGAGGGAAGTCCGGAGGGCTTGTTCAGGGCCAGAATGAAGTCGTCCTCGAAGAGGAGTTCGATCATGGGTCGAGATTAACACGAATGGTGTGGTGTTTCCTGTTGATTTTCAATGGCTTTGGACTAATGTCAGGCTTATGAACATCAAACGTCACACTCTGCGTCTAGTCGCTCTTTGCGCCCTGCTGAAACTCGGCTTTGCCGGGGAGGCTCGTGCCCTCATTGTCGAAGGCTCGGTGGATTATCCGGTGGGAGTCGGTGCGGCTGCCCAGAACTTCAATCCGAATCTCGGTTTCACCGGAAAAATTTATTTGAATCCGATTTTTGATCCGGCGATTCGGAACTACGTGAGTTTGGCCTATCAAAACCTTTCTTTGAAGACCGAGGCGAACAGCTCGTTCCGGATTTTCCCGGTTTTGGCGGGGCTCGAATTCCAAGGCAAGGTGACGGATAAAATCCACACGACGCTCGGTGGGGGGATTGGGTTTGCAACAGCATACTTGAATTCACGCTCGGCGACGCTCTTCCGCACTTACGGATACTTTTCGGCTCAGCTTCATGGCGGGATCGAGTACGACATGGGAAGCGGGTTCTCGACCTTCTTCCGTTTGCCGATCACCTATATGGTCAGCTCGGCCACCATCAGCTACCTGACTTACACTTTCGGCGCCAATTACGCGCTCTAACCCAGAAAACACGAGGAAGATCATGAAAAATACTATCAAGAATGCCATCGTGGGAATCAGTCTGGTGCTCGGTCTCTCCGCATGCGGGGGGGCGAACGGATTGGTCGATCCGATCACGCTGTTCAGTGACAACTCCATTCCGAAGCTGAATGCGATTGTGGTTGGAGGATTTGCAGGGCAGGCGACTTTGCTAGCTTCATTTTCACCTTCAGCTCCCTACTGGGTAATGCAAGGATCCATTATTGGACTTCCTGTGGTAGCTCCTGCAAACGGTATCGTTACCTCGACAGGTCTCACCACAGTTGATGGAATTTCCGCTCCTTATGTCGCTATTGCGCACTCCGGAAGGATTTCGACCGCGATTTACGGAATTCCGAATGTTTTGGTGCGGGCAGGGGATTCGGTTCGAGCAGGAGACTCTTTGGGTGCTTTTGCCGGATTCGGTGGGCGGGTAGCATTTCAGGTGTTGCTTGACGGAGTCCCGATTTGTCCACTTTCCTTTATGAGTGATTCATTCCGGGTGACATTGACCACTTCTTTTTTTGGGGCACAGGCGCCCTGCCTCTGATCTCCATGAGCACACTCGCGGGTAAAAAAGCTGTCATCCTCGGTCTTGCCAATGACCGTTCCATCGCTTGGGGAATCGCCCAGGCCTTGCGTGCGGCCGGAGCCGAACTCGCTTTCAATTACCTCGGTGAATCCTTGGAGCGTCGGGTGCGGCCTTTGGCCGAGAGCCTCGGTGCCTCGATCATCGAGCCCTGTGATGTGACCAGTGACGAGCAGATTGCTTCCTTCTTCGCCAAAGTGAAGGAGAAGTGGGGCGGGATCGACATCCTGATCCACTCCGTGGCCTTCGCAAACAAAACCGACCTGTCTGGCCGCTTTGTCGACACGACCCGTGACGGATTCCGCCTGGCTCTCGATGTGAGTGCTTTTTCTTTGGTGGCTACCGCGCGCGAAGCCGAAAAGCTCATGGATCCGACCAAGGGTGGGACCGTGATCACGCTCACTTATTACGGATCCGAGAAGGTGATGCCCGGTTACAATGTCATGGGTGTGGCCAAAGCCGCACTCGAGGCCTCAGTCCGGTATCTGGCGCACGATTTGGGAATGAAGAAAATCCGCGTACACGCCATTTCAGCCGGCCCGATCAAGACCCTTGCGGCCGCGGGTGGAATTTCGAATTTTCGTGATTTCCTCGGGCAGATCGAGCAACGCGCTCCATTGCACGAGAATGTCTCTCCTGAAGATGTGGGATCCTTGGCTGCGTATTTGTGTCAGGACGGCGCCCGTCACATGACAGGGAACGTCCTGTACGTGGACTCCGGATTCAACATCATGGGTGCCTGATGTGGGACCTCATCCGGACCTACCGTAAATACGATCCGGCGACCAAAAGTTCCCTGGAGGTTCTCTTTCTTTATCCCGGTGTGAAGGCGATCGGGTTTCATCGTCTTGCTCATGCACTCTACCGTGCCGGTATTCCCTTTATCCCACGCGCCATCAGTGAGTGGTCACGGTTTCTGACCGGCATCGACATCCATCCCGGGGCCCGGATCGGGAAGAACCTCATCATCGACCATGGCATGGGTGTGGTGATCGGTGAAACGGCCGAAGTGGGGGATCATTGCCTGATTTTCCACGGAGTCACTCTCGGTGGGGTCGATTTCAGTCCGGTGAAGCGCCACCCGACCCTGGGGAATCATGTTGTGGTGGGGGCGGGTGCGAAGATCCTCGGGAACATTACGATCGGAGACCATGCCCGGATCGGTGCGAACTCCGTGGTGATCAAATCAGTTCCGGAACACTGCACCGCCACGGGAATTCCGGCCAAAGTGGTGAACTCCAAAGGCGTGCTTCCGGGCGAAGAGCTCAAGCACGACCAGATCGACTGAAACCGGTCTCAGGGTTGGCAGTGGTGCCGGGTCATTGAGGCTTCACAGAAGGCTTTCAAGCTCTTGAGATTCCTCGAGACCTCGATGTTTTCCTCAGGGGCGAATTCGATTCTGGAAACCAGGGCGCTCGCCTCGGCATAGGGTTTGTCCGGTTCATACCAAGGCTCGTAAACGAGCCCATGCTTGGAGGTGACTTCAATGATCTTTGGAGATTTCTTCAGCGTCTCGGCGTAAAAATTGATGTCCCAGAGGTGGATCTTGGCCCGGTTGCCGGACAATCGTTCCACCCGGTTCACCAGCACCACATGAATGTCTGTGCTCATCCCGAGGATTTTTCCGGTGGGAATCAATGCCGAGAACAAGACTTTCGGAAACTCCCCCCGTTGGAGGCGGACTTCGAGGTTTCTCAGTAAAGACTCCACTTCTTCGAAGCTCATCGCCTCGGTGGAGTTCTTGAAGATATTGAGAGAAGTGCTTCGGACGGCTCGATTCCTCCAGAGTTCCATGGTGTTCAGCTTGAGGTAGAGCTCAATGCGGGGTTCGAGACTCAGCTCGCGTAGATTCCTGTAGCCCGGGATCACAGTTGCGTGGCCTGCGACGATGCGGTCTATCTTGCGCAGATAGAACTCCACATCAGGGACCCGCGGTTGGGAAGGGTCGAAGAATGCCAGTTGAGTCAGGTTTCGGAAAAGGGTCGCAAATCCCCAACAGTAGCCAAACTTACGGTCACTGATCCCCTCGAATTCGTGGTCGGCATTCACCAAGGTGAGGCCGTTTTCTGCTTCTGGTTGGTACAGTCCCTGGTGAATCCGGAGGTAGCGGGTGTAGGCGGGATCGGAAATCCGTTCTCGTGCCGACTTCATTCGGCGGTATTCGGATTTCATAGAACGAAAAGCACTCTCGATATTTTTTTCGATGTTGCCGTTAGTGCCGGTCAGAACCAAGCGCTCCTGGTTCAGCGGTTTCTTCAGGCGGAATCGGGTCCCCCGTGAAGGGTCGTTTCCGGCATGGTCGTGAGCCGTGTCGACCTCGTGGTCATGAGGGGTACCGCTCAAGGGGAAGGGGGTGGGCTCAGGGAGTGCAGCATGGGTGTTTAGCCCGAAGCAAAGCAGGGCGACAACGGGGCTGATTTTGCAAATCTTGCGCATGGGAACGCAGATTTATCATGTGGAGACAGGGGATTCAAGAAAAATTTCGCGGCGCGTCACCCTTTGATACACCACCCATCCCACCAGACTTCCAAAGAAAAAGCCGGCCAGGGTGTCGGTTGGGTAGTGCCGGCCGCCGACCACTCGCAAGCACGCGGTCAGTGCGGTCAAAAGGGGGTAGGCCAGCCAAGCCAGAGTGAGGATGGTTCGGCGTTTTTCTCCCCCCACGTGGTCGCGGAGGCTCAGGCAGGTCATCAGCAGGGCCAGGGCGACAAAACTGGTATGACCGGAATAGAAGGAGGTGTATTGGTGGATGTTGGCCCCGTCCCCGGTGGGGGATCGAAAGACCAGGGGGCGAGGGCGCTGGGCCAGGGCCCGCACCGCTTCGACCACGACACCGTTCCAAGCCGTTGCTGAAAGAAGGGCCAGGTTCAGGGTCAGGGAGTGCCGGACCCCTCGACGGATCAGCAGCCAGGGCAAGATGAAGGCCAGGGCTCCTACCGAGTTTTGGAGGAGGTTGGATAGGAAATCCGCGAATACAGATTGAAAATCGAAGGCGATTCGATCCAGGCCGTTGACCTGGTCGACCGTGCAGGGAGTCGGTTCGGTGGCGCACCAAGGCTTGATCCAAATAGGGCGAGCCAGGAAGAATGCGAGGTAAATCCCGGAGGGAACCAAGATCGTCGGGAGCAGTGTTTTGAGGCGGGGAACCGGTGGCATTTCTCTTGTCAGAGTCTACCTTCGCAAGTAAGGTATTGGAATTCAAAAGTGATTCAACTCCAGAAAGGAAATCCTCCCGTGTGGAATGTTAAAGTGGGACAACCCGCTCCTCAATTCAAGGCCCCTGCGTATGTCGCAGGCCAGTTCAAAGACGTTTCCCTCCAGGATTACAAAGGAAAGTGGGTTTGCCTGTTCTTTTACCCACTCGACTTCACTTTCGTTTGCCCCACGGAGATCCGTGGTTTCGCTCAGCTTGAAAAACAATTCCTCGAGTCCAACTGCCAGGTGATCGGCGCGTCGACCGACAGTCAGCATTCCCACAAGGCCTGGTTCGAGAAAGACCTTCCAGAAGTGAAATTCCCTGTTCTTGCGGACACCAATCATTCTGTGTCCCGGAACTACGGAGTTCTCATTGAAGACAGCGGAATCGCCCTTCGGGGTACGTTCCTCATCGATCCGAACGGGATCCTGCAAGCCATGAGTGTGAATGCTCTGGGCGTGGGACGCTCGGTCGAGGAGACCCTCCGCACCCTTCAAGCCCTCCAAACTGGCGAACTGTGCCCCGTAAACTGGAAACCGGGCCAGGCAACTTTAACCAAGAAGTAAAGGAAATCAGAACATGAGCACTACCACTACCACCACTCCCAAGGCCAAACTCGGACGTCGCACCATCCGCAAGCTCGGACGCGACAAGCGCAAGACCAAGATCGTCGCAGACAAGGAATTTGCGAAGAAATTGTTCGACGGCAAGTCCAAGCGCTCTGCCGACAAAAAAGTCGCTTTCCGTAAGAAGAAAGCCAAGAAGTAATTTTTAACAAGTGAGAGAGGGCCGTGCCCGTGAAGCGGGTTGCGGCCCTTTTTTTATGGCCAAAGAACGGGCTCAGAAGATCATCGCCGCGGCCGGCCTGATGAGCCGCAGGCACGCAGAAGAAGCGATCCGTGCGGGGCGTGTGGCCCTGAACGGCGAAGTGTTCACCGATCTGGGAAGGGTCCTCGATCCGGAGACCGATCAACTGACCTTGGACGGGGCGCCGGTCAGAAAACCGGAGCGGAAACGCGTTTTCCTGTTTCACAAACCGAGGGGAGTGGTCACCACCAAGGACGATCCTGAGGGCCGCCCCACAGTGATGGATTTTTTCAGGGATCTCCCCGGGTTGAATCCGGTCGGACGTTTGGACTTCGATTCCGAAGGCCTGTTGCTCATGACCGATGACGGGGATTTGCTTCTCCAGTTGACCCATCCCCGCTACGGGGTTCGCAAGGTGTATGAGGTCGAAGTGCAGGGTAAGGTTCCGCGGGACTTCCGGAAGCGTCTGCTCGATTCGGTTGAGCTTTCCGACGGGCCGGGAAAATTCGATGAGCTGGAGGAACTCCAGTCAGGCAAACGCTACCGGGTGACCGTGAGTGAGGGACGAAACCGCTTTGTCCGGCGCATGTTCGGGGCACTCGGTCTTGCTGTGGTTCGTTTGATCCGGGTCAAGATGGGAGATCACGAACTCGGAACCCTCAAGCCGGGCGAAAGGCGTGAGGTGGAGACCTCGTGAGTCTGAGCGGGATCGAAACCCGGATCATCGCCTGTGAGGCTTGTCCACGCCTCCGGGAGCACTGTCTGGAGACGGCCCGTGTGAAACGGAGGCAGTTCCGCGATCAGGACTATTGGGGGAAACCGGTGCCCGGCTTCGGAGATCCAGAAGCACGTTTGTTGATCGTGGGTCTTGCTCCTGCGGCACATGGAGCGAATCGGACTGGGCGGATGTTCACCGGAGACCAGTCAGGGCTTTGGTTGTATCGAGCCCTCCACCGAGCGGGATTTTCGAATCAAGCGCTCAGCGAGGGAAGAGGAGACGGACTCCGGCTCCGCGATTGCTACGTCACCACGGCAGCCCGGTGCGCACCTCCCGGGAACAAGCCCCTGCCGGAAGAGTTGGCACGCTGTGGTGCCTTCCTGGCTGAAGAACTGGCGGCGTTAAAACGGGTGCGGGTGTTCTTGGCCCTGGGCAAGATCGCACTTCATGCGCTCTGGCGCCAATTGCCAGAGGATGTCAAACCCGCCCGGACTCTACCGGTCTTCGCTCACGGAGCAGAAATCCCCTTAAATGACGGGCGCCTGATCGTCTGTTCCTACCATCCGAGCCAGCAAAACACCTTCACGGGTCTGCTCACGGAATCCATGTTCGACCGGATGTTCGAGGTGTCACGGGAACACCTCGTTTCGGGCGAAATTTGACTCAACTTTTTGCAGTTTTTGCCGATCAGGTACCATGGCTTCCAGGCTCCGCAAGCACTCCACTGTCATCACCGTTTTTCTCGGGTTGACTGCATTCTCTTGTTCTCTGCCATTCTTTGCCAAGAATGAAGAGGGGCGAATGGATCGGAGTTCCTCTTATCCAGCCCGTCTGACCGGAGTGCTTGAACTCAATCCACGCTGTAGCGGTGGCTACTACCAGATTCGCCTGGTGGGAATGAACGACGAGTCCCAGAATCAAGTGGAGTCCCAGTCCGATCAGAACGGAAGATTTTCGATTGTCGCTCCTTCTGGTTCTTACCAGATCCAGGTGGCCAAAGGGGAGTGTGGGGTCAAGCAGGCCATTCATCTCGAGGGGAACACCGAACACATGATTTCCCTACCGGTGGCCGAAACCCAAGCACTTGAGAAGTCCGAAAACTCACCTGGTCGACTTCCTGCGTCAATCCTGATCGAACCAAAACGCTAGGGCAATCATTTCCCATTCAGGGTGTCCGTCTCTCTCCCGAAGAGAAGGCATCACCTGAGGAGGGATGAGGAAATGAGCAAGGCAAACGAGATTTTCGAGGAAATCGAGCTTTCCAACGACACTTCCGTAACGGAGACCGGACAGGCTTCCGCCTTGAAACCAGGAATCGGATCTCTCGAACAGGTCGTCCGACACTTTTCTCACTGCCAGATCTGCGGAGGACGGATGCACTTCAATTATGTAAGTGATTTCAGTCGGAATACCACGCAGGAAAAGGCCATCTGCCCCGAGTGCGGTCTCGACACTCGCGAAGTTTTGCATCGTCTCCAGTAATGGGTTAGCCTCCGGGACGTGAGCTCCCGTCTGACTTCTCTGCTTCCAGATTCCTCTTTTGTCATGGCCCGTAAGGCTGCGGTGGATCGTATTCTGATTCTCGGAAGAGGTGTTCACGGGGGCCCGAGCGGTGAGCTACTCACCAAGATGGTCGCTTCCATGCATGCCCCTCAAGACGGGGTCACCCTGTTCGATGCGGGAGACGACTTCGATCCTTCACGTCTCAAGGGATTTCGCGTTTGCGTGATTCTGGGTGAGGAGCTTGGCGCCCTTCATGGCTGGAAACGCGGTGGTTTCCTCGATTGGAACGGGGTCCGCTTGATCGTCACCGAGTCACTCGAGGACCTGCTTCAGCGTCCGGCTCTCAAGCGTTCCGCCTGGGAGGATCTGAAGCTGGTGATGCGGGAAATGGGCTGGTGATTCAGTTTACAGTTTGATTTGCCCGGACTCTCCGAGGATCCGCGCGGTTTCACAGATCTTTTCACGGGCCAGGAGCACGTCGGATTGCTTCTGAGGTCCCATCATTTGGATTTCCTCGAGCAGGGCTCCGACTTGTCTCTCGGTCATTTTGGAGAACACGGTTTTCTTCGATGTTTCATCCAAACCCCGGAGCGACAGTGCAATCAGATTTTGAGGGCAGGCACGCAACACTTTCTGAAGATCAGCGGCTTCGAGTGCAATGATCCGATCGAAGCTGATCATGCCTTTTTTGAGCTTTTCAGCAAGCCCGGGGTCTTTCTGACGGATTTCTCCGAGGATCCGGTTACGCATCGCCGGGTCGAGCCCTGCCAGCATTTCCGAAGCCATTTTCGCACCGTTGATTTTGATCGGTTCGTCTTTTTTCTTTGTCATCTGGCAAGCCTCAGAGGGTTTTCAGGTATTCGACGATTTCGTCTTTTTCTTGCGGATTCAGGTCGATGAATTTTTCGTGGCCGCGATTGGACTGTCCGTGGAGGCGGGTATCGTAGATCGTGCGGTCGGATGGCATCGACGCAGGAACCTCGATCCGGGTCAAACCCATCCGGACCGGATCGAAGCGGTATTTTTCTCCGGCGTCTTTGAGTGAAAACCGCACCGGCCGATCGGAGGGTTTTTCAAGCAGGTCCCGGAGCGTCGGGACGGAACCGTTGTGGAGGTACGGAAAACGGGCCCAGATTGCGTGGAGTCGGGGGGCGATGTATTTCCGCTGTCCGGCCTGGTCGGAGAGCTGGATCAGGTCCTGGAGAGGGCTGCGTAGGACCCGGGTGAGGAAGTCCGGAGTCACGTAGTCGAGGCGATCGGGGTCAGTGCCGATTTTCTCGAGAGGGACGAACTTGGGGACTTCATAGACGGGTTTGCCGTCAGGTTGAAAACTATAGGTGCCATGGCACTTGGCACAGGTCCGATCGAATATCGCTTTGCCCCGATCCGCCCGGGCTCGATCGATGGAAAAGGGGTAGGGAGGAGGAGTGAGTGCGCTGATGAGGGAAACGGCTCGTTCCACCTTGCCGAAGTAAGCACGGACTTGCTCGGGGGTCTGCCCCGAGGTGATCTCGACACCGATGATCCAGCCCGGAGGATGCCCCCGACCGATGCCATCAGCGAATTGTCCCGCCTCCAGCTTTTTCTCGAATCCGAACCAAGAAGGGACCTTCACAGCTCCGATGTAACCATGGTCCGGGGCTCTGGCCTCATCCATCTCGTAAAACCAGCTTCCTACCAGTGAAACCGGGACCAGCCCCTGGGTCAGGGCGCTCATGCGGGGATCCGCCAGTTTCTCCATCAGCCGGATCGAGCGGTCTTCCAGCTCGGACCAGGTCTTGGATTTCTTCAGAAGGTGCGTGCGGACCAAGGTGTCGGTCAAGGACTTGAAGCGCTTCTCGATCCTGACGCCGTCGATTCCGATCCGGCCCGGGTCGATGGTCTTGTTTCCGATCCCCACGATGTGTTGACCGGCGGCCTTGCCGCTGTGACAGGCCACACAGCCCAAGACCCCGACATGGAGGTTCTTGTACTTCACCGTCTTGATTCCGATGATCTCGCCTTCGTGTTCTTGCAGGCCCCAGCGACGGGTCAAAGTCCGGAGGAGGCTTTCGTCAGCACGGGTTCCACCGATGACGTCCCGGAGCTGGTCGAGCTTGTTGAGAATCCCGGGAGACAGGTGCATGCCCCGACCGCCCTCGAAAAAGTCGAGCTGCATGAGCTCGCGGGCCTCGCGTGAGGGCTCGGCGGAGCTCACGGAAAAGGGCATCAAACAAAGTGTCCACAAAAGAAAAATCACGGGGTCACCTTAACATGGCCCCGTGATTCTTGGAATCATTGCGTTAAATAATTCAGTTCTGTTTGCGGTAGCGCTTGCAGGTCGCTTGCTCGTCGAGAAGCTCCCCGTTTCGCTTTTGGTAAAAGAGAGCCGCTGGAATCTCGTCCACCGAGTTCGCAATCAAAGTCCCGGTATGGGAATAAGAGAACTTGATCTTGACGATGATGGTCTTGAGCTGGCCGAGCTTGGTGCCTGCGACGTTTTCGCCTTGGCGTCCGCTATCAAGATAGCGGAGGTCCACTTTGGCCTGGTACTGACCCCGTCCGAGGTAGTTGAGGGTTTGGTTCTCGTCTGAGAACACAGCCACTGTTTTCCGATCACTTTGGATCATCGGATTGGCGAGGACCAGAATGGCAGGGGTGCGGGTGCCGTAGGCCGGATCGGTGTGGTTGTAGAGTTTGATTTGGAGTCCGGAATTCTTGCCTTCACAAAGGAATCCGTCAGCCAGTGCAAAAGGGGTGGAGAGGATCAGGGTCGCAAGACTCAGAAGAACAGTTTTCATGCATTGCAATGTAACAGAATGTCATGAATTTGACATTAAATAATTTTATCTTTTAATATAAAATAATCAAATATGAAGAACACCCTCGATATCGGTGAACTGTCCCGGACCCTGCCATCTGTCGAATCTCTTTTGGCCTTGCTCGCATTCGAGCGGGAAGGCGACATGGTCCGTGCGGCGCGATCCCTCGGATTGACCCAACCGGCGCTTTCGTTTCAGTTGAAGAAGCTGGAGGAATGCGTCGGATTCGCTTTGTTTTCCTTCACCGGGAAACGCAAGGTCCTGACCAAGGTGGGGCAGGCGTATGTGGAAGATTTGAAGTCCTCCGTTTTGGACCTTCATCTTCTACACCAGAAGTTCTCGAAAGCTGCGACCGACCTCGACCATCAAAAACTGCGCATCGCCGGAAGGCGGGAGCTGTTCATTCCATTCCTGCCCTTTCCATTTCCCGGACAGGTGGAGCTCATTCAGACGAGCAGTGCGGAGGCCCTGCGATCCCTTCGGGAGCACCGGGTGGACCTGGCCGTCTCGGCCCAAACCATTGATTCCGGTGATCTCGTTGCGAAACTGTTTTTCGAGTCCGGCTTCAAACTGATCACACCCCGGAAGTGGAAGACAGACTTGTCCGATGCGGAGGCGCTTCACCATCGTCCGGTGGTCGTGTACGGAAACCACCATGCCTACCTCGATGAATACCTGTCCTGGAAGGGGTGGAAGTTCGGGGATCTTCAGGTCGCCCGAATCGTCGAGGACTGGTTCAGCGTGGTCGAGCTGGTTCGCTACGGTTTAGGTTGGGCCATCATCCCAGAAGGTTGGGAACCTCACACCCAGGACGTGACGGTCCAGGATCTGGGGGTCCAGTCGATTCCGAAGCAAAAGATCTTCCTCTTCCACCGCAGGGAGGACCGGAAGTCCCCCTGGGTGGAGAGTCTGGATCGTTGGTTGTCGAACCGGAAAGCTTAGTCGACGTTCTCGAGCAGGGTGGCGACCCCTTGTCCGAAGCCGATACACATGGTCGAAATCCCGAAGCGGGCCTGCTTGGCTTTCATCAGGTGGACCAGGGTCGCGGTGATCCGGGAACCCGAACACCCGAGTGGGTGACCGAGAGCGATCGCTCCGCCGTTCAGATTGATCTTGGTTTCCATGGCATCCATGAGACCGAGGGCTTTGATCACCGGAAGGCTCTGGGCTGCGAAGGCTTCGTTCAATTCAAACAGGTCCACATCTTCGATCTTCATGCCGGCGCGTTTCAGTGTTTTCTCGACGGCGGGAACCGGGCCGAAGCCCATGATGGAAGGGTCACAGCCCGCGGCCGCCATCGAACGGACTTTAGCAAGCGGTTTCAGTCCGAGGGATTTCGCGCGCTCGGCGGACATCACGAGCAGAGCCGAAGCCCCGTCCGAGATCGCGGAGGCGTTTCCTGCGGTGACCGTGCCGTTCTTCGGATCGAACACGGGTCTGAGCGCGGCGAGTGACTCGTAGGTGGACTCGGGACGGATCACCTCGTCGAAGTCGTACATCTTGAGGAATCCTTTGTCATCGTGCCCGGGAGTTGCGACGATCTCGTTCTTGAAAGCGCCGGAGAGCGTGGCCTGATGGGCGTTCTGGTGCGAACGGAGGGCGAAGCGGTCCTGTTGCTCGCGGTTGATCCCGTGCATTTTGGACAGAAGCTCGGCCGTGAGCCCCATGTTCTGGGCGCCTTTCGAGATCGCACGATTCGACTTCGGGTTGAAGTCCACGTTGAAGGTCATCGGGACATGTCCCATGTGCTCGACACCTCCGACGATAAACACGTCACCGTAGCCGGCTTGAATGCTCATTGTGGCGGTGTGGAGCGCGGTCATCGATGAGCCGCACAAGCGGTTCACGGTCTGTGCGCTCACATGGAAAGGGATGCGGGTCACGAGCTGGGCCATGCGCCCGACGTTGAAGGCTTGCTCCAGAGTCTGCTGGACGCATCCCCAGATGATGTCCTCGATCTCTCCCGGGTCGACTGAAGGATTCCGGTCGAGGAGGGCGTTCATCAAGTGGGCGGACAACTCCTCGGCGCGCTGGTTGCGGAAAGCTCCGCCTTTCGAGCGCCCCATTGGGGTCCGGATGGCATCGACAATTACGACATCTCTCGGTTTCAGATCAGACATGGCTCAGGACCTCCTTCATTCCGGCAGTCACGCTGTAAAGCGGGCCGAAGGTTTTCTCATAGTGTGCGGCTTTTTCAATCACGGTTCCGGCACCGAGGGAGCCTGCGTAACACATCGGCCCTCCGCGGAACGGCGGAAACCCGAGGCCGGAAAGCATGGCCAGATCGAGTTCGTGCGCTTCATCCACGATCTTCTCCTCGAGACAGCGGGTGGATTCGAGAATGAACGGGAGCATGAGGCGGTCCAGGATCTCCTGGTCGGTGATCGTGGTGTTCATGCCCGCAGGGTTCTGACCGAGGACGGAATAGATCTCAGGATTCACTTCCTTCTTCGGCTTTCCTTTCGCGTCGAGAGTGTAGGTGTAGAATCCTTTGCCGTTCTTCTGGCCGAAACGCTTGGCTTCGTACAACAACGTTACGCTGTCAGCAGAAGTCAGGGGCATCCGATCCGGAAAGCCCTTGGACATGACTGCGCTCGCGTGATGGGCGGTATCGACGCCCACGACATCGAGCAGGTAGGCCGGTCCCATGGGCCAGCCCCACTTCTCCATGACTTTGTCGATGCGAACGAAGTCCACGCCGTCGCGGACCAGGCGATTGAAGGCCGTGAAGTAGGCGAAGAGCACCCGGTTCACGAGGAATCCGGGGCAGTCGTTGACCACGATCGGGGTCTTTCCCATTTGGCTTGCGTATTGAACCGCGGATGCGATCGTCTCGGGGGAGGTTTTTTCTCCACGGATGATCTCGACGAGTGGCATCTTCGGAACCGGATTGAAGAAGTGCATCCCGCAGAACTTCTCGGGCCGTTTCAGGTTTTTAGCGAGACCTGTGATCGAGATGGTCGAGGTGTTCGAGGTGAGGATCGCATCGTCCGAAAGCAGGGATTCGGTTTCTTTCAGCACCGAGATCTTGATCTGCTCATTTTCGGTCACCGCTTCGATCACGAAGTTCGCGGTCTTCAGCGCTTGTGAATCGACAGTGGGAGTGATCCTGCCGAGAGTGTCGGCCATGCCGAGGGCGTTCAGTTTGCCACGCTGGATCTGTTTGTCGAGAAGGGTCGCGGCCTCTCTCATGCCGTTCTTCAAGGCCTCCTCGCGGATGTCTTTCATCAGGATCGGAACCTTGGAGTAGGCGCTCTGGTAGGCGATCCCGCCTCCCATGATGCCCGAGCCCAGTACCGCGGCCTGTTTCACTTCTTTGGCAAGAGACTTAGCACCCTTCGCCTTTTTCTTCACCGCTTGATCGGCGAGGAAGGCACCGACCAGGGCCTTGGCTTGTGTCGATTTCGACACTTTGGCGAACTCGGTGGCTTCATGGTCGAGGGCTTCGTCCCGTCCGAGGTTCTGGGATTTCTCGATCGCTTCGATCGCTGCGAAGGGAGCGGGGTAGTTCGGACCTGCAGCTGCGAACACGCCGGCCTTCATGATGTTGAAGCCCATCGTCTTTTCGGTCCCGTTCAGGCTCAGCGGAGCCTTCTTCTGGAGTTTCCGGTTTTTCCATTGCAGTGATCCGTCGATCAGTTTGCCGAGCAGGTCGATTCCGGCGCTTCGAAGGTCCTGTGGGGCGACGAGTGCGTCCAATACTCCGAGCTTGAAGGCTTCATTGGCGTCGTTCTGGTTTCCGCTCGTGATCCATTCGATGGCCGGATCCAGTCCGATCAGACGGGGAAGACGGACGGTTCCGCCCCAGCCGGGAATGATGCCGAGCTTGGTTTCCGGGAGGCCGATTTTCGATCCTGTGGCGGCGATGCGGTAGTCACAGGTGAGTGCGAACTCGAG
>JAIXWV010000009.1 GCA_027491115.1 Pseudomonadota bacterium
GATGCTGCTCCTGGCGCCGGAATCGTCACGGGGATCGGCCTGGTTCACGGCCGTGAAGTCATGGTCGTGGCGAACGACGCGACAGTGAAGGGCGGCACCTACTTCCCGATGACCGTGAAAAAACACCTGAGAGCACAGGAAATCGCCCGTGAGAACCGGCTTCCATGCATTTACCTCGTCGACTCGGGCGGAGCGTTTCTTCCGCTTCAGGCCGAGGTTTTCCCCGACAAAGAGCATTTCGGGAGGATCTTTTACAACCAGGCGAACCTGTCCGCCGAAGGGATTCCCCAGATCGCCGTGGTAATGGGATCCTGCACCGCCGGAGGCGCATATGTCCCTGCGATGAGTGAGCAGACCATCATCGTCAAGAATCAAGGAACGATTTTCCTCGGTGGCCCTCCCCTCGTGAAGGCTGCGACCGGAGAAGTGGTTTCGGCCGAAGAGCTCGGTGGTGGCGACACCCACTCCCGGATCTCGGGTGTGGCAGACTACCTCGCCGACAACGACTCGCATGCATTGGAGCTCGCCCGTGAAGCGGTTCTCCATCTCAACCGCACCCTCCCCTTCCACGTCGAACGGGCCACGCCGGAAGCGCCTCTTTATGATCCGGCTGAAATCGCGGGGATCCTCCCACGCGATCTGAGACAACCCTTCGACGTGAGAGAGATCATCGCCCGCACGGTGGACGGATCACGGTTCCATGAATTCAAGCCCCTCTACGGCTCCACTCTGGTTTGTGGCTTCGCCCATCTCCAGGGAATCCCGGTCGGGATCATCG
Source organism: Pseudomonadota bacterium (assembly GCA_027491115.1). Taxonomy (GTDB): domain Bacteria; phylum Bdellovibrionota; class UBA1018; order UBA1018; family CAIMNF01; genus CAIMNF01. Next base: position 779 of record JAIXWV010000009.1, read on the forward strand.
CGAACAACGGAATCCTTTTTTCGGAGAGCTCCCTCAAAGGAGCCCATTTCATCGAGCTTTGCTCGCAACGGAAGATCCCGCTGCTTTTCCTTCAGAACATCACCGGTTTCATGGTCGGTAAAAAGTACGAACACGGCGGCATCGCCAAAGACGGAGCGAAGCTGGTGACCGCTGTATCCACCACGAAAGTGCCGAAGATCACCCTCGTGATCGGGGGCAGCTATGGCGCCGGGAATTACGGCATGTGCGGAAGGGCTTTCGGACCGAGATTCATGTTCATGTGGCCGAACGCAAGGATCAGCGTCATGGGCGGTGAGCAAGCTGCCGGCGTGCTTTCCACTGTCAAAGTGGAACAGTTGCAGGCACAAGGCAAAAAACTAGGAGAAGCCGAGATCGCGGCGATCAAAAAGCCCATCCTCGAGCAATACGAGCGCGAAGGATCACCTTATTTCTCGAGCGCCCGATTGTGGGACGACGGGATCCTGGTTCCTTGGAAATCACGCGATTTTCTTGCACTTTCTTTGAACGCCACACTGAACGCCGATATCGGGGAAACCCGCTTCGGCACTTTCAGGATGTGAAGAAAACTCCGGATCAAGCTCTCCAGAAGAAGAAATAGTCCTCCGCAACATCGTCAAAGCGGAGGGTCTTTTTCTGACAAAGGGGACAATTGAAAAGATCCCGGTCGAAATCGGTGGTGGGAATCTCTTTCTTGTACTTCTCGAGAAGGACCATTTTCTTACAGGACTGGCAGGTGAACGGGGCGCTGGCGGAAATCACCTGTCCACCCGCACCGAAATTTTTGATGTAATTGAACTGATCCACCAGTGCGGTTGAAATCCGGTAGAAAAAGACCCTGACTCCCCGGTCCTTCATGGTGTTGAAAAAGATGATCCACTTCCGTACACCCACCGAGTTGATCCGGGCCACTTCATAACAGTCCACATGAAGCTCGTCACCGTCGACTTCGATCTGGCCGAAGTCGGAACTTTCATCGATGTTTCCTACCAACTCCAGATTCGGAACCTGTCCGACCGCATGTTTGATGATCTTCATAACGTTGCTTAAAATTTTGAAGGAATTACCTTGAAAAAGCAAACCTGACGGAATTTTGACTCATTCGGAACGGGGCGCAAACTTGATTCTCGGATGATCAGGATCGAGAAGCGGGTGCTCCCGGGTATTGATCTTCTTCTCACGCTTCAAATACTCTGTCACCAGGTCACGGCAATACCCTGTCTTGTCACGACGAATCGCACGGGAGGGCACTTTTGAAAAGAACCAACCCAGATCGTCGCCACCGTTCACCAGAAAGTCGAATGTCGCGATGCGATAGGTGCGTTGGTCTTCGATCTCCTCGCCATCCGCTTTCCTGATCCGGATCAGGCGCCGGGTCTCCCACGATTCGAGCCTTCCGTTTCCGTTCAAATCCTCTTTCGGGGCTTCTTGATCAAACGGAATCAAAGTGAGTTCAAGGCCTGACACGCCGATCACACCGTGTGCACCTGAAGTGGCGATCCGGTAGAGCAATTTGACATCGGATCCCTTCAATTCCACCACATTGAGCAAATTATCGAATGGAAGAGCCCGAAATAGACCGTCATAAGTGATCTCACCCGCATCTAGAGAAGTCCTGATCCCACCTGAGTTTACCAGTGAGAAATCGGCATTACCTTTCTTTCGGAGAACATCGGCCAAAAGATTACCAAAGGCCCCTTCTCGGTCACGGAA
>JAIXWV010000017.1 GCA_027491115.1 Pseudomonadota bacterium
AGAGGAATCCAGCAGAGATGGCTCACGATTGCAGTTAGGGTTCGGGCAGCGTCTTCTCATGACCCAAGTCAACGCAAGAGAAAGGCCAATGAGCACACGCACTTAAATTTTTCAAGGAGTCAGGAAAGCGAAACATAAGGGAGCAGTTAGTTCTGATCGCGGTAAAACTGGAACATCCGGTTCCTCCGCTGGTAATCCCTAAACGAACACACCCTCTCCTGATAACGCCCACGAATCAGCTCCTGAGACACCTTCACCGACGACGGACCTTCCTGGAATATCGAGTTCAACTGCCTTCCTAAACAAAGATCCACCGGCACCTTCTCCGGCCAAACTGGAACCGATAATAGCTTCAAACACATCTCAGACATGGCTTGACGGCTCGTACCCTGGGAATCCTGGCTCCAACTGTTCGCCTGGGACTCGAAATCCTTCAGCGACCTCAAAATCCCCTTACCGAACTGATCCGTAAACGACTGGAGCGTGCTCTCAAGCACCACCTGGGAATTCTGAATGTCCCGGGCCATCGCATTCATGTCCGACTCCGGAGAGATCTTCTTCAACTCGGCCAAAATATCATTCGATGCCAACAATGCCGCAGCCTGCGAACTCGATACCCCGGATTGACCGGAAGTTACCAACTGGTTCAATGAAAGCCTGATCGCCCAGCGAAGACGATCACCCAAGAACCCAATTCCGTTGTCCAACACAGCTGCCTGATATACGTTCGAAATTGTTGCAGCAGCCGCAGCCGTATCCGTTCCCTCCGGGTCAGCATCAAGCGTCTGTTCAATATTCTTCAGGATGGTGTCGAGACGCTTCACAGTATCCTTGTAAATGTTCCTGAATGAACCATAAGTGCTGACATCCGGCGCCTGCTTGTTCATGAAGCGCACAAGCTTTTTCAATGATCCGTATGGAGAAAAACCGTTCAACCCCGGCGTCGCGGCATCGACCATCAACTTAAGTGGATCGAGATTCAGAATCAGCGACAACTCCGTATTCACCCGCTCTTTGGCCAAACGAACCCACTCGAGCATGTTTCGTTGAACGACAGCAAGGTCCGGCTTGAATGTGTTGTTACCCACGAGTCCGGGAATGTCCTTCCAGGCGAAAGCGGCGAGCGCCCGACGAGCACCTGTGTTCGGATCCCGCGGGATTCCGGAATCAGTGACACCGATCAAGAACCACGGAGCCTGCTCGAAGGGGTTAGCGCCGAACACGTCCGCGAAGGGGCCCGTACCGTTCAACAAAAATGACCCCACAATCGCGTTCATCACCTGCAATTGGAGACGCCACCGTTGCTCGTCTCCGACCGTCCGATCGAAGATGGGGGAATTCTCTGCGATGATCCCGAGACCGTTCAGCCGTGCCACCCGCACCTGCTTGTCTCGATCCAATACCAGCGCTTGACGGGTCGCTGTAGCCTGGTTAGCAGGATCGGTTCCTGCACGCAGGGTCTCAAGCCAGGACATGAAAATCTCGTAATCGGTGTGCAGCAAATTGATCCCTTGTTCGATCGGCGACTGACTGGTGGCCGTGATGATCGACTTCCCTTTCAGGCGGATCACCTCGAGTGCATCCTGGGACGCACACCACTGGTTCGACAAGGACTCAAGCACACACTGGAATGCCTGGGCAGTGATTGCCGAAGACATCTTGTTGATCTGCCTTCCGACCCGTGTCTTACGGATCCCCTCGATCACTCCATTCAAAAGTTCGGCCCCGGCCCCGACGACCATCGAGTAACCACTTGTCATCAAGGCACTCTGAACGGAACCTGCCAGCCCGGCCACTGCCGGAAGAATCCCGGGATTTCGATCCAGGCAAACTGCATTTTGGGCCGCTTGCTGGAGAAGGATGTTGGTTCCGCTCACCAACTGTCCGAGCGCAGCCCCCTGTCCGAGCTGATTTCTTACTCGTGCATCAGAAAGGCTAAAACTTTGAGCTTCGGCTATCTTCAAATTCAGACTTTGTAATTGAGTCGTCAATTGAGTGGTGAGCGCTGGATCGTTGGAGGCGGCCAACATCAATAGGACTTCCTCCTGCTGTTTCTTCAAGGCCATGAGAGTCCGCTCACTCTCTTCGCGACCGATATTCCCAACCACCCAGGACAGGCTCTGAAGTTGTGAAAGAGATCCACTCAGGGTTTTGCAATCAGGATCGTTCCCCACGGCTTTCAGAGTCGTGATGAGATTGTTCGCATAGTTCAGCGCAGTTTGAGTCCACTGTCCTTGGGTCGGACAATTTGCAGAAAAAAAGCTCAGCATTTGATTGGCCTGCGTGACGGCATCAGCCCGGGCGTTCCCAGCCATCCCGAGCGTGATCAATGCAATCATGAAGCGAAGACCGTTCATCAGGTCCCGGATCTTATCAAGGTTGACACAAAGAGTCAACCGCGCTCTTGGACGAAAAACTCCAAAAACACAATGAAATCAATTGAGTTAATGGGCCAAACGAGTGGTTTTCGATAAATAGTAATCGAAATTCCCCTCAAAAGGCAGGAGCTCACCCTGATCGATCTCAAACACCCGCGTAGCGATCGACTTCAGGAAGTGCCGGTCGTGGCTGACCAGGATCACGGTGCCTTCGAACTTCTGGATCGCCTCGAGCAGAATCTCCCTCGACCGGATGTCCAAATGGTTGGTGGGCTCGTCCAGAATGAGGAAGTTCACCGGGGTGGCAAGAATGGTCGCCAGTACCACCCGGCTCTTCTCTCCACCAGACAAGACCTTGATCTTCTTGTTCACCTCGTCTTCACTGAACAAAAAAGCCCCGAGGAGATTCCGGACATACCCCACCGTCGCTCCTGGAATCCGGTCAGAGATCTCGTCGAAAACGGTCTTGTTCGGATCCAAAACGTCGAGCGCGCTCTGACTGAAGTATCCGACCTTGACCGAAGGACCGACCACACAGGTTCCATCTGAAGGATCTAGGGCACCTGCCATGATCTTGAGCAGGGTCGATTTCCCGGCACCGTTCACTCCGACCACCGCCACCTTATCGAGGCGCTGGACCTGGCCTCGAAGATTCTGGAACACGAGTTTCTCATCGCCGTTCTCTTTCTTGTAGATTTTCTTCAGGTTCTGGAACTTAACGACCTCTTGGCCGCTCCGAGGAGGAGTCGGAAAGTCGAAGCTCATCGAGCGTTCTTCAACCGGAACCTCGATGCGTTCGATCTTCTCGAGCTTCTTCACCCGGGACTGGACTTGGGCCGCATGAGACGCCCGGGCCGCGAAGCGGGCGATGAACTCCTCCTCCTTGGCCAACATGTCCTGCTGCTTTTTAGCTGAAGAAAGGAGCTGCTCCCGACGGATTTCCCGCTCGCGCAAATAAAAATCATAATTCCCAGAATAAATCGTGATGGTCTTGTTCGCCACCTCGACGATTCGACTGACGATGCGATTCATGAACTCCCGGTCGTGTGAAGTCATGACGAGCATCCCCTTGTAGCTCCGGAGCCACTCTTCGAGCCAAATGATCGATTCCATATCCAGGTGGTTGGTTGGTTCGTCTGCCAAGAGTACATCCGGTTTCAGCGCCAGGACCTTCGCGAGTTCGATCCTCATCTTCCATCCACCCGAGAACGACTCGACCGGACGGTGATAATCTTCCGGACCGATGCCGAGTCCCGTCAGAATCTCCTTCACCCGAGAGTCGAGGGTGTAGCCATCGCGGGCCTCGAACTCGAGCTGATACTCGCCATATTTCTCGACGACACTCATCATCTCGTCGTCGGACAACTCCCCGTCCATGCCCTGGAGCTTGCGTTCACACTGATCGATCATCTTGGCCAATTCGGAAATCCGGCCGACTCCGGCCTTGACCTCTTCCAGGGCGGATCTGCCCTTCATCTCCGCAACGTCTTGGGAAAAGTGCCCGATCACAAGCTTGTCAGAATAGGTCACCGAGCCACCCTCGACACCCTCAGAACCCATAATGATGCGGAACACGGTCGACTTGCCGGCCCCGTTGGGCCCCACAAGGCCGATCTTGTCACCGGGCCTAACCTGAAAGCTCGCATCCTTGTAAAGGAGTTGCTCGCCATACTGCTTCCGCACATTCGTGAAATGGATCATGCACGAAACCTAGCACAAGGGACGGAAAGCCTCAATTCCGGAGGGAGGTTCGATCCAGGATCCTCTGCCGCGTCGAAAAGAAACGCTCGAGCGCCGCCTCCAACTCCTCGTAATCGCGCGAAGCCATGACCCTCCCGTACAAATACTCCCCGAATTCCACCCAAGGCTTGCTGTATACAACCAAAAACCGCATCCTTCTGAGTCCGGCTTCGAGCGGATAAGTCTCCCGCATCCTCCGAAGGACGCCTTTCAAGAACTGTCCGTATAATTCATGCTGTTCAAAGGGATCAGGATCGGAGAGGCCCGCCCCCGGAACATGACGGAGCAGCCAGGGCTTGGCCAGCAAGGCTCGTCCGACCATCACCCGGTCACACCCGGATTGCTCTTTCATCCGGTCGATATCTTCTCCGACCTGGACGTCTCCGTTGCCGATGATCGGAATCCGGAGTTCCCGCTTCAGGCGGGCAATCACTTCCCAATCTGCAGCCCCTTTCCGAAGCTGACCGGCGCTTCGCGGATGCAAGGTGATCCAGGACGCACCTGCTTCGACCAGGCCACTGATGAACCGGAGCAGATAATCAAAGTCGTGGACCTGACCTTCCTGGGGCACTCCGCTTGCGCGCAACTTGACCGAAACCGGAATCGTCGCTCGCGAGACCGTCATTCTCACGACTTCCGCCGCGTAGTCGGGATCTCCCATCAAAGCCACGCCGTAATTGTGCTTGAGTGCTTTCTTCACGGGACATCCCATGTTGATGTCGATTGCCGCCGAACCCCAGGCTTCAAGCCTCGGCACAGAGAGACGGATGAACTCCTCTTCGTTTGCGAGCAGTTGGGGACAAAGCCCGTTGGAAGCGTCATGAAAGTAAATTTCAGGATTCTCATTCGGCTTTTGTGATGGAATGCGCCTGGAATTGAGCATTTCCGTCATCCACAAGGAACGCATTCCCTCCGGCAGGAAGTCGGCAAGTGCCGCCCTGACTGCGTAATGGGTCAGCCCCACCATGGGAGCCAGCAATACGGGATTCGGGCAGAGCTCCTCGAGCGAGGATTTACTCGACGTCATCACCACCGCGCGCCCATTCGCCGGTGATTTTACATGTCAGATAAGATTTCATGTAGCCATCGAGATCGCCATCCAGAACCGAATCCGCACTCGAACTGGTCTGGCCGGTGCGGTGATCCTTCACCATCTTGTAGGGGTGAAGCACATAGGAGCGGATCTGGGAGCCCCAGGAGATGTCCTTCTTGGAGTTCTCGATCGCATCAAGCTTTTTACGTTCTTCTTCCATGTGGCGCTCATAAAGACGCGAACGGAGAACCTTCATGGCGAGGTCCCGGTTCTTGATCTGGGAACGTTCCTGCTGACAGGTGACGACAATCCCGGAGGGCATGTGGGTGATCCGTACGGCCGAGTCGGTCGTATTGACGCCCTGACCGCCCTTACCACCTGCACGATACACATCGATCCGCAAGTCGGCTGGATTGATGACCACTTCGAAATCATCTTCGACCTCGGGGGTCACGAACACACTGGTAAAGGAGGTGTGGCGCCGGGCATTGGAGTCGAAAGGCGAAATCCGTACCAGACGGTGCACACCAGCCTCACTCTTCAACATACCGTACGCATTGGTCCCGCTCACCGTGAAGGCCACGTTCTTGATTCCTGCCTCTTCGCCCGGAAGTACATCGAGTACTTTCACATCGTACCCGGCCTTCTTCGACCACATCTGGTACATCCGGAACAGCATCTGAGCCCAATCCTGCGACTCGGTACCACCTGAACCCGCGTTGATGGTCACAATAGCGTTTTTCGGATCCATGGGATCCGAGAGCATTTTCTGCAACTCCGCCTTCTCGAATTTTTCAGCAAGGGGAGCGATCATGTCCGAGGCTTCGAGCAGGAGAGATTCGTCCTTCTCCTCCTCGGCCATCTGGAACATCGTCTCAGCGTCCGAATAAGCGAGATCCAACTCCTTGAAACCGTTCACCTCGTTCTCAAGGCGGGATTTCTCCTGCGTCAGAACTTTGGCTTTTTTATTATCGGCCCAGAAAGTCTCCTGGGTTTCCATGTGAGAAATCTCTTCTATGCGACGGGTCTTTTGGGCGAGGTCAAAGAGAACCTCTGAGGAAATCAAGCTTCGCTTTCATTTCCCCGAGGGTTTTACGGATCTCGAACGCTTCCATTCGGCTCATATGGCGCTCACTCTACCAAAATGAGGCAGGAATTCAAGACACAGGCGTCCTGGAACGTCCGATCAGTCCGTCCCTACGTTTTTTTCCGCCGATTGAGCCCAGGATTTTCTTTTCCAGGCGTGACATTTCTTTGGCCTCTTTCTCGGAGACTTCGTGATCGAAGGAGAGCAAATGGAGGATACCGTGAACCAGAAGGACATCGACTTCGGCCTTCCAGGGATGGCCGAGCTCCTTGGCCTGGCGGATTGCAACCGGGCCACACAACACTAGATCACCCAGGACCCCCTGACGTTGGAAAAACTCGTCAGTAGGGAAGCTCAGAATATCAGTTGGATCTGGCTTTTTCCTGAAAGCCGCATTCAACTCAGCCATCCGGGCCGAATTACAGATTGAAATATCCACCTGATAGCTGGAGCTTTCATTCTCGATCATCCGCTTTTTCACTTCGGGAAGGACCATGGCTTTTTTGAGCCACCTCTTCACGGCACTGAGGGCGTATTTCTCGATTTCTCTTTGGGTCACAGGTTTTTGCGGCATTGATTCCATGGTATCAAAGGAACACTATGGCCTACAACGAAGAACAAGCCCTGCTCGCCCTCAAATCCTTGCTCGCCACGGTTCGCAAGCTCAGAAGCCCTGAGGGTTGCCCTTGGGACCGCGAGCAGACCCACCACAGCCTTCGTCCTTATTTGCTCGAAGAGGCCCACGAAACCCTGGAGGTTCTGGATCAAGTTGCAAAGCCCGCGGACCTCGCCCGCCCCGAACTGAGACGGGCTTTTGTCGAAGAATGGGGCGATGTCCTGCTTCAGATCCTCCTTCATGCAGAAATCGCCAGTGAAACCGTCCCTGAGACCGATTTCACTGCGATCGCAAACACTTTGGAAGAAAAGCTCATCCGGAGACACCCCCATGTTTTCGGCGAAGTGAAGGTGTCCGGGAGTGATGATGTGGTCAAGAACTGGGCCGAAATCAAGAAATCCGAGAAACAACAAACCACAGGACCCTCCAGCGTGTTCGATTCCGTCCCGAAGGGATTACCCCCACTCCCCCGGACCATGAAGGTGATTTCTAAAGTGACCAAAGTGGGCTTCCAGTGGCCGGACCTGAATGGCCCGCTCGACAAGCTCGAAGAAGAAGTCAAAGAACTTAGAGGCGCCCTCGAGTCAGGGGACTTGAAGAATGCATCTGTGAAGGAAGAAGTGGAATCCGAAATCGGAGACCTCCTTTTCTGCATCTGCAATATCGCCCATTTCATGAAAATCGATCCGGAGTCTGCGCTTCGCGGCACCCTTCGACGCTTTGAAGGGCGCTTCCGTCATGTGGAAACCCGCCTGACCGAAAGCGGAAAAGCTGCGGGTGAGGCCGGACTCGAGGAAATGGATCGATATTGGGACGAAGCCAAGGCTCTGGAAAAGGGGCGGCTGTGAGAGTGTGGGGGCTGACCGGGGGGATCGGAACCGGTAAGAGCACCGTTGCACGCCTCTTCTCTGAGCTCGGAGGAATTCCCGTTCTGGATGCAGACCAGGTGGCCCGACAACTCCGGGAACCGGGACAACCCGCTCACCGGGCACTCCTCGATCGATTCGGCACTGCAGACCGCAAAGAACTCCGGAGTCTCCTGACCCGCGATCCGGCGGCGAGGGCTGAACTCGAGGCGCTCTTGCATCCCATGATCCGGAGCGCCAGCAGGGACCAACTGGAAACCCTGCACCGCACACATCCCACAGCGCCCTTCCTGCTTTACGAGGCGACACTCCTGATCGAGTCGGGAAGAGCCCCGGATTTCGAAGGAATCATCGTGGTCACAGCCCCTCTCCCCGACCGCCTGGCTCGCATCTCGACCCGGGACGGAGTCAGTCCGACGGATGCTCTGGCACTCATCGAGGCCCAGAGCCCCGACTCTTACCGATTGCAGGTTGCCGACCACCACATCCAGAACCTGGGATCGATCGAGGATTTGAAAGCACAGGTCAGGAAAATACTGGATCAGATCAAATCACCATGATACCCAAAGAGCATGGCAACTCGTCTCAGTGTTAAGAAAAGCAAAATGAAAAAAGACCGTGCGACCGAGCACAAGAAGAACCCTTCTCTTCGCCCTCACAAGATCGATCAGGCGAACTCCAAGAAGATGAAGCAGCGCAAAATCAACCGCGCCCGCTGATTTGACGCGGTTCAGTTCTGAGTCAGGATGAGAATCGCCATTATTGATCTCGGAACCAACTCCATCCGGTTTGACATCCAAGAGGTGTCGGCAAACCGGAAAGGTTCCCTACAACACCGTCGACTCTACAGGGAAAAGACCATGGTTCGCCTGGGTCAGGACCTGTTTCTAGACGGGAAGCTTGCCGCAGACAGCAAACGCAGGACTCTCGAAGCGGTACAGTCGTTTAAAGAGACCATGGATGCCTTGTCCGTGGATCAGTCCATCGCTTTCGGGACAGCCGCCATCCGGGATGCCTCAAACGGAGAGCAGTTCCTCGAGGAGATCGAGAAGTCCACCGGAGTCGGCTTCAAGATGATCTCGGGAGAAGAAGAGGCCTCACTCATCGCTAAAGGGATTCTCGGGAACGAAAAGGAACTCCCTAAAGGCCTCTTCGCACTGGTCGACATTGGAGGAGGCAGTACGGAAGTCTCGATCTGCAAAGGGAAACAGATCCTGCACTCCCAGAGTTTCAATCTTGGTGTCGCCAAGCTTCAGCAGGTTTTCCTAAAATCCCAGCCCCCGACACGCACACCGAAACAAGCGGACCCGGTCCTCGAGCTTCGATCCTTCATCAAAAGCGTGATCCTCCCGAAAATCCTGATTGAACGCTGGCCCCGGGTCGACACGATCATCGGCTCCTCGGGAAGCATCATCGCCCTAGCCAAGCTGGTGAACCGGGACAAAGACCGCGGCCACATCCCTTTTTTCAAGAAAGAGCTTTCGCGCGTGGTCGGCCTCATCCAAAAACGGACCACCGCAGAACTCCTTGCCATGAGTGGCATGGAACCTAAACGAGTGGACCTCATCCTGGCGGGAGGGATTCTGCTCGATGAAGTCGCCCAACTCCTTCACGCGAAACGGATCCGCACCACCGAATTCTCTCTCCGTGACGGCATCCTGGTGGATGCTCTTGCACGCATTTCCCCGTCAAAATCGCGATCCACCCAGTTTTCACTCGGTGAGATCGAAAAACGCATCGAAGCTTGGGGAGTCGACCTTTCCCATGCACGCATGGTTCGTCAACATGCCGAGTTTCTATTCGATCGATTGAAGCCCGTTCACGGACTGAAAACCGAATGGCGCCCCTACCTCGGCGCGGCTGCTTTGCTCCACGATGTAGGTGAGACCATCAGCCACGCCCACCACGCGGAACACTCCGAATACATGGTGAGGAATGCGAATTTCATCGGAATGCACGGATGGGAAGCACATTTGATCGCCTCACTCTGCCGATTTCACAAAGAGGAAAAACTGCTCGAGAGAAAAAACGAGAAGAAAATCCCTTTTGTGAAAAAGGACGAACTTCGCCCTGTTTTTCTAAAAATTCTTGCTCTCCTGCAAATCGCCGACGCCTGCGATCGGACCCACAAGGGCTCAGTGAAACTGAAGAGCGCTCGGATCTCGAAAAAAAACGTTGAGATTCGCTACAGCGCAAAGACTCCTTGCGATCTGGAAATGCTCAGATTTGAACAAAAGAAAATCCTGTTCGAGCAGCTGTTTCAACGGTCTGTGGTTTTGAAGAAGTGACGGACTGGAAAGAAGCCCTGAAAAAGTCACAGATGAGCTGGGAGAAACGAGCCCTCGGGGATTGGGGGGGGGGGGGGGGGAATGAGGACTCATGACTCCCAGATCATCTGCAACGTGTGATTGTGGTTGAAGTCTC
>JAIXWV010000026.1 GCA_027491115.1 Pseudomonadota bacterium
GGCACAGGCTCAGGATCTACTGGCACAGGCTCAGGATCTACTGGCACAGGCTCAGGATCTACTGGCACAGGCTCAGGATCTACTGGCACAGGCTCAGGATCTACTGGCACAGGATCTACTGGCACAGGATCTACTGGCACAGGATCTACCGGTTCGGATTCAGAAGTTCCCGCAGATACTGACCCGACTGGAGGACAGACAGCAGGCAGTGAACAGCCTGGAACTGACGGGTCTGAGTCGGAAACCTGCGAAGATGCCGCGATTCGTGAACTCATGGATCTGATCTTGCGTGACAAGGAAAATGTCTTCTCCAAAATGTACAACATCACTGCAATGAGGTTGGCAACACGAATTCAAAGCCAAACACCGCAGGCCAGGACGCTGGAAGAGCTGGTGAAGCAATCCGTTCAATCCTTGGAGTCTTCTGTGCAGTCCATCAAGACCCAGCCAGAGGTTGAGAAAAAACTCAAAGACATCTACGGACGATATGGGAAACTAAGCGATCTCGATCGCGCTAATCAGAATCTCGAGGGTGTGATCGATCGCGTTGAAAAACTTTACTATTACCGTAAAGGCACTCGCCTCATGAATCCCGATGTTTCATCTTACATCCTGGCAACCGCTCTTTCCGAGCCTGATTCCGGACTGACGGATACCGATGCAGCCACGGTCTGGGCGATGGAGAAGATCCGCGTTGCAGCCGAAAGACGGGATCCGGCTTTCGCTATCGGTAAAGCAGACGGCAATTTGATGAATGTTTCTTCGCTGGCGGCCATACCGCTTGGAAGTATCAAGGGGATCGAACGCTACAGTCCCGAGAAAATTTCCAAGAAGATCGAGTCGGATGAATTGAAGATTTCGAATGTCGTTGCAAATGCCTATGTGACGGTCAAAGAAAGTCTGAAAAAATGTCTGATCGAGGACGCAAAGAAAAAGAACTGTGCCACCTGTGCGGATGAGCGACTCAACACTTTCGAGAAGAACCAACTGGCATTGGAGGAGATCAAAAAGAGTTTACTCAAAAGGGTGGGGGATATGGACGAAAAATCCATACAGGACCAGATCGTTGGTAAATTCAGAAAATTGAAATCCACGTCTAGACAAAGAGTGCGTTCTAATTCTCGAACGAAGGCGACGCCTACTCCTGCACCCACGGCCACGCCGTACCGGTTCGATCCTCCACCGATTCAGCCGATGGCCCGTGACAATACTTACGTAGCACCCCCGGTGATTCCGCCCCTGAAACTCAAGCCGAGACCATGATTTCAAGACCGGACATCAGTTGGCGTAGTGCGATTCTGATTTGTCTCCTCGTCTGGAACTCGGGGTGCATCACCCCGAGAACGCCTGATTCCGGTTCGAGGCATCGACCTCCGGAATCTGCATGGAGGTCTTCCTCTCCCGGTGAAGACACCGTCATGATTGTGGGGATCAACGATTTCCACGGATCGTTATTGAGCAAAGAGCGGAAACTGCCTGATGGACAAGTCGTCTGGAGCGGGGGAGCCTCCGCGCTGGCCGGAATGATCAAGATCTTGAAGGAGGAGTCGGAGGGCAGACTTCTCATCGTGGATGCCGGTGACGAGTGGCAAGGAACCATCGAAAGCAATCAAGTGAAGGGTGCATCGGTAGTCGAGTTTTTCAACAGAATCGGAGTATCCGCTGCTGCTGTGGGGAACCATGAGTTCGACTTCGGCGTTCCCAACATGAGCGCGAGATTCCTTCAGGCTAAGTACCCCTATGTGTCCGGAAATATATTCGAAAAAAAATCGGGGAAACGCGTCAATTGGAAGAACATGGTTCCATCAAAGGTTTTTGAAGTGGGTGGATACAAGATCGGGATAGCGGGGTTTTCGACTGTGCAGACTCCGAGCACCACGCGGTATGAGTATGTCAAACACTTGGAATTCAAAGACCCAGCCTCAGTACTCGGATCCGAGGTCGCGGAATTAAGAGCGAGTGGGGCCCAGGCAGTGCTGGTGACCGCTCACGCCGGTACTATCTGTGAGGAGAAGTTCGGACTACGGGAATGGCGCTTGCTCGACAGGTCGTCTGTTCAAGGAAATTGTGACCCGGAACATGAAATCCCCCAGTTCTTGAAGGGGATGCCCAAAGGCAGCGTTGATGGTGTCATCGCCGGGCATACCCATCAGGTGATCCATCATTTCTTGAATGGCGTTCCGGTCGTTCAAGGAGAGGCCTACAACCAATATTTCAACGTTGTTTACCTTGTGTTTGATCGAGCGAGTCGGCGGTTGATTCCGGAAAAAACCCGGATCGAGGGTTTGATCCCCATCTGTAGCGAGGTGTTTGAGGGAACCGATCACTGTGACGTCCGGAGGCTCAATGGGAAGTCTTCGCCTGCTCTGGTTCAGGCCGTGTTTCATGGTAAGCCGGTCAGCCCCGACCCCTTGGTTGAGGAATGGCTCCGCCCCATCCGCGAAGGTACCGAAAAGTTCAGGAGAGAGGTCCTCGCAACAAGCGAGCTCCCTTTGACTCATTTCCGTGACCGAGAAGGGGCCTTTGGTAATCTTTTGGCCGATGTTCTCCGAAAGAAAGGTAATGCCGATTTCTCACTGGTAAACTCAGGTGGGATCAGGACTTCTCTAGATGCGGGTGA
>JAIXWV010000042.1 GCA_027491115.1 Pseudomonadota bacterium
AAGTCCGGGAGCGTTACCCGTCCCGGATGAGCTTGGTGGCACTTCAGGGGGCCTTGCTCCAAAGTGCGGCGGCCCAACGGTTGCCGGCATGGGTGGGAAATCTCCTCGAGCGGCTCATGAAGGGGTGGGTGGAATCACTCTCTTTGGTCGGTCTGGAAGAAGGGCGTCGCCCGATCAGGATCTGGCACAAGGAACTCTCCGAGCGCCTCAGGCAGGCACCTCCGACCGTTCCCCGCTTCAAGCATGAGGCAGGGCTCCGGATCTACCGGGTCGACCAGTCCGTCAGCCTTTCCCTTCTCCCTGGTGCAAAGATCCATTTTTTCGGTGTTTCAACGGCTTTTTTCGAACCTGACGAGGAGGGAACGGAGTGGTTTTCCGCCCGGGATCTGGAGGTGCTCGCAGGAGAGTTCGGCTTGGCTTCCCGTCGGGAGAGGGTCGCGTCTGCGCGAGAATCTTTCCTGGCCTGGGCCCGGGTATCGGGGCCGGATCCCGTGTTCCATGAGTTCCTTCACGACGGTGCGGGAATGGAACTCGAGTCGCTCGAGCTCGTATTGTCGCGGATCGAAGGGATCCGGAAAAATCAGGCCGTGACGATTCCGGTCCATCCGAGAATCCTGCCGTCTTTGAATTCCACTCTGAAAGCGCCTCCGGTCGAAGTCGGGCTTCCGGTGGACCGGACCGAGTTTCCGATCAGTTTCTTGAACTCTCTGGGTGACTGTCCTTTCACGGCCTATGCCCGCTACCTGTTGGAACTCCGGGACGAGCGGGATCCGGACTTCGATTTGAGCGGGGATGCCCACGGAAATCTTCTTCACCACGCCATCGAGCTTCTGGTCACTTCTGAGGGGAGCCTCACGGCAAGGGATGCTTTCGACCAGGCGTTTGTCCGGACCGCGAAACCCGCGTGGATCCGCTCGGAGCGACTCTTTGTCGCTCTCCGGAGAAAGACCGTGGCCATGCTCGAATCGTTCCTGGAGTCCGAGCGGGAATACCGGGAACGGTCCGCCACCACCGTTTTTTCCCAAGAAGAGGACATCCGGTTGACTCGTGGGGGGATTTCTTTTCAGGGGCGGATGGACCGGGTCGACACCCATGCCGACGGCCTCGTTCTCATGGACTACAAGACCGGAAGTTCTTTGCCGAACGCCACCCAGACGCTCAGTTCGGGAAAGGGGCTCCAGTTGCCTGCCTACGCGCTCGCGCTCCGGGAAACGCACGGGCGGGAGGTCATTTCGGCTCAATATGTCCAGATCACTCCTAAAAAGACCAATCGGAACCTCGGGTTCCTTTTCGAGCGATGGAACAAGAGCAAGAAGGCCGATCCCGTGCCTTTCCCCGTGTCGACCGCCCGGAGTGTGAGCGGCTCGCTCGTCCGGGCCGAACCCGGCGAAGTCTGGGGGGAAATGGACCGGAAGGTCACGGCATTGATCGAGCGGTTGAAAACCGGTGATTTCAGCGCCCGGCCGGCCGACCCGGAAGATTGTAAACGGTGCCGGTATTCGGGGGTTTGTGGGAGGGATCGGGCCGTGCTAGCCTGAGCCAGCGGGGGAAACGTGCTTCAAAGTTTGCGATCCAAAGTATTCGCATTCCTGTCTTTTTTGATGCTGGTGAGTCTGGCCGGTGTCGGGGTGAGTTTTGTCATCACCCAGCGTGTGAATCAACGCCTGACAGAGATCAATCTTCGCTCAGTCCCCATGCAACGTGAGCTCACACGTCTGGCCTCCGACACCGAACTCCTCGGTCGTGAGCTCGATCGCAGTCTCGGGTTTTCGCATTGGAACGACCCCCGTTGGAAGCCGAGGCGGGTTCCACACTGGGCCTTGGAAGTCCACCGGAGCACGCTCGAGCGGGTGAAGCCGGAGTACCTGCTGACCGGACCGTGGAAGGATTGGCATCAACGGTTGAACCGATTGAACGGGAATCTGTCCAATCTCGCCGAGTCGCTTTACCTCGAACTCCAGGAGAAGCGGATCGAACGTGCCGGAGAACTTTATCCGGAATGGCTGAAAACCGTCGAGATGCTGGTGAAAGAAGTCGAGTGGGCCAAGCGCGAAATCGACCAGGAAACACGGAGCGCATTCCGTGAGGCGCAAGAACACGTTCAGAATCTCCGTGCAGCACTCCGGATTCTCGTATTGGTGGTGATCGCCTCGGCCTTGACCATGATCTGGATGGGGGAACGGGCACTCCGTCCGATCGCGCATCTGCGGGGAATCGTCCGCCGCATCGTGGATCAGGGCAGTCTCGACGAGCAGACCCGCGCCGGTATCCCTTCGGCTTCTTTGCATCAGACCGACGAGGTCAGTGCGCTGGCGCGCGAATTCCACCAAATGGCGACGACACTCATCGAGCGCGAGAAAATGATCGAGCATCAGAAGGCACGCCTTGAAGAGCAGAACAAGACGCTGATGGAAATGGGCGAGCTCGAGCGGCGTCTTCAGCAGGCCGAACATCTCGCTGCTGTGGGACGGATGTCCGCCCAGGTCGCTCACGAGGTCGGGAACCCTCTCCACTCCATCGGTCTGGAAGCCGAACACGCTCTGGCGGTGCTGGCTTCCGCTGTGACTCCCGGTTCTAAAAACCACATCGCCCTCCGTCAGTCCTTGCACTCGATCGAAGGCAGTGTCGAGCGCCTTCAAAAGATCATCCAGAATTACCTGAAGCTGACACGCCTCACGCCGGGTGTCCGGAAGAGTGTCGATCTGAAAGAAGTGATCGAAGCCGCACTGGCCACTTATGCAAACGCCTTCGAGTCCTTGAAGGTCAAGGTGACCTGGCATTTCGATACGGCTTTTTCCTCCGGGGCCCGGGTATCGGCGGATTCTGAACTCCTCGAATACGCACTCGGCAATTTGATCCGCAACTCACTTCAAGCACTCGAAAAATCGCCTCCCGGATCGCGGGGGATTTCGATCCTGCTCGAACCCGCCGGCCGGACCGGGGTGGTTCTCGGTTTCAGTGACACCGGTCCCGGAATTCCCGAAGAAGTCCGGCAACACCTCTTCAAGCCCTTTTACACCACGAAAGCACAAGGGACCGGGCTCGGGCTCTCCTTTGTGAAAAAAGTGTTCACCGATCTGGGTGGGGATTTCCGCCTCTCCAGGGGCCAGGATCGTGGCGCCGCCTTCGAAGGAGAACTTCCGCTCGAACTCCTTTCCGTCACTCCCGGTGTTTCTCCGGAGGCCGGGGCGTGAGTCTCAAGGTTCTGCTCGTCGATGACGATCATGAAGCGCTCCAGTCCACCGGGAAGATTCTCGGATTCGCGGGTCATGAAGTGGTTCAAGCCGAGTCGGGGCTTCAGGCGCTCGGAATGATCGAATCCGTCAAACCGGATTTGATCGTCACCGATGTCCGCATGCCCGGAATGAGCGGGATGGAATTCATGGAAGCTTGCAACAAACGCGGGCACCGGATTCCGTTCATTGTCATGACCGCCCATGCGGGTTGGCAGGACGCGGTGTGGGCGATGAAACTCGGAGCCGTCGATTTTCTCGAAAAGCCTTTCAAGCGCCAGGCCTTGTTGGACGGAGTGGAACAAGTCGGGAAGCGGGTGAAGATCTCTGGGACGGGTACGGCGTCGAACGGGCTCGTGGGTTCCTCGCGGGTCATGGCCGAACTCCGGATGCTGATCGATCAGATCGGTCGTACGGAAGCGTCCGTTTTACTCACAGGTGAGAGCGGCACGGGTAAAGAACAGGTGGCACGCTTGATTCACGAAAAGAGTCGCTGTGCCAAGGGACCTTTTGTGGCGGTGAATTGCGCCGCGATTCCTGCGGATCTCATCGAGAGCGAGTTGTTCGGATTCGAGGCCGGGGCGTTCACCGGTGCAGGAAGGGCCAAGACCGGGCTGATCGAGTCCGCAAACGGAGGAACCCTTTTGCTGGACGAGATCGGAGACATGCCGCTTTCCTTGCAGCCCAAGCTCCTGCGGGTTCTCGAGGAGCAGCAGATCCGGAGACTCGGATCGAACCTCGAGCGTAAGGTCGAAGTCCGGATCATCGCAGCCACTCATCAGAATCTCGGCAGGTTGGTCCAGGAAGGCCGCTTCCGTCAGGATCTCTTTTACCGTCTGGATGTGATGACGCTCGGTCTCCCGGCCCTCCGGGATCGCCTGGAAGACATTCCCGAACTGACTCAGTATTTTTTGCAGCGTTTTTCTAAGGCTCACGAGAAGCCCATCACCGGAATCGA
>JAIXWV010000002.1 GCA_027491115.1 Pseudomonadota bacterium
GTGAAGGGCCCCACACAAGTAGAGATTCTACCGGCACGAGGCCCGAGTATGGCGATCTCTTGAATCGGTGCGGGAATCGGGTTGACCGTGAGGGTTCCGGAGGTCAGTGGAGTGCTGGGGGCCGATGCGCTGAGTACGGGTGCCGCTTCGCCCCGGTTTGAATAATAGTAAATCGGGATGTTGCTTTCTCCAGCGTTCAGGAGAACGGTGTTGGTCCGGCTGGCGGAGTTGCAATCCGAGGCAGAGTGGAAGGCGCCATCACCACTCGTATTCAGGATGATCTGTGTTTGCGCCCCCACGGCGCGTTCGTTCGAATACTCGTCTTCCGTCCGGACGGTGAGTGCAGCGCAACTGCGAGCGGGAAATGCCGTTTGGCCCGATATGGAGATCCTTTGGGTCGAGGTTCCAATCAAGGGTCGGGTTGCTGAGGTTGTATTGCCGCCAAAGTCAGCAAAGCGCATCTTTCCGCATGCGGACAGCGAGAGGAAAATGAAAACGGTTACGATGTGCGGTAAAGGCCTCAATCCCCGACCCCCCTTTGTCTATTTTCTGACAAAGGATCCCGTCCGGCCAGAGTGTCACCTGAGACACATATTCAGCGTCGGCCAGGGCCAATCAGCCCGTTTTGGTTGATTTTCTCAGGCGAAGATTGAGAATTTCCACGGCGAGCGAGAAGGCCATGGCGAAGTAAATGTAGCCCTTCGAGATGTGGGCCCCGAACCCTTCACCGACCAGCATGACTCCGATCATGAGCAGGAACGACAGGGCCAGGACCTTGATGGTCGGGTGACGTTCTACAAAATCTCCTATGCCACGGGCAGAAAACAGCATGATCATCATCGAGATCAGCATGGCCGCAATCATCACCGGGACCTGATTTGCCATTCCGACCGCTGTGATGACGGAATCGAGCGAGAACACGATGTCGAGGAGCAGGATTTGGAACAGCATGGCTCCCGGTTTGGGCTGCTTCATGCGGGGGGTCTGTTCGGCATGGTGGAGATGAACCTGAGGGTCGCCCTCGAGCTTGTGATGAATTTCGAAGGTGGATTTTGCGATCAGAAAGAGGCCACCCCCGAGGAGGATGAGGTCGCGTCCCGAGAAAGAGCGTCCGAATGCTTCGAACCAGGGCTGGGTCAAGCTCATGATCCAACTGATGGATAAGAGCAAGAGCACCCGGAGCCCAAGGGCCAAGGTGATTCCAGCGCGACGAACCTTTTCTCGCTGGGATGCTGGGAGACGACCGACCAGGATGGCGATGAAGATGATGTTGTCGATACCGAGAACCGTTTCCATTGCGGTCAGGGTGACCAGGGAGGTGAGGGTTTCGAAGGTGAACATGGGTGCTCCTTTCGGCAGTCTGCACGAGAAGAAATTCATTTTCTAGTGGGTGAGTCGGGAAAACCACTCGGGTTGAATTAAATATTCTGTTATCAGAATTGATTCTATTAAAAGAATGATGCATCATTCCAGAGAATCGCTTTCCGATAGGTGTGTGAATGAGCACTTCTAAAAAGAAACGAACCACACGCAAGCCAGTGGCCTCACTGTTCAAGAAGAACCTTCAAGGTCTCATGAAAGAGAAGGGGCTCACTGCAAAGCGAGTGGCGGAACTTTCGGGCGTTAGTCCCACAGTGGTTCAAAACTGGCTCACAGGATCAGTTCCCCATAATTTTCTTGCGGTGGCGAGCTTGGCGAATGCACTCGGAGTGGATTTTCAATGGCTCTTGACGGGCGTGCACGGTGCCGCACCTACAGTCAATGCCCTCAGCCTTGCTGAATTGTTCGATATTGAAACAGATCCGAGTTTCTCGGGGTTGTTCATGCTGGAAGCCAAGCGTTTGAGAAGGAAGGCAGATTGAGGGAGTTCGAGTCCCCTGACCCAAAGCCAAATTATTCAACATCATCTCGCGGCAGGTTTGTGATGAGCAGGATCAGATCGATTCAGGTGCGTTCGGTGGAAATTTCAGGTTGCTCGTCAGTGGTGAAGCTCACTTGGATCCGGATCGGGCTGCAGCAGATCTCGCAGTCATAGATGAAGCTTTGTTCCGCGCCTTCTTCCTTGAACACGGGGATCGAAAAGGACTCATGGCAGAAGGGGCATTGAACCCGGGATTCGGTGGAGGAGGATCGTCCCTCCTGCACTTCGATTCCGTCATAAGGGCAGTGCAGGCACCCGGACCCGCAGCAGTATCCACGCTTCAGGTGGTAAGACTCGGTGAAGATCATCTTCCCGTCGGGAGAGAGGTAGTAGTCTTCGAGGTATTTGAGTGGTGATGTGTCCGTCACGGTCCCATCTTACCAAAGCCTTGTTTGGAAATTAGAAAAAATTCAGCTTAATTAAGGCGGTGTGTTAATGGCGGCATTGTGAAACAAAACGCGTGCTCATCATCAGGTGAGTGATCATGCTACTGTGAGAATATTGCGATGAGAGACTATATGAATATTAAAATCGAACAAAAAGACTGGCTTCAATCAACCTTTGCGATCGTTAAATCTGAACTTCCGCTGATTCGAAACCCCAACCCGGATTTTGAGAATCTTCCACATGAAGCGAAAGATAAACTGATTCAAGTATATGTGAATCAGCACGAGGCGATCCGGGTCTTAGGAGTGCATGAATCGTTCTCATTGGTCAGAAAAAGAGACGGCGTCATTGGGTGGATCCAAAGTCAATTTCTTGCTCACGATTCGTCCATAAAGGATTTTCCGAAATTAATCTCAATGGGTCTGGGACCCGTTGAATTCTTGAATGAATGGAGAGGCGTACCCTATCGGTGGGGCGGAGTGAGTAAGTCTGGAATTGATTGCTCCGGTTTTTCCCAAGCCTACTTCTTTGACGTGCTAGGAACTGAAATTCCTAAAAATTCGCAGGATCAACGAAGCCGAGGAATCTCCGTCCCGATACATGAAATTGGGGATCATGATTTGATCTTTTGCCAAAGAAAGAACCTCAATCCCATGAATCATGTCGGAATCTATTTTCAGGGCGAGGTCCATCACGCTCAACTTGAACGAGGTGTCATGTCCGAATCGCTGGACCAATTCGTGGAAAAATACACGATCCAGGAAATCAAACGCTTACCGCTTGAGTCCAGGAATCATTCCACCTGAGTTCTATTGACTCCCGGTGGCCGAGGGGTCGGTTCGGCACCAGTCGCCGGTATCCATCTGACCCCGGTATCGGACGATTCGTGTCTAGAGGGCCCCGAGACGGTGGCACAAGGCTTGCTAAACCAGGATCAGTGAGAACATCAGATGATGAATTTCAGCATTGCACGACTGTTTTATTTGCCCGTTTTGGTCCTATTGCTCGGTGCGGTTCCGGCCCAGGCAAGATCCATTCATGAGAAAGTGGCGAGATTTTACCTTCGAGAAGCCGCCCAACAGGCCCTGGTTCTGGAGCAGGGCGGAGACCGTTGCGAGCCCATTGAGCCCGCCGGCAAAGACTGCATCCTGTATGTGGCTGGAGATTTCGCTTCTCAGGAGATTCGCATCAAGGCAGCCCGAGCCTGTATCGGGAATCGCGGTGTCGCATGTGCCAAGTATGTAGCCGGAGACTACGCATCGTTTGATGCCCGGGAGAAGTCTGCGAAGAGTTGCTCGAGGGTATCCGAGGTCGAGTGCGTGAAGTTTGTTGCCGGGGAGTACGCAAGTTTTTCCACCCGAACCGAAGCGGCTGAAGCCTGCAAACACTCGAACTTGTCTTGCGTTCAGAGTGTGGTGGGGCAGTATCCTACCTATCGCGACAAGGTCCAGGCGGCCCGGGCGTGTGCGGGGGAGTTGGAATGAGGGGTGGACTCAAGGTTCATAACATCAAAAACTTGATGGCGTTCCCGGGAGCTCCGACAAAGGCACTCTTCACCTCGCCGTTTTTAATGGCATAGGGTCGAATCAAATACATCCCAGCTGAAAAGTCATTCAGACTGAGTTCAAACCCGTGTACGGACGTCCCGCCCGAATAAGGAACGGGGGCCGCTTCCTGAACTTTCCTGCCGGAAAGGTCAAAAATCTCAAAGCCGAGTTCCAGATCTTCGCCCACTTCGAAATCGAGTTTGATCTGTCGATTGGTGGTCGGATTCGGGTACACCAGATCCAAGGCAGCCAGCGCAAAATCATCAGACCGATCTTCGACTTTGATCCGGACCGCATGGGGTGCTACCTGATTGCCACCGAAATAGGGGTACAATTTATAGCCGCTCATGACACTTGCAGTGCAGCCGCGAGCCATGCGAACGGTCCCGCCCTGGAATCGATACAGGTACTCGTTCTTGTCCGGAGACAACTGGATCTCAAAATCATAAACTTTGCCCAACTCAGCCACCCCGACAAACTCGACATAGAAGGTTCCACCTCGATGAGTGACGGCCATGATCTCCAGGCGATTCTGGTTCCATCGCCAACCGAAGCGTGCGCTATTCTCCATATGGGCGCTGGAACAGTCGGCAGCACCATAGAGCTTGTTTGCATCCAACTGATCTTCATTGCCGAGATTGTAGATGGCGGAAGAATCGAACATCGCTTTGAATCGAAGGGTATCCCCTCGGAACAAAGCCAAACCGGTCTGTTGCGCGTAATGATTTCCGGCAGGGATCACATAATCCTTGGCCTCTGAAGCGGACGAAAGAAACAGAGAGACCACCCAGGCTAGAGACGCCAGGACGCCTCGACGGATTTGTAAGCGAAGAAAAAGCATCTCGGGGTGTTATCGCGGTGCGTTAAATTTGACAAGTGGTTTTTTCCATTTGTCATTTGGAGCGGAATACCTTCGACGGGGCGAAAATAGCCGGCGTGAAGCCAGCTGGTTCTTTGATTTGGTGGAAGTGATCGGATTCGAAACTTTGCTCACCTGATTCGAATTCGGCTTCAAATTCATTTGGAACATTTAGATCGAAAACGACCCTGTTTTGAGATAAGAAACCGGGATGCAAAACACCAGCCTTCCGATTTTTTCGTTCATTCTTAAAAACTATAAAAACTTCAATTCCCGCGCGACCCGCGACGCGACCATTGCATACTGGCGCCACATTGAAAATGGCGGGAAAATGTATTGGACCTTGGCGGGTGCAATGTCTTCAGCGCAGCTCGGGATCTCCCTGGCTCCGGCGATCCGTGCAGGCTTGATCCATGGTATTTCCTCGACCGGTGCCAACCTGGAAGAATCTCTGTTCCGCCTGGTTGCAAACCATGCCTATAAAGATTTTCCTGATTATCGTTACATGACGAAAAATGACGACACGAAGATCCTCGAAGCGCGCATGCGCCGGGTGACCGATACGTCGATTCCGGAAGATGAGGCATTCCGTGCGGTTGAAAAAGTAGCGGTGCCGATGTGGTTCGAGGCGACCAAAAACAATACTCGCCGTTTTTGGCATGAGTATTTTTATGAGCTCATCCAGAAGATCGACCCTAAGATCTACGAAGGGAATCCTGAAGATTGCTGGTTGCTTGCGGCAGCAAAAGCAAAGCTTCCCATGGTGGTTCCAGGGTATGAAGACTCCACCTTCGGGAATATCTTTGCGGGTTACGTCAAGACAGGCGAGTGCAGTGCTTCGATCGCCAAATCCGGGGTTGAGTACATGGCTCAACTTTATGATGATTACGCCGAGCTTTCCAAGGGCGCGGGAGTGGGCTTCTTCCAAATCGGAGGCGGGATCGCGGGTGACTTCCCGATTTGTGTCGTTCCTTCGACCAAATACGACATTCAGCAACCGGTGAAGCCATGGGCTTATTTCTGCCAGATTTCTGATTCCACCACTTCTTACGGTTCTTACTCAGGCGCCACTCCCAATGAAAAAATCACTTGGGATAAACTCACGGAGAGCACTCCGATGTTTGTCGTCGAATCGGATGCAACGATTGTGGCTCCACTCATGCTTCAGGCATTGCTAGAAGCAAAGGCAAATCCCAAGGCTGCAAACGAGCTCATTGCAAGCTTGAAGTAAGTCGTAGTTGCTTGAGTTAGATTTAGACATTCAAGATAATGGATGGATTGGGAGGTGAACCCCGGTGAGGGGCTTTGATTTTCCTAATCTCTCAACAATTCACCGATCCGAACCGTGAGTGAACGAGGATGAATCACACAACTTTATCCGTCTACTCATCGGCAGCTCATCTGAATCAGTGCTCTAGCTAGTGTTATTTTTGACACAGTTTGACTTTCCTGCTCATCAGCAAGATTGTGGTAATTGGACTGTTTAATCGGGGGTAATCTTGAGTCTCATCAAAACAATATTTCGGGTGTTCTCCTTTTTTTTGTTATTCGGGGCTCTTTCGCCAAGTTTGTCGTTTGCGCAAGGAGGTCCGCCCCCTCCGCCACCTCCCCCGCCTCCAACGTATCTTCCGGGTTATGGTCTGCATATCGGTAGTGGGGCCTATCTCTCCGGTGGAATCAAAAAAGATATTAGTGTCACGGTGGTGGTGATCAGAATCACGTTCAACAAGCCTGGTCAGCCTGCTCTTCAATTTGATTCCATTGATACAGCCTCACAAGATTCAAGGCTCAGCGCTCAACAAAGAGAGAAAATCAAGCAACTCCTCCCAAGAGTCCGTCAGCTCCAGTCCGAGATTTCGAGGATAAAAGAGGAGTTCCGTGTTCAGGGGCAAAAACAAAAGGGCGTCTCCTCTCGTGCTGATTTTGCAAAACAGGATCAAAAGTTGAAAGAGATCATCCAAAAGTACACCAGCAGTATTCCCGGTTTGGAAATTGGTCTCCTGCCCTAAGTGGCGTGGAAAGCGCCGCGATCCCAGCAATCGGTGAAATAAAAAAAGCCCGCTTTCGCAGGCTTTTTTTATTTGAAAATGGTGGAGGTGAACGGATTCGAACCGATGACCCCCTGCTTGCAAAGCAGGTGCTCTACCAACTGAGCTACACCCCCACAAGGATCTTGAGTTTTTTGGGTATATCAAATCTCGATCGAAAGACAAGGTGTAATTTGTCGGCATCTGGGGTCGAAGTGCTCCCACTTCCATGGGACTCGAGTGGGGTCATTTCGGGAAATCAAAAGCCGGGTCTCACGAAAGTGTATTGATTCCCAATATTTGGGCGATCCAAATTTTGGCACATCCTTTGCTGTTCAGAAAAGCCAGAAGCGAAAGATCCACCTCTCGCTCCTTCATCCGGGGGGATGTCATGAAAACCAAGATTTCCATTCTGCTGTTCGCACTCATCATGATCCGGGGAGAGGCCTTGGCTCAGAGCCAACGCCCCGTAGACCTGGAGTCTGCCGTTCCGGTGCAATTGGCGACACTGTCTGATCAACGGTTCGAGCCGATCTACGGACAAGAGCCATACGAGACCACCTGTTCACGGGAGGTCTTCTCGCACAACGAATCATTTTGTAGCACGGTCAGCGACACCGTTTGTCGGGGCGGAGGTGAGGTGTGCAGGACCGAGCAGGACTCGGTTTGTAACTCGAGCGGTTGTGTCAGTGTTCCCAGGCGGGTTTGTCACAATGAGCCCCAGACTTGCACCGAGGTTCCCCGTCAGGTCTGTGAGGCGCGTCCAGTTTATGTGACTCAGCACTACTCCTGCACGCAATATCGGACGGTGGTTGTCGGTCAGAGGTTGGTGAAAACCTACCAGCACCAAGTTGAGGTCCGACTCGAGGATCCTGGCGCATTTGCCGGTCAACGCTTGCGACTGGTGGTTCATGCCAGAGAGGATGTTTTGTCGATCGATCTGATCAGCGCCTTTCCCGGTGCAATCCTCTTCAAGTCCATCGAGCGGGTTCGCCGTCAGGATGCGGGTGATGTGGAGTCCATCACCTCGCGGATCGTGATTCGGAGAGGGGTGGTTGCCGAGGCGGTGAGAAGGATTCAGCAGGGTCTAGTATCGAATTTGGCACTTGGAAGATCTGGGGTTCGCTTCGACTTACCCGGTCTGGCCGGACTTGAGGGTGCGCTCAGGGTCCGTCTTGCTCTGAAGCGTACGCCCAAGGTCTGGTTCAAGACGACCCTTTATGATGGAGAAGTGAGTACCGCCGGCTTGGGATGGGTGTCGCAAGGTGGATCGATCCGGGCAATCATCCCCTTCCAGAAGATCGGTCTGGAAGACATTTCGAACAAGCGCCATGAACTCCGCGTCTCCGTCCGTCTCGATCCGGGTTCGGTGCTCAACATCCGCGACTTCAGGTGGGAGTTCGATCATCGAATCGAAGGGACGCTCGAAAAATCAGTTCCGTCGTTTTGAGCTTCCTATCTGCCTTTGATCTGATGGATTCCATAACTCTTCAACTTGTTGTGTAGATAAGAGCGATCCATTCCGAGTTCCTGGGCCATTTTCGAGACATTCGAATTCAAACGCTGATAGTGGAGGGTCAGATAGGTTTTCTCGAATTTCTGTACCGCGCGGTAGAAATCGGGTTCGGACAGGGGATCTTGCTCGGACGAGCCCGAGGTCACGCGGATCTGGCTCTTGCCCGGTACCGGAGCGGTGGCCTGCATCCGGAACTTCGGAGGCAAGTCGAGGGGTGACACATCCGGTGATTCGGACATCGTGTAGAGGTACAGAACCAGGTTCGAAAGCTCCCGGATATTGCCGGGAAAGGGATACTTTTCGATCAGCTCCAATGTCTCGGGGAGGAATCGGAGTGGCGGTTGCCCCTCGGCATGGAGGCGTGAGAAGTGCTCGAGCAGATCGGAGATGTCTTCCGGACGCTCTCTGAGCGGAGGGAGGTCGATCTGAAGGACGTTGATCCGTTGGTACAAGTCATCCTTGAAAGTTCCGTTCGAGACCATCCCGTTGATCTCCCGGTTGGTGGCCGCGATCACCCGGAAATCGAGTTGGCGGGGGCGTGAGGATCCGATTCGCAACACCTCTTTTTCCTGGATCGCGCGGAGCAATTTGTTCTGGATCTCGAGAGGCATGTTGCCGAGCTCGTCGAAGTAGAGAGCGCCTCCGTCCGCTTCTTCAAAGAGTCCCGGAGTTGATTTTTCCGCTCCTGTGAAGGCGCCTTTCTCGAAACCGAAGAGCATGCTTTCCGCAACCGAACTCTGGATCGTGCTCGAATCGACAGCCACGAAGGGTTCGAGCATGCCATCGGGCAGGGTTTTCCGGAGCAAGCGGGCCACGACTTCTTTTCCGGTACCGGTCTCACCTTGGATGAGGACCGGAGCCCGACTGGTCCGTGCCCGATCGATCTGCCTCCGGATGCGTTCGATCGATTTGGATTTGCCGATCAAAGAGAGGTGGCGAGTGCTTTGGCTCAATTCGCGTTGCGACTGCGCCGTTCTTTTTTTCAGTTCCCGGTGTTCGATCGCCTTGCCGAATCCGTGCCTGAGCTCTTCGAGACCACATCCTTTCTGGATGTAATCGAAGGCCCCGAGCTTCATTCCGTTCCGGACCAGTTCGAAGTCGGTACTCCCGCTGAAGAGGATGATCCGGATATCGGACTGGATTTCGAGGATGAGGGGAATGGCAGTGAGTCCGTCGCGGCCGTTCCCGAGGTCCATGTCGAGCAGGATGATGTCTGCGTTGGATTTTCTTAGCAAAAGGACGGCTTCCTCGACAGTGTAGGCGCTTCGAATGTCGAAGTCCTTTCCGAGTGCGGATTTGACCGCGAGGTGGAGGGTTCGGTCGTCATCACAGATCAGGACTTTGGGGAGTGGGTTTTTCACAATCATTGTGGGAGTTCTCCTACGCTCCGGCAGGGGGGTAAAAATGAACGAGGCCCAGTCTAACGGTAAGGAGCCTTTGAAATGAAACGATAATTTTTTGGCTCCCGATTCCTGGCCTCGGCTTTGCTACTTGTCCCGTTCCTGAGGAGGAAGAGGAATGGAGTTTGGGGAATTCAAAAAGGCGTTTTTTGCGGGGGAGATCATCTGGATCAGTGGTGTGGGCGAAGACGATGAGGCGGTGCTGTTGTGCGAACTGGAGAAGCTGCAGGTCCAGCCATCTTGTGTCGAATTCACAGACATGCGGGAGATAGTATGTCGTGAAGGCTTGTTGCCAGGGAATGGATTCGAAGTGCTTGCGGTGAGATTGGGCTCGGGTTTGCATCCCGCGCAAGTGAGAGCAGGTGTGAGGGCTCTCAAGCAACTCAAGGAGATCCAACATGAACAAGGATTCCGGGTCATACTGATTTCTGCTGAATTCCAATCCGAATGGAGTCGGGAGCTGGGAGTTCTCGGGGCTTGGAATTTCACACTCCCTTTGCACACGGCCGAGTCGATCTTGGATCGCGCCGTTCATGGCTTGATCGAAATGGCCTCGCTTCATGCGGAAGTGAGGGTTTCACGACTCACCGAGAAGGCGGCGTTTTTTCTCGAAGAGAGCGTGAAGACCAGCGTGGACGGTGAACTCGTGGCCTTGGTGGTACTGGGGCTGAAACGCTCGGACGGGAAGGTGTTGAGATTCAGAGATTTACTCCCCAATTTTCATCGCCACTTCGAGGGAGGAGACCAGGGGGAAACTGTTTGAAAACAATGAGGAATCCCTTGCCACATTTTTTTTAACGAAAATAGTTGCCAAGAGTACACGATTCCTATAGCTTCAGTTTCCTACCGCTTTGATTGCGTTCGCAACGAAACCGGGTTTTATAACGGTTAAAGGTGTCGTTTGCGTCAAAAAGGTACTGTTCTTTGAAAATCTGTTTAGATGAAAGTGTTTCGCTGGGGTGAAACTTGGCGAGAGATACTTTCATGACGATGAAATATTTGAAAGAGAAGACGGGCCTATGGGTTTGTCGGAGTA
>JAIXWV010000032.1 GCA_027491115.1 Pseudomonadota bacterium
AGGATCGGCGACTCTTTCGACAGAAAGGCGTCCAGAGGACGCGGAGTCGATCCGGGTCCGGTAGGGCCGATGTTCATTTGTGGGATTGGGGGTGGTGAATGGCGGAGAGGGAGGGATTCGAACCCTCGATACGGTTTTGCCGTATACACGCTTTCGAGGCGTGCTGATTCAACCACTCTCACACCTCTCCGTTTGAAGTTGAAACCCGATTAAACCAGAGGACCTGAGCTTTGTCCACCCCGCCCTCTTGTTGCATTGCGAAAACCCTTTGTCCTTCCCTGTCATGGCTCACGGGTATTTCTAGAGTCAGGAAGGAAAGCCCGCTAAGATGAGGCTTCCGCAAAAGGACGACACGATGGCACTCAGAATCTTCCACACCGCAGACCTGCACCTGGGACTCACCCACAGCAAGCACCCCTCCGAAATCGCCGGAAAGCTCGCTGAGGGACGCTTCGAGACCCTGGCCTCCATGATCGCCCTGGCGGGCGAAAAGCGGGCCGATCTGTTTGTCATGGGAGGCGATCTCTTCGACACCACCCGAGTTTCAAAAAAACTCGTGATCCGGGCTGCGGGGCTGTTTTCGTCCTTTGAAGGTCAGGTCCTGATCCTTCCCGGGAATCACGACTATGTGACCGGCGAAGCAGACGACCTTTGGAAGACCTTCAAGGAGCATGCGGGCGACCGCGTGCGGGTGCTCGACACGCCTGAGGTGAGCTTCATCGAGGAGCTTTCTCTGGCGCTCTACCCTGCCCCCTGCCGGAAGCGGCATTCTGCGGAGCCCGTGACCGGATGGATTTCCTCGGTCCACAAGCCAAAAGATGCCCGCTACCACATCGGACTCGCGCATGGCAGTTTCGAAGGTCTTTCACCGGATCTTGCCGGGGATCACTTCCCGATGAAGAAGGAGCCGCTCCTTTCGGCCGGCCTTGATCTCTGGCTCATGGGGCACATCCACCTTCAGTTTCCGAAAACACCGGGAGCCTACGACCGTATTTTTTATCCGGGCACTCCGGAGCCCGACGGTTTCGACTGTCGACACGAAGGGACAGCGTGGTTTCTGACCCTCGGGGAAGACAAGAGCATTCAAGCCGAACGGATCTCCACCGGTCGTTACCGCTTCATCCGTGAGGAATTGGCCATCGACTCCCTGGATGCACTCCGGGAAGGACTCAAGAAGTACTCCGACCCATCCTACCAGCGAGTCCTCATGGATCTGATCTTGACCGGTACCCTTCCTCGCGAGCAGTTCGATCAAGTCGGACCTGAGCTGAACCAAGTCGCGAATTCCTTCATGAGTCTCAGGACCCTCACCTCAGGGCTTGAAATCCGACTCACTCCGGATGAGATCCGGAAAGAGTTTCCAGAAGGATCCTTCGCACTCCGACTCCTGAATCTCCTGTCAGAGCAGGAGCAGGATCACGAGGCACTTCAGATCGCCTATCAGACGATTCGTTCACTCCAAGCAGGAGGAGCGAAGTCATGATCCTCACCACACTGCGATTGCATCCCTTTGGCGGGACACCGGACCGGACCCTCCGCTTCGAGCCCGGCCTCAATCTGATCCTCGGCGACAATGACATTGGAAAGAGCACGCTTTTCAAAGCCCTCGAAGCTGTTCTCTTCATTCCACCGAACCCCGGAAAGAACACGGTCGAAGGCAAGAAGCTCCAGACTTCGATCCCGATCCGGGGAGATCACGCGCGGGTGACCCTCGAGTTCCGCACCCAGGCAGGCGATTGGATTCTTGAAAAAACCTGGGGGTCAAGAAACCCAAGTGCGAGTCTCTCCCGCCCCACCGGTGGAACCCTCACGGATCCGGCCTTGATCGACTCCGAACTAGCGACCCTGCTTTCGGCTTCTCCCGCAACGACTCGTCTCCTCCTCTTGGCCCGTCAGGGAGAACTTCTCGAAACCTTGAGTCTCGCGGGCTCGACCCCCTCCGTGAACGAAGACCTGGGAAATCTCCTTCGCGAAACCCTGAAAACCGGTGGAGGAATCTCCGTTGAGCGGCTCAAGAAAGCGCTCGAAGAAGAGTACAAAACCCTCACTCAGCGTTGGGAAATGAAGCTGAATCAACCCGAAGGTGGCCGGGGAATTGATAACCCCTGGAGCAAGGGCGTCGGCACCATTCTCGAGAACTACTACGAACTCGAAAAGCTCGAGCGGGCACGGAAACGGGTCCTGGACCTCGAGGACCAACAGGCCCGCCTCGGGGCTCTGCTTGCCGCGTCTAGATCCCGCCAAGAAATGCTTCAGCAGTTCATCAACCAAGGACAAGCGGCCTACGATGCCGAGGGGATCCGCGAGCTCCTTCAAGGAAAAGTGAGCACATTCGAAGCCAACTTGGCCAAGCAGAAACAGAATGTCACCCAATGGATGCAGGCGAATTTGAGCCTCGAAGATGCACGTCCCAAAATCGCGCAACTCGATCAGAAATTGAAAGAGTTGGAACAAGAACTCGCCCTCTCCGCACAATCCCGCATGAATGCAGCCTTGCAGGAGCAGTACCGGAAAGTGAAGTTCAAGGCCTCGGAGATCTCCGACCAAAAAGCGCTCATTGAGCGCCTACCAGGAATCGACGAGGCCACAGTTCATTCGGCTCTCCGTCTGGAACAACAGCTTGTGACCCTTCGCGCCCGCCTGTCGGCCGGCAAACTCGTGGCACGGATCCAAGCCAAGACTGAAGGCAACATCGGGATCACGAGCGGGCTGAAGGGGACACTCGAAGCCTGGAGTACCAAAACCGGAGAGGAAAGAACCTTCACCGGAGAAGGAATGCTTCGGATCGAGACTGAGTCTTTCCTGCTCGATGTCGCCTCCGGTGACCAGGACTTGCTCGCGCTACCGGCGACGATCACCCGATCGGAGACCGAACTTGCCACCCTGCTTTCGTCATACAGCGCCAAAGAGCCGGGGGCGCTTCAGCAGCTACTTCGAGAAAGAACTGCTGCCTCGCTGACTCTTTCCCGAATGGAGGCTGAACTGAAAACACTCCTCGGTTCGGAAACTCTGGAAACCTTGGAAATCAAGGCCACTTCATCCGAGAGTGCTGTGATCGCCCGCGAAACTTCCATCGTCCAGCGCGAGTTCAACTCGACCCTGGCCGAAAAACAAGCCCTGGAAAAGAAACTCCAAGCCGCATCCATCTTCATCGACTCGGTGAAGGCGGAATCCGGTTGTGCGGATCCTGAATCCCTCATGATGAAGTCGATGGAACAGAATCAAGAGCTCATCGGCCTGAAGGGCAAACTCGCGGCACTCCCTCCCATACCGGAGGGCATGGGTTCGTCTTCCGACTTCAAGAGGCGATTCCAAGACGCTCGCAACGAGCTCCCCCGGGTAACCGAGGAAGTCCGCGAGAACACCCGAAAGAAAGCAGAGATCGCGTTCCCGGAGGAGTCAGCCGAGGACCTCGGTCGGCAAGCAGCGGAAGCCCGAAGAACCCTGAACGGACACATTCAGCGGGCCCGGGGGCTGCAACGGGTCCTGAATGCCATCGACGAGGTCGATCAGGACCCCGCGGCGATATACCGGGACCTTGAGTTGGCATTCGCTCGAAGCCTCACTGAATTGACCGGCGGAAAATACGGAAACACCCAACCTCTAATCGCCCCCGGCTCCGTCAAAGGCGAACCTGCTCTCACCCGGAAGGATGCGGTCGAGATCCCCTATTCCCTGCTCTCTGCGGGAATGAAGGATGCCGTGGCCCTTGCCTACCGACTCACCCTCGCGAGTTTCCTCCTCGAGAAAAAGCCCGGCTTCGTCCTCGTGGACGATCCCTTGGTCAACCTCGATCCCGAACGGCAGAAGATCGCGGCGAAGATGGTCCGGGAGTTCGCAGAGCGCTCCCAGCTCCTCTTCTTCACCTGCCACGACTCCCACCGGGTCCTGCTCTCCCAGGCGTACGTGGTGAAGTTGTAAGCTACTCCTTCACTACCTCGACCGGGACGGCCAATCCAAAAAACATCCTGAAGAGCCAAGTGATCGGAATCAACGAGAGACCCGATCCGATCAACAGCGTACGCCGCCATTCCTGAGAAAGGGAGGTGGATGGAAGCACCAGTGCAGCAAGCAGGAACACCGGAAGCCACAACAAGCTGACAATCATTCCCGCCCGTCCCCTCCGGATCATCACTCGCATTTCAGAGCGCCCGAAGTCGCGTTCGACCGTCTTCGTCAGGGTTTCCCAGTCCCGACCCTCGGTGAGTACCAGTGCACAACACAGCATGTCGGCTCGCACCCGAACCGGAATCCTGACACTCAGGTAGGCCGAGCACGCGATCCGCAATAGAATCGAGGAGCGCTCTCTCAGAAAATGAACCACCCGATCGGGGGTTGCCCGGATCCCCTCGCGGGCAAAACGCAAAATCAGCGCGCTGACCGTGACATTCAAGGTGGCCAACCCAGTGGCGAGGCCCAAGACAGCGCCCATGAACAGGAACCAGACCGGAAACACCACCCAGGGACTCAGGTGCATCGCCGTCAAACTGACAAACACCACCAACCCTAGTAAAAAAGCCGTCAATCCGGTAGCGGTTAGGATGAAGTGATAAAACAGGAGCTCCGGATGGTGCCAAATCACCCGTATGGACGCCCAAGCCATTTTGAACATGAAGGCCACTTTATCACAGGCCCCATGTCCTGTAAGCTCGTAAGCATGCGCTCAGTTCGACTTTTGGTGCTCTTCAGTTTGATGGCGATTTTTTCGGCTCCGGCAACCAGTCGGGCCTGGCCGGATGCCCTCCCCGACCGGGTCAATCTGGATGTCCTTCCGGTCACTGCAAGCGCCAGCCATGTTCGGGGAACCGGATTCGGAATTGCTCTCGAAAAAGTGAACCTCGAAACCGGAATGATCACCTCGATTCAAGGAGATCTTTCTTTTCCGTTTTACCAAAAGCGTCTGGGAAAACCCCACCTCTTCGACGGACCGCCCGACTGGAACGGCGCACTCACCTTGCTGTCTTCAGTCAAGCCCACCCTGTATCTCGGAGGGAAGGTCGGAGCTTCCATGCTGGTGGAGGGTGGTCCGGTGGGCTTCATGGCCCTCTCTTTCCGGGTGATCCCGAAGGATCCTGAGAATTGGGGCTTCTTCACCTTCACCACCCGCCAGCTCGATGCAGGCGTGTTCGCCAACGGTGAAATTTACGCGGTCATCCGACTCGGATTCCAGCTTTATCGCTTGTAAAGGTCTCAGGGAGACGGACCATGTTCAAAAAACACATCGATTTCCAGGGGCCGATTCCCTTGAATGTCTGGAGAAAAGTGGCCATCGGGACCTGGAGCACGACCAAGGATCCTTCGATCTACGGATTTGTGGACCTCGATGCCACTCCCATCCTGGAAAAAATCGAAGAGTACCGAAAACGAGGGATCCGATTGACCCCGACCGTTGTCCTCGCCAAAGCCATCGCCCACGGTATCGAGCGCTATTCGGCTTTCAATTCGATTCTCCGACTTGGTAAACTCTATCAACGGAAAACCATCGATATTTTTCTCCAGGTTTCCGTGGTCGAAAACGGCGAGGAAAATCTCTCGGGCGCCGTGGTCCGCGAAGTGAACCACAAGTCACTCGAGATGATCCTCCAGGAACTGCAAGAAAAAGCGAAGAGGATCCGAACCCATGAGGATCCCGAATTTAAGGGAATCAAATCCAGACTCAAGCACATCCCTTCGTTTGTGATCGCCCGGATCCTTGACGCAGTCTCCTTCATCACCCACACACTGAACCTTTGGAGCCCCGCACTCGGGACCCCGCGGGATCCCTTCGGGTCGGCCATGGTGACCTCGGTCGGAGGAATGGGCCTCGAATACGGTTTCGCACCCTTGGTCCCGTACTCCCGTTGTCCCATGGTATTGGCCATTGGGAGAATCACGGATAAGCCAGTGGTGGAAAACGCTCAAATCGTCATCAAACCGATGCTACCCGTTTCCGTGACCCTCGATCATCGCCTGATTGACGGTTACGGGTGCTCCCGTATCCTCGAAGGGCTCAAGGACTACCTGAAGCACCCACACTGACTGGGTAATTGGCAGCTCATTTTTCGAGCAGACTTCGGAGCATCCATGCGGTTTTCTCATGTACCCGCATCCGCTGGGTCAAAAGGTCCGCAGTCGGCTCGTCAGCTACCTGCTTTACAAAAGGAAATATTGAACGCGCGGTCCTGACCACCGCTTCCTGCCCCTCAATGAGCATCCCCACCATAGATTCGGCGTTCGGAACCCCGGGCTTACTTGGGATACTCGTCAATTCTAGGAACTCCTGGTAGGTCCCCGGGGCGGGAAAACCCAAAGCCCGGATTCGCTCGGCGATCAAATCAACAGCCAACGCCAACTCATTGTACTGATTCTCGAACATCAAATGTAGGGTTTGGAACGAAGGTCCTTTCACATTCCAATGATAGGAATGGGTTTTCAAATAAAGGGAGTAAGTGTCAGCCAACAATCTCGAAAGACCCTGGGCAATCTCCTTACGCTCCGCTTCATCTATTCCGATATCGATCTTCATAGGCATCTCCTCTAGGTTCACCTTGCAAGTTCAGTACCGCTTCAAGATCCGACGAGGAACTTCCGATAAAGAATCGTGCACTTACGGAAACTCATCCTGTTCTTGATGGCCTTGCCCCTCGGAGCCCACGCAGAATGCGTTTGGGATACACCGAAACTGCTCCGGAATGTGTTCCTGAATCGAACAGAAGCATCTCGGCCCCTGACCGATCTGAGAGTGTCGGATGACTGGATCCAGACCTGGAAAAACAATTCGCCCGAGGACCGGAAATGGCTTGAAGCCAACTTGTTCTATGATCGTGATCAAATCGCCTTGAATGCTGGCAGGGAAACCCGAAGTCTCCTCCCGCTCTGGGATGAGGGCGGATTCTTCTTCAAGGACAAACCGCTCGACAAATTCGACAAAGCCTTCCAGCAGTACATTGCCAACGGAAAAAAGATCCGGGTGGAGGACGATTTCGACATCGACCTCATCGAGAAATTCAACGGCATCCTCATGGAGGAAAAAGGTCTCTTCAAATCCGGTAAATTCGGGAAGGTCCGGGAAGAGTCGCAGGTCTATTTCAATCTCCCACGATCCAAAATAGCGCAAGAGGGAAAGCTCCTCGAAAAGAACCCTTACCTGACGTTCGAGAAAGACCCGAACCAACCTTACCAACGTGTTTTCTACCCGAAACCCGAAGACACCCGCAGACTCCTCGAAGAGGCTGTAAATGAAATGAAAAACACCTTAAGGTCATCAAAATCCGTGGAAGAACGGGTCCGGGCCTACACCGACTTCACCCAAAAGCTGGTGTCGATCCATCCATTCCCTGACGGAAACGGCCGGACCACTCGCTTCACTTTGAGCTATCTGCTGTCCCAAGAGGGACTTCCGATGCCGATCCTCGAAGATACCATCGATCTGTCCATCACACAGGAACGTTTCTATGAAAAAGTCGTTACCGGCATCCGCACGTCGAATCGATTTCTGGAAGATGTGAAATGGAGGCAGTCTCTCGACCTCGACATCAAAAAAACACCATTGAACCTGGTCTCGAAGCTACCGGACCGGATTCGTTTCTCATCGAAGGGTCTCAAGGGAGCCAAAGCGGATTTCCCTGTCGATTCGTACGACTATGCACAGTTTGTCCGTTCGAAAGGGAATAAAATCGAGTCATACGCACCGAAAGAAACCAGCCTCCTCCGGGAGTATGTCCAATCGGTCAAAGACTGGTCGGTCCACTTCGTCAAGGCAGGCAAAGAGACCGACCTCTACCAGGTCAGGCGGGTCCCCGACGAATCACGTGATTTGTTGAAAGTGCGCGAGTTCGATTCCGACCAGATCAAAACCTTCCACCGGGACTTTTATGAAAAAAGCGAGGTCCATCGGGGGCTCTCGACCCAACAGTCTTATACGGACGAAGAGCTGCTGTCCCACTTCCAAGAGCTCTCGAACATCCACCTGTCGATGGGTGCTTCCCGCGTGGGTACTGGCTCGAAAGACAGACTACTTGCCAAAATCACTGAGAATCAAACGGACTTCAACTCCATGATGCAAAAGCCGGAGAAATTCTTCCAACATGCGGCGGATCATATGAACGCTGAAGGCTCTTACGGACAAAGCGTGTTCCTATCGACATCGAAGAACAAAGCCGTCGCCAAACGGTTTTCGGAGGGTTTCCTCACTGGCGAACAGTCCATCCTGAAAATGAAGGGCCAGTTGATCTTGACCGCTCTCGAGCCAAAACACGGAGCGATCGACTTCAACCGTCTGAACGAGATATCGGGTAAACAAGGGAGCTCATTCATGAGCAAGTACCCGAGACAACAGGAAGTCGCAGTGGTCGGCGCAATCCATCCGGGATCAGTGATGCGGGTCGAGTTCAAAGATGTCGAAGTCCTCGATGTGAAACGGAACACCGGAGAGCTGCAGGCAGGCACGACGAAGGTGAAGCGCACCCGGGTGCTCGAGCGCCTTCCCGAAGATCCCACGAAGATCAAGCTTTCGACCTTTGACGGAGAGGGCAAACTCATCAGTGAGCGAATCGTAAACTGAATTCGCGCTCGAGTTTTTCGCGGTCGTCAGGGTGTGCGATGGCGATCAGGCTCCGCGCCCTTTCCGCGATGGTCTTCCCGTAGAGATCAGCCACTCCGTATTCGGTGATCACATGGTGGACATGGGCCCGGGTCGTGACCACACCGGCTCCCTGCTTCAACACGGGTGTGAGTCGTGACGCCCCTTGATGAGTCCGGGATGGAAGCGCGATGATGGCCTTACCCCCCTCACTCATCGAAGCTCCGGTGATGAAGTCGACCTGGCCGCCCACGCCGGAAATGATGCGATCCCCGATCGAATCGGCACAAACCTGCCCTGTAAGATCCACCTCCACTGCAGAGTTGATGGCCACCACCTTGGGATTCCGCGAGATCACACCGGGATGATTCACGTAAGCGGCATCCAACTGGATCACACTCGGATTGTCGTGAATGAAGTCGTAGACCTTGCGGGTTCCGAGGATGAACGAACTCACCGTCTTGCCCGGGTGGACCTTCTTCAAGCGGTTATTGACCGCTCCGGACAGGATGAGATCGAGCGCCCCGTCGGTCCACATCTCGGTGTGGAT
>JAIXWV010000038.1 GCA_027491115.1 Pseudomonadota bacterium
CCGTTCTCCTCGAAGTTCATCATTCCATCGGGCTGCATCAACCCCGAAAGCACTTTGGACATGCTGGCGGGATTCTCGTAGGGACCCGCAATCCCGCCTTCCCTCGCATCAGCTTGCTTCAGCGCCTCAGACTCGATCGAGGCGGGTTCGCTCACCGAAGAAGCGCCCATATTGGTCAAGGAGGTATTCAGCCTCCCGAACTGCGCCTTCAAGTCACGCTGAAGCACAGCCAGAGCAGCGCCAAACTGATTCAACTGGGTCTTTACTCCAGCATTGGAATCGTTCACGAACTTCACCAGGACCTTCTGAGAAGTCGCCAATTGGGTCTTCTTGCCAGTTCGGATCCCTTTCAGTGTGGTGATGCAGCCGTTGATCCCTTTGCAAGCGAAGCTCACTGGAGGCAGAGCATAGGCGCCGGACTGAGTTCCTCCGGTAATGG
Source organism: Pseudomonadota bacterium (assembly GCA_027491115.1). GTDB lineage: Bacteria > Bdellovibrionota > UBA1018 > UBA1018 > CAIMNF01 > CAIMNF01. Next base: position 440 of record JAIXWV010000038.1, read on the forward strand.
TTTTTGAGGTTCCGCTCATACCATTCCCCTCGAGGAGATCCGTGACCCCTTGTTTCATCTGAACGAAGCAGCCCTGCATTTTTTCAGGGTCGTCCGTGGTGCAGTTGTAGCGGTTTACATTAGCGACCTGCCCGCTCAATACGGACATGGCATCACCGTAAGATTTGTTGACCGCTGCGAGATCGTTCCGGAGGTTGGCACTCACCTCGTCCTTCACTTTGGTGATCTCGGCCTTTTGCTTGTTGTAAGGTGAGGTCATCGAGCGTTTTTGCTGTTTTCTCCAGCCGTCTGCTTCGGTAAAGCAGCTTCCGGCGATGGCATTCAGTTGCTGACTCACGTTTACGCCGGTTTTTCCTGAGAGCTCCTGCATCGCCGCGGAGTGCTTCCGTGCAATGTCATTCCAACTCGTTTCACGGGTGACCAACTTACCCCCGTCCTCACCCTTTTCATCCTGGGCTCCGAGATCCCTCAAGATGGCGGTTTGCAGAGAATCAAACTCGGCGCCGAAAGACTCGGACTCTTCAGTCCTTCGCTGATCCCGCATCACCCCACGTGAAGTGATGAATGCCGACTGACTGACCTGACTCTTAAGCCACTCCATCGGACCGCAGGCTTGTCGGTTGTATACTGTGCGGCCGGTCGCCGAATCGGTTTTAGGAACAAAGCAAGTGAGAGCGCGTCCTCCGCTGATACTGACCCCTTTCCCGGTCTGCATGCACTTGGTCACTTCCCCCATGCGCCCGCTTTCGAGGGTCTGTTCGTTGGCCTCGGTTCTGGTTTTCATCTCGTCGATCTTGGTCTTAAACTCCGCTTCGCGGGTGTTCATCTCCTTCAGTTGGGTGTTCAGCGCCCGCTGGATCCCGAAAAGCCCCTTGAACTGGTTCCCGGAATCGCCCTCCGCCCCTGCGAGTTTCTCGTCTTCCGGCCCGAGCATCTCATCGACCTGGCGGATTTGATCGCCCACTTCGGCTACGAACTGCTCACCTTTTTTGAATTCCGCCTGGTTGGCCTGTAGGACGGTTTGCAATTGTGTCGAAGCGTGAGCAACTGCTGTTTTCATCGCGTTTTGCTTACATTCGTATATTTTGATCTCGGCCTCGAGCGCCTTTTGATCCCGATCTGCGCAGTTTTTAGCTTTCCAGGACAAGAATGCACGGTAATTGGCGATGATCTTCAGCTCGTCTTCGATCTTTTCATTCCCTTTCTTTTTCTGATCTTCTGTTGGATCAGAAGCAGTCCCGAAATACACAGAGCAAGAGGATGGTTCTGCGGAAGGCTCAGGGAAAACCGAGTCGCAATGCTCGAGCTTGAATTTGCTCGAGTCAAAGTTCTTGGGGTCGGCGATCTTGGCGCCCACCAGAGTGGTCAAGCCGGCCTCACCCGGCTTCTTGAACTGGTTGCTGAAAAGATTCGCCACCCCACTTTGGACGTTTAACTGGCTGAGAGCTCCATGGGCAAGGCGCTCAGTAGACCCCATCTCACACTGTTTCATCGCGTATTGGAGCTGCGCCATGGGGTCCTGGAGCGCGAGCTGCTGGGCAGCAGGATTGAAAATGAGGTATTGGGCTTGATTGGCGAGATTTCCCACTGCTCCCGCCACATCCTGCATGCCGGTTCCGGCCACGCCTGGACTCGAAACAAAAGACAGCAAAACCACCCAAGACGAAACACCCCTGAATTTTTGGCTCATTCTCTGAAAACCCCTTTCAGACTAACTCAGTCAAGTTTAGGGGGTAACCGAGGTAAACGGAAATGAAAAAAGCTGAAAACAAGGGCTCAATGCGGGGATGCGCCCTCGAATCAACGAAGGCCGTTGAGAATGACTGACCGAATGAGGCTTGATATTCTCCCATGTTTCGGGTAAGACACTCAAGGATCCTCAACAACTAGAGTATGGATGAGCGGGTTCGGAAGATCCCCGCTTTTTTTTTACCTTATGGACCATATGACACTGAGTACTACAAACATCACAACCGCCATCGCCGACACCGCGCTTTTGAGTCCGGAAGAGCGGCTCACGCGTCATCTAGAGAGCCTGCTGGCCCCGCTGGGTTATGAATTGGTGGCGATGGAGATCACGAACCATCGTGAAAAGAAACTTTCTCTATACATCGACCTGCTCGGTAAAAACGATGATGGCGTCGGCATCGAAGATTGCGTGAAAGTGTCTCATGCGTTGGACGCTCCATTGGAAGAGAATGAAGAGCTGAAAGCGATCTTCAAGGGCCCTTACGAACTCGAGGTTTCGTCTCCCGGTATTGACCGCCCGCTTCGGAAACCTTCGGACTTCGAGAACTTCCAGGGAGAGGTGGCTCGATTAAACACTTTCCGGCCCTTGACCGGAGAGGAAACTCGGGCACCTGAATACAGTGCCAAAAATCCGAAACAAAAAAACTTTTACGGAATCCTGAGAGGTTTCGAGTCCGACAGTCGGAGCATCCTGTTCGGAGTGATACCGGAGGATGGAACCCGTGCCGTGTTCAAAAACAAAAAGTCCAAAGACAAGAAAGCCCCGGAGAAGAAGGAATCCGGGCGAGCGGAAACTCTGATCCGGGTACCCCTCGAGCTCGTGGCCAAGGCCAATCTCGAACCCATGATCGAAATTCCTGAGAACAAGAACAAATAACTTCAAAAGAACCCAATCGAGAGGAGATATCGAACATGAATCTGATGACAGAATTGAGCCGGGTGATTGAATCCGTAGGCCGCGACCGTGGCATCAAGCGTGAAATCATCGTGAGCGCCATCGAGCAGGCGATCCTCGCCGCCGCACAAAAGAAGTACGGCCCCCACGCTATTCTCGAGGCCCACTACAACGAGGAATCCGGTGACGTGGATCTCTACCTCTTCAAGAAGGTGGTCGATAGTGAAGACGACATGCTCGAAGAGTCGGAGGAGATCAAGATCCAGGACGCTCTGGAACTCGATCCCCAGGCCCAAATCGGTGACGAACTCGGTGTGAAGGTCGAAACCCCCAGCTTCGGCCGGGTGGATGCCCAGACCGCCAAGCAGATCATTTTCCAGAAGGTCCGGGATGCCGAGCGCGACATCATCTTCAACGAATACCTCCCCTTGAAGGGCGAGATCATCTCCGGGATCGCCCGTCGCATGGAGCGCGGCAATCTGGTGATCGACCTCGGGAAGACCGATGCATTCCTTCCGAAGAACGAGATCATTCCCGGCGAACTCTACAAGCCGGGTGACCGTGTCCAGGCGATTCTGGTCGATGTGGTGACCACCACCAAGGGTCCCGCACTCTACATCAGCCGGACCAACCCCAAGTACCTCATGAAGCTGTTCGAACAGGAAGTGCCTGAGATCCGTGACGGCATCATCGAAATCAAGCAATGCTCACGCGAGCCCGGTTCACGCGCCAAGATGGCCGTGATCTCGAAAGACCGTGACATTGATCCGGTCGGCGCATGCGTCGGGATGAAAGGCGTACGCGTCCAGCAGGTCATTCAGGAGCTCAAAGGCGAGAAGATCGACATCATTCCTTGGTCCGACAACCCGATGGTTTTCGCCCGTTCTGCCCTGTCTCCTGCAGAAATTTCTTCGATCCGGATCGACGAGCGCACCAAGGCCATGGAGATCATGGTCGAGGACTCCCAGCTCTCGCTCGCCATCGGCAAGCGAGGTCAGAATGTTCGTCTGGCAGCCCAAATCACCGGATGGAAACTGGACATCATCTCCAAGACCAAGCTCCAGAAGCGGGTCCAGGATGCCATCACCAACCTGATGAACATCGAAGGAATGAATGACACCCAAGCCCGGGCGCTCGCCCAGGTCGGCGTCCTGAATATCCGCCAGCTCTCCGAGACCGGAATCGATAACCTAGCCAAAGTTCCAGGCTTCGAAGATCGGGAAGTGGCCGAACGCATGAAGGCCAGAGCCCAGCAATTGGTAGATGAAGGCTCCCCGATTGTGAACGGCGTGCAAGCTCCGACCACCATCGGTGCAGTCGAGAACGACGCCAAGGCTCAGGCCTCTGAGAAACTGAAAGAAATGATTCAACAAGCTGAAGGCGCCACCGCCGGAGGAACCGCTGAATGACGGATCGCGAACCGCTCAAGGTCTACGAGCTCTCTAAAGAGCTCGGCATTGACTCCATCACCCTGGTCGACAAACTAAACGGGCTCTCTATTGCTGTGAAGAATCACATGAGCGAGCTCTCGGACGCCGACGTCGAAAAAGCTCGAACCGCCCTGAAGACCGGCGCCGTGGCGGAAGACACTTCCAAGGCCAAGAAAAGCACCGGAACCGGCACGGCGAAAAAAACTGTGACGAAGAAAGCCGCTCCTGCGACCGCGACTCCGGAAGCTCCGAAGGTCGTGGCGAAAACCACGGCTCCGAGCGAAACGGCTCCGGCACCGAAAACAGCAGCTGTCAGGAAGCGTCCTAGTGCTACGCCGGCCGAGAAACCGGTAGCAGCAGCTCCTGCTGCCGCTGGAGAAACCTCCTCGAGCAGCTCGACTGTGATCCGCCGTCGGGTTCTCTCCGATGGAGCGACCCAGACTGTGACCTCGACCATCTCGACCACAACCGGAACTGAGTCGGTTCCTGCTCCGGCTCCCGCTGAAGTGGTACCGGAGACCGTGCTCGAGGCCGCTCCTCAACCCACCTTTGCACCAGAAGAGACACCGGCTGTTGTACCTCCTGTAGAAACCGGTGGATTTTTGAAGACCGTGGAAGCCCCGAAAACTTCCTCCGAGGGCACTGTTGAAACGGTTCGTACTGAAGTCAAAACCGAAGGTGGGAAGACCACCACTTCGATCATCCGCAGGACCGAGATCACGACCTTGACGACATCCAGCTTGAAAGACATCAAGCGGACGGGCGGTCTCCGGATCATCGAACAACCGAAAATCACTCCGAAATCCGCCATCCGTCCCGGCCTCGACAAAGCAGCACCGGGAACCACGGCGACCGACGGGAAGAAGATCGGTTTCAAGACCGATCGGGATGGATTCAAATTCGCACGGGTGGACAAGGAAAACCTCGACCGCATGGCCGAGGAAGAAGCCCGCAAGCGCGGCCCCAAGGCCTTTGAAGCCGTGGTGAAACCTGAAGACGTCAAGTTCTCCGACTACCGGAAGAAAGAGATGATCTTCATTCCCAAGAAGAAGAAGGCACCCGTGGGGAAAGAGACCAAGCGTACCGAGATCACCGTTGCCGCTGCCCACAAACGGGTGGTGGAAATGGGGGACACCATCAAGGTCTCCGAACTGGCCCAGCAAATGAGTGTCAAAGCGACCGATGTCATCAAGAAACTGATGAGCATGGGGACCATGGCCACCATGAACCAGGTGATCGATCTCGACACCGCGACCATCATCGCAGGTGAGTTCCAGTTCGAAGTGAAAAACATCGCATTCAAGGAACACTCCGTTCTCGAGCAGGGAGAAGACCGGGAAGAAGATCTGCTTCCTCGTCCTCCGGTGGTCACCATCATGGGTCACGTCGACCACGGGAAAACCACCCTCCTCGATTCGATCCGTGAGGCCAATGTGGCCGAAGGGGAAGCCGGCGGAATCACCCAGCACATCGGTGCCTATACCATCGAAAAAGACGGGAAGATGATCACCTTCATCGACACTCCCGGCCACGAAGCGTTCACGAACATGCGTGCTCGCGGAGCGAACGCCACGGACATCGTGATTCTGGTGGTCTCGGCCGATGACGGGGTGATGCCTCAAACCCGTGAAGCTCTATCGCACGCGAAGGCGGCGGGAGTGCCCATCATCGTCGCCGTGAACAAGATCGACAAACCCGGAGCCAACCCCGAAAAAATCAAGCAGGCGCTGGCTGAACTCGACCTCCTCGCAGAAGACTGGGGCGGAGAAACGATGTTTGTCCCCGTGTCGGCGTTGAAAAAAACCAATCTCGACAAATTGCTCGAGAGCATCCTTCTGGTGGCTGAAGTCCAAGACCTCAAGGCAAATCAAAAAGCCTTGGCAACCGGCGTAGTCCTGGAGTCCAGGATCGAAAAGGGACGTGGCCCTGTGGCCAGCGCCCTCGTCGACCGGGGAACTCTCCGGATCGGTGATATCGTGGTCAGCGGAACCCAATGGGGTCGCGTGAAGGCCATGACCAACCACCTCTCGGAGTCCGTGAAAGACGTTCTTCCTGGCATGGCAGCCGAGATTCTCGGTCTCGACGGCGTTCCGAATGCGGGTGACCGCTTCGACGTGGTCAAAGACGAGAAAGCGGCGACCACACTCGTGGACCACCGGATCCAGGCCGCTCGTGACAAGAAATCGATGAGTTCGAAGGCTTCCATGGAAGATCTGTTCGCCCGCGCACAAGCTGGGGAACTCAAAGAACTTCGTGTGGTCCTGAAGGCGGACGTTTTCGGCTCGGTGGAAGCGGTCAAAGACTCCCTCACCAAGCAGTCCACCGAAAAAGTGAAGGTCAAAGTGATTCACTCCGCAGCCGGTGGGATCACCGAAAGCGACGTGATGCTCGCGAACGCATCTGATGCGATCATCATCGGCTTCAACGTTCGTCCGGAAACCAAAGCCCGGGCCATCGCTGAATCCGAGCATATCGAGATCAAGTGCTACAACATCATCTACGAACTGCTGGACGATGTGAAACTGGCCATGGCCGGATTGCTCGAGAAGAAGAAGGTCGAGACCTACCTCGGTCGGGCCGAAGTCCGTCAGACTTTCAGCGTGCCGAAGGCCGGAACCATTGCAGGTTGCTTCGTGATCGACGGAAAGCTCGTGCGGAACGCGCAAGTCCGCTTGCTGCGTGATAGCCGGATCATCTTCGACGGGAAGTTGAACTCTTTGAAGCGCTTCAAAGACGACGCCAAAGAAGTGGCCCAAGGATATGAGTGCGGGATGGGTATCGACGGGTACAACGACATCAAGATCGGTGACTTGATCGAGGCCTATCAGATCGACATGGTCGCTCAGGAACTTTGATCGGAGACCCCCATGGACGCAATCAGGATCCAACGGATCCAATCGATGATGAAGGACGAGCTCACCCTCCTGATCAACCGGGAACTGAAGGATCCTCGGATTCCGTCGGTCTCGGTGACCAATGTCGAGCTCACACGGGATGCCAAACAGGCCACGGTGTTCATTTCGATCCTGTCGCTGAATCAAACCAGTGCGGACCCGGAACTGATGCAGAGTTGCCTGGCCGCTCTCGAGAAGTCCAAGGGCTATCTGAAGAAGTCGATTTCGAAGATCATGCAGCTTCGATTCGTGCCCGAGCTCCTCTTCCGTGAGGACAAGGGTCTGGAGAACACCCTCCGGGTTCATGAGTTGTTGAAGCAGATTTCAGACGAGAAAAAACCGAAGCCATCGGAATGAGCGTTCAGCCGCTGCCTCCCGGAGCCTTCCTGATCGACAAGCCGAAGGACTTCACCTCGAGCGATGTGGTGAACCGTCTGAAGCGCGTCTTGATTCGGAAAGGGTGTGCCCCGAAGAGCTTCAAGATCGGGCACGGAGGAACCCTCGACCCCTTCGCGACGGGCGTTCTTGCCGTACTGGTCGGAGAAGCGACCAAGCTCGCAGACTGCTACCTCCATTCGACCAAGTCTTACTCGGGAAGAATCCGCTTGGGGGAGCGCAAGGACACAGGGGACCTGACCGGAGAAACCCTGGAGCAGGCTCCGGTTCCGGACTTGAATCCGGAACAGTGGCAGGATCTCGCAAAAGATTTCTCTTTGGAGCCTTATTGGCAGACTCCTCCGATGTATTCGGCCAAGAAGCTGGGGGGCCAGGCCCTCCATCAACTGGCCCGGAAAGGGATCGAGGTGAAGCGCGATCCGATACTGAAGCGGATCGACTCTTTCCGGATCCTGTCGAAAGAACAGGGATCCCTTGAGTTCTCCGTGACCTGTGAGAGTGGCACCTATGTCCGCGTTCTGGCCGAGGATCTCGCGCGAAAAGCAGGTACCCTCGCCTACCTCGACCGATTGGAACGGACCGCCTCGAGTGATTTGCGACTCTCTTCCTGTGATTCTTTGGACATAAGTGCCCAACAGATTGAAGAGGGTGTCCCCTTCACGGATTTCAAGAACTTCATTCCGCTGGGTTCACTTGGGACCCACCTGCCACGGATCGAGCTCAAAGGGTTCGAGCTCTCCCGGATCCGGAGCGGTGTCCCGGCTGAAATCGAACGCCTTCTCGGGATGGCGGATCGAGCAAACAGCATTTCCCGCTACCTGATCGCAGGAGTACATGGGAATCCGGTAGCCCTTCTCGAGAGACCGGATGCCGGGCATCCATTCCGTTTGCAGAGGATTTTCGTCCATGAAACGCAAAACCCGGCTTGATTCCCAAAAGGCCTGGATGGACCTGGCGCTTTGGTACTGCTCGAAGCGAGAAACCTCGCGTACCGGGCTGCTTCGCTATCTCAAACGAAAACTGCGCGAAACCTCGGAGGGTGTGACTCCCTCCGAGGAGACCGAAGCGTGGCTGGTGGCGGTGGTCGATGAATGCGTCCGACTCCGGATCGTCGAGGACGCCCGTTATGCCGACATCCTCCAACGCGAATTCGAGCGCCGGGGTAAAGGAAGTCGATACATCCGACAAAAGCTGACCGAGAAGGGACTCAAGGAGCGGATCGAGACTCTGGAGTTCGATCCCGAGCGGGAACTCGAACGCGCTATCGATCTGGCCACACGGACACTCGGAAGAAGTCAGTTCAAAAAAATCACCGATCCCCGTGAACTCAAGATGAAACTCCTCAAAAAGATTGTGAGTTCGGGATACGACCTCGGAATCGCCAAGAGGGCTGTCGAGCAGGCGATCAAGAATCCCGCTTGAGCGCCTCCACCTCGGCGATCACCCGGGCGAAAAGGCCCCTGAGGAGCCCCAGATCATCGCGAGTGAGACCGGCACGTTGAAAAATCTTTTTCAGGCGTCCGAGCATCCGGTCCGGATTGCCGTCACGATCGAGACCGACCTGAACCATCATGGATCTCAGATGTTCGAACATGGGTAACATTTCTTCGGTCGGTGCGTAGGTGAGATGCCCCCTTCTTGAATCACTCTCCTGACGGTAAAGATCCGATAGCACCACTGCAACCGAATGACTGAGGTTCAATGCAGAAAAATTCGGGCTGGTGTCGAGTGCGCACAAATGTGTGCAAAGCTCCACTTCGTCTGCCAGCAGACAGAAGTCCTCCCTTCCGAAAACGAGGGCCACCTTGCCGTCCAATTTTCCGGCGAGATCCTCGAGACGGATCGACATCCGACGGTTTTTTCCGGCGCGGGCGGTGAATCCGACCACAAACTGGCAATCCGCCACGGCACTTGCAAGAGAGGCGTGGACAGGAATCGAGTTCAAGCGCTCTCTTGAAGTGCCGGTGGCCATCCATTGAGCCACCCCTTCCCGCCATTCGCAATTCGGCAAGACGAGACCGGCCTCTGTCACCTCGAAATTCTCGAGCAAGCGGGCAAAGGAACCGATGTTCTCAGGGGTTTTTGTCCCGACCAGAAGGGGTCGGAACCGGTGGAGTCTTTGTGAATGCATGGTTACTGAAGTCGAAAACGACCTTCGACTTTTCCTCCTTCAGGGGATTACTCAAGAATGCGATTTGTAGTTTTCCGGTCTTCCGGCCCAAGAGCAACTCCACGATTTCATAACGATCGAGCGTGGATACGGATATCCCGTTCAACTCGGTGACAACACTTCCCGGCTTCAACCCTACCGACGCTGCATCCCGGACCTCGGACGCTATCAACGCCCTCACTCTCAAATTCCGAGAACCCGGAAGAAAATCAAAGGTCAACAATGGGTCACGAAGCGAGAGAGTTTCAGTGGATGGTGCTTCCACAGAGAAATGGATCTTTCCAGAGCGGAGATCGAGAACCCAACCTTGCTTGGAGGCGTCCGAGATCCTTCCATTCCAATTTACCTTTGGGGAGTTCACAGAGAACAGTGCCCCGAGTCCTTGAATTTTCGGTGCGGAAGGTAACTCCGCTAACTGCAGAGGCTCCCACTGAATGTGGCTGGGAGACTCCGGCCTGAAGTGCAAGCGGTACTTTTCGAGGACGTCCCGACCGATCGCACCCATGCAGCAGTTTTTGGCGAACTCGGGAGAAACCGCCAGATCCGAACGCTGCGACTTGAAATTCCGGAGCGGGATCGTCACCCCTGAAATTTCGACTTCGTCAGCCTTGAAGTCCTGGTACGGCCACCCGATGAGTCGCATTTGCCCAGGATCGAGTGAGCTTTCGGCACGGTCCGGACGGATCCAGACCGGAATCACATAAGAAAACGAATCCCGCCAGATCGTCATCTTGACACTGTAAGCGGATCCAAAACGTCGTGCAGGCGTATGGAAGATCTGGGCTTGGACCGTGGACGGAATCAGGATGAGCAGGAACAAAAGAGCGTCAACCCTGATCTTCATTCTTGGAAGTCGCATACTTTCTCACTCCGAGTTTGCGGGCGATGCCGGAATCGAGCATCACCTGCATGAACACGCCTTTTTCGAGATAGCGAGTCGTCTGGATCGAACCGAACTCCTGCAGTTGGGCCTGGAGTTTGCCTTCAGCATAAGGAAGCACGAGATCCCAGGTTTCCATCCGTGTTTTGAAATGATCGAGAATCCTCTCGCGCAGGCTCCGGACCGCATCGGGATCGAGAGCCGACAGTCGAACAGCACCGGGGACGGCGATCCTCGCCTGATTGATCTGTGCGGGAGTGGTCAGAAGATCCGCCTTGTTGAGGACCACCAACTTCTCCTTGGAGTCACACTCGAGTTCCTTCAAGACCTCGCAAGTGGTTTCAAACTGCTCCCGGGCCTGCAGAGACGATGCATCCACCACGTGGACAATGAGATCCGCCTCACGGATCTCCTCGAGCGTCGAACGGAAAGAGGCAATCAGGCTGGTCGGAATCCGGCTGATGAATCCGACAGTATCGATCGCCACCACAGGCGGGTGACTGTCGGGGTTGAGAGCGCGCACTGTCGAATCGAGTGTGGCGAACAGCTTGTCTTCAGCCAGCACTTTGCTTTCGGTCAAAGAGTTGAGCAGGGTCGACTTCCCGGCATTGGTGTACCCGACCAGGGCCACCTTCAAAAGATCCTGTCGCGAAGCCCGCTGGACCACGCGCTCTTTCTCGATCTCGACGAGGCGGCCTCTCAGAATCTGAATGCGTCGCTTGACCAGACGCCGGTCGACCTCGAGTTGCTTCTCTCCCATCCCCTTGTTACCCACTCCACCGCCACGTTGGCGTTCGAAGTGATTCCAGAGGTGAGCGAGACGGGGAAGGACGTATTGGAGCTTCGCAAGCTCCACCTGGGTTTTCGCTTCCCTCGTACGCGCGTGTCGGGAAAAGATCTCCAGGATGATCCCGGTCCGGTCGAGCACGGGTTTACACAAAAGCTTCTCGACATTCTGGAGTTGGCGGGGAGTGAGATCGACATCGATCACAAAAAGATCGATCCCCGGTTCCATTGCGGCTGCGGCCAGGCGAAGTTCATCAAGCTTGCCCGTTCCAAAGTAGGTCCCGGCAACCACCCGACGCACGGGAGCCGCGACCCTGCAGGCGGTCTGCAAGTCGAGCGTGTCGAGCAGACGGTCGAGTTCATTCAATGACTCGTCATCGACGCCCAGGGTAAAAACCCGACTGGCTCCGTTCGGCAGGAGTGACTCAGAATTTTCGATCATAATCCTCTCATTTTTATTACTAAACCTGATAGAATTAGCCCATGAAAAACCGCGGCACCCTGATCAATTTGAACGGCGAAATCCTCGACCCGGCCGATGCGAAGGTATCGGTGTTCGACCGGAGCTTCCTGTACGGCGACAGCCTTTACGAGGTGGTGCGGACCTACCGGGGGAAGCCATTCCGCCTCAAAGAGCACCTGGTCAGGATGGAAAAGTCTGCCAAGCTGTGTCAAATGCGTTTTTCTCAGACTTCCGCCGAGTACGAGCGGGAGATGCTGAAGAGTATCGAGGCCTACCGGGCCCAACCCGGAAAACAGGATGAGGACGTTTACGTCCGGATCGTGGTTTCGAGGGGCAGCGGAAAAATCGGATTCGGACTCGGTAATCTGGAGACCCCCACCCTATACGCAATCATCGTCGAGCCGATCTCGATGTTTCCGAACAAGCCTTTCGAGAAAGGCACCAAGCTCCAGATTTCCGACAGGATCCGGAATCATCCGAAAGCCTTGGATCCGGCGATGAAGTCCGGAAACTACCTGAACAGTCTGCTGGCCTACCTCAGTGCGGCTGAGGCAGGGTATGACGATGCCCTCATGGTGGATCAACAGGGATTCATGACCGAAGGCACCACCTTCAACCTGTTCTATGTGAATCGGGGCATCGTCGCGACAGCTCCGCTCGATGTCGGCATTCTCGACGGGGTCACCCGCCGCGCGATTCTCAATCTATGCATTGAACAGGGCATTCCTTGCCGTGAGGTCAGATTCCCGAAAGAGTTCCTGTATGAAGCGGACGAAGTGTTCGTCTCGAGTTCACTCAAGGAAGTTCTGCCGGTGCTCGATCTCGACGGGAAGAAAATCGGCAACGGAAAAGCGGGCCCGATCACCCGCAAGTTGAGGGATGCTTTCGACGATCTGGTCCGCCGCGAGTTGTTCCTCGGTTAAATCAATTTCTTGATCTGACCGTGCAAAGTCCGGTTGCTGGCCAGGATTTCCATTCCGTGTGGATCAAAACGTCCGCCTTTGAAATCCGTGACTCTTCCCCCGGCTTCCTGAACCAGGAGGGCACCAGCAGCAACATCCCACGGGGAGAGGTGACGCTCCCAGAATCCGTCAAAAACTCCGCGAGCGGTGTAAGCCAAGTCCAGCGCGGCTGATCCGGGTCTCCGAACGGCACGAGCGGCGCGACTGACTTTTTCGAACGAGCCCATCTCAGTCGACAACAGGTCACGAGCCGAGTAAGCGAACCCGGTCGAGAGCAAGGCGTTCCGGATTCGAGAAGTAGAAGACACCTTCATCCGCTTTCCGTTCAGAAAAGCCCCCTTGCCCCGGATGGCCGTATACAGTTCGTCGAGAATGGGATGGTAGGTCACTCCGACAGTTAAATCGTGGCCGATTTGAAGGGCCACAGTCGTGCAGAACATCGGAAATCGGTGGACAAAATTGGTGGTTCCATCGAGAGGATCGACGATCCACAATCCTTCTTGTCCGGCTTCTCTCACCCCAGTGGAATGAGTCTCTTCGGTCAACAAAGCAAAAGAAGGTTCGCATTTCCTCAACACCTTCATGGCGACTTCTTCGGCCTCGACATCGGCGTTGGTCACCAAACCGAGCTTCCCCTTCTCCCTGACCTTAAGCGGCCTAACGTAATGCTTGCGGATCACCTGCCCAGCCTGGAGAGCCGCTTCGACCGCACCAGCCAACCAATATTCAACTTGTGACATGAATCCATCCTAACTCTGCCACCGGGGAGAGAGTCCATGATTTTCGTCAAGCGGATGACTCCGGAACGCGATTTGACACTGCCGCACCGGGACTTGTACACTGAGACCACTGGAGTACGGTCTAGGAGGGACCTGATCTATGGCATCTTTCATCTACATTTATTCCCGTTTCACTGAAGAACTGCTCTTACTCAGTGCCGCAGGAATTTTCGCTCTCCTCTCCGCGTACTGCTATTACTGGGTGATCAAGAAACGTAGACTGGGTGCCGCCCGAAATGAGATTCCCGCAACAGTGGTGAAAGCCTACCTGGGACAACTCATCAACGAAGCCCAGTTTGTCAGGACCCAGCTTTTCGGAATCGCGCAGGCGAATTTACCCGGTGATAGTCACTCCCACTCATCGACTTCACCCTCCACTTCCCTTTCAGCATCCTTGACCGGATTGGAAGCTTCCTCGCCGACCGGGATCTCTGGAGACCTGAGTGACCGCCTCCGTGCCCTTCAGGCTCAACTTACCGAAAAAGAAAGCCTGGTCGTGAACATCAACATCGAGAAAACTAAACTGCTCGAGGAGCTCGAGAACCTCAGACAGAATCAGCATGCGATCCAAAGCGCCTCGTCTTCAGGCAATGCAGAGGACATGATCAAAAAGATCAAGACTCTCGAAGAACGCCTGGAGGAGTACTCTTTGTTCGAGGATGATCTCGCCAACTTGAAGCGACTTCAGCAGGAGAATGCGAACCTGAAGAAGCGCATTGAAGAAATGACCGGAGCAGCACCAGAACCCAAGATCGCAGTAGCTCCGGTGGCGACACCGTCACCTGCGGCACCCTCACCTGAGCCCTCCATCACACCCCCTCCTCCCGCCGCACTTGCGCAAGAAGCGATCGACGCCCTGCTCGACGGCACACCTGCCATTCCACCAAGTGCGGAACCCGGAGCAGAACCTTCGATTGCCTCGAACAAATCAGGACCGGATGAGTTCGAACGATTGGTTGACTCTGTCGAATCAAGCCTGGATGCAGCCCCTGCGGCGGCAACTCCTGATGTGACGACCCCGGAGGCGGCCCAGATGCCTCAAGCGATCCCATCAGCCGAAGAAACTCTCGCTGCCGCGCAACCTTCTCCCTCGAACCCTGAGACCTTGGCAACGAAGTCGGATGAAGAACTCCTCAAAGAGTTCGAGAACCTTCTGAACTCCTGACTCATTCTCCTAAGGGAACGGTCATTTTTACATCCTCGAGCTGTTTTTTCAGCTTGGCGTTTTCCATGTCTTGGATTCGTTTCCGGTAATCGATCACTTTTCCGATACGGTAAAGCAATGAGTTCTCCTGGATCCCATCGGTTTCCTGATTGATCCATCCCTCCAGGACATCGCGCTGGATCTGCTGCTCTTTTTGGACGCTGACCCGGACAGAAGGTTGTCCCTCGTAAAATCCCTTAGCCAGTACAACTCGGAAACGGTACTGAGCCTTGATATAGTTGCTGACCAAGCCGCCTGAATCGAGCAGGTTCCTCTCTGCCGTGTTGTCGATCCACTTGGTCTGGAGAGTTCCGTTCTCCCGATTCACAATGTCCATCGGCGAAGCCTTCATTGCATCCACCGCGGACTCCCAAGCCATTGGGTACTCGCTTAAAAAGATCTTACTGAGGACTCGATCCGCATCGCCTCCCACAGACTTCAGATAAGCCGACATGCACGCCGGCAGAAGCAGTGCGGCCAGAAAAATTTTCGCGGCGCTGAACATGCAAGTTAGTGTAGCATAACTCCATGAGCTTCAAAGAATTTTGCCGGGTGATGGAACTCGAGGCCCGGGCGATTACCGACGCCTTGGCTCGTTTCCGTACGGATTCAAAATCCGAGGCCTCGATCGGACGCGCCTTGGAACTGATGATGGAGCGGAGTCGACGGGGCGGAAAAGTGATGGTGGTCGGTCTCGGCAAGTCGGGCAAGATCGCAGCAAAAATTTCAGCCACACTGTCGAGTACCGGAACCCGTTCGGTCTACCTTCACCCGACCGAGGCACTTCACGGAGACCTGGGGGTGACTGGCCCGGAAGATGTCGTCCTCGCCATCAGCCAAACCGGAAATACGGAAGAAATCGTTTCCTTGATACCATTTTTCAAAAAGCGGGGTCTCGGAGTGGTCGCCATCACCGGCAATCCGCGCTCTCGTCTGGCATCAGCCGCTGATGTGGTTCTGGACTCCTCCGTTTCGGAAGAGGCCTGCGCACACAATCTCGCCCCGACTTCAAGCACCACTCTCGCCTTAGTAATCGGTGATGCCCTGGCCCTGGCCCTGATGAAGACCCAAGGGTTCAGTGCTGAAGATTTTGCTAAAAACCATCCGGGAGGCGCATTAGGGCGTCGACTTCAATTGACCGTGGCAGACCTCATGCATCCGCTCACACGGGTGGCAGTTCTGGGATCAGAATCGACCATGGAGGAGGTCCTGGATTCCTCTACCCGGATGCGGCTGGGCGCAGTGATCATCACCGACAACCAGCGGCTGTCCGGCATCATCACAGATGGAGACATCCGACGATCCCTAAAACGCGGCGAAGCCTTCTTCGGACTCAAGGCCAAGGAAATCATGTGCTCTAATCCGACTACCGTCAGTCCGGAGACCCTCGCTTATGACGCTCTCCGCATCATGGAAGAGCGTGAGACCCAGATCAGCGTGCTTCCAGTGGTGGATTCTCAGGGCAACGCGTTAGGATTGCTTCGGATCCATGACCTTGTACAAACATTCTAGGTAGGCTAGGCTTCCTTTATCACGCTACGAAAGGACGAAGCAAAATGAACATGAAACGCACACTCGGTGTGCTCAGCGCATGCGTACTGGCCTCTTTGGCCGTGGTCGCCTGCTCCGAGAGCGCCAAAGCTAAGATCAGCATGGTTTTCAAAGATCCCCCCAAGGCCGGAATCGTGGCCAACATCAACGGTGAGGAAATCACCGAAGATCAACTGATCGGGGATGCCCAGATCGAACTCATGCAGATCAAGAAGCAAGAATACGATCTGAAGATGAACCAGCTCAACAAGATGGTCACTGACCGCTTGCTTGGTGCCGAAGCCAAAAAGGCTGGTCTTGCCAACGCTGACGAGTACATCGCGAAGAAGCTCCTCAAGGGCGAAATCAAGATCTCCGACGCCGAGTACAAGAAATTCGTGAAGGACAAGCAGATCCCTGAGAGCAACATCAACGACCAGGTCAAAGAACGCATCTATGCCTACATGAAGGAACAGAAGCGCGAAGAGACCGTCAACGCGGCAGTTGCCAAGCTCTCCAAGGGCTCCCCCGTGGAAGTTTACTTCAAGAAGCCGAAGTCGAACATCCAGGTCGAAGTTGGACAGTCTCCGATGGCTGGTGGCGAAAATGCAAAAGTCTCCGTGGTGGTTTTCTCCGATTTCCAGTGCCCCTTCTGCTCTCGCGCGGCCAAAACCGTGTCGGACCTGAAGAAGAAGTATGGAAACAAGGTGAAGATCGCATTCAAGCACTTCCCACTCCCTATGCACAAGGACGCGGGCCCCGCATCGGAAGCCTCCATGTGCGTGCATGAGCAAGGCAAGGACAAGTTCTGGAAATTCCACGATATCGCTTTCGCGGCCCAGGACAAACTCGACGCCGAAAGCTTGGCGAAACACGCCAAGGCTGCCGGAGCTGACGAGAAGAAGTTCAAGGAATGCTTCGACGGAAAGAAATACGCTGAATTCGTGAAGAAAGATCTCGCTTACGGCGAGAAACTCGGCGTGCGTTCGACTCCGACCTTCTTCGTGAACGGCCAATTGCTGAGCGGAGCCCTTCCAATTGAGCAGTTCTCCGAAGTGATCGACGAAGAACTCGAATCCAAGTAATTTCCGAAAAAGAATAAATAAGCCCCCCGGAGGGATTCCTTCCGGGGGGTTTTTATTTCAAGACTGCGATGCCATAATGGTTAAGATGTCATTTGAATGGACCACTTTTCGGATTTTTGAAACGCTCGGGCTTCCCGTGACTCTGGCGGACACCCCCGTCACGGGCATCACCACCGACTCCCGTGCAGTGAAGGCCGGGAACCTGTTTGTCGCCATCAAAGGCGACACCCACGACGGACATGTATTCATCCCGCAGGCCTTTTCAGCCGGAGCCGTGGCGGTTCTGAGTGAAGTGCCGGCACAGGAAACAGATCCGAGGGTCATCGTCGTTCCATCCACCCTCGACGCCATCCGTACGTTGGCCGGCAGATGGAGGAGATCCTTCGACATCCCCTTCATTGCCATCGTCGGCGCTGTGGGAAAAACGACGACCAAAGAACTCAGTTCATCCATTCTCGAGGGACGGTTCGGTCGGGTTCTCAAAACCGAGGGTAGCCAGAACGGTTTTCTGGGTGTTGCCCTCACACTTCTCCGCTTACGTCCCGAGGACCGGGCTGCGGTCATCGAGATCGGCATCGATGACATCGGTGCCATGGATCAGCACCTTGCTCTCGTGGCTCCCACTCATGTGCTTCTGACCCGGACAGGCCCTGAGCACCTCCATCAGCTCAAAACGGTGGAAATCGCCGCACAAGAAGAGCTGAGAGCCTTCGATCATGCCTTGGAGCACGGACTGCCTCTAGCCGTCAATGTGTCGGACCCGTTTGTGAAAAACTGGTGGTCCACCCACCAATCAGCACTTCGCCCGGGACAAGCACTCACCTATTCCATGGACCGCGAAGACGGAGCAGACCACCTCGGCATCGATCGAGATGGAACGATCGAGATCGTAGCGAAGGACTGGAGTGTGGAGCTCGATTGTCCGCTGCCCGGGATCCATCACGCCCACAACTTGCTGGCCGCGGTCACATTGAGCCGTTTTTTCGGGCTGAGCGTGGCTGAAATCAAAAATGGCCTTTCGGGATTCAAGACGGCACTCGGTCGCACCGAAGTGTACCGGCTTCCCGACGGAACCACTGTGATCGGAGACCACTATAATTCAAATCCCACTTCCCTCGCAGCCGCGTTGGAACTCTTGGCCCGACCAGGCAATGGTCATTCACTTCACGCGGTCCTCGGGGACATGCTCGAACTCGGCGAAAACGAGGAACACTACCACCGCGAAGTGGCTTCTGAATTGAGTCGACTCGGGATCGGATCCATCTGGCTCTACGGCCCTAGAATGAAGTGGCTGAAGAACGAAATCGATGGCGCCGGAATTCCAGGAGCCAGGCACTTCGAATCACATGCTGATTTGATTTCGAGTCTAAAGCCTGCCATCAGTCCTGGAGACCGGATCTTGATCAAGGGTTCCCGCGGAATGAGAATGGAGACCGTATTGAAGGCCCTCCTGGAGACCCGGAATCAGTAATGAAGCCACTGATTACCCGACATCTAGGACCGGACGAAATCGAACTGGCTGCAAGTATCCTTACCCTCGGGGGACTTGTCGCGCTTCCGACCGAGACTGTTTACGGATTGGCTGGAAATGCTTTCTCGAGTGAGAGTGCACTCAAGATCTTCAAGGCGAAGGAGCGACCGGCCTTTGATCCACTCATCACCCATGTTTCTGAGAAACTGCTGTCGATGCCGGGAGGTGTGTTGAACGCTCTGGTCGAATCCGGAGTGATCGATCGGTCGACGACCGCTTGGAAAGCAGCACCCGCCATTGAAAACCTCATTCAAGAATTCTGGCCGGGTCCCCTCACGCTGATTCTCCCTCGAGGATCGAAGATTCCGGATGAAGTGACGAGCGGGAGCCCCCGTGTGGGCGTCCGGATGCCGGAAAACGTCCTGTTTCAAAAAGTGCTGAGTCTCACCGGATTTCCATTGGCCGCACCGAGCGCCAATCGTTTTGGAAGGATTTCGCCGACCACTTCAGGCCATGTGAAAGCCGAGTTGGACGGACGGATCGATGCCATTCTCGACGGGGGACCTTGTAGCGTCGGTGTGGAATCAACCATCCTCTCGCTCGAGGAGTCCGACCAACAGTCCTTGATCGCGACTTTGCTCCGCCCGGGAAAGATTTCCCGAGCTGCTCTCGAGATCTCCCTAGGAATACCTGTGGGTGACGGAGTCGGACTTGGGGAGAAAAACCAGAAGATCGCAGCCCCGGGCATGCTCGATCAGCATTATGCTCCTACAAAACCACTCTTTTTGTATCCTGGCCCGTTTCCGAACCGAATGCTTCTCGATTCTTGGATTCAGAAAATTGGACTCACGGGTACCCCGGCTTTCCTTTGCCAGGACCTGAACAGCGCAGAACAGTTGTTTCCCGATGAACATCGAAGCATCCTCACACCAGAAGCCGATCCCGCTGCCGCGGCAAGGGCCTTATTTTCAGTTCTCCGTTCGCTCGATGAGAATGCCGCCATCGATTTCATTCTCGCCGAACTCCCTGAAAACACTGAGGAAGGGCTCTCTGCCGCAATCGCCGACCGATTGAACCGTGCAAGCGTCAATAAACCGTTACTGAAGCGCTGAGGGCGCAATATTTTTGACTGGGTTCCGATTTGCCGGGCGCTTTGTTACCCTGATCTCCTAAACCAGAATTTCCCAAGGATGGGAGGGGGACACATGAAAAAGCATCTCTTGATTGCATTGAGCGCAATTCTCTTCACCGGAACCGCATTTGCCGGACAAACCGGCGTGAACGTGGTTTACGGCGAAGACAACCGTAAAGACCTTTTCGAGGTCACCAATCCAATGTACCTGAAGCTTGCACGCTCCACGGTGGCATTGATGAAGACCAACAGTCTTTCACAAAACAGTTCCGGCATGGTTGAAATCAAAGCCCGCAGCTTCCAGCAGCTGATGGGCGTTTGCAACAACGAGCCGTTCTTCGATCAACCCTCCGGCGGCTTTTGCTCCGGCTCCCTGATCGGAAAGAACATGATCCTGACCGCTGGCCACTGCATCAAGTCCCAGAGCGATTGCATGGGTACCAGCTTTGTCTTCGACTACGCCGTGACAGCCAAAGGTAAGTATCCCCGTTCTGCAAAAGAATCGGACGTGTACAAGTGCTCGAACGTGATCCACACCGAAGCCTTCGGAAACGGCTCCGATTTCGCGATCGTGACTCTCGACCGCAATGTGGTCGGGCGTGACGCTCTCGAGCTTGCTCGCGAGCGCGCGAATGGCGTGATCCCGAACGGAACCGAGCTTCTCATGATCGGTCACCCGGCCGGACTTCCCACCAAGTTCGACGATGGCGGGAAAGTCCGCAGCAACACCCAGAACGGATTTTTCGTTGCCACCACCGACAGCTACGGCGGCAACTCCGGATCTGCAGTCTTCAACAAGAAGACCGGCAAGATCGAAGGTGTTCTGGTCCGTGGCGAGACCGACTACGTGTACGCCAACGGCTGCCGCGTCTCCAAAGTCTGCAGTGAAACCACCTGCCGCGGTGAAGACGTCACCAAGATCAGCT
Source organism: Pseudomonadota bacterium (assembly GCA_027491115.1). Taxonomy (GTDB): domain Bacteria; phylum Bdellovibrionota; class UBA1018; order UBA1018; family CAIMNF01; genus CAIMNF01. The sequence continues at coordinate 21,192 of JAIXWV010000038.1, forward strand.
CGGTTCTTCCCTACTTGAACTGAGCTCTGTAGTTCAAAAGCCCGGGGGTGCGAAAGCACTTCCGGGCTTTTTCTTTTTAAATCAAACCCTTAAATCCACTCCCAGGATCCCGAGCAGGAAGGCGGTGGAGGTGCCTCTTTTTCCAGCATTCCATGCTGATTAATGCTATGCTTCCGGCCCAAAAGAGGCGCTCATCATGAATGCATTGAGTTTCATCTTCGTGGTTCTTGTTCTAATGACCGCCGGTTGCGGGAGCGGACTCCAGCACCGGAAAATCACTCTCGAAACGACCGGTCTGACCACTGTTGTGGTCACTGGGGTCTCAAACCAGGAAGAAGTCAAACTCGAGGCAGCCCGACGCGGAGTGAGTGTCCGTGGAGACGAAGTGCTCACTCTCGCGGGTCAGTCGGACGCCATCGAAGCCCTTTCTTTCAAATCTGTGGAGGGTTTCGACTACCTGGTGGACTCCCCGATTGAGGCCAGCCTTGAAGCTCCAGAATCCGTCGATGATCAACTGCTTTACCTGGCAAAAAAAGACATGGGGGTGCTGGAGCTGTGGAAGTCAAGGCCGCTCGCGGACGGCCGCCGGGTCAAAGTGGGCGTGATCGACGACGGGATCTCCCCTCATCAATCCGGGTTCAATTCCACTCCTACGGGAGAACGGAAGTTTTTGAAGAAGGGCTCCAATTCCTCCTTCTCCACCTTCACGCTCGTGGAATCGGATACGGGGCTGACCGCACTCATCGATGAGAAAAGACCTTCTTACTCCGGGCAAGTGGACTTGAATGCCGATGGAAAAACCGATTCCTGGTCAGTTTTCGTTCCGTCCGGTACTGAAACGGCGTGCATCGATCTCGACGGGGATCGGACCTACGGCCCCGCGGAGTGCAAAGGCTCCTTCTCGAAGACCGGGGAATACTTCCTGCTGAAGGACCAACGCCTCGCACTTATTTTCGAGCTGGATCTGGCACAGAAGAAGATCCAGTTCTTCCAACCCGAAAGAGGGGGGGATTCCCACGGAGAAGGCGTAGCCGGAGTGATGGCCGGTCACCGGATCGGAAACCTCGACTCCTTCGACGGAGTCGCCCCGGGTGCGGCGATCCTCGATTACGACCTCTCCGAGGCGTCCGATCAGGCCGCTGAGAGCGAGTACTCCCTCGCGACTTTCCTGACCGCTCTCGAGTGGCTCGGAAAAGAAGGGGCGGATGTGGCCAATGTCAGCTACTCCCTCTTCTTCACGAGTGCACGCACCCAGACCTTCATGGCCAAAGCCATCGACCGGATCGTTAGGAAATACAACATGGTGGTTTCGTTCTCGGCCGGTAACAACGGACCCGGACTCGGTTCTTTGAACCGGAGAGGGATCTACCCGTCCTCCGTACTGGTGGCAGGCGCCTATGTGTCGAAAGAACTGGATGAAGTGGTTCATGGAGTCACCGGTCTTCCGGAGGAGGGGCGGGTCGTCCACTACTCGAGCCGCGGACCAGGACTCGGAGTGGGACCGCTCCTGATCACTCCACTCTCAAGCCTCGTTCCCTCGACCCCGGATTCGGGTCACCGGGCCTTCAGCGGCACCAGTTCCGCCTCCCCCGCCCTAGCCGGAACGGCCGCCGTGCTCATTTCAGCTCTGAAACAGGACGGCATCCCGGTGGATGCGGTCACCGTGATCCAGGCCCTCCGCTTGTCGGGAAAGCGCCTCAAGAACGAACCCTTCATCTTCCAGGGCTACGGGCTCCCCCGGGTGGACCGGGCGTATGAAATCTATAAAGACCTGATCCGTGGAAGCCTGTTCGGTGCGGTGAACATCAGCACCGAAGAGAGCACGGACGGTGTGGCCCACGGAGGAATCGTGGTCCTGAGGTCGAAGGAGCCCGGAATCCTCACTCGCCGGGTCAACCTGAGTGGCGTGATCTCGCCTCTGGCTCCGGCTGAAACCAGAGTGAACCTCCTCACCCCGGTACGGATCGAATATCCAATAGGAATGAGTGGCCCGAGGGTACTTTGGGTCTCCTCTTCCCGGAGCTCGTTCTCGGTCGATATTGATCCGGAGGCGGCGAGTGTACACCCGCTCGAGGACTTCCTTGAGATCAAGATTTTTTCTGCTGCGGACGATCGCCTGCTGGCCATCGTACCCGTCACGCTGATCCGGGATCAGGATGTGAATCTGAAGCCCACAGCGGTATTCAAGATCTCTGCCCAGGAGGGGTTGCGCTTTCCACTTCAGGTCCCAGCAGGGGTCCGGGGAATCCGAGTCTCCCATCGTCTGCTCGAGGGTGAGTCCCGGAACCTCCAGATTTCGGCCTTCGATCCGAACGGTATCCGGACCCAGCAGATGCGACTGAACTCCGAACTCTGGATCCCCACGCCTAAGTCCGGCTTCTATCAGATCGGACTGGCCATGGCGGGTGGGACATCCCGATCCAGTCAAGTCGAGCTCCGGGTGGAACCGGTCGATCTGATGGTGTCGAGCCGCCTTGTCCACGAGAAAGAAGGTGTGATCCCCCTGATCAACCGTGGAGCACCGATATCCGGGACACTCAGGCTCACCCCTGAAACAGCACTGATCGGACGGGTGACCGTCAGCTCGAAAGATCTTCCGACCGGGGCGGTGATGACCGCTGAACTTCCGAAGGGAGCCTATACGCTCAACCTGCAATCTTTTTCAGATTCCGAGCTCGCCTACCCCTTCATCAACTGTAGCGTTCAAGAAACCCAACCCAATGGAACCGTTAAGCTCAGTAATGGCCAGAGCTTCAGCGTCGATGGTGCACTCTCCAAAGTCTGGATCCGCTGCATGCCCTTCGAACTCGGGGCAGAGTTCGACAAGAAAACGGACTGGGAGCTCAGGCTCGAGCAAAGACCCACTCCCCTCACCAAGCGGATAGACGCCGTTTCCGGACAGTCGGTTGAAACCAAGTTCGAAGCACTGCCCGCCGGTAGATATTCGGTCGAGATTCTCGATCCACACCACCAGATCCCGATCCCGATCGGAAAGATCGAGGTTCTTTGATACCCTAGAAAGCGGAAAGCCGCTCTCACCGCATCACGAACAAAGACACGAGTGTCGCTCCGAAGTACACAAACATGTTCGCAGAGCCCTGGAACTCGTTTGCCAGGCGAAGTCCGAGACAAAGGATCCCGAAGAGGAAGAGTGAACCGGTGAGCGCCCAAGGGAGAAGGGCCGGCATGAATGGCGAGAGTACGAACATCACGGCGAGTACAGTCTCGAGCAAGGTGATCACCGCGTAGCCGATCTTGGCCCCACCCGGAATGGAGGCGATCGGGGTCTTCGCAAACTGCCCGATAAACCAGTCTGGAGCCACGCCGAAGGTCTTGAGCTTGTCCCAAGCCGCTGTGACCATGAGTACCGAGTAGATCAGGATGATGGCGTAAGTCTGAAGCAAAGCGGGAGAAAGGTTTTCCATAAGGCCGATCCTAGCGATGGCGGGTTGAGCACGCAAACAAAAAGCCCCGAAGAGGAATCCTCTCCGGGGCTTTTTTCAATTCCAAATGAAGATCCTCGAATCAGAGCTTTGCGATCAGAGGTGCAATCAGCAAGGAAACGACGCTCATCACCTTGATGAGAATCGCGATGCCCGGACCGGAGGTGTCCTTGAACGGGTCGCCGACCATGTCGCCGACGACTGCGTTCTTGTGTACATCCCCGCCCTTCTTATGGCCCGGAAGATTGCCCTTCTCAATGTACTTCTTGGCGTTGTCCCAAGCTCCACCGGCATTCGCCATGTAAAGAGACAGCGTCGCACCGACAGCGAGAGCACCGGCTAGCAAGCCTGCGAGAGCTCCGGCTCCGAGCACGAAGCCGATGATCACAGGCGAGACCACCGCGATCATGCCCGGAAGGATCATCTCCCTCAAAGCAGCAGCAGTGGCGATATCGACGATTTTCTTGGGCTCAGGATCGGCCTTCAGCTCCATGAGACCGGGGATCTCTTTGAACTGACGACGGATCTCTTCCACGATTGCCCCAGCAGCGCGACCGACCGCCAACATGGTGGTCGAACCCACCAGGAACGGAAGGATCGAACCGACCAGGATCCCGATCAGGATGTTCGGATCGGTGATCTCGAGCGACATTTTGGCCAATCCGGCGACTTCACGAACATGGTTCACTTCCATGTTGAAAGCCGAGAACAGGGCGAGCACGGTCAGGATGGCGGAGCCGATGGCAAAGCCTTTCCCGATCGCGGCAGTGGTGTTCCCCACGGCGTCGAGCTCGTCGGTGATCGCACGGACTTCAGGTCCGAGACCCGACATTTCGGAGATCCCGCCCGCGTTGTCCGAGATCGGACCGTAAGCATCGACAGTCATCACCACAGCCGTTCCACCGAGCATCCCGACCGCAGAAAGTGCTATGCCGTAGAGGCCGAGGTACTTGTTCGAGAGGTATGCCACGAATGCCACGACCAACATGGGAATTGCAGTGGACTCCATTCCGACCGCAAGACCACGGATCAGGTTGGTGCCAGCTCCAGTTGTGGACGCTTCAGCAATCTTCGCCACCGGACCCATGGAGGTGTAATAGTCGGTCACGAGGCCGATCACCGCACCACCGAGCGCTCCCAGCGCCAGGATTGCCGTCACCGATTGGGTGATGCCGAGAACATTCATGACCACGTAAGACACCACTGCCAGAAGGATCGGCGGGAAAATGAGTGATCCGCGCAGCACGGCCGCCGGGTTCATCCCTCTCATCGCACGGGCGATGAAGATACACAGGATGGACACGCCCAGACCGAGGCCCGACAGAACCAGAGGCAGCCCGATCGCCACCAGACGGTTGTCGAGAGCGGTGGTCAGGGTCGGAAGGGTTTCGTTCGAGGAGGTGATGGCGATCGCCATGGCTGCCACAATGGCGGCAATCATGGACTCGTAAATATCGGCACCCATGCCGGCCACGTCACCGACGTTGTCACCGACGTTGTCGGCCACCACGCCCGGGTTCCGGGGGTCGTCTTCGGGAATGCCTTCAATCACCTTGCCGGCGATGTCGGATCCGACGTCGGCCGCTTTGGTGTAGATCCCGCCACCGATCCGAGCAAAGAGCGCAATCGAGGAGGCTCCGACCGCGAAGGAGTGCAGGATCGGGCTCAGGGATTCATGATCCTTGAACATCTGATAAACCACGCCAAGACCGATCAGGCCGAGAGCGGCGACCGACAATCCCATGACAGCTCCGCCGTCGAGGGCGGTCAGAAGGGCATTGGCCTTGATCCCGGAACGGGCGGCTTCAGTAGTCCGGACGTTGGCATAGGTGGCGGCCTTCATGCCGATGAAGCCCGCCAGGAGACTCAAGAAGGCCCCGAGGAGAAAGGAAGCGGCAGAAATCCAGCCCAGCCCGTAGCCAATAGCCAGGCCCACCACCACTGCGTAAACTCCGAGGACTTTGTATTGGCGGTTCAAAAAGGCCATGGCGCCTTCGCGGATGTAACCGGCGATCCGTCTCATGGTGTCATTCCCATCCGGAATGTTTTTCACTCTAAAAAAGAAGAACGCCGCAATCGCCAAGCCCAAAACCCCGAAAATAACGGGAGAATTCATCCACGAATTCCAAGATTCCATTTCCACAGATCTCCTTAATGATGTTGAATTGCGGAGACTATTCCCCAAAATTGACGCCCTGTAAATAGAGGAAACCGCTCGGAAAGTTTATTTTTATTCCTGTATTGACTTTGCCCGCCCTTTCAGGCATCCCTGTAAAGCTATGTACGCAGTCATTGAAACAGGTGGAAAACAAGTTCGTGTTCAAGCAGGCGATATCGTTCAGATCGAGAAGCTCGCGGGAGAAGTCGGTTCCAAAGTCACTTTCGACAAAGTGTTGTTTGTGAGCACCCCTTCCGAAACCAGCTCTGAGATCACACTCGGTCAGCCCTACATCTCGAACGCTAAAGTGGAAGTGGAAATCCTGGCCCAAGGCCGTGGCGATAAGGTGACCATCATCAAGATGAAGCGTCGCAAACAGTATCGTCGCACCCAAGGTCACCGTCAGGAGCAGACCCAAGTCCTCGTGCTCGGACTCTCCGACGGCGCCAAGAAAACCGAGATCACCGCTGCGGACAAGAAGGTCAAGTTGGCCAAGTTCTTCACGAACCTGAAGCCAAAAGGACCTGCGAGCCAGACCAAGACTCTCGGCTCCCGCAAGAAGATGACCGCTGCGAAAAAAGCGGCTTCGATCGCGGCTAAAGGCACCAAGGCGAAAGCCAAGAAATAATTTCAATCCAATTTGAGGGTGGAGCCCGGAGGAAGACATTTCGCTCCCGGCAGCCCGTCGGCATGAAGGGCCGATCCCAGAGGTAAAGTCATGGCACATAAAAAAGCGGGTGGTAGTACAAAGAACGGTCGCGACAGCAATCCGAAGATGCTCGGCGTGAAGAAATTCGGCGGCCAGCATGTGAAGAGCGGTCAGATCCTCGTCCGTCAGCGCGGAACCAAGTTTCACGCCGGCAAGAACGTCGGTCTCGGACGTGACTTCACCATCTTCGCCCTGATCGACGGCGTAGTGAAGTTCGAGTACAAGGACCAAAAGCGCCAGAAGATCTCCGTTTACGCCGCGTAAGCCGAGATTCTTCGTAAAGGATTCTGAACCGGGGGAACAGGCTCTGTCTCCCGGTTCTTTTTTTTGAGGCCCGTCAAGGGAAGGGATCATGAGGTTCATCGACGAAGCGAAAATCAAGGTCATGGCCGGTCACGGTGGCCGCGGTTGCATCAGCTTCCGCAGGGAAAAGTTCGTTCCGCGGGGCGGGCCGGACGGGGGTGACGGTGGCAAGGGCGGAAGCGTGATCTTCGAATCCACCACCAATCTGGCCACACTCCAGGACTTCCGTTTTAAGCGTAACTACCAGGCCGAAAACGGCCAACCCGGCTCCGGCAAGAACAAGGCGGGACGCGACGGAGAGGACATCACCGTCCTCGTTCCGGTGGGAACCCTGATCAAGCGACTGGATGACGGAGAGATCCTCTTCGACTTCACTGAGTCGGGACAACGATGGACTGCGGTCAAGGGAGGCCGTGGAGGAAAAGGCAACTCCCATTTTGTGACTGCCGTTTTCCAGGCCCCGAAATTCGCCCAACCGGGTGAAGAAGGTGGAAGCCTCGAGCTGACTCTCGAACTGAAACTCCTGGCAGATGTGAGTCTTATCGGCTACCCCAATGCCGGGAAGTCGACTCTGATCTCCCGAATGAGCGCGGCCCATCCTAAAATCGCTGATTATCCCTTCACCACGCTCTCTCCAAACCTGGGCGTAGTGAAGGTAGCTGACTTCCAGAGCTTCGTGGTGGCCGACATTCCCGGACTCATCGAAGGAGCCCACAAGGGTCTTGGCCTCGGGCACAAGTTCTTGAAACACATCGAACGAACCCGGATCACGGTGCACCTGCTTGACGGGACCCACCTCCTCGATTTCACTACACTCCCGGATGACGAACCCGGAGCTTCGGTCAAAAAAGGGGCGAAAGAGCTTCACCGTCTTTATCTGGCCATCCGAAAAGAGCTCGAACTTTTCAATCCTGAACTCGCCGACAAGGACGAGGTCATCGTGATCAACAAGGCCGACCTCTTCCTCGGGCAGCCGGGTTTCCTCGACGATGTGAAAGCCGAATTCCGGAAACTCCTGACCCAAGGATCCAAAAAAATCGACCGGAAGTTGTTGGCGAAAGAACCTTACTCGATTTCTTGCGCCTCGGGTGAGGGCATTCATGACCTGATCCACATCCTCTGGGAGCGCCTGTCCTCATGATGTCCGGGCTTCGCGGGCACACCGCTCTTTTCGGCGGGAGCTTCAACCCGCCCCACCGGGGCCATGTGAGCGCAGTGAGAAGCCTTCTGGAGAATGCCGGAGTCCGCAGGGTGAAGGTGGTCCCTTCGTTCGGAACCCCGCTGAAAGAGACTGCACTCCCCTATCCGCACCGCCTGGCCATGGCCCGGATCGCATTCGAGGGAATCGCCGAAGTCGATGGAGTCGAAGGCGAACACCGTGTCGAGTTCACCTGGCAACTCCTCGAGGTCCTGAAGAAAAGCGGGGAGCCTCTTGCGTTTGTGATGGGCTCGGACCAATTGGAATCGATGCCCCGCTGGAACCGTTTTCCAGAAGTCCTCGGCCAATGTGATTGGATCGTGATCGGTAGAAAACCCGGAGGTCTGGATCGTGCCGAGCGCGCCGCTGCCGTTCTCGCCGCAGGTGGAATCCTCAAACCCACCGAATCCCGTGGCGTTTACCAAACCCCCGAGAGGTCCTCGCATGTGAGGCTGTGCGAGACCGACGCACCGGAACTTTCATCCACACGGATCCGCGAGCTTCTGGCTCTCAACAATAAAGAATCGGCCGGGGAACTGCTTCCTCCGGGAGTTCTCGATTACATTGAAAGGAACAAACTTTATGGCACCTGAAACCACCACCGTCATCGAAGTCGGCGAAGTATCATTGGCAAAGGCTTATTTAGCCGTACAGGCATCCGCCAACAAGAAAGCCGAAAACATCAAGGTCCTCGACCTGAGGGAACTCTCCTCATTCACCGAATACTTCATGATTGCTTCCGGTCATTCCGACCGCCAGGTCCAGGCGATCGCGGACTCCATCATCATCGAACTGAAAGAAGAAGGTTTCACTCCAGTCGCTGTGGAAGGCTACCGTGAGGGTCGCTGGGTCATCGTGGACTATGGCGACATGGTCGCACACATCTTCCTCGATGCACTCCGCGAATTCTACGACCTGGAAAACCTGTGGCATCACGCGCGGAAGGTGCCGATTCCCCAGGAACTTTTCATCACCTCGATCGAGCACTGATTCCCGGATCATGAAACGGATCACCCTCGTCTGCTTCGGGAAACTGAGAACAGCCGGATTCGAAGCCGCCGTAGGTGAGTTCGAGAAGCGATTGAAACGCTATACGGTATTCGAAGTTCGCGAACTCCGCGGTCTCCCCGTGCCGGAGAAGGAAGGCGTCCTTCGTGATCAGGTGTCCGAAAAAGAGGCTGACATGATCCTCGAGCTGATTTCGAGTCCGGGGTTCAAATCACGGTCCGGAAGGAATCCGGACCTCTGGTGCCTCGATGAGACCGGTAAGGCGATGAAAACCACCGAATGGGCCGCATCTTTGGCAGACATTTCGGATCACGGGAGCGGCGAGCTCGTGCTCGTCATCGGAGGGAGTCTTGGCCTGGGCGAACGGATTCTGAAGCAGGCTCAAAAACGCATTTCGTTCGGGCCCCAGACCCTCTCTCACGAACTGGCTCGACTGGTGTTGATGGAACAACTGTACCGGGCCCTTTCGTACCGGGCCGGACACCCCTACCACAACGAAGGCTGAGCCCGTTCCTTGCAGCTCCCGGGACATGTTCTGGCCCACCCTGTTCTTCTGCCCAGGATGTTCTCAACCCTCATTGCAATCTTTGTGCAAATCATGCCGCGCATCCATCCGTCTGAATACCCAGCGATTCGATCTGGGTCGAAGCGGACTCGAGGGCTGTTATCCGATTCTGATCTCGGCAGGTACCACTCGCGCCCTTCTCCGCCAATGGAAGGAAAAGCGGGGAAGCGTCCTGAGGAGGCACCTTTTCAGGATCGATCCGGAATTGATGCAATCCATCGTGGAACTCGAACTCCTCGCCGTCGTTCCGATCCCCCAAAGTCGTATACGATCCGAGCGAAGGGGGCATGCCTCTTCTATCGAAGTCGCAGAATTCATTGCCACCCGAATCGATCGTCCGATCTTGCAACTCCTTGAATTGTGCACGGATGAACCGTCCCACATGACCGGAAAAACCCGCTTTGAGCGGGACCATTCGTCCAATCCTTTTCAGATCTCAAAGGATTTTTCAGGTCATCACCCCTTGTTCCCACGAATCGAGGAAAGGGTGTTTTCAGGCAAAGAAATCCCCTTACTCCTCGTGGACGACATGATCACGAGCGGAGCCACATTAGCCCGCGCGGCCACTATCATTCACGGATTCCTACCGCGTGCACGGATCCACACTTCAGGGCTCGGGTACCGACCCCAGCTCCAAAAAGAGGTCAAACCTGAGCGACCGGAGCCTCCGGCATCGTCGTCTCGATGAGATGGGCTGGAAGCTCAATTCCACTCAGATCAAGACCGGTCGATTCCGACTCCATCACCGATTCGGCATAAGCGTCGACATCCACCGCTTCGTAATGGAAGTGACGGGCGATTCGCTCGAGTGTTTCGGAGAATCCGAGAGCGTCGTTGAGCAGGATGAAGTCGGGGTTCGTGGTGGTCTCGCGGATGGTCCCGCCGGAAAGCAAGCTTCCCGACTCGAAACGGACCTGCTCACGATCGACGGTGGCCATGAACTCCTTTTTCCCCTCCGGGAGGAACTCAGGGCTGTCGAAAGCACGGTTCAAAGCCTGCTTGAGCTTCCGGAGCTTTTTCATGATCTCGTGATTGTCTTCGCACTCCGAAGGCTGGAGGAATACGGTCCAGACTGATCGATCGGAAGCAAGGAACCCACCGAGCACATTGCGATCGAAAGTTTCACCTGCATCGCGATTCAATGGCACAACCAATCCAGAACGGATTTCCTGTTTAAGCGGGGTCGAATGATGGAACACCACTTGGAGGGCGCTCATTCGATCCCCCGACTTCAAAGCTCCGAGTTGGTGCTTGAACACTGTGAGGAGCTTGGGGATCGACTTCAGGCTAGTGAGGTCGTCGCAGTAATACAATTGCTTGAACTCGGAAATCAGACCATTCGCCAACTGGATCTTCCCGCCGCGTTCGAAGATTTCAAGCTCCACGACCGGCGCATGCCCGATTCGGGTGATGCGCGGATCGTTCTCCAGAGACTCACGCAATCCTTCCTCGACCTGTGCTGGATGCAGATCCTTCATGGCCAACTCGTGAGAAGCGAGCCAAGCCTGCTCGGGAGACCAGGTTTCCTTGAGAAATGCCTCCTCGCGTGCCACTGGATCCGACAGCCGTTTCCAAACAGGAAGTTTGAAAGCCTTGTTCCGGAACACCCGGTGACAAATCCCCTGCTCAATGGCCGGATCACTTCCCGGATCGACCTGCAGGGCCGAGCGTCCTTCCATCAGTGTCGCCAGAGCCAGAGGAGTTTTGACGCCTGGCATCACAGGAAGCAATCTCGCTCCTGAGCCGGCAATCCAGAGAATTTTTTCGTTTCTTTTCAAGAGCTCCTGAAGCAGGAAGATGGATGCGGAGCCTTCGCCAAAGAGGATCACAGGTGCTGATTCGTTCATGTTTTACCCCCTGCGTCCATTAGAACGAGTTTGATCGACTCCGTCCAGTAAAAATTTTGACACCCACCAGTTAACGCCGCGCAAAACTGATCTGCATCCCCCCTCTTGCCAAGGGTCGAACTTCAAGGGATAAGGACCCCCATGAAGCCAGTTAGGTCAGCCCTGATCCTCCTCCTGCTCTGGTCGATCCCTTCTTACGCAAAAATGTCGGAAAGACAGTATGCGCGGTCCCTGAGGGGCGTCTTGTCGAACGTTCTCGAGAACGGAGCCCTTCTCGCCTCTCCCTCGAGCCAGGACCCGAATTATCGCTTCCACTGGGTTCGAGATTCAGCCCTCACCTGGAAGGCTCTGTTGGGCGTGGTGACTGCTCCTGAAACTCCTTCAGATGTCAGAGCGAACATTCTTGCGAATGCTGAAAACTGGGTGAGCTTTGAGACCCGACTTCAAGAGACTCCAAAGTTGACCGGACTCGGCGAGCCACGCTTCGAACTGGACGGCCGGGCGAACTTCGACCCTTGGGGACGCCCCCAGAACGACGGACCGGCACTCCGTGCTTTGGCAATGATGGAGCTCGCGACCCTCTGGATGGACGCCGGAAGGACGAGCGATGTCGAAACGAAGCTCTACGGTGGCCGACTTCCGGCCCGTGGGTTGATCAAACAAGACCTCGAGTTTGTCGCGCATCACTGGAACGATCAGAGCTTCGATTTGTGGGAGGAAGAGAAAGGACTTCATTACTACACTCTTCAAGCCCAGAGGGCCGCCCTAGAAAAAGGCGCGGCACTTGCCATGCGACTGGGTGATCCGGGCGCAACAGCGTTTTACTTGGAACAGGCGGGAAAAATCTCTGAGTTGCTGAAGCGTTTCATTTCCCTCGACGGCAATCTCCTGAGTTATGCCATCGAAAGAAGCGCCCCCCTTGCACACAAGAACAGCCCGCTCGACATTGCCGTGATCCTCTCGGCCATCCAGACCTGGGACCATGGCTTCCGGATTCCACTCCGTGCGGCTTACGGTACGCTGCTTAAACTGACCGCCGACGCCCAGAATCGCTACCGGATCAACTCAGTCCACACCGATGGCCGGGGAATCGCACTGGGTGTGGCCTTGGGCCGTTACCCCGAAGATCGCTACACCGGCACCGGGTTCGGTGAGGCGAATCCATGGTTCCTCTCGACTCTTGCAGCAGCTGAATTCTTCTGCCGCTTGTCGGTTGAACCTGCTTTCGCCCCCTCACGCACGAAGTTGCTCGAGCTCGCGGACCGGCAGTTCAGCCGAGTTCACCATCACATGCTTCCAGACGGGGGATTGCCCGAGCAATTCGACCGAAACAACGGGTATGTCAGGGGTGCCCGTGACCTGACCTGGAGTTACGCGTCTTATCTCACTGCGTATCGGGCTTGCCTCGAGGCCGGAAATACATCCGCTCCTTGACCCCTTCGGGAAGTAGATTTTTGGTAGCTCCATGATGGAGAATAGCCTGAGGGATCGGTAGTGCCCCCGTCTCTCTGACTTCACGGATGGCCGCTTCGATCGCTTCGTAAACGCCCCGGTCTTTACGTGCAAGCGCAAGCGAGATCGCCGCGTGGGCGAGATTGATTCTCGCCTCGGGAAGACCCACCGTCTCGAGTGCATCTTTGGCAGCCACGGCCATGAGCAAGCCTCTCGGCTCGGCGTTTCCGACATCCTCACTCGCGAAAATGATCATCCTCCGGGCGATGAACATCGGATCCTCACCGCCCTCGAGCATCCGTGCCAGATAATATACCGCCGCATCGGGGTCGGAAGCCCGCATCGATTTGATGAAGGCCGAGATCGTGTTGTAATGGGAGTCGGAGGCTTTATCGTAGGGAATCACCCGCCCCCCGCTTCCCTCCAACACCTCACGCACCGTCGAAGCCGTGAGAAGCTCCGATTCCGGATGGAGTAGCACCACGGACTCGAGCAGGGTCAACAAGCGACGTGCGTCCCCTTCGGACTGCCCGACGAGTAACTCACGCGCCTCAGATTCGAGACGGACTCTCCCGCCGAATCCGCGCTCTTCGCGGAGTGCCCGGTCCAACACCCGATCCAGATCGGAAGGCGTGAATCTCTCGAGCCGGATGACCCGAAGTCTCGACAAAAGCGCCGAATTGACCTCGAATGAAGGATTCTCGGTGGTCGCTCCAATCAGGGTGAACATACCGCTCTCGACGTGGGGAAGCAGACTGTCCTGTTGGGATTTGTTGAGCCGATGAATCTCATCAAAGAATAAGACCGTTTTCCGGCCGAGTTGACGGAATCCGCGGGCGCGTTCCGCCGCATCCTTGATGTCCTTCACTCCCGAACTGACCGCACTCAACTGGATGAACGCTTCACCGAGAGATTCTGCAATCAGGATCGCAAGGGTGGTCTTTCCGACACCGGGAGGACCCCATAGCAAGATCGAAGGGAATTTTCCGCTCTTGAGCCAGCGTCTGACCGCACCTTGTTCTCCGAGCACCCGGTCATGGCCGATCCACTCCTCAAGAGTCTTCGGTCTCAATCGGTGAGCCAAGGGCTCCGTATCGGGAGCCCGAGCCGACTCGAACAGATCCATCGATCAAAGCCGGCTATGACGGCGATTGGACTCGACGCGAGCCTCGCTGGTCGGCCCGCTTTTCATCCGCTTGCGGTTGCGAAAGCGACGGGAGCGGTTCTTTTTCGGATAAACCGGATCGAGCAATTCGAGGGTCTTCAAGGATGCCAGGGAGCGGACAAAGTCGCTGGGGATCGGCAATTCAACCAGAGTTCCTGGCATGAAGGAAACGTTCTGTCCTTTGATCTCGTTCATGTCGAGAAGGGGATCGGCACTGATGCCGAACCGCTTGGCCACCTTCTTGGGGGTATCCCCTTTCCGGGCCTTGTAGACGAGGAAGGTCACGTCTTTTTGAAACCCGTTGTCGAAATACTTTTTGATGAAGGTCTCTTTATGGCTCAACGGCATCCGGACCCGATACGTCTTGGTGTCCGGAGGTGTGACCCAGCGGGAAAGTTCCGGGTTCATGGATTTGAATTCCATGTACGTGAGTCCGGCGGCAGAAGCCACCTTGAACAGATCTGCAGGAGAAGGAACTTCGACTTCGGTGAGGATATCCCCGTTCACCTCACCCTTCACATTCACATGGGGAGTGCGAACCGGATTCGACATGGAACGGAGCATGGACTCCATTGAGTCAGGAGAAAGCTGGGCCGCCTCGTCGGCGTCCATGGGTGAATCGCGAGTCAACTCCACCAGATTGTCGGGATTGGCAGGAGTGCCACCTTCTGTTTTGTCGGAATCCAGCTGGTCAGGAAGGCGTCCGATATCATCCTTTTCTTCGGCTTTGGCGGCCACCACTGCGGCGTTCACACTCCGCAAAGCGGTGTAGTTCTCAGCGAAACCGAAAAACTTGCGGTTTTTGCAAATGATCGCAGCGGCAAAGAGCTTCGGAACGTAGTTCTTCGTTTCGGGCTTCAGGTACTTTCGCTTTTTGTCGGAAAGCTCCCAGAAATCACGGGTCTTATACTTCCCGATCGCACGCTGGATCTTGGCCTCACCCGCATTGTAGGCGGCCGCGGCGAGATGCCAGCTGCCGAACATCACATTGAGCTCCTTCAAGTATTGGATAGCGGCGATGGTTGATTTCTCGACATCCCGGCGCTCATCCACCCACCAATTTACATCGAGTCCGTAGCGACGTCCGGTGGCAGGAATGAACTGCCAAGCTCCCACGGCACGGGCATTCGAGCGGGCATTGTTGTTGAAACCACTCTCGATCATCGCCAAGTAAACGAGGTCTTCCGGAGCTTTGGCATTCCGGAGGATCGGCTTCAAAAAGGGAATGAAATATTCCGAGCGTTCGAGGTATTTTTCAAAGTGCCCACGGCCCTTGCCGGTGAAATAGTCGATCCATTTTTCGACCGTTTTGTTCATTTCAACAGGGAGGTCGAATCGAGTCACCGGGATTGGGTTTCCACGGTAATCGAGTTTGAACTCCACTGACTCGGGAGTCTCATTCGACCAAGTTACGGTCTCGTTTTCATCAGCCGTTCCCGCTCCGGTGGCTGTGCCTGATTTGAAAAAATTACCACTCAGTGTTCCCGCGCAGCCCGAGAGGTTCCATACCATGAAAAAAGAGAATCCAAGGCCCAGAAAGCGAGAATATCCGTTCACAATGCAACTCCCATAGGTTTCCATCCTGGAGGTCAGGAGGGTGCCCAAACAGTTTAACCAGAACCACCGGATCTTTGCCACCCGGAAATCCCGAATCGGACCTGCGCCAAAAAACCGACTGTTCCGCTCAATGCAGAAGGTCAGGATTAAAACGTTTCAGGAAATCGACAATGGATTTTTCAAGTTCCTCGTCGGATGGAAAAACTTCTTCCACCTGGGTGTGGGTCATCAGGAACCGCGCAATCTCCTGAGCAACCACTTTGACCGGCCGCTGGTAATAAAGCCCAGCAACGGCGTTTTCACCAAATTTGGCCATCAGAACCGCTTTAGCAGCCTTGTAATGATCACTCTCAGTTTGTCCGGCCTCACCCAACTGCTCAGCTTTCTGGCCAAGCTCGGAGAGAATCTTTTCCCGAATGTCCTCATCCGTCAGAACGAGTGCCTCGAGTTTCAGGAAAAGGTCTTGGTAAACCATCTGCCGTGTCCGCGGATTGAGCGCAATCGCCTGATCCTGCTCCAATCGGCTCACAGTGTTTTTGGCAAGGGCCTTCAGGTGGTCTTTTTTGGTGAACATCAGCGTTTTCCTCGACCCCATCTTCTCTTGAAGAGTTCGAGCAGTTCAAGGGTTTCTTCGATCCGGGTCAAAATACTGATTGCCACATATACTCCCACGCCGACCGAAACTCCGATCCCGACCCGCATTGCCCGGAACCAGGGCGGATTTATAGGCACCATTGGAGCGACCCAGTACCGATCCAAAGCCCAAACCACCACCCCCATGATCAATGCCGCAACCAGACATTTGAGAGCCGATCCAAGCAACTCCACTCCGGGAACGCGAACTCCTCCGCTCCGAAGCCGTCGACCGATCCAAAACCAGAGGAGGCCTGCATTGAGCAATGCCGTGAGAGAAGTGCCCAGTGCCAAGCCGGTGAACCCCAAGCTCCCCACGAGCATAAAGTTCGCCAAGAGGTTCACGCCCACCGAGAAAAAACTCGAAATCACTGCGATCCGGGTTTCTCCCATGGCGTAACAGACCGGGACCAGGACCTTCACCACGGAGTAGGCGGTCAACCCGATCGAATAGGCGGCCAGCGCACGAGCCGTGTTCAGAGTGTCGAGTGGAGAGAACCTGCCATGCTCGAAAATGAGAGACAAGATCGGAACTCCCAGGAAAGCGAGACCAGCCGAGGCAGGAAAGTTTACCGCGAACACCCGACGGATCGATTTCCGGAGCACCTCGACCGCTTGATCGGGCTCACGAGCCGACCAGTGCCGACTGAAAGCGGGAAGCGTAGCCGAGGCGAGCGACACTCCAAACACTCCGATCGGGAACTGCATGAGCCGGAAGGAATAATTGAGCCACGAAACCGCACCCTCACCCACTGAGGTCGCAAAGATACTGTTCACCAGGATGTTGATTTGGGTCGCAGCGAGTCCGACAGTGCCGGGGATCATGAGGCCCATCATCCGAATCAGAGCGGGGTCACGGAATACAGGTGACTGGAGCGGTTGTGACCATTGGGGACGATAGCCCACTTTCAACAGAACAGGCCACTGGATCAAGGCCTGAATGAACCCACCTGCGACCACTCCCCAAGCCATGCCTTCGATGGGGTGCTCAAAGAATCCGGCGAGCACGACCCCGGTCAGAATCGAAACCACATTGAAAAGAGCGGAGGCGAAAGAAGGAATGAAGAATTTTCCAGCAGCGTTCAGGATGGCCATGAAAGCCGCGGCGAGCGCGACCAAGGGAAAGAACGGCATCATGATCCGGGTCATGGTGACCGTCAGTTCGAATTTGCCCGGAATGTTACGAAAGGCGCCGGCATACAAGGCGACGAGTGGCTCGGCGTACAGGATCCCGAGCAAGGAAATCACTGAAACCGTCGCGAACAGAACACCGAACACCCGAGTGGCGACCTGCCATCCTCTGGCTTTTCCCTCTTCTTTTTGAACCCGGATGAAGGTCGGGACCAAGGCCGCACTCATCGCACCCTCGGCAAAGAGGTCCCTCAAGAGGTTGGGAATCCGGAATGCGATCTGATAGGCGTCTGTCGCAGTCGAAGCACCGAACATCGCGGCGAAGACCTGCTCACGCACCAAACCCAGGATCCGGCTCAGGAAAACGGCGATCCCCATCGCTCCGGCGGATTTCAGCACGGAGGATCCGGACTTTTCAGACATGGAAAGTCTTGTTCAACCAGCGAGTTACGCCTTCTTCGATCTTGCCCTTGAAGGCGGAGGCCAGAAAGCTCAGTGAAACTTCGACAGACAACTCACCCTCGGTTGCAGTGAGCGTCCCACTGGCCATCGAGGACTTGAAGGTCACTTTTTTCGAGGCGTCTTCGCGAGAGACTTCCACCGTCCCGAGAGGGGTCTTACTCAGGAAACGGTCGATATCGGTTGAAACCGCCTGATAAATCACGTCGGAGGACTTTCCTGGAATCGTGAACTTTTTCGAGAAACTTGCCATCAGACTCTCCTCACTTTCAATTGTTCTCCCAACGCTCGAGTTCGATCAGCTCCTGCCCCACCACCACCTCGTCCTCGGCCCTCACCTTGAGGGCTTTGATCCGGACGGGAATCGGAAGACGGTGCGGGATCAGGTTCTGATGGGTCTCGAGAATGAGCACAGTTTGCTTGGGGAGCACTGGGGACTGCTCCTTGAAAAAAATGGAATGCACGCGCCCTCCGGTGAGAGCCATCAATGAAAGCGGACGTCCGCGCTCGGACCTGCGGACTGAAAAAAACCAGTTTTTCATCCGGACGATGTAGCGCTTGTCGTGCACTGGATAGACACAGATCCGCTCGGCTTTCGACTCTTGATTTTGGAAATACCCTTTCACCCCTCTCAATGCACCCGCACCGATCTCGAGTCGTTGGGTCCAGCGAAGCGAAGGCGCTCCGACCGGAAGCCGCTGATTCATCCAGATGAAACTCTCGTTCTCAGCCAAAGGAGGAGAGATTTCCGCAATCGCAGCAGAGATGGCAGGCAACCAGGACGGATCCGGGGTTTGCTTGGGAATGAACTCTTCGTCCACAAACCCGGTGAAGAACATCGATTCCTCGACCCAAGGATGGGAAAGCAGTTCATACAAAAAGCGCTCGTTGGTCTGGATGCCACCCGAAATCCAGATCGATTCGAGAATTTCGCGGGCACGAACCAGCGCGGTTTTCCAATCCGTCGCAAAAAGTGTGACCTGTCCGAGGGCCCCGCTCGAACGCCAATCGACATCTTGCCCGGGGGTCACGCCCCAGTGGAGCACTCCTTCAAAATCACTGCCGCTCCAGTCGGTCTCCTGACTCACCTCGTGGACCACACCCGGATGGGGGACTTTAAGCCAGGTGTCCTCGGAATAAAGCTTGAGATTGATGCCGACAATTGGAGAATCTCCGCTCTCATCGGCGCCGATTCGGGGCATGGATTTCGGTGGTGTCCGCAGCAAGGATGGCGCGAGCGTGTGAACCTGCCACTCGACCGCACGCGTCCGGCCGACACTTTCCCAGAGCCTAAATCCGAAATTGAGTCGCCCGAGCGCCTCAGTGAAATAAACTTCCAACCCGTTCGAGAGGAATACGAGATTCCCAACCCCGACAAAATCCGCGGCATCGAGAAAGCGCGTGGAATAATCTTCGATTTTGAGCCGGGTCTCCTCGTCCAAGCTTTGGGCAGGACAAACCTCGACCCAGTTGCGTCCCTCGAACATGAGGGATCCGTCGATGACCGGGAAAAACTCGATGTGGCCCTCTTTGGTCCTCGCAAAAGGCTGGACAAAACAGCGCGAGCTCTCAAGGAACCGCTCAAAAAACAACAATGACGATCCGGAACCCTCACGGATCTGATTCATCCAGATCGGCACCCACTCATCGAGTTCTTCAAGTTCACGGATCACCCGCACACCAAATCCACCACGGGCCCTGTAGGCGCTTTTCAGGACAAACGGCAATACAGCTCGACCTTCTCCCATCAGACGCTGGATGGATTGCTCGATCTCACGGGTAGAAGTGACGGGTTCGTCGGAAAGCACCAGAGTCGGCACTCCTGCACTTTTGGCGAGGCCGAGGGACTGGTGGATGTTCCAGAAGAGTTGAAGATTCCGGGAGGAAGAACAGATCGCGGCCAAACCGGATTGGCGTGCCCAGGTCTCCATCTCGGGGCGCTCACCCCAAAGGGTCACCCCGGGGTGGACCCAGAGGTGCTCGAAGGGCTCGACCTGGTCCCGTTGCTTGAAGGCTTCGAACAAGACCTTGATGCGAGTGCCTGCGTCGGGGTCGGTGATTTTTGGAAGCTGGGCCACCTCGGGATCCAAGCCCAATTCGGACAATTGGAACACGGCCAGACCGAGGGAGATGAGATCGTCCCGGATCTGGGTGGTGGCAGCCCCCTCACCAAGCAGTAAAATTGCCGGTGGACGAGGGGCAGTTTGATCAGCTAAACCTAGTTTCATTCAGGGTTTAGGTTAGCGTAAGGTCAATCCAAAAGGAAACAATTCCATGAGAGTTCCGGTCGCACTGGTGGACGCATTCAAAGAAGGCTTCGAGCCGGTCTTGACTGACTTCATGTCCCAACAGCGCCTGCTTCCCGAGGGGGAAACCCTTGAGTCGAAACGTTACCTTTCACGATCCATCGCGCCCCATGTGAAGGCACTTTCCAATCTCTTCAACCGGATGGAGGGGAGTCAAACGGATGGCATCGACACCGAAGCTTACTGGACCGAGGGAGGGAGTGCAAAGAACCGCCGACTCGCCTACTTTCTTTCGTTCATGCCCTGCAATCTGTTCCGGGTGGCCGCGGTCTGGAGTGAACTGCATCGTCTCGGATTCAAATGGCCCTTTCCTTCGGATGGCGAATTCCGTGGTCTGGAATGGGGGGCCGGTCTCGCTTCTGGCGCCTGTGGAATCATTGCAGGAGAGAAGCACGCCCCCATCGGGCTGCCTGCTCGAGGCAATTTTGCTTTGATCGAACAGAGCAAGGCCGCCTTGCAAATGGGGAAAGCCTGGTTCGAGCATTTCTCCGGTGCGGGATTCGATGCACGTCCCTTTCACCGTCGAGTCGAGCTCGGACGTCGCTGGCTTCCCGAAGCAGCACCTCGGTTCCATTTGTTTGTTTCGAGCTATTTTTTGAACGAGAGCGAGCTGCCTCCCGAAGTCATCGCCTCGAATCTCATCGATACTTGCGAGCACCACCTCGAAGACGAGGGCGTGGTGATCCTGGTGGAACCCGCTTTGAGGTTGCAGTCTCGCAAGCTGCTCGAGATTCGCAAAGCCCTGATCGCCCACCCCAAAGTGAACTCCGGAGCGGTACCCCTTCAAGTTCTGCTACCTTGCCTCGGACACCAGGCCTGCGGGGCGCTGACCAAGGAAGACGACTGGTGCCATGAAGAAGTAAATTGGTGGAGACCCGCCTACCTCAGGGAACTTGATGCCTTGGCCGGACTGGATCGGAAGTCCCTCCCCTTCAGCTACCTTGTACTACAAAAAACTCGTAAACCGCGCGAAGAGATCCTCCCTCGACTCAAAGGTCCGTCCGGCGGCCGACATCGTCTGGTCAGCCCGACCCATTCACTCGGCAAAAAAACCTGGGAATTCTTCATGTGTGGTGAAGAGGGAAAGCGTCGAGCACGACTCTCCCGGAAGGCGATTACCGGCGGAGGTGACGAGCCGGATCGTGGCTCCATTTTGCAGTGCGCCAAGCTCCATGGCGAGGCTAGCCTGACTCAGATCGATTCCACCGAGGTGCTGGACTGAGAATATTTGACTCGACCGTCCATGCGCGGTATCCCTTTACCCCTCGCAAAACCTTTTCCTGGAGGACTTCCATGTTTGGCATTTCTTTCGAACACATCCTGATCGTCGGCGTCGTACTCCTCATCTTTGGACCGCGCAGACTGCCGGAACTCGGAATGACCATGGGAAAAGCGGTCAAAAATTTCAAAGACTCGATCAGCGGCATCGAAGAAGCGAACTTCAAGAGGGTGAATGAGCCCGAGAAATCCGAGAAGACAGCAAACGCTCCGGAAACCAACACTCAGGCATGAACGGGACTCCGAAGTTCAGCAAGGTTCTGAGCGAAGGTGACATCAAAATCATGGTCCGGGATCTCGCAGACCGGATCCGCAAGGACTACGACGGCGCACCGATCCTCCTGATCGGTGTTTTGAAGGGCGCCTTCGTATTCAT
This sequence comes from Pseudomonadota bacterium, assembly GCA_027491115.1. Lineage (GTDB taxonomy): Bacteria > Bdellovibrionota > UBA1018 > UBA1018 > CAIMNF01 > CAIMNF01. Next base: position 42,780 of record JAIXWV010000038.1, read on the forward strand.
GACCGATCTCATGCGCGAACTCCGGATGGATGTCGAGATCGACTTCGTCCGCCTGTCCAGTTACGGAAAAAACCGGCACTCCAGCGGGACCGTCACGCTTCTCAAGGACATTTCCAGGGACATTCGTGGCAAGCACGTCCTCATCGTCGAAGAAATCATCGACAGCGGTCGCTCACTCAAGTTCCTGTACGAGCGTCTGATCCAGTCCGAACCCGCCTCTCTCGAAATCGTGACCCTGCTCGACAAGGCCCAAAAACGAGTCGTTCATGTTCCGGTCAAATACGTGGGCCGGAAAGTCGACGATCAGTTTTTGATCGGCTACGGCCTCGACCTGGAGGAACGGGAGCGCAATCTTCGCGAAGTCCTCACGCTTAGCTACCCCAACTGAAGTCGACCCTTTCACCCCCTTGTGCGGGGACCATGCGCAAAGTACGGAGCTCGCGATAATTCCGGAATTCAAAGGTGAGCGGATGCCCCACCCGGGTTTCGATGCACTCGAAGGCACGGGGCTCACTCAGCATGAAACGATGATTCGCGATTGTTTTTTTCAATATCGCATCCGGATTGAAGGGGACGGGGTAGTAGCCCGCACAGACAGTTTGGGCTGCTGGATCCAGCTCACAGGGAACTTCGGTAGGCCGCGGAATCACACAAAAAATCGCATCAGGCGTGCAAATGAACGGACGACTCAAGCGGTCGTTTCCGAGAAACCGGAACTTGGAGCAGTATCCGAATGAAGGAGAATACCAAGTGGGCGCGTCCTCTCTTTTGGGGTTCTCCATCATCAGTCGTGCCGTTTCGTCGACATACACGGAGAGAAATACCCCGTCAGCGCCCTCTGCATCCTGAATCACCGGATAGGATCCAGTCGTGATGTCGTTCTCGATTCGGTTGGCCTGCCCGGAAGGGGTAACCTCGAACCGAACCTGACGCTCCACAAAAGAGAGCATTCCAGATGGAGATGCAGCAGAACCAGGAGGCTTACCTTCGAAAATCATGAGGCGAACCGGGGCAGTACCGGACCCGCCTCTCATCTCCCGCAAAAAAATCGGTGCGCTCAAGGCTTCAGACCGGAACCGGACCTCCCCGCATCCCGCACCCCACACCAACACCCACCCGATCCAGAAAACCTTTTTTCCGTAGCTCATTCAGCACTCACCCCTCTTGTTTCATTAAGGTGCAGAACACCTGCCAAGAGGAGATGCTGAAAACAGTAAGCATTCCGGAAGGATGGTCGGACCGCGTCCCGCAACTGTCGACAAGTTTCGAACCACGATCCGGATTCCGGAATCCAAAAAGAAAAAACCCCGGTAGGAGAAACCTCCCACCGGGGCCCGTAAAGGGTCAAACCGATCACTCCGTCGATCAAGCCAATGCTTTATCCAATCCCTTGGATGGACCTCGACCGCAACCACACTTCGATACAGTTGCCTCGTCCCTGAAGCCGATCTCACAACCGATGTAGCTCCATCGTAACGAACCCCTACCGGGTGTCAATTCCCTCTCGTTCTTTTTTGATAAAATATTTTATTTTCGAAACGATCTTAGATTGAGAATCTAAGAAGGCATGAAAGAAGACCTGAGCACACTCTGGCGCGGAAACTCCGAAGAACTCCTAAAGGCCCTGCACATTCTCACCCGGGAAGGAAAGCTGAACGCGGATTCCCGACGCAAATTGAAGCAGGTGCATCATCTTGCCCAGCTCATCGAGCCCTTGATCCGCAAACTCCACAATACGGATTCAGGAATGACCGTCGTGGACATGGGTGCCGGGAAGTCCTACCTCGGATTCATTCTCACCGATCTCTACTTGAAGCAGCTTGGCGGAGCTCGAATGATCTCGATCGAGAACCGTCCCGAGCTCGTCGAGCGCTCACAAAAACTTGCCTCGGATTCAGGATTTAGCATGATGGAATTCATCGCTTCGACCATTGGAGAGGCCCATGTCAAGGGATCGGTTGATCTGGTCACCGCTCTGCATGCTTGCGACACCGCAACAGATGATGCGATTCGCTTCGGATTGCGACACGAGGCTCGCGCCTTCGCTTTGGTTCCGTGCTGCCAGGCGGAAGTGGCCTCACAATTGGGCGGGATCCCTGCGCCCGATCGATCCCCCCTGTACCGCCAGGCCCTGCACCGCAGGGAGTTTGGAAGCCACCTCACGAACGTGATCCGGACCCTGTACTTGAGCTCGCTCGGTTATCAGGTCACGGTCACCGAGCTGGTTGGCTGGGAACACTCGATGAAGAATGAGCTGATCCTCGCTGAGAAAAAATCAGGACCGGAGCACCCCGAGGCACTCCGGTCCAAACAACAGCTGGAGAGCTTGCTTCAGACCTTCCCGGTCCGACCGACGCTCTTCAAATAGAGCCCTGGATCCCGATCACGATGTTCCGTCCCGGCAAGGGCGCTAGTTCCTTCAAGAACGAAAGGTGATTGCGAGCCTCGACATCGAACAGGTTATTCGCCCGCAGAATCGCTTTCAAGTTCCCAAAACCTCCCGATAAAGGGATTTCCGCTCCGAGATTCAACATCGTATAGCCACGGGTGGCGAGCTCATTCGCAGCGATCACGTTCTGCCCTTCGACCCGCTGGAGCTCGCCGTCGATTGCAAAATAGGTCTGCTGGTAACGCACACCCACCGTTCCTCGCGCCGGCACCATCCGAGGCAGATTTCCGCCTCCGCCGAGATCCAGGCCACGCATCCAGTCGGCCTTGAAGTCGAACTCCCAGTTTCCGCTCAAAAAGGCCTGCTCCAGCTTGTGGGTATACTCGAATTCCGCTCCGAACAGGCGGGCAGGAGTCGCACGAAACTCGTAGATCTCCAGATCGTCCGTCGTATCCCCGGGCGTCCCCATGTCATCCTGGGATCCCGTTGGGGTTAGCGCGAGGTAATTCCGGAAATCCTGAACATAGGTGGTGAACCGTGCTTCATTTTGGCGATCCTTCACCTTCAGCGAGGCCTCCAGGCCAAGGTTTTTCTCGGTCCGGAACGAGCTATTACCCTTTTCGACAATCCCTGTAGCCATGTGAGCTCCGTCTGCGAAAAGCTCCTGATAGTTGGGAGCACGCTCGGTATAGGTCGAGTTCAAACCGACAGTCCATTCTTGACCCGTGATCGGAGCTGGAACATCCACCTGGAACCCGAGCGAGCCGCTCGGAGCAAAGAAGTTCCGAGACGTTTCTTCGGTGAGCAGATCTCCCGCCTCACCCGTCACGGAAGAAGCATCAAGCCTGACCCCGACCGAAGGACGGATCGCACCCCACTTCGCCTCTTGGAGGCCGAAGAGTGCCCAAGACGAACTCCGGTTCGTCGGAAGGAAGGCCTCATCACCGAGCGCACTCAGACGCGAATACTGTTGCTGAAGCCCAAAGGTAGTGTTCCCGCTCTTCGCATCCACCCGCGATTCAATCCCGCGGTTCCGGAACACCGTTCCGATTTCACCACCTTCACGCTCTTGATGCTCGTACTTGGTGTAGGCCGACTTGAAGCGGATCGAGTCGAAGAACGCAACGCGCTTGATCTCGCCAGCGGCATCCAACCTGACCCGATCCATCCCGATCCGCACCTCTTCCTCGGCCACGGTCCCGTAGTCAGTGAGAAAGCCCGAAAGCGCCAGGCCCACGAATCCGTTCTCAAACGGACGACTGATCCCGATCGCGGCCTGAGAAGTCCGGTTCGAGCTGTTCTCGACCTCTTCTTGCGCTGTGGGAACCGCATAGTTCTCGGTACTCCGGATCGTTCCGTCGATGTGGAACACAAAATCCCCGAGCTTGTAGCAGGCCACTCCGCCCGCTGCTTTTCCTTGATCCACACTCGAATACCGGAGGCTGAAGTCGGAATGTCCAGTTTCGATGCCAGTTTCTGAGATCCGGTTGGTCCGCAGGTTCACCACCCCACCGACTGCGCTGTTACCGTACAGAAGCGCCGATGGGCCTCGCAAAATCTCAACCGACTCCAGCAGCAAGGGATCGATGGCTACAGCATGGTCCGGACTGGCGCCCGAGGCATCGAGCAGGCCAATTCCGTTCTCGAGCATTCGGACCCGGTCTCCATCCAAACCCCGAATCACAGGTCGGGAGGCGTTCGGACCGAAGAAGCTCGAGCTCACCCCGACTTCCTGCGAGAGTGTTTCTCCGAGCGTGGTCTGTTTCTTACGGTCGAGTTTGGCTCCACCGATTTTGGAAACGGTCGGCAAGAAATCGAATGCCGAGCGGCGCTCCGGGGTTCCGAGCACGCTGATTTCAGGGAGCTCGAGCTCGTGGGCGGTGGCAGAGAACACGGGTAGATACAGGGCCAAAAGAATGAGTTGGGTCTTCATGGTCCTTAACGCTAATTCAAATGCAACCAGTTTGCATCTAAAAAATCAGCGGAGCTGGAAGCGGATGGGGATATGGAGGATGACCGCCTTCCCTGTCGGAACGGGTGCCAATCGCCCGACAGCTCTCACCGCCTCGAGCGCCGCCCGATTCAGGCTCTCGAAAGGACTCGCATTTTCAACTTCTGAGCGGAGGACTCCGCCATCGGCCGCAACTTCAATCAGGAGCATCACCGTGCCCTCCTGCTCGTTGAACTGCGCCTCACGTGGATAGCGTTTGGTCTGGTGCAGGCGGGCAATCACTCCGGCCAAGTAGCGCTCCATTTCTCCGGGGGGCGGCCCACTGTCCTCACGATTCAGACCTGGATTCCCCGGGGTTCCTCGAGGTACCGGAGGGCTCACCGGAGGTGCCGACGCCTCGGTTACTGTTTCTTCAGGTTCCTCATGCGGAATCCCGAGCTGATGAACCGCCTCATGGACAGCCTGCTTGACCTCTTGCTCGATCCGGATGTTCTCGAGGGTGATGCTCTCGTCCTTTTTCTCGGGCTCACGAGAGGCAAAAAGAAGCGCCACCACCACCCCGACCAGGATGAGGTGGATCACGATGCTCTTCAAAAAGGGGCGGCGCATGCGTTTTGCCATTGATCGGAACCTTGCGCGCATTCTATGGTGTTGCAGATGATTTGCAACCATAAGCATGAAAAATCCGAATCCCTAGAGGATCGGATCCGGGGGGCCGGCCTGAAACTCACTCCGTCCCGCCTCCGGGTACTGGAGCTTCTGGAAACCAAACGCTGCCTGATGACGGTGGATGAGGTGGTTTCAGCCCTCACCCGTAAAGCGAAAAAGAAAGCAGATTGGACCACCATCTACCGGACCCTCCTGAGCTTCACGGAAACGGGCATCGTGAGCTCCACCCTTCTAGATGATGGCGTGGCGCGTTACGAATACAGATGCCTCGCCCCCGGAGATACCCACCACCATCACCATGTTCAGTGTAAGTCCTGCGGTAAAATCGCTCCAATCGAGGCCTGTGAGATCCAGGCGATCGAGAACCTGGTCGCGCGAATGGGCTACACCGGACTTTCACACAAGCTCGAATTCTCGGGTATCTGCCCGGATTGCCAGGAATCCTGAAAAGCCGTTGATTGACCCCCCGTTCGATGCTACCTTCCACATTACATTTCATCGTTCAACTGGAGGGGTGTCCGAGTGGTTGAAGGAGCACGCTTGGAAAGCGTGTAAAGGGTCACACCTTTCGTGGGTTCGAATCCCATCCCCTCCTCCATTTTTTTCATGGCACCCCCCTCCACGCTCCACCGTTTTCGAATCGACCTCAGTGACATTGACCGTGGGGTTTACGAGAAAATCGACATCCGCATTGCGAGACATCCTTCAGAAAACGAGGAGTTTCTCCTCACGCGAACGCTGGCCTTCACTCTGAACTTTTCGAGTGGACTCGCCTTCTCGAAAGAAGGGCTGGGCAACCCGGATGAGCCTTGTATCTCGATTGCCGACCCGGGCGGAGGGTACAAGCTGTGGATTGATATCGGAAACCCGAGCACACGCAAGCTCCATCGTGCGACGAAATCAAGCCCGAAAGTCAGGATTTACACCTACAAAAACCCGGAACTCTTGATCGAGGAACTTGACCATGCTGGAATCTACCAACCAGAGAGACTCGAACTGTACCATTTTTCACAGGGCCTACTGGAAACACTGAAGGGCACCCTGGCCCGAGATAACAACTGGAACCTGATCCAACAGGATGGCGCACTGATGATCCAGGTCGGAACTCATGCGATTTCAGGGGAAGTCATTTCCTGCTCTCTGATGAGGCTCGGCAAGAAATGACCGATGACACATTCCGGATCTCCTGTCCGAACTGTGCCCGCATTCCAGGACTCTGTCTGTGCTCGCTGCTCATCCCATTTGAGATCGAGGTCAGGATGGCTCTATTGGTTCACCCGCGTGAGTACTCCAAAACGACAGGGACCGCTCGAATCGTCGCGAAATCGATACGGAATTGCGCGATCATTCGAGGATATGGACAGGATTTCGATCGGGACTCCCGTTTTAGGACAATGGTCCAAGACCCGACACTTCGGTGGGTGGTTCTCTATCCCGGATCCGACAGTCTGAATCTTACAGAGGCATCTGACAAATGCCTGCTTCAGGCCTTTCCTCAGGACGGAAAGAAACTTGGAATTTTACTGATCGATGGTACCTGGTCTTCGGCCAAAAGGATGATCCGGACCAGCGTCCTCCTTTCCTCTCTTCCGAAGATCAGTTTCTCGGTGAATTTTCTTTCACAGTTTCGATTCAAAAAACAGCCCCGCCCGAACTGTCTCTCCACGGTCGAGGCAACGACCCACCTCATTGAATCTCTGGCCCTCAGGGGCCTTTGCTCGGTAGACCCTCCCGGAGCGCATTGGAAAATGCTTCATGTGTTCGATGCACTCGTCGAAACCCAACTAAAATTCATGCAAAGACCAAGAGCTTGAACTCTCCTCAAAATGTATATCGGTGGGCCACATCCAACTCATCGGCCGATTGAATCATAGCCATCGACTTACACAGCCCGGTGTTGATGTCATAGACCCAACCATGGAGTGCCGGGAATCCCTTTCGCTCTTTCCAGGCTTTCTGAATGATCGAGGTACTCGCCAGGTTCTTCACCTGGGCCATCACATTCAGTTCCACCAGACGGTTGACCCGATCCGACTCACTCTTGATCCCGTCCACCTCGAAACGGTGGAACGAGTAGGTGTCCTTGATGTTCCGGATCCAGTGATCGATCACCCCGATCGACGCGCTCCCCATCGCGGCCTTCACTCCCCCGCAATTGTAGTGCCCGCAAACGATGATGTGGTCAACCTTCAGGGCTTCGACTGCATACTGGACGACACTCAGAAGATTCAAGTCGGTATGGACCACGAGGTTGGCCACATTCCGGTGCACGAACATCTCCCCGGGTTGGGTGTTGGTGAGCTCAGATGGATCTACTCTCGAGTCCGAGCATCCGATCCACAAGTAGTCGGGTTTCTGGCCTTCTGCCAAGTGGGCGAAATAGTCGGGGTTATTCTGGATCTTCCCCTTGGACCAAGCGAGGTTCTCCAATAACAACTTTTTAATACGATTCATGATTACCCCCTGAAAAACGGGGTCACTGCACCCCGAGTTTTACGGACATTGACTTGAATTCCACGACCGGGCGCGCCTTGAACGAAATCCTCGAGCACGCTGACGATGTCCGGATCGAAATGGTTCTCCGACCCTCCATCGATCTCAAGCGTGGTCCCTGACTCGATGGATCTCAGATGGAGCAAGAGTTCATGCTTGTTCAGAAACGAGACATCTTTCACAAACCGGAGCAGGCTGAAGGATTCGTCACCCTTCACGAGAATCATGGATTTCTTCTGGCTTCGCTTGATCACGAAAGCGAAACCGATCACCATCCCTACGACAACTCCCTTCAAAAGGTCGGTGAACAGTATGGCAAGAATCGTGATCACAAACGGGACAAACTGATCCGGTCCATTGGCGTACATCTTCCGGTACAGCTCGGGTTTGGTCAGTTTGTAGCCGACCAGAATGAGGACGACCGCCAAAACCGAAAGTGGAATCAAGGTCAGGACCTTCGGAAACAGAATGATCGCCAGGAGAAGCCAGATTCCGTGAAAGATTCCGGACCAACGATCCTCGGCACCGGCACTCACATTGGCCGAAGTCCGCACAATGACCGCGGTGACGGGAAGCCCACCCAGGAGTCCCGCGAGGGTGTTGGACACCCCTTGCGCCAAGAGCTCACGGTTTTTGGAACTGCTTCTCTTTTTCGGATCGATCTTGTCGGCAGCATCAAGACTGAGGAGACTCTCCAGGGATCCGACAATTGCAATCGTGAGTGCGGTCACATAGATCGTAGCATTCCCGAGCGCACTCCAATCCGGACGGATCAAACCACCCAGGATCTCCGAGACACCTCCACTGAAGGGAAGTGCGACCCGGTGCTTGATATCGAGCTCCATGCCCAAGGCATGAAAACCATACCGGCTCAGCAGCACCCCTGCGACCACGGCCAGCAGAGCACTCGGGATACTGCGGATCCAAACCGACTTCACCTTCGGTCCGATCCGCTCCCAACCCAGAATCACTCCGAAGCTGACCAGCGCGATGATGACGCACTCCAGGTCGAACACTTCAAAGGCTTCCATCAACTCACTGAACGTGTTTTGCCCGTCTTCGGGCTGAAAAAACTCGAAGGTTCCCATGAATGCACTGTCCAAACCGACCGCGTGGGGAATTTGTTTCAGAATCAGTAACAGTCCGATTGCGGACAACATGCCGGTGATGACCGAGGATGGGAAAAAATTCCCGATCACTCCGGCTTTCATCAGGGAGAACACGATCTGGATCAGACCGGACAAGAAAACCGCCACAGTGAACGCCTCGAACCCTCCCACCTGGTCGATTCCATTCGCCACGATCACTGCAAGTCCGGCAGCCGGGCCCGAAACACTGAGTCGCGAGCCGCTCAAGCTCGATGCCACAATCCCACCGACTATTCCCGCCACCAGTCCTGCCACCAAGGGCGCCTTCGAGGCCAGGGCGATTCCAAGACAAAGTGGCAGGGCTACCAAAAATACCACTACCGAGGCGCGTAAATCCGAACGAACGTTAGGCATCATTCAACTAAAATTACCTGAGTGGAGGAACGAGGACAATATGAATCCCTCTGAATCAGGATTCCTCATGGCGCGCTTCATGCTTGATGACGGGACATGACCTTTTCCGGACCGGAGCGGGCTCCGGTATTCAAAGCCCGGAATCTCGTCAAAACCTACACTTGGGGTGAAGTGACCGTTCATGCGCTCCGTGGCGTGGATCTCGACCTTTACGAGCATGAGATGGTGGTGCTCCTGGGCCCGTCCGGTAGTGGCAAAACCACCCTCCTCAACATCCTGGGAGGACTCGATTCCGCAAGCTCAGGTGAAGTATTTTATCGCGACCACAATTTGGTCAACTCGGATGAGGAGACCCTCACCCGCTTCAGGAGGGAACACGTCGGATTCGTTTTCCAGTTCTACAATCTGATTGCAAGCCTCACGGCTGTGGAGAATATCCGCCTCGTCACCGAAATCACCTCGTCACCCATGAAGCCCGAAGATGCCCTGGATCTGGTCGGCATAAAGGCTCTCGCGGATCGCTTTCCGTCCCAGCTCTCGGGAGGAGAGCAGCAACGGGTCTCGATCGCCCGCGCCATCGCGAAACGTCCGGACATCCTCTTGTGTGACGAACCGACCGGTGCGCTGGATTATGAGACCGGTAGGAAGGTTCTCGAAGCAATTCAAAAGATTCATTCCGAGCTCGGCACCCTAGTGGTCATCATCACCCACAATGCGGCCATTGCCGGAATAGCGGATCGCGTGATCCGAATTGAAAACGGAAAAATCGCGGAAGTCAGGATTCAACCCGATCGACTGGCCCTGGACCAGATCCGATGGTGAAACAGGCGCTCAACACTAAAATCCTGAGAAGTTTGGTGAGACTCCGTTTTCAAACCGTGAGCATCGCTGTGTTGGTGGCCTGCGGATCCGGACTCTTGATTGCTGCATGGAGTTCCTACGATGCGCTTCAACGCGCGAAGCAGCATACTTATGACAATCTCCACTTCGGAGACATCTTCGCAGAAGTCAAAGAAGCCCCCCTTTCGCTCGAATCACGGATCCGAGCCATACCGGGCGTCCGGGAAGTCGATCTTCGTTTGGTGGAAAGTGCCCTGATCCGTCTGCCAGGGGCACCATCCGCACGATTCATCTCCCTGCCAGAGGCCGGCTCACCCGGGCTGGATCGTGTGCACTTGAAATCTGGGACCCTTCCGGCGTCCACACAGATTCCCGAGATTCTGGTCAGCGAAGGATTCGCTTTGGCACGAACGCTCAGACCAGGTGACACCCTCGGTGGCATCGTCGGCGGAAGACAATGGATGTTCAGGATTTCCGGTTTGGGCCTTTCGCCGGATTCTGTCTACTTGATCGGACCTGGGTCTCCCCTTCCGGACAATACCCGCTACGGACTGGTCTGGATGAACCGGAAGGATCTTGAACGAATTTCCAGAAAAGGCCGCACCTTCCAAAGGTTGAGTTTGAAAGTCTCACCCGGTATTTCCACTACTGGCGTGATCGAGGACCTGGATCGAATTCTAAAGCCCTACGGGTCCTCCGGATCTTTCCTGCGAAAAGATCAACTTTCCAACCGTCTGGTGGAAAACGAGATCACCGAACAAAAGACCTTGGCTGTTCTCTTTCCGGGGATTTTTCTTGGAATCGCCACCTTCCTCATTCACAACACCTTGGCTCGCCTGGTTCAAATGGAACGGGTTCAGATCGCAACCCTCCGCGCGCTCGGATACCGCTCTCTTGAGATCATGGTTCACTATCTGAAGCTGGCATTGAGTATGATCGCCATCGGCGCCGTTGCCGGAATCGCATTGGGCACGGGGATCGGAAGCCTCATGTCCCGATCGTACCAGGCTTTTTTTCGCTTTCCGGAGATCGTCTTCAGGCCGGGATTCGACGCGATCCTCCTGGGTCTACTCGCATCTGTCACCGCTGGTGTCCTCGGGGCGGTCTCCGCCTTGCGTTCGATTCGAGCGCTCACCCCTGCCGAAGCCCTTCGTCCCCCGGCTCCACAGCGGTTCCGAACCGGCATTCTCGACCGCTCATTTATCGGTCCTCGAATACCGGTTCGAATCCGGATGATCTTGAGAAACTCTCTGGCACACCCCATCCGACTCGCATGGAACATCTTGGGAATGGCCTGTGCCTGGATCCTGCTCATCATGTCCTTGTCCTGGAACGACATCCTCGAAAACCTGATCGATGAGCGTTTTCTGCGGCAATCGAGGGAGACGCTCTCCATGTCCCTTCGGACTCCCGTGAAGGATGCCAGTGCTGATTCCTGGGGTCAAATTCCGGGTGTATTGGAGCACGAGACCTACCGCATTCTTCCCGTGAGAATGCGCTTCGAGCAGCACTTGAAAACCCTGGCGCTGACTGGAGCTCCCCTCCTACCCCGTCTCGAACTTCCCGCCGTCGAAGGGTTGGCACTCAGCAGGTATTTTCAGAAAGTCTGGGGTTTGAATGTCGGCGACCGGGTGGCGTTCGAATCACTCGAAGACGGGAAAAAGCATTTTTCCATACCTGTGAGTCACTTTATCCAGGATGCGATCGGAGTATCAGCACGTGTACCAAAGACCTGGCTTCATTCACTTCTGGACGAGGAGCCCTCATTCAACCGGATCCTGCTTCGGGTGAACCCGTCATCCGTTCCCGATGTTCTCGAGCGACTCGAGGCAAGCCCTCTCGGAAAATCGATCGTGACTAAACGTGACATTCTGGTGAGCTTCGCCCGCACACTCGGTACACTCATCCGGGTGTCGAGCCTGGTGTTGGTGGTGTTTGCGATCGTCATGGCAGTCGCACTCCTGTTGAATTCGATCCGTATCAGCTTCGCCGAACGTCAGAAGGAGATTGCGAGTCTCAGGGTCTTGGGCCTCCCTTTCTCAACTGCATTCGACTTGCTCTTATCTGAAACAGCGATCCAATGGATTCTAGCAGCACCGGTCGGTTGTGTGGCCGGCAACCTCCTGACCCGGGCCGCACTGAAAGCCATGCATGCCGAAGAGTATGACTTCACCGTGGTCATTTCGCCAAGAACCTATGCCTTGTCGTTCATCATTTTGGGTGCTTGTTTTCTTGCAGGATCACATTGGATGCGCACCATTTGTCGTACTACCCCCCTTCCGGATGCCATCAAAACGGAGGAATGAAATGAAGCACCGATACCGTATTTGGATCATTCTCACTTTGTTCTTGTTCCTGCTCTGGGTCATCCTCCGACCGAAAAGAATCCCGGTCGAAACCGTGAGCGTTACTCAAGGCGACGTTGCGGAGACCATTTCTATCGACGGCTACTTCCGGAGCCTGGATCGAAGAGTCCTTTCCGCTTTTGCAGACGGAGAGATCGGAACCATCACATTGAAGGCGGGAGAACCCGTCAGGAAAGACCAGGTGATCACCCGCATCTTATGGGATGTGAATCCCGAGCCGCTCCGCTCACCTTTGAACGGCGTAGTGTCGCGCGTAATGAGGGAAACCGCCGGCCCCGTCAGGCGAGGCGAACCGTTGATCGAAATCATCGATCCGAAAAGACTCGAGATCGTCGCAGAAATCCTGACATCCGATGCGGCGCGGGTCCGACCGGGGCAAAACGCGACTGTGAAAGGCTTCGGCTTGAAATCAGCGGTTCCTGCACGGGTCAAGCGACTGAGTCAGGCCGCATTCGTCAAAGTCTCCGCTTTGGGCGTGGACGAGGAGCGGACGGAGGTGATCCTGGAACCCTTAAGGCCGATTTCTCACCAGGCCCCCTGGACCGGAAACCTCTTTCACGCCGAGGTGAGCATTGAAACCGCCAGAGTGAGCCGTTGCCTGAAGATCCCCATCGGAACCTTGATCCGATCCGGCGGCGAATGGTCGGTCTTTGTGGTCAATGAGCGAAAAGCACAGCGGAGATCGATTGCACGGGGAATCGATGATGGCCACTGGGTGGAGATCCTGGAAGGCCTGACCGGAATCGAGCGGGTCATCCTCTATCCGGAGGACCGGATCCGTGAGGGAATCGGAGTGAAGCTGGTGGAACCCCCGGCAGCTCGATAGGTCACAACTTACGGAAGGCTTTCCGTCCACATCTTCTCGAACTGCCTCACAAAAGGAGTAACCAGCTTGGCTTCTTCCAAATAGATCTGGTTCTCTTGATTCTTGTTCGCCGCCCCGTTGGTGAAGTTGAATGATCCGGTCTCCATTCGACCTCCGTCCACCAATACGAACTTGTGGTGCATGATCCCTTTCTGCCGTCCGTAACGCACCTTCACTCCGGCACGCAACAACTTCGGAACACCCGAATGGGTGTTTTTGGAATTCCGCCGGTCCACCAGGACCCTCACGGGGATTCGAGAGGAAATCTCGATCAATGCGTCGACCACGGACGGAAGGTTGATGTCGAACACAGCGACATCAACGCTCTTTTTGGCTGAACGGATGAATTTGACCAGTTTGACTTCACACGGCCCGGATGGGGAAAAACAGATCTCATTCGGCACCGGTGCCTCGGCGAGTGTGTTCGCCACGACCTTGGCGGCACGCTCCGCTAGCCGATCGGCCTTCGATCGGGCTTCTGCCAACCCCCCCGCCACGCACATCAAAACAATGGAAATCACCCAAGCGAATCGCACGACTTCATTCTAGCTGTCGAGACCATTACGTCAAGCCCTCGACAGCTTGCCTCACCCATACCGGCTCCACTATGCTCGGTATATGATTCCAACAAAAGCTTATGCTGCCTTCTCGGCTGACTCTCCCCTGGCACCCCATACCATTCAACGAAGAAAGCCCGGTCCGGACGAGATCCTGATCGAGATTCTGTACTCGGGCATCTGTCATTCGGACATCCACACGGCCCGAAGTGAGTGGGGACCCACCCAGTACCCCTGCGTTCCGGGACACGAGATCGTCGGCAGAGTGGTCGAGATCGGGAGAAAAGTGAGCCGATTCAAGATCGGCGATCATGCCGGTGTGGGTTGTTTCGTAGACTCTTGCGGAAAATGCGGTGAATGCCGGTCGGACGAAGAGCAGTACTGCACGAAGCACGCATCTTTCACTTACAACAGTTTGGAGCGGGACCTTGAAACGCCGACCTACGGTGGCTATTCCGAGAGAATCACCGTTCGTGAAGCTTACGCTCTCAAGATCAAGAAATCACTGCCGCTCGAGCAGGTCGCTCCCTTGCTCTGCGCAGGCATCACCACTTACTCCCCCCTCAAGCGCCATGGCATCAAAAAAGGCATGAAAGTGGGAGTCATCGGACTCGGCGGCCTGGGACACATGGGTGTCAAACTGGCCAAGGCCATGGGTGCAGAAGTCACCGTTTTCAGTACTTCCCCGTCGAAACAGAAAGACGCCAAGAAACTCGGTGCAAGCCACTTCATCCTCACCAAAAGTCCGGAAGCCTTTACTAACGTGCAGGGGATGTTCGACTTCATTCTCGACACGGTTTCCGCCAAGCATGATTTCACCCCTTATCTGGAATCATTGAAAAAGGACGGTACCCTCGTTTTGCTGGGTGCCGCACCGGACCCGAGCGAGGTTCAAGCCTTTTCACTCATTTTCGGCAGAAAAAAACTGACCGGATCATTGATTGGAGGGATTCGCGAGACCCAAGAGATGCTCGATTTTTGTGCAAAGAAGAAGGTCCTGTCTGAAGTCGAGGTGATCCCAGCCTCAAAAATCAATGAAGCCTACGAGAGAACACTCAAGGGTGATGTTCGCTATCGTTTTGTCATCGACACTTCGACACTGAGGAGCGGGAAGTGATCCTCCAACCGGCGATCGGCATTCTCTTCCTGTGTCTCCCCATGATGGCACTCGCCGGTCAGGGAGGATATTCCTGCTCACGCTCCCCGACTGAACGTACCGTCACCAGACCTGTGCCTTGTGATGACACTCACGGATTCGGTCTGATCACACCCACCCAACTGGCCCGACCTGAGTTGAAGGCCTTGTTCGGAGGGAAATCAGAAGCGGAAATCGAGAAGGACTCCCGTCTCAAGAATCTCGCTCTCGAAGCGAAATTCAGGACCACTTCCAATATGAACGGGGCCCGCTTCCGGTTTCCATCCGGGATCGAGCGCACCGTCTTTCGAGGGTCGTATCTCGCTCCCCTGTTCACCCGAACGAGCGTCACCCGCAGAAATCCGACCGATCACGAGGACCTTCGTGCCGAGTGCATGAGGTCCTTGGTCAAGGACCACGGACTATCCAAGATTGTGAATTACGACGAGCTGGACTGGCCATCGGCGAAGAACCTGACCGAGGAAGAACGCGAATCACTGTTCCGCAACAATCCGAAGGCCTCATACTGGAAGTTCAATGATGCTACCGGAAGGACCTTCCAGTACAAGATCTCGAAAGTCCCGGGGACGGACGATCAGGCCCGGAAGAAGTTCATTTTTGACGATGTGGCGAGAATCATTCGGGAGATCGAGGGAAAGAAGGAAGACCCGGGCTCGGTGTACATCCACTGCTACGGTGGACACCACCGGACAGGTGCGGTTTACGGTGTGCTTCAAAAATGCATCGGTGGAATGCCTGTGGAAAAGGTCGTCGATGAATACCGCTGCCACATCGGTTACGAGTCGGAAGCGCGTCGCGGCGGGCAACATCCCGACAATGAAACCGTCATCCGAGAGTTCCCCTGCGGGGACTACTTCACCTGAAATAACGTACGGTCAGATCCCGAAGGACCCCATCGCCTGAAACGACCTCCAGGACCAACCCGGAGGAGGACTTGAGCCGGTGAGAAATCTGATACAGAGGATAAACAAAAACCCCTTCGAACGATCCTTCCGGACCCCTGGGTTTGGAGCAGATTCCAACTTCAGGATCACAGATCCGGACCTTGAGACCTGATCCGTTCGCGGTCAGACTGAGGCGGACCTCCTGGATCATGAATGGATCGAGCGCTCCGATCTCGCCCTTCAAGAGATCATCCAGAGCTGGAGCGCCTCCGATGGAAGACAGGACCATCGGGAGCTCATCGACCGATCTGAAATCCACGGACTCTGGACGGGAGAACTGGACGTTGGGTTTCAGACGGAGGATTTTCGGTTCCCTCCGGTAGAGCGCCCAACAATCCGCTCCCGCACACTTGGGAAAAGCTTTTCCTGACTCCAGTTGGTCGGCAAAGGGACGGAAATGGGCTTCTGCCGGAACACCGGGTGAATACTCGAGGTCTCCTGTCGATACCGCTTCGATTTCGCGTCTGTTCTGCTCGAGGGCCTCTTTCAATTGATCCACAGACCAAGCCGAGTCGCGAAGCACTCCGGACAATTCCTTCGCTTCGGCGGAGTCGGTGTCCAGATCCACCTCTTCCCGGAGCACGATCGTCCCGGTACGGCTCCCGGACCGGTTCACCACTGCGTCGAACAGCTGCATGGCATCCGGAAGGCTGGCACGAATGCATCCCATCGAGGCCGGGGCACCCAGGTTCCCGTAATGGGGAGATGAATGGATGAAATAGCCACCCTGGATCTGGAGTGCCCAGTACATGGGTGAGTTGTGATACTTGATTGAAGTCCTCCAAGGCCAGGGCTTCCCCCCGATCTGTGGTACCGTCATGCGATAAGTTCCGAGGATCGGGTCCTTCCCCTCAATGGCGGTTGAAACGAGAAACGCTCGCTCGATCCGTCCATTGATCAACAGCAGGGCGAACTCATGATCGAAGTTCTTGGGTTTCCTTTGAACCAACACCCGCACCCGACTGGCCACCGCAGACTCAAGCTGGACCCCTTTTCCATGCCGGACATCGTTCAATCCCTCGGTCAACAAGGTCGACGGATCGGCCTCGGGGATCGTCTCTTTCACCAATGATCGACGCCAACCTTGGGCGAAGGCAGTGTCCGCAAAAAGCAGACATACGATGAGAGACCCATGCTGGATAATCGAACGAATGATCATGGTTAAAGCACGAAAGTGTACTAAATCACTACTCCATTGTCAATGCCTGACTTGACTTATCCGATTCGGAGCGTACCCTGAAATCAGGAAGGATTGGTTTCAATGGAGCCGAAACTCAGGATCACCAAGCGACTCCAGGAAATTTACCGTCTTCTCGACGGGCTCCCCGCCCAATCCGAGCTTTCACTTTGGATCAACCGGGGAGACAAAAGACAGCTGTTCCCGGGTGTATTGATCAAGGTAGACCGATCCCAGAACCTCTTGTTCATCGAACTCAGAGAGGGTACCCCGGACCTGACCGGTCTGGACCATTGTTTTGTGCGCCTCACCCCATCCGAAGGCGTCGCTCGTTGCGCCGTTTCTGTATTCCATGATCGGACCTTGGTGCTCGAAATATCAGACGAATTGGTCCTGACCGAAAGAAGACGTCACCGCAGGATTTTTTTTCAAAGCGAGGACGGTAAGAAAGTACGGATCAAGATCGACCCCCACACCCTCGAACTCGACGTGATCAACGCTTCTCGTGGAGGCCTTCGCGTCCGTGTGGACTCCGGTCAGACCTCCATGTTGAAACAGTCCGGATCATTCGAAATCGAAGCCATCGGGAACCAGACACACCCGATTCCGGCTCGCTTGGTCTGGACACGGGAGGGCAGTGCGGCCATCGCACTCGAGGAGGAGATTCCCGAGGAGATCTTCAAAGAGTTCATCCGTCTCCCCCGCTCGGCCAATGTGGATCCGGAAAAGTTCTTCCAGGATCAGGAGTACTTCCAGACTGTCCGGAGCAACATGGAATCGATCATTTCCAGGCTCGAGAAACGTCCCAAGTTCGCCACTGCCATGAGGACTCTCAAGGTGGATCGGAACGGGAACTACCTGAAAACCCACATCGACTTGCTCTGCTACGTTTCGTGCTCGATCGGCAGGACACTCGGTTGGGTCACTGAAAGCACCATCGATAAATTGATTTACGTGTCCTACTTGCACGACCTTAGGTACTTCGATATGGCCCATTTGGCTCGAATTCCATCAAAGGCGGCCTTCGATGCACAAAAGGATTCCCTCTCCGAAGAGGAACGAACAGCTTACCTTGAGGGACCGGGTTACAGTGCCCTCATGTCCAAGGATGACGAGATGAACTCAATCGATGTGGAGAGGATTCTGATCCAACAAAAAGAAAGACCTGACGGTTCGGGATTTCCAGCAGGGATCTCCTTCAAGCAGCTCTTCCCCCTCTCCTGCCTGTTCATCATCAGTCATGAATTCGTGGATTATGTTTACGAACACCCGGACTGGTCCTTCCGTAAATTCGTAGACGCAGTCAGACCCCAGTTCAAAGGACCGTATTTCATTAAAATCCTCCAAGCGATCGAAGAGCTGGAGACCTCGAGAGCAAGGTACTGAAATGGGTTCATTGGTCCTGGTGCCCACCCCGATCCACGATCCACTCCCCCTCGAGCCTGAAGCCTTGGCTCTCCTGCAAAAGATCGCCCTCGACCCGGATTGGACGCTATTGGTGGAAGAACTGAAAACTGCCAGGACTAGATGGCTTCGCTGGGGACTGCCTCGTGAGGCCATCGCCCGATTCGTCACCTTGAACGAGCACGACCAGGCGGACTCCACGAGGAAGGTCCTCGAGTCCCTCAAAAAAGGTGGATCGGCCGTCCTGATCAGTGACTGCGGGCTTCCGGCATTTTGTGATCCCGGTCGGGTTCTGATCGACGCTTGCCATCAAGCCGGGGTCAGGGTCACATCGACCCCGTTTCCGAACTCAATCGCATTGGCCGTCGCCTTGAGCGGGTTTCCTCACGAACAGTTCTTTTTCGCAGGCTTTTTGCCAGCGGATTCGGCGGGAAGAAAGCTCGCCCTCGATCGTTTGTCGCGGATCGAAGAAACGCTCGTGATGATGGACACCCCCTACCGCTTCCGGGCCCTGCTCGAAGACATAGCCAAATCCAAACTCCAAAACAGACTGGTCTTCATTGCAACCGGGCTCAATTCCCCGGCCGAGCGGCTTTTCCGCGGATCACCGGCCGATTTGCTCGCGAAAACAGGCGAGGTTGAAAAACCGGAATTCGTGATGGTGCTCAGGGTCCATCAAACCGGACGTCGGAATTGAGGGTGACGGGCGATCCGCTCGTCCAACTCTCGCCGACCTTCATCATCCAGGCCAGACGGATAGCGGGCATCGCTCCTGGCTCTGCGTTCCAGCCAGTCCTGTCCGAGCAGGATACCGCTCTCGAAGGCTTCGTCAGCGGTATTGAAGGCAACGGTCGTCGAGGACTTCGGTCCACTGGAAGGTCCGGCTCCGACAAAGAAACCACAATCCAGAAGGATGGTTCGCACCAGCGTGGAATGGCTGTAGGTCATCAAACGCACTTTCCGGGCACCGAGTGCGGCTTTCAGACGTCTGAACGCTTCAGGCGTCCAGAGTGAGGAGTCGGTTTTGCTCGAAAATGGATCATAATATACAAGATCGGGTGCGGAGGCTGAATCCAACTTGGACAGGAAATCACCCTCACGAAGCACCCACTCCACTCCACCGTCAGGCCGTGTCCATTTTCCGTCGCGAAGGAGGACCGTCGGTGCAGGATGATGCAAGTGAGGAAACCTCGGTGCATTCCGAATCGCTAATCTCAGCGGATCGAGATCGGTTTCAAAGCTTTCGATCTTGAGGATCGAACCGGGTTCCAACACCCCTTCCACCTCACGGATCGACGCCATGGCATTGTGAGCCGCCCCGAGCCCGACATCCCACACCACGACCTCGGAACCCACTTTCAACCGGTCTTTGAGATTCGATGGCTCAACATAAAGGCGTCTGGCCTCCTCGTCAGGAGGGTTCACCGAATGCATCACTTCTCCCGAGCTCTTTTGACGGATGCTCGAGAATCCCCTGGGGTTACGGATCACCTCGAAATCACCCAAGGTGAGTCGTCGGTCGGCACGATTGGGTTTCGGCCCTTGAAAAGGGGTCGAAGGATGGTCTTCATCCGACCGAACGAGCAATTCACGCTGTTCCCGATAGAACTCCAGAAACCGGTCCGAAAGAATACTCTCACGGATCCTTCTCATCAGACCGTGGTAAAACGCAAGGTTGTGTCGTGACAGCAAATGCCAACCCAGAACCTCCTCGGTCTTATTGAGGTGATGGAGGTAAGCTTTGGAATAGGTTTGGCAGGTGTGGCAGTCACAGTCTGGGTCTAGCCGATCCTCGGAGAATTTGTAAACACTCCGCCTGAGCTGTAGCTTACCCTTCGAGGTGAATGCGACACCCCGCTGTGCCAACTGGGAAGGAAGGATACAATCGAACATATCGACCCCCCGGTGAACCGCTTCGAGAATGTCAATCGGTGTTCCCACCCCCATCAAGTACCGGGGGAGGTTCCGAGGCAGCATCGCTGCCGCAAGCTCGGTAAAATCCTCCCGCTGTTGCTTGCTCTCACCGACCGCCAGACCTCCGATTGCGAATCCGTCGAACGGAAGACGTGTCAGGAATTCTGCACTCTGCGCCCGCAAATCCTCGAAACAAGCGCCCTGGACGATACCGAACATGGACTGGGGCGAATCCCCACGTGCAATCAGACTCCGTTCCGCCCACCGATGGGTGAGATGCATGGCCTCGATCGCCATCGGCTTGGGTGCGGTGGAAGGAATGCACTGATCGAGCACCATCATGATGTCGCTTCCGATCGACTTCTGCATTCCGATGCTCAACTCGGGAGAAAGAAGAATCATCCGACCGTCGACATAGCTTTGAAACCTTGCTCCGGCTTCGTCCATTTTCCTGGAATGCGGAAGGGAGAAGATCTGGAACCCCCCTG
The DNA here is from genome assembly GCA_027491115.1 of Pseudomonadota bacterium. Classification (GTDB taxonomy): domain Bacteria; phylum Bdellovibrionota; class UBA1018; order UBA1018; family CAIMNF01; genus CAIMNF01. The sequence continues at coordinate 63,495 of JAIXWV010000038.1, forward strand.
AGTCGGTCAATACGGGACGATTCCAATTCATGAAGCGGTGGATCCCGCCGAAGCGGTCGAACACCTCAGGCCCCGGCCTCAACAACAGGTGATACGTGTTGGCGAGGAGGACATTAGACCCGGTCTCAAGGAGGGACTCAACGGTCTGGCTCTTCACGGTGGCTTGGGTACCGACCGGCATGAAAATCGGAGTGACCACTTCACCATGAAGGGTGTTGAACCTTGCAGCTCTTGCCTTGGATCCGGACGCTTCGCCTTCGATTCGGAATTTCAACCGGCTCATCAGCGCAAGACCACCTTGCTGACATTGGAGAACTCTCCTGTTTCAATATCTTTCACACGCCAATAGATCTGCCCACGCAGCGGAGGCCTGATCCGGATTAGGTTCATCCTTGTCTCCTGAGAAAGAACCATCTTAGTAAAAAGCGGATCCTCTGCAAGCTCGAACAGAAAATGATCTCGAACACCCAGTGAAGTCCAAGTGAACATCGTCCCGAGCACAGAATGGACCTTTTCAGAACCCCCATCGGGTGGGAATGTCAGAATTGGGCACTGTCTCCACCGCTGCACATCGAGCGGACTCGTTTCCCACTTGAATCCGTCACCCAAAGCTTCAACTACCTTGACCTTGATGGGAGTGGGTATCGAGTCTCCGGCCTCGATGACACCCTTGGTTCCCGAAACGTTGAGTAGAATCCTCCCATCCTCTGACTCAAGAGTCGCAGAAGACGCCTTGCCGGATGGAACATAGACCAATGACCTTCCGCACCTTAGAGGCTCTTGAGCCCAACTCAAACTTCTAACTCTCTCCGGTACAACAATGGCGGTTTTGACTGGCTTTGCTTGGTCAACTTCGAACGTATATGCTCCGGGCTTTAACGGAACCCAAGCAACTTTCCCGGGTAGGTTCGGAGCGATCGTAACTGTTTTGGTAGCCACAACAGCACCTGTTGAATCAAGGATACGGATATTTCTCTCTGCGATGATCCCCGGACACATCATCCGGATGTCCATTTGATTCCCTTTTCGATCAATGGCTGGAGCTTCGCAATCGACCGATCTTTCAATCGGCTTGTTCTCGGCGATGGCAGCTGCAAATTTGGCCCCCTCGCTATTTTGAGGCGCGGACTTTACTTCAATCACCTTGTTGTTACGGGTAACCTTCAGGCTCTTCAGGGTCCCTGCCGATCGGACCTCACCTTTCTTCACATCCATGAGGAGCTCAAAATTACCGAGCGAATCCGGAGAACCGGAGGTATCAAGCTGAACGAGTGAGTCCGGAACCAACTCCACCACACTTCCGTCGATGAAATGCAGGACTGCCACACTATCTGACCCAGTCATCACAGAGTCTCTCACCCGCACATCCTGACGAATCTGCACATTGCGGAATTCTGGCATCTCGAACTCTTTTCGGCGCACCATATTCCGTATCACTTCAACCTCGGCGATTTTCGGCCGTTTCTCGTACCGATCCAGTCCGATCCATCTGAATACTCGATCGGTATCAAACATGAACAGATAAAAACTGGCCATGAATAAAGCCGAGCCAACAGCCATCATGCCGATCTCAGAACCCTTAAGTCGCATGATTCTCCTGCTCGATGACTAGAAAAGTAACATCATCCAAAAGGGGAGCGCCATCATTGAGGGGAACCAAGTCACGGACTACAGAATCCACAATGACCTCTCCACTATGGCCCACATGACTTTTCAGGAATTTTTTGAAACCTTTTCTACCAAGAACCTGCTCCTGTACCCCCAGATCCTGGATCCCATCAGTGAATAGGATAATCTTATCCTGTTTCGACAAGAATGCCCCTTCAACTTCATCAAGCTCATCAGACATCACCAGTGCATCTCCAAGACGACTTCCCGAAGCGTTCATGGATTTAGCTTCACCGGATACCGAGTCAAGGTAATACGAAGGATTGTGTCCAGCGCTCGAATAGACAAAAGTTCCCTTCTTCATATCGAGAACCATACAAACAGCCGTCATGTTCATTTCGCCACGGGTCGCTTCAAACACAACACGATTGAATGCGCGCAGAATCTCTTTAGGTCCCATGCTGATTTCACCTTCACGATCAACTTGGTCCTGAATCATCGAGATACAACCCCTCGTCGTGGCAACTAACATCGCGCTAGCATACCCGTGTCCAGTGACATCCCCGACCAGGATCGCAACACGCTCCTTGCCACGGATGAACCCCCACCAGTCCCCTCCACACTGATCAGCGGGTTTGTAAAAACTCGAGACCTTGATCTCGCCGAAAGCAACCGTTTTCTCGGGAATAAAGATCCTCTGTACCGCCCCTGCAACTTCAAGTTGGGCCTCGATCTTCGTTTTTTCCACCTCGGACTGGATCAGTTTCTTGATCTTCTGCGCCATACTCGCGACCGAGTCGGCAAGAATCTTGGTTTCGTCCTTCGTTTCAACATGAATCGGGGTGTCGAACTCTCCTTGAGCAATACGAGCTGTGGCACCGGACACCTCGATAATGGGAGCCGCAAGTTTCCGGGCCACCAAGATCGACGCACCCAAAGCGACCCCGACCGACATCAGAATCAGCAGGACGATCTTGACACCGAGCACATATGCGGGCCGATACGCGGTCTGCGTGTCGATCACAGAAATGACCTTACCGATGTCAAGTAGGTCGGAGTACCCCCACAGACCTGCACTTTTTTCGAGGGTTCCTGATTTGAAGCTTGTGGCAAGAATATCTTTGACCGCATCCATCGCCCCAGTCATCCGCTTCTCAGCCGTATCACTGCAGAACATCACCGGATCACCATTCCGGTTGAACACTCCAATATTTGATCCTTCGCACTCCATTTTCAGGTGCTTGAAGCCGATCCTGACCCCGATCACTACGGACTTCGAGGGAAACAAAGCTAAGCTATCCTCACCCAAAGAGGAATTGGACAGCACATATGTTCCCGCCAGTGTCCCGAGCCATGCCGCATCCTTTTTGATCAACCCGGAGAACTCCTGCTCTCCTGCCTCCACCCATCGTGGATTCCCTTCCTTTAAGTAAATACCGACCGCCTTCACTGCGGCATTCACATCACGCGCATCGTTCAGGATATTCTCGAGTGAAGCCTTCAAGTCATCTTCTCGAACCTTCAGATTGAATACCTTGGCGGCAACTTCACGCGCTTTTGCAAAGTCGGTTTCGAAAACTTTTGAGATTGCCTGTGTCTGAGACTGTTGACCTTGGAGTGTATAGGCCCGACTCTCGGTGCTCAACACCTGGAGAGATAAGCCACCGTTCAAGATAATCAAGGTACTGACCAGCAGAAGTGTTAGCACAAGAATTTTTGTTGATATGTGTTTCATGGTCTATTCTCCGAAATAATACCCCAACATCAATCCGTAACGATTCGAGGTGTAGTCTGCATTCACTGCAGAGACTCCGGCTGGCACCTTCAGCCATGCCGCATCGGCTGCGATATGAAACGCCCTCCCAAATAAACGCAGCCTCACATCAGCAATCACACCGGCCCAGAAGCTCTCCAAGGACGGAGCGGCGGTCAGCAACGGCCCATAGGTTGCAGCGACAAAGAAACTCCGGTCAAAAGGCCTGAGCACCAAGTGACCGGCCCATCCAAGAGAAGAAATGATCCCGTATCTACCCTCTCCATTCATTCCGATGATTTCACCACCAAGTCCGGCAAGAAGTGCAAGACTCCTCGATCGGAGTAGATTTTTATGGAGATAGGCGCCTGCGGCCGTCACTCCAGACAAACCACCACCTTGATTCATTCGCATTTCTATTTCAGGAATCAACCCGTACCCTACCGGAGAAAAACGATTCGCGTTGAAGTACAGGGAGACCTGTCTTCCCGACCAGTTCTGGATCTGCCCTGATCCATCTGCCGCCCGATTCTGGTGATTCACATCAGAAGCTCCGAGGTAGCCACCAAAGACCCAATAACGTCTGATTCGGGGCTTGGGCGTGGGTGCCGGGGTAGCCTCTGTGACGACGGTCGCTGGAGTCGGAGAGGGCTCAACCGGTAAGGGAACCCGGATCACGAATTTCCCAGCTACGGTGCCTGAACGATTCAAGATCAGGTAGTGAGGATCTCTACTCTCAGGCGCCTCGGTGTCTTTGATTACCTTAAGACCATTGGAAGTCGCAACCTTACCCGCTTCACTGATCGCACCCCAGCAAACGGTTCTCCCTTGGCCCATTTCGGCGCACTCGGACCCAGAACTTCCGCAACGAACTCCGACAACACCAAATCCCCGAACTAGACTCGCGGTTTCGACCCTGATTCCAGCTGAATCACACTCCGGAGATGCGACCACGACAGGATACTCAAACGGTAAGTCGAAGATGTATCTCGCCTTGATCCTTGAAGCTTCCCCTGCGTTACCCTTGCTCGTAACCGGAACAACGGTGGAAATCTCACTGAGACACGCATTCAGTTTTCTGATCTCTTTTTTGCCACTCGCAAGTAAGGCACACGGGAGCGAAACCCCTTCCTTCCAAAACCACTGCCCCTTCACTTTCGAGACCTTGACTTCTCCCTTGTCATCTACCCGATTGGCGATAACCGAAAAATCTCCATCCTCCTTCGCGTATGCCGCGAAAGAGCTGAAGACGGAGAGTACAACGAGCACGGTGCCCAGTCTTCTAAACACGGGCTTTTTCAAAAGAATCAGACTCATTCAGTGTACCCGTTCCATCGATTTGAAGTGAACAAAAACAAACCGGTTACCGGTGTTATTCCGCCAGAAAAATGGCGTCGGGACACTCGAAATCCTGCAGGTTTTGCCGATTGATTGCGCTTCTCATCAGAACTCATAATTCAGGCAGAAAGTAGGATTTCTAAATGAATCAATGGCAAGCATGGGTGAATGTGAAGTGGAAACCTGGAACTCCGGAGACCGCGTGGCAAAACTGGAAAACCAACAAGTGGGTACGCGGGGTGTGGTCAACCACGGGCAATTGGGATTGTTCGATTTGGCTAGATGTCAGTACCCCAGACGAACTCGAGGAATTCGTTTGGAAAGAAGTGCGTGGAAATACCTGGGTAGAAGCCACTGAAACCCGCTGGGCGAAGCAATGGTGGGAAAACCGTAAAGCATCATAAATGTATGAAACAACCCCGGAGGGCTCAATCTCTCCGGGGTTACTTATGAACCCTCTTTTGAAACAAGTGTTGAATAGCGCCTCGTTGGTTTTCCACGGTAAAGACCGAGAAATCGAACTGATGGTATGCTGCTTACTGGCTCGCGGGCATCTCCTGATCGAGGACATTCCGGGAATGGGAAAGACCACTCTCGCCAAAACCCTTGCCCGACTGCTGGGGATAAAGTTCAATCGGATTCAATTCACAAACGACCTTTTGCCCGCCGACCTCCTAGGATTTTCGATCTTCTCCGAAACCGAAAGGAAAATGGTTTTTCAGCCAGGTCCTCTCTTTGCGGAGATGGTGCTCGGAGACGAGCTGAACCGCGCCTCTCCAAAAACCCAAAGTGCCTGCCTTCAAGCGATGGAAGAAAGGGAAGTTACGGTAGACGGTGTCACACATCCCCTATCCGCGGTTTTTCTTCTGATCGCAACCCAGAACCCAAAAGACAGCTCGGGGACCCAATTGCTCCCGGACTCCCAGCTCGATCGTTTTCTAATGAGAATTCCAATCGGTTACCCGGATATTGAATCTGAAAGAAAACTTCTTGAAGAAGGACTCGGATCGGATCGGCGCTCCGTCATCATCCAGGATCTCGAACCCGTTCTCGACACCGTCCAGCTGATGCGAATGCAGGAGCAGGTTGAGCAAACGACTGTTTCTGCCGCATTGGTCGACTACATCCTCCGGTTGGTACGGGAGAGTCGATTGAGAGGTGGCGGACTTTCTCCAAGAGCCGGACTGGACCTGCTTCGCGCGGCGAAGTCCCGTGCCTTTCTGCACGGAAGAAAATTCGTAATTCCTGAGGATGTTCAATCCATTGCACACCCAGTTATGAATCATCGGATTTCAGATGTGACGGGACTGATGGCACATGTTCCCGTGGATTGAACGTTTCCTTAAGAGCGACAGGACCTATATCATTCCAAACGGTGCTGGGGTTGCCTTCGGCTCCTTGTTCTTCTGCCTGTTATTCGCGGGAGCGGCATTGAACCGTCCTTTGCTCCAATTGATCGGCTTCATGATCGCAATTCCGTATCTGAGCGCGATGGTCCAGAGCAATAATAACCTCAAGGATGTCAAATTAAGGATACTCGAGAGCCCACTTGCGCCAGCTGGAACACCGATCGAGGCGCGGATGGTACTAGAACACCACGGACGAACACCGAGCCGGAGAATTCTGATCGGCATCCGGGGTGGTTCAAGTTCACAACGGAGGATGATCAAGCGAATCACTCCGGGTGAACCTGTAGAGATCTTGGTCCCTATTGGTTCATTCAGTCGTGGCGTCCATCGTGTGCCAGAAATTCAGATCTCTAGCGGATTTCCCATTGGGATGTTCCATACCTGGAAAAGATTCAGACCTGAAACCCAGATCTGGATTCATCCTACGCCGTCCGGAGAAATCCTTTGGAAGAAAAACCAGCCAAATCAGGACGAATCCCGACTCGAATACAAGGAGCACAGGAGGGTGAATCCTGGAGATCTCCACTCGAGGATTGACTGGAAGCGTTTTGCGCGTGACAAGAAACAATTGTTTCGGGTTTACGATGTCGACCCGTCAAAAAAGGTGGTTCTGTCCTGGGAAGAGGTTCGACATCTTCCAATTGAGAAAGCTCTCTCACAAATGGCTCGGTGGTTGCTCGACGTTGAACGTGGAGGTGTAGACGCAATCATCGAGGCTCCGTTTACGAGTGGGAACGTGACCGCCAGTTCGATCAGGAAACACCTGAAGGCCCTCGCTTGCTACGGAGAATCAAGTTGAAGCCGTCGTTGGTGATCCTGATTGCTCATCTGCTGGCCACTTACCCGCTGTTTCCTGTTTCAGCCATTGCAGGGGTCGTCGCGGGGTTGGTGATCGCCCGAACTATTCTGGTTCGTTTTCCGGGTGTCCTCGTTTTTTCCTGTTTCGTACTCCTCGCTTTCAAGGTCTTCTCGATAAATCCGGGGCCTCTTCCTTTCTTCATCGTTTTCTTCGACTGTTTCCTGCTTTGGCTGGTGTTGTCTTGGGAGAACAGTCCAGGTGACCTGAGGACTTTCCTCCGGGATCTCCTAAAAAACGGAGCACAACTCTCCTTGGCAATTGGTTTGTTGGCTACCCTGTTCTTCTCGGTCTTTCCATCGAGCCCATTCAGGGGGTTTCTCTCCTCGTCCAAGAATGCAACCATCGGACTCGGGTCGGGTCAGGAGATCCACCCTGGCCAACAGGAGTCCGTCACGGCTTCCGGCAAAACCGCTTTCATCGCCAAGACTGGAGTTGAAATACCCAGGGAGCGTCTCTATTGGCGTGCGAATTCACTCACTGTTTCCTTAGATGGAATGCATTGGTTCCACAAGAAACCGGTCAGAAATCGCACATCGGATCCCGAGTCGGAGGTGAAGCAAAAAGTGATTCTGTTCGCCCATCAATCAGAGGTTCCAGTTGGCCTTGACTCCCCATCCCGTGTGGAGGTGATTTCGGATAATTTGATGATGGCAGGATCGATGGGATTGGAGCCTGATTTACCGGGTCCTGATTCTATCGAAAGACGACCGATCCACATTTCAGATAGCGAATTGATTCTCAAGTTGGCACCATGGAGGCCAAAAAAGCCTGGGGATGAATTTGCACTGAGGGATCGGATCCTCGATTGGTTCTCTAATGAATTCGACTACACCCTGAGCCCCGGGAGCCTTTCCCCTCCTAGACTCCCGAACTTCCTTCTTCGCTCCAAGAAGGGCTATTGTGAGCATTATGCAGCATCGTTCTCTACCATCATGCGATATTTGGGAGTCCCCTCACGTGTGGTTTCCGGATACCGCGGTGGCACATGGAATCCGATTTCAACGAGTTACCGTGTGGATGAGGATGATGCCCACGCCTGGAGCGAATTCTGGTCGGAGAGAGAGCAGCGCTGGATCCGGGTCGATCCGACTCTTTCAGTGCCGGGGGCGACTCCTCCGAACTACAATCGGATCTCGGGCGTTCCGGGTCAGCTCTACGAGGCATTTATCAGTGAGATCAGGCTTTACTTCGAAGAGAATCCTGGATCAGCGCTGGCTTTGAGCCTCACACTTTTCTTCGTTTTTCTCTCCGGCATTCTCGTTTTCAGCCGAAAGAAGCCTTCCGCTCCGGAGAAGCTTTTCGAACTCTACCGGACTTACTGTCGACGATGGGAAAAAGCAGGTGTTCCGCGATTTGCCCATGAAGGTCCTGAAGATTACCGCATCCGCCTGACCGCACTCCATCCAGATCAGGGCTCCACTATCGCCGAGTTCACGCAGTTGTACGTGGAATGCCGGTATGGAACCCGTGTGCCCGACCGGGAAACACTGGGAGCTCTCACAAGGATCCAAAAAAGAATCATTTTTCGAGCCGGGAAAGGTCGAGATTCCGGATCTCAGATGAACGCCAGCCCACCCAAGCGACAGTGAGCAGGGTCATACTCCCACCAAACAGTACGGAAGGCACGGTACCAAGGATTTTAGCTGCGAGACCCGATTCGAATTCTCCAATTTCGTTCGATGAGCCGATGAACACGGCATTGACAGCAGCTATCCGTCCCCGCAGTCCTTCTGGAGAACAGAGCTGGACGATGGCGCCTCGGATGACCATGCTGACCGAGTCGAGAGCTCCACTCAAAAGAAGTGCTCCGAACGACACCAGGTAACTCTTTGAAAGCCCAAAAACGAGAATGCAAACTCCATAACCTGCGATCGAAACCAGAAGCTTGGAGCCCGCCCCCTTCGATACAGGATTTCTGACCAGCACCGTACCCATCAGGATCGCTCCCATGGCTGGGGCGGCTCTCAACCAACCGAGACCGACCGGACCGGTATGGAGAACCTCTACCGCAAATACTGGCAGCATGGCCGTCACTCCTCCGAAGAGCACCGCAAACATGTCAAGACTCATCGTGGAAAGCAAAACCGGATGGGCCCATACGAATCGGAACCCTGAAAGCAGCTCTTCACGCCAAGCAGAGGAACGCTTGACTGAACTCTCTTGAGCATGAAAGCGGTTCTCCATGGTCCAAAGGGTAAGTGAAGCAACCACCAATGCGGACACGCACAAAACATAGGGAAAGGTATAGCCTCCGGCACCCAGAAGAACCCCCGAGAGTCCGGGCCCCACCACTCCAGCGAGTTGGAACGCAAGTGCTGTATATGCGGAGAATCGCTTAATCTCACTCCTCGAAATGATTCTGGGAATGATCGAGTTCATAGCAGGTGAAGAAAAACTTCTCACTAGACCTGTCAGAAAAGCTGCCGAAAAAAGTCCCGCAGGGGTCTTCGAGCTCCAAGCGAGGAGCACCGAGAACAGAGAGATCACCATCACCCCTTGATAAATCCGCAGTGGATTTCCCCGATCCACCCACCACCCAGAAAAGGGCGCCAAGACCAATGCCGGAAGTGCCGCGCACAATCCAACCAATCCGAGCATCCAAGGATCCCGAGTCCGTTCATACATCTGCCATCCCATCAGGACCGCTTGGCTTTGAACGGAGAGCGAAAACAGGAATCTCGCAGAAGTCGCTTTGAAAAACTCGGGATTCACATTTCTATCATCCCACGGGCGATCGGTGCAGGGCAGGCATATTTTACCGACTCAACCCTCCACCCGTCGATACCGATAGGTAAATGAAGGGATGTTCACCATGAAACCATATGCCAACCCCGGGTTCTTGATTTTCGGCATGATTTTGACGATGGCGCTATCCGCATGTCGTTTTGGAAACTATTCGGAGGCGCCCAAGGCGCCCGAGAAGTTCAGTTCGATTGAGATGTACCGGACTCAACCCCGTGGCTTTCAGACTTACGTCCAGCTCGATGACGGTAGCGAGAACACCAACACTTCGACTCCGCTTTCGGCTATTCCAGAAAGCCTGCTCGACAACTTCACCGACCCTCTCTATATCGCACAGCCCATCTCCACACCTGGAGTTAAACTCTTCATCGGGGCGAGGCAGAGTGATTGCTTTTACAATCCTGAGGACTCTGCTTGCATTGGTACCATCGTAGAGTCCGACGGGACCATTGCCGTTGAAACCTCGTCGCCCTTTTCACAATTCGGATCGAATCCTTCCTGCAAAATGAACCTGCAAATGCGCCAAAACGGTGCGCTGGATCGAACCCGCCCCGGCACCATTACCTACAGCGATGGAACTGTCGGAAGAATTTCGGGGGACTTGTTGCTCGACTTCACCATGATCCGGACTTTTCAAGGGGACTGCTCCGGGATCCTAACTGTCCTTGCTGATTGCTATACGAATGGAGTCGGATGCTCCAACGAGGAGCTTTATTGGGCAAACCAACTGTTCGGCCTGTACGCGCGTCAGTCAGGAGTGCTGCGGATGCAGGATGCAGCGAGGATCAAAGTACTGGCCTATCTGGTCCATTTTGAATAGAATGGGGTCCTATGAGGACAGCCAACACCCTGATCATCGCCACAGCGAACCGCCATAAAGTAGATGAATTCCACGACCTTTTTCGCCCCTGGCCATCGATCCGAATCGCCTCGGCCGGTGAAGTCATCCGGAACCCCGAAAAACTTTCCCTGGTGGAGTCCGCTCCGGACTACCGGTCCAATGCATTGGCCAAAGCGCGCGCATGCAACCACGGCTGCCACTACCCTTCACTCGGTGACGATTCGGGACTCGAAGTTGACGCCCTTCAAGGCCGCCCCGGTGCGCGGTCCCATCGCTATGCCCTCCCCAAGGCAGGAGAAACCCAGGACCAGAGCAATATCAAAAAACTCTTAGAAGAGCTCAAGGGCGTCCCTGCTGAAAAGCGCACAGCCCGTTTCATCTGCAGACTCGCCTTGGTTCTCGAAGGAACCTTGGTGGAAACCGAAGGCGTCCTCGAAGGGACCATTGCGACTGAACCCTCCGGCAAGGGCGGGTTCGGATATGATCCGGTCTTCATTCCCACCGGCCAGACCCAGACACTCGCCGAGCTCGGAGCGGAATTCAAAAACCGCATCTCCCATCGTGCACTCGCAGTCAGGGCACTCATGGAAGAAGTACAGGGGCGGGAAATCGTACTCACCAAGCCCTGATCCGTAGCCAGCTTTTCAGTAGGAATAGCGGTAGTAAAGCCACTTCAAATATTCGAAGACCGTGACCCGGACCGCGTACTCGTCACGATGCCATTCGTTCCGTCCGAAATGCCTCGCATCAACCGTCTCGGTCATCAATTCGACATCGGGATCCAGGACTTTGCGCAGAATGAACTCTGCCCTACGCATGTGGTATCCCGCCGTGACCAGCACGACCGACTTCCAGCGCTTCTGCCGGGCAAAAGAAGCGAATATCTGCGCGTTCTCGAGAGTGTTCTCGCTCACATTCTCAAAAACCATATTGTCCCGGGTCAGGAGGCGTATGAGCGCGTCCGGGACTCCCTGCTCCGAAAAGGTTTCGATTCCGTTTCCGGGTCCTAGTCCCGACAAAAAAAGAACGGGTTCCTGCCCCTTCCCCTTCCGGTCTCGGATGTCCTTCCAGAGAGTGACCGCCTGGGGAATCCGTCCCTTGCCACCCGCGAGCACCACCACGACATCGACCCTACCGGCATCTCGTGCCAGATCGAAGCTGTCAGAATAGTCGTATATCTCACCGGCGGCAAACCAGAGGAACATCGCGGCTGTACCCACGACACCGATCAAAACAGTCACCAAAGTGGCGAAAAACCTCATGGTTCAGGATCGGAGAGCGATCACTTCGATTTCGACAGCCACATCTTTAGGCAGACGGGCCACCTCGACAGTGGAACGTGCGGGATAGGGAGCCTGGAAAGACTCTGCATACACCGCATTCACCTTCGGGAAGTCAGCCATGCTCTTGAGAAAAATGGTGGTCTTGATCACCTGCTGGAAACCAAGTCCGGACTGTTTGAGGACCTCGGAGATGTTCCGCATGACCTGGCGGGTCTGGGCTTCAACATCACCTTCTCCAACGATAGCTCCCGTCGATGGATCGAGAGGGATCTGTCCGGAACAGAACACCATCGAACCTGTGTCGATGGCTTGGGAATACGGCCCGATCGGGGCCGGGGCCGAAGAGGTCAGGATTTCCTTTTTCATGCTGGTGCTCCTTTGGATTCACGGTTGACGTTGTAAACTTCGAAAGCGGTGATGGCGGCCATGTTGACGATGTCGTTCACATCGCTGCCACGCTGGAGAACACACACCGGCTTGTTCATGCCCACGAGAATGGGTCCGATGGCTTCCACTCCACCCATGCGCCACACCAGTTTGTAAGCGATGTTGGCCGCGTGGAGATTCGGGAAGATCAAGACGTTTGCATCACCCGCAACCCGGTTGAACGGAAAACTCTCCATCGAAATGTCAGGCTTCAATGCCGTATCGGCTTGCATCTCGCCGTCGACGACCAATTCCGGATGACGGTCTCGAAGAATGCTGACCGCGTCCCGGACCGGTGCCGTGGCCGGATGATCGTTCGATCCGAAATTCGAAAACGACAGGAGAGCCACTTTGGGTTCAGTTCCAGTGGAGCTCTTGACCAACTCGGCCGTGGTGACCGCGATATTCGCCAACTGCTCCGCATCCGGTTCGACGTTGATGGTGGTGTCGGCGAACCAGTAGGTTTTCTTCTTGTTGGCGATCATGTAAATGCCGGCCAGGGTCTTCCCCGGTTTCACGCCGATCACCTGCAGGGCCGGCTTCAGAGTATCCGGATAACTCTGGGCAATTCCGCCAATGGTCCCGTCTGCCAAACCAAGCTCCACCATCATCGCTGCAAAATAAGTACTCTGCTTCATCAGGACTTCGGCATTCGCCAAAGTGACGCCCTTCCTTTGCCGCTTCTGGAAGAAACGTTCCGCGAACTGAGCGAGCAGCGGACTCTGAGAAGGGCGGATGATCTGCACCCCGTCCATCACCGCACCGAGTCCTAGGCGGGCGATTTCCATACGGATTTTTTCGGGGTTCCCCAGCAAGATGGGTTCCGCCAGATTCTCATCCCGGATGATCTTGGCTGCGTGAAGGATCTTCGGATGCTCGCCTTCCGGGAACACCAATGTGATCTTCCGTCCCAGATCCCTCTCAGCTTTCCGGACCTGTTTCCGGACAAAACGCATGGCTGTGTAGGTGAAACCTAGAAAGCTCTCGAGCTTTTCCCTGTACTGTTTGAGATCGATCTGGATCCGGGCGACTCCGGACTCCATCGCAGCTTTGGCGACGGCCGGTGCCACATACAAAAGGGCCCGACGGTCGAAAGGCTTCGGAATGAGATAGTCCCGTCCGAATTTGAATTGTTGTCCGCCGTAAGCACGGGAAACGTACTCGGGCACGTCCTCCTTGGCGAGCTGGGCGAGTGCGCGGACCGCCGCCATCTTCATCTCCTCGTTGATGGCCATGGCCCGCGTATCAAGAGCTCCCCTGAAAATGAAAGGGAACCCAAGAACATTGTTCACTTGGTTCGGGTAATCCGATCTGCCTGTGGCAATGATCGCGTCCTGCCGGACGGTGAGAATGTCCTCAGGTAGGATTTCGGGTTCAGGATTCGCCATGGCGAAGATCAACGGATCCCTGGCCATCTTGGCAACCATCTCTTTGGTGACGATACCTTTCACGGAAACGCCCACAAAAGCGTCGGCTCCGTCGAGCGCTTCCCCAACCGTGCGCTTCACGGTGTCCACGGCAAAGCGTTCTTTGTATGGATTCATGCCGTCGGTACGACCTTTATAGATGACCCCTTTGGAATCACACATGATGATGTTTTCGCGACGGACACCGAGGTTCACATACAAGTTCGCACAGGCGATCGCTGCAGCTCCACCTCCGCAAAACACGACCTTCATGTCTTCAATTTTCTTGTTCACGAGCTCGAGAGCATTCAAGAATGCCGCCCCGCTGATCACGGCCGTTCCGTGCTGGTCATCGTGAAAGACCGGGATCTTGAGGCGCTTTTTCAGCTCCTCTTCGATGTAAAAACACTCGGGAGCCTTGATGTCCTCCAGATTGATCCCGCCGAAGGTGGGCTCGAGCATCTCACAAGCACGAATCACATCGTCCGGATTCGGAGCTTCAAGCTCAATGTCGAACACATCGATGTCAGCGAACTTCTTGAACAGGATCCCCTTCCCCTCCATCACGGGTTTCGAGGCTTGAGCACCGATGTTCCCGAGACCGAGGACAGCGGTGCCGTTCGAAACCACGGCGACCAGATTCCCCTTGGTCGTGTATTCGTATGCGAGATTCGGGTCTTCGGCGATTTTTTCACAGGGTCCGGCCACTCCCGGACTGTAGGCCAGCGACAGGTCTTTCTGGGTCGTCACGGCTTTGGTCGGCACGACCTCCACTTTTCCTTTTCTTCCACTGGCATGGTACTCGAGCGACTCTTCGTAGATTGACATGATCTTTGCTATCCTTAGACGCTAGAGGTTAGGATGAAAGGCATGAAAACTCAAGGGTCGGTTTTGGGGCGCCGTATCACCAATTTTATGATTTTATTGGGGTTTTTTGCGCCCCTTCCCCAGGCAAGTGCACACTTGCTTTTGCAACCACGAGAAAACAGAACAGGATCGCATTCCGGACTCCAAATCGAACCGCGGATCGGGATGTTCTCGACCGGATCCAATTTCTCGGAGGAAGGTGGCCTCACCAGTATCAGTAGCGGAGCGAAAGTTTCCCGGACCCTGATCGACCTGAACCTCGTCTATGGCATTTCCGACCATCTCTTTCTGTTCGGTCGTGCGTCCCTGCTTTCAGCCAACCAGACCGGCAGCACCACCGCCCGCCAGTCCGGATTCGGTTTGGGGGATCAACTGGTAGGAGTCGCCTGGAGATTGCTTTCTTCCGCAGAAGGGCTAGGGGTCAACCTTCAGGCTGAAGCCCGACTCCCGGCTTACTCGAATGTGAACGCCCGCTCGGCCGGCCGGCTTTATCTGGGTGACGGGTCGACCGACCTGATTGCCGGGGCCTACCTAGAGATTCCTGCCGGATTCATCGGCTGGTCAGACAGCTACTTCGAGCTCGGCGGCGCCTACGCCCAGCGGAGCTCGGGCTTTTCTTCGGCACTTCCGCTCAGTCTTCTTTTCAGAAGGGACCCTGCATACGGAGGGTTGGTCATTGACGCTGGATTTCGTGCCCAATTGAGCTTGAACTCGGATCTGGCGAGCCAGGATGCGATCAAGCTCGCAGATGTCTTACTCGACCGCCTTCAAGGCTCGCTCGGAAGCGACCTCATCAACGGAATCAATTCCTCCTGGCTCGCCGCTCACCTCCGAATCGGGCACAACTCAGGGAGCGGAAAAACCTTCTATCTTTCGAGTGATCTCCCTGTTTCTGGTTCAGCCGTTGCCTCGGGGATCCTGGTCTCGGGTGGCGTGGTCCTCGACCTCCAGCACCACGGTGGAGTCGATCCTTCACGGAACAGTTCCGAATCCTCCCGCCCTCGCAAACCGAAAAACCCTCTTCGCGGATTCCAGAGCTACGACCTGGAAGGCAAGGTATCGACCTATAACGATCAACTCTACTTGGTGAAGATCGACCGAGGTTCAAGCGATTCGGTGGAAAAGGGACAGCTTTTTGACATCTTCTCGGGCAAGGAGGTCCTCGCCCGAGCTAAAGTGACACAGGTTCGGGATGAAGAGGCCGTCTTGACTGTGATAGAATATTTTCAAGACCAATGGATCGAAGCGGGATTTATGGCGCGACGATTGCTGAAATGAAGAATGACGAGGAAAAATAAATGAAGCACTTTAGGATCTTCGCGGTGATTTTCGGGTTTTTGCTAACGGATTCCGCATTCGCTGTGAAATTTGCCAATCAGTTTGTCGAATTTGATCTGCCCACAGCATGGAACTGCTTCCTGGAAGGAACGGAATGGGTGTGCCAGAACCAACAGGACGCCGCAAAGAAAAAAGAGGCGATCATCATTCTCGCCGCAAAAATCCAGGGCGATCAGGACACCCTGGACCAGTATCTCAATTACCTGAAGGCCCCAAAGACTTTCACCAGTGCCCAAGGAAAGTCGCTCACCTCGACGGTGAGTTATGCGCAAAACAAGTCGATCAATGACCGGATGTGGGTCGATTCTTTGCACATGGAATCGGAAGTTCCTGGATTTTACACCCGTTACATCGCCACGGTGACCGACGGTATTGGCATCCTGGTGACTTACTCGGTGAGCAAAGGAAAGTACCAGGAATACACCCCGATGTTCGAAGATATGGTGAAATCCCTGAAGGCCTTCCGCAAAGACGGTGGACTGAATGCGGCCCCTGCAAACAGCGACCTATTCAAGAATGCAAAAATTCCTTCAGGCGTGACGGGCGATACTGTTTTCGGCTCAGTTCAAGGCGCGAACGAAGAAGCTCCGAAACCTCAAGAGTCAGGCCTTGACGCTCTCATGAAGGATCCGATCTTGTTTTACGGCGGACTGGGAGCACTCGCACTCATCGTGCTCTCGATCCTCAGAAAAAAGAAGAAGTAATCAGGTCGATTCGATCTCGGGCGGAAGCCCGGTGAGCTTCAGGGCGCAAGCCCGGATTGCTTGCCGGGCTTCCCTGTTTTTGGGCCACGGGCTTTGAACCAAAATCGTGGGCAAACTGTTTTTGACCCAGGACTGGGCGAGTTCACGGGTCTCACCCGGCCGAATCGAGCGAATGAGTTCCTCATAGGCCTTGTAAGTGAATCCGCGCTTGAAGAACAGTTCCGAGCTCGAAATGGTCATCATTCTCGACTCGGAACTCTCGAGCGAAAGCTCGAAAGAATAAACCAGACTGTCCTGGATCCGCTTGAGATCACCGAGGGGGATCCCCTCCCGCGCCGTTTTCTGCATCTCTTGGTGAAAGACCGTGAGAGTCTCGGCGACCTTGTCGGGCTTGACCCCTGCATAAATGGAAAACACCGAAGAATCGAGAAACTGGATCGCACTGGCGTAGACTGAATAAGCCCAGCCCTTCTTCTCCCGGATCCTATCAAAGAGCACCGAACTCATCCCACCGCCCAGGTGTTGCTGAATCATGGTGGAAATGACCCGTTCCTTCTGATTGCCGACCGGAGCCGAGATCCCGTACAGAACATGGGCTTGCTCGGCCGCTTCATCGATCCACCAGAATCCGGCGTGGGTGTTCCCGGGAGGACTAGCCCCCCAATTCGGCTTCAGCGGCCTGATCTTCTGCCGGCCCGGCCACGCCTCCTCACCGAGTCTCGAAAAAATCCGTTTACACTTGTCGAACCCGACGGCACCCGACACAGCGAGCACCATGCTTTCGGGCCGATAGTGCTCATGAAAAAACGACATGAGCCTCGATCGATTCACCGACTCGACACTTTTTTTTGTTCCGAGGATGTTGCGTCCGAGCGGGTGATTCGAGTAGGCCTTCTCCAAAAACCGGTCGAAGGAATCCTCCTCGGGATTCTCCTTCGTCATGGCAATTTCCTGGAGAATCACCTGGCGCTCTTTTTCGATCTCTTTTTTCTCGAACAACGGCTTGAGAAGAATCTCCCGGAGCAACTCCGCACCGAGTTCAATCTCCTGGTAGGGCAGGTAAAAATGAAAGCAAGTGTGTTCCCTAGAAGTGAAGGCATTGAAGTCTCCACCGACACGGTCGACCGCCTTCGAGATCTCCGAGGCGCCCCGTTTCTCGCTCCCCTTGAAGATCATGTGTTCGAGGAAGTGACACATCCCAGAGGAGTCAACAGACTCATGACGCGATCCGGTCTTGACCCATGCACCGATGGCAACGGACTTCAGCTGGTGCGCCTCGTCCACGATCAGCGTCAAACCATTCGGATAAACATGCTTTTTCGCCTCGTGCCTCATCCCACTTTGTACTATCTGTGATACTGTCGGTTCCGCAACAGGAAAACGGTATGGCAAGAACCGGCGGCCCGAAATCTAAAACCCCGCATTCGTCCCCGGAGGAGACCCCGGAGGACAACCTTCCGGTCGCCTACTCTCCGGCGGAGACCTCCCCCGAGACCGCCCTGATCCCATCGGATCCGCTCAAACGCTATCTGGCTGAAATCCGGAACGCACCGGTTCTCACCGCGGAGCAAGAGCAACTCCTTGCCAAGAGGATGCAGGAGAAGGGGGACGTGAATGCCGCAAAGCTTTTGGTCTCGGCGAACCTGAAAAATGTGGTCCGGATCGCTTACGAATACCGCTCCATGTACCACAATCTGCTCGACCTCATTCAAGAGGGGAACATCGGGCTCATGAAGGCCGTTTCGAAGTTTGACCCGACGAAAGGGGTCCGGCTCGGATATTACGCATCCTGGTGGATCCGTTCCTATATTTTGAAGTACCTGCTCGACAACTTCCGCCTAGTCAGAATTGGAACCTCACAGGCGCAAAAAAAACTGTTTTACCACCTGATGCGTGAAAAACAGCGCCTCGAAGCCCAGGGAATCGCAGCTGGTCCCGCCCTCCTCGCCCACAATCTGCAAGTGAAAGAGAAGGATGTCATCGAAATGGAGCAGCGCCTCCTGGCCCCCGGAGCGGAGACCTCTCTTGATGCTCCGATGGGTAGCGACTCCCCCAATGGTATAAACCTGCTCCAAACCCTTTTCGACCCTGGAGCGTCTGCCGACCAGATCCTCGAAAAAGAGGAATGGCTCGGAATCCTCCAGAGGGAGATTCCGGCCTTCACCTCGACCCTGAACGACAAGGAGAAGATGGTATTGGCCACCCGCCTGCTTTCCGAGGAACCAAAAACCCTCCAAGAAGTGGCTGACGAATTCGGTTTGACCCGGGAAAGAGTCAGGCAGATCGAATCAAAGTTGATTGAAAAACTCAAGAAACACCTGGAGCCCTACTTCCGCTAGCCCCTTTACAGACTTTGCCGGTTTGTGTTACCGATCTATGGAACAAAAAAGCAAGAAAAGTACATTGAGTACGCAGTAAGGAACCAAACCGCATGCAAATGGGTAAAGCTCGTAAGACCGAAATCAAAGCCAAGAAAGCGAACCTCGTTCAAACTTTCGGCAAAACCGCCGCAAATACCGGAACCACCGAAGTCCAGATCGCCCTGATCACGGACCGCATCAACACTCTCACTCCCCACTTTCAGAAGCACTCTAAAGACCACGCTTCTCGTTTGGGCCTCCTCAAGCTCGTCGGCCAGCGCCGCCGCCTGCTCAACTATCTGAAAGCGAAAGACGAGAAGAGCTACTCCGCTCTGCTCTCCAAGCTCGAACTCCGTAAGTAATTCAACACCAGAACTGGATGACTCCTGCCTCCTGCGTGCCTGATGACCGGCACAGCGGGAAGGTGGGCGTCCATCCGTTCATTCAAAGAAAGATCAATCCATACATGATGAACATCCAAACCGTCTCCATGAATCTCGGGGGCAAGACCCTCACGCTCGAAACAGGTCGTATGGCCAAGCAAGCCGACGCCTCCATTCTGGTCCACTACGGTGACACCCGCGTTCTCGTGACCGCTGTTTCCAACAAAGACCCCAAGCCCGGCATCGACTTCATGCCTCTCACTGTGGAATTTGCCGAGCGTTTCTACGCTGCCGGTAAAATCCCCGGTAGCTTCCTGAAGCGCGAAGGCCGTCCTTCCTCCGAATCGACGCTTGCAGCCCGTCTGATCGACCGCCCGAACCGCCCGCTGTTTCCGGAAGGTTACTACCATGACACCCAGGTCATCGCGACTGTGCTCTCCGTCGACCTCGAGTGTGATCCTGAAATGGCCGCATCGATCGGAGCCGGTGCCGCCCTCCACATCTCCGACATCCCCTTCAACGGACCGACCGCGGCAGTCCGCATGGGCCGCATCAACGGCCAATTCGTGGTGAACCCGACCTGGAACCAGCGTGAAACCGAATCCGAACTCGAGATCGTGATCTCCGGCACCAAGAACGCCATCATGATGGTTGAAGGTGGCGCCCAGGAAGTACCGGAAGCGGTCTGCCTCGATGCGATCCTTCAGGGTCACGAAGAGGTGAAGAAAATCTGTGCGCTGATCGAAGAACTGCGCACCAAGGCCGGTAAAGCCAAGCGCGAATTCACTCCGCTCTCGACTCCTGCCGACCTGATGAAGCAGATCGAGAACATCGCAAAAGATCCGCTGAACAAAGCCCTCCGCACCAAGGAAAAGCAGACCCGCTACACCATGGTGAAAGACGCCAAGAAAGCCACCCTGGAAGCTCTGGTGCCTGCAAGCCTGAAGGAGAGTGATCCAAAGGCTGCTGATGCGAAAGAAAAGGAAGTGAAGCGTCTGGTGGAACTCCTCCAGTACAACCTGATGCGCGAAATGATCCTCTCCGAAAAAATCCGGATCGACGGTCGTGACACCAAGACCATCCGTCCGATCACGGTGGAAGCGGGCATTCTGCCGAAAGCCCACGGGTCGGCTCTCTTCACCCGTGGTGAAACCCAGGTCCTCTCCGTGACCACCCTCGGAACCGCGGATGACGAGCAGATCATCGACAGCATGTACCAAAACACCATGGGCAAGTTCATGCTCCACTACAACTTCCCTCCGTATAGCGTGGGTGAAGCGGGTCGTTTCGGTGGCCAGTCCCGTCGTGAGATCGGTCACGGTGCACTTGCCGAGCGCTCGATCCATGCCATGATGCCCGGACACGACAAATTCCCGTACACTGTGAGGATCGTTTGCGAAACTCTCGAGTCGAACGGTTCCTCTTCGATGGGTTCGGTTTGCGCGGCCTCGATGTCCTTGATGGACGCCGGCGCCCCTTTCCTGAAGCCGGTCGCCGGGATCGCGATGGGCCTGATCAAGGAAGGCTCCCGCGTGGCGATCCTCTCTGACATTCTCGGAGACGAAGATCACCTGGGCGACATGGATTTCAAGGTTGCCGGAACCAAAGACGGCATCACCGGCATCCAGATGGACATCAAGATCGAAGGCGTCGACGGCGCGATCAT
Source organism: Pseudomonadota bacterium (assembly GCA_027491115.1). Classification (GTDB taxonomy): domain Bacteria; phylum Bdellovibrionota; class UBA1018; order UBA1018; family CAIMNF01; genus CAIMNF01. Next base: position 84,478 of record JAIXWV010000038.1, read on the forward strand.
GAAGCAGGCTCTTGAGCAGGCGAACCAAGGCAGGATCCACATCCTCGGTGAAATGTCCAAAGCCATCAGCGAACCTCGCAGCGATCTGAACCAGAACGCTCCTCGCATCACCACGATCAAGATCCCCGTCGACCAGATCGGCGCCGTGATCGGACCAAGCGGAAAAGTGATCAAGGACATCGTTGCCAAGTCCGGCGCGAAAGTGAACATCGAAGACGACGGAACTTGTAACGTCGCCTCCAACGACTCCGCCGCGGCTCAAAAAGCGGTGGACATGATCATGGGAATCATCGCCGTCGTCGAAGTGGGCAAGACTTACAAGGGCCCGGTCAAGAAGATCACCGATTTCGGTGCCTTCATCGGCGTTCTCCCGAATCAGGACGGACTCCTGCACATTTCCGAGATCGCTTATGAGCGTATCAACGCAGTGACTGATGTTCTCAAAGAAGGCGACATTGTCGAAGTGAAGGTTCTCGAAGTGGACCCCCAAGGGAAGGTCCGCCTCTCTCGCAAGGCCCTCATGACTCCTCCAGAAGGTTACGTTCCCCCTCCTCCGCGCGAGCCACGCAGTGATCGCGGAGACCGTGGCGGTCGTCCGGGTGGTGATCGCAGACCGGGTGGCGGTGACCGTCGCCCAGGCGGCGGTGGTTTCGGTGGCGGACGCCCCAGAAACTGAAGCGTCAAACTTATAACTCCAGCGAAAACCCCGGGAAGCTCTGCAACCCGGGGTTTTTTTTTGCCCGATCATTCTCATCTGTTACACTGATTCCATGACGGAACAGTGGTTCCTTGATCTCGATGGGGTGAGATCAGGACCCTATCAAACACCCGAAGTCCTGAGTCTGATCGCAGAAGGAGAGGTCCTTCCTCACCATCGCATCTCCCGTACTCTGAAAGACTCCGCTTGGGTGACGATCCTCGACTGGCGCTTGGAACAGGCCCGTCATACTCCGACCCCGGCTCCCCAGCCCGCACCACCTCCACCTCCGCCTGAGGTGAGTCCCTTGGAATTCAAGCTTTCAGAGCCTGAACCCTTGACCGAAGTGGCTCCAGAACCCGAGCCGGCTCCGGCTCCTCCTCCATTGATCTTGCAGCCGGTGGTCCAGGCCCCGTTAGAACCCGTCGCCCCGTTGGATCGCAACGTGAAGCTGGATCCCCCCACGGAGGCACCAGCTGAAACCTCCCGACCAAAGCGTGATCCGACCGCCGAGCTTTTCGACATCATCCAGACCAGCAAACAAAAGCGCGAGGTCCGACAGCAACACCAGGCTCAGGCCGAGGCAAACCGCTCACCGGCTCCTGCACAAGAAAGCGGTTTGATCAAAGTGATCTTGATTGGAGCGGGTCTCGCTTTGATCGGATTCTCCCTCGGACAACTCTTTCAACAGTCTGCTCCGCCCACGGAGCCCAAAGTCACTCGTGAATCTCCGGCACCTCCGGTTGCCAGTGCCAACTCCAGCGCCAGCCCGACCCCTGCCGAATCCCTCCAGGTTCTCGATCGCTCCAACGAGAAAATGACCATCAAAGCGGTCGTGACCGGGACACCGAAGCCCGCTTCGAAAGTCGCATCCAAGACTGCCCAGACCACTCAAGCCCCTCCGAGAGAAGAACCCCCTGAAAATGAGCGTGAACTCCAAGAACTGAAGGACTTGAAGAAAGAACTCCAAGAACTAAAGGCCATGAAAGACCAACTCCGCGACAACTCATCTGTCGAGGAGTACGACGAGGAAGCGCGGGGAGCATACCCTTCGGAAGGCTCCCCCACTTTCCCCGAGCCTGAAACCATCACACCGGGAGGTCCGGGTGGCGACGGGAGTGGTCGAAAATACCGCAGTCCGCCAAGCGGTTCACCTCCTCCGGATAGCTACTACTGAGTAGCGGTTGTCCTTGACGGGAAAACCCCCCTTTTGAGAAGTCTTTCTGCATGTTCATCACCTTCGAGGGAACAGAAGGATGCGGTAAGTCGACCCTGATCCGCAACCTCTCCACCCGCCTCCAGACACTTGGTGTCGCCCATATCATCACCCGTGAGCCGGGTGGATCGCGGACTGCCGAAGAGATCCGGAAGATCATTCTCAACGAAGAGATGGATCCACTGACCGAGCTCTTCCTTTACGAAGCGGCACGAGCAGAGCATTTCCGGAACACTGTGGCTCCCGCCCTGAAACAGAAAAAATGGGTGCTGTGCGACCGTTTCACCGACTCAACCCTCGCTTATCAGGGCTACGCCCGGGGAATCCCCTTGCCGATGATCCGCACTTTGAACCGGATTGCGAGCAACCGGAAATCACCTGACCTGACTTTTTTTCTCGATCTCCCGGTGGAGATCGGTCTCGCACGTGCCAGTGACCCGAACCGTTTCGAGCGGGAGGGGGTCGTGTTCCAGAACAAAGTCAGGAAAGGGTTTCTGGAAATCGCAAAAAACGAAAAAAAGCGTTTCCGCGTGATCCGGGTGTCGGGACTCGACCCGGAACAGGTCTGCGAAAAAGTCATGCAGGCACTGAAAACCCACCTGAGGAAACACCTGTGAACGCCACTTTCCCAGCGGCACCCGAACTGATCGAATGGCACAGTCCACGACTTGTTCCTCTTCTCGACCGCTTTGAAAAGGACGGGGCCCTCCACACCACTCTGCTGTTCACGGGAGTGGAAGGAGTCGGGAAGAAGAGTGTCGCCCTTCATTTCATCCAGCTGCTGTTTTGTGACCGATCGATCTTTGCCGGTGCCGAGGAACCCGAGGATTCGTTGTTCGGAGGCCCTGCCCCGGTGGAAAGTCCGAAAAGCCGGGTCGCCTGTGGTGAGTGCGGGTCCTGCATCCGCGCTTCGCGGGGACAGTGGCTTGATCTGATCTGGATCGACCCCGAAACCGACGAAGAAGGAAAGCGACTCGGCACCCACAAGATCAAGGCATTCCGTGAACTGAAGGAAAAGCTTGGCCTCGGTCCGGCAGAAGAACCTTTCCGAGTGGTGGTGATCGCGGACGCCGACCGAATGAATCAGGAGTCCGCCAACTCCATTCTGAAAGTCCTCGAAGAGCCGCCGAAAAACTGGCTCTTCATTCTCACGGCATCAGACGCTTCCAGACTCCTTCCCACCATTCTCTCCCGTTGCATGGAGATCAAGTTCAGCCCTCTCGAACCGGATCGGATTTTCTCGATCCTGAAGCGGGATCCCTCGGCCGAATTCCCCTCGAGACGTGCGAAAGTGGCCTCTCGGGCCGCTATGGGAAGCATCAGTCGGGCAAAAAGCTGCCTCGAAGAAGAGACCTGGGAACTCCGGGACCGATTGATCGGACTCCTTTCCAACCCTGCGGCCGAATGGATGGGCTTGATCGATACGATTTCCACCAGCCAGATCAGACTGGGTCTGACCCTCGACCTGATGGAAACGATCCTCATGGATCTGCTTTCCCATCGGATCAAGGGTGACCAACACCAGTGGATTCATGAAGACCAGAAGGAGCCGCTCATCGAGATTGCCGACCGCCTCGGGTGGGACATCGCCAGGTTGGTCCGGACGCTCGAAGGAATCGCAGAGAGAAGGAAGCACACCGGTCTCACCTTGAATGCCAAGCTCCTGGCCCAAGAGATTCTCGCACCTTGGATGGAGCGTTCATGATCCGATTGGATTCCGTAACGATCACATTCAAGAACCGGACGATCCTCGAAAATCTGGAACTCGAGGTGCAGCAGGGAGAGGCCGTGGGGATCATCGGCCCTTCCGGGGCCGGAAAGAGTGTGATCTTGAAAACGATCGCGGGCCTGATCCGGCCGGATTCCGGATCGGTGACCGTCGGATCGGACAAGGTCAGCATGTTGTTCCAGAAGAATGCACTATTCGACTCCTTCACACTGCTCCAGAACCTGCTCCTTCCACTCTCTGAGACCCTTGGAATCACAGGAGACGAAGCCGAGACCCGCTCTCTCTCGCTCCTGAAAGCCGTCGGACTTGACCATGCGGCCCACCTCCACCCCGACGAAATTTCGGGAGGCATGCAAAAGAGACTCGGAATCGCCCGAGCTCTCATCATCGAGCCTGAAGTCATCCTGTATGACGAACCGACCGCTGGACTTGATCCCATCACCTCGAAATCGATTGCCGAACTGATGATCCGTCTCCACCGGGCGAACCGAACCACACTCGTGATGGTCACCAACGATCTCCAAAGAGCGTACCAGGTGTCTGACCGGATCGGCTTCTGCCATGACAAAAAACTCCAAATTTTCGGTAATCCGGAACAGGTGAAGTCTTCGAATGATCCTGAATTGAAGCGATTCATTTACGCCAACGCCCTGATCTCCGACTCCGGAGGGATCGAGCCGTGAGCATCCGCTTTGAAGACGTGCACAAGGCATTCGGCACTAAGAAAGTCCTCGACGGAGTCACCTTCGAAGCAGGGAAAGGCGAGGTCCTGTTCATTCTCGGAAAATCCGGCATGGGGAAATCAGTCACCCTGAAGCACATCATCGGTGTGCTGGAACCCGACCGGGGGCGGATTTTCGTCGACCAGTTTGAGGTCAGTGCGCTGTTTACCGGTGAAGGGAGAAGCCTTTTACCCAAGGTCCGTCAAAGGTGCGGGATGGTGTTCCAACACCCTGCACTGCTCGATTCATTGAGCAATTACGAAAATATCGCGTTCGGGCTCAAAACCCCCCAATACTCTGAAAAAATCGGCCGTACCTTGAATGACGAAGAGGTCGACCGGATCGTCCGGGAAAAACTCGCACTCGTCCATCTGGATCCTGAGGTATTGGGCCTGTATCCGAACGAGGTTTCGTATGGCGTGCAGAAGCGCATTTCGATGGCGAGAACCCTCGCCCCTGAACCCGACTACTTGCTGTTCGATGAACCGACCACGGGTCTTGACCCGCTGAGTACGAGTTCGATCAATTCCCTCATCTCCGAACTGTCGAGAAAACTTAGAGTCACGAGTATCATCGTCTCCCACGACATGGCCTGTGCGCTTTCCATCGCCGACCGCATCCTCTTCCTCGATCAAGGCAAAGCAGTCTTGATCGCGCATCCAAGGGAAGTCGTCAAAAGCGAACTGCCTCTGGTCAAAGAATTCTTCGAGGAGACGCTCTCCTTGCTACCTCCCGGCTGGAGTCCTGCATGAAAACCCTGATGAACATGGCCGCGGGAGTGCTTCAGGAATTCGGCGGGGCCGTGATTTTTTTCATCAAGATCATCCGTACCTGGAGAAACACCGGCGGATACCGGCGGCCAATCATCCAACAGATCGCGGAAGTTTCGACTCGGACGATGAGCACGGTCATCTTCGCCGGCGTGTTTGTCGGAGCGATCCTGGTCCTCCAATTCGATCTCATGCTCCGTCGTTTCGACGCTCAAGCCCTGTTGGGAGGCCTCAACACTTCGGCCACCATTCGTGAGGTCGGGCCCCTGATCATTTCTTTTCTGCTCGCTGGAAAAGTCGGCGCCTACACGACCGCCGAGCTCGCGAACATGAGAGTCACCGAGCAAATCGATGCGATCGAAAGCCTCGGAACCGACCCGATCCGTTACCTCATTGTTCCGAGATTCTTCGGAGTCATCCTTTCATCCATCATCCTGCTCGCCATCGGCCTGTCGGTTTCAATTCTGGGCGCGCTATTGGTGGCACAAACCATGAGCGGCATGAATCTCCACCAGTATTTGGCCTCGATTCCCAGGTTCGCCGGTCCGTGGACCTTGTTCGAGGGTCTGGTTCGCTCGACCATTTTCAGTACCATTGTGGCAACCATTTCGACCTACAAAGGCTTCACCGCCAGCGGAGGTGCCCGCGGGGTCGGCAGGGCGGTGACCGAGTCGGCGATATACATCAACATTTACATCGTTTTCGGAAATGCCATTTCAAGTCCATTGTTGGAATGGACTCATGATTTCACCTTCTTCATGATCGGGGTCATCGGGAGGGCGCTACCGTGAATATGGATGCCGCCCATCGTAGACATGTCAGGGCCCTGTACATCGCAGTGGATCTTCTGCAAAAACTTTTCCGTCAAGCCTCGCGAGGTCCACACCGGAGAACCGAGGTGATTCAAGCGATGGACTCCATCGGGATCGGAAGCCTTCCGATCATCTCCATCGCGACAGGATTCACCGGTCTGGTCATGACGAGCGAGATCGCCTGGCATATGGATTTCGCCCTGTCGAACGTTTCCATGATCCCGGGATTCACGGGCCAGTTCGTCCTGAGGGAACTCGGAATAGCCGTACCGGCCCTTTTGATTGTGTCAAAGGTGGGCGCCTCCATGACCGCCGAGCTGGCGAGCATGAAGATCACTGAGCAATTGGATGCCTTCCGTTTGCTCAAGATCGACGTCGTCTCGTACCACATCTTCCCCAGATGGGTGGCGTGCATCGTCTCGACTGTCTGTCTGACGATGATCTCGATCGCGATCACCCTTTTCATCGCGATGTTCACAGCCGTCACGAAATACCATTTCAATTCTGAGGAGTACCTGAACACCCTGGCTCAGTTTATCTCCTCGATGGATCTGTTCTGTGCCCTGACCAAGGCTGCGGTATTCGGAATGATCATTCCGCCGATTTCCTCGGCCTACGGTTTGATTTGTGGAGGCGGAGCACAAGGGGTCGGTCAGGCTACAACGGATGCGGTCGTCACAGCCACACTGGCGGTGATCACCTTGGACTTCGTCCTGACGGCAATTTTTACTGCCCTACTCTAGGGAATCAGGATAGGATGGGAGCGCAATGAAGTGGACCAATGAACAAAAAGTCGGAGCCCTGGTGACCGGGACGGTGGTGATCGCGATCGGTTTCGCGTGGCTGCTCGGTTTTAAAAACCCCTTCACGGACCAGAATTATTTTTACGTCACCTACAACTTTGCGGGCGGCATCGACCTCGGCTCGCATGTGCGACTTTCTGGAATCAAGGTCGGGAAGGTCGAGGAAATCCAGTTCTTCGCACCAGCTCCGAACGAAACCGTTTCCAAGAAAGAGCCGGGTAGCGCAGACCCAGGGGCGAACTACGCCCTGACCCCCGTGCGACTCAAAATTTCAGTGAAGAAGGCCGCTCTCCCCGGGATCAGGAAGAACTCCCGCTTCTATGTCAACCTTGCAGGACTGATTGGCGAACGTTACATAGAGATCACCCCGGGAACCATCGACGCTCCTCAGCTGCTACCGGGAGACGTGATTGCAGGAGTCGATCCTCCCCGGATCGACCAGTTGATCTCCCAAAGCTTCAACCTCGCCGGGAAGATCCAGGACCTCATCGAGCAAAACAAAGGAGATATCACCCGGTCGATCGAGCTCCTCTACAAACTCAGCGCCAACTTGAACCGGACCCTGGAAAAGATCGACCAGAGCAAAATCCTGTCGCACGATCTGGCCCAACTCATCACCAATCTGATGGAGGTGACCCAGGACATCCGCGAAGTCACTCGCCACACCCGTTCACCAGAGGGCCAGAAAACCCTCAAGATGCTCCACGACGTCCTCTGGAGGCTCGAGCCTCTCGACTCCGAACGGATCCGCGCCTTTCTTCAAAAAGAGGGTGTGAGAGTGAAGATTTTCTAAGGCCGGTACCATGGACGAACAGAAGCATTTCATCCGCAGGCAAATCCCGTTACTGGCAGGTGTGATCCTTTCGATCCTTGCGATCCGGTCCTCCATCATCGAGCCTTTCCGGATTCCAACGCGCTCCATGCTCCCGACCCTCATGACGGGGGATTTCCTGTTCGCAAGCAAGTTCGAGTATTCCGTGCATTTCCCGTTTAGTGAAGTGTTTGCGATCCGCCCATGGTACCTGGGTCAGGTGGGTGGACCAAAACGGGGGGACATCGTCATCTTCACTCCGCCTGAAGCCGGACAGGAAAGCCTTTACATCAAACGCGTGGTGGGACTCCCCGGAGACCGGATCCGATTCGAGGGTAAGAAATGGCTCCTGAACGGAGCTTCCGTTTACCGTGAAGAAGTCAGCGGCCCCGAGCGGGAATCGACCCTGACTCATCCAGGCTTCGATCCGGAAGGGCGTTACAGTCTATCAAAGCTCCATCTTTATAGGGAAACGCTTGATGGAAAAACCTATCAGATCCTCGAGGATGATTCGTTCGAGGGGTTCAAGAGTGACCGGGAGATCATCGTTCCACCCGATCACTTTTTCGTAATGGGTGACAACCGAGACGACACCCGCGACAGTCGGGTGTTCGGAGTCATCTCCATCCATTCCATACGAGGTAGGGCTTTTGTGATCTGGCTCTCGCACAGGGTTTCCCTCTCGGACTCGAAGTGGTCCTTCCGCCCCGAGCGCATCGGCAAAGTGATCCAGTGATCTCACTCCTCGGCGGGAGTCGGAACGGGTACAGGTTCGAGCGCTTCTTCGGATGTCTGGGGTGGCTCGGTTTCGGGGATCGACATAGGCAGGGATGACTTCGGAGTCGAATAGCTGGCGCGGTCCAGATCTTCCTCGCTCACTTGCTCGAGGGTACGCTTCGGACGGGATGTCGAACCGACAAACGGAAGATCGAAAGCCATCTGGAAGAAAGCCTGGATCTGATGAACTGACCGATCAGTTCCCGAGATCGGAGTCAGCCAACGGGCTCCCAAACGGAACTTCCTCTCCCGCTCCCACTCATGAACCACCTGCGCTCCGACATACATCCCTTGATTCGAACGACCGGAATTGACATCAGTGTTCAATGCAAAGTCGGATCCAAGGTTGTACTGGAATTCAGGACCCAACTGCAGGTAGCGTCCGAACCTGTAGCGGAGTGAGGCATCCAGAAAGGGGATTTTGGTCAGGATGGAATCCGTGCAACCGCTAGCACAAAGGATCGAACCGGATGGATTCTGGCCCTTCACTGAAATAAAGGCCCCACCCCCGCCCGCTTCAGCCACCATCGAATACCAATAGTAGGCGACGAGTACCCGACCTCCGAGAACGTATCCCGCCTTGGTCCCTTCACTGGCGGCATTCAGAGATCCGTAAGTGACATATCCTCCATCGGCGCCGACCACGATCCGCCAGGGACTCCCTGCTTGATCGTGAAACCGCCAGTCCGAGGACTCGCGCGACGAGCTACTCTCAGGCACCACCGGCTTCTTCCATGAGCGCAAGGGGGCCGCCTGGACCTGGGAGAGGAAAATCAGCGAGAAAAAGAACAGCCGGAGCATCTTCATCAGGTTAATTCACGCGATCCGGTCCGGGCAAGTTCAGAACGGAGCGCTTTTTCCAGTAGCGGAAACCAGGGAGCGCCGTGATCTTGACGACACAGGTGCAAAGGCTGTCTGCGGCGGACGAAGTCCTCCACGGTCAATACCATTTGATGCCGAACCGAGTAACGGAACTGCGCTTCAAGCAGAGGGAACCCTTCCGGATCAGCCGTGGTCTGATCGCACTCGGAAACATGGATTTGATAAATTTCGAGCGCGTCGGATCCGTAGCGTTCGAAGATTTTTTCAGGAATGGCATAACCGCGAGCACGAGCCACCTCACGAGCTCTCTGAATCTCGCTCGGCATGGCAGGCACGAAGAGCGCCGACTCTGTGGCCGGATCGATTCTGGACTGGCCACGAGTTGCAAAGTCCATGATCTCTTCCGCCATTTTCCTGAAAGTCGTATACTTGCCTCCAGCGACGATCACCGCCCCCCCCGGGCCCTCGTCGATCGTGTGCTCGCGTGAAACCTTTTGCAGACTCTTCGATTCCCCCTTCTGCAAGTTCCTGTCCGGACGGACCAAGGGGCGGATCCCGATCGTATGGCTCAAAACATCGGCCTCGGTAATCCCAAGATCAGGAAAATACTGGGCCAAAAGTTTCAGCAAGTAGGCTCGATCATCGGCAATGGCTTTGGCTTCATCCTCGACACGGTCGGGGGGCAAAGAGCACGGTCCATCGGTGGTTCCGACCAAGGTGATCCCCTGCCCGTAATCCAATCTTGGAATCGCAAATGCGATGCGTCCGTCCTCGATCTGCATGGTCACCGCACCAGGAACCGGGAAGCGTTTCCAGTCGAAGACCAAGTGCACTCCGCGACTCGGGGCGATCCAGTTTTTCCAGGATTCCCCTCCGAGAATCGAACCGATCTCATCCGTCCAAACACCGGCACAGACGATCAGTTTTTTGAACCGGACCGGAATCTCACGTGCAGCGAGTTCATCCCGGATCCGCATCGAGGTGATTTTGCCTTGAGAGTCACGACCTGCACTTACGGCGCGGGATCGCGAAACCACACAGGCTCCGGATTCATGCGCCTTCATCAGCACATCGAGAACGAGCGCATCGTCCCACATCGAGGCGTCGAAATATTTGAACGAGCAACGCAAGCCATCCCGTTTGATTCCCGGAATGATCCGGGACGAAACCCCAGCTGAAATCCGTTGATGGAGTCCGGGTGCCCGGAACATTGAGAGCAGGTCGTAGAGCCACATTCCCGCACTGAGAAGGGTCGGAGAATGGGGACTCGAGCGGTACACCGGCATGTAAAAAGGCAGGGGCTTCACCAGATGGGGAGCCGCCTGCATCAGGTAATGGCGTTCACTCAGGGCCTCGAAAACGAGGGGGAACTCATAATGTTCGAGGTAGCGGAGACCACCATGAATGAGCTTCGAGGATCGCGAGGAGGTTCCCTGGGCGAAATCCCCTTTCTCGACCAGTGCGACTTTGTAGCCTCTCGAGGCCGCATCCCAGGCCACACCCGCACCGGTGATTCCACCACCGATGACGAGAAAATCAAACTCCTCCTCCTCGAGCCGCTTCAGGTTGCGTTCACGCGTCCGGAAGGAAAATTCGGGAGTGGTGTGCATCGCGGATCAGGCCTCTTTTTTCTGGGGTTTGACCACCATGACGTTCAACTCCTGGAGCTGATCGCGGGTCACCTCGGAAGGCGTTCCCGCCATCAGATCGGTTCCTTTTTGCGTCTTCGGGAAAGCCATCACGTCACGGATCGGACCGACTCCGCAAATGAGTGCAGCCAGGCGATCCACCCCGAAGGCGAGCCCACCGTGTGGAGGAGTTCCGTACTGGAGCGCATCGATGAAGAAACCGAATTTTTCCTTCGCTTCTTCCGGCGACAGCCCGAGGAGTTTGAACATGGCCGCTTGGACATCCGAACGGTAAATCCGGAGTGATCCACCCCCGACCTCAACCCCGTTCAACACCATGTCGTACGCGGAGGCTTCGAGCGCGTCCATATTGCGTCCATGAATGAAATCTTCGAAGAACTCCGGACGCGGAGAAGTGAACGGATGGTGGCAGGCGAAGTAGCGGCCTTCTTTGTCATCGAACTCGAGAAGCGGGAAATTCACCACCCAAAGGAAGGCGAAGTTCTTGTCTTCCGGCTTGGGGATGATCCCGAGACGGTGACCGAGTTCCAAGCGGAGTGCGCCAAGAGCGTCGTACACGACCTTGTTCTTGTCGGCGACAATGAACACGAGAGATCCGGGTTTGAGCGCGAGACGTTCAGTGAGGGCTTGCTTCTCTTCTACACTGAAGAACTTGGCGGCGGGAGATTGCATCTCGCCTTCCGGAGTGATCTTGATCCAGAGGAGCCCCTTGGCTCCGAAGGCCGAAACGTGTTTGGTCAAATCGTCCAGATCCTTCCGCGAGAAACTTTCCGCTTTTTCGTGCACCACGAGGGCACGTACGGATCCACTGATTCCACGGGCGTTCGGCGCCAGAGCGGTCGAGAACACCTTGAATTCGGACTTCGCGAAAATGGAAGACAGATCCTGCAGCTCGAGCCCGAAACGGACATCCGGCTTGTCACTGCCGAAACGGTCCATCGCCTCGCGATACGCCATCCGAGGGAAAGGCCGCGGGATGTCGACATTCAGGAGCTTTTTCCAGAGCTTCTGGATCATTTCCTCCAGGATCGGGAACAAGGCTTCTTCGTCAAGGAAGGAAGTCTCGATATCAATCTGCGAAAACTCCGGTTGCCGGTCTGCACGGAGATCCTCGTCGCGGAAACAACGGGCGATCTGGAAATAACGATCCATTCCCGAAATCATCAAAAGCTGCTTCAAGGTCTGAGGACTCTGAGGAAGAGCGTAGAACTCTCCGGGATTCAGGCGCGAGGGGACGATGAAGTCACGGGCACCCTCGGGAGTACTCTTGTAGAGGATCGGCGTTTCGACCTCGATGAACTGGTGTTCGTCGAGATGCTGGCGGACGATCTGGAGCATCTTGTGACGGGTGATCAGGTTCTTCTGAAGGTAGGGGCGACGAAGGTCGAGGTATCGGTACTCAAGACGCACCTGCTCCGCGACATCCACTTCGTCTTCAATGGGAAACGGAGGTGTCTTGGCCTCGGACAAGATCTTCAAATCATGACACGCCACTTCAATGGTACCGGTGACGAGCTTGGAGTTGACCATGCCTTCTGGTCGGGAGCGGACCTTGCCCTTGCACCAAAGAACATATTCGGACCTGAGCTTACCTGCGAGCTCATGGGCAGCTGCGCCACCCGCAACAGCCGGATCGAAGACGATCTGCGTCAGACCATACCGGTCGCGCAGATCGATAAAGATGAGCCCGCCATGATCCCGGCGCTTGGCCACCCACCCACAGAGGGTGACCTCCTGGTTCAAATGATTGACTCCCAATTCCCCACAAGTGTGCGTCCGGTTGGTTCTCTGTTGGCTCATGGGAACACTGTACCGATTGACGGAAGCGCTGGCAACTATTACGGTGTAATCAAAGGAAAAATCCAAGCTTGAACCCTGAAATTCAGCCCGATCTCCGGAACTTCGAGTACCTGAAAAGTATCAACGCCGAATATATCGAAGATTTGTACACGAGCTATGTGGAAAATCCCGACTCGGTGGACCCGTCGTGGAGGTACTTTTTCGACGGGATCTATCTCGGTGAAGTCACCACTCTGGTGGAAGCGACGAGCGCTGTGCAGGAGTCCGGCTGGACCACACCGACCGGAGGCGATCTCGAGCGCGAACTGAAAGTCTTCCGTCTCATCGAAGCGTACCGAACCCACGGACACTTGGAAGCACGTATCAACCCGCTCCTGCTTGGCACCGAAGCCGCACCCGAACTCTCACTGACGAAATTCGGATTGAGCGAGAGCGATCTCACCGAAACATTCCGGATCGCGGGATCGATCGGACTGGAGCCGTCTCCCCTTTCGATCATCCTTGCCCGCCTGCGCGCCATCTACGCAGGTCCGGTCGGGATCGAAACCCTCCAGTTCCAGAACGAAGAAGAAAAGCTGTTCATTCAGAGCCGTTTTGAAGCTCTTTCTGGAAATTACCGGGTCGAAAACGCAGACCAGAAGCACATCCTGAAGCGCCTGACCGAAAGCGAAAGCCTCGAGCGTTTCATTCACACCCGCTATGTGGCGCAGAAGCGCTTTTCGATCGAAGGCGGAGAAGCCTTGATCCCAGGACTCGATTGTGCCATCGAGACAGCCGCAGGATTGGGCGCCGAAGAAGTCGTTCTCGGAATGGCCCATCGCGGGCGCCTGAACGTGCTCGTCAACATCCTGAAGAAAAATCCGGAGATGCTCTTCGCGGAGTTCGACGACAATTATCGATTGTCCACGGACCACGGCGAAGGCGACGTGAAGTACCACAAAGGACACTCCCTCGATTTCACCACCCGCCAGGGCAAATCGGTTCACCTTTCCCTAGGATTCAACCCGTCACACCTGGAATTCATCAATCCGGTCGTTTCGGGAATGGCGCGGGCGAAGCAGAAGCAACGCAAGGATTCCGAGCGCACCAAAGTGCTTTCGATCCTCATGCACGGTGACGCCGCTTTTTCCGGACAAGGAGTGGTCTACGAGACGATCCAGGCCCAAAAACTAGAGGGCTACGCTGTGGGCGGCACGATCCACATCATCTCGAACAACCAGGTCGGATTCACCACCGATCCGCGGGACTCCCGTTCCACCCGCTACTGCACGGATCTCGCTCGCGCGTTCGACGCCCCCGTGTTCCACGTGAACGGTGACGAACCCGAGGCGCTCTGGCACACGGTCCGGATCGCGACCGAATTCCGCTACCGCTTCAAGAAGGACGTGTTCATCGATCTCGTGTGCTATCGTCGCTACGGACACAACGAGGGAGACGAACCCTCTTTCACCCAGCCGCAGCTTTACAAGAGCATCAGTGCGCACGACACTCCTCGCGGCGTGTACGCTTCGCGCCTGGCAGCTGAAGGCGTGATCACCGAAGACGAACCGAAACGACTTCAAGACGAAGCCATGGCTCCGCTGGCCAAAGCTCTCGAAAAGGTCCGTGCCGAAAAGCCCGAGCCCACCTACTCGGAGTACCAAGGTCCGTATTGGTCCAAATACCACCACGCCCACCAGGCAGATCTCTTCAAACCGGTGAAGACAGCGGTCAGCGCGAATGAGCTCGTAACAGTCTCGAAAAAGATCAACCGTTTTCCCGAGGGCTTCAAGGTCCACCCCAAGCTCGAGCGACTCTTCGAAGGCAGGATCCAGGCCGTCGAACAAGGCAAAGGAATCGACTGGGGGAACGCGGAAGTGCTCGCCTACGCCACTTTGGTGAACGAGGGCACCCCAGTCCGCATGACCGGTCAAGACGTGCGTCGGGGAACCTTCACCCACCGTCATGCGGTGGTGACCCATTTCGAAACCAACGAGCCCCATACCCCAATCAACAGCCTTCATCCTGAGGCGAAAATTTCGATTCACAACTCGCACCTGTCCGAGACCGCTGCGATGGGCATCGAATTCGGCTATTCGGTGTCGGATCCGGACTCGCTCGTGATCTGGGAGGCCCAATTCGGTGACTTCGCCAACGGCGCCCAGGTGATGATCGACCAATTCATCACGACCTCCGAATCCAAGTGGCATCGGGCCTCGGGACTCACCTTGCTCCTGCCCCACGGCTTCGAGGGCCAAGGACCGGAACATTCGTCGGCACGTCTCGAGCGTTTCCTGCAGCTTTGCGGGAAAGACAACATGACCGTCGCCTACCCGACCACCCCGGCGCAGATCTTCCATCTGCTCAGGCGGCAGGTGAAGCGGAACTTCAGGAAGCCCTTGGTCGTCATGACTCCGAAGAGCCTGCTCCGCCATCCCAAAGCCGTTTCAGAGCTGACGGACCTGACGGAACGTACATTCCAGGAAGTGATCGATGATTCGGCACTCACCGACCCTCGCGCAGCCTCCGGTGTGAAGCGCATCATGATCTGCTCCGGCAAGATCTATTACGAACTACTCGAGGAACGCGAAAAGCGAGGCGCTTTCCAGAACGCCATCCTCCGCATGGAGCAGCTCTACCCTTGGCCTGAGCAAGAACTGGCTCGCATCCTCGAGCGCTACTCGGGCGCAAAAGAAGTGTTTTTCGTCCAGGAAGAACCCCGCAACATGGGCGCTTGGATGTACTTCCAGGGCATGTGGTCCGGAGCGCTGTCCAATTTTGGCACGCGATTCCCGAAACTCGGCCTCACCTACGTCGGTCGCGAGATTTGCGCTTCGCCGGCGGTCGGATCCAAGAAACTTCACGATAAAGAACAACAGGAAATCATCCTGAAAGCTTTTCAAGATTAGGAGCAAACATGAAACACGAAATCCTCGCCCCGCTCGTCGGAGAATCCATCACTGAAGTCAGCATCCTGAAGTGGACCAAACAAAACGGCCAGGCTGTGAAAGCGGGTGAAGTCCTGCTCGAAATCGAGTCCGACAAGGCTACTGTCGAGATCGTCGCCGAACACTCCGGCGCCCTCACCATCCTGAAGGGAGATGGCGAACGCGTGGCCGTGAAATCGGCCATTGCTTTCATCGACGACTCGGTGGCCGGAACCGCAGGCGCCTCTGCAGGCAAGACCCCTCCCCCTCCTCCGAGCGCATCCCGCCCGGCCACTCCGGCTCCAGCAGCAACCGCTGCTCCCGTGGCAAGCCAGGCCTCGCTCGAATCTTTAAGCCCCGCGGTCCGCAAGGCCGTCGTGGAAGCAAATGTGAATCCGGCTCAGATTCAGGGAACCGGTAAAGACGGTCGCATTCTGAAGGGTGATGTCATGGCCTTCATCGCTTCGGGTGGAGCTAAGTCCGCACCTACCGCAAGCCGCTTGCCTACAGTGAACGACAAGCCGGGAGATCGCCGCGTCCCGATGCCGTCGATCCGGAAGCGCATTGCCGAGCGCCTCGTGTTCGCCCAGCACACGGCTGCGATCCTGACCACCTTCAATGAAGTTGACATGAAGCCCGTTCAAGACGTGCGCGCGAAACACAAAGACGCTTTCGAGAAGAAATACGGCGTGAAGCTCTCCTTCATGTCCTTCTTCACCCGCGCCTGCACGCTCGCGCTCAAAGAACTCCCGGCCGTGAACGCCTCGATCGACGGCTCGGACATTGTTTATCACGATTACGCCGACATCGGCGTTGCAGTCGGAACCGAGCGTGGGCTCGTGGTTCCGGTCGTCCGGGGAGCCGAGAAGCTCGACTTCGCCGGGATCGAGAAGGCCATCGGCGAGCTCGCGCTGAAGGCACGTAACAACAAGCTCTCGATCGCCGACATGAGCGGCGGGACCTTCACCATTTCGAACGGCGGGACCTATGGATCCCTGCTTTCGACCCCGATCCTGAATCCGCCCCAAAGCGGGATCCTCGGCATGCACAAGATCATGGACCGTCCGGTCGCGATCAACGGCAAGGTCGAGATCCGCCCGATGATGTACCTGGCACTGTCCTACGACCACCGGATCATCGACGGCAAAGAGGCGGTGACCTTCCTCGTGAAAGTGAAGGAACTCCTCGAGAACCCAGAAAAACTCGGACTCGATTTCGCCTGAAACCGGGAACCATTAAGGAAAAACCATGAATCCAGAACAATTTGACCTGATCATCATCGGTGGTGGACCGGCCGGCTACGTGGGCGCGATCCGCGCGGCCCAGCTCGGCCTGAAAGTCGTTTGCGTCGAGAAGCGAGCCTCCCTGGGCGGTACCTGCTTGAACGTAGGCTGCATCCCCTCAAAGGCCTTGCTCGATTCGAGTGAGCACTTCTCGATGGCCCAGTACAAGTTCAAGAAACACGGCATCGAGATGGACGGGCTCAAGATCAACGTCCCGCAGATGATCTCCCGCAAAGACGAAGTAGTGAAGCAACTCACCCAAGGGATCGCCGGGCTCTTCAAGAAAAACAAAATCGAGTGGGCCCAGGGCTATGGCCGATTCGCAGGTCTTGAGGGCGATCAGAAACTGGTGGAAGTCGACGGCCCGACCAAGCGTTTGTTGAAAGCACCGAAGGTCATGATCGCAACAGGAAGCGAAGTGATCGAGCTTCCGAACCTCAAGTTCGACGGGAAGAAGATCATCTCTTCGACCGACGCCCTCAACATCCAGGAAGTCCCGAACCACCTCGTGGTCGTGGGCGGGGGCGTGATCGGGCTCGAGATGGGTTCGGTCTGGAAACGCTTGGGCGCCAAGGTCACCGTCATCGAGTTCGCCGACAAGATCCTCTCCGTGATGGATCAGCAGATCGCCAACGAAGCCAAAAAATCCCTCACCAAACAAGGTCTCGAGTTCAAGCTGAACACCCAGGCATTGGGCGCAACACCTGCGGGCTCCCGCATGCAGGTCGAAGTCATGGACCGTGGCACCGGCGTGAAGGAAATGATCGAATGTGATCTGATTCTGGTCGCCACCGGCCGTCGCCCCTACACCGACGGGCTCCAGCTCGACAAAGTCGGACTCGCAGCCAACGAAAAAGGCCGCGTCGACATCAACGACCACTTCGAGACCAAAGTGAAAGGCATCTACGCAGTCGGCGACTGCGTGCAGGGCCCGATGCTTGCCCACAAGGCCGAGGAAGAAGGCATCGCCGCAGTCGAGATCATGGCAGGGCAGGCCGGTCACGTGAACTACCACACGATTCCTTGGATCGTGTACACCTGGCCCGAAATCGCAGGCGTCGGCCACACCGAAGAAGAACTCAAAGCAAAGGGCATCGAGTACAAGACCGGGACCTTCCCGTTTCTTGCGAACGGCCGAGCCAAAGCCATGGATGAATCAGAAGGGCTCGTGAAGCTCCTCGCCGATGCCAAAACCGACAAGCTGCTCGGCATGCACATCTTCGGACCCCGAGCGTCCGACCTCATCGCAGAAGGCGCCACCGTGCTCGAGTACGGCGGATCAGCCGAAGACGTGGCCCGCACCTGTCACGCCCATCCGACCCTGTCGGAGGCCGTGAAGGAAGCGGCTCTGGCGGTCGATGGACGACGGATTCATCTGTAACGTAACCTGATTAAAAATAAAAAAGGCCGGGAAGGCTTCCGCCCTCCCGGCCTGATCGGGTTTTCACTTCCCGAAAATCTGGAATTCCTTCGGTACGTCGATCTTGTTAGTCGCAATGTAGCGCGCAAGACCCGAAAGGGTGTTGCGAGGCCATTTCTTTTGTTTCAAGCGGACGATCCACTTCGGAATCGCACCCTTCGGATCCACAATGATCTCTGCAGTGACAAAGGTCTTTTTGCCGCCTTCAATCGCTTTCAGGTAGTAGCGGCTCAGGTGCATCTGACCGCGAACGATCCCGTCCTTTGGAGGCATCTCGGCGTCTTCTACCGATTGCATCGTGATCAACATGGTCTTTTCCTTGGTGTTCACATCAACCTTGGCGGAGTAGACAAAATCGCGGTTCTGAAAGGGCCAGGGTACCGCGGTGTGGTTGTACTCGACGCGGTCAAAGATGGAATTCATCTTGATGCGCTTGGCTTCGACGACCTCGTCCATCCACTTCTTCCGGCTTGGCATGTCGGCCAGCACAGTGGCAATTTGTTCGATGGTGGCGTCCATCACGGTCTCACCGCGGAACCCCACGATTCCTTGATCTGTGTCGCGCTGGAAGGTCTTGAGACCATCCTTGTTGGCGATCAGCACCCAATTTTTGTACTGGGAATCAGGGGCTGCCTGATTCTCATCACTCGCACGCGCCACCATGGGCGCAAACAAAAAACTCAACGTCAGAACCATCAACTGAATTGTTTTCATTTCCCCAGTCTAGCGACCTGAGAACGGGATTTCAACTCATGGAGCTTCAGATGTTTCACAAAGAAAGCATAAGAAGAAAGTATGCTCCAGCACCACCCCGCCCGACCGTTCAATAGGTTCCCATGCTGAAGAAGGAACTGAAGAAATTTGACGGGAAACGCCGCAGCATAAAGCAGTGCGATTCGATTCGGATGAGTTCGGAGCGCCTCCTTGGCACCGAGACTGGTGTATCGGTTCATTTTCGAAACATACGCATCCAGGGAGGGGTAGCTTTCGTGCAGGAGCGGCGCCCCTGCATGCTGGACCCTGCCTCGAACCAAGCGGACCTTTTCATGCACGGCGGCTTGATCAAAGTTCCCGCAGGACTTCCGGAAAAGCCGGAGCACCCGGTCGCGCGACTCTTTTCCGAAGCGGAATTCGGTCCCCATGAACACCAGCCGACGGGGAATCTCGAGGCCGGCGTCGTCGATTCCGGCCCGTGAAACGAACTCCTGGATTTCGCGGGCCAGTTCCGGAGTGACTTTTTCGTCGGCATCGATGTTCAGGACCCAGTCATGCCGGGCTTGATTCACGGCAAAAGCCTTCTGAGCCCCAAAGCCCAGAAAAGGCTGTTGAATCACCCGGCAACCGGCTTCCCTTGCGAACTCGGCGGTTCCGTCCTCACTCCCGCTATCGACGACGACGATCTCGTCACAAAACGATAACAGGGGCAGAGTCGTTTCGAGCTGTTGCTTCTCGTTCTTTACGATCAACACTGCGGAGATCATTCGGGGAGCACCTTGCCGGGGTTGAGCAAACTCTTTGGATCGAACACCTGCTTCATCTGTCGCATCAGGCGGATCTCTTCCTCCGAACGCGAAAAAGAGAGCAAGTGTCGCTTCAACAGGCCGATGCCGTGCTCGGCCGAAACCGATCCTTCAAACTGGCGGATCCAGGCGAACATCCCCTCGTCTGCTTTTTTACAAAGTGCCTTGAATTCACCGACCGGCATGGAGTCGGGCTTCATCAGATTCACATGAAGATTTCCATCGCCGATGTGCCCGAAGATGTAGGGTTTCAGACCGGGATAGTTCTGGTCGATGTCCCGGGTCCAAACCTCGATGAATTCTTTAAGGCGATGAATGGGCAAAGAAATATCATGCTTGTGCAAAAGCCCCCGATGCGCGAGCGATTCAGAAATCCCTTCGCGCATGGCCCAAAGGTTCGAGGCCTCTTTTTCGGATTGGGCGAGCACTGCGTCCTTCACCAGACCCGACTCCATCAGCCCGGTCAGCCACGCTTCGACCGCTTCTTGTCCGGAAGCGCCAGAGGGCCGCTCCACCTCGAGGAGGACATACTGCGCACAAGGCGTTGCGAACGGCGCCGACAAGTTCCGGTGCGCCAACACTTGCTCGAGACAGTCTTGCGAGAAACATTCGAACGCATTCACGAGCAATTTACTTTTACGTGCCGCCTCAAAAAGATCGAACACCGCCGGAAGATCGGCTAGCCCGAACAAAAAAACATCCCGGTCACCCGGCAAAGAAGTGAGCTTCAGAATGGTTTCGGTGATGACTCCGAGAATACCTTCACTGCCGATGAAGACCTGCCTGAGATCGATACCGGTGTTGTTTTTTTCCAAAGATCCGTTCATCCGCAAGACGGTCCCGTCCATGAGGACCACGGTCAGTCCGAGCACCCAGTTCCGCGTGAGGCCATAACGGATCACCCGCACTCCACCCGCATTGGTGGCGATGTTGCCTCCCACAGTGGAAGAACCCTTTGAAGCAAAATCTACCGGCCAGGTCAGTCCGTACGGTTTGCAGTGTTCGTGCACCGCCTCAGTGACGGCTCCGGCCTCGACCTGAACGGTCAGCGCGAGCGGATCGACAGGCCCCATCTTCCGCATGCGCTCGAGACTGAGAACCACTTCCCCCTTGGCTGCGACGGCACCGCCAGCAAGCCCGGTGCGCCCGCCGGAGGGAACCACGGCAATCCCCTCACGCAAGCACAAGGCCAAGAGGCACGAGACTTCCTCGGTCGAGGAAGGAAAACAAATGGCCAGAGGAGCCGGTTCGTGTGCCTTGGTCCAATCCTTTCCGTAGGCCTGCAGATCACCCGGATCGACAGACACCGCATTCGGACCCAGGACAGTTCGGAGCAGGGCAACGAGGTCGTTCACGGCTTCAAGGTTAGGCGAAAGGGGGAGCCTCCTTCAAGCGTTTTTTAAGGCGATTTTTTAATGGTTTTCAACACCTATCAGGGCTATGCTCTGGCCCACTCTCCTATGCAAGTCGCGGCATTGATTCCCTTCCTGATCCTCTTTTTGGGATTCGCGGGCTTACGCCTCCCCCTCACTCATGCTTCGTTCTATGCCATGCTGAGCGGCACCCTCCTCACAGGCACCCTCTTCCGCGCCGATGAAACCGTTTGGGCTCGCGCAACGCAAAAAACCCTCATCCTGACCTTTGAGATCGGGTTCATCCTGATCGGGGCCTTCTTCTTTTTGGAGATGGCCCGAAAAGC
>JAIXWV010000045.1 GCA_027491115.1 Pseudomonadota bacterium
GTGCACAACCAAGAAGCCTGAGGGCTTGATCGATCACCTGTCCATCTACCTGCGTTACCACAATACGGTTTTGATTCGTTCTTGAACCAGGGCTTCAGGCGAAGCCAAAGGGGGCAGTTTGGGGGGTTAGCGATGGGCTTGGATCAACAGGCCAGCCTCCCGCACCACAGCCCCAGCCGGCCCATTCACTTCCACCACCAAGTGGTCGCCGTTCGTTAGGTTCAAATTCATTGGCGTAGTCTGTGTCGTCATGTCGGGCAATCCGAACGATAGATTCGATCCTGCGATCGGATTCAGCCCCGTCGTTGATGAACTCGACGAGCCCGCCGAGGACAGAAGCACATCCAAAAGAGTCATCATCGGAGTTGAGGCGGCTACACTCAGACCAAATTTCGGATTCGAATATCCACCCAGGTCAACCACTGCCCGAGAATCAGCCAAGACCGCAGGTCCATCAGGATAGGAGGCCCCTAGAGTGAGACGTTGAAGCACCTCAACTTTTGACAGATTCTGTACCTTTAGCCATAATCCCGCCTTATAGATCTGGACTTGGTTTGTACAATTGCGATCACAGCGCACGACAATGTCATACTGATTGCCTTCGT
The DNA here is from genome assembly GCA_027491115.1 of Pseudomonadota bacterium. Lineage (GTDB taxonomy): Bacteria > Bdellovibrionota > UBA1018 > UBA1018 > CAIMNF01 > CAIMNF01. The sequence goes on from JAIXWV010000045.1 coordinate 606, forward strand.
TTGCGCTTGAAAAATAGTCGAGGCCTTCCGAGATGGGGACTCTTGATAAAGTAACAGTCTGCGACTTGAAGTAAGTTTGAGAGTCCTCCACCAAGGCATCTTGGCTCAAGTTTCGGAGGGCGAAGCTACCTATCGCGTCCTGTTGGGATGAAACGACAGCTTCAAGTTCCCAACTGTTAAACTCTCCCAACGTCGACTGCGAAGCAAGATTACGGGTAAATCGCTGTGACTGAGCCAGAGTCAAGTAGTCCATACTCGAGGTGCTGTGCAATGGGTTGAGTGAATCAGAGGCGGAGGGAGTCGAGGCTTTTGACAAGAGTGGAAAGTAGAGTTTTGTACGAGTTGCTCCGACCTGTTTTACCATCAAACGAGCACTCAGGACTTGGAGCTGACCTGCCTCAGAGGTTCCTTCGATCTTGATACGGTATGCACTTACACCTGATGGAATAGTAATTGAATTTTTGAACAAGGTGGGTTCAGTTGAATTCCCCGGAATCACCACTTCGCCCACCTCAGTTCCATGCCAGTCGAGCCATTTTAAGCTCCGATTGGAGGTGTCATGATTCATCGCCACTACTTCCAGGGCGTAGGTTCTGGTTCCGTCATAGTCGTCTGGATCAAAGCTGGTCTGGGTACTCTCAAAAGTGATATCAGTTCGGTCGGATGCCAGGGGTTGATCGGTGAGTTCCACCGGTACGATGAGGTCAAGGGTTGCGATACCGGTTGCCATGACCGCTGTCGACATAGGGGAGGTGCCTGAACTAGAGAATCTCGCCGCAACTTTGTAAAAATAGTCTACTCCGTGCAGAACGTCCGGATCGGAGAAGTTCGTAGAGGCCCCTGCATAGATCAGAGAGTAGGATCCCGTCTCTTCAAAAGAGCGGAAAAGAAAATACTGTGTTGCACCTCCAGCTGGATTCCAATTCACCTGGGTGGTTCCATTGGTAGGATTAGCTGCAAGTCCTGAGGGTACACTCACTGTGAAATCGACTCCCGCTTCATTGGAATAAGGTGAATTGACCCCAGATTCATTTACAGACGTGACCACGTAATAGTAGGCCGATCCAGGGATCACTGTATTATCCACATAGCTCGTATCTGGCGTCGTCACTGATTCTTTGAATGCGTAGGGTCCACCGGCCGTACTGCTCCGGTAAACACTGTAAGACACAGCATTGGGAGACTGCACCCACTGAAGTGAAACTTGGGCCACATCACTCGCCCTAGCAACCAGGTTAGCAGGAATGAGTAGAGGGTTGCCGGGGGTGACTGGCGCGCTCGTGGCAGATGCACCTCCAATGTGCCCCCCGGTGTATTCCGGTCTGTAACGATAAAAATATGCCTGTCCTGATATCACTGCGCTGTCGGTGTGTGCCAATGTGGCGATGCCTGAAGCAATCACTTGGAAGTTGATTGAATCTGTTGATCTCTCTAGCGTGTACGCGGTTGCAAATGGAGCGCTCGACCAGGAGACTTGAACTGCATTGCCCAGCATAGTTGCAGTTGGCGCAGTGCCAGAATTTGAAGGAACCACTGTAATCAAGGGAGAGTATCCGGACTCATTGGTTCCGTTGAGTGCTGTCACTGCAAACGAAACTGGAGTTCCTTCAATCTGCCCGAAAAGCGGTTCGGAGTTGTTCGTGCTGAATCCGTATGAAGTGTAGGTACCGCCTTGATAAGTATATATTCCGTAACCCGTCGCTCCCGGTACCGGTGCCCAGTAGAGCGTGACCTCTGTCCCATTCGAGTTATCGATGACAGCCAGTCCTGCAGGTACCCGCGGAACAACGCCTGGAGTTACTGATGAGCTGGTAGGCGAAGTCTGGCTGCCGTTCGGAAAAACTGCGATAATCCGGTAGAAGTAGATCTGTCCATTGGTCAGACCAGTGTCGGTCAAGGTGAAAGTCGAGAGATTCGAAGCGATGGTGGTGAAACTGTTGCCGTCAGTGGATCGCTGAACATTGTAACCCGAGACACCGCTCACCCCTCCCCAATCCACTTTAACTGAGTTGTTTCCAGCTACGACCAAAGGAGCAGAAGGTGTATTCCGGGTGGTTGCCGCTATTTGGACGGATCGAGGAGATTCTCCCGGTGAGAATGAAGAAATTCTGAAATAGTAAGTCGTGTCGGCAGTTAGACCCGGAATGGAGATGGAGTTGGTGCCAGTCATGAGGGGGATTTGATCGTAGGGTCCGTTGTTGGTCTGACCCCAGTAGACGCGGTAGTTGCTTGCACCGGTCACTCGACCCCATGCTAAATTCACACTATTCTGACCTACAGAGGTAACCGTTAATCCCGAAGGAATTTTCCCATTTCCAGGCATCGCACTGGTTTCAGCCGAATCTTGTCCTTGGGTGGTGTCCGCAAATTCGGCAGCCACCACATAGTAGTAGGCTGTATCTGCAGTCACTCCCGAGTCTGTGAATGGGCTGACGGCGTTGTTGGAGATGACCGTGTAGGGACCTCGTGAAGAGGTGCTTCGTTTCAAGATGTACTTCGAGGCTCCAACGACTGCATTCCAAGTTACTGTTACTGCGGTTGCATTTGCCGTGGCGTTGATTGACGTGCTCACCCCGTTTCGAAATGCTATGCTAGCCGTTGGTGTTGATTCGTAGCTTTCTCCCCAGCGGGTGGTCACGCGGTAGTAGTTCATGCCGAACTGAGGAACCAAATCCTGCCACGTATTGGTAGGAGACGTGAATCGAAGGGTCCATGGGCCTCCGGGAGCTGTTGCAGAGTAGATATTGAAAGCGTTGTAGTGAGCGGGAGCCGTCCAACTGAGATAGGCACGATTGCTAACAATGACCATCCTCAGGTTGGTCGGAGCTCCTGGATTCGGACCCGGAATTGCGGCTGCGTAGGGGGATTGAATTCCATATTGGCTTCCGGCCACGTACTCAGGTTCCACGGTGTAATAGTAGGCGGTACCGTTGCTAACCGTAGTGTCGAGGTAGTAGTTCCCGGCTACATTGCTGATAACGCTCCATGGACCATTAGGTGACAAAGCTCTCCTTAAAACATAAGAAGGTGCATTGCCTGTCGGGGTCCAATCGACCACGATTTCTCCGTTTCCTGGGGTCACTGTCAGGTTGGGACGGACATGGTTCAAAACCACTTCATTGGACTGGGCCCCCGGAAACCCGCCCCAATTCGCTGAGACCGTATAGTGCTCCTCGTAATCGGGTGGAAGAGGATAGTTCGTATCCGTGTTTCCCCACCAAGTTGGCATACAAGAAAGGTAAGATTTACCAGTCACTCGGGTGAGGATTTGAGTGCTCCCGGCAGTGGTGCCGAAATTGACGAAAAACCCATTGTGGTAAGCCGGGGCGCTCCAAGTGAGAAGCACCCCATCCTGTCCGGCCCCACATGCGCCGATCGCCCATGCTGCGGTCAGGCGTGTGGGTGCGGGTGGCTGGTCTTTGGCCATGGCGGAGGCCTCGGGGGATGCCGGACTGACACCGGCAGGGTTCACAGCTTTGACGACATAGTAAACCGCTTGGTCATTGGGAGCGGTATCATCCACGTAAGTGGTTTTATCCAAGTGTGATGCCAGAACCTGGTAGGGACCCCCGGGAGAAAAGGACCGGAAGAGGGAATAAGTCAGGTCCTTGATATCTCCTTGCCAATCGAGGGAGACTTTTCCCGAGCCGGGAGTGGCACTCAACAAGGTAGGTGCGATCGGCCTTGAGGTGAGTGCCTGGGCGTTAGCCTCATTGGAATAGACGCTCTTCCCTGTCGAGTTGATGGACTCAATGGTGTAAAAATAGGTCTCGCCATTAGTGGTATATACGTCCCTGAAGTTCGCAGATTTGGTGATCTGAATGGTAGTGTACGGCCCGCCCGCTCGGGTCGAGCGTTTCACGTGGTAATCCGGAGCGGGATTGGCAACAAAGTCTGGTAGCCAGGATAGAATGACCGAGCCATTTGGAAGGGCGGTTGCCATGAGCTCGCTGCCGCCTTCCGGGGCGTGGAGGAAATTCGTCAAGTAGGAACAAACGGAGTCTGATCCCACAATGTTCGTCGTGAAGCCATACACCGTCGTGGTGGCATTATACAACATGGTGGCTTCAACTCCTGTGGTCGTGAACAGACCAACTGGGCCATAACCAATCTGCTGAGTGCAAGCCTCATCGGAAAACAAGGTGACAGTCGAAGCGGCCAGAAAGTCACTCGTGGGACCGAGGTAACCTTTGATCAAGGCTTGGCGGTTGTAAGAGGGGCTTCCTGGCGAAGAGGACAAGAATATCGGGCGTCCAGGCAAAAGGTTGTCGTGGATAAAGGGGGACATGTTGGTGCAGGCGCTGCCGTTACCCGCTTCATCAAAAGCCCGAGCATGAATGTTGGTGATTGAATTTACACCGGCATTGACGAGGATTCCGCCGCCTTGGAAATCTGCAACGCTACCCAGACCGATCCGATTCACACAGAATTGGCTGTCATAAAATACCAAACGTGAGCTTGGGATGATCGCCACCGGATTTGTTGGAGCCGTTCCCTTGATCAAAGGGGTTGAACTCATCCGAGTGGGTGGGGTGGGGGAATAGGATTGGAACACTGGTGCCGAGGGAGTGATATTGGTGTGCGTGTAATTGACGAAGAAGGTGCACTCCGACTCATTCCCGTATTTGTCGAGGGCTTTAGAATAAACCGGGGTTACTGCATTCATGGCAACTGTGATGCCGATACCAGTCGATCTGAAGTTCTTCGCGGTTCCCGCCCCGATCATGCTGGTGCATCCGGCATCGGCGAACAATTGGACCTGGGTGATGATCGGCGAAAGAGACCCGATCAGAAAGGGTTTATTGGTCACATTGGTCGGCGTCACGGGGTTCGCAGTTTGGTAGACTGGAGCAGGTGGGATTGCAGTGGAATGATCATAGGTGGTCAGGTAAGTACAATCAGTTCCATTCCCAACCATATCGTAGGACTTGCCATAGATAGTGGTCTGCGCATTATTACCAGCAGTCACCTGGATTCCTGCCGCAATGAAGTCGGCTGCCGATCCTGTTCCGATCTGGATCTGGCAGTCAATGTCTGAAAAGAGTGAAACGTTCTCGGTATCGGGTGAGACTCCCCCTTGGATCTTCGGCGTGAAGCTCTTGTTTGTCGGGGAGGTCGGGTCGGTCCCGGAATACACTGGAGGATCCGGTGGAATGGTGTCCGAAACAAAGAAAGCCAATTCCACACAGCTGGAAGCGTTTCCGGCCGCGTCGATTGCTGCGCCGTAAATCACGGTGGTGTCATTCTCGATGACGCTCACTGGAATTCCAGTGGAAACATAGGCTGCCCGGGTCCCTGAGCCGATCCCGACAGTACACGCACGATTGTTGTAGAATCGGACTTGGGCCGCATCTGCCGCAATCGTTCCCTTCACTTTTGGGTAGAGTGTCGCACCGCTTGGAGAAAGAGGAACGGTGGTGGTGAATGCTGGAGCAGCCGGAGGGAGGTTGTCGTGCTGGTAGGTGGTCAAGTAGGTGCAAAAAGAGGAGTGCCCGCTCTCGTCGAAATTCTTGGCCCATACACCGAGCTTTTGGTTCTCCGCTACAGTGAGGAGGATTCCTGCTGTAGAAAACTCCTCCGACGTCCCAGATCCGACTTCCACCTTGCAACCTGCATCAGAGTAGAATTTGATCTGGGTTCCGCCATCCGGAAGAATCCCTGACAGGCGAGGGGTGGTCGAGGTCCGATTGGGGGAGACCGGAAGCACACTCGTCAACTCGGGGCCACTGATGGCAGTGGAATCGTGCGAGTAGGTGCCGAGAAACGCGCACGCAGAGCCATTTCCAAAAGGCTCGAACGCCCGTCCATAAACCTCCGTTTCACGGTTGGGAGCGAGTGGGAGGCCGATTCCAACCGTAGTGAACTCTTCCGAGCTTCCTGAAGCTATTTGTTGACTGCAACCGGAATCTCCATAGAGCCTGACATTAACGGTGTTGCCAGAAACCTCACCGAAGATTCTTGGCTCAGCGACCACTTTTGAAGGAGGGGCCGGATCAAACGAGAGGAAAAGTGGGCTCGGAGGGGCGGTGTGAAGGGGATCGTAGGTCGTGACGTAGACACATTTGTTGTTCGTGTTGTTCGAAGCCCAAATATCGGTTTTTTGGGTACTCGAAACTTCGGCAACGATTCCAGGATCGATGTAAGTGCGAACTGGCCCTTCTCCGAGTGGAGATGAGACGCACATTGAGTCAGAATGAAATCGAATCGTGGTCAATGGATTCGAGTCGGGGAAATAGTTGTTACCGCGAATTCGGATCGAAGCTTGGCTCGAGTCATACGAAAGTTCCTCGAGAGAGGTGAATGTGATTCCCCGGACTCGGACATCATTGAGAGGGACATCAATTGAGCATGCAGAAAGCACACCCAACAAGAGGAGCATCGCCCCTCTCAGGAGTCCACCTGACCACGTTGAAACAGTCGCCCAAAACATCCCAAACCTCTAAGGTTCTTAACGACTTGCCCTCAACTTAAGTTTAGCAAAAAAGAGGGGTGTCCGGACTGTGGCAAGATTGACAGTGTCTGATTTGACTCAGTGCCCGAGTTGAACTTTCAGATGGTTGTTGGTACCATCGAGCACCAGCACGTCGAGTTTCCCGTCAGCGTTGAGATCAGTACCCGACACTGCCGAAATGGCACCCGGCATCATGAAGAGATCTGAGCTGTTACTGAACTGCCCTCCAGCCATACTGGCTAGGTACCCGAAAGCGTTTTGAGTGTTCAGGGCAACCAGGAGATCCGTTCTCCCTCTCCCGTTCCAGTCACCCGCAAACAAAACCCCCGGTGTTGCGTCTATTGAATAAACCACTTGAGGTGTGAATGATCCATCCGAGACACCGTGCAAAACACTGACGGTTCCATCTCCGAAGTTCGTTACGGCTAGGTCCACCAGGAGGTCGTTATTGAAATACCCACTGACCAATCCAGTGGGGAGACCACCGGTTAAATAGCCTACAGGGGCGCGGAAGGTCCCGTCTGGATTCCCTATCAGGATGCTAACCGAGCTGTCGGAATAATTGACTGTTGCCAGATCAGGAAGGCCGTCAACGTTAAAGTCGGCTGAGACGATTCCATTTGGAGCACTTCCAGTGAGGAAGTCGACTTTAACATTGAATGTGCCGTCACCGTTTCCTGTCAAGATACTGACCTTTGAAGTGGACTGATTGGAGGTGGCCAGATCCAGGTGACCATCACGATTGAAGTCTCCTACCGTGATTCCGGTGGGATTGTCTCCTGTTCCGTAGGGGACCATAGTCTCAAAACTGAGGTCACCTCTGCCGATGAAAACCCCTGCAGAGTTCCCCCCCTTGTTCACCACGATCATGTCCTGTTTGCCATCACGGTTCAAATCAGCAACCTCGACCCAGACCGGCTGAGTACCCGTGGAGAGCGTTGATTTCAACTTCAGGTGCCCGTTGCCCAAGCCTTCGAATACGGTCACGGTATTGGAGCCCTGATTGACAACCATGACATCACGCGCGCCGTTCGAATCAAAATCTCCGGAGGCAAGATGGGCTGGAGCGTTCCCGACAGGGGTGACAAAATCAAGTTGACCCAAAGGGTTGCCTGATAGCACTCGGACGGTGGCATTCGCAACATCCACAAATGAGATGTCCGGAACATCGTCGTTGTTCGAGTCGTAGACAACGAGAGAAACCGGGCTTCCATTTACGAAATCAAGCTTCGGTAAACTGAATTGACGCGTGGTAACTCCATAAAACGTTCCGACATTCATGTCGTCCGTGTTCGAGACCAATAGGTCATTTTTTCCGTCGAGATTGAGGTCAGTCACGACGACTGAGCTGGGAAACAGCCCCGTAAGCAAGCTACTGGTGGAGGTCAAGTTACCCAGTCCGTCCCCGTAGAATATGACAAGGTTGGGTTCGGCGGAGTTAGTGGTGATCAAATCTGGGTGGGCATCTCCATCTACATCGGCTGTGGTGATGGAGTTCAAGCCTAGCCCTGAATATGCTTCAGCATAGTTGCCATAAGTTCCATCCTCTTGACGAAACAAAACGCCGACATATCCGGTTGCTGAGTTGGCAACTGCAAGATCGACTTTTCCATCTTCGTTCCAGTCAACGGCGGTGAGAGCAATCGGCGTGTCCCCTACTAAAAAGCTTTGTGCCGGCCTAAAGCTACCGTTTCCCTCACCGTAATGCACTGCTACCAAATCGTCTTGCATCGATGCGGTTGCTAGGTCAAGGTGAGAGTCTCCGTTCAAGTCGGCCACGACTAATCCAGAAGGTACTGCAACGGTGTTCATCACCTGGCCAATGAGAAATGTTCCATCACCGTTACCCAATAGGCGTGAGATTTGGCCGGATCCATTGCAAGCCACGGCCAAATCAATGTGTCCATCCTCATTCAAGTCACCGGATGCAATTTTGGTTCCTCCGGAGCATGCACCCAGTCCATAGGTCCTCATTCTCGCAAAAAGTCCGTTTCCACGGCCGATCATGATACCCACGGTGTTTTCGGCTTGGTTCAATACAGCCATGTCTCCGAATCCATCGTCGACAAACTTGGCAATCACCATTGAAACCGGGGTGTTTCCTGCTAAAAACGCATTTCCGAATACTGATGTTCCCTGGGTGGATGCCCGAGCCTTGAATGAAACAGTCGTTCCACCGCTTCCGGCGAGGTCAGGAAGAGATCCAGACAGTGGAGAGACTCGAAACGTGCTTCGAAGTGATGAGTACCCCATGGTCACAGGAATCGTGATGTTCCCGGAAGCATCAGTAATTTTGATAGCACTTCCGTTGAACATGGCATCACCTGAAGTCCGAACCACGACCAGCGGGTAGGAGGGGATGCCGTTGCCATAAGGGTCTGCCAGCTTGGCCACAAGAGGTTGTGGAAACGCGGTTCCGACCGGAACAGTTTGATCGTCCCCGCTTACGATTTCGATATGGTCCGGATCACCGGCGAGGGCGGTGATGTCGATCGCCCGACTCACACCGAGCGAGTCAGTAACAGTCAAAGTATCAGTGACGTAGGCTGTTCTCCCTGTGGTGTAGGTCCGGGTAGTCGGATTCAGGGTCCCCCCCGATAAGTTTGAACTGAGCACCATGGTGTAGGATCCCGATCCACCCGTGATGGTGAATACTTGAGGGGTATCCACTCGGATGGAGACAGAGGCAGGAGAAATCTCAAGAGCGTGTTTCTTCCATTCGACCGACGTTTCAGACGAATTTCCCGCTGGATCGACCGCAATCACCCGGATGGTGTAGTTCCCGTCGGATGCTTTCGGGAGGTTCAGCGAGTAGGCGGAGTTGAGGCACTGGGTTGAACCTGCACCGTCTCCACCGAGTGACACTATCGATCCCGTTTCACAAGCGCCTGACAAGGTGAGTGATGCACCTGCTGATAGAAAGGGGCTCACGGCAGGGTTGATCAGTGTGGGTGCGGTGACACTCGTTTTCCTGATCCAGACGACCGGGGTGGAGATCGATGCATTTCCGTTCAGGTCAAGTTGAGTGATCTGGAACGGATACACCCCGTCTGATGTTTTGAGAATCGTGAATTGGTAGCTGGAATTTGCCTGACATTCGGTTTCTTGAGAGTCCGCACCTTCGAGTCTGAGGATGTCTCCGACCATGCAGAACCCTTCGATCGTGAGCAGACTCGATCGAGAATAGTGGGGATTTGCCGAAGGGCTCACCACGGTCGGTTGCTCCACGATGGGAGTCTCCTTGTACTCCCGGTACGGAGTCCCGTCGTAGGTGACTTTCCCACCGAATCTGCACCCTGACAGGATCGTCAGTGCCAAAATCAGGATGTGTTGACCCCCTCTGAGCATCATTTCGGATACCTGGTGATCCTGTGAGTGTTTTCGTCGCTGACGTAGACAAAGTGATTGTCCACGGTGATGCCATAGGGCGCCGCGAATCCGCCAATGTTATTCGAGTTTCCGAGCAAGAGCCCTTGCACGGCACTTCCTCCCTGACACCAGTCAGGCGTCACACCGGTCGCACCCACACAGTCTGGACTTGTGACTGGACCCGCAGGAGAAGTCCCGATTCCACCCCGCCAACCGAGAACGGTCCCGGTGGTCGCATTCATTTTGCCTACCAAGGTGGTTCCATTCACGACGGTGTAATAGAGGTGCCCGTTCGAGAAAGCGAGTGATGCGGGTCCAAAATTGTTCCCAAAGTTCGGAGTCGTGGTCCAGACGTTGGTATACACTCCCGGGTGAGTGTAGGAAGATCTCTCATAGATCCCGGTTGCGAGATTGAACATATCAATCCGGCTGTTTTGTGTGTTGGCAACGTACAATTTTACGCCATCGGAGGCAATACCACCGCGCCCGTTGTTGAAGCAGAACCCACCGCCCGGATCGCTTCCGCAGCTGCCGTTTGTAGAGTTCCCACCTGTCGACCACCCATTAGTCAGGATCCAGCCGCTCTTGTTCACAGTAGCAGGACTGATACCGGTGGAAGTGTTGACCCGACCGATCCAGCCCTGGAAAGAACCGGTGTTTGCGTTATAAGAAGATACCCGGTGATTGACCTGGTCGATCACATAAAGGTTTCCCGATGCGAAGGTGATGGCACTCGGTGAGTTCAGGTATCCGTTTGCGTTGCCTGCAACTGGAAAACCTCCGACGCACCAGCCTGGAGTGAAGCGGTTCACGGCATTGGTACAGGCCGCTGAATCCGATGCTGTGGCCGGGCCAGTCGTGGCCGTACCGCTGATGCCTCCAATCCAGCCACGGTAGGCGCCATCACTGAGCCGGAAGCGGTTGATCCGGTGGTGACCGATGTCGGTCACGTACAAGAAGGTCCCATCGCTGGTGACGCCCGAAGGCCAATACATGAACCCGCCGGCATTGGTCGGAGCCAAGGTCCAGTTATTCTGAGTAAAAAACGAGGGGTGGAACATAGCCCCCAAGCACCAGCCTGAAGTGACCCCGATCGAGTTGCTTCCGCACCCTAGAGTTCGAGTGATGCCACTGACAAATCCACCGACAGCACCGACCCAGCCCGTGGTGTCTCCAGTTCGGGCATCAATCTGTTTCAATCGCCCCGCCCAGACCTCTGTAGCGTAAAGATTGTTCGAACCCGCATCGAAATGAAGCCCAGAGGGCGCATACATCGAGTTGTCATCGAATCCATGCAATCCGGCAATGGCTTGAGAGTCGGACCAAGTAGCTGGACTATCGCCGACATTGACCAGCATGCCTTGATAGTTTCCTGTCGTCTTATCGAATTTTTTGATCGCCGGAAAGTTGGTTCCTTGCCCGACCAGGATGCCATCTGCTCCGTCATAGGCAATGGCGCCGAGACCAAAGAACGAGGTCTCGTCGATCCCGAACTTGGCGGTTCCGCCCATACACCAGCCGGTGGTGTTCGAGTTCACACCTACTGTTGAGCAGGTACCGCTCGGGTTACCGGAAGCATTCGCCAAGGACGCGGTGGTGTTGACTTTGCCGATCCAGCCCCACAGCGTTCCGTTGGTGTCGACTTTTGCAATCCGATTTGTGTCGGCGATGTAGAAGTACGTTCCGTCGAAAGTGATCTGGGCGATTCCGTTGAACGCCATCGGGGAGTTATTGAACGTCACATTACCGATGTAAGCCCCGGTGGTGAGATTGTGCTTGTAGATCGTGCCACCGTTATTTCCCATGGATGAATAGAGGATGTTGTTGGCCTCATCCGCCCAAACTCCACCCATTGCACCCATTCCACCGCTTCCAATTCCTTGGTTCAACCAGTTTTGTCCGCCGATGCACCAGCCTGGTGTACGGGTATTGGTAGCAGACGTGGCACAGGTGTTGGAAGCACCGGGAGCCGCAGCCAGAGTAGAAGCCACGGGGGCTCCTGTGGAAACGGCCCCGATCCATCCGATCCACCCGCTATAGGCACCGGTGCTCAACTTGATTCTGGAAACCATGCCGTGGTTTCCCGTATAAAGATAGGTTTCTCCGGTTTGGTCGGTGGCGATGGCCATCGAGTAGGTCAGGCCCGGGCTAGTCCCGACCTGGATGTAGTTGTTGTTATGCCCCCCCCAACGGCACCAGCCTGGGGTCGGCGAGTTATTTGCGTTGGAAGGAGAACAGTTCATGAGAGAGTTCCCCTCATGGTCAATGCCGGGACTCAGGCCGGAGTTGTTTCCGATTCGGCCGATCCATCCGGTGAACTGACCCGTGGCGGCATTGAATCGAGTGATGTTGTAGTTACTCGAATTGGAAACATAGACGTAAGTTCCATCACTGGCGACTGCATTCGGTGAATGCATGCCTCCAGAAGTGATGGCAGAGGTCGCCACAGACATTCCCCCCTGACACCAGCCGGGAGTGATAAAATTGTGCGCCAAGGTGATGCACTGGTTGGCGAGCGAGGCAGCCGCAGTGGAACCCATGGAACTGCTCAATGCAAAGGTGTTCGCACCCGTTGGGCCTACGCCGCCCCAGCGGGTGAGCATCCCCAGCCAACCGATGTATTGATTGGTCTGATAATCATATTTGATCACGCGATGGTAGTTGGCATCAGCAACATAGAGGTAACGCTTGGATGGGTCAAAAGCGAGGGAGTTCACGCCGGTCGGAGCATCGATCCGCCCGACAATGGGAGTCTTGCCACTTTGCCAGAGGATCGGAGATCCTTCGGTTTCCGTTGCGGTCCCGCCGGCCCCTCGACCAAGACCGGAACCGATCCAACCGGGAGAGGCATTCACGGTCCAAGACATTTGGGCAGGAGTCAGGATGGGCGGAGCAGCCGAATCGGAAGCCAAGAAAGAAGGTGTGTCCGGATAGAGTCCTCTAAAGTAGAAGATCCGAGTGCTGACACCCTCTGCAAAATTGAGCTCGCTAATTTCATTGGAGCAGGCACTGTCGTTGAAGAATTTCCCGGAATATCCTGCCCCGGTGAGCCCCGCAGTGATCGGGGTCACCGCGCCCGCCGCATTACCCGCACCATCGATGGTTCTCAGTGTAAACGGACCGGCGCAGATGTTGGTTCTTGAGTTGGCCGGAACCGGACCGGTCAGAGTCATTCCTGAGGGAGAAATCTTAACCTGAATCGTCGCTGATTCGGAAAGGTTTCCTGCAGGATCAACAACCTTGACACTGATGGACTCTGCCGTCATGTCCTTCAGGTAGATCATCTGGCTTGCAGCACCTTGCGGAATGGAGAATGCTGAACCCAAGAAAGTTGTGGCTGCCGGATTGCTGTAGAACGCAGCCTGGGTGCCAGTCAAACCTGAAATATTCAAAGTGATGTTCTGTGGAGCTTGAACCGCATTCCCGAGGGAATCCATCAAAGTGACGGTGTAGGGGCTCGAAGGCTGCCCGGAGATGACCACTGTCGGACCCACAAAACGGATTTGTGAGGCGTTGACCATCACCACTACGGGGGCGGACGCAGGTGAAATCACATTGGCCGGATCAGCCACGGTCAAGGATATGGTTTCTGCCAAGGGATCCTTGACGTAGAAAGTTTTAGTGCTTTCACCGGCGGCAACCTTGAATGCGGATAGATTAGTGACGGGATTATTCGTACAGGTTGAGTCCTCCCAGAATGTAGCGCTTCCGAGGGTCCCTGCGATCTGGAAAGGCGTTTCATCTTTGACCCTTCCTGTGGAACCGTCAGCGCCCAGGGTGGTGATGGTGAAAGCCGATGAACAACGACCTGAAATGATGGAGGTCGGTCCACTGAGTGAAACTTGGGATGGCGTAACGGTCAAATTGTGAGTTCCCTGGCTCATGATGAGAGACGGGTCACGAGCCGTAAGCACTAGGCTTTCCGCTTTCTGGTTCTTAAAATAGAGGGTCTTGGTGTTCGAACCGGTGGAATAGGTCACACTCGTCACGGGTGTTGTTCCGGCGCAGCTGGTGAAGAATCCACCTCCACCGGTCCCGCTCAATTGAATCACGGTGCTGGCGGTCGCATTGGCAGCGTTACCACCGATATCCTGGAGTTGAAGCGTGAAGGCAAGAGCGTTACTGCAATTGCCCGATACAAAACTCGCAGGACCCGACAGGGCGAGCCTAGCAGGGGCACCCGATACGACTTGAAAGTTGTTACTGTAAGCGACAGTGAGTGGAGCTGAGTTTGCGATCAACTTGTAGGTTCCGATACGGTCGATTCCGAGACCATTGAAGGTGGCGACTCCGTTCACTGCTGGGACCGTGGTCGTTCCGGTCAGATTCGCCCCACTGACGTTGTTGAAGATCGAGAGAGTGATATTGGCACTCGAGGTCGTCACCACGTTCCCCTGGATGTCGAGGACTGCGGCTTGGACCGAGTTCATGGTGGCCACCCCAGCTGGAGCGTTGAGGGGTTGTTGAACGAAGCCGACTTTTGTTGCCACGCCGGCCACAAAGGTTGCCGAGGCGGTGACAGCAGTCAATCCGGACGGTGAACTGATGCTTAGGGTCCGAGTTCCGGCTACGGTCGTAGTGATCGATCCGGAGGTCAATCCGGCCGAATCTGTGTTGGCCACAGGCTGGCTCAGGGTATCGTTCGAGTTGGTGGAAGCGAACTGGGGTCTCACTCCAGAAATCGGGTTCTGAAACTGATCAGCGAGTTCGAATGTGACCGTATAACTCGCGTTACCGTTGGCAATCAAAAAAGAGCCTGGGGCTGAAGCTGGGGATAGAGTGATTTTTGAGGTCAATGGTGAAACCGTCGCAGGGACAATGGTGAATTGGCTCGAGTCTTTGGTGAAGCTGGGCGCTCCCCCGGTCTGATTCGAAGTGTCTTGTTTGGTTGCGGTCAGAATTTTCACTCCGGCTTCCTGAAAATTAATTCCGCTGAAGGTGGCCACGCCACCGACTGCAGCGATGGTCGCGGTCCCCCGGATCGTGCCGGCCGAGGGACTCAAAGCAGACAAAGTCAAGGTGATGAGTGCGGTCGAGTCAGGACCGGAAGATACCAGATTGTCATTGTCATCGAGAATTCGAATGACAGGTTGAGGTCCGAGGGCGGTACCCGCGGGTGCACTTCCTGGCTCAGTGACATACTGCAATTTCGTGGCTTGGCCGATTGGAATGAAGCTCACCGTTTGAGTATTGTTGTCAGTAAAATCGGCAATGGTCGTATTGACCCGGCAGGTATAGGTGGATCCGGGAAGAAGGCCGGTCAAATCTGCTGAGGTCACACCCACGGTATTCGTGATGCTCTTGACCAGAGTGAAGTCCGTCGCAGTCCCCCATTTGCAGTAAATGCCTGCTGAATCGGCGTTGCTGATGTCTGCAAAATTGACGGTCGCGGTGGTGGAGGAAGTCACGGTCGCCGAGGCGATCCCGCCATAAGGGATGGCGAACTTGTCCACCATGTTGTCATCTTCCACGTTCTTGGCAGTGGCAGCTTTGACCCGAAAAGTACCGAGGGTGACCGTCGTCAAGCCGGTCAGAGTGAAATTGGTGGCCGGAGCGAGAACGGTTTTTAGGAGTTTCGGAAAGAAGAAATTGCTCGAATCATAGATGTTGTATGCGATCACCTTTTCATCAGTTGAAGCGTTCCACTTGATTTGAACTTTATTGGCGCTGAGAGTGTTCGCCTCGGTGATGCCCGTGAATCCAGCGTAGGGTGCGTTGTCTGCTCTCTCAGCTGCGGCGCCGGTGAGCGTCGTGATGGACACTTCCTGTGGTACAAACTGACAAGCACTCACACCAGCCAGAGCGCTCAGAGTGAGAAAAAACTCCCGTAGTCTAAGATTCAGTCTATTTTTCCGCATACGTGCCTCGTCAGACCTATACCCAATCATTTTACTCTGTTACCATCAGAACCCGAAATCCAAACGGGTGCATCACTTCTTCGGGAAGGTGTGAGTGAAACTTGAATCATTGATTTCAGATCTAAGTGTCTGAATTTTGACGAAAACTGATTTCGTGGAGAGATCCATGAGAAAAGTAAAGTTCGGCGAGCGATCAGCCGAAATCGCTGATTGAGGTGGTACTAACCATGATCAGAACCGAACATGTCAGGCAGAAATCGATGACCCAAGAAGCGATTCAACCCTCGGAGAACGTCGGATATCAAATCGACCGTTTGGTGGCGCTCGAGCAAGAGCTCGCCGCCGTTCGGAGCCGTGCCACAGTGGGGGAGGCCGAGGGTGAAGTCGAACAGATGAAGGCTCTCATCCTGAAGCAGATCGGAGAGATCCAAACCCTGAAAGGGATACAGAAGAGGATCTCAGAAGACGCCGTTCGACAACGGACACAGACCGAGCATTTAAGTAAGGTCGCCCAGGAGCAGGCGAAACAGATCCAAGCCATGAGCATTCAATTACAACTGTTCCAGGAACTCGAGAGCTCCTTGCGGGATCAGCAAGAGGTCATCGCCACAGAATCCGCCTACCTGAGACAGGAAAATGAGTCATCCGAGTGTCGGATTCAATCTCTGATGGCTGACAATGAAAAACTCAAAGCCAGAATTGCAGAGCTGGAATCAGCTCCTCGAGTGGCTGAATTCAAATTCACCGGATCTTCCGCAGGGTCTTCTTCAGCTTCATCATTAGATGAGCTCTCCAGAAAGGAAATCCGTCTCGAAGGCTATGCGCGGAGACTCCGTTCAGGCCAGACGATGGTCCGTGAGGCCTTAAATGAAGCGCTCATTGAACTGGAAACAGCAATGCGGATGAACCCGACGGCGGATTTGTTGAAGATCACCGAGTATGAGTTGGGACGAGTGGAAATCGAGATGAAGAAAACACCGACCTCTTCTCCGTCACGCAGAGTTTTGGAAGAGAATTTCGAGGATCTGATCCAGCAACGCAATTTTCTCCGGACCGTCCGCGAGGCCAGTGACAGAGAAGCTCAATCCAAGTTGACTCGCTTGCAGGACATCCTGTCTGACGAGCGCTTGGACGAGATTCCCCCTCCTCCCCCGGTCGGGGAGATTTGAAGGAGTCGACGATGAAAAGCAAACGGATACGGGCCCCCATCAGTTTCGGAGTCGCCAGCGTCTGTGTTGCGGCTTGCTCGACTTTGAATCCAATGTCAAAACCCTCGATCCAGTCTTCACTCGAAGCAGAGGAGTTGATCGCTCCCGTGGAAGTGGCTACTGAGTTGCAGGGTATCGATGCGATTCCGATTTCGAAAAACGATGCCCCGCCGGATGGAACAGCAGATCGTGATGCTACTGGCCCGGGTGGACAAATGAGTCTCGATCCGGCCCAATCACAGGGTAAGAACAGCTCAGCGCCCAATCCTGTGGTCTCGGGTACTTCCCAGGGTAAAGGTGCAGCTGGAGCCCTGGCGGGAAAAGGAAGCGCTCAAGGACTGAAGGGATCGGTCGGGTCAGGCACAGCCGGGGGATCCCAGGTCTTGGGGGCTCAGGCCGCCGGATTACAGGCAGGGAAGTCCCTGGCCGGTAGCTCAATTTTGAATGGAAAAGGTATGAACATCGGTCAGGCTCGAGTGGCAGGTGTCAATGGGGATGCCTCAGGACAGCCGGCAGGTGTGAACGGGGTTGCCTCGGAACAGCCACCGGGGGCGCAGGCAGCTGGCGGGTCGGATGCGGTGGCGATCGCTTCCCGAGATCCAGCATCAGCACAGGCACTCAATGCGGACGGAAGTCCCCTGAAATCGCCCGGTTCTATCAAGGAGTCCGGATTGGTCCCTGTCGGGGCTGCACGCGGACCGGCCTCGGCTGACGGAGCCCAGATCATCGATTATCGAGTTAAAGAGGGTGATACCTTGATGAAAATCGCCTTCGAGGTCTTCGGTGACCTGACCCGGTGGCGTGAGATTCTCGAGCTGAATAAAGAAGTGATTAATGATCCGAATGTCCTGACCAAGGGATCCCGATTGCGGATCAAAGTATTCGGGGTTCGTACCGTGAGTCGGAACGGCGAGGCCTACCTCATCAAGCGAGGGGACACCTTACAAAAGATCTCGCAATGGGTGTACGGGACTATCAACAAATGGAAGAAACTTTGGGACAACAACCGTGAGTTGATCCAGGATCCGAACAAGATTTTTGCGGGATTCAAACTGTACTTCGTCAGGGAGCAGGATCCGAAGCGGGTCCCTGCTGCTGATCCCGCTGTGCCAGCGAAAAATGATTCGAGCCACTGAGACCGCCTTACGGAAGTTTTTCGGAATAGGATGGGTGCTGACAGGCTTGGTTCTCCAGCCTCTATTCGAGGCTGGAGCCCAGACAGTGGAAGAGTCGCGTCCCGAGGTTTATGATGCAAGCTCGGTCGCTGTCGAAAAAACCAACTGGGTGGCTGAGGTGTCCCGTGAAACGGATCCGGCCAAACGTATCGAAACGGTGGAGCTGATCCACCAACGTATTCCCGTGGCATTGAGACGGAAAGACGGAAAGCTCCGTCCTTTTGTCGAGATTCGAGCGCTTCTGAAGGATTCCGGGTCCAAGGTGTTCATCGAAGATCGAGACACCCTTTACCCGGTCACCCTGAAAGACGGGGGGATGTTTGTTGTTTTCGTCTATCTGAATTCGATCAAGAGCGAACTCAATCTACAGGTGCTCGGCTCGGACGGTCAGACAAAAAAGACGGAAAAGTTCATGGTCTACGCTCCAGACGTCCAGGAGTACAAAATTGGCAAGCCGTGGGGCCTGTTGGTGATCTCTCCGGGGGGCGCGGTTCTCAGATACAAACAGACGAATTTTGGGGATTATGCCTCGATCAACGGATTGGTCTCAGCGACCTATGAAAGCGAGCCGGTGTTCGGTAAGTTTTCACTCGCAGGAGACTTCGCCCTCACGCTTTGGACCGTCCGGTCTTCACCCACCGATACGGCCCCGCAATTGCTCGGTGTTCACGCTCATGTGTTGTACGCATTGAGGGAGCCCAAGTCTCGATTTCAAGTCCACCCTATGCTGGGACTCCAGTATTTCACGCTTTTTTCAAACGGGAGCCAGCTCGGTTTCGCCAACCTGATCGCAGGCGGCGTCGGCACGAAACTACGATATGAATTCAGCGATCGGGCCCGCGTGACCCTGCAGGGCTTCTATGCACCACTGAAGGGTGTGTTTAGCTTGAAAGATTTCGGGACTGAAACTTCTTTGACGGCCAGCTACAAGCTTGAGAACAACCATAGAGTCGAACTAGGTGCGGTCTACAGCCGACAAGCCTTCCAGGCCTCTGATATCACTCGGGTCGATCTCGGTGCGATCTCAATTCGACTTGGTTACTCGCTTTAGGGAAAAATTTGCCGAATTGTCGCAACTGAAATGCAGCCTTATCCTGTAAAGGCCATGATGGACCGAAATTCGAATGAAAAGCAGGATGACCCGAATCTGATCAAGAGTGCGCAGATCTATCAGAAACTTCAGGCTGTATCGGCAGCCTCACGAGAAGCGGCATTTCTTCTCTCAGAACAAATCCAGGGCATCCAGGATTTGATCGAAGAAAACCGTAACTTGAGGGCACTTGAGTCGGTTTGGATCGAGCAGAAGCGTACCTTGGAGAATTTGGAAGTCGCGCATCAGTCCACCCTGAACGAGGTTCGACGTTGCCATCAGGTCGAAGTTGAAAGTGTGAAGCGGGAATTGAAAACGAGGATGGAAGATTACGCCTCCCGTTACCGCGACCTTGAGCATCGTGCGAGTGAGACTATCCGTTCATTGAGATCCTCCTTGATTCAGGCGCAGCAAGAAGCCAAGGAGAGCCATCATCATGGATCCCGCCGTGAAGCAGAGCTTGAGAATCGGATCACCGAACTCCTTGCCCGGATGGATGCGGAGGCCAAGGTGAATTTTGATAAAATCACCGAGATTGAAAAGCGTCATCAACTCGAGAAAGAGCAACAACAGTTCGACTACCAGAAAAGTCGCACATTCTTGCTGGCCTCGAACCAGAGACTGGAGGAGATCGCCCACGAGAAAGAGCAGGAATTGGAAGAAGCTAGGAAAAGAATCCTTATTTTGGGGGGCGATCCGAATCGCAATCCGGAACAGGAACTTCGCCAAGAACTTGCGGCTATTCGGGCGGAGATGTCGCGCCTTGAGAAGGATAATGGGAAGCAACTGGCCGAGTTACAATCGCGTAGCTTCGAGGTTTCGATCCTCAAGGATGAACTGTCCCAGGTTCGTGGAGAATGCGTGGAGCTCAGGGAGCAAGTGGATACGACCTCGGGGAACGCTGAGCTGACTAGTCGTGAACTGTCGCTTGTGCGCGCCAATTTAGCCCGAGTAGAGGGCGTGAACCAATACCTCGAGAATGAAAATCGCCTTCTGAAGGAGAAGGGTGAGCGTTTGGAGCAGGAGCTCAAGACGGAGAAAGCCTCGGCAATCTTTCAGCTTCAAATTGCTGAAGAAAATATCAAAGAAGCCTTACGGAGCGGTCAAAGAAACTCGCAGAGCGGATCAATCGAAGAGGTTTCTTATCCTCGTTTGGACGAGCTCCGGGACCGTGTGGAGAAAGAGCGTGAAAAAGCCGCTGTACTGTTGAAAGAGGGAGCGAATCGGATCATTTCCTCTTGATCAGGTCTTGCCCTTTTCCTCGGGTTTGCCCATCAGGCCCTCACCTTGATGGATCAGTTTGATTACGACACGGCGGTTTTTTGCCTGATTTTCTTCTAATGGATCTCCAGATGCGTTCCGGTTTGGAAACAAGGGGCGTCCATCCGCATATCCAACCGAGGTGAGCACCGACTTGGTGAATCCGTACTGTTCGAAAAGGCCGATCACCTTGCTGGCCCGGATTCCGGAAAGTTCCCAGTTGTTGAGAAACCGGCTTTTGTTCCCTACCGGAACATCATCGGTGTGACCTTCGACAATCACCTGGAATTGCCCCGCCTCCTGTTTGAGAACGGGGAGCAGCGTGTTCATGAGGGACTGGGCTTCGGGCTTGATGTCCGCCGAACCGGTGTCGAAGAATACCGCGCCAAGAAATGAAATCTCGACCCCGAGAGGAGTCTGCTTCACGGCGAATTGATTGGCGACACCTTGTTTTTCAAGGATCTTCTTGATGCGATCGCCGAGTTCTCCGTAAGGAACCTGGTAGCTCCCTCCGAACTCCTTGGCGACCACCTCTTTGAATTTTTCAAAGACCTCGTCGTCGATCTTTGAAAAGCTCAGAAGGATGACGAAGAATCCCACTAGAAGGGTCATCATGTCCGCATAGGAAACCAGCCAGTTTCCGTCAGAGTGGTCTTCACCCGAGGCGTGGGACTGGTAGGGACGCTTCAAGTGCTTGATGGAGGGAGGTATCTGTTCGCTCATGCTTTTGCAGCCGCCGCACCGGTCTTGAGGGACGAACGTTCATGGGGAAGGAGGTAGCTTTTCAGGTATTCCTCGACCATTTTCGGGTGTTCTTTTTTCCGGATCAAACGCAATCC
The DNA here is from genome assembly GCA_027491115.1 of Pseudomonadota bacterium. Lineage (GTDB taxonomy): Bacteria > Bdellovibrionota > UBA1018 > UBA1018 > CAIMNF01 > CAIMNF01. The sequence goes on from JAIXWV010000045.1 coordinate 21,856, forward strand.
GTCGATCACGATCGCACGGACCGTTTCATCTTCTTTGTTCACTGCAGTGAGATTCTCTGCAATCGGAATGAATACCAGGTTGGCCAGAACGATCCCGTAGAAGGTCGCCACCAGCCCGAGCGCCATCGACACCCCGAGGAACTTTTGTGCATCTTTACCGCCCAGCTGCTGGAGCAGTGAAATCATTCCGAGGGTGGTCCCCATGAGTCCGAATGCAGGCGGAAATTTGGAGAGGGCCTTGATCACCACTGCATCATGATCATAACGCTTCGAGTAGGTCTCTGCGCGTTTCAAGAGGATCTCATCCAGGGACTCTTCTGAAATCCCCCCCAGGTTCATGAGTTCGAGTGCGTCTTTCAAGAAGGGGGTATTGACCGATTTAGCCTTGTTTCTGGCGTAGTCGGCGTTGTCGCGCATGCCTTTAGCCAGGTCGACCAGCTCATTGATGACGGTATCGTAGCGTAACGCATAGTTTCCGAGAATCTTGTTCTTCAGGACGGTGAGTACCCTGAGGTAGGTCTTGATCGGGAAGCAAAGCATTCCCGCTGCTGCCGTTCCACCGATGACAATCAGGATGCCATGGGGATCGAGGAAGATCTTGGAGTTGCTCGTGGAGGTGAATACCGAGACCAGCAGGACCAGTAGGGCGGCGGCGATGCCGAGAATGGAAGAAAGGTTCATGATTTCAGGCTAAAGCCTCGTGCCGGAATTGCAAGGAGCAAGTGACCCGTGTGATACTAGTGTCATGAGTTCAGTTAAAAAAATCGTGGCTTCGGTGATGGTGGTGGGCGTGCTCGGGGCGGGACTGTTTTGGGTCTTCAAGCGTCAAGGAGTTGTTGATCCTTCGCAGGAGGCATTGAACCGATCCATCCGGTTGCTTCGCAATCCAGAAGGATCCGACCCAGGAAGTCTTTACCGATCCATTCTCACCGTGGGCAGCTCGGATCGAAAAGATGATGCCAAGGTGATTCTTTCCTTGGCCAAGCACGAGCAACCTTTGGTTCGAGCGGGGGTTGCCTATGCAAGCGGGAGCCAGGAGGGAAAGGACTTTAGGGAGGTATTTGAGTCGTTACAGGCTGACCCTCATCCGCTGGTTCGGAGTCATATCGTCCACGCAATGCGCGAGAAACCAGGCGAAGGACAGGTGGCTTGGTTGAAGAAGACACTTGAAATCAAGGACCTTCCAGTTCCAGAGCGATTAGAAGCGCTTGCAGCCCTGCATCAGTCACAAAAGGGAAAAGACGAGGTCCGGGAGATCAAGGAAGAAATGATGGAAATCGCCCAGAAGGAGTTTGCCCGGAAGAATGCGGTAGCTCTGGTCGAGCTGAATCGCATGTTCGGTTCAGATGAACGGGTGAGGGGAATGAACCGGAAAGTGATTACCGGGGAGTTCGACGCCATGGCGAAGCAATTAGCTCTTCGCGCGCTATTTCAAGAGAGAGATCCGGCGGTGGTCCGTGAAATCTCCAAGTGGATCCACCACGAAGATGCCGGCTTGCGTAGGGTTGCTGTGGAATATTTGCCGAAAGTATGTCCTCACGAGCGGTGGAAATGGATCGAAGAAGGGATTGGCAAAGAGCCAGATTTCGCAGGACGTTCAGTATGGTTGCTGGCAACCGAGCAGATCGGCGGTAAAAAAGCGTTGGAAACGGTTCAGCGGATCCTGGAACAAACCGTAAAATCCGGAGTGAGCCAGGAAGTGAAAGCAGTCGAACAGGTATTGGAACGGATCAAACACCGTGACTCGCCTGACCTCTGCTCAGGACTCAATTAAAGATCCTCTTTACCCGCTCGAAAAACCCATGAGACAGGGGATGTGCACGGCCATCCTTCTGAGTCAATTCGGCAAACTTACGAAGGTGTTCTGCCTGTTCGTTGGTCAAACGATTCGGTACTTCCACAACCACCCGCACCAACTGATCGCCTCTCCCGCCGCGGCCGATATGGGGGAGGCCTTTGCTCTTTAGTCTGAAGACCTTGTGTGACTGGGTTCCCGGAGGAATTTTCATTTCGACTTTTCCGTCGAGTGTCGGAATATCGATTTCAGCACCGAGTGCCGCATGGACAAACGTAATCGGTGCGTCGCAAATAATGTCCGCTCCCTCCCGTTTGAAGAAGTCATGATCCATGACTTGGATCACAATATACAAATCCCCCGGAGGACCTCCGTGTTCACCGGCCTCGCCCTCGTTGGATAATTTCAGGCGTTGGCCCGTGTCGATACCCGCCGGAATGGTGACTTTGAGTTGTGATGTTTTCTTGGTTTTCCCCTGGCCTTTGCAGCCTCCACAAGGTGAGGTGATGGTCTGACCGGTTCCATGGCAATGGGTGCAGGGACGTGAGACAGCGAAAAAGCCCTGTTGAAAGGTGACTTCTCCCCGCCCACTACAGATCTTACAGGTCTCGGGAGATGTTCCGGGCTTGGCACCTGATCCTAGGCAGGTTTCACAATCCACTCGCTTGTTCAGCGTGATCACCTTCTCGACACCTTTGTACGCTTCCTCGAAAGTGATATCGACCTGGGTTTCGAGATCCGCGCCTGCGCGGGCACGTCTTCCTCGAGCGCCGCCACGTCCCCCGCGTCCTCCGCCGAAAATGTCCCCGAAGATATCTCCGAAGATGTCTCCGAAATCAGCTGCGCCACCACCGCCGCCAAACGGTCCACCGGCTCCGAAAGGACCTTGTCCGCCTCCGCCCATGTTCGAGGCGGCATGACCGAACTGATCGTACATCTTGCGCTTCTGGGGATCTGACAGGTGTTCGTAGGCTTCGTTGACTTCCTTGAACTTGTCCTCGGCTTTTTTGTCACCGGGGTTCTTGTCCGGATGGAACTGTACGGCGAGTTTCCGGAAGGCTTTTTTGATTTCTTCAGCCCCCGCTCCTCTTTGCACACCCAGTACTTCGTAGTAATCGCGTTTGTCTGCCATGTGGTTTCCCCGGGCCCGAGACCCGGAATCCGGTAAGTCTCAGGCCCGAATATGGATCATTGAGATGAATCAGACCTGTTTGTAGTCCGCGTCGATGACGTCTTCATCCTTTTGGCCTGAAGCCGACTGTTGTCCGTCGGTTCCGGCGGACTGGGTTCCGGCATCTGCGGTCTGGCCCTGTGCCCCGGTATTCTTGTAAAGAATCTCTGCCATCTTGTTGGAGGCGGCGGTCAGATCCTGGGTCGCTTTCTCGATCTCAGCGAGTTCGTTCGAAGTTGTGAACTTGCGGGCTTCGGTAAGTGCGGCTTCAACCTTGGATTTTTCCTCGGCAGGGACCTTGTCACCGGATTCCTTCACGGTCTTTTCGATGGAATAGATCATGCTGTCGAGAGTGTTGCGGGCGTTGACCACCTGCTTGCGCTTCTCGTCTTCCGCGCGATGTTCATCGGCTTCACGTTGCATGCGCTTGATTTCCTCTTCAGTCAAACCGCCCGAAGCGGTGATCTTGATCGACTGTTCCTTGCCGGTTCCGAGGTCTTTCGCTCCGACATGAACGAGACCGTTCGCGTCGATGTCGAAGGTCACTTCGATCTGGGGCATGCCACGAGGCGCGGACGGGATTCCGACCAGGTCGAACCGTCCGAGAGACTTGTTGTGCTCGGCGAAGTCACGCTCTCCCTGGAGCACGTGAATGGTCACCGCGGTCTGGTTGTCTGCGGCGGTCGAGAACACCTGTGACTTCTTGGAAGGGATGGTGGTGTTTTTTTCGATGAGCTTGGTGAACACGCCACCCATGGTTTCGATTCCGAGGGATAGGGGTGTGACATCGAGCAAAAGCACGTCCTTGACTTCGCCCTTGAGTACGCCGCCCTGGATCGCAGCGCCGACTGCCACCACTTCATCTGGGTTCACACCTTTCGAGGCGTCTTTTCCGAAGATCTCTTTCACCTTCTGTTGGACGCGAGGCATACGGGTCATCCCACCGACCAGGATCACTTCGTCGATTTTGTCCTTGGTGAGGCCCGCATCTTTCAAGGCCACTTCGCACGGACCTGCGAGAGATTGGATCAGGCTGTCGACCAGCTGTTCGAGTTTGGAACGGGTGAGCTTGATGTTCATGTGCTTCGGACCGGATGCGTCCGCGGTGATGAACGGAAGGTTGATGTCTGTTTCGGTCATGGAAGAGAGCTCGTGCTTGGCTTTTTCCGCGGCTTCTTTGAGTCGCTGGAGCGCCATCTTATCGGAGCGGAGGTCGATGCCCGATTCTTTTTTGAACTCGTCGCACATCCAGTCGATGATTTTCTGGTCGAAGTTTCCTCCGCCGAGAAAGGTGTCGCCGTTGGTGGCTTTCACTTCGAACACGCCGTCACCGAGTTCCAGGATGGAAACGTCGAAGGTTCCGCCCCCGAGGTCGAATACCGCGATGGTGATGTTACTGTTCTTCTTGTCGAGACCGTAGGCAAGAGCAGCGGCTGTCGGCTCATTGATGATCCGCTTGACGTCCAGACCGGCGATTCGACCGGCATCCTTGGTCGCCTGGCGTTGAGCATCGTTGAAATATGCAGGAACGGTGATCACCGCTTCGGTCACGGGTTCACCGAGGTAGTCTTCCGCGGTCTTCTTCATCTTCTGAAGGACCATGGCGGCGATCTCTTGAGGGGCGTAGTCGCGGTCGGCGACTTTCACCCAAGCGTCTCCATTCTTGGCTTCCACCACTTTGAACGGAGCGATCTTCGCGAACTCGGTGGTTTCTTTGGATACGAATTTGCGTCCAATCAGGCGCTTGGCTTCGAAGACGGTCTTGTCAGGATTGGTGACCGCCTGGCGCTTCGCGGACTGCCCCACGACCTTTTCACCGGATGCGAGAAAGCCTACAATGGACGGAGTGGTGTTGGCACCCTCTGCGTTGGCGATGACTTTCGGCTCGCCGCCCTCGAGGACCGATACGCACGAGTTCGTGGTTCCAAGATCAATTCCGATGATTTTACCCATATTTTTCTCCTTGTGATTCTTTTCAGTTCTTAAATGGGAATGTTCCCGTGTTTGTCAAATTCGATTGGCTTCAATTGGACGGTTTGCCGCCGGAAATCAGAACCCGGCTTGGACGGAGCAATCGTCCGTGCAGGGTGTAACCTTTTTGATGCTCCTGAACGACGGTCCCTTGGGGTTTCTCGCTGGGGATCTGGCCCACCGATTCGTGCAACTCCGGATTGAAGGCTTGGTCAAGGCTTTGGATCTCGGCCACACCTTGCTTTTCGAGAGTCGACTTGAACTGTTGAGCGACCATTCTCAATCCGCTCACCAATGCGGCGTCGGAGTCGGGTTTCACGTAACCCAGTGCCCGGTCAAAATTGTCTAGAACTTCAAGCAAGCCGGAAGCGACGTTCTCCCAGCCGAACTTCAAGGTTTCCTGGCGCTCTTTAATGGAGCGCTTCTTGAAGTTCTCGAACTCGGCATACAGGTAGACGTATTTTTGTTCCCAGTCTTTGGCCTTCTTTTCAAGTTCAGAGACCTGGGAGTCCGGGGCGCTTGCGGAAGCCTCAGGGGTTTCCGAGGGATTGGAGTTGGTTGGATCTTGCATGATGCGAAGACTATGGGCACCCCTTTCCATTTGGCAAGTAGACGTTGAGAAAAAGCTCAGGAAAGCTCACGAACCAGCGCGTCAGAAAGTGCGAATCCCCGGGGGGTGGCCCGGAGTCGACCGCCCAGGCGGGGGTGTGGCTCGAGGAGCCCTTCCCGGACCAAAATTTCGACCTTTTTGCGTCTGGAATCTGAGTCAATCCAGTCTTGGGGGAACCCTTCCTCCAAACGGATGGCAAGCATCCATTTCTCCAGATCCAATTGGTCCGGAGTAAGCTCCTCCCGTTCCTCAACCGGCAGGCGCGGGGTGTCTTCAAGAAGGGGGGTAGCCCATCGATGGAGAGAATTGGGGTTGCGGAATCGGATTGGGGCGGAATTAGAGAATGAGTGAGCTGAGGGTCCGAGGCCCAGGTAGGATCCTCCCGTCCAGTACACGAGATTGTGCCGGGCTCGATGACCCGGTTTTGCAAAATTCGAGATCTCATAATGATCGAAACCGAGTCCGGTCATTTTTTCGTGAATGAAGGCCAGATGGTCCAACTGCTCACGCTCATCAGGAAGATCCCGAAACATGGGATGTCCCGGGGTCAGGGTCAGAAGGTAGATGCTCAAGTGAGTCAGGGGAAAGGCGGTCAGCCCTTGGATGTGTGAATCGAGATCTGCGAGGGTTTGCCCCGGGACGCCGCAAAGCAGATCCGTGGACACATTGTTGAATCCTGCCGCAAAAACTGACTCGAGAGCATCAAGTGCCTCCTTCTCGTTATGTACTCGCCCGAGCTTCAGGAGATGGTCGGAGCGCAAGCTTTGCACCCCCATGCTGACGCGGTTGATGCCCAGCTCCCGGTAAGCTTTGAATCGCTCACGGGTGATGGAAGATGGATTCGCCTCCATGGTCCACTCATACCCTTGGCCCGGTGTGGTCCATTGGAACAGGGACTTGAAAATCCGCTCCATCGATTCCGGAGGGGTCATGCTGGGCGTGCCGCCCCCGAGAAATACCGTTTCAAGTTGATCGGCGAATTCTCCGCGCTCTCCACGAAGTTGGATCTCGCTCAGAAGGGCTTTCTCAAAAAGGTCAGGGTCGCCATTCCCCGTCTTTTCCCGTCCCAGCGAATAAAAGTCACAATAATGACACTTGGTCTCACAAAACGGAAAGTGAAGGTAGATCGAGGAATACCTAACGGGGCCGTCGTTCATGGAGCGCAGTCAAACAGGGTTTGAATGTTCTGTCAATTCTTTGCCGAAAACCTTATTTTCCAATGAAAAACAGTTTCTTTTTGTTTTCATGGCCGGATCCGCTAAACTATTTTTGGTACCCCCCCTCCAGAAAAGGACTTCTGGAGACGAGAAGACGTTTTGAGGAGATCACTCATGTCTCAGACTTTTTTTAGCAAGATGCTTGCCGCACTGATGGCGCTTACCATGGCTTTGCCTTCGGGAATCGGAATCCCCGAGGCGAATGCGGATCTCATTCCGTCTCCGAACAACGTTCCGGTGGCACCGAACTCCGGCATAAGGTTTTGTAACACCTACAGCGTCGACGAAGTTTCCGCGGCCAAAGGCAGTGCGATCATGTGCATCGACAATCAGGGGCGCCGATCGGTGATCGACACCTCTTCCGAGCGCAGTCGTTTCCTGAAGCGGGGGAACGCTTATGTGGTGCGTACCACTCCTGTTGCGGACCTCACCCAGTCCCAGCGGCGCAGGCTGAATATCGACGAAGGTGGCAGTGGGGGCTCAAGTGTCAGTACCCGCAACAAAGATCGCGAAGAGCTCGACATACTGGTAGATCAGTGTGGTGGATTTCCAGACTACGCCAAGCAGCGTGAAAAAGAGCGCGATCAACTCAATGATGACATCAAGCGCTACCGTTGCACCGGATCTGATTGTGTCAACATCGACAAGCTGAAGGCGGATCGAGACCAAGCCCTGAAAGACTGTCGCAAGGATTGTCTCAGAATCGCAGTAGAAGACGATAAAAACGCCTGCCATCACAGTAAAGTGTTTAAGCGGACTGCGGATTTTTGCAGCTTCTTGACTCTGAATGACAAGGATTTCTGGTTACAGGACTTCCTCAAAAAGAATGCCACTGGGCAGGATGATTGTACCACCGCCATTAACAATCCGGATTCTCGTGATGAAACCAAAGCGTGCGGCGAGCTTTTGAGAAATGACTCTTGTGCGAGCCAAATCACCGGACCGAGCTTCAAGTGTGATCAGAAAGATAAAATCATCGCATATGATCATGCCGCACGAGAACTGGATGAGCTTGATAAGAGACGCGCGGCGCTCGATGGTCCGACAAAAAAGGGATATTGCAATGTTTCTGGGGCAAAGGATGCTACGGCAGCTTGGAGCAATCGTGACAGTCATTCACTTAAGTGCCTCATTGATATCCAATCTTCTTGCTCCGATGCCATTGATCGTGCTCAAGCCCGGGTTGATTCAAACATCTGTGTGAATTGCAATGCTGGTAGCCAGCAGGCCAACACCTGTCTCTACGGGCCTTGTGGTGGCGGAGTCAGTAAGGCGGCTCAGATCATCAGTGCGATTGGTTCGATCGGTGTTCCGATCGGGCTCGGTCTCATGAACATGTCGATGTACAACCGTGGGTTGCAAGCTTGTGTGGCGATGTACAACTCCCAGGTGACGCAGGGCCAGGCCGTGGGCCTGCCACCCCAGAATCCGAATTGCGGAACCGGTGGGTTTGGCATGGGTGGCTTCATGGGTGGTATGGGGGGCATGGGCTTTCCAGGAATGGGCGGCTTCGGCATGGGCTTTCCAGGAATGGGCGGCTTCGGCATGGGCATGCCTGGAATGATGGGCATGGGCTTTCCTGGAATGGGTGGTTTCGGCATGGGCATGCCTGGAATTGGCATCAATGCTGGAATCGGGCTTGGCATGGGTATGGGTATGCCTGGAATTGGGCTCGGCATGGGCATGGGCATGCCTGGAATGATGGGTATGGGCATGCCTGGAATGATGGGTATGGGCATGCCTGGAATGATGGGTATGGGCATGCCTGGAATTGGGCTTGGCATGGGCATGGGTATGCCTGGAATTGGGCTCGGCATGGGCATGGGTATGCCTGGAATTGGGCTCGGCATGGGCATGGGTATGCCTGGAATTGGGCTCGGCATGGGCGGTGGATTCCCTGGTATGGGCGGCTTCGGCATGGGTATGCCTGGAATGATGGGCATGGGCGGTGGATTCCCTGGTATGGGCGGCTTCGGCATGGGTATGCCCGGAATGATGGGCATGGGCGGTATGGGGATGAATCCCATGGTCGGCAACATGATGGCTTCCCAACAAAATGCCATGGGAATTCAGCAGCAAATGATGGGTTATCAGTCCGCCATGCAAGAGATGGCCGCTCAAAACATGATCCTCCAGAGCACAGGCATGATGGGCATGGGCATGGGCGGTCAGTTCGGCATGGGTTACCCCTATTTTGGAATGGGCGGTATGGGCGGTGGTTTCGGCGGGATGGGAGTTCCAGGCTTTGCCGGTGGGATGTTCCATCCAGGCATGGGTAACCTCGGAATGGGCGGAATGGGAGGTTTCGGCGGAATGGGAGGTCTCTCAATTCCCGGAATCAGCATCAATGCCGGACTCAATCTCGGAGGATTTGGCGGAATGGGTGGTTTCGGTGGTTTCAACCCCTACATGTTCGGGGGAGGGGGCTGCGGAATCCAGATGGGAATCCCCTGTTACTGACCCAGTTTGAATGAGTTTCAAGAAGGCTCCGGAGGTGATCCGGGGCCTTTTTCTTTTGACGAATCAAGGGTTTTTGAATAGAGTCGGGCAGTCAGCTTCAACCCTGACTTTCGAGTTCCTCCTATCAAATGCATTGCGTTCTGGAGGGGCCGATACTCTATCTAAGGAAACTCCGTTAAAATGGCTAAACTCAATACAACCGAATCTGCTCCCAAGCAGAAGAAGGAATTGCTCAAGAACTTGAGCTGGATCAATGAATTCAGCGATGTCCAGGGCGACATCAATGAACAAAAAGGCACTGTCGGCGCTGAAGACTTCGGCGCTCTCTTCGAACAGGCCCAGAAAGACAGCGGCATTCAAGAAGGTGCCGTCATCGACGGTAAAGTGGTTGCTGTCGGAACCGACGATGTCACGGTCGATATCGGCTTCAAATGTGAAGGTTTCGTACCCCTGTATGAATTCAAAGATGCCACCGGTACTGCCAAAGTCGCAGTGGGTGACATCCTTTCTGTTTACGTCGAACGCCTCGAGATCGAGCATGGAAAAATCCATCTCTCCAAAGATCGCGCCGACATCATCAAGGCTTGGGACGAAATCTCTGCCGCCTGTGACCAGGATCAGCTGGTCGAGGGGATCGTGATTGCGAAGGTGAAAGGCGGCTTGGCTGTCGACATCGGCGTGAAGGCGTTCCTGCCCGGCTCCCAGCTCGACACCAAAGCGGTGAAGAACCTGGACAAGTTCATCGGTCAGCGCATGAAATTCAAGATCTTGAAGTTCAACAAGAAGCGCGGAAACATCGTCCTCTCCCGCAAAGCGGTAGTGGCCCAGGAGCGCGAGCTCCAGCGCGCTGAGACTCTGTCCCAGATGCAAGAGGGAATGGTGGTCGCCGGTACCGTGAAGAACATCACTGAGTACGGCGCATTCATCGACCTCGGCGGTATGGACGGACTCCTCCACATCACTGACATGTCTTGGGGCCGTATCAAACACCCGAGCGAGCTCTTCAATGTCGGCGATGAAGTCAAAGTGAAGATCCTGAAGTACGACCGCGAAAAAGAACGCGTTTCTCTGGGTCTCAAGCAGGTGTCTCCGAATCCTTGGGATGAGGCCGAGTACAAGTTCCCTGTCGGCAAGATCGTTAAGGGTAAGGTCGTGAGTCTGAAGGATTACGGTGCATTCATCGAACTCGACGACGGCGTTGAAGGTCTCATCCACGTGTCTGAGATGTCTTGGACAGAACGTGTCAAGAATCCTTCAAAGTACGTGAAGGTTGGCGATGCGGTTGAGTGCAAGGTCCTCGAAGTGGACACTCGAAACAAGCGGATCAGCCTCGGCATGAAGCAGCTCCAGGACAATCCTTGGGATGCCCTCGAAATGAAATTCCCGGTCGGTGCGATTGTGGAAGAGTGCGAAATCAAGTCAATCACTGATTTCGGCATGTTCGTTGACGTCGGCATGGGTATCGACGGGTTGATTCACGTTTCCGACCTTAGCTGGAACAAAAAAGTGGCCAACCCTGCCGAGAAGTACAAGAAGGGCGACAAAGTCCGTGCTGTGGTTCTCGGAATCGACAAGCAGGCGGAGAAGTTCTCTCTCGGAATCAAGCAGCTTGAGCGCGATCCTTGGGAAAACATCAAGTCCCGCTATCGTGTCGGTCAGTCTGTCGAGGGTGCTGTGACCAAGATCGCCGATTTCGGTGCGTTCATGGAGCTCGAAGAAGGCATTGAAGGTTTGATTTACGTGAGCGAGCTCTCCGAGCAGCGCGTAGAGAAGCCTTCTGACGTGGTGAAACTCGGTGAGAAAGTTCGCGCAGAGATCCTGTCGATCGAGCCGAAGGACCGCCGGATCAGCCTGTCGATCAAGCAGTTGGGTCGTTCCGAAGAACGCGCCAACTACGAGACCTACATGGGCGATCGCAACAAGAAGACTTCCATGGGAGATCTTCTTGGCGAAAAGCTCAAGGGTGCTCTCAAGAAGGACGAATAATCGTTCTCCTGCATTTCAAACTTGGATTTGCCCCGGTGGAGTTTCCACCGGGGCTTTTTCTTTTCCGACGCACCTGAGCCCGGCATCTTTTGCCCGAGGGTTCAGGTGGGTTGCATTCGATCCGAAACGGGGACATATGGTGAAGATCCCCAAGGGCTTTACGGTTCCGTTGGTGTTGGCGCTCATTCTCCCTTATTGGGCTTCGGCGATGACCGAAGTGAAATTCACTTCCCGGGAGTTGGATGCCGCCTATGTTCTGGTGCGCCCAGAGCTGAACATGATCGAGCTCGATGGCCGGTCCGGGCGGTTCAGTCCCGCTCCTGCCCTGCGTTTTTTCGGTCTACAGGAACAGCGATTCGAGATCGACTTCAATTCGATCATTGATCTTGCTGATCTTCGGTTCAACCACTTGCGAGCAAGATCGCCTGAGGTCAGATTCACAGGGGCATCACTCGAGCTTTCCATTTCGGTGGATGATCAGGAAAAGGTCCTGAAAAGTCGTCTTGGAACAGTCAGCATTGAAGGGGTTTCGATAGTGGCTGTGCTTGGCTGGCACACCTATCCGGATGGGAGTCAGGCACTCGTGCTTCAACAAGCCAGGTTCAATGGAGTAGTGAAGGGGACTGGACTCCTCAAGTCCCAATGGATCCTCGAAAAATTAAAAGGGCTGTTCGTGAAGTTGCTCCGGGATCAAGTGAGACAGATCCTATCCAGGGCTGTGGTGCAGCAGTCGATTCACGACGGTTTGCTGTCTTGGGCGAGGTTTTACACCGGAGAAATCAGGCAGAGTGTGGTTCCGAATTCACTCCGTTTTTACAAGGAGGATCATCTCTCGGGGCTTCGTTTCGAGGTCCAGTAAGTCCTGCTGTAAATCGATGGTGCACCTACCGTGACCAGTGCCGCGATTCCGTGGGCGAGCAGGGCCCATGGGATGATGTCCCTGCCGGACCATAGGCAAGACAAAGCAAAAGCAGTGATGGGCAACCTGGCTGCCGCGCCGAACACGACTGCCGCTCCAAGTGCGGGAAGTAGAGTTGAGTTCAAAGGTATCCACTGATTCAGGAGATTGCCGAGAGTGGCACCGATAAAGATCAGGGGAATGAACTCACCGCCAGAGAATCCGATTGCGAGCGAAATCAAGGTGAGGATCAACTTCAGGATGGGCACTTCCCACGATACTGAACCTGCGAAAGATCCGCTGATGGTCTCGAGACCGAGTCCACGGTAAAGATGCATTTCGACTGGCGCCAGCAGGGCCATGAGGAGTAGACCTCCGATCGAGACCATGATCCAGCTGCCATTCGATGGGTTCGGTAGCCAGGTTGATGAACGCGCCAATCGATTCTTGATCTCGGAAAACAAACGGCCGATCCCACCGCCTGCCAGACCTAAAGTGACCGTGGCGATCAAGGGTGTCCAGATCCCCGATACTTCGGATAATGGCGGAATCATGAGCGGTTCAGCCCCTAGAATCTTCATCGTCATGGACCCGATCAGCGCACTCATGAGCACCGGCAAGATGTTTCCGACTCGAGGGAGGGTGCCTTGTTCCCATGCAAAACAGGATCCGGCAATGGGGTTGCCCACGGCTGCGGAGAATCCACCTGCCAGTCCCATGGAGGTGCCAAAGTTTGTGGTGGTTTGTTTTTTCGTTTGGGAGAGTGTTTCAATCCAGTGCGAGACTGTCGTGGCCATTTGAACGATGGCACCTTCTCTACCAACAGATGCCCCCACTCCATGTGAGAGCGTCCCCGAGAAAAAGATCCATAGGATTCGCCTCAATCCGGATTTAGGTGTTTCCGTTCCAAGCTTTCTTCTAAGGCCGAAGAGGAGACCTCCTGCCAAAGGAAGTGCCCAGATCCAACCAGGATGGTACTGGTGGTAGGATGTGACTCGATCTAAGGTCAGCGAGAAAGCCGCTCCGAGAGTTCCTGATGCAAACCCAGTGAGCATCGCCTGAAGCATCATTGCCATGAGCGGAAGTATAGGGTTGCTCCCAGGGTGCGGCAAGTTTTAGGATCGCTGCATGAGTCCTATTATCTGGAAAGTGGGTGTGATTTCGTTCTTTGCCGATCTTTCGAGTGAGCTGCTCTATCCGATCACTCCGGTGTTTTTGACCCAGGTTCTTCATGCATCGATGGCTTCGGTGGGTCTCATTGAAGGGTTCGCCGAGTTGACCGCCAGCCTGTTGAAAGGGTGGGCGGGGCAGCTCTCGGACCGGATGGGAAAGCGGAGGAGGTTCATCTGGGGGGGGTACCTTCTGTCCACCCTCTCGAAGGCCTCCATCGGATTCGCCCAGGGATGGGGTGGTGTTCTCTTGGCCCGTTCTTTGGATCGGGTTGGAAAGGGTGTCAGAACCGCTCCCCGAGATGCCTTGATTGCCGAGGCGGTGCCAAAAAAAGATCTAGGTCTCGCTTTCGGTATTCATCGGGGCATGGACACACTTGGGGCCGTGATGGGACCACTTCTCGCACTGGTGTTCCTCGAGGCTTGGGGTGAAGAGAGACTCCGGGATTTTTACTTTCTCGCATTGATCCCAGGAACCATCGCGGTTTTACTTTGTTTCGCACTCCCTGAGACCCCGGTGAATGAGCGAAGTGACGCCGTTCGCGGTCGTTTTTCGATTGAGGGACTTCCGAGGCGATATTTTCTTTTTCTGATCGGGTGGGGGATCTTTTCTTTTGCCAATTCGAGCGACGCATTCTTACTCCTGAGTGTCCAGAAAAACGGGAATCCATTGGTCAGGGTGGTCCTCATGTACTGCCTCTTCAATCTGGTATACGCCCTTTCGAGTCCTATTTTGGGACGACTCGCGGATCGCTGGGGGCGGATGAATCTGATGAAGGCAGCCCTATTGCTGTTTGCAATCATCTATTGGGGATTCGCTCAAGCATGGAACCCTTGGGTTCTTTTTGCTGGATATGGCGTATTCATGGGCATGTCCGAGGGGGTAGGGAAGGCCTTGGTCGCTGAAATGGTCCCGACTGGAAAAGAGAGGGAACTGGGCGGTAGTGCCCAGGGGTGGTTCGGGTTGGTTACCGGGGTCGCCACCCTTGGGGCCAGTCTGACCGCAGGTTTGCTTTGGGACGCCATGGGTCCGAGTGCGCCGTTCGTTTACGGTAGCTGCGGAGCGTTGCTCTCACTCATTGTTTTTACCTTATTGAAATGATAACTTTCCGATCGGGTCGGGTGTCCGGCCTTCTCGGTGGGCCATTAGCTCAGCTGGTTAGAGCGGTCCGCTCATAACGGATTGGTCGCTGGTTCAAGTCCGGCATGGCCCACCATTTCACCTCCCGGGAGCCACCATGAGTGAACGACACACCCGAAAGTACCGTCTCGGAAAAATGGCTGAAATGCGCAAAAGGTGGTGGTACCGAGGCGGGTTGCATTATGGATTTACAGTCGGTTTCGCTCTGTGGGTCGGGGTATTCAGTCTCATGCATGTGGATCATCCCACTCTAAGCGATGCATGGATCGTTCCTGTCATGGTGGTCTACGCAAACTTCGTCGAGTATTTTGTGCATCGGTTTCCACTTCACAGAAGGATCCGAGGGCTCGGTATTCTATATGAGCGTCATGCGGTCCAGCATCACCGATACTTCACTGAACGGGATATCTCGATCATCACGCCCAACCAAATGTACTATGTGTTGTTTCCTGCTCAGGCGATCGTTTTTTTTATTCCTTTGGCGGCCGGTCCGGTGGCTTGGTGGATCTCCCGATCTTTCGGGGACAATGCAGGTTGGCTAGCACTCCTCACCTCTGCTGGATATTTCGCCTGGTATGAAACCTTTCACCTGGCCAATCACCTTCCGCTAACTCACTGGGTACATCGCATCCCGGCCCTAAGTGAACTGTGTCGATTTCACCGTCTGCATCATCATTCCGTATATTCGAAGCAATTCAACTTCAACGTTACGTTTCCTTTGGCTGATTGGGTGATGGGTACACTGAAAACGAAATAAAGAAGCCCCGACCTGAGTCAGGCCGGGGCTTTGGGTGATTCAATCTTAGGAGCCAGTTAGCGATTCTTGCAGCAGATCTTGCCGTCAACCGGACCGAAGACCGGAACTGAGGTGACGCCGCAAATGCTGCCAAATGACACGGTTCCCCCGGCACGAGAACAGAGGTCTGGAATGTTCACGCAGCATTGGTAGCTCGAGTTGCCAGCGGATGCCGATTTGCAACGGTTGTATTCGGCTGCCGTGGCCGGACTGGTGGCCAGCTCTGAGAACGGGAAGGGAACCAAAACGCTCGGCGGAAGACAGGCCGGTGTGGGAGTAGGAGTAGCTGAAGGCCTTGGGGTCACCGTCGGAGTCGGCTTCGGAGTGTCAGTAGGCCTTGGGGTCACCGTCGGAGTCGGCTTCGGAGTGTCAGTAGGCCTTGGGGTCACCGTCGGAGTCGGCTTCGGGGTTTCAGTGGGTCTGGGTGTCGGTGTCGCCACCGGGCCACAACCGGGAATTCCTGGAACACAGCATTTCGGATCACTGATGCTCCAGACGCACGAGGACCCCTGATTCACGCTGTTGCACCGTTCGCGGGCAAAAGAGATCCCCTGGGGGTGCCCGAAATTGAGCAAAGGAATCGAACAGTCATACCCGGGATTTGCGTTCGGAATCGCGCGGCAACATGCACCACTCGGGAAAGGGGAGGGAGTGGGCGTTGCGGTCGGTTTCGGAGTGGGAGTCGGATCCTGGTGGCAGCCGGGAATTCCGGGGGCACAACATTTCGGATTGCTCGTATTCCAAACACAAGAAGCACCCTGATTCACACTATTGCAACGTTGTTGCGCGAATGGAATGCCTTGTGGGTGTCCGAAATTGAGCAATGGAATGGAACAGTCATAGCCTGGGTTCGCTCCGGGAATCGCCCTACAGCAGGCTCCGCTTGGAAACGGAGTCGGAGTCGCCCGAGGGGCCACGCAGCAACGATAACTTTTCGGATTCCGTGTGGCAGAGGCTTCTTTGTGACACCTTTTGTAGTTCACCGGATCTTGAGGCAAGAGGGATTGGAAAGGGAAGCCAATCCACACAGAAGGAGGGCGACAACCACGGGAATCGGTCACAGAGTTGAGCAAACCCGAAGATATCTTTATTGACCGGTCTCTGAATTTGTCTTCCTGAACTTCCTTTGCCGTCCTCACATTGATATCGGAACCCGTTTGTGCAGAGGCCTCGGTAGCGGTGATGGAATGAACGAGTGAAAATAAAGCTGCTAAAATCAAAGAGTAAGAAAATTTGTTTGGCACCACGAACCTCCTGGTCAGGCCTTAATTTTAGCCTGTGCTGGAAGAATGTAGCAAGGGAAGATCTTCTCTAAACCAGTGTCAAAAATGACACCTCTTGAAAATACTCCTGACTTTACTTGAGCGAAGTGAGGCAATTGAGCGCAGACTGAATCTTTTGGTCCGGGAACCCCCGCGTGACCCCATCCATGCGTTCGCGGATTTCCCGGGTACAGAGGTTTCCGATGCTTCCTTCATGGGTGTGTTGGAGCTCCGCCGGGCGGGCTTGAAATTTGCCCTCTTCAATCTCGAGGCCCACTTCACGGTAGGCGTCCCGGAAAGTCATGCCCGAGAGCACCCTGCGGTTCACTTCTTCCACGCTGAACAGGTAGCGGTACTTCGGGTCTTCGAGCAGTGAGGGTTTCACTTCGATCCGTGAAAGCATCAGCACCGCCATGTCCATGCAGCTATGGAGTTCATTGAAGGCAGGGAAGAGGTGTTCCTTCAGGATCTGAAGGTCACGGTGGTATCCCGAGGGCAGGTTGGTCGTCATCATCAGGATCTCGTTCGGAAGCGCCTTGAGACGGTTGCACCTCGATCGGATCAGTTCGAAGACATCCGGGTTCTTCTTGTGTGGCATGATCGATGAACCCGTGGTCAGCTCGGAAGGGAAACCGATGAAATCGAAATTCTGATTCAAGAACAGGCAGGCATCCATCGAAAGACGGGCCAGGGTGTCCGCCAGATTGGCAAGGGCCATGGCCGTGATCCGCTCTGACTTGCCTCTACCCATCTGGGCGTAGACCACATTGTAAGAAAGGCCCGAAAAACCGAGAAGCTCTGCCGTCCTGGACCGATTGATCGGGAAAGAAGAGCCGAATCCCGCTGCTGATCCGAGGGGATTGCGATCCACCACATCAAAAGCACCTTGAAGGGTGACCAGGTCGTCCACCAGGCTTTCGGCATAGGCACCGAACCACAGTCCGAACGAAGACGGCATTGCCAGTTGCAAATGGGTGTACCCGGGCATCAAGTGGTCCTTGAAGCGTTCGCTCTGCTCCTGAAGAAGGTCGAAAAGCTGGCGCGTACACTTCACAGTCTTGAGGATCTCGTCACGTAAATAGAGTCGCAGATCGACAAGAACCTGGTCGTTCCGTGAGCGGGCCATGTGGATCTTTTTTCCGGCTTCGCCCAATCGACGAGTGAGTAAGAGTTCCACTTGAGAATGGACGTCTTCGACGCCCTCTTCAAGGATGAAAGAGCCGTCCAGGATCTCTTGATGGATTTCTCTCAGGCCCTGAATCAAGGTTTTCGCATCGGTTTGAGGAAGAAGGCCGGTTTCGGCCAGCATCGTCACATGGGCGATGGATCCGAGTACGTCAAAGGGAGCCAAGTGGAGGTCCCAAATCCGGTCTTGGCCCACCGTGAAGGCTTCGACGGCGGAGGTCAGGGCATTTTCATTCTTTTGCCAGAGTTTCTTCATAGAATCACCTGAGAGAGGAGCTCCGTATAAATGCGGATTCCCTGTTCGATTTCGGACAGGAGAACGAACTCGTCCGCCGTGTGACTCCGGGCTGACTCACCCGGGCCGATCTTCAGGGCTGGGAAGGGCATCAGGGCTTTGTCGGAGGTAGTTGGAGAGCCGTAATGGGTGAGACCGAGATTCAAGCCCGCCCGGACAAGAGGGTGATCAAGGCTGATGGAAGTGGATTTGATCCGGACGCTCCGAGGCTTCACTTCGCTTTTCACGTGCGAGCGGATGGTTTGAAGAACAGCTTCAAAGTCGTAGAGCTCGTTGACCCGAACGTCCACTGTGAATTGGCACTCGCGGGGCACGACATTGTGCTGGCTACCCGAGTTCAGAATGGTGACGGTCATCTTGTTGGGGCCGAGGAGAGGAGAAACCCTGTCGAATCTGAAGTCCTTGAACCAATGGATGTCGTCGAGAGCCTTGTAGATCGCATTGTCGCCTTCGTCGCGGGCCGCATGACCGGACTTGCCGATCATGGTGCAATCGAGAACCAATAGTCCCTTTTCCGCCACGGCCATCTGCATTCCGGTTGGCTCGCCCACGAGGGCGCAGTCGATGGAAGGGATGCCGTTTTCCTTGAAATAAGGAAGCAGGGCCTCGATCCCGTTCAGGCCGGAGATTTCTTCTTCCGCTGTGGGTGCATAAACAAGGTTGTATTTTAGATCGGTGCGGCTCTCAAAGTGACGGAACGCGGCCGCCATGGCCACCACCGAGGCACCGGCGTCATTGCTCCCGAGACCGTACAGCCGGCCGTCATTCTGGGTCGGAGTGAATGGATCGCGAGTGTATCCGGAATTGGGCTTCACGGTGTCGATGTGGGAATTCAATAGAACAGTCGGCTTCGACGGATCAAAAGATCTGTTCTTGAAAAACAAGTTGTTCTTGAACCGCCCGGGACTCAAGCCGAAAGAGCGAAAGCGTTCCTCCAGGCGGTCGGCGAGTGCCTCCTCATCCCGACTGAAAGAAGGGGTCGAAATCATCAGCTTCAGGAGTTCGATGGAGTCTTCAAACATCGCGGTAGAGCCTCGTTCCGGTACTGCGTTCGATCAGGCGGGGGAGGACCTCCGCCTTTCCTAGGATGACTTCATTCACTCCCGCCTCGATCGCCCGGAAAGCGTTCTCGAGTTTGGGAATCATTCCATCGGTGATTTTTCCTTGTTCGCGGAGTTCGGCATAGCGAACGGGGTTCAGCTCTCTCACGAGGCTGCCGTCGTCGGAAACATCCAAAAGAACCCCTTCTTTTTCGAAAGTGAACAGCAGGCGGACTTGGAATGAGTCAGCCAAGGCCTTGGCCACCTCGTACGCGATGGTATCCGCGTTCGTATTGAGCAAGGTGCCTCTTCCGTCGTGGGAGAGCGGGGCGAACACGGGAGTGGTACCCGAGCGGAGCAGGGTGGTGAGGGCCGGGGCATTGACTCCGGTGATGTCCCCCACGAAACCGTAATCGACAGGGACCGGATTCCGTTTCACCGCCCGGATGAGGTCGAGGTCGGCACCCGAGACGCCAATAGAGGGAGTCCCGCGAGCCTGGAGTCCTGCGACGATCGACTTGTTGATCCAGCCTCCGTAAACCATGATGGCGATCCGGAGAGTCTCTTCATCCGTCACCCGGCGGCCTTGGACCATGGTTTGAGGAATGCCGAGTCTCGAGGCCAGCTCGGTGGCTAGTTTACCACCGCCATGAATCAGCACCTTCGGTCCGTCAAGTTTGGCGAAATGGTCGAGGACCGTTTCGAGCGCACGCGGATCGTTGATGATGTTCCCGCCGATCTTGACTACATTGACCGTCTGATTCATCACCGGTTCCTCAGGATCTCCGAGATCACGGACTGTGCGGACCAGACCCGGTTGGTGGCCAGCGGGGTCAGCAGACTGCGGGGTCCGTCGAGAATCTCGTCCGAGAGTTCGACATTCCGTCTCAAGGGCAGACAATGCATGACCTTGGCCTTGGGTGCGCGAGAAAGATGCTTCTCTGTCAGCATCCATTCCGGGTGTTGACCGAGCACCTTTCCGTATTCGGAAACGGAGCTCCAGTTCTTCACGTAGACGAAATCCGCCCCTTCCAGCGCTTCATTCTGCCGATCGGTGAAGGTCGCATCTCCCGCAAAGGTCGGTGACAGCTCATAGCCTTTCGGTGCCGTGACTACGAAGTCGGCCTTACCCCAAGCCAGCATCCATTCAGTGAACGAATTGGCGACGCAGTGGGGGATAGGCTTAATGTGCGGTGCCCAGGTGAGGACGATCTTGGGTTTCCTCGACTCTTGGAAATGCTCCGTGATCGTGATCAGATCCGCCAAAGATTGAAGCGGATGGCAGGTCGCGCTTTCGAGGCTGATCACAGGTATGCCTGCATGTCGGATGAAGGCCCGGATGACGTGATCGCTCTCGTCTTCTTCCCGGCTCGCAAGCTTCGGGAAGGTCCGGACGCAAAGAACGTCGAAATAACTGCCCAGGATGGGGGCAGCATCACGGATGTGTTCGACCGTGGTTCCGTTCATGACAGCGCCATCCTGGAACTCGAGTGCCCAACCCTCGGTACCGGCGTTCAACACGATCGGGTCGAGGCCCAGGTTCTTCGCGGCAATCTGGGTGGACAAGCGAGTTCTCATGCTCGGATTGAAGAACATGAGTCCGATGCGTTTCCCGCGCCCGAGTGCCTCGTCTTTGAGACGGTTCGCTTTGTATTCACGGCCCTGACGGATCAGGGCGTCGATGTCTTTCACATCCTTGACGGTGATGAACTGCTTCATTTCAAGAGGGTCCTCGTCGCCTCGAGGAACTCTTCCATCTCGGCTTTACTAATGTTCAGGGCCGGCAAGAGACGGACAGTGTTGGGCTTGGCCTCGCCAGTGAAAATCCGGTGCTCTTCAAGGAGTCTCTTCCGGAAGTCCTTCTTGGTGTCAGGAAGGTCGAATCCGATCATGAGTCCCATGCCCCGGAGTCCCAGCACTCCCGGAATTTTTTTGAGTTCACCCATGAGCCAATCGCCCTTTTCTCGGGCGGCTGGAATCAAGTGTTCCCGTTCCATGACCTCGAGGACCGCCAGGGCGGCGGCACAGGCAAGCGGATTGCCACCGAAGGTGGTACCCAGCATGCCGAACGAGGCCTTGAACTTGGGGTGGATCAGGACACCACCTATTGGAAATCCGTTCCCCATTCCCTTGGCAGTGGTATACAGGTCGGCCTCCACTCCGGAGTGGTCATGAGCGAAAAACTGACCGCTCCGACCGTATCCGCATTGGACCGAGTCGGCGATGTAAACAGCTCCGGATGCATCACATAGCTCCCGTACGGTCTTCAGGAAGTCCGCAGTGGCCACATGGATTCCGCCGACACCCTGGATGCCTTCGAGGATGACCGCCGCGGTCTGGTTTCCTTCTCGTGCCATGTGCTCGCGGAGAGCGGAGGAGTCGTTAAACGGTAGGAAAGTCACGTTCGGAGTTTCGTTCACCGGGGCGACGATGGTGGGATTGTCAGTGGCAGCGACCGCTAAAGAGGTGCGACCGTGAAAGGCTTTTTTGAATGCGACGATCTTCCTGCGGCCGGTGTGGAAGGAGGCGAGCTTCAGGGCATTTTCGTTCGCCTCGGCGCCACTGTTGCACAGAAACAAGCGATATTCCGTTTTTCCGCTCACTTTACCGAGACGCTCGGCGAGTTCTTCCTGCACAGGAAGCTTGATGGAGTTGGAGTAGAATGCGATTTTGGAAAGTTGATCCTCAATTCGCTTCACCCAGTGAGGATGGCGGTGACCGATGCTGATCACCGCATGCCCACCGTAAAAGTCGAGGTAGGCACGTCCCTCCGGATCATAAACCCGTTGGCCCTCGGCCCGGACGATCGTCACATCATTCAAGGGATATACTGGGAACAGATTCATCTCAGAAAGCCGATCCTTTCAGCATGAGTCCGGTCGTTTCGGGCATACCGAACATGAGATTCAGGTTCTGCACGGCCTGGCCGCTCGCCCCTTTGAGCAGATTGTCGATCACGCAATGGATAGCGAGCTTCGATCCGGACTTGAAGACTTCGATCTGCACCCGGTTGGTGTTCACTACCGCCTTCATGTCAATGGGTTGATCGGTGACATGGACGAACGGGTGTCCCTCGTAAAAAGAGCGGAAATTCTCGAGAGCTTCTTCCTGGGACCAGGAACAGGCAGTTTGCGCACTGATGAAGATTCCGCGGGTGAAATCCCCACGCCAAGGGATGAAAGAAACCGTGCCTTTTGCACCGGGGCCTTGAAGGGAGGCCAGACTTTCTTCAATTTCATCGACGTGCTGATGCTCGAGAGTCTTGTAGGCCTGAATGTTGTTGGAGCGGAAGCTGAAGTGACTCGTTTCGGTGAGCTTCTGGCCTGCTCCGGTGGATCCGGTGATCCCGGTGACCGCTGTGTCACCCAAGATGCCGGCTTTGGCGAGCGGGAGGAGTGCGAATTGGATCGCACTTGCGAAACATCCGGGATTGGCGATGGCATCCGCGTTACGGATTTTCTCCCGATTGAGTTCCGGCAGACCGTAGACAAAGGTCCGCTTGCCGAGTTTCGCATCGGCATGGAGACGGAAATCATTCGAAAGATCGATGAGGCGAACTGACGCCGGCAGGTTTTCCTTCTCGAGAACCTTCCGGGTCTCTCCGTGGGGAAGGGTCAAGAAAAGGGCTTGGAGAGATGGGTCTCGCAGATTCGCCGTTTCAATGAAGTGGAGATCGGTCACACCCCTGAGATCGTCGTGGACCGATGAAACAGGTTTACCCGCCTGACTCCGGCTTTGTGCGAACAGGATCCGCACACCGGGGTGGCCGAGGAGGAGTCTCAACAGCTCCCCTCCCGTATAGCCTGCCGCTCCGATGATGCCGACGTTTACGGGTTCCATCCCCGTCCTTGATCCATGGTGTGATAAATCTTGAGTTGGTTTCCGAAGATCTTCGTGAAGCCTCTCACATCCTGGCCCGACCATCCCGTGTTCATCTCGCCATATTGGCCGAGTTTGCTCTTCATGAGGTCGAACTCAGATTCGATCCCTGCAAGCGCGAATCGGAACGGTAGCAGTTCGACCGTCACAGTCCCGGACACGCGCTCTTGGGAATGGGTGAAGAAGGATTCGATGTCCCGCATGACCGGATCCAACACCTGGCCTTCATGCAAGTGATTGCCGTAGAATTGGGCCAATTGCTCTTTGAGATTTTGTTGCCACTTGGTGAGGACATGCTTCTCGAGCAAGTGGTGGGACTTCAGGATGATCAACGGTGCGGCCGCTTCGAATCCGACCCGGCCCTTGATGCCGATGATGGTGTCTCCGACGTGGATGTCGCGACCGATACCGTAAGGTGCGGCCATTGCCGAAAGCGCCTGGATGGCTTCGATCGGATGGGCGTACTCTTTACCGTTCAGCGAAACGAGTTCGCCTTTGCGGAATCCGAGTTTCACGGATTCGCTTCCGGTACGGGTGGCGGGGGTTGGCCAAGCTTCTTCGGGGAGCGTTCCGAGCGAGTTCAGGGTTTCACGCCCCCCCACACTCGTTCCCCAAAGCCCCTTGTTGATGGAGTAGGCCGCTTTCTTGAAATCCATCTCCACGCCGTGCTTCTGGAGATAGGCGATTTCCTCTTCGCGTGAAAGACGGAGATCACGGATCGGGGTGATGATCTCGGCATCCGGAAGAAGGGTGTTGAAAATCAGGTCAAAACGGACCTGGTCGTTCCCGGCTCCGGTGCTTCCGTGGGCGACCGCCGAGACTCCTTCGGCACGCGCAACCCGCGCGATCTCGAGGGCCTGGACCAGGCGCTCGGCACTGACGCTCAGCGGGTAGGTGTTGTTTTTGAGGACGTTTCCGTAGACCAGGTACTTGATGATCCGGTCGTAATAGGTTTTGGCCGCGAGGACGGTCGTGTGCTTGGCCACACCGAGCTTGTACGCGTGCTCTTCGATCCGCTTGCGCTCGGCATCCGAAAACCCACCGGTATCGACCAGGACGCTGTGGACCTCCATGCCTTTGTCGAGAGTGAGGTGTTTCACACAAAAAGAGGTGTCGAGACCTCCGCTGAATCCGAGAATGACTTTAGGCTTGCTCATTTGGGTTCGTTCTCCTGGGAATTTTTGGCGGGACGTGTCGGATCGAACAACATGGCCGTGCACAGACAGTTCTTCCTGCCCTTGCTGGTGAGGATCTCGAAATTGACGCAGGACCTGCATCCGGCCCAGAACTCCTCATCGTCGGTGAGTTCGCTGTAGGTGACCGGCACGTAGCCGAGTTCGCTGTTCATCTTCATCACGGCGAGGCCTGTGGTCAGGCCGAAGATTTTTGCATTCGGGAATTTGGTCCGTGAAAGATTGAAGATCCTGCGCTTGATCTGTGTGGCGACGCCACTCTTGCGGAAGGCCGGAGCGACAATGAGTCCCGAGTTTGCCACGAACTGTTCGTGTCCCCACGCTTCGATGTAACAGAAGCCGACCCACTCGCCTTGATCGGTCACAGCGATCACAGCCTTGCCTTCCCGCATCTTGAGCGCGACGTAGTCCGGGCTTCGTTTGGCAATACCAGTTCCACGCGCACGCGCAGAAGACTCCATCTCATCGGTGATGATCTTGGCGTAGTGGATGTCGTCTGAATTGGCCTCACGGACCATCACAGTGATGCCGGTGTCCGGAAGGACGATTTTTTGGTCAGTCATAGGCGGTGCGGATCCCGGGAGCTCCCAACAGCGGGTGGTTCAAAGTCGATTCGGTTCTTTTAATGGAATCCCATGTCGAAATCAAGGAAAGCATGGGCATTCATTGAAATTTTCAGGACGGTGACCCCGGCATTCCGTCGGGCCTCAGAATGTGAGAAGGTGGGGTGGAATGAGCCGGGAATCCTGGAACGAGGAAAGCCTGTTTTTCGACAATGAGACCTATTTCAGGGCCCTCTTCGACGGGCTCGCTTCAGCCACGCGGACCATCGAGATGGAGACTTACATTTTCGAGCCGGATCCGACCGGCCTCCGGGTTCTGGATGCTCTCCGCGCGGCCGCCCGACGAGGCGTGAGGGTCAGGTTGGTGGTGGACGGAGTCGGTTCCTGGTTTTGGATCGGTATTCTTCGCGATGCTCTCCGGGATTCCGGGGTCGAGTTCAAAGTGTATCACCCGGTTTCGCTGTTTCGTCTTGCTTTCGTGAGGTTGAACCGTCGGTTGCATCGGAAGGTCTGTATCCTGGATGGGAAAACCGCCTTTTTGGGAAGCTTCAATATCACCCACCGGCATCACCGCGATACCGGGGTGCAGCTGAGCGGGCTCGGGATTCGTGAGCTAGAAGAAGCCTTTCGGATCCTGTGGGAGGGGCATTTCCCGAATCGGAGACTGCCACTTCGGGAACCCTCGCGGATCCGTCTCAACCTGACTCGACGCCTCAGGATCCGGTGGAATCGCGAGTTGGTCCGGAAGATTCATGAGTCGAAGCAACGGGTTTGGATCACCAACGCCTATTTCGTTCCACCGTGGTTTCTGTTGCGAGCCCTGTGTTCGGCCGGGCTCCGCGGAGTGGATGTGAGGCTTTTGCTCCCGGCTGAGCCGGATTACCGTTTCATGAAGTGGATTTCGGAGGCCTATTACCGTTACCTGCTTTTGAGCGGGGTCAGGGTCTACGAATACCGAACCCGATTCCTCCACGCCAAATCGATGCTGGTGGATCAGGGGTATGCGATCGTCGGGTCGACCAATCTCAACCATCGAAGTCTGATGCATGATCTCGAGGTCGATGCGGAAATGGAACATCCCTCCTCCTTCCGGGTCTTGGAAGACCAGTTTCAGGCCGACTTGAAGGATTCGATCGAGATCCGGGAATTCGACCCCGGGAAGGGGGGATGGGGAATGCGGTTCTTGCGGTGGCTCGTCATCCGCTTGAGGTATTGGGCGTGAGGATCAAGGTCGTTACCTTCAACATTCACAAGGGTTTTTCCTGGTTCAACCAAAAGGTCACTCTCGAGGAGATGAAAACCCACTTGCAGGCATTGGGGGCTGACATGGTCTGCCTACAAGAAGTGCTCGGCTGGCATGAGCTCTTCGCTCCCCGGCCACAGTTCGAAATCCTGGCGGACCGGGTCTGGAGTCATTACGCCTACGGTAAGAACGCGGTGTATTCCAAGGGGCATCACGGGAACGCCATTCTGAGTCGTTTTCCCTTCGAGTCTTATGAGAATCTGGATCTGTCCAATCACCGCTTCGAGCGGCGTGGACTCCTGCATGGAGTCGTGTCGTGTCCGGAATGGAGCGGAAAGAAAGTACACATCATGACCGCGCACCTCGATTTGCTTTCTTGGGGCAGGGAGCGCCAGTTGAACAAACTCTGCGAGGCCATCCGTGCCCGGGTTCCAGAGGGGGAACCGTTGATTCTGGCCGGTGATTTCAATGATTGGGCGGAAGAGCTCGGGTCTGGATTGAGCGAGCGAGCGGGGCTCCGGGAGGTGTTTCTCGACCGGACCGGAGAACATGCCCGGACGTTTCCGGCGGTTTGGCCTTATTTGAAGCTCGACCGGATCTACGTGAGGGGATTCCGGGTGGTCGAAGTGGAGACCCTGTCCGGCTTGCCCTGGTCCCGCCTGTCGGACCATCTGGCTTTGGCTGCTGTGCTCGAGGAGGAGGCGCCATGAAATCACCCATCCACTGGGGAAACCGCAAGGATCCCCTCGGAGGCTTTCCAAAGGAGTCATGGGAAACGACACGTCCCCGTTGGAGACAGGTCCATGGCGTTGCGATCGCAGAGGTGACCGGACCGGGCCAAGAATGCGGTGAGGTCGATGGTCTGTGGACCCGCCAGCCCGGTGTTCCGTTGGGCGTGGTGACGGCCGATTGCGTACCGATCCTGATGGAGCACGTCGCGGGATTGGCCCGGGCTGCCTTGCATGCCGGCTGGAGGGGGGTGTTTGCCCGAATCCCGGAGGCGCTGTTCAAGGCACTCCCTCCCGAATTGGCACACCCGGGCGACTGGCGAGTGGCGCTGGGCCCCTCCATTCGGGCCTGCTGTTATGAGGTGGGCTCTGATTTGATCGAGTCTTTTGGTCGGGAATTTGAGAACCTCTCCCGACACCATTTCGAGCCCGCGACCCGCCGGCTCGACTTGATCGCGGTGTTGAACCATCAGTTCGAGTCTTTGGGGTGCCCCCGTCCTGAGGTCCATCCTGCATGTACCTTCTGTTCCGAGGTCTCGGGTGAGGGGCTCTTTCAGAGTTATCGACGGGGGGACCGTCACTCCCGCCAGCTGTCGATCATCGTTTGACTCGATTCGTCACCCTTCATCGATGCTACCATTTGGGAAGGAGCTCCTCATGGACCAAGTCAAAGCCGATCAAGTCAAAGCCGATCAATTCAACACCCGTAACGACATTCCTGAAGCCTACCGGTGGAACCTGTCCCTGGTTTATCCCTCGCTCGAGTCCTGGGAAGCGGACTTCGCAAAAGTGGACGCACACATCAGAAGGGTGGAGGAATACAAAGGAAAGCTCGGTTCCGGCGCGCTCACACTGAAAGAGGCTTTTGAAGCCCAGGTCAATCTCGACCTCCTGATCGAGAAACTTTATTCCTTCGCCCACCACAGTTCCGACGAGGACACGCGTGATTCTGCCAAACTCGGTCGCGTGGACCGCATCCGTGGAGAGGCCACTCAAGCCGGTGCGAGGTTGTCCTGGTTCGAGCCGGAACTCCTCGAAATTCCGGTCGAACAATTGAACGCTCTCAGTCGGGATCCTTTGCTCCGGGACTTTTCCCGGAAACTCGAACTCCTGATCCGCTCGAAGCCCCATCAGCGGAGCGCCGAAGTGGAAGAGATCCTGGCGCTGGCCTCCGAGCCGATGGAAGGATCCTACAAAGCCTTCAGTCTTCTCGAGAACGCAGACATGAAATTCCCCGATGCGATCGATGCGCAGGGGAAGAGCCGGGAATTGAACCATGCCACCTACGGGGCATACCTCGAATCGGAGGACCGCGACCTCCGGCGGAGCGCTTTCGGGAATTACATCGGTGAATTCTCGAAGTACCAGAACACCTTCGCTGCGACCCTCGATTCCCACGTCAAGAAGCAGGTTTTTTATTCACGTGCTCGTCGCTTTAACAGCGCCATCGAAGCGAGTCTGTTCTCCGATGCGGTTCCGCTTTCTGTTTACAACGGGCTCATCGAAACGGTGAACCGCTTCCTGCCGCTCTTGCACCGCTGGGTGGGGCTCAAGAAGCGGGTTCTCGGCCTGAGCGAGATGGAGATCTTCGATCAGTTCGTACCGATGGTGAAGCCAGCCCGGACCGAGCTGCCCTACGAGGAAGGCTGCCGCCTGGTCCGCGAAGCGGTCCGCCCGCTGGGTGGGGAGTACTGCTCCGCACTTGAGAATGCGTTTTCAGAACGCTGGATCGACGTGTTCTACACTCCTGGCAAGAGGAGCGGCGCTTATTCGGGTGGAATGTACCTGACGAAGCCTTACATCCTTTTGAATCACAAGCACAACCTCGGAAGCACCTTCACTTTGGCGCACGAGCTCGGGCACTCACTGCACACGCATTTCTCGAACGCCAACCAGCACTATACGACTGCGAATTATCCGATCTTCCTGGCGGAGGTCGCTTCGACCACCAATGAAATGCTCCTGCATTTCCATCTATACGAGAACGCCGAATCGAAGGAGATGAAGCTTTACCTTCTCGACCACCTCTTCACCCAGTTCCGGAGCACGCTCTACAGGCAGGTCCAGTTCGCGGAATTCGAGCGGGACATCCATGCCATGGTTGAACGGGGTGAGCCATTGACCGCGGAGTCTTTGTCGAACCATTTCGAGTCCCTGAACTCGCGCTATTACGGACCGGAAATGAAGAAACACCCGGACATCCGGTTCGAATGGTCGCGGATCCCGCACTTTTACTACAACTTCTACGTGTACAAGTACTCGACCAGCTTCGCAGCGGCCCAGTATTTTGCAAAAGGGATTTACGAAGGCGATACGA
>JAIXWV010000037.1 GCA_027491115.1 Pseudomonadota bacterium
AAGCAAGCTGATGCGAGGGAAGGCGGGATTGCGGGTCCCTACGAGAATCCCGCCAGCATGTCCAAAGTGCTTTCGGGGTTGATGCAGCCCGATGGAATGATGAACTTCGAGGAGAACGGTCTGAAAGAAGTTCGTGAGGCGGCAAAAGAGAGAGCGGACAAGAAAAAAGAAGAACTCGAGAAGCAGTTGGCGGACTTTAAGGACGGGTCAAAGGAGTTCAAGGACTTGAGGTCCGAATGTTTGGCGAGTTCGAGTGACAAAGTGAACAATTTGGATTGTTCACCGGTCCAAAAAAACTTCGAAGACTACTGTCGTCAACAGAAGATCGAAACTGGCGGGGGTGGGGGCGTAGCCACCATCTGGGAAGATGTTACGGGTACAAAATGGACCAGCAACAATTGTGATGATTGGAAGAGAGCCAAAAACCTTTGTGCCAACTCAGGAAATAAGGCGAGCAGAACCGAGCTGGAAACTTTGCTGAACACCTTGGGTGGGAAGGGTAACTAGACCCTCTCCTCTTGACACCCGCTCCCTACCTCGGTAAACCTGTAAAAATGCGGGAGTTTGCCCGCGAGAAAGGATCACGCACCCCTACATGGCATTTAAAACCAATAATTCGGCCCCCCCTTCCGGAGGCATCATTGTTCCCAAAGAGCCCGGAAGCACTCCTTCCACGCCCGTCACCCCCCGCCCTTCAGGGACCTTCGCTCCCCGCTCTCCCACGAGCCGTCCGTTCCCCTCCCGCGACCGGAATTACCAAAGAGAAGAGAAAGACGACGTCCGCCTCAATGAGCGGATCCGTGTTCCCCAAGTCCGTTTGATCGACGAAAATGGAGAACAAGTCGGCATTGTTCCGACTCCCCAGGCTCTGCAGATGGCCCGCGACAAGGGCCTCGACCTGATGGAGGTTTCCGCGACCGCCAGCCCTCCCGTTTGCAAAATTTGCGACTACGGCAAGTTCAAGTACGAGAAAAAGAAAAAAGAAGCCCAGGCACGCAAGAACCAGGTGATCGTGAAGGTCAAAGAGGTTCAGCTCCGTCCGAACACCGACGAGCATGATCTGGAGTACAAGATCAAGAACGCTCATGAGTTCCTCGAAGAGGGCGACAAGGTGAAGTTCACCATCTTGTTCCGGGGGCGTGAGATCGCTCACACCGAGCCCGGTTTCAAGATGTGCAAGGAAGTCATGGAGCGCCTCGAAGATGTCGGGATCGTGGAAATGGCCCCGAAGCTTGAAGGCAAGAAGCTCATGATGATCATGGCTCCGAACCCCCAGGCCAAGAAAAAGTAGACTGAATGAGTCGGCAACCGGAAGGGACTCCGAGTCCGATTCAAAGTCCGAGCCCCACTCCTGATTGGTTCAAGCACGAGCTCAAGGTTTCCAAGGACGCCGAAGAGTGGCTGAAGTCGGTCGGGCCGGGACTCTTCAAGAATTACGAGGAGATCCAGAAGCTCTGGAATCATCCTGTGACTCAGTTCAGCCTCACGCTCGGTCAGGATGCCGAGTTCAAAGCCGGGATCCAAAAGATGGCTCTGGAGCAGGGTGGTGCCCGCTTTTTGGGCTACGAAGCGGTTTTATTGGTGATCCTGTGGGTGTTCCGGGCCTGGAGGCTAGGTAAGGTGAACACCTGGCTGACCCGGATTTGGACGCAGATCTGGGTGGGTGGGCTTTACTGGCTTTGTGCCTTGTTCCTGGTTCCTGCACTGGTTTGGGGAGAATCATTCCGGACTGTGTTGGTCCACCTCGTCCGGGCGGTCCTTCGCCATTTTTTTGCCTGAAAATCCGTTCAAAATTCATCTAAAATTCCTCCTTGCTGAAATCCACGAATTCCGATAAGGTCGACCTCTCTATGAAACTGAAAACAAAAAAAGCAGCGGCCAAGCGGTTCAGCTTCAGCGCCACTGGTAAAGTCAAGTTCGGCCATGCCGGCCGTCGCCACTTGCTCAGCAAGAAATCCAACGTGAAAATGCTCGGAATCCGCGCAGACGGTTACATGACCGACGGCGATGCCCGTCACGTCCGGAAGTGCATGCCTTACGGCGAGTGAGCAGGAATTCTACAAGATTTTAAGGAGATCGTATGCCTCGCGCAAAACGTGGAACAAAACGTCGTCAACGTCACAATAAACTCAGGAACAAAGCCGAAGGTTTTGTACTCGGACTTGGAAGTCAAATCCGCCGGACCGCTGAAGCGGTTGACCGTGCAGGAGTCTATGCTTATCGCGACCGTCGCGTGAAGAAGCGTGACTTCCGTGGTCTGTGGATTGCCCGTCTTTCCGCTGCCACCAATGGCCAGGACCTGAGCTACAGCCGTTTCATTTCGGCTCTCAAAAAAGCCCAGGTCGTTCTGAACCGGAAGATGCTCTCCGAGATCGCCATCCATGATCCGAAGGCTTTCGAAGCCATCGTTTCCAAGGTGAAGGCACTCGCTCCGGCAGCCTGATCGGCAAAAGCCTGAAATTCCAATAATTTTGACAAAGGCTCCTTCAATTTGAATGGAGCCTTTGTTATTTTACAGGCACATGAGCATCCACGCCGCGATTGAAGAAAAAGGCCGTTCCGCATTGAATCAGATCGAAGTCTCCTCCGACCTGGAGGCCCTCGACGCCGTCCGGGTGTCGGTGCTGGGAAAAAAAGGGTCGTTGTCAGAGGCTCTCAAGCAATTGGGACAGGTTCCGCCTGAGGAGCGCCCCAAGCTCGGTGCTTTGGCCAACGAATGGAAGGCAAAGATTGAAACCGCGATCGAAGCCCGTAAAGAGATTCTTGCCGCCGCACAGATCGAGGCCGATCTGATTCGTACTCGTGTGGACGTAACTCTTCCATCGCGCAAGATCCATCTGGGCAGTCTCCATCCGATCACGCGGACCATCCGAAAAGTGTCCGACACGCTCGGGCGTCTCGGGTTTGACGTGACCACCGGACCTGAAGTTGAGACCGACTTCATGAATTTCGAAGCAGTGAACATTCCCAAAGACCATCC
Organism: Pseudomonadota bacterium; assembly: GCA_027491115.1. Taxonomy (GTDB): domain Bacteria; phylum Bdellovibrionota; class UBA1018; order UBA1018; family CAIMNF01; genus CAIMNF01. The sequence continues at coordinate 2,981 of JAIXWV010000037.1, forward strand.
GGCGCGTGACATGCAAGATACGTTTTTCCTTGGGCCGGGAGTGGTGTTGCGCTCGCAGACTTCTCCGGTTCAAATGCGCACCATGCGCGAAAAGAAGTGGCCGGTGCGGATCCTGTGCCCGGGTGCCGTTTACCGCTGTGATTCCGATGCGACCCATTCTCCCATGTTCCATCAGATCGAAGGCCTCTGGGTCGACAAGAAGGTCTCCATGAGTGACCTGAAGGGAGTTCTGGATTTCTTCGCCAAGGAGTTGTTCGGGTCTCACGTCAAGATCCGCTTGCGTCCGAGCTACTTTCCCTTCGTCGAACCGGGTGCGGAGGTGGATGTCAGTTGTGCCCTGTGTGCGGGCAGAAATCCCCACTGTCAGGTCTGTAAGGGCACAGGTTGGCTCGAGATTCTCGGTGCCGGAATGGTGCATCCACGCCTCTTCGAACTCGCGGGTTACGATCCTTCCGAGATCAGCGGATTCGCATTCGGCATGGGCGTCGAGCGGATCGCGATGCTCCTTCATGACATTCCGGATTTGCGCCTGATGTTCCAGGGTGATCAACGCTTTTTGAAACAATTCTGAAGAACGGTGACCGACGATGAAAATCTCATACAAGTGGCTGAATGAATGGGTCGATTTGAGCGGATTGAAAGGGCCCGAGGAGCTCGCTGAAATTCTGACCGCACGCGGACTCGAAGTCGAGAGTATCGAACGTCAGGATCGGGGCTTCGACAAGGTGATCTCGGCCCAGATCCTCCACAAGGACAAGCATCCCGAGGCGGACCGGCTCTCGCTTTGTAAAGTGAATCCGGGAGGTGGGGCTGAGTACCTCGATATCGTCTGTGGCGCCCAGAACATGAAGGTCGGAGACATCGTGTGTCTCGCGCAGATCGGCGCGAATCTTCCGAATGGAATGAAGATCGAGAAGGGCAAGATCCGTGGAGTCGTTTCCATGGGCATGCTTTGTTCGGAAGAGGAACTCGGGATGGCCAAGGAGTCGGAGGGGATCCTGATCCTGCCTCCGAAGACTCCGGTCGGTTGGAAGCTTGCGGACATCCTGGGTCTCGACGACACCCTTCTTGAAATCAAGTTGACCGCAAACCGCGGCGACTGTCTTTCTCATCGGGGCATGGCCCGAGAAGTGGCTGCCGCTCTCGGCAAGCCCCTCAAGGCCCCGAAGGTGAGTCCGTTCCAGGGATCCGGTTCCCCCATCCGGGTTGAACTCGAAGCCGGCGACTTCGCTCCGCAGTTTTTCGGTGCGTATTTGGATTCGGTCAAGGTCGAGCCTTCGCCCGATTGGCTCAAGAAGCGTCTCGAAGCGATCGGTCAGCGCTCCATCAACAATCTGGTCGATGTCAGCAATCTCTTGATGTTCGAGTACGGTTTCCCGGTCCACATTTACGACGCTGACAAACTCGAGGGCGGAGTGATTCGCGTGACCCGCTCCAAGGCCGGTGAGAAGATTCCTCTCCTCGACGGGGGTGAGATTGAAACCACCGGAGAAGAATTGATCATTGCAGACGGCGTGAAACCGGTCGGCTTGGCGGGAGTCATGGGGGGCGGGAACTCCGAGGTGAGCGAGGGCACGAAGCGCGTGTTCCTCGAGTGCGCCGAGTTCGATCCGACCCTCGTCCGGCGCGCGGCATTCCGTTTCGGCAGAAGATCCGAGGCGTCCCTGCGTTTCGAGAAGGGTATCGATCCGAAAGGGCACCGCGAGGCCATGGGAAGATTGATTGATTTCGTGTGCAAGATTGCCGGAGGAGAACTAATCGGAACCGCCTTTGCCGAGCTGCCTTCTCGCGCGGCGTTTTCTGTCAAACCCATCGCAACCACGGTAGATTTCATCAACGGATTTCTGGGCACCGCTCTCTCCGAAGAAAGAATCATCCAAATCCTCGAGACTCTCGAGTGCGGGGTCGAAAAAACGGGGTCCGGCATCCGGGTCACCCCCCCGACCTACCGTCTCGACCTCAGGATCCGTGAGGACCTCGCCGAGGAAGTGGCCCGGAGTATCGGGTATGACGCCATTCCGACCACGATTCCCGCTTTGAGCGGCATGCCTGAAATGCGTCTCGGGAATCCGAAGGATCACCGTCTTTCGGTCATTGACCAGGCCAAAGACACACTGGTTTCCTTGGGGATCAACGAAGTCCTGACCTACTCCTTCCAGAGCGAGAGTTGGCTTGCCCGTTTCGGGATGCGTTCGAGCGTACCGATCCTCAATCCGCTGTCCGAGGAGCAGGGATTCCTGGTTCCCTCTTTGTTGCCCGGTATAATGAAGGCCTATCTCGAGAACGAACGCCATCACTTCGGTTCGGATCCGCTCTCGGTGCGGCTCTTTGAAATCCGGCCGGTGTTCTCGTTTTCGGGAGAAAAAATTGAAGCCAAAGGTGAGGGCGAGACCGGGGTCACCGAGCGGTTGAAGCTGAGTGTGCTCCTTTCCGGGCCGAGGTATGCCCAGGGGCTCTCGGTTGAGAGGGGGGAGACCGATTTCTTCGATCTCAAGGCGGTTCTCGAAACCCTGTTCGAGGAACTCCGGACCAAGGGTATCCGGATGCGAGCGGCCGATACGGGATTACTGCAGGCCTCCTCCGGGCTCTTTCATCCGGGTCAGTGCCTTCAATTCGCCGCCGGCAAAGAAGCGATCGGTTTTGCGGGACGGATTCATCCGAAACTCGAGTCGGAGTTGAAGCTCCGGGGACCGGTATTTTGGGCCGAGCTGGATTTCGAACCAGTCATCGGATTGACGCCCGAAAAAGAAGCTTCCTTCAAGGCTTGGTCCCAGTTCCCGACCATGGAGCGGGACTTCGCCCTCTTGGTAGATCGGACCCTTCCTTCGGAAAATTTGATTCAATCCGCTCTGAAACACGGGAAGCCGATTGCAAAAGTCGCAAAGATTTTTGATACTTATGAAGGAGCTCAACTTCCAGAAGGAAAGATCAGTATCGGCGTCCGGGTGATTTTTTCGGACGACTCGAAGAGCTTGGAAGAGAAACAAGTGGATCTCTGTTCCGAGTTGATCGTGAAGAAATGGAATGATGAGTTCAAAGCGGTAATCAGATAGACCGGCAATGAGACCAGCAACTGGAGGGGATGTCCTGTGGCACTGACCAAAGCGGATTTAGTGGATTCGATTCACGAGAAAATCGGTTTCTCAAAAAAAGAGGCTGCAGACATGGTGGAGTTGATTTTCGACACCATGAAGGGTGCTTTGACCGAAGGAGACAAGATCAAGATTTCTGGCTTCGGCAACTTCGTCGTGCGTGAAAAACGCTCTAGGACTGGGCGGAATCCCCAAACTGGTCAGGCAATCGAGATTTCTGCACGCCGGGTTCTTACTTTCAAGCCTTCTCAAGTGCTTCGTGCCGAGGTGAATGACACCCTCAAGGGTAAGCCGATCACCGAGGAGATGATCCGTCGTCGTGGCGGTAAGAATGACGACGAGGGTGATGAAGAGTGAGCTTCCGCATTCCCGACCGCACGTTTTTCCGTATTGGAGATGTTTCGGCGATTCTAGGGATCAAGCCTCACGTCATCCGTTTTTGGGAAGGTGAGTTTCCTTTTCTGGCGCCGGCCAAGGCAACGAGTGGTCAGCGGGTGTATCGCCGTTCGGACATCGAGGCGTTGATTCTCGTCAAGCATCTGCTCCACATCGAGCGGTTTTCGATCGAAGGAGCGAGGAAGAAACTTTCGGAATTGCGGAAGACCGCGAAACTCCGCGAGGCGATGGACGCTGTTCTCTCGGGCAAGCCAGTCCCTTCGGGAGATTCCGGTCCAATGGTGTTCCCGAAGGTCGGTGTGGGAGTCCTTCAACAGCGGATCGAGTCTCTTCGTCACCTGATTCGCGAACCCGCAGCGGCCGGATTCGAGATTCCCGGCTTAAAATCCCTCCAGTAACCGACGGATCACTTGATTCGCCAGATTCATCCCGTGAACCTCCTCGAGTTGAACCAGGAGTCCCGGGCTGGTGATGTTGAAATCCGAGATTTTCCCTGAAATGAAGTCCACCGCAGCCAATGCGATTCTCCGCTTGTGCAGGGCGTGGCCGATCTCTTCCGCTACCTTGAATTCTTTCGCATCAGGATGATGGGCTTCGATTCTGGAGCCTTCGTCGATCAGCACCCTGAAGTCCCCGGAAACAGGGAATTTCTTCAATGCGCCGATGAACTGACCCATGGCGAACCACATTCTGACTTCGCCTTCCCTGATCCCGGGAAGGTATTCTTGCAGGAAAACGGGTTTTCGGGAGTGGTCCGTGATCTCCGCGATGAGGTTCAGGCATTCTTCTTTCGACGGGGGACTGGTGTGCCGGCGAACTCCGATACTTTGTGCGAGGTTCATGGGCTTTGAAACGAAGGTCGAATGTTGACGGATGAAGTCGATGGCGGAGTTCAGGTCTTCCTCTGACTTCACCACCAAGTGACGAGGTGCCAGGTGCCGGAGTTCAGGGAGTGGGAGTTTTTCACTCTGCCCGGTGATGACTTCGAGAGGGTTGAGTAAACCTTCTCCCGAGAGTGCTCCCGCATCGAGGCGTCGAGCCAGGTCGATGTAATCCTCATTCACGGGCGGATCGATCCGATCATGGACCTGCCTGAAAGATGACGGTTCCCAGAGTCTCACTCGGCTTACTGGATCAAACGACGCACTCCGCATCCATGCGCGGTCCACTGCGGCCGCCTTCCAAGATCCCAATGGATCTTCGAATACCAAATCAGAGGAGGTCCAGCAGGTGGGAATTCCCAGATTGACCGCTTCTTCCATCAGCCTGAGCGTGGTATCCTTTGGGTGGGAAAGGGTGGGCCAAGGATCAGTCACCCAGAGCAAGATTTCTCCGGACGTCATGGTGTGCATCTTGAGGGTAAGGGTAAGGAAAAATGGCTGTTTTGAGTAGGATTAAATCAGAGACCGCCTTTGTTTTTCTATTTGCCCTTCTCGGGTCGGGGTGTAGTGGCAAAGGGCTCAAGCTGAGTGACTATCTGATCGACCTTCAACAGCGGAAGCCGGATCCATCACGGGTTTCAGAGGGGACTGGAGTGCGTCTTTCAGAGGCGATCAAGCGCCCACTCACCCGAGAAGTCAATACTCCTGATCGGAGTCGTCTTCTTTCTTTTTTGCAGAGATCTCAGGAACGAAGGAAGACCAAGAATCCTGCAGTTACTTTCTCGGATTGCCAGAAGCAATTCAACGGAGCTCCTGAGTGTTCCTTCGTGAAGTCGGATTGGATTGATGCTTTATTCGAGGACGAGGAGGGACTTGACGCTGGAGATCTGGAAGTTGCTCTGAAACTTTCGCAGCGCACCCCCTTCGGAAAGATGACCCGAGCCCAGCGTGGCAAGCACGCGAAGGTGATTAACCAAGTGGTTAAACAGATTCGAGAGGGCAGCGTTGAGGAGGTCCCCGGGCGCATCGAAGGGGACTATTATCGAGCACTCAAGAGTTTTAAGATCTGGGACTCCGAGCTTGAAAAAACATCAGAAGCGATGCTGGCAGAGAAGGCATGCCTAGACCCGGAATTTTATTCTTACATGGGTCTCAAGGCCGAGGAGTTTTTCCCTGCCCGGGACAAGGTCAAGATTGCTTCGAAACTCTATTCGCGTGTGGATGAGTGCTACACCAATGCGACCCAGAACAAATACGTTCAGCTCTCTAGATTCCGACTCGGTCTGATTTCGATCCTGGAACAAGATTGCGAAAAAGCGCAGGCGGTTTTCACCCGTCTGGCCCGAATGGGTGCAAATGACTATTCCTCCCGTGCATTATACTGGAACGGATATTGCGCACGTAGAGAAGAGAAAAAAGAGGAGTTCTTGGCCAGCTTTGACGAGCTCTTCCGGATGAACCCTTTGGGCTATCATACTCTTTCCGTCAACAATGGAGACTCCATCCTGGCGGAGAATCTGAATGTTCCTGTTGACCCGATTGTGAAGACCAGGACCCAGCGTGACGGTCAACTCAATACCTGGATCCATCTCATCGAGGACTTTGATCAGATGGGCGACATGGGGATGGTCATGAAGTTACTCACTCCGGCACGCAGGACCCCCGAGTTCCTGATGCGCCTCGAGCCCGGGGTGCGTCTGTATCTCGCAACATTCGCTTATCGCTCGAGGGATATGATCTCTCTCTTCAGGATGCTCGACAGTGTGTTTCGCACACAGAGTGAGTACGTGGTGGACTCTACACTGAGACTCTTCTATCCGCTCCGACATGTAGAAAAGATCGTGGCCGGAGTGAAGAAAGTGAATCCCCTTCTCATCGCTTCGCTGATCCGACAGGAGAGCGCGTTTCAAGATGAGGCTCATTCGAGAGTGGGCGCGGTGGGGCTGATGCAACTGATGCCTGCTACTGCCAAATTGATGGATCGAAAAGTGAAACGGGTTGATTTGCTCAAACCCGAGGTGAACATCCGTCTGGGCGTGCAGTATTTTGAACAGCTGGTGGGCCGTTACAACGGAGACGTCGAACTTGCACTGGCTGCGTACAATGCCGGAGCCGAGGTCGTCGATCGCTGGCAGAAGCGCTATCCTACCCGTAGCCGCCTCTTGTTCTTGGATCTGATTCCCTATGCAGAGACCCGGAATTACGTGACTCTCATCGGTAGAAATTATTATTGGTACTCGAAGTTGTATGCCGAGGAGTTGAAAAAAGGTCCTGCCGGACTGGCAGGTTCTGAGGCGGTCGAATTCCGGGGACTCAAGTCGGAATGACCGGAATGGGATGAGGAACAGCAGCACTCTTTTGCACCGTTTACGGCTCTGGGCTCTGGATCAGCCGGAGGCCGCCGCCCTATACGGAAAAGACACCGAGGGAAATTGGGTCGAGTGGTCCGCATCGACCTATTGGTCCGGCGTAGTCGATCGTGGTCAGCGGTTGAAGGCTGAAGGGGTCCAGCCCGGGGACCGTGTGGTGATCTACGGTTTGAATTCTCCCGAATGGGTGCAGTGGGAGGCTGCGGTTTGGCTGGTGGGCGGGGTGTCAGTTGGCGTTCATCCTCAGACCAATGCTCACGATCTCGGACTGATGATCGATCAGGTCGAGGCTAGGCTCATCCTGGTGGAGGGAGAGTCTTTCCGTGAAAGAATCCTGAATGCGCGGCCAGATCTCGTAACGGTGAAGCTTTTCGACGAGATCCCTGCGTCAAATACGGTATGTTCTCCGGACGATGAGGAGCGGATGCTCGATCTGGTCGATCCACGAGCCTGCCAGATGATCATTTTCACCTCGGGAACCACTGGTACTCCGAAAGGGGTGATGCTCGGGCTTTCTCAGCTCGGTTTCGCGGCGGATTGTCTGGCGCGTGAATGGCGTTTACCCTACATGGGCGGTCATCTGTTTTCCTTTCTCCCTCTCGCCCATGTCGCCGAGAAACTTCAAACTCTCGCGGTTGCGATCACGCAGCGCTACCCGGTTTGGTTCAATTCATCGATGGATCGCTTTCTGCCCGAGATTCGTGAGGTCCGCCCAACTTTATTATTGGCGGTGCCGAGGGTGTGGGAGCGTTTCAAGGAGCAGGCCGAGGCGGCCAAACCCCGACTGCTTCAGCGGATGATGGAGTTTGAGAAGGTGGGGGCGATCGCAGACCGCATCTATCTTGCACAGGTGAGGGATCAGTTGGGACTCGACCGAGTCGAACTCGCGGTTTCAGGTGCGGCAAAACTTCCTCCTGCGGTGGGGGAGTGGTTTTCCTCGATTGGAATAGGGATCCAGGAAATTTACGGGATGAGCGAGTCTTCTGGAATCATCACCATGACCCATGGTGAGAGTACAGGGTTCAAAAGTCTCGGAACTCCACCGATCGGAGTTGAGGTTCGGATCGCGGTCGACGGAGAGATCCTGGTGAGGGGGCCGAATGTGTTTCTTGGCTATTGGAAAGACGCCGAGGGCACCCGCGAGGTACTTCTCGAGGATGGCTGGCTTAAGACTGGTGACCTCGGAGAGTGGAGTGAGGGGCTCAACATCATCGGTAGGAACCGGGATATCATCAAGTTGTCGAATGGCAGGATGGTGGCCCCACTACCCATCGAAAACGCCCTGAAGGAGATTCCTGAAGTTTCCAATGTGTGTGTGGTCGGAGAGGGAAAACCTTCTTTGATGGCTCTCATCACCTTGAAAGAGGAGTTGCTGATGGAGATCCGCTTCAAGCCTGGAGCGATCGAGGGTCTGGTGGTGGAGGACGAGGGACTCAAGAAGAGGATCCTCATGCAGATCGAGGAGCTCGTGAGAAAGAATCGCCTTCCTGAGAATGTGACTCAGTTTGTGATTCTTTCCCGTGACTTCCAGACAGAGAAGCAGGAACTCACCCAAACGCAGAAGCTGAACCGCAACCGGATTCAACAGAACTTCAAGTTCTTCATCGATTTGCGTTACGAGGAGAGCTATCGAACATGAATCTTGGCCTCGTTCTGACAGGTGGAGGAGCTCGAGCAGCCTACCAGACCGGCGTGGTAAAGGCACTTGCGGAGGTGGTTGGGCCGGGTCCGTCCCCGTTCAATGTCATTACCGGCGTATCGGCAGGTGCCATCAATGGGGCTTATTTGATGTCTCATGCAGATGATTTTTCAAAAGCTTCAGACGGACTTCATCGCCTTTGGACCTCGCTCGAGACCGAACGAATTTACAGGAGTGATCCGGCAGCCGTAGCCACACTAGGATCTCGGTGGCTCCAGACGCTCGGCTTGGGTGGGATTCTCGGAAAAAAGCGCGCCAACTATCTCCTGAGCACCGGCCCGCTCCGACAGCTTCTCGAAGAGAGTCTCAAGCTGGATCGCGTCCCCGGGTTCATCCAAGACGGGATCCTGAGGGGGGTGGCGTTTTCATGCACCAATTATCTGACCGGGACCGCGATCAGCTTTTTCGATGGACATGAGGACATTCAGTCCTGGGTCCGCTCCACGCGCCTCGGTCAACGTGAGCGTCTGACCAACCATCATGTGATGGCCTCGAGCGCGATACCGGTTTTTTTCCCACCGGAGCGACTCGATGGGGCACTTTATGGAGACGGGTGTATCCGCCTCACATCACCGTTGAGCCCGGCGATTCATCTCGGGGCCGATCGGATCATCGCAGTCGGGATACGTTATTTTCGTACGAACGAGCAGACCCTTGAACTCAACCGGACTTTGAAGCGTGAAGATTTAAGCTTGGCTGAGATTGGCGGGGTCTTGCTCAATGCGGTTTTTCTGGATTCTTTGGAGACTGACATCGAGCGAATGGAACGGATCAACAACACGCTTTCTCTCATGACCGAGGAGCAACGTCTGGCTCATCCCAGTGCACTGAAGCAGATCCCCATTCTCGCTCTCCGCCCGAGTAGGGATCTCGGCCAGTTGGCTCGTGGAACCCTGAAGGAGTTTCCGGCACTGATTCGCTACCTCCTCCGAGGTGTTGGAGCGCAAGAAGACAAAGGGTGGGATCTCGTTTCTTATTTGGCATTCGAGTCCGCCTACACAGGACAACTCGCCGAGCTCGGATACGAGGACACCCTTAAGAGAAAGCAGGAACTTCAGGAGTTCCTTTTTGGCGGGGCTGTCGTAAGGAACTCCAGGTCCTTATAGTTTTCAGTCGCCCAACGCATCGCCCAGTCGCTTTTGAAGAGAATCACCGGATTCTCGTCCCGATCAAGCAGGCAACGGGAGTCTTCTCTCCGCTCGAAACGGTCCGCATCAAGGTTCGCACCCTTCAACCAGCGCGCGTGTTGATAGGGCAATCGTTCAATTCTGATGTCCACCGAGTACTCCGCTTTCAAGCGGTGCTGGAGGACTTCGAACTGGAGCGCTCCGACCGCGCCGAGTACAGGATCTTTGTCTCCCATTCCCCTTTGGCGGTAGATCTGGACCACGCCCTCTTCTGCAAGCTGATCGAGGCCCTTCTGGAGCTGTTTGCGCTTCATCGGGTCGAGAATCAACACACTGGCAAAATGCTCTGGCGAGAATGAAGGCACGCCCTTGTATTCGAGTCCCTTCATTTCGGTGATGGTGTCACCGATCCGGAGTGAACTATTGGTGTCCACCAGCCCGATGACGTCACCGGGCCAGGCTTCCTCCACCACCACGCGCTCCTGACCGAAAAAACTGACCGGCATGGCCAGTTTGATGTCTTTTTCCAAACGCGAATGCTTCACCAACATGTTCCGAGCGAATCTTCCTGAACAAATCCGGATGAAGGCGACGCGGTCACGGTGGGCCGGGTCCATGTTCGCCTGGATCTTGAACACAAATGCTGAAAATTTGGGTTGGGCAGGGTCGATGTCTCGATCTCCGTCCGATCTCGGAGCAGGCTCAGGTGCGAGTTCGATGAAACGGGTGAGGAAGCGCTCCACTCCGAAGTTGTTCATCGCCGAACCGAAAAATACGGGAGTGAGGTCCCCCTTCAAAATCCGGTCCCAGTCGAAGGCGTCTCCCGCCATTTCCAGGAGTTCGAGTTCGGTCTTGAACTGGTCGTAAAGTTCCCTCGCTTCGTACTCGTCTTGTCTTTCACCACCGAGAGACTTCAGAAACTCGGGGTCGTCCACTCCTGCCATTTTTTTGGATTCGATCCGCTTTCCTTTTTGATCGGAGTCTTTCTGGAAAAAATGGATCTCTTGGGACTGTCGATCGAACACTCCACGAAAGCGGTCTCCCGAACCGATCGGCCAGGTCATGGGGCAAGAGCGGATACCGAGCACCTTTTCGAGTTCGTCCAACAAGTCGAGAGGCTCACGCGAGGGGCGGTCCATCTTGTTGATGAAGGTGAAGATGGGCAGGCCACGCATTCGGCAAACTTCGAAGAGTTTACGAGTCTGAGGCTCGACCCCTTTTGCCGCGTCGATCAGCATGACGGCTGCATCGGCAGCCATGAGGGTCCGGTAGGTGTCCTCCGAAAAGTCCTTGTGGCCGGGAGTATCGAGGAGGTTGATGATCGTTCCGTTGTACTCAAACTGAAGCACGGAGGTACTGATCGAGATCCCGCGCTGTTTTTCGATCTCCATCCAGTCGGAAGTGGTGTGACGTTGGTTGGCTTTGGCCCGGACGGCACCGGCCAGGTGAATGGCTCCACCGTACAGGAGGAGCTTCTCGGTGAGTGTGGTCTTTCCGGCGTCAGGGTGCGAGATGATCGCAAAGGTCCTCCGACGTTGGATTTCTTCTTTCAGTTTGACGATGGAATCGCTCACTGGAGCGTGATAGCAAAATTCCCCAATCTTTTCAAGAATATAAAGAATGCCCAAAGAAAGTCCTTATGCCCGACTGTTTTAGTCCGATAAGTGAAGTATGAAAAGTGCGGAACAACCGACCATTGCCATCGTAGTGACCCGGGACGGGGGGGAACCTGTCCTAGCCGATACGCTGACCAGCCCCGAGGAGATTCTCGAGCTGGAATTGGCAATGATCAATCGGGAGCCTGAGCCCCTGAAGCGGGTGGAGGCATTCCGAACCAAGCAAAGAGCCGATGATGAGGAGTTTGCGGACTATGTGGAGAGCCTCCTGTCTCAGCCCTTCCTGAAGCCCGAAGTTCAGGAACACGCGGTCCAGTGGTTCAAATCCCGTTCAAAAATAGAGAGTTACCAAAAGGCCGAAGATGAGGCCTCACGGGTGATTGCTCAATATGCTTTCCAGGTATTTGCCGACGATCCAGCCAAGACTGATTTTCTATTGGCTGGCCCCAAGGCCCGAGTGAGGATCCGGGTCATCGACCTGACTGCCTATCGGCCCGCCTTGGCCGCTTGAGTTGACGATTTCAGACAAAAACCATTTGCCCGGAAGGCGCATCTTGTCGTAAACCTACCGCATCGCATTTCATAGGCGATCGAAAGGTGCAGACATGAGAAGCTTGCTCGGCTTATTGGTGTTCTTCCTCGGGATTCAGGTTGCAGAGGCGTCGTTCTCGGAAGCCGTTCCCCCTTGCCTCGATGATCGGTATCAGCCTTTGAATCTAGACAACTCCCATGTGCTTCGGCTGAGAGAGAGTACTCAGGACCAATACAAGGATCGGGCCTTCGTGAACGGCGTGGTCACCAACGTTTATGCCGATCGAACTGGGCACAACCATTTTGCACTCAATTTGGACTCCCATCCCGCAGGAGATATCGAGATCATCTACAACCAGAAGTTCGGGCGCCTTCCTCAGATCGTTCCCGGAATGAATGTTTTGGCTTGCGGGGACTACATCACCGCGGGCCCGCGCTCAAGGCTTCCTTCTCCCATGGGTGCGATCATCCATTGGCTTCATTACAATCCGGGTGATCGTGACGGTGGCAAGCATCCTCACGGATTCCTGGGAGTCAACGGCCGGATCTACGGTTACCACTGAAGCATGACCGCGTTTGCTCCTCACTTTCCCTCCGAACTGGATTTAATCAGTGATCCGAAAAAAATCGTCGAGATCGGAAAGTCTCTTTCCGAGGCAAAGTGGATTGCTTACGACACCGAATTCATCCGGGAGAGCACCTTTTATCCCAAGTTGGAGGTCCTTCAATTGGCCACGCCGGACGAGGCTTGGCTGATCGATGCGAAGGCGGTCCATAAGCGGGAAATGGCGCCTATCCTTGAGGCCTTAACCAACCCGTCTATCCTCAAAATCGTTCATGCTGCACACGGGGATCAAGAGTGCCTCCTGGCGAGTTACGCCATTCTTGCCCAACCGCTCTTCGATACGGCTGTCGGAGCCTCTTTGTGTGGTCTCGGAGACAATATTGGACTGGGGAATTTGCTCAGGTCAGTGTTGGGTATTGAGCTTCCGAAAGGATATGCCCGGACCAACTGGTCCAAGCGTCCGCTTCCCAAGCCCGTTTTGGAGTATGCGCTTCTCGATGTGAAGCATCTGATTGAAGTGGCAGAAATACTTTTCAAGCGTCTTGACGAGAATGGACGAAGAGATTGGGCGCTCGATCTTTCCTCCAAATTCTCGGATCGTAATCTTTATGAAGTCCCACCCGAGGATATCGCTAAGCGCCTCGCACAGTCCGGGAAGTTTCATGTGCGGGACTATGCCATTTTGCTCGAGCTCGTTCGTTGGCGGGAAGCCCGTGTCCGCGAGCTGAACGTGCCCAGGCGTTGGTTGGCTGAGGATGGTGTCCTGATTGATTTGGCAAAGATCAAGCCAGCAACACTGGAGCAGCTCCAAGGGTTCCGTGGACTGTCCAAGGGGGAGACCAAGGCCCCTCATGGTGAACGGATTCTCGAAGCGGTGATTCGCGGGATCGCAAGTCAGGACGAGATCCCGGTCGAGGTGAAGCGTCGCAACATCCTTCAACCGAGCTCGGAAGAAGGGCGGGCGATGGATCTGCTTCGCGTGGTGCTCGACATTCTTTCGGATGAGTTCCGTGTTTCGGCCAAGCACATTGTGCAGCCCCAGAACCTCCTGCCTCTTCTCAGACTCCACCCGAAGGAGCTTTCGGATCTTTCTGATTCCGGCTTGGTGAGTCCGCAATTGGGCGATTCAGGGTTACAGGTCCTGTTGTCTTTCCTGAATGGCGAACTCCGGCTCTCTCTCGAGGGAGGCCGTACCGTCAAGCTCAAGGGTAAGGATCAGGTCGAGGGCGAGTAGGTCGTCCTGTTGGCCACTGGCTGGTGGTAGAGGACCTGAATCACGATTCCGTCCGGATCTTCCAGGTAAAAGGATCTGGCACCGTCGCGGTGGGTCTTGATCTCTTTCAGGATCTTGGCGCCTTCTTTTTGAACGTGAGCGTACCACTCGTCGACCATCTCCGGGGTCGGAACAAAAAAGCCGATATGATTCAAAAAGCCTGCCCGATGCAGAGGGGCGTCCGATTGATGGAGCGCCAGATTGTCCAGCCCCGGGCCCTGTTCGTCCACCGAGGTCACATACACGCTCTTCGTATCCGGTTCCCATTCCACCTGCATCCGGAAGACCCGGCAATAGAACTCCTTAGAGACCTGTGCGTTCCGGACATTGAGTGCGATGTGTCTCATTCCCTGCGTTTTCATCGTGTTTCACTCTAGCATCGAATTGAGTTAAAATGAATCCATGAAGAAGGTCACTGTTTATTCCATGCTCAATTGTCCCTACTGCGTGAAAGCCAAGGCGCTCCTGACACAAAGGGGGGTAACGTTCGAGACCATCATGATTGACGACTGGTCGGACGAAGCCTGGGATGAGTGGGTGAAAAAAAGTGGAATGAAAACCGTTCCACAGATCTATGTGGACGGTCAGCTGATCGGCGGATACACCCAGCTCGCCGAAGTCGATACGAAGGATCAGCTCTCAAGTTTGAAATGAGGTTCAGGAGAAGCGGGTGACGTACTGACATCTCCGACACAGGGGATCAGTCAGTTTCCTCGCCAGGAATCCTTCCAACATCTCGCGGGCTTTCGGTGTGTCCAGGATCTCGGTCAGGGGTTGCTCTCCGATTTTCCCTAAGGGGATGCGGCCCTCCTTGTCTAGACAGCAAGGAACTACCGTGCCGTCCGCCAGGATTCCAATATGGTTCCTGAGTCCCATGCAGGTTCCCCGGTCTCCGAGTTCGGGGAGCGAAGGATCGGGCCAGACGAATTCGGTGTCGTAGTGGATGTAGAGCCTGTTCAACAGGCGATGGCTCTTTTGTTTTCTGACATCACCGATATCCGGAATCTTCAGACCGAATTCCTTCTCGATCAGGGTCCGGATTTGTCCGTTGGTATCGTGGTCGGACTCCGGATCTTTCAGGTTCCACAACCGGTAGTTCAAGTAGAGATCAGGACGGCGCTCGAATGCCGCCCGGGTGAAGTCAAAGATCTTCCTCAGGTAAGGCCCTGGATCTTCTCCCGGATGATTGTCGGCAAAGCTGTGAACCGAAAAGTTCACTTGCCGGATGGCGGGGTGGAGCAGCAGTTCCGCTCTGGCATCGGTTAGAAGTGCGCCATTAGAAACAAAAAACACCGGGACTTTTTTCGAGCCACAAAGATCGAGCATCCGGGGCAGGTCCGGATGGAGTAAGGGCTCCCCCATGAGGTGGAAGGTCACTTGCTCGGTGAGTGGCGCAACCTGGTCGAGGACGGTCTCGAACAAGGGCAGTCGCATCAGCTGTTTGGCGCGAATCACCTCAGGGCAAAAACTGCATTGGAAGTTGCAGATGTTGCTGATCTCGATATTGATCTTGTGAAACCGACGGGTCATCCCCTGCGGTCTAACACATGTGACGGGGGAGGGGAATGCAGAATGGAGAAAACCGCCGCTTTTGCCGGCACTTGCATCAAGTTCGGTTTTTTCGCTGGATTCCGTCCATGGGATCCCGATACACTGTAACAGTCTCGTTCCGAAACGGATTTCGGAAAGGATGAAGTAATACGATGCGGAAAAATGGATTTTTCCTCGGAATCGGTCTCAGCCTCCTGCTTCAAGCTTGTGGGAGCAGTGCTCCCGAAGCAGACGGGATCATCACCCTCATCAATCAAGAACCCGTGGTGATCCGGGATCCTCAGCAGGCCAAACAGGTTTGTGAAACCCGTTTCTGCGAGCCGAATTACCTACTCTATGCCAACTTTGCCCGCCGTCGCCCGCCGGCCACTCTTTCGGTGACACCCTCTCCCGCGCCTCGTCCCGTGTTGGATGAATCCGTTCCTCTCAATTTCGGGAAGAGCGGAGACCTGTATGACATGGCTAAAGTGATCATGAACGTCTCGGAGGCGTGGGAAAAAGGCGTTGGTACGGAGATCGTGGTGGCCAACATCGACTCAGGTATCGAGCTCAACCATTCGGATCTGGTACCGAATTTATGGCGGAATCCAGGAGAGAGGGCCGAGAACCCCGGTCGCGATCACGATGGTAACGGTTTGCCGAACGACGTACATGGCTATGATTTTTATTCCGATCGGGGGAACCCGGTGGATGAGAACGGTCATGGCACCCACACGGCCGGAACCATCGGTGCCACACGAGATGGTGTGGGTGTGGTCGGAATCGCCCCCGGTGTGAAAATCATGTCGATCCGGTTTTTAGGGCCTGAGGGGCAGGGCACCACTGAAGGAGCCATTCGATCGATTCGCTATGCCGTCCGGATGGGGGCCCGGGTGATTTCGGCCTCCTGGGGTGGCCCCGGTTTCAGCTCTTTACTTGCCCAGGCCGTGCAAGAAGCTGTCGACGCCGGAGTGGTCTTTGTCGCAGCGGCCGGGAACGAGGGACGTGATATCGATCGAATTCCGGTCTATCCTGCATCTTTGCCGGGAGTGATCGCAGTGGCTGCGAGCAACTCCATTGATCAATTAGCGGCGTTCTCGAACTTCGGATCTTCATCGGTCTGGATTGCGGCTCCAGGCGATCGGATCTATAGCACTCACTTGAACGGTAGATATGCCTCGCTTTCCGGGACCTCTATGGCAACTCCGCAAGTGGCTGGAGCTGTGGCTCTGGCTCTCGGTAGAAACCGTTCGCTATCCCCGGCTTCAGTGAAACAGTTGATTTGTTCCACTGCAGACTCGCGATTTCAATCCCAAGTCCGATGTGGGCGGATCAATGTAGGGAGAATGCTCCGGGCGCTTTGATTCTCAGATCATTGCTTGATTCCGGATTTCAGGATTCTCTTTCATGAATTGGACCAATCGAGGGACATACTCCTCAAAACGAGGGCAATGGATTCCCAGTCTTTCCAAATGAGTTGTGGCATTCGTGGTGTCGTAGGATGTCGGGTGAACAAAATAATCGAGTGAGGACCTCGGAATGCCGAGCCAACTTTCCAAGCCCGGAACGCCACCCACAGCAGATTTGGCCAGCCACTTCGGCAGAGGGATCTCGATCAGTTTTTTTTCACAAGCTTCGGCGATGACCCTGACCGTATCGCGGATGCTCAGAGGTGCGGGATCAGCCAACTGAAAGGTCTTTCCTGTGGTGGTGGGATCACAGCAAAGTGCTGCAATCGCATCGACGACAAAATCACTTGGAACGAGGTTGATGGTGTAGCGATCCGGATCCCCGAGTCGGGGCAACAGTGCACGCTTACCCTGCCGGAGCAACCACTGCATCACAAAGTAGGGGCCATCAAACTTTTGAGTCTCGCCGGTGCGACTGTTTCCTACCACGATCGCGGGTCGGAAGATGGTTGCAGGCAGTCCTTGCTTCATGGCTTCTCGAACCGCTGTTTCAGCGGCATGCTTTGAAGATTCGTAATGATTGTTGAATACCGTGGCTTGCTCGAGATCTGCTTCCCTGAATACCCCGTTGAATCGGCCACTCACATAACAGGTGCTCACATAATCCAGTCGATGGAATCCGGTGAGTTTCTCGCAGAACCGGAGGATGTTCACCGTCCCGTCCAAATTGATTTTCTGCGCGATCTCTCGTTTGACATTCAGATCGTAAACTGCGGCGAAGTGTTGGACTCGGCTCACATCCCTCATTGCTTCAGGCTCGGCGATTCCGAGGCCGGGGCGGGTGATGTCTCCCACCATCAATCGGACTCTCTCGCGTATTTCCGGACGTTTGAGGGTCCAGGAGTCGAGCTTCTGGGTCGCCAGGGGTAGGAACTTTTCTTGAACCAAGCAAGTGAATCGATCGGTACTCTGATCCATGGAGCGGGAGAGCAGCTCGGATCCAAGGAATCCAGGAAAGCCGGTCAGGAGCACATGGGCGCTTTTTGGGTTCATGGTTTCAGGCTACATGAACAGTGGGTGCCCATCCACTCTGCACTAACTACAGGTTGTAAATCTTTTTATGCTCATAAATTCAAAGGATTAAGATACTTGTTCAAGTCCGCATGAACTAAAATTGACAAAGCGCAAAGTTGTGGTTATAGTTTAAGCATGCTTGAACTACCTACCAGTAAACGTATCTTGAAAGAGGCCCAAGATCTGATTCAACGTCGTGGATTCTTCGGCTTGAGTCTTCAGGATCTGGCGGACCGGATTCAAATTCGTAAGCCCAGTCTTTATGCCCATTACGACTCCAAAGAGGCATTGGCTGTTGCGCTTCTGCAAGACTATCGGGAGGGCTTCCTGAGCTGGTCTTCGGGTTTGGTTGGTCTGTCACCAGAGGCTCGAATCAAAGCGTTTCTCGGGATCTACGACGAATATGTGGTGGACGGGAAGGTGTGTCCCCATGCAGCTCTTGCCCTGGATGGTCCTCTTCTACCGGTTTCAATCCAGGAGGCGTACAGAAGCCTCCGCCAGTCGCAGGTGGTTTGGATTGCCCAAGTAATCTCTGAAGGAGCCAGTAATGGCGAGTTCAGAGGTGATCTCGAGTCCGGAGCACTGGCCGAGCGCCTGATACAGCAGATGGTCGGGGCCCAACTCGGATTCCGCGTCACAGCGGATCGTGGACGTTACGAAGAGATGAAGGACGAGATCGTCCGCTCCTTGAAAAAGTTCCACTGAGCGTGCACACTGGCGTTCCTTGATGTTGCGCCAGAACTCCAATCCCGATTTTCTCAAGGGGCTCATTGCCGGAGCCTCGACCGGAATCTTTTGGGGATTGCCCTTCTTGGCTCCTCAGGTTCTTTCTGGGTTCAGTGCTCTTGAGATCGCATTCGGGCGATTTTTTTTCTTCGGATGGGTGAGCCTGGGCTTTCTTGGCTCCGTTCGTCGGATCTGGATCGGCTTGGCTCTTTCAGACAGAGTGAAGCTGGTTCTTTTGAGTGCTGGAGGATTTTGGGCGTACTCGATCGCGCTCTTCTGGGGCATCCAACGGACCGACGGGATCGTTTCCTCTTTGATTCTCGGGCTATTACCCATCACCATCCCCCTGTTTGGAGGGGGGAGGACGGCCAGGGGGCTACGGGTCCTGCCAGGGCTCTTTATGATCTTTTTGGGCTTGGTCGTCCTGGTTCTGATTCCGTGGATTCGTCAGGGAGGGGAGCTCAGGGTCCATGATCCTCTCGGAACTTTGGTGTTGATGGGTTGCCTAGCTTCGTGGACCTGGTATGCCATCGCGAATGGAAATTTTTTGCGGACCCATCCATGGATTTCAGGAAAAGACCTATCCAGTGTGATGGGAGTGACCTCTCTGATTTTCATGGTTCCGCTCTTGTTCGCTTTCTCAGACCCAGTGGGAATTGTTTCCCGACCCGGGGCTGGAGGGTACCTGGCGGTCGCGGCCGGGCTCGGTATCGGTTCTTCGTGGTTTGCGAATTGGCTCTGGAATTACTGTTCAACCAGGGTGCCGTATTCGATCGCGGGGACCTTACTTGTTTTCGAAACGGTCTTCGGACTGTTGTACAGCTTCCTGTATGAAAAACGATGGCCACTCGTTCATGAGACCGTGGCCATCGTTCTATGTTTGATGGGTGTGGTGTGGTCGGTCGTCGCTCAGCTCGAACGGGATCCCGACTGACCTTCCAGTGTGTTTTTCAACATCTGAACCGAAGCCCGAAGCTGGGTAGCCTGCTTGGAAAGCCGCTCGGCAGCGGCCGACGACTCTTGTGATGCAGCAGTGTTTTGGTTGGTGATTTGATTCAATTGGATCATGGCCTTGTTGATTTCGATCACGCCACGACTCTGCTCTTGTGAGCCCGCGCTGATCTCACTCACCATCTGGTTCACATTCAGAGCTCCGTCGACGATCTCGTCGAGTACCTCACCACACTGACGGGCCACTTGGGTACCGGCAGCGACTTTTTCACGCCCTGAACTCATGAGGGTCTCGACCTTAGACTTGGTCTCTTCCACAATCACTTCGACGCGAGAGATGCTCTTCTCGAGAATCTGTGTGATTTCAGAAGCGGCTGTGCCGCTCATCTGGGCAAGATTACCGACTTCCTCGGCTACGACTGCGAATCCTTTTCCGTGTTCTCCTGCGCGGGCTGCCTCCACCGAGGCGTTGAAAGAGAGGAGCTTGGTCTGGAACACAATCTCATTGATGACCTTGGTCTTGTTCCCGATGTCGGCAATGACCTTTGCGATCTCGCTCATTTGACGGTTGCTTTCGTCCACTTGAACCATGATTTCATTATTGCTTTGGTCGATCTGCTCGATCGATTGGATCATGTCATTGACCACATGCTTGCCGCGTTCGGCGTTTTGTTGGCTCCCATTGGCGATGCCTTGCGATTTCATCGCATTCTCGGCATTGCGGCTGACCATAGCGCTCATTTCTTCCATGGATGCTGAGGTTTCTTCGAGGGCTGCTGCCTGTTCTGAAACTCCTGAATTGAGCTGGGTGCTGGTCGACGCGATCTGGGCCGACATGGCTGCAACCTCTTCGGCCGCTCCCGAGAGATTGTTCGCCAATTGAGAAAGTCCTGCGATTGGACGTCTGATGATCAGGAACGCCAGTGCCAGTGCAATACTAGTCATGATCGTGCCCCATAGAAGGATGTTTGTGATGGCGTTATTGATACTGGCTTTGATTGGGCCGAGGCTCGAGATAATGGTAAACGTCCCGCGAAGATCTTTGTCTTTTTGGTCCTCCATCGCGTAACCAAGAATGTCCTTCCCGTTCTTCCAAGGACTGGTGGATGGATGGCCATGACAGGTGAGGCACCCTTGCTTCTCTGAAATTCTGATAGGTCGGGTGACTTTCAAAAATTTTCCGTCGGAGGTCACTTCCACATGCTCGGTATAGGCTTCATCCTTGCGAAAACGTTCAATCAAGTTTGTTTCTTCCGGGGTTGACTGGTTTTCTTTGTTGCGAGGTTGGTCCGAGGCAATCTTAAACTTGTAGTTTTCTTTTTCTGCGCCGATCTCACCGATCTTCATGGCTGCAAAGATCGGAACGCTCTTCAGTACTTTTAACTTTTGTTCATCGCTGATTTTGCCATCTGGAAATTTCCTTACAGTATCTGCCACGACTGCGTCGAGAGTATCCATTTGAGCAACATAACTTGCACCGACTTCAAGCCTGGAAAGAATCGCCCGAGACTTTTCCACCAGAGCGTCTTCTCCCTGCTCCCTCAGCTTGTTTGAAGCGATCAGGATGGCTGCCGCAGTACAAACTGCGCAAGCGGCGGCAATGGTCAACAGCATTCGGTTTCTGAAGTTCAGTTTCATCGGTACCCTCTTTATAGATCATTGAACTCTTCGGAGTGAAAGTCACTGATGTTGAATGGTTTTTCCTGTTTTATGTGTCGAAACTGCCTGCTCAGAACACTTAATGTGTGGCGTTATTTATTTTTTGTGTACATTTAAAGAGTGATTAAAGATTTCAATGATGGGATTTCTCATGACGTAGGTATAGATGCCGTCATTCTTGATTTGGGAGGCGTGATCGTTCCGCTTGATTACAGTCGAACCCAACGTTTATTTGCTGAACGTTTTGTAGGTGTCTCCTCTGAGACATTTTGTGGCGGAAAGTTTCAAGATGAGGTGTTCAATCGATATGAGACGGGAGGAATGGATTCCGAGGACTTTCGAATGAGTTTTCGCGATCGTTTCGGGCATCCAGCTGATTCAGTTTGGTTCAGAGATGCTTGGAATTCCATGATTTTGTCACTTCCCCCAGAGCGAATCGAGTGGTTGAGGCGCCTCAGGAGTCGGACGCGGCTCTTTCTCTATTCCAACATTAACGCCATTCATTTTGATTATCTGAATCGTCTTTATTCGGAGCTCGCGCCGGGTTGTTTTTCCGACTTGTTCGAAAAAGCGTACTTTTCACATATTTTCGGGACACGAAAGCCAGACCCAGTAGGGTTTCTCACGATCATCCAGGAGAACGGGCTCATGCCTTCACGAACACTGTTCGTGGATGATGGCCTCCACCATGTTGAGGGGGCTCGGGTTGCAGGTCTTCGGGGAGAGCATCTCAAGCCACCTGAAACCATCGAAGAACTGATCCGTCGAATCGGGGTGATGAATTGATTTGCGCGGGTGACCGGCTCCGGATCCGGTATCAGTGCAAAAAGTGGCGTCTCCTAGAGGATTCGAACCTCTGACCTTTAGCTCCGGAGGCTAACGCTCTATCCAGGCTGAGCTAAGGAGACTTGTTGCTGACGCTACCACCCTTGTCCGGTGAGGACAATAGTCAGAACGTTGTGCGGTGCGACACTGGCGCTGGGTTGACATCTGCCTGGACGGACCCATTAAAGGTGGCGAGGATCCATGGAAACTTACGCACCGTGCCCGTCGTGTCGCCGTTTGAATCGCATCTCCGTCGGCCCTGAGGCGAGAAGGCCGGTTTGCGGAGTCTGTAAGACCGAGATCTCGATGTACTCGCAAGTGGTCGAGGTGGATGCTGTCGGACTTCAAAAGCTGATTCAAAAATCCCCCCTTCCTGTAGTGGTCGATTTTTGGGCGCCTTGGTGTGGTCCCTGCAGGATGTTCGCTCCAACGTTTGAGCAGGCTTCTCGGGACTTGAGTGGGCGTTTTGTCTTCGCCAAACTCAATACCGAGGCCCACCCAGAGGGAGCTGCCCCTTTCGGGATCCGGAGTATTCCAACGTTGATGGTGTTTCATAACGGGAATGAGATAAAGCGGCAAAGTGGAGCCGCTCCATTGGAGGCATTCAAGGCGTGGCTGGTTCAAGGTTCAGTATGATTCGTTTTTTGACTGCATTGTTTCTGTTCACTCCGGGGGTGACCATGGCGATTGAAGAACCTAAATTCAAGATTTTGAAAGAGGATGGCGAATACAGTCTTCGACAGTACGAAAAGACAGTGGTGGCCGAGACCCGCGTCGAAGCGGAGTTCGAGGTTGCGGGAAATAGCGCCTTTCGACGTTTGGCCGGATATATTTTTGGAAGAAACTCCGATCAATCCAAAATTGCGATGACGGCACCGGTCGGGATGGAGAAAGAGGGGGACGGTTACCGGGTTCAATTCACCATGCCTGCGTCTTGGACCCTAGAGAGACTGCCGAGTCCTGACGAGCCCTTAGTGAAAATCAGGCAATTGGATGCACGCATGATGGCAGTGATCCGATACAGCGGCGGGTGGTCGCAAGAGCGGTACCTCGAGCACGAAGCATTGTTGAAGAAATGGATAGAAAAAAACGGACTCAGGCCGATCGGGGCTCCGGTGTTCGCCCGATACAACTCGCCATGGACGCTGTGGTTCTTGAGGCGGAACGAGGTACTGTTTCCAGTTTCGAACTGACCAGAAGGCGTCAGAGTGCGGTTAAATGCGCTTGGAGCAAACGAGAAAAACCGAAAAACTCTTCACTGCCTCACCTTTGATGGTCTTCCCTGCAACAGACACGGTGAATGGTTTCAGCTTCCCGGTGAAACCGCGCTCGCCCTTGGATCCTTCGTGGCGCAAGGGTGCCAAATCCACCTCGTGTTCCGACGGGCAGAGCGTCTTGAAGATGGCCATCTTCACTTCACCCTCAGAGTTGAAAGCACCTTGGAATTCTAACGACTTACTACCGGAGTAGAGCAACGATTGGATGAATGCGGCAGACTCTCCAACGATCCGGGCATCTTCCGCCTCAACCACTTGAGCCGGGACCTTCACTCGGATGAAGGTATCGAAGTTCAAGGAAGCTTTCTCTGTGACCCACTTTTCGGAAGGTGCTGCAAGGGCAGAAGCGGCAATGAGTCCGGAAACTAGGGAAATCGAAAGAAGATGTTTCATGTCAATTTCGTATCGAATCCCGGGTCGGATTGCAAGCGGACGGATGCTTTGAGCCAGCGTTTCCGTTCAGGCTCGGGCAAACGCTCGATCGCATAGCGAAGCATGGTCCGTGGCATTCGGCCCGCGTTTTCCTTGAGAAACCTACGGAGCACTGCCGGACTTCGCTTGCCCGCCTCCCTCAGCATCCATCCCGAGGCCTTGTGGATCAGGTCCTCCCGGTCCTC
This sequence comes from Pseudomonadota bacterium, assembly GCA_027491115.1. Classification (GTDB taxonomy): domain Bacteria; phylum Bdellovibrionota; class UBA1018; order UBA1018; family CAIMNF01; genus CAIMNF01. The sequence goes on from JAIXWV010000037.1 coordinate 26,598, forward strand.
CAAGACCGAGGCGCAGGCGATCTGGACGTGTTCGAAATCGCCTTTCCTTATAGAATGGAAGGTGCTCAGAATGGCGATCCTACGGTCCCAAAGTTTTTTGGAACTGAGGAGCTTTTTGAATGCGGCGACCATGAATGGGGCCCGTCGATAAAGGGAGGGGCCCAGAAGATCCGGGACCGAAACATCAATCAGGTCCCAGTTGTTCGCGTAGACCTTGGCTTGGAGAAAAGCCTTGGCGATCTTGTCTTGTCCTGCTTCAGTGCTTTTTTCGCTCTCGTACACCCAAACCAGAAGCGCTACCATTCGCTCCTCGTGGAAGGGGCTTTTGAGGAGGGTTTTGTGTCGTGCGGGAGTCAGTGCCCCGCGATGGGTTTTGACGTAATCGCGGAGTACGGGCATCCGGATTCCGAGGAAGCGGTCTCCCTCTCCGTATTCACCCGTACCGGTTTTGAAAAAACTGGACGAGACCCTGGCCTGTTCGGGGTTCGCTAAGAGTCTGAGAGAGGGAAGATTCGGGCTCATTACCGGTTATTGTGTAAGAGTCCCGTGCAGGAGGCAAGATGGGCCCCTTTTGTGAAACGCGTCGCATTATTTCAAAACAATACTGGACGAAAGTCTCGTAAACTGAGAAGACTTGAGCTTTCAGATGACGAATCCTCAATCTCCAACGGGTCACCCTCGTCGCAACCGGCATCGTCGCGGCAGAAGAGGGGGTCCGAAGCAACCTCGAGCCCCCATTCCGGGGCAGGATGCAACCGAGGACCAGGCGCTTCTAGAGGGCGGTCCGGTCGAAGGTGAGCTGGCATCCGAGCAGATCTCCGAAATCGACGGAGAGACTGCCCCTGAATCCATGGGTGAGCCAGAAGCTCGCGACCCTGCACAGCCTCAGGCACCGGCCCAGGCGGGCGGTGGCAAGAATCATTCACGGCCCTCGCACAACAAATCGGGTCTCGAGCAACGTTGCATCCGGAACTTCCCCAGGGGGGTGTTGATCCGAGGAAGAGACTACTTCCGCTCCGGTTACGTTTCGGACGTGAGTCAAATGGGGAATGCATTTTCTCTCACCGTCCAAGGCAAAGGCGAGAAGTACCACGTTTGGGTGGATTTCACTCAAGCATCCGCTTCGGGATCGCTTGAGGCTCGCTGTACCTGTCCGTTTTATGCAGGCGGGGCTCTTTGCAAACACTTGTGGGCCGCAGTGATCCAGCTCGAGCGTTCGGGACTTTCAGAAAAAGTCGGTGGTTCCGGTCCGCTCAAGATCCTGCTCGAGGGTGGCAAAGCGCCTCTGCGTTCCAAGCCCCAGGAAGGCCAGCAATCCGGAGGGGTGATTCAACCTCGGACCGTTGTCCCCACAGAAAAGTGGATGGAGCGATTGGATCTCATGCAGGGTAAGTTCGTGCAGGCTTCACGTAGGCTCGGAGGTAATTTCTTTGCTGCCTTTGTGATTCATGCCGCTGAGACCAACGCCTCCGGAAAACTCGTGCTTGATTTTTGGAACCGTCGGAAAGGCATTCACGGAGAAGCCGGACCGCTCCGTCCCGCTCGAGCGCCGGAACGTGACTTCCAGCATTTTTTTGCCGATTCGTCCGATCAAGAGTTGGTGGCCTTGCTGGCCCGGACAGGAAATCCGAAAACCGTGAATTCTTTCGGTAGTCCGTGCACACGGTTCACATTGGACCTGATTCTCGAGAACCAGGTACTCAGCACCCTGACCTCGGTTGGAAAACTCTTCATTTCACGCTCGCCTAATGGTTCGCCAGACAACGCGGAGCGGCCGCTCCGTATGGATCGTGGAAAAGCCTGGGATCTTGAGCTCAGGATCGATGCACTCGGATCCGCTTACCGGCTCGAAGGCGTACTGAGACGAGACGACGAGGTGAAGCCGATCAACGAGCCGGTGTCCGTCCTCAGGTCCGGGCACTTGCTGTTCGGCGATCGGGTGAGCCGTCTTGCTGAACCCAAGCATGCTTCTTGGCTGATTCACCTTCGCGGCGGGGACTTTGTGGTTCCCCAGGATCAAGGAGATCTCCTACTCAAGAAAATTCTCACTGATCCGAACGCTCCCAAGATTACCTGGCCCGAGGGGATGGGCTGGAAGCGCACGACCATCCAGCCAAGACCCAAAGGGGTTTTCCGTCCTCTTGGAAACGATCCTTCGACCGGCCGCATGACCCTGACGGTCAGCTTTGACTATGCCGGGCATGAGATCACGCTTGCAGATGAAGTGGATCAGATCCTCGATCTCGAGCATTTCCAGGTTTATTCCCGGGATCGCGAATTCGAAGAAGCAACCCTGACCCAAGCGCTCGAAATCCTGATGGATCCGACCGGAACCATACCCATGAGCGGACTGCAGCGAGCTGCAACTGAGCTTGGTGAAAGCGGGTGGGTGGTCTACATCGAGGGTAAGCGGGTTGTGGTGGCCGATGATTTTGCCATTCAGGTGAGTTCATCCACTGACTGGTTCCAGGTCAGCATGGAGGCGACCTTCGGAGGCGACAAGATCCGCCAAGCGGATATCATTGCCGCTCTCGAAGCCAAAAGTTCTGTCGTCAAGCTCAAGGATGGAAGTGTCGGGATCCTTCCTGAGGAGTGGATCACCCGGTTCCAGACACTTCAGGGGATCGGAAAAAAAGCTGAAGACGGGACACTCCGCTTCAGTGCCTCACAGGGGCTGCTTCTGAATGCCGCATTGGGGGATGACGAAGAAGTCCGGGGGGATACCGGCTTCACCACTTATCGTGAACGTATTTTGAATTATGACCGCGTGAAGGCGGCCAAGGCCCCGACCGGTTTCAAGGGCAAGCTCCGCTCCTATCAAAAGGACGGACTCACCTGGCTCCGTTTCCTGCAGGATTTCCGCTCAGGTGGCATCCTGGCCGATGACATGGGTCTCGGAAAGACCATTCAGGTTCTGGCCTTTCTTCTCTCGCGCAAAAAAGACACCGAGTTGCCAAGCTTGGTGGTGGCCCCGAAGAGTCTGGTGTTCAACTGGATCGATGAGGCCCAGAAGTTCGCTCCGACTCTGAAGGTCGTCCAGTACGCCGGAGGGGGACGCCAGAAAGTGGAGAAGGAGATCGCTTCGGCTGATCTCGTGGTCACTACCTACGGGACCCTTCGTACGGATATCGAGAAGCTCCGGGAAATTCAGTTCGATGTGGCAGTCATCGACGAGGCCCAATTCATCAAGAATCCCCGTTCTCAGTCTGCAATTGCGTGCAAGCAACTGAAAGCCTCTTACCGGATTGCCCTCACCGGGACGCCGATCGAAAATTCCATTCGGGATCTGCTTTCGATCCTCGAGTTCTCCAATCCAGATTTGCTCGAGCTCCCGAATCCGGAAGATCTGTCTAAAGACCTTCAAGGGACCCTCGCGAGATTGCTGAAGCCCTTCATGCTCCGTCGGACCAAAGAGGCCGTATTGACCGAGCTCCCCGAAATGACCGAGCAGGTTCTGTTCTGTGAACTGAATCAGGAAGAAGGCGATTACTATGCCGCTGTTCGCGAGCGCTACCGTCAGTCCATTGAAGAGTCGGTCAAAGAGAACGGTCTAGGGAAGTCCAAGATCCATGTCCTCGAGGCCTTGCTCAGGCTCCGTCAGGCGGCTTGCCATGCCGGTCTGATCGACGAGGCCAAATTGAAGGAGCAAAGCTCCAAGCTTGAACTCCTGTTGACCCGTCTGAAAGAACTCATTGCCGAGGGGCACAAAGCACTGGTGTTTTCACAGTTCACCAGTCTGCTCTCGATCGTCCGTTCCACCCTCGAAGCCGAGGGAATCCAGTACGAATACCTCGACGGGCAGACCACGGATCGTAAGACTCCGGTCGAACGCTTCCAGAATGATCCGTCCAAATCCGTATTCCTGATCAGCCTTAAGGCCGGAGGCACCGGTTTGAATCTGACTGCCGCAGACTATGTGTTCATCCTCGATCCTTGGTGGAATCCTGCGGTCGAAGCCCAAGCCATCGCCCGTGCGCACCGGATGGGTCAGACCAACCGGGTCTTCACTTACAGAATGGTGGCTAGAGGCACGGTGGAAGAGAAGATCCTCGAGCTGCAGCGTAAGAAGAAGGACCTCGCCGATGCGGTCATCGCCGAGGACACCGACTTCATGAAGAAACTATCGAAGCAGGATCTCGAGCAGTTGTTCCTCGATTAAGGATTACAGTTCGAACAGATCCCGGGGGTGGCTTTACCTGTCGCCAGTGGATCACGTCTGAACTCTTCGTGCCCACATGCTCCACAACCCCAATGGTGACCGGACGGTATCTGGGTCGCTGTTCCGCAGTCCGGGCAGGGTTCTCCGCTGCCAGCTTTTTCCGGCCAGAATCCCGGATTCTCACAGATAGGACACAAGGATGCAATCCGCTCCACCAGTTTCACCCCCAGTTCACGGATGACCTCCATGCGGGTCGGGTTGTAGTGGGCCCGGAGATCGGCGCTGACGAATACTTTTCGTGGAGATCCGGCCATCCGGTCGATGCGCCTCATGGTTTCTTCCAAATGGTGACGGGAGCGAATCCCCGATCGAATCGGGAGGGGGTCACCGTCCACCCTGATGGTCAGGGCATGACTCGGAAAGCGTGTTTTCGAGATCTCATCGAAAATATCTTGGCCGGGTTCGATCTCCAGTTCAAAATGATGGACCCGGGTAGACAGGTGGTCGACAAATAGGTCACCCGACTCGTCCCTTTGGCCCCAAAGCATGGCCTCATGATTGGTCGGGATGCCACCAAAAATCGGGTGAGTCCCGAAGCTTCCTTCACTGGCCAGGGCGAAACGGGCTTGCGGGTACTTGAGAAAGACGTGCTGGACTTTGGCTTGCAAGGTATCCCGGATCGATGCTGTTCTCGGCACCGATCCGGAAAAGGTTCCAAAAGCATCCGTATCAATTCGGGCGGTGATGCAACGGATGCCGAGGGCCCTCAGTCCCCCTTGAACTGCGCGCGCTTTCCCGTGTTTTGTCCCGAAGTAAACCGTTTCGCCCGCCCACGGGTGGGGCTTATTGACCTTGCCCAAGAGAGAACCCTTTTTCACCGTTGAACAGGTACAGATTCTCGGTCTTGATCACATCAACATTGGCTTGCGACAATTCTCGGAGCAACATCCAGATCACGCCAGGATTGGTGGTAGCCCCGTCTTTTGCTACCATTCGGCAGCGCCAGTGATCGGTACAGAAGGTTTCTTTCATCCCGTGAGGGTAGACTTTCACTCCGCGATTGCTGATCATTTGGAGTTCAACGGGCAGATCCTTGGCCGCCTGCTTAACCTGTTTTGCCAAAGCTTCTGGATCTCGCGCCCTTTCGTGTACGAACACATCGACTCCGATGAGTTCTTTTTTGGCAGCAGGTGCCGGTTTAGGCGAGGGGATCTTGAGTGGATCGGAGTCGGAGTAGATGGCTTTAGTCAGTCGGGTAGGTTCTTCACCCATTCGCTGGCATACTGCACGTGCAAAATCTTTGGTGCCTACTTTCTTTTTGCTAATTCCCTCTTGGAAAATGTCATAGGTGTGGACACCGTCCTCGATGGTTTTGAGCCAAGCGTTGTGAACCTTTTCAGCGACTTTTCCTTGGCCCATGTGAACCAGCATTTGAACTGCACCGAGCAGTAGACCGCTCGGATTAGCCAGATCCTGGCCAGCACGTCTTGGAGCTGAACCGTGAATGGCTTCGAACATTGCACAGTTCTCACCGATGTTGGACGAGCCCGCAAGGCCTACAGAACCGGCAATTTGCGCGGCGACGTCGCTCAGAATATCACCATAGAGGTTCGGCATCACGATCACATCGAACACTTCCGGAGTATCGGCCATCTTGGCGGCCCCGATATCCACGATCCAGTGTTCCTTCTCTAGGCCGGGGTACTCGGCTCCGATCTCGTCAAAGACCTTGTGGAAAAGACCGTCGGTCATTTTCATGATGTTGTCTTTGGTGAAACAGGTCACCTTTTTGCGGCCAGCACGTTTTGCGTACTCAAAAGCATAACGGACAATTTTTTCACAACCCGGGCGGGAGATCACCTTCAAGCACTGGTAGACCTCGTCGGTTTGGCGATGTTCGATCCCGGCGTAGAGATCTTCCTCGTTCTCGCGGATGATCACAAGATCCATCGCGGGGTGCTTGGTGCGGATGAATGGATTGTAGGATCGGCACGGCCGTACATTGGCGTAGAGACCCAGGCTCTTCCGGACGGTCACATTCAGGCTCTTGAAGCCCCCCCCTTGTGGGGTGGTGATGGGCGCTTTCAAGAAGATCTTGTTTTGGATGAGCTTGTCCCATGAGGATTCGTCGATCCCGGCAGTTTGTCCGCGCAGGTAGACTTTTTCTCCGATTTCGATGGTATCGTAGGCCAATCGGGCACCGGCGGCCTCGAGGATGTTCAAAGTGGCGGCCATGATTTCAGGTCCGATTCCGTCTCCGTGGGCGACTGTGATTCTGGGAAGGCTCATGTAAGTGTCTCCTTTAGGGGAGAGTCTGACGCTATTCCAAAAAAATTAAAAATAGATAAAAAATACTAAGTACATCTATTTTTGGTATGATTGACGGATGAAGTTCTTGAATCATCATCACCTTTATCTCTTCCATGTGTTTGGTAGGACGCTCAGTTTCACCCGGACCGCCGAAGAACTCAGGATCGCCCAGTCGGCGGTGACCGCCCAAATCAGGAAGCTCGAGGAATCCTTAGCGCTTGATCTCATTGATCGCACCCATCCTCGTCGTCCCGTGCTCACACCGGAGGGAAGGAAAGTGCTTGAGTATGCCGACGCGATCTTTGAAACGAGTCGGGAATTGGCGCAATGGTCACAAGGAGGAGGGATGCGCCAGCGGGTGGTCCGGATCGGGGCAATCTCGGGACTTTCCCGGAATCTTCAGTACGAGTTCATGGCTCCATTGTTGGGTAAACCGGATATCAGATTCGAGGTGTTCACCGGTGATCAAGAGCATCTTCTCGGTCGTCTGATGTCCCATGATTTGGATTTGGTTCTGAGTTCAAGGAGTCCTGGGTTGGGATCGCAGAGGATTCAAACGCATGTTCTCACACGCTCCCCTGTACTCTTGGTTTCAAATCGTTTATCCAAAGGAGCCGTTTTGAATGGAAGAGACGTATTCATTCCCGGAAGCAGTTTTGAGGCTCACTCCGAGCTCGAATCATTCCTGACCACTCGATTCAGTGGATTTCGCATTGCAGGCCAGGTGGATGATATCGCACTTCTCCGGATTCTCGCTCTCCGTTCAGGATCGGTCGTAGCCGTTCCTGAGATGGGCGTTCATGCCGAAGTGGCTTCAGGCGAGCTCAAGGTAATCGCGAGAATCGACGGTGTTGAACAAAAGTTCTACGCCTTGACCCGAAGTCGACTGAAATCCGATCCACTCATGTCCAAGCTGATTCGGGGGATGTCCGGCTGATCATCCATCAATGCAAGGGTCGTTTTTTGATCATTCCCCCGCGGGTCTCATTCACGGGTTGTTGGACGACAAACGCACTCGGATCGATTCGCTCGATCGTCGTAGTGAGTTGATGAACCTCGAGCCGTGTGACCACCGAGAACAGAATCTGGATTTCGTTCTCGCGGATGCCGGTGCTCCCGAACCCGCCTTCACCTTTGTAAACGGTCACGGCTCGCTGCAATTCGTGGATCACGGCTTGGCGGATCTCCTCCGCTTTTTTTGAGATCACCGTGACCCCGATGTATTCTTCGATTCCCGAGATCCAAAAGTCCACTGACTTGGATGCCGCGACATAGGTCAAAATCGAATATAGCGCTGTTTCGATATTGGTGACCAAAGCCGAGATCGAAAACAATACGATGTTGAAGAGTGCGATCACGTCCCCGACGGTGAGACTCGTCCGGCGACTGAGATTGAGCGCCAGAACCTCGGTTCCGTCAATCACTCCTCCGCCCCTCATGGCGAGACCGATTCCACTCCCGAGAAAGAATCCACCGAAGATCGAGATCAGGAGTTTATCTTGGGTGATTTGGGGAAACTTGAAAAAATGGACCATCAGAGCAAGGGTCAAGACAGCTAGGGCCGTCCGGATGGCGAATACTCGGGAAATCTGTTTCGCTCCGAGAACGAAGAACGGAAGATTCAGTCCGAAAATCAAGATTGAAAGATCGATGCCGGTCAAACGATTCACCAGAAGGGAGATTCCGGTGATGCCACCGTCGAGGAACCCGTTCGGTAACAGGAATCCCTTCAATCCCACCGTGGCGAAAAGAACCCCGAGTCCCATCATGACGAGACTTTTGATCTGTTTTTTGATCGGCTTCCGGATGGGGTGATTCATTCGAAGAACGGATCAGCCGGGGTGGGAATCGAGCTGAGATCGAGGCTCAGTCCTGCGCGCGATTCTTCTTGGGCTTCGATCCACGGAGCCTCGGCGCCCATGAGCCGTTGTTCCTCGACCCAGTCGTACATTCGATTCGGTTCCCAGAAGAAAAGAGGAACAGTCTCGTCGGATGCCCGGAGTGGCCATTGAGCCGGTTTCAGTGAAAGCGCTGCAAGACTGACCCCCCGTTCGGGGGTTCCGATCTTCGACTTCGGCACCTGGAGGGTGCGGCTCCAGCGTGCAGCTGCTTCACTGACGGAGGAGTGTTGCAGGGCTCCTGCGATTTCGAGAAAGCTCATCGCAAAAGCTGAGCATCCCGCGCCTTCGCCTTTTCGTGGGCGAAGCGGAAGTCCGTAGGTGCGGGAGTGTCCATTGTTCTCGAACTCCCGGGTGTAGTCCATGAGTCGACTGCAGGTGGTTCCCGATAGCGCGAACTTCAAGAACCGGACCCTCCGGTTGCGCTCGAGGCGCCGCTCGATTTCCTCGCGGTTCTCAAGTCTTCCGGCAAAGCGGTGGAAGAGGATTCCGAGCCCGATCCGCCCCGTCGTCAGTAAGCGAACCGATTCCATGGGATCTTCCTGGGTCATGGCGGTGTGGAGAGAGGTCCCGTCCGCGCACTCGAGCTTGACGGTGACGTGTCCGAGCGCAATGTTTTCCTGACCTCTCAGAAGATCTTTCGTTCCACTCAATAATGTGGTGCGCGTGAGAGCGCCAGGAGTGGACCAATTCAGGACCACGGGTGAGCGGTAGAAGTAAAGCGTGAGCGAATTCATGGGCTCTCCATGGGCGACAGGGGTCATCGGTAAAAAAAGAAGAAACCAAAGGAATTTCATGGGATGGAGGTTTAGCACGCCGAGTTAAGGCGTGCAAGCGAATCAACCCCGAGGAATGTAACTTCAAGTGTTTGAAGTTTTTCCCTTTTTTTGAAACTTCATGCGTTCAGCTGCGAGGGCATAACCCCCATCCGACCCGTCGATGAAGTGCAGGTGTTCCCCCGGGTTTAACCCCTCCACCAAGCAGGTCATCAGGGCCTGATCCGATTGGCAGGTTCCGTAGAAGATGGCACCAGACTCCTGTTCCTGCTTGAGAAGATTCTCGAGGGCGCGGACTTGATCTGGGTTGCAATCCAGAACCGCCCGAAAGGACGAGTCGAACTTCCGAAAATCACAGTGGGCGGGAGTGTCCCGGACGTAGCGTCGAAGGATCGGGACCGGGATGCGACGGTTGAACAAGAAGCCTGCCACGAGGATTTCAAAGATCCTCACGAGCCTCCGGAATGAAAGGCCCCTCTTTTGAAGGCGGGATTCCTCGCGGAGCAAGTTCCCGGTCGGACGGTATCCTCTGAGTTCTCCGAGGCCCGGATTCGCGGAGGCCATGCCTCCCGGGAAAAGCGCTTCGATTTGTCGGACCAAGCGGCTGAAGGTGGCCGACGGCTCATGTCCGTTTCCGGCAAGAGCTTCAATGATGATCGTGAGCATCACCCCGTTCCGGGTCTGGAACGGTTTCCAACGGCACGAGAGTCCACTGAGGTCGGGATCAGGAATGACGGATCCCCGGTATTCAAGAGGGCTTGCAGGCTGTTTGAATTGCTCCTCAGCCAGGCGCAAGGCATCCCCTCGAAACTCCGCAATCGTGCAGGTTTCCGATACTGCGAATTTGGCCACTTGCACTCCAGCCCCGATCTTTTCCAGTTCCGAGATTTTGACTCCGGCAAGTCTGAGTTCCATGCCGAAGTTTTTTTGAGCAAGTTCTCGCAGGCCTGCCAAACTGGCCAATACCGCTTCCTGACGGCCGTCCGGTACCAAGAGGGTGGCGCCATCACCTCCGAATACGAAGGGGAACTCGAGGTCGCCGAGGACTTTCTTTGTCACTGCGATGGTGGCGGCTCCGAGCGTATTCACGTCTTTGTATCGGCCCTCACGAATCGCCCGAGTCGAACCACGGATGTCGGTCAGAATGATCCACCAATCTGAAGGGACTCGCGTGTAATGGGACAGGTCGGCCAGATTGGAGAAGTCCGTGAGCGGGCGGAGGTTGTGGTAAAAGCTTACACTTTTGGAATCAGCACGACCCACGGGCCCGGCTCTCACTTGTACTTTCCCCGTCCGTCAATGACTTCAATTCCGAGTCTTTGGAATTCCGCCAGTTCTTCGGGACTGGGGGGATCGGAATGATAAATGAACGCCTTGATTTTGGACGTAGACAGTTCGCCAAAATGGAGTCCTTCGACGTAATTTCCATAGGGACGGAAGAGTTGCTCACCTTGATGGGGAGCGAGCTCGGGAAACTTCTTGAAGAATTTCTTGTCGAACTCCGGCTGGGAGTTGTTCTCGAGCACGCTCAGCCAGGTTGGGATGTGTTCGCCCTCGTCGATTCTTTTTTCATAGGAGCGCTTGTAGGCGTCCGGTTCGACAAAGCGAAGCTTGTTGTGTTGTTGAACTTCCCGGTAATAGAAGGGAATCGAAGTCTTGGCCCAGTCGAGGGGGAGGAGGTAGTCCACAGCGAGTTTTTCGCTCATTTTCTGGTCCGGCAGAACTTCCATCGACCGCCAGTCATCGACGAGACCGGACTCGAGAAAGGCCCGATCGAGGCTGTCTCCTATCGTCACCAAGGTGTGATCTTCGAGGGTCTCCCGTTTCAGGATCCATGTGTCTCCCACCCGCTTTTCTTGAAAGGCATCCATGCTGTAATGGGTCGGAGTGAACTCGATCCCGGAAGCGGGTTCGGGTACCAAGTACATCGATTTGGGTTTGACCGGAGCTGCGATTCTCTCGTAATCGGACGGCTCCACCCTCAAGTATCGGGATTCGACGACGTTCCGTGCACCCGGGTTGAACACTCCGTTCGATGTCGCAATTTCGTGCTGGTTTTTGATTCCGCCTTTCAAGATGTCCATACGGGCATCACGGCTGGTGTCTACGGCGAATGTGAACTGCTTTTGTTCGAACATGTCGAGGAGCTTCTTGAAAGTCGGATCCCGTTTGGCGATCGTTTCAATCGCCCGGATCTGCTCCTTGAAATGGAGTCCGTTTTGGACACTTTGTTCACGGGTCGAATTTGCGATCTTTTTGACGAGAGCTTTGGGGTCCTCTGCCGCCGAAGGTGTGCTGATTCCTTGAAGTAAATTCCGGAAGTTCTGGTCACAATCCCCGGCATACGATCCCGAGGGGATCGCAAAAGAAAGTGTGATGAGGAGGATCGATGACAGCTTCCGTGGAATCATGGGTACCCAGATTCAAGGGTATTCCGGCTGAGGGAACTCGTAAAGAAGCTCGCTCAAGTGTGGGAAGAATGACGCTGGAGGACCTTTTTTGCCGCCCTCCGGACCTCGGACCGGCTCTTCCATTCGAAGATCCGCTCCTTTGCAAGTCGATAGCTCTCTTCCGCGTCCACGATGGGAAGAGGGTAATGGACTCCGGCTTGAAAGCCCGATTCGAGCTGGAGGAGGGGGGGCATCAAGTGGGGCTCGGCCAAATCGCTCAAGGAAACCCGTGAGAGTTCGGGCAGGTGGGTCCGGATAAAGCGTCCTTCGGGATCCTGGTCGAGGAGTTGCTTCTTCGGAGAATAGATCCGAATCGTATTGATGCCGGTTACCCCCGCTTGCATCTGGACCTGGCTGTAGTGGATCCCGGGCTCGAAGTCCACAAAATGACGGGCCAGGAAGATGGCCGGTTTCTTCCAGTGCAGCCAGAGCTGGTAGGTGGCGAAACTGAGAAGCATGGCGCGCATGCGGAAGTTGATCCAACCGTCACGATGTAGGGCTTTCATGCAGGCGTCGATCATGGGGAAGCCGGTCTCGCCCTTGCACCAGGCTTCGAATTTGGCCTCGTCGAATTCGCTCTCCCGCATACCGTCGAATTCACGATTCACATTTTCAAACTCCATGGACGGCTCGGATTCGAGCTTCTGGATGAAATGACAATGCCACCATAGCCGGCTCTCGAATTGTTCGAGCGATCGGAGCCACTTGCCTGTTCGAGGAAGGGAGTGAAGTGCCGATCGCTTTTTTTGGATCGCCCAATGGAGCTCAGACAGGGAGACCGTTCCCCAGGCTAGATGCGGACTCAATCGGCTGCACCCGTGGTTTGCCGTATTGGGCGATGAAATGGATCCGCTGTAGTGCTCCCCTCGCTCCTCGAAGAAGGAGTGGAGCAGACTGAGAGCCGCACCCCGACCGCCTGTCTGGGCCCCTGGCTTCAACAGGGCGCGATCGGGAACTGGAATCGCCCCGGTCCACTCGGGCCAAGGAGACACGAATGGAGCTTGCCCGGTCACTCGTATGATCGGGCGTTCGATGATGTCGGATCGTTTCGAGGGCCAGGTTTTCCGGTCCTTCAGCTTCCGGACGACCCCGAACTGCTTGAACTCACGCCAGGCAACGGAGTGGTGGCGGCACCAGGATCCGACGGCAAGGTCCCGCTTGAAGGACCAATCGAGTCCCGTTTCTTGGTGGGAGTAAAGGGTATGGATCGGGTGTTCTCGCCGCAGATCATCGAGTACCTGAACCATGGAACCGGTCCGGATCAAGAGAGGGACCCCTTTCCCGGCAAGCGTTGCGCGCAAATCCTTGAGGCACTCCAAGGCGAACTGGAGGTGAGCCGGAGCGAACTCATCTGAACCGAGCCACTCTTCCTCGATCAAAAACAGACCGACAGTCGGTCCGCACTGGAGAGCCTTGGCCAAGGGCTCATGATCCTCCGCACGGAGATCCCGCTTGAACCAGACCAGATGAAGGGGAGGTTTTGGAGTGAGCATTTTGTTTATGGAATCTTAAACTACCAGGAGAATTCAGTCAATCCGGCGGGATGGTTTCCGTGGTATTCCTCACAGTATGGCCCGATTCATTTCATATCCCGTACCTCTCGCCGAGTTCGAGTTTTCGTTCGCGCGCAGTTCGGGTCCCGGGGGACAGAATGTCAACAAGGTGAACAGCAAGGCGGTCTTGAGGTGGAGCCCCGGAAACAGTCGTGCCTTCACGGAAGATCAGCGCCAAAGGCTCTGTTCGAAGTTGAAGCTCAACGAGGCCGGCGAGCTTCTGGTGACCAGTGATCGGTTCCGGGATCAGGTTCGAAACAAGGATGATTGTGTCGAGAAGTTCAACATCTTGATCGACGAGGCACTTCATGTGCCGAAGATCCGGAAGAAAACCAAGAAAACCCGTTCGAGTCGCATGAAAGCCAAAGAAAGCAAAAAGCGTCACTCGGAGAAGAAGAGTCTCCGTTCATACCGGTACTGAGCGCCAAGATCCTGGCTCTGATGAATGTTAAACGGAATCAGTATAATTATTGTCAGAGTCCTCTGATCTGCCATAATTGTTCGTGAGGGGGATTCATGGGTGGCTGGTCTGTGGGGGGCTTGTGGGCGGTGCTGGTTGGAGTCTTTGGATTTCAGCAGACCTTTGCCTTCGAAATCTCCAATTCGAATGTTGAACTGCGTAGGTTATCCAAGTGCGCAGGGATTTTCTTGAAAGAGCGGATCCCCGAAAATGATCCGCTCTGGGTCATGGTCAAGAGTGGTCAAAAAAGTGGTACGGATGCCTGCATGGAGATCCTGGCACTAGGCGAGCTGGATGGATCAGGATTGATCGGAGTACCCACCCAGTCGGCAGCTGCTACGCGTGGCTCCAAGGTTTTGAGCAGTTTTCTCGAGTTTCACAGGAGTCAGATGGTCGTGAGCGACTTTACCTCCGGGCTTGGGGCCATACGAAATGCTGAGATTCATGATGTGAACAGTCCCGCCTATCACTTCGTCTACAGCGTATTCAAACGTAATGAAGCCTATTCATCCGTTCTCACTCGGAATTTTGACTTGCGAGCAAAGCGCTACACCGCTTTGGCCGGACGCAGGGAGAAAACATCTGATTTTCTCTTTTCCATGAAGGATGTAATGGAGAATGGAAAGCGGGAACCGTTTTTCGACTACGGAAACAGCTATTCCTCCATGTTGCGTAATCCTTGTGATGATCCATGTTCTGTTCTGCCCGGGGACGTGATTCAGACCTGCACCGCCGTTCCCGTCTGCTGCAGGGATTGCATCACGACTTCCGTCCAAAACACCAACGCGGCTCCATCCAACGTAGCGGCGAATCCTCAGATCAACGGGGCGTTTCCCTGGTATCCGACCTTGGTCGAAACGGGTATTTTGAACGGATTGGTTCCTTCTAATGTCGAGAATATCATCAAGGTGGTCCATCGTGAGCGTTTCAATTACCGTTACTCAGTTGATGGTTCTATTCGAAGAGCGAATCTTCGGAACAAGTACTTTGAAGGCAATGTCAATGCACACATGGGGGCCGGATTTATCGGGAGTCAAACCTATCTGCTCATGAACAACAACAAGGCCTTGGGTGACCTGAGCGTTCGGACGGACGGAGGAATGAGGAGTTATCGTTTGTGGACCAAGCATGTTCTGGAGGACGCTCTTTGTCTCCAGCTCCCCGCACTTCGATCCTCGGATGTCCTGAGTACCTTGCGTCCGAACTCTGAGTTTCCTTGGCGTTCCGGCATCGCTTGCATGAGTTGTCATGAGACCATGGATGTGGGTGCCGGAGCGATCCGAAACCTGTATTCGATCATGAGCTCGGATGGTAACGGGACCAAGCCCACCCGGTTCTTCATGAAAAAGTCATCGTCCAAGCCTGGACAGCCTTATCCGGAGTTGGTGCCAGACCCCGACTTCTCGGATAGGCCTGCTCAATCAGTCATCAAGTATCGAAGTTATGACGGTTCTCTCATTTCAATACCGGTTGAAGGGATTCAGGCCTTTGGTGAGGCACTGGCGAACTCCCAGGATTTTTATGCTTGTGGGGCCAAGCGGTATTTCGAGTGGCTCACCGGGGTTCCAGTGAACTTAGGAGATGTGACCGATCCGCTGTATCCTGTAGCCTTGACCAACAGCCAAAAGATGTATCGGAGTCGTGTGATTGAACTCGGGAAACAATTGAAGCAGAGTCAGTCGGTAAGGGAGCTCCTCAGAAGCATCATTTCATCTGATACTTTTGTGACGCCGGATCGGGGGGTGTGATGAACCGCAGAAATTTCCTGAAGCATTCCATGCAAGGAGTAGGAGCTGGATTGTGGTTGCATTCACCCCTTGCTTACTTTCTTTCACATGTGCTGAACGGGTATGTTTACCGAGCGGAAGCCCAGGGCGTAGCTGGAAGTGCCGGTTATGACAACACGATGAAGTTGATCAATGTGTGTATGAACGGGGCACCCTCCCGCTGGTTCTGGGACTGTCCCCTGAGGCCAAACGGATCCTCGGATGCCTTTCGTTACAACGCCGAGAATGATCCCAAAACCTCGATGTTGATCACCCGGTTGAATCCGGCTTTGAGTGCCAACGAGGGAATCGCCGGATATCGTGGTGAATATGCCACTCATTTGGTGAATGGTGTGCATTTGCCTTACCTCTGGTCAGGTCAGATGGCTCGCCCGGGTGGGGGATCGGTCCCCATGGAGCTTCTTGCCAAGAATATGCTCATGATGAGAGGGCTACATACTCTCGACGGACACATCAATGCGGGACTTCCTGTCTCTCCTCCCGGTGGAGCATCGCTTGGTGGGACGTTGGCTGAGTCCTCCAGCAAAGTTTTTCCGGCTATTGGTTACCGCACGGACAAGAGATTCTACAAATCGTCCAAAGGGATTCCAATTGAGTACCTCCCTTCATCGCGACCCCTGACCCGTCTTTTTACACCGTTCAATTTGATGACTACCATCCTTGAATCGAATTCGACAGGGTTGGGAGATGCGATGGATGTGGCGCTTGAGGCGATGAAAAGGCAAGCAGGTGATCGCCATCGTATGTTTCCGAACAGTTACGTTCAGCGCCAGAATGCCAAGCGCCTCATGAAGTTGGATTTTGCTCAGCTAGCCACCGTCTACACATCACTCGTGAGTAAGTATCAGAATCTCTTATCGAGGTCGTTCGGTGAACCCGGTTTGCGGTTGGCAGGGGTGGATGACATTCCCATCGCAGGGATCAATCAGGTGAATCAGTTCAAGACCGAGATTGCAGGAACTTTTGGTTATTATACCGGGTCCGACATCACGACCCTGCTTGGTTCTGGAAGTAATATCGAACACCTAGCTCCAGGATTTGCTGTGAGTGAGTTCATGATGACCGGTGGGTCGATGTTCCAACAGGACTTCAGCTCTTTCTCAAATATTGTTTTGGGTGCTTCATTCCAAGGAGCGCGTGATGTCGACGCGGCAGCAGGGACCACCATGATTTCGGTGGATGCTCACCAGTCCGGAGCCTACGTCCAGCTGGTGTCTTTCTCGAGGTATTTCCGAGGGCTTTCCTCATGTCTTTATGAGCTGGTTGAGCAACTTAAGGCTCGATCGGCCCCTGATGGTAAGAATCTCTTCGACAAGACAGTAATCACCTTAACCTCCGAGTTCGCCCGAGATGCGTGGGACGATGGAAGTGGGGCGGATCATGGGCCTGCTGGTTCGAACTATACAATTCTATCGGGGCAAGTGAGCAATACTATGGTGGTAGGAAATATCAAGGTCGAGTCCAACCAAGTTCTCCGCAAGAGGAACACTTGGGGTGAAGCTGCGGGATTGGAAACTCTCGGGGGACAGACCGCTGGTTATGGAAACGCCATTTCTACGGTTGCGTCCATGCTCAAAATTCCAAGCCCTTCTGCGAATAATCCTCCACTCGTTACGAGAAATACAAGTGGGGGTTGGGTGTCGTCTGTCGGGGAGCCTAGAAATGTATAAATTTATCCTCGCCTTGGGACTACCGCTCCTGCTCCTCTCTCTCGGCTGTACTCAAAACACTTCAGAGCTCAAGTTTAACGATAAGACTGCCAGATCCGTTGCGTCATCCAAGCTGATGGATACCGACTACGCAGTGGAGGCTCAGATCGGTGATCGAAGGGTGATCAATTCGGCACTTCTGGATGTGTTCCAGGTGAGTGCTTCAGATCCTGATTACTCTGTATTTCACCAGTTCCTGTTTGATGGTGATTTCGGGGGAGCATGTGATCTCTACGAGTCATCAGAAATACCTGACTCCGTGAACGGTGGGGTGATGCGCGAGTTCCCCGAAAGGGCATGCGGGAGTGAAGTCACTCCAGTGTTGCCCGCTTTGTCGAATCCAATGAGGTTTGCGCTCATGACCCGAAGATGCGAAGCCCTCATTGGAGGAACGACCACCCTCAGAATTTCTCGGTTGATGGCGCGTGTGTTCCCCGACTGGACCCTGGCTCAAGCTGAACAGACGATTTTTGCACCAAGTGCGGATTCCATCAAAAAGGCATACCGGATCTTTTATCGATTAGATGATCCTTCCGATGAGGTGATTCAAGCCTTGTTGGGTGTGGCCAGCCACAAAAGTACACAGCTTGGAAACTGGAGATCCGTGATGATTACTCTTTGCATGTCTCCCGAGTGGCAACAGCTCGGGAATTGAGTTCATGGGTCATGCGGTGAGTTAGCGGGTTCGTATTGAACAGGTTCTTTCACGGACTCGTGCTCACCCGAGTCAACATCCACACTGGTTTCAGTGGGTACTGTGCGACTCGAGGTGGATGCTCCCGTGTTGCCGGGATGAAGTCGGTGGTAATCCTCCTCCAAGCGAGCCGCAAATTCGATGAGAACAAGCTCTTCTATGGCGTATTGAGACCCTGGTGCCGGAGTCGATACCGAGCATGATACATTCACGAGTGCCAAAGAGGCCAATGTCAAACTGATCGAGACGGTCTTGCTCATTCTTTGATCCGTGTTTTGAGCTCATTGACGACGGGCTCGAGGTCCCGGAGAAAATCGTTTTTTCTGAGCTTGAAGTCAGGTCCTTCAGGAGCGATCACCCGGGCAAGATACCCCTTCAGCTTGTGCAGGGGGCCGGCAATCCGGTGTGAAACCACGACACCTACTCCTACAAGTACGATCAAATTGACCAAGGCTAGTAGAGCGAAGGTTAGATCGAGATCTCGTTTTTCATTCCCTATGAATTGAAAAAAAATGTGTCCCTCAGGAATTCCCACATTCAAGGCTTTTTGACGGAGTCTCCAAAAGAAGATAAACACCGTCGAGTAGAGACTGATGGTTGTAAATGCAAAGAGTCCGGCGAAGTAGGAGATCAGTTTCAGCTGGAACTCGGGTTCAATGAGGTAGTTTTTGAGTTTACGTTTGTAAGTGCCCACCCTTTGATGATCGGAGTTTTGGGGACAAGTTGCAAGTAGCACCGGAAGTAAGAGCTCTATCAAAAGTTAACGCCCAGCATTAATGGCTCTGATGAGTATCCGTGGGTCAGTTGCAGGTCCTATTTTCGGTAACAAAGCTGAACAAAACCGTTTTCGGTAATTTGAGTTTGAGTGAGTTTCCAGTTTTTAACGCTCGTCATGTTCAAGGACCGGAAAAGCGGGATGCCTGCTTGCAGAGTTCTGGGCGCGATCGAGACAATGATCTCGTCCAACAGGTCAAGTTCAAGGACCTGTGCTGCAACATCTCCCCCGCCGACAATCCAGATTCTCTTGTTGGTCCGATTCATTAAATCTGAAACAAAAGTTTTGAGATCCATCGAAGGGGGAGCGAGTTGGATTCCAGGTAGAAGAGGGGCCTTCGCTGAGAGCGACTCAGACAAAACCCAGGTTTCTATTCCTTGGTAAGGATTGGATCCATATTGAACGAGAAAGTCATAAGTCTTCCTTCCCATCACAATGGCTCCAACTGATTTGAGGTAATCCTCGTACTTGAATAGGTTCTCCGTGTCCCCCGGCTGCCGAAAGGATTGAACGACTTCATTTGGAGCGATTGAATCGAGCCAACTCACACCATGAGAGAGGTCTGCAATGTATCCGTCCAGAGATTGAGCGACGTAATAAGAAACGATGGTCATGGTTTCATCATGATAGCAGGATCATCGTCCATGAGTGGCTGCAGCGATCAGATGAATTGAAAGCGATACTCCAGATGAGATTGAAAAATGGCGTCCCCACGGGGAGTCGAACCCCGGTTACTGCCGTGAAAAGGCGGTGTCCTAGGCCTCTAGACGATGGGGACGCATGATTAGAGGAAGCCCTTTTTTAATCGAGGGGGAGGGAAGATTCAAGAAGAAAGTGGAAGTGATGTGATTTTTGTGCGCCGCGTTTATCGCTCCTTCGGTTCAGGCGCCGGCAAACCTTTGTCAGTGTATTCTTAGGGTTACCGGGTAGAATGGAAATCATGAGTGAAATCAAAAAGCGGAATGTGAATCCCCTGGCCCTGGTCCTCGGGCTTTCTGCCGTTCTGTTCGGATTTTTCCTGATCTTCTCCTTCGTTTATTACTTCATGAAGGGTGGAGAACACTGGAAAAACGGGGATCAACAAAAGGTGTTCGCCGACAAAAACGAGCGGGTTGCCGTGATTGAAGTCAAAGGGGTGATCCTTGAGTCGAAGAAGGTCATCCGGAATCTGAAGGATGCAGAAGAAGACAAGTCCATTAAGGCTGTTGTGGTGCGTTTGAATTCACCGGGTGGCGCAGTGGCGCCTTCTCAAGAGATCTATGAAGCAGTGAAACGCTTCAAGAAGCCTCTGGTGGTTTCCATGGGTAGCGTAGCGGCGTCCGGTGCATACTATATTGCCGCCGGCTCCAAGCGGGTGTTCGCCAATGCAGGGACTTTGACCGGTTCCATCGGGGTCATCATGGAGTTCATGAATCTCCGGAAGCTCTATGAGTGGGCAAAGGTGGAGCGCTACTCGGTCAAGACCGGTAAATTCAAAGACAGTGGAGCAGATTGGCGGGACCTTTCTCCCGAGGAACGCGAATATTTTCAGGCGCTGGTGATGGATACTCTCGGGCAGTTCAAAGGTGCGGTGGCCGAGGGCCGGAAGCTTTCTGCCGAAGAGGTGAATGTCGTGGCTGACGGACGTGTGTTTACCGGTACCCAGGCCTTGAAGTTGAAGCTCGTGGACGAGCTCGGGACTCTAGAAGACGCGGTCCGCTACATTGCAAAAGAAGCAGGATTCAAGGGCAAGCCTCAAGTCGTCTACCCAATCAGAAAGATGAAGGGATTGCAGGAACTTCTCATGGGTTCCCAGGACGATGATGAAGGCTTCGAAGAAGAGAGCAGTTTCATCGATCGATTAGTGGGTAAAGTGACCGAACGTCTGGTCGGTGGCTCGAGCGAGGTCAGGGTACTCCCTGCGGGACTCTATGCGATCTGGCATGCCGCCCGCTAAATCGGGTCCGGGCCAGAAGGTCGCCCAGTCTCTGGTGCGATTGAGGGTGCTTGCGGTTGAAGTTCTGGCTCAAGCCGGGAACTCCAAGGGGCCTCTTGAGGAGGCGATGACCACCGTACTATCCAGAGACAGTGGCGCAACTTTCCAGGAGTTCGACCGGTCTTGGATCTTCGAACTGTGTTCGGGTGTACTTCGATATCGTGGACGCCTCGATTTCATGATCGACACCTATTCACTAAAAAAGAAACCCACCGGTGAGATCCGGCGGTTTCTGCAGACCGGAGTTTTCCAGTTGCTGGCACAGGACACGCCCGCAGCGCTGGTGGTCTCGGAGTGTGTGCAAGCGATCCGTGAGATGGATGGCGATGCTCCCTCCAAGTTTGCCAATGCGATCCTACGGAAAGTCGCCGATTCACGCGAGCAGTGGCAGAACTGGAAGGTTTCCGAGCATAGCCCCTTCGAAGAACAGCTGGCTTGGTGCAGTCTTCCGGAGTGGTTGTTCAAAAAGCTCCGTAAGGAGCGAGGGAGTCCTTGGACCTTTGCGTTTGCGGAGGCCGTGTTGAGCCGTCCCAACCTCTGGTACCGCAGTGGTGATGAGATAACCATTCTGCATGACGGATTCCGGGGTGATGAGCCTTCTGGATATGTCCAGGACATCTCCAATCAGTTACTGGTCAAAGAAGTGGTGTCCACCATCGAGGAACGTGGATGGAAGAATCCCAGAATTCTCGATTTGTGTTCGGCCCCCGGCGGGAAAGCGCTCGGTCTCGCTTCTGCAGGATACTCAGTGACTGCGACCGACATCAATGAAGAAAGGCTTTCGAAGGTCAGGGAAAATGCAGATCGCCTAGGACTTACTGATCGAATCACGGTCACATCCCATTCGATGGTCTGGGACAGCCCCGAGACCTATGATTTAATCTGGATTGATGCTCCCTGTTCGAGTACAGGAATCATTCGAAAGCATCCGGAGATCAAATGGAACCGGGGGTGGCACGATGTGGAGCGCCTGGCGTTACAACAAGAAGAACTTCTCCACTGGGCCGAATCGCATCTCGCTCCCGGAGGGCTGATTCTTTATTCCACTTGTTCGATGCTCAAGCTCGAGAATGAACCCAAGCTGGGCACCGGTTTGCGGGTGATCAAGGGTGCTGAGTGGGTGCCCCAGTCAGAGCCGAAGGGGGATGGCATTCACGCCATCTGGATTGAAGCGGTAAAGAGCGGAGCGCAGATTTAGCGATTCGTCCTGTATTGCCTTATCAATACTATGCCGAGACCCACCGAGACCAACATGAGAAGTGGAACCAGGGGGCGTTGATCCATCAGGAATTGTTCCGAGTTGGTGAGTATGGTGGAAAAAGGGGGTTGCACCAAGTTGGTACAGATCATCGTCTGTCCGAGTGCGCCGATCAGATTGTATGCAACGGAGTAGATCCATGCCCCGATCAGCAGTGATCTCTGTAAGGCATTCCCAGACCAAGCCATGAGTCCGATACAGGCGAACGGGAGGATTGGCATCAAGTATCGCGCTCCGAACTGACAGTGCCCTTCCGTTCCCATGTTGAACAGGTAGGTCAGATGAATGACCAAGAATGCGAATCCAAGATTCCTGATCTTATGGAGCTGTGTCGGCAAGAAAAGGATTCCGATCATTCCCAGGAGCACCACCGGCATGGTATGGGCAATCGACATGTTGCTCATCGGGCTCAGGTATTCGTTCCAACGGATGAGAAAAGTGGTCCATGATGGAGCGAAGAAGGTGTTGGAATAATTACCGGCCATGTTCGCCTGAGTCAGTGGATTTCCGAAGTAATGGAAGTTATAGAGTGCGGTGGGTAAGTAACCCGCCACGAATCCGGCTCCGTAAATCGCACCACCGCGCAGTCCGAGGTGGATCAGCGAGAACAGGAGGCAGGTCGCCACCAAGAGTGCGGGTAACATCGAAAAGAAAATCACCAAACCGAGAAGAGCACCTGCAAAAAGAATGCTCACCGGTCTTCGTCCCGGATGGAGTTCCAGGAGTCCGATCGATGCAAATCCCATGATGCAGGTGGCGAGTACATCGTGATGAGGGGTCCCGGTGTAGGGAAATAGATTGGTACCGAAAGCCAGAGTTGATGTCATCAATAGCGCTGTTCCACGCCGGCCACCGATCTTCCGGACGAATCCGAAAAAATAAACTACAAACCAAGCAGTCAGTAGTCCTGAGGTCCACCAGGTGGTCCAAGCAGAAGCGAAGTCACGGAACTCCTGGTATCGGATTCCGAACAGGCGCAGAAATGAGTAGGGGATGGCTGTTGCGAAGAACACACCGGGCTGTTTCGCTGGCAACAGTTTGCCATGGTAACTGAACGAGTCGAGACTCGAATTAAAATCCGGAATCGTCGAGTGCCCGAGGGTGAAGGTTCCCCTTTCAACCAGGGACTCCGCCACACCTTGGGCGAGGGAGTAGGTTCGGAGCTCCGAAGCGTTGATCATTGCTCCGTAAATCATCCAGATCAGAAGAAAGGCCCAAACCCTCACGGAGTTCTGAGGTGCCATCCGCGAGGTCTCACAAAGCTGAGAATCCCCAGCCAGGAAAGGGTGGTTCCAAGACCTGAATGTTTGCGCCCGGCCCATGGCAGATAGGGGCTGACCCGGTCACAACAGTTCAGATAGGAGGTCCCGGTGTTGATCCGGCTGAGTATTGTACGTCCCCGGCTTTCATTCCGCGAGTAGACTGCGGCGGTGAGTCCGTATTCGCAATCTTGCATCAGACCGATCGCCTCCTCGTCATTCCGGACCTTCATGACTCCGATCACCGGACCGAAGCTTTCTTCCATCATGATCCTCATGGAGTGATCGACATTCACCACCACTGTCGGCTCGTAGTAGGCACCCGGTCCTGGAACACGCTTACCCCCGCAGAGGACTTTCGCTCCTTTTGTCAAAGCATCCGAGATCTGTGTCTCAAGGAACTCCAGCTGTGCCGGCCGGGTCAACGATCCTTGCTGGATTCCCGGTTCCATCGGATTCCCGACTTTCAGAGTCCGCACCTCGGACTCGAACTCCTTTATGAACTCGTCGTAAATTCGCTCGTGCACATAAACACGCTCGACCGCACAACAACTCTGCCCGTTGTTGTAAAAGCATCCTTCGGCCACAGCAACGGCGACTTTCTTGAGATCATCCACCTCGTCAGTGACATAAAGCGGATCCTTGCCCCCGAGTTCAAGCCCTACCGGTACCAACTTCGAAGCCACACGCTCGGCGATGTGTTTACCGGTCCGGTAACTCCCGGTGAAAAAGTAGCCGTCCAGCGGGAGATCGAGCAATGCTTCGCCCGCAACCCGATCACCCACCACCGGGACAAAAACGTCCTCGGGGACGCCGGCTTCATGAAGGAGTCTCGCAATATGAAGTCCGGTCAACGTTGCGAACTCGGAGGGTTTGTAAAGGACCGCATTTCCTGCAATCAGTGCTGGAACATAAACGTTGACCCCTACGTGATAGGGATAGTTCCAGGCTGAGATGTTGGCAATGATCCCGAGCGGATCGAGGCTCAACTCCTCTCGCGTGTTCCCGTCCGTCCTGATGGCCTGGGGTTGGAGCCACTTAGAGGCTTGTTCGAGGAAAAAGCGGATACGCCCCCGTGCTCCTTGAACCTCGTTTTTCGATTCCTGCAGGGGTTTACCGACTTCAAGGGACAGATCCTTGGCGAGAAGGTCCGAGTCCCGATCGAGTAGATCGTGATAGCGTCGGATCACCGTCAGTCGTTCTTCGAGGCTCTTTGAGTTCCAGGCGGGCTGCGCGGATTTCGCACGCGTCCAAGCGCCATGGATCTCGACCGGAGTGGTTTCGTGGACTTCTTTGATCAAACCGCCTGTTGCGGGATTGAAGATCTTCATACTGATATCTCCTTCAAAAAACGGTCAAGCAATGGTTCGGGACTGATCACCCTGTCTCCCAAAGTATGTGAGAACTCCGGATGCCACTGTACTCCCTGAAACCATACCGGCTCCGGGCCCTCGTAGTGGAACGCCTCGATGAGTTTGTCTTCGGAACAGTGGGCATCGACCTTCAAATGACGACCCAAGGTCTTCACCCCTTGGTGGTGGACGCTGTTCACGTGTAAGCGGTCTTTCATGTAGATCTGTGATAAAAGACTTCCCTCGGTGCAGCGGACCTCGTGACTGACCCGATCGTAAGTCTCTGCATTCCGATGTTCGACAGACGTTCCTGTTTCGACTTTCAGGTCCTGGTACAGAGTACCGCCGAAGTACACATTCATGAGTTGAAAGCCCCGGCAAATCGCAAGCACCGGTTTCCGGTTCTTGAAGGCCCAGTCCATGAGGGTGAGCTCATAACGGTCGCGATGGGGATCACCCGGCCAACGACCGTTCTCGATCGCTGTTTCGCCGTAGGTCCCGGGGGCGATGTCAGCGCCTCCTTGGAACACGAATCCGTCCATCATTTCGAGATAAGGGTAGAGACGGTCCGGGGACAGGTCTGGAATCAGGATCGGCATCACCCCCGGTCTTGCCAACCATCGGCTCATGTCATGTTCGAAATAAGAGAGCTGTTTGTGACCGAAAACCGTCCTTGCCGGGTCAGGGTACATGAAGCAGGCCGAGACACCGATCCGGATCATGCCAGGGCCTTCCGGTAGAGGGAGGCGAAATCGGCTTGGGTCACGGTCCGTTCGTTCGATCCGTGGCATGGATCAGCGATGGCCAGTGCGGAGAGTTTTTCCACATGATCGTGAGTCACACCCAAAAGACTCAAGGAAGCGGGAATTCCGAGTTTGGCATTCATTTCATGAAGCCAATTGACGAAGCCTTCGGCCGACTCGTTCTCAAGACCGATGGTTTTTGCGATGGTCTTCATCCGCGGACCCGAGACCGGTGCGTTGAACTCCATTCCGTACGGAATCATCACGGCGTTCGCGAGACCGTGGTGCATGTCCACCAAGGTGGACAAGGGATGAGCCAATGAGTGGACGATTCCGAGACCTTTTTGGAACGCGGTGGCGCCCATGAGAGCGCCCATCATCATTTTTGAGCGGGACTCGAGATCCGGTGCGTGGGTGGCGCACTCGAGTGAGTCAGCGATGAGTCGGATCCCTTCCAGGGCCACACCGTCGCACAACGGGGAGAATCCTTTAGCAAGGTAGGCCTCCACACAGTGGGTCAGTGCGTCCATTCCGGTGGTTGCCGTCACCATTGCGGGGAGTGCCATGGTCAGGGCGGGATCCGCAAACACTTTGCGGGCCATCAGCCTGGGGGAGAACAGGATTTTCTTCTCGTGAGTCACATCATCAGCGATTACGGTGGAGCGCCCGACCTCGGAACCGGTTCCGGAGGTGGTGGGGACCGTCACGAAGTACGGTACGGGTTCGGTCACATGACGATCACCACCGATGGCATCGTCATAGGCGAACAGATCGAGCGGATGATGCACTTTGAGAGCGATGGCACGGGCCACGTCCATGGAAGCACCGCCCCCGAAGCCCACGATGCAGTCGCAGCCCGCAGAGTGATAGAGATCCACCCCCTTCAGTACGTTGGATTTGACAGGGTTCTTTGCGATCTCAGAGAAAGCGGTGACTTCAAGTCCGGCGTTCTTGATGAGTGAAGAGACTTGCTCGAAGACGGGCAACCTGACGAGGCCTGGGTCGGAAACCAAAAGAACATGTTTCAGTTTTTCCTGGGATAAGTGCGGCCCGAGTTCGTCGATTACCCCGTTACCGAAGCGGATCGAAGTCGGGAAATTGAAATTCATTCTCTGATTGAAGTCGTAAGGCATGGTGTTCTCCTCAAATGATTTCGAAGTAGCGTTTGTATTCCCAATCGGTGACGGCTTTGGCGTGTTGACGCCATTCCCACTCCCGGGTACCTGCAAAATGCTTAACAAAGGTCTCGCCGAAGAGTTCTTTGGCGATTTCCGAGTTCTTGAAGCGAGCGGTGGCCTCCCAGAGGTTTGGCGGGAGAACCCCGTTCGATGTATTCCGGTATCCGTTGCCCTCTGTGGCAGGGACGTTGAGTTTGAGGCCCTTTTTGATCCCGTACAGGCCAGATGCGAGTGATGCGGCGTGGGCGAGGTAAGGATTGGCGTCACTGCCGACCACTCTCAATTCGATGCGTGTGGACTTAGATCCACCCGGAAGTGCACGAATCGCTACGGTCCGGTTGTCGATCCCCCAGGTGAGGGTGGTGGGTGCCCAGGCTCCCTCGACCAACCGCTTGTAAGAATTGATCGTCGGAGCATAAAGAGGAAGGATCTCCGGCATGCAGTGAAGCAGGCCCGCCAAGTAACTTTCCATGAGTGGGCTCATTTTGTTCCGGCCTTTTTCATCGAAGAAAAGGTTGGTCTTCCCGTCAGACAGGCTTTGGTGAAGGTGGCCCGAGCATCCCGGGAGTTTGTCACTGATTTTTGCCATGAAGGTTGGCATGATACCGTGCTTGAGGCCGATTTCCTTCGCCCCTGACTTGAACAGGACCGCTCGGTCAGCTGATTCGAGAACATCAGCGTAGAGAATCGCAGCTTCGAGAACACCCGGACCGGTTTCCGTGTGAAGTCCTTCCAGCGGGACACCGAACTGGAACATGAGATCGTAGAGATCGTTCAGGAAGTCGGAATTGCGGGACATCCGGAGCAACGAATAGCCGAACATCCCTGGTGTGAGTGGCGTCGGATCACTGAAGTTCCTGTCATGGAGGGCCTCCGGGGTTTCACGGAAGTTGAACCATTCGAACTCCTGTCCGAAATTTGCATGGAAACCGGCTTCCTCTGCTTTGGCTCTGGTTTTTTTCAATAGGTTGCGCGGACAGATCTCGAGATCGAAATCTCCGAGGAAAAACGGGACGTCCTCGTCCCAGGGGACTTTTCTGAAAGACTGTGGATCGAGCCGGGCGATCGCATCTGGGTAACCGGTATGCCACCCGGTGTAGTCCATCCCCTCGTAAGCCACATCACCCGAATCCCAGCCGAAGACGACATTGCAGAATCCGAATCCACCCTCGAGGCTTCCAACGAACTTGTCTTTATGTAGATACTTTCCACGTAAAATTCCATCGATGTCAGTGATGGCCACTTTTACCTTGGGGTTGGCCGAGGTGTTCACCTCTTCCAGAATCCGTTCTTTGCTGAGTTTCATGATTCCTCCTTGGTGGCTGAAATACGGGTACGTGAATAGAACCAAATCGATCCTGTGGCCAGCATGGCAAGGTAGATCATGCCCGGCTTAGGATTGAAGTAGAACATGGAAATGAGACTGATGATGGCAATCCCAAGGGCCACGGCTTGAGTTAACGGGTACCCGGGTGCGAGAAAGGGACGATGGAGTGCTGGTTCCTTTTTCCTGAGCCTGAAGAAAGATGCGAGTGAATTGATATAAAGAGTGATTGCGCCGAAGCAGGCGATGGTGATCAGTTCCGAGGTTTTACCCGAAAGCAAAGCAACGATTCCGATAATTCCGTTCAACACCAGTGCGGACGCCGGGGTTTTCAGTCTTGAATGCGGAAGACCTAGGAAGCGAGGCAGATGTCCTTTCCGTCCCAGTTCGAAGGTGACTCTTCCTGCGGCCAGGATGAGACCGTGAAAAGAGGCGATCAATCCGAAAAGGCCAACGGTCAGGAGAAGGTGGTACAGGAGGTGGTCCTTACCCATGATTTTTGAAAGGGCGAGGGGCAAGGGGGAGTCGGAAGTTTCGGGGAGGCCTTGTACTGGGTAAACAATCGCTTCCCATCCGGCAACCCCGACGGATGAGGTGAAGGTCAGTGCACACAGGATGACCAGCGTGGCGATCGAGCTTCCGAAGCCGAGGAGGATGTTCCGTCCCGGATCGACTGTTTCTTCAGCGACATTGGCGACACCCTCGATTCCTAGGAAAAACCAGATCGCGAAAGGGATCGCCGCGAACACGCCCGTCCAACCGTGGGGGAGCGCATTTAGGGTCAGGTTGGCTGGATCGAGGTGGGGGAGAGTGACTCCTGCGAAGATCAGAAGTTCGATCACTGCAAAAACGGTGATGAACAGCTCGAAGCGGGCTGCGGCCCGGACTCCGAGCAGATTGAGAACCGTGAAGACCAGAAATGCTGCAGCGGCGATGGTGAGGACTGGAAGCGCGGGAAAAAACTCGTGGAAATAAGCACCGATGGCGAACGCGATCGCCGGTGGAGCGAACAGGAATTCTATCCACTGTGCGGTTCCGGTCAGAATACCCACCCCACTACCGAAGGCACGCTGAGCATAATCGAACGCACCGCCTGCTTGAGGCATCGCACAGGCAAGCTCGGCATAAGCGAATACGAAAAACACGTACATGAGGGCGATGAACAGAGTGGCCACAGCGAGCCCGAGGCTACCCCCGGCCGGAAGTCCCAGATTCCATCCAAAATACATTCCAGAAATGACGTATCCAACGCCAAGACCCCAGAGCATGAGCGGTCCGAGAGATCGTTCGAGAGTTGCATCAGTCATTTGTTTCATGGCGCTTTCGGCTCATGCTACCGGACTGCGGGTAGTGGAACAAGGAATGACCTTGGACGGGTTGCGTCAGGATCTGGAATCACTTCTTGGGCGTCGCGACGAGGGCTGCGGCCGATTCGAGGATTTTCCTGTAAATGTCTGGGAAGTGGGTAGACCGTCGGTTCCATTCCTCATCCGAATTCTGAAGAGTTTGGTTCAGTAAGGCCTGGTTTTTTACCCGGAGTTGTTCATTCTCCGCCAGAGAGGCCTCGATGTTCCTGAGTTTGTTCTCGAGCTGTTCGAGCTCCACTTCCATTTCGCCCTTCTGGGTCTCGAGTTGTTTGACTTGATCGACCACCGCGTCTTGGGTGATCAGGATGGCTTTCAAGCTCATACCTGGATGTCTCCGAATCCCGTTTTGATGGCCTCGCGAGCGGCCTTCACTTTTTCGGAATGATCCGAGTCCGTGGCAGATGTGATTTGTTGGATTTTCATCCTGTCCTCTTGAACCCTGACAGTCTGGCTCAGGATGCGAAGCTTTTCCTTGAGGATTTTGTTCTCGAGAATGAGTCGGTGGGCGTTGTCCTCGTCCCCGCCCAGTTCATCAATGCGTTTCTTCACCGATTCAATCTGTTCGTGGAGTCCGTACAAATCGTCCTCCAGCTTGAGGCGGTCCCCGACTTGTCTCAACTTGAATCCACCCAGGCGCGAGAACAGCAAGCCGATTTCAGGATAATCGCAAAGCCCTCTGACTTTTCCGATCCAGTAGATCTTCTGGCGGGTCAATTTCTGAACGGCCTTTTTCAGCTCGATCAGATTCTTAGTGTAAGCCTCATCAAACGGTGCCCGGGTCAGGTTCACCACCAATGAGCTCGGAGTGTTTTTCACGAGGCTCTCGAGACCGATGGCGAGTAGTCGGAATTGTGCAGCCTCGATACGCCCTCGGATCGTGAATGAGCCGATGCCTTCAAACTGCTCATACTTTAGCTTCATTTTTCACCTCCGCTGTCAGCAGAAGATCCAGGAATGAAAGTTCGGGAAGCACCTGGCCGATCGAACCGTCTCCCTTGAAGTCCGATCCTTTCACGTGTTCCTTCAGCGCGGTTGCGAGCATTCCCATCGCGCAAAGATCATGAACATCCCGGTTGCCGCTCATCCATCCCAAGAAGGGGGCGCCCCAGATCGACATGGCACGATCGAGAGGGGTGAATTCAGGCACCATCTGCGCAAGAAAAGAAGCGATCAGTCCGCAATGGGTTCCAAAAGTCTGTCTTTCCATGGCGAGCCTCACTGGCTCGGAGTGCTTCAGTGATGAGAGTTTTTTGTAGAATTCGAGTGACTCGCCCGGCTTGAGAAGGATCAATGACACTTGGGCGAGTTGCCTGAGATAGCAGGTGACCGGAACTTGCTTGTCGAGCGAGAGTTTTTTCTTGAATTTAGAGAGTTTCAAACTCAGCAATCCCTGTTCGGTAGCCCGGGTGAAAGCCTGGTTGATGGGCTCATCCAGCTTGGTTCCGCCCAGGTTCAGTACCGGACTCCGATGCAGGAACAGCAGATAATCGAACATGAATCCGACAGCAAAAACGTGGTCTTTGTAACGGCTCTCTTCGCCGAACTGGTTCCTCGCCTCGTTAGCATATTTTAGAATTTCATTCGGCTTTCCAGGAAATTTTCCGGTGTTGAAGTCGAGTTCGAGTTCCTTGATCTTGAGAACCTGGTTCATCAGTCCGATCAAGAGCCAGTGGCGTGTCGCATTGGTGGTGAAAAAGCGGATGTGCTCTTCGAGTGGAACCTCGCGATCTTGCGGGTTCAAGGACTTGATCAAGGTTTGAAACGGTGGAATGAACTGGGGATGTCGGTTGAAGTTCGTGATCAGGTGGGAGACGCGGTCTTCGACATTGTCAGGTTCGAAGAGCAGCGGTGCGACGTCGGTGGCGGCGAAGGGGCCGATGATCTTCTGGAACAGCTCCTCGATCAGCGGCAGAGCCTTACTCACGCGTCAGGGCGCTCACCCAACGCCTGTCCGAGTGGAACCCAGGTCTCCAGGTTCCGGGCGCTGTTCTCAACGAGATCCGGGCTGAGATTCAATTTTCCTTTTTGGACGAGCCAGATCACGGTGGAGCCTCCAAATAAAAAGTAACCTTTTTCGGCGCCACGGGCAAATTTTACAGGCATCGCATCCAGGGCAGAGTAGGCACTCTGGACGATCTTGCCGACTCCGAGTGCTCCGACTTCAATCATGGCGACCTTGCCGAAGGCCGGACTTTCCAGAATCGCTACTTGCCGCTCGTTCTTGAGGAATACTTTTGGTTCGGCTGCGAAAGCTGCCGGATTGACCGAGTGGTATTCGCCGGCGATTCGGTAATGTCGGATCAATTGCCCTTCGAACGGGAAATGGAACCGGTGGTAGTCGACGGGGCAAAGTCGGGCGAGGATCAAGGACCCGCCTTCGAATTCTTTCGCAATTTCAACGTCCTGCAAGAGGATTCCGAGCTCGATCTCGATGCCTTTCACCGGGAATGTCTGTTTGGCTTTCAGGGATTGGAACACGAGGTAACGGGCTTCGGCCCCCGCACAGAAGGTTCCGGGATGAGAGACAAAGGGTCTCTTTCCTTCTTTGAATTTCCGAATGAAGAATTGATTGAAATTCGAATAGCCGGTGGTTTCGAACTGATCCATGTCGATTTCGTACTTCTTGATGAAATCGTCAATTTTCGAACGACTCAGGGGTGAGTCCTCGAAAACCCCGAAAATCCGGCTGACCCATTGTTTCGAAAACACATGCCGGGTCAGTAATTTTCCGGGAAGGGTCTTGTATGCCCAATTCAGCCAGGCTTCACCGTAAACTTGCTCAGTTTCGACGCGTTGATGGGTTCGATGGTAATAGCGGATCACGGATGATGTCTCCACGGTGATAGGGGCGATGCGGTGTTTTGACGTAGGTGAATCGCTCCGGACGGCAAACCTGATTTTGCAGGCCTTTCGGCGTGCGGAGTGGATCGCTGATGATCCTGACCCAGCCTTTCGGGGGTGTTGCGGCTTTTTTCGAGTCACGGGTGGCGACCCAAAGAAACGAGAACTTCAGCCACTCCCGGATTCCTCCGAGCTTGATCGAGAACTTCTTGAAGAAGCTTCCAGGCAATTTGGCCGGAATGGAAAAATGGCACCAGTCACGACCTTCGGTGAGTGGACAGGTGCCGGCGTGCAAGCAGGGTCCCCAAGGAATCAACGGATCTTCGGTGAGCGTGAGCTCGTTCCGGATTCCAGCGAGCCGTTGCGAGGCGGATTTGAATGCGGGTTCAATGAGAAGGACTCCGCCACCCTTGGGGTCCCGCAGAAAGGGGGCTAGGCCTTGCTGGAAGATCCTCGGGTCATCCGGACACTCGTTGAGTACGTTTCCGAATAGGACGAGGGAAGAATCAAAGCGGAAGTCTTTCGGGTGTTTCCACCAAGACCTGTCATCCAGAATGGCGCGAACATCCCCCGTGATCTCGGGATAGAGCTCGAGAATCTTGCCGAGCAGGCTTTCCCCGTCTTTCAGGATGGTGCTGTTTTGATCGATCCAAACGAGCTCGATAGAAAATGGAAGCGTGAGGGGGCTACGGTCCGCGTTCCTGAGCCCGTCGAGCAAAAAAACCAGGAGGGCAAGGGATGCGGTTCCTGGGCCTGAGCCCACATCCACGATGCGAAATACCCCGGTCTCAGCGGCATGTGAAAGAGCAGCCTCGATGGCCTTAGGGTAACGATCGAACAGCGTCAGAAACTTGGCTCCCTGGAGTCCGAAAAAGTAGAGGAAGTAGCTAGAGCGGAATCGGGCTGTGGTGAAATAGTTCGGCAACTTGCTGCCATCCCGCTCCACAGTGAAAAATTCCGACAGCTCAATCAGGCCTTTCGAGAAAAAATTGACGTCTTCACGGTCGAAGGGTTTGCTCTTCCAGGATTCCGATGGTGAGAACCGCTCCTTGACAAAAACGGGGAGGACGTCGTCCAAGACCCGGGTCCAGGTTTCCGGAAACACGGGAGACTCCGTCAAGGAATGCTTTTTTGCATCGGATTTCATGAAGGTTTTGGTATACTCGGAATCGGGCGACTTTGAAAAGGAGTTTCAATGCAGCCGATTTTTCAACACCGTTCAGTCCAATCCTACCTGAAGAACCTCGAACGCCAGAAGTACAGGTTCTTCTGCGTCTCTTGCAAAAAGGAGCGTCACCTCGCGCCTCCTGCGCGGATCGGCTCTCCACGATTTTTCGCTCAGATTGCCATCACCACCGCATTTTGCTCACTTTTGGCCTGGCCATGGATGGCATGGAAGGGAGCCTTGGCCTTTCTGATTCCTGTCGGACTGGTTTTTGAGGCAGGGTATCGGCTCAAAATGAGGTCTTCTTTGGTGTGTCCGGAGTGCAAGTTCGATCCGATCCTGTATTTGGTGAATCGGGAGAGAGCAGTAGCTGAGGTCGAGGCAACTTGGCGGAGAAAGTTCGAAGAAAAAGGCCTTACATATCCGGAGCGTAAACGACAAAAGGCCCCTCAGAGAAGATCCCTTGACTTGCGAATGACATCTGGCGTAAATCAGGGGCATGGCAATCAACAAAGTGATTTTGATCGGCAATCTGGGGCAAAATCCTGAGGTCAAGACTTCTTCCTCCGGACAGAGCATCTGCAACTTGAGTATCGCAACCAATGAATCCTGGACGGACCGAAACGGCCAGAAACAGGAGAAGACGGAATGGCACCGTGTCGTGGTGTTCGGCAAGTTGGCCGAGCTCTGCGGGCAGTACCTCCAGAAGGGGCGCCAAGCCTACATTGAAGGCAAGCTGCAGACCCGCTCCTGGCAGGACAAAGAAGGCCAGACCCGTTACACCACTGAGGTTGTCGCCCAACAGGTCCAGTTCCTCGGAGGCGGTGCCACCCGCTCTACCGGCAATGAATACGGTTATTCGAACTCCAATCAGGGTCAGAACAACAACCAGTACGGTGGTCAGGACTACGGCAATAACATGGCCTCAACCTCGTTCCAGGCCGAGCCTACCTTCACTGAAGAAGACGTACCATTCTGATGACAAGCCCCGCGAAACGGGTACTGATCGTCATCCCGACCTACAATGAGATCGAAAATCTGGGTCCCATCACCGCCGAGGTGATGAAGCGTACTCCGTCGGAGGTGCATGTGCTGGTGGTGGACGACGGTTCGCCCGATGGTACTGGTGCACTTGCTGATCGGCTTTCGGCTTCCGAACCGAGGATTCATGTTCTTCACCGAACGCAAAAGCAGGGGTTAGGACCAGCTTACATCGCGGGTTTCCGTTGGGGTTTCTCCCAGGGTTTCGATCAATTGATCGAAATGGATGCCGATTTTTCCCATCATCCTTCGTTTTTAGCTGCCATGTTGAATCTACTGAATGAGCACGATTTTGTAATCGGTTCGCGTTATGTGGATGGTGGCGGCACGGTGAATTGGGGACTGCTCCGGAAAATCATCAGTCGGGGTGGAAGTCTGTATTCCCGCATGGTCCTTGGAGCACCGATCCGCGATTTCACTGGAGGATTCAACGGGTGGAACCGGCGCGTTCTCGAGGGAATCGATCTCGATACCTTGGAGGCGGGGGGCTATTCCTTCCAAATCGAGCTCAAGTACCGGGCCTTCCGTAAAGGGTTTCGCTTCAAAGAATTTCCCATTTTGTTTGAAGACCGTAGGGTGGGGAAGTCCAAGATGAACTCAAGAATCGTCATTGAAGCTCTTTCCTTAGTTCCGAAGCTTCGCTTTAAATCCTGATCCGGAACATGTAGGATTTCTTCAATGAGTTTCGGGTTCGAGTCGGGTTTTTGGTTCACCCTTTTTGCCGCCCTTCAACTGATCGGCGCGCCGGTTTCCATTGCAGCCCAGAAGTCCTCACATTCTCAACATTCCCATACCCTTGTTCTTGTGGACAAGAAGACCAATCTTCTTCATCTCGCACATTACGAAGAAGATGATTCTTTCAGAATCCTGAAGACCTACCATACGACCACAGGGAAGGTGAAAGGGGATAAACAAGAGGAGGGTGATCTCAAGACCCCGGAGGGAGTGTACCAGTTTTCTTACAAAATCTTGCCCCCTCAGCTCAAGGCCAAGTTCGGAGTGATGGCATTCTACATCAATTACCCCAACGAATATGATCAGATTGCAGGCTGTACCGGTAACAACATCATGCTTCACGGCACGAACGAGCCGGAACGCCTGAAGCGGGACTTCGACAGTGAAGGCTGCGTGGTGCTGAAGAACGAGGAGCTACTCGAAATTCAGCAATCCATTCAGCCGGGTCTGACTCCAGTTTTGATTTTCGACGAGCTCACTCCGAAGTACCAGACCGGAGGACGTGACGAGCGTCTCCACAAGTTTTTCGAGACGTGGATCCGCGATTGGGAGAGTCGGGATGTCGAGAAATACATGAGGCACTATCACACTGATTTTGCGTCGCCGATCAAGGGGAAGCATGTCGATCGGGAACAATGGAAGGCCTACAAAGGGGTATTGACCAGGAAGTATTCCCGAATCAATGTCAACGCGAGCCATCCATATTTTTTCAGGCATCCAAAGTACACCATGATGATGTTCACCCAGGACTACGAGTCCAAGTTGAAGGGCGGTGGAAAAGGCCTGGTCTCTCGAGGGACTAAGATTCTCTACATTGCTGAAGAGAATGGTGATCCAAAGATCATTTCTGAAAATTTCACCGAGATGATGTGGTGAACCTGGAAGAGTCCATGAATACGGAAGTCCTTGTAATCGGTGGCGGACTCATCGGCAGTGCAATCGCGTATGGCTTGGTGAATGCCGGTCTCAAGAATGTTCTGGTGATCGATCCCGATCTGAGCGGGGAATGGAGCAGTAGTGAATTGAATGCCGGCGGGGTCAGGGGAACCTGGTCTCAAACGGTGAATCTCGAACTCTCGAAGGCGTCGATCGACTTTTTTTCGGTCCATGCCGAACAGGTCGGATACCGAGCTTGTGGTTACCTCTGGCTCCATCGCCCCGGGACCTGGGATTCCGCCTTGCGCTCCAGAGAAATGCATGTCCGTCATGGTTGGCCGGTCGAGATCCTGGATGTGAAGGAGATCCGTAATCGTGTTCCCTTTATCGACAAGACTTCAGACCTTGCTGGAGGTCTATTTGGCGTTCGCGACGGATTGGTGAATCCGAACCGGCTCAAAGAGCATTTTCGCGAGGATGCGATGAGTAAGGGGGCACGGTTCATTGATTCGGCTTATTTTTGCGGTGCTGATTTCTCCTCCGCAGGAAGAGTTGTGGTGGACGTTTTCCGTTTCGCATCCAGTTTGTCGAGTGTCCAGAAGAGAGAGTTGTTGTCGAGGAACCCCTCCGGTCGTGAGGCGTTTTCCAAAGAAGAGGGCGAGTGGATCCGAATCGAGGCGGATCGGGTGGTGAATGCGGGTGGCGCCTGGGCTCCGGAAATCGCCCGTCGATTGGGATACACCTGTCCTTCTCAACCCGTGAGGAGGCAGATTTCGCTTTTCCATGCGAGGGAACTCGATCTCACTCCTTATGGAATGATCATCGATCCGTCGGGTGTGTATTTTCATCCTGAATCCATCTACGGACTCTCCGGCTTTGCGAATCCAGGGGAGACTCCCGGGTACCGCTTCGATTACGACGGCGACTCTTTTTTCGAGGAGTGGATCTGGCCGTCTTTGTACGAAAGGTCGACCGCATTCGAGAGTCTCCGCCACGTGAGTGGTTGGGCAGGCCTCTACGAGGAGTCTCCTGATCATCACGCCATTGTCGGGGAAGCTTTCGGGGGTTCTGTTCCTGAAGGCCGGATCTTTGAGGCACACTCCTTCTCCGGCCACGGCGCGATGCAGAGTTTCGCGGCCGGACGCGCTTTGGCCGAGAAGATGGTGACGGGACGTTATCAGACTATTGATCTTGCACCGCTTTCTGCGACCCGATTCAGGGATGGAAAAGCCATTCCCGGGGAAACCTGGGTGATCTGATGAAGATTCAAGAGGGAATGGAGCGTGCGATTTCAGAGGGGATCGGTTCTGGAATGGCTGCGTCTTTCGGACGGATCGAGGACTTGGTAGCCAGGCGGCCGGTGACCACACTTTATGCGGGTCGGACCTCTCACTTGACGAATGCCGGGCAGGTGGGACCCTCCACACGTTTTGATCTGGCCTCTTTGTCGAAGATCCTGGGTACCACTTTGCTCGCGATGAAACAGTTCGAGCAAGGGGTTTTCCGGCTGGATGAATGCCCGGTTCCGGGAAGATCCTTCACCTGGAGGCAGTTGCTCCAACACTCTTCCGGGTTGCCGGCATGGAAGGGGTTTTTCGAGACTCTCGTTGCTCGCTTCGGAACCAGCTTGCATGCGGTACCGCTTGAAGAACGGTCACGACTCTTTTTTTCAGCCTTGGATTCGATCGGGCTAGAGTCCGCTCCCGGAGCGCGCATCGTTTATTCGGATCTTGGATTCCTGCATCTCGGTCGGGCTCTCTCCTTGGATCTCGGTTCTGATGTCGCCCGGCTTTGGGCTGAGTCCGAGAGTGTGGGGTTACATTACCGGCCCGTGATCCATTCAGCGCTGGAGGAACGATTTGCCATCCAAGCAAGGGGCGAGTCGGTGGCCATGACCGAGATTTGTCCTTGGCGTGGCCCTTTGGCAGGTCTCGTTCATGACGACAATTGCTATTCCTTGGGCGGGGTGGCCGGGCATGCCGGGGTCTTCGGGACCCTTCAGGATCTGCTGGCTTGGATCGGTGGTCTCTTCCGAGGTGATTTCGTCTCGCTTGCAACGCTCAGGGAGTTTTCAACCCCCGGGTCCGATGATCGGGGTGGAAGACGGGCTCTCGGTTTCGATTGTCCGTCAGAGGATGGCAGTGGCTCAACCGGCTTCGCGTTTTCTCCTGACTCGATCGGCCATCTGGGATTCACAGGCACTTCCCTTTGGATGGATCCTGTGAACGGTAATTTTGCCATACTGCTCACCAACAGGGTGCACCCTACCCGCGAAGACAACCGGATCCGAGCTTTTCGTAGGGCATTTCATGAAGAATTGAGGAATCACCTATGAAGCAAATCCACAGACTTCTTCTGACGGTTCTGATCCTTTCAGCTTGTGCCACGTCCCCTTTGGGGCGGAAACGGATCCTGCTGTTCGGGGACTCGACCATGGATTCGATGGGGGTCCAGTCTTTCGACGAGATCAAGAAAAAGACCCCGATCGAGGCGGACCCCAAGATCAATGCCTATGTGAAGTGCATCGCCCGGCCGTTGATTGCGAATTCGGGGAGCAGGATCCCGGTATCGGGCTGGGAAGTGGTGGTCTTTAGAGATCCCACCCCGAACGCATTCGCCTTACCGGGTGGGAAAATCGGTGTCCATACCGGAATGTTGCCTGTCGCCCGAACAGCGGATCAGTTGGCTGCGGTCATCGGACACGAAGTGGGGCATGTGCTGGCCCAACACGGTAATGAACGGGTATCCCATGGGGAGTTGGCTTCGCTGCTCATGGGGGTGGTTGATGTCAGTCTGCGGGAAATGGACCCCGATAAGAAGAAGCTTCTGCTCGGGGGCTTGGGTGTGGGGTTGCAGTTCGGAGCATTGCTTCCATTCAGTCGCTCACAAGAGTCTGAGTCGGATCTGATCGGTCTGCGGCTGATGGTCCGATCCGGTTTCGATCCCAAGCAGAGTGTTGAACTCTGGAAAAACATGAAGGCCAGCGCCGGTGGGGCTGGCCCTGAGTGGCTCTCCACCCATCCTTCTCCCGATTCCCGAATCCGGACCCTGGAGGCTGAAGCGGTTCGGATGGAAGCCGAGTGGAATGCCGTCCGTGAGCGGGGGAACTTGCCCCAGTGCTCCCGGTCTTGAAGCTTCTCTCTGGCCAGTCCCGTTCGGCTTCGTTATGATCCGTCCATGGCACTTTCGATCCGAGAAACCTTCATGCTACGCGCATTTTCATTTATCAAGATCCCGCTTCTTTACGCAGCCGGTGTGACTGTGGTTTCCATGGATGCTGAATCCTGTGTGGTACGGCTTCCTTTCAAGCGGATGAACAAGAATCATTTGAATTCCATGTATTTCGGCGCGCTGTGTATCGCCGCCGATGCGGCGGGTGGATTGATCGCAGCCAAATTGCTCCGCAATCTGAAGGGGGCCAAAGGCTCGCTGGTTTTCAAGGACTTCCAGGCGCGTTTCCTCAAACGTCCGGAAGGAGACACCCTCTTCACTTGTCGTGAGGGGCTCAAGATCGCCGAAGCGGTGGAGAAATCGCGACTGACCGGAGAGCGGGTCGATTTACCCGTTCCGGTGGTGGCCACGGTTCCATCCATTTTCGGAGATGAGCCGGTCGCGGAGTTCGTCCTCACGCTCTCCTTGAAAGTGAAGCAGGGGTGATATCATGGCATTCGACAAGTACCGGCACTACGAAAACTCAGTCCAAACTCCTGAGGAACACGTCAGGATTTTCGAGAGCATGTTTTTCCAGATCCGGAGGAAAGAAGCGCTCCGGCTGAGAGAGGACTTTTGCGGGACCTTTCTGATCTCATGCGAGTGGATCAAGTCAAACAAGCTCCGAACCGCCACGGGGATCGATCTCGATCCTGAACCTGTTGCATTCGGGCGGAAACATGCTTATTCAAAGCTGACGCCCTCACAGAAGCGAAGAATCGATCTCCGATTGCAGGATGTCTGTGTTCCGACCCGTGACAAGCACGAGATCATCGGAGCCGGGAATTTCTCTTTCAATATTTTCAAAGACAAGCGCGCGCTCAAGAAGTACTTCAGCGCAGCCCGGCGATCTCTGACACCGGACGGGATTTTCGTACTCGAGATGGCGGGTGGCCCGGGATTCATCGCCAAAGGGCGAGAACAGAAGACCTACACCATGCCCGGTCTCGGAAAGTTCACATATTATTGGGACCAGAAGTCATTCGATCCGATCACCCACTTCGGAACCTACGCCATTCATTTCAAGGACCGTCACGGGGTCATGCACAAGGATGTTTTCACTTACGATTGGCGTGTCTGGAGCATTCCCGAGCTCCGGGAGGTCATGCTCGAGAGTGGTTTCAAGGACACCAAGGTTTTCTGGGAGGATCCGGGTCCGGACGGGTCCGGAACAGGTGAGTATGTCGCCATGGAAAAAGGCGACAACGCATTCGC
The DNA here is from genome assembly GCA_027491115.1 of Pseudomonadota bacterium. Taxonomy (GTDB): domain Bacteria; phylum Bdellovibrionota; class UBA1018; order UBA1018; family CAIMNF01; genus CAIMNF01. The sequence continues at coordinate 66,708 of JAIXWV010000037.1, forward strand.
CTGGATCGCTTTTGTGGTTGGCATCAAGTGAATTCCACCTCACAATCATGAGGATGGAATCCTCGGTTGGAGCCGGTCGTTTCAAGCATGTGCATATCATCGGTGTGTGCGGGACCCTCATGGGGGCATTCGCCGCTTATCTCCGTCGGGCCGGGGTCCGGGTCACCGGGAGCGATCAGAATGTTTATCCCCCGATGAGTGACGTTCTTCGAAATGCCGGGGTCGAGTTGTTCTCTCCTTATGATGGTGCCAATCTCGACCGAATTGGCGGGGTTCCGGATCTGGTCGTAGTCGGCAATGTGATCGGTCGCACGAATCCCGAGATGGTCGCTTTCATGGAAAGAGGCGATTCCTATGTGTCTTTGCCCGAGTTCATGGAAAAGCACCTTCTTCCCGGAACCCGGAATCTGGTCGTTGCAGGGACGCACGGTAAGACGACGACTTCGAGTCTGTTGGCTCATGTCTTGAATGAAAGCGGCAAGGCTCCTTCTTATTTCATCGGTGGCGTTTCGGTGAGTCTCCCCCACAGTTTCCATGTCGAGCCGAATAGTTCGTGGTTTGTCCTGGAAGGGGATGAATACGATACCGCGTTCTGGGACAAGGTTCCCAAATTCAATCATTACCTTCCTGATGATGTGATTCTGACCTCTGTCGAGTATGATCACGCGGACATTTATCCTGATTTGGATGCGGTCAAGAAGGCGTTTCGCGGATTGGTTTCCAGAATCCGCCCGGGTGGACGCCTGATCGCTTGTGTCGAGACGGCGAATGTCCGGGAGTTGCTCGACGATGCGAAGGTTCCGGTCGTCCGCTACTCGAGAAATCTCTCTGATTCCGCTGATTATCACTTCACAGGTGCCGTGACCGACGGGGCCGGGATCCGGTTCGATGTCCTTCATCAAGGCAAGAAGATCGATGAAGTCTCGCTTCCACTGCCCGGTGAGCACAACGCGTTGAATGCCCTTGCTGTGTACATTGAATGCCGTCTGCTCGGGGTGGATCCCGCGCTGATCAAAAAAGGACTGGCTTCCTTCAGCGGCATCAAGCGTCGCCAAGAGGAGAGGGGCGAGGTGAGGGGGGTTTTGGTGATCGATGATTTCGCCCATCATCCGACCGCTGTCCGGGAAACCCTGGCCGCACTCGCTGCGAAGTATTCCGGCAGAAGGTTGCTTGCAGTATTCGAGCCCAGGTCGGCGACCTCGAGACGTAAGGTGTTTCAAAAGGAGTATACGGAGGCGTTCGATCGTGCCGATGAGATTTTCGTCGCAGTCGCTTACGACCAGAGCAAAATCCCGACCGACCAGCAATTCTCGAGTCAGGAGTTGGTGGAAGGGTTGAGGGGACGCGGAAGAACAGCCGAGTTTTTCGAGACAGTGGATTCCGGCGTCAATTCTGTGGCAGCCCGGTCCCGTTCGGGTGACGTGGTGGCCGTGCTTTCGAACGGTGGCTTCGGAGGATTCATTCCGAAGCTGCTGGACAGACTCCGTCAAGGGTAGACTCTTTCCCGGTATTTTTTGCCCGTTTTTTCAACAAATGCCTTGGGCTATTCTGGGAGCAGGATGTCGACTGTCTCGGATTACACCGCGTATTCGAATGCCACCCAACGACTGAAGGACTCGTTCGATGCCGAACGTTCCCAGAGCCAGGCCCGTCATGAAGACGAAGTGCTCAAACTGAAGTCGGACCAGGAACGTGAGCTCGAATCGATCAAGCGTGATTACAGCGAGGCTCTGGCCGAGGAAAAAGATTCCGCACGTCAGGAAGTCCGTAAACTGAAAGAAGATCTCTACGGATCAAACGGTAAGCGGATGTCCGATGATTTGAAAAGGCTCCACGAGGAGCGCCAGGAGTTGGACCGTTACCGCAGTGAGATCCAGTCCGAAGCTTCCAAGCGAGTGGATCGGGCCGAAGAGATTTCTGCTGAACGTGAGGGCCGGATCCACGAAGCTGCCGAATCCAACACTGAAAAGGCACTTGCCGCTCAAAGGCGTTCCCACACGACCGAGATGAAAGACCTCTATGACGAGCTCGCCATCTATCGTAACGAAGGTCGGGATGTCGAGACGGAGAAAGCCAAGGCTCGTCATGAGACAATCGAGTCTTTTGAAGCGGATCATCTTCGAGAGCGGGATCGGATTGTTTCTTCTTATGAAAAGACCGTCGCCCGGATGGGAGAGCGAACCGAGGAAGCAGAGAACCTTTACGAACGGGTTCTTGCGGATCGAATGATCGAGGCGAATGCGAAGACCCGCGAATTGGCCTCACGCCAGAAGCGGGAGTTCTCAGAACAACTCCGCGATCAAAAAGCCGACAAGGCCCGAATGGAGACTTATTACCAGAACGCCTTGAAAGACTCTGCACTCCGGAATTCTTCGAGTGAGCGGAACCTAGTCCGCTTGAACCAGGAGCAGACTGAACAAGCCATGGCCCGAAAAGACAAGGCTTACGGCGAGTACCTCGAGCGTAAGAATAACCACTTTGCCGTGGAAATGGGCTCCCGGGATGAGTTGATCCGTGACCTTCAAAACACGGATGACCCGAGGAAGGCTTCGCCCCTCGTGGTGAAGAGGATCCAGGACACCGAGCAGAGACGTTACCTCGAACAGCTCGATGCCACCCGTGAACAAAACGAGAAGCAACTCGCAGCTGTGAGGTCACGGGACCAGGGAGAACGGTCCGAAATGAGAACAGGCTACGAGCGTCAGGTTCGTAATCTCAGTCGGGATCTCCGTCAGGACGCCGACTTAAAAGAGCGCGCTTTTGTTGAGACTTTCCAGGACGTCCAGTACGGCCATGAGCGGGACATGCTCGACCTTAAGGAAAACCAGAGAAGCCGGGTCGAAAAACTCCATGTTGGCCACGTTGATGAGATCACTCGTGAGCAGCAGCGTAGCCGAGATTCCCTCGAGGAACAGCGAGACACCCTCAAGTACGAGCGCGACCGTGTGGTGGACAATCTGTCTCATGGACAACGCATGAAAGACCGTGAGTGGGCCATGCGGATGCACGATCTCCGTCGTGATTTCGAGGAAAAGATCACTCAAGCCAAAGAAGAGCACGATAAGACCCTCTCCCAGCTGAAATACGATCATGACAAGAAGCTCCGGGAGCAGGAGCGCACCTCCAAACGGCAGGCGGACGAGAAAGATCGGGGCTACGACCATCGAATCAAGGAAATGGAGCTAGCTTTCCGTGAACGGGAGCGTTTTTTGACCGAGCATTATGAGCAAGAGCTTGGTAAGATGAAACGCACCAATGCACATCTCATCGCGAAGAAAAGTTAAGATTGTCGGCACACTCGGTCCCTCGAGCAACACCCCTGAAAAAATTGAAAAACTGATCCGGTCCGGTCTCGACACGGCCCGTCTCAATTTTAGCCATGGGACCCATGAGGTCCACCGTGGTCTATTCGCCTCGGTCCGGGCGGCAGCGAAGAATGCCGGCAAGCATGTCGGAATCCTACAGGATCTGCAGGGTCCGAAACTCAGGGTGGGGAAGATTCCCGCCCCGGGAATTGATTTGAAAGCAGGGGATGAGGTCCTGTTGTTTCCTGAGGGAACGGATCCGAGGTCCTCTTTGACCGGAAGGATTGCCATTCCTATCTCAGCCGAGATCGCAGGGCCACTGTCCAAGGATGTCCGGAAGGGTTCCAGGATCCTTTTTGACGACGGGAAGATTTCAAGTGAAGTGAAGGAAGTTCACGCACCAGAAATGGTCGTGACCGTTTCGGTCGGGGGTAAGTTGACCTCCAACAAGGGCATGAACCTTCCTGGGACCCCGCTCTCGCTTCCTTGTGCGACGGACAAGGACTTGAAGGACCTTATGTTGGGTCTGGAGTTGGGCGTTGATGCCGTGGCTCTTTCGTTTGTGCGGAATCCTCAGGACATCATTTTCGTAAAAGAACAAATCCGTAAAAACAGCAACCACCATCCGCTTCTCGTGGCCAAGATCGAGCGTGAAGAAGCCGTTTACGCACCGGAGGGCATCCTCGAAGTGACGGACGGGATATTGATCGCACGGGGGGACATGGCGGTGGAGTTGGGAGCTGAAAGGGTTCCGATCATCCAAAAGATGCTCATTCGTATGTCGAATGAGCTCGGTGTCCCGGTGATCACTGCGACGCAGATGCTGGAAAGCATGATTTCGTGTCCGACCCCGACACGTGCCGAAGCCTCGGATGTGGCCAATGCCGTTTTCGACGGTACGGATGCGGTGATGCTCTCGGCCGAGTCCGCTTCGGGCGAGTATCCGGTGGAAGCTGTCGAAACCATGGCCCGGATCATCCGGGCTGCGGAAGGGGAAGCCCAGTATTCCGTGCATCAGAATTTGATTCCGGTTTCCGGATCGATTGTCGATTCCATCGAGTTCAGTGCTTCACGGATCGCGAGCCACGTTGGTGCGCGTGCCATCGCCTGTTTGACCCATTCGGGCACTGCAGCCAGGACCCTTGCCAAATATCGCCCTGAAATTCCGATTGTCGCCATCATGGACAACGAAGCCTCACTCCGCAAACTAGCATTTGTATGGGGTGTGGAAGGCGTTTTGATTCCTGAGTTGGTTGCAACCGACGACTTGTTCGGAATGGTCGGCCGTACCTTGGTGGAGAATCAACGTGCCGAGGAGGACGACCTGGTTGTTGTGACTGCCGGGACTCCGAGCCTTGGACGTGGAACCACCAACACAATCAAGGTCCATCAGATCAAGAATAGGACCCCGGTCCGGGGTCGGAATTGAAGATTACTTCATGAAACCGACGCTCCTGAACGAGGTCTTCGCAGCATTCTGTGAAAGCAGGACCCATTTTGATTCGATGGTTTCGAAATTGGACGCCTCGAAAAAGTCCAAAGTAGCCACTCTTCTCGGTGCATTCTTAAGAAGACCGTGGGCAATCGCTTCGACATTCAAGATTCGTCTTGAACCCACCCCAGAGGATTTCTGGAGCCTCAGTTTCATTCGACTCAAAAAACACGACGGAATTCATGCCACTCTCAGGGATCTCTGGGTGCGTTGGGAAGACATTCCAAGTGAGGGCGGAATCGAGGACTTCCCTCCTTCGATGATTGCAGAGTGGACCCGCGATTGGGGGGAGGACCATGCGAAGAAAATGGCACGGTTGCTGAGCCAAGACCCTCTGACTGTGATTCGGTTTCATCGACGTGCGTTCGGATCCGACGGGCGCTTGTTGCCCGAGCTGGAAGCCTGGTTGGGTTCCGCAGGTCTTCCCAAGTCGAGAACGGGGAATCACTCCGCACGGGCGCGAGTATTCAGGGGATTCGCCTCTGTTCAGAAGAACGATTGGTTCAAAAACGGTTATTTTGAGATTCAGGACGAGGGCTCGCAGATCATGAGTCTTTATTCCTTGCTCCCTGAATCGGTGAGACCGCATCTCCGGGATCGCCCCGTTGTGGAGCGGGGTTCGGCACTTGCATTGCCGGTGGATCTCCAGTCGTCACCGGTTGAGGTCGTGGATGCCTGCGCCGGTGCCGGCGGTAAGACTCTCGCCCTTTCCGACTTGATGGTCGGAAAAGGAAGGGTATTTGCCTATGATGTTTTTGAGATGAAAATCCGGAATCTCAAGCAGAGGATCGACCGAGCTGGAGAGCGGAATGTCCAAGCGAAACTCCTTCCTCGGACGGGTGACTCCGGTTTGACCGCGTTCGAGCGTAAATCCGACGTCGTTCTGATCGATGCACCTTGCAGTGGTACCGGAGTGTTGCGTCGGAATCCGGATACGAAGTGGAATCGTAAGCCTCTAGAGCAGGCCAAGCTCGAGGGAAGTCTGCCGATTGGAGAGCTGCAGGAGTCCGTTCTCGAGGCCTATTCTCGCCTGGTGAAGCCGGGAGGCAGGTTGGTTTACGGGGTGTGCACCCAGAACCAGACAGAATCCACGGATCGAGTCTCGAAGTTTCTCGAGAAGCATCAGCGTTTCAGCCTCGACTCTTCCGGGTTCATAGGCCCTTTTGATACAGACGGGTTTTTCATGGCCTCACTCAGGGCCGGAGAGTGAAGTCCCTGTAGTCGCCTTTGTATTCTTCAGTGACGATTCTCCATTGATAGACGCCTGGTTTCTGGATCATCGCACCAGTCCGGTGTGACCCGTCCGAGCTGCCTTCGAATGGGATTTCTAATACAGTTTTTCCGTCTTTGAGAACTTGGATTTTTCCTGGACGATCTTTAGGGAACACTTCGAAACGAAACATCACCCTGAAGGAACCTTCTCCTTTTCTATCTTTCCTGAATACCGTTTGATGGGTGGGTTCAAGTAAGAATGCGCGAACAGGCTCTTCCTGGGGACGTGCGAGTTTCGGCGCCGGGGTCGGCGAGGGGGTGGTCGTCGCTTCACTCCCATTTTGCACGTCACCCACTACCCAGTCCTTCAAGGATGACTCTGGTAGGGAGATCTTCTGGGGCTTTCGCGATTCATCTGCTGCTTGCTCCAGAGAGCTGCCTTTGACGTATTCACCTGCAAAAGGATCGGGGACAATTCCGTTTTCAGTTGGGGGGGGGATTGAAAAGGCTAGGGCGATCTGCGCCATGGCCACGAGGAAAAATGTCCACTCCCACTTCAATAGTCGGCTCATGTCCCGACCCTCATCAATGCAAAAGTGATGTCATCAGCAGGGGGTGTTCCTCCCGTAGCTTCGAAGAGCAAGAACTCGATTGCCGTTTTCGAGCGCTCGAGACTCTCCTCTTTTGCCAGAATTGCGGCGATCGTGGCACGAAACGAGGTCCTATGTTCGGCAGTGAGGTCTTCTCCCTTTGGAGTCAGCATTCCATCAGTGTAGAGCAGTAGGGTGTCACCTTTTTCCATGTGCGTTGAATTCTCATCGATCACGGATAGGGTGGGTGCCTCACCGAGTCGTGTTCCCCTGCTGTGAAGAATTGAACTTTTTTCTGCATCTGTTTTTCTGAAAATCCAAGCTGGTGGATGTCCCGCTCCTGTATAGTGAAGGGTTCCGGTAGACGGATCGAAGACGGAGACGAAAAGAGTCATTTGCAACTCCCCGCCACCGATGTCCCAAACTGCCAGATTGGCGGTACTGAGTATCTGCTTCAAGGTTGGCGTCGAGGGGGGGGAGATTCCATCCGGCTGAATCAGTGTGGCCAGAGAGCCCCGGACTCCGGCTGTAACGAGGGCGCTTGGAAGGCCATGTCCCGTGACGTCTCCAACGTAAAGATAGACTTTTCCGCCCGATTCGAAGCAGCCCCAAAAATCACCTCCAGTTTCGGTTGCGGACTGGTAGTGGCTCTGGACCTCACAGTTACCGAGTCTGACTTCGGGGGGAGGCAACAGTCGGGATTGGATCTCAGCAGCGATGTTCACTTCTTCCTCCATCCTGCTGGAACGTGCCTCACCGGCGAGAAGCATCCGAATCCGTTCGATCAACACTCCGGAGACCCGGATCAAGACACCCGTCTCGTCTCCTCCGGGTTTGGGAAGTGACACCTCAAGACTCCCGTTCTCGGCTTGTTCCATTGCGAGGGTCAGTTCTCGAAGGGGCCGCAAGAGTGAACGAAATAGGAACAGGGTGATGAGGAGAGTGATCCCGCCAAGAAATAGTCCGATGCGGCTAAGCTCCACCAAACTTTTTTGAAATGAATTTTGGAACTTATGGCCCGGTATTGATCCCAAGACCAGACTTCGGTCTGGCAAGAAGACAAAATAACCGTAAGATTCGAAGCGTTCGTTCGGGATGGCAAAACGCACGGAACCACGCTCCACTCCTGTTTTCAGTACTCGCTCGAGAAAGGGGTGAGGCTGAGCCAGGCGCTTGCCGACCCTTTTCGGGTCGGAGGTATCCGCCAGGATCCTTAAATCGGGTGCAAGGTGCTGGAAGCTCATGCCCTCAGGCCCACTTCCAGTAGTCACAAACCGATCGACATGATGGATCAGATTTCTGTTTTCGTACTCCATCATCTCCCCGGCTTTTTTCCAACTCGAACTGACGACTAAGATCGAGACAGACAAGACCTGGAGGATGAATGTCACGAAAAGGAGCCTGGCCCCAATCGAGACAAACACGGATCAGGAAGCCTTCTTTTGCGGGCGATAGACCGAAGCGTCGATATGGTGACGGCGGAGCAGTCGAAGGAAGTTACTCCGGTCCACAGCAGCTTCTTTCGCTGCAGCAGTGACGTTCCCATGATGGCGCTCCAGCACTGAGGTAAGATACTCTTTCTCGAAAGCCTCAGACCATTTCTTTTTCAGGACGGTGTAGCTACTGGTGAGGCTATCGCTTTCGGCCCAGATGTCCTGACCGGTGGGTATCGAAGAGCCAATCGCACCAGTGGGGCCTCCCACTTGAGCTGTCGCGAGGATTTCTTCGTTTCTCATCTCGAGCTTGTATTCATTTACGGTACGCGCGAGGGCGTGAGTCATCTCTTCAATGTCGAATGGCTTTTCAAGGTAATCAGAGGCACCCAGTCGGAGTGCATGGATCGCCGTAGACTTTTCACCATGACCCGTCATGACGATGACTTTCAAGTGTTTGTTCGTGGCTTTGACTTCGGTAGTGAGCGTGAGTCCGTCTTTTCCTGGCATGCGGATATCAGTCACGATGACTCCGAGGTCGGGGGTCGAGTCAACCATGGAACGCGCCTCTTCCGCTGAAGAGGCAGTGACCACCCTGAATCCGTCCCGCTCGAAGCGGGCTTTCAGTAGTTTTCTGATGGTCTCTTCATCATCAACGATCATTACGACGGGTTCGGTGTTCATGCGGTCTCTCCTTCTGTTTGTGAACGTTCAAATTGAAAAATAATGGTGAATTCGGTTCCGGTTCCCGGAGTGCTCTCAACGCTAATGCTGGCTCCTGCCCGTGAAAGGATTCCGTGGGTGATGCTGAGTCCGAGACCAGTCCCTTTACCGACCGGCTTAGTCGTATAGAAAGGGTCAAAAATACGATCGCGGACTTCGGGTGGCATACCGCATCCGTTGTCTTTAATCCGGACGAGGATGCCTTCCCGGGTGGTGCGGGCTTCAATGGATACCTTCGGCGATACGACTCCAGAGGAATCGAAGGCATCCTTAGCGTTGCTGAGGAGGTTGACGAAGACCTGTTCTAATTGGATTGGGTTTGCCCGGGTAAGAGGAAGATTCGATTCGACATTGAGTTCCAGGGTGACACCTGCCTGGAGAAAGGTGTGACGGAGGAGCCTCGAGGATTCCTCGATGGCGTGTGCGACCGAGGTTGCTTGAAGTTCCTGTCCTGAGTCCCGGGCGAAAGTCCTCAATGATTTGATGATTTCGGCCATTTTCTTGGATGCTGACACGATGTCATCGACGTACTCCGAGCCGACCGGCGAGAGTTTTTCGACATACTTGAGCTCCTGGCTGAAGCCCATGATCGCTTGCAGGGGTTGGTTCAATTCATGGGCGACGCCGGAGGCGAGTTCTCCTAGGGAGGCGAGCTTGGCCGACTGGATGAGTGCCTGCTGCAAGGAACGAAGTTGTTCGTATGATTTTTGAAGTTCCAAATGTTGGTTCACCAGCTGGTTTTGAAGATCAACTCTCGGCCCGGTGTCTTCGAACATGACCAGCCAGGTTTGATCCGCCGGATTTCCGTATGGGCTGACTCTCAGGTCGACTGAAACGCGCTCACCACGGTCGTTTTCCAGAACGCGGCCTTCTTGTCTTCCGGAGGTCTCAAAAGCGCTGGGATGTACGGGGCGCTCCTGGGCCAGACCGAGGGGACGTGCGGAGAGGATTCTTGCCGGAGAGTGGGCTCCGAATACAGTGATGAATTCAGGATTGGGGACTAGGCTGTTGTCCGATTTGCGGTAGAGCAACAGGGGAACCGGTAAGGCTTCCAGGCCCTCGGGGAGAACGAGTGGTTCTGCGATTCGCTTGAGTCGCTTAATGGCCACCGAGAATCGCCTCCGCTTTTTCAAATTCCTTGCGGAACTGTTTCTCTATGCTTTCCATTACAGACGGTCCGAGTCCGAGAGTTTTGGAAAGTTCGTGGGCCCGTGATTCTGTTTCAGGGTCATGACTCCCGGAGGCTCCGATTCCCTGGAGATGAACCCAGAGGTTCGCCCATGCGATGATTTGGCCGGACTTTGTCGACGGGACACCGTGGTGGGAGCGGATGGCGTCTTCAACCAGTTCTGGGAGCTTCCAGTGTCTTGAGAGTCCGACACCGAGTGCGACATGGTCCTCGAATCCGAGATCCTGTTCCGCACGGATGAATGAAACCCGGTGTTCCAATGCATGGCGGGCGATCCGGGCCAATTGCTCGGGCGCCAACTCCAAAAGGATGAGCTTGCCGACATCGTGCAACAGGCCTCCGATAAAGGCGTCGGAAGGTTGGGGAAGATTGAGGCCCTTCGCGGTCAGCTCGGCCACCTGGCCCACAGCCAAGGAGTGGATCCAAAAGGGAAGCAAGGGGAAATCCCTCAGTCCCGGATTCTTGAACGATCCGAATACAGAAGAGGTGAGTACGACCTGGGCGATGGTGGTGAAGCCGAGGTATTGCAGTGCTTTACGGATGTCCTTCACGCCGCCCGGAACCGAATAGTAAGAAGAATTCGCGAGTCTGAGAATCCTCGCCGTGAGTCCTGCGTCGGATTCAATGAGGCGTGAAATCTCATCGAGCGTCGAGTCCGCCGATTGGATCCGTTCGGTCACCCGCATGGCCACTTGCGGGAGCACCGGCAGCGAATGGATTTTCTGGATCCAAGAGTGTGTACTCATCTTCCTAGGTATCGGCTGACACAGGAAGGAACTTGAATGGTTAGGGTTGGATGGGGAGTGTCATGACATTGACAGGATTGACCCCGGCGACGCCATCCTTGACACTTTGATCATGACAGGCGGCGCCCGGACCCCGATGCTTCCGATTTTTGCATTGATCGGTGTCCAGTTCATTTACGGTTTCAATTATGCGGCTGCCAAAGTGATCTTGAACACTTATCCGCCTGTTTTGTGGGGGGCGATTCGTCTATTGATTGCGGCTCTCCTGATGTTGACGATCGCCAGGCTCGCAGTGCCGCGAGAGAAGCGAAGGATGGATCGAGACTTCTTGATCCGCTCTTTTTTTTACGGATTGGTGGGTCTCGCTCTCAACCAGGCTTTTTTCCTGCTCGGGCTCAAATTCAGCACGACCACCAATTCGGCGATCCTGAATTCCATGATTCCTTTATTCACCCTTGCATTCGCCATCATCGCCGGAACCGAGAAGTTCAGTAAACTCCGTGGGGCGAGTTTCTTGTTGGCTGTCGCAGGGGCCGTGGTGATCCGGGACTTTTCGGAATTCAAAATCTCGAGTGACACTTTCAAGGGTGATATCTTTACTCTCTTGAATTGTGCCTGTTTGGCTTTGTTTCTGACTCTGAGTCAGAGTTTCTTCAAGAAGAACTCGCCACTCTGGGCGACTGCCTGGATGTTTTTATTCGGATCCTTGGTGTTGTTCTCCTTATGTGTCGGGGATTGGCACCTGTTGACCTCGGTGACCTGGGACCTCCGCTTTGCGGGAGCAGCCGCGTACAATATCATTTTTGCCACGATGATCGCCTATTACCTCAATTCCTGGACCTTGACCCAGGTTGGACCTTCGGTGGTCGCCGTGTTCATTTATCTGCAACCCGTGATCGCCGTGGTGAACGGTTGGTACACCCTTGGAGAGCCGATCGGGATCCGGACGGTGGTCGCCATGAGTCTCATTTTCCTTGGGGTCGGAGTCGGAGCCTTGAGGAGAAAAATATGAGCCCTCCTTTTGCCGGTTTCTGGATCCGGGTTCTGGCTCATCTGATTGATTTTTTGATTTGGAATCTGCTCGAACTTGTCATTGAGTACGGCATCACTTGGCCGTTGAATTTGAACACCGTCTGGCAGCAGGTCATTTCCATCGTGGCGACCCTGGTGATTCCTTACCTCTATTACGTCGAATGGCCTTGTAGAAAAGGGACCACGATCGGTAAATCCCTGTTCGGGATCCGGGTCGTGGACAGTGCAACGGGTTCACCGATGACACGGAAACAGGCCATCGGCAGGTTGTACGCGTATCTGGTTTCGTATTTGTTATTGGGCTGTGGGTTCCTGATGGTGGCTTTCCATCCCCAGAAGAGAGGCTTGCACGAGTGGATCTCGGGAACTCACAGCATTCGCACCGGACGGAACCGGATCACTTCAGCTTCAGATCCCACAACTCCCGGGAGAACAGACGGAGTTCGTTGAGTTGTTTCCAGACCTCGGCGCGATATCCCTCCGGAGTGTCAAAGCACTCCTGCTCGAGGGTCCAGAGGTCCTGGTGCAGTTCGTTCACAGCCTTCTCGGGTCCCTGATTGCGGGCGATCTCGAGATACTTTTCTTTCTTGGAGGCGGTGGTATCCATAGATGTTTTTCAGAGTATCGGCTCGTGTTAGGATTGTAAACAAGTGAGCTCCCGAACAGTGATCCTCATGACGTTGTTGCTCTCGGTTCCGTCTTTTGCTGTACCCATTTACCTTCCCGGGGATGAAGCAGCGCTTCCACCCTTGTTCAGCCAGATTGCAAGTGCCCAAGGGAGTGCCTCGTCAGGGGTGAATGTGGTGAGCTTGAAGAGCCGGAAGCGGTTTGCTGTAGCTGGTGAATGGTTCGATCCGGGAGACCGAGTGAGTCTGGGCGAGAATCGTGCGCTCGAGGTGATCCATCAGGAATCGGTCAAATGGATCGGGGGAGGGGCATTTCAAGGCCAGATTCTCAAGTCGGCCTGGGCAGAGGATGATCGGACCTTCGATGTCGCGCTGAGTCGAGGCTGGATGAAGATCTGGATCAAGCCCGGAACGCTCAAGCCTCGGATTCGGATCACGACCCCAGAAGAGCAGATCGAGGCCCTGGATGGAGAGTTTTGGCTCGGTGCACACAAGGGGAAAACCGAGCTCTATGTGATCCGGGGTGAGGTCAAGCTCAAGTCCTCCGAGGTGCCCTATGGGCGGCAAACTTACATCGTGAAGCAAAAAGACGGTGGAAAAGCAGGTTCTCGCGAATGGAATGCTGAGGCAATGGAAGTCCGGCTGGCTTCAGCCTTTCCGGCCCTCGGTCAGCTGCTCAGTCGATCCCAGCAGGATTGGGAGACCGGAAAATCGTCTCTGATTTACGCATCTTTCCGTCGTAAGGGGTGGCGCAAACATCATCGCTTCGACGGAATCGAACTGAAATAGCTTGCCCTGATGCGGGGTAGGGTTTAAGCTGACGACTCTTAAAAAATGTCGAGCCGTAGCGCAGCTGGTAGCGCACTTGGTTTGGGACCAAGGGGTCGCGAGTTCGAATCCCGCCGGCTCGACCATTTTTTTCTCAAAACACTTTCCCGTAATCGAGCTGTAGCGCAGTTGGTAGCGCGCTTCGTTCGGGACGAAGAGGTCGTGGGTTCGAATCCCGCCAGCTCGACCAATTCTTCGACGAATATCTCTTTCATTTCGTTTTTTCCCTGATGGTTGGAACGGACCGACCTCCACGACATCGTGTCTCTCGCTTTCGGCCATCCTGGCCTCGCGAGAGTCGGCACGGTCCGTTTCCGCGATCAGCGAAGGGCCAATCGGTGGAATTCTCGTGAACTGGATCAAGTGGGCTGGAGACGAGGAATGCAAGATTCAGATCTGGGAGGCTTTGCGGATCACAGACAGCGTGCTCTGATCCGAATCGTACACTCCGTACCAGCCTTGTTCTTCGTGTGGAGGATCTCCCAACAAGGGCTGTCCGGATTTCCAAAGTCCACCGGGAACGGTCGGCCGCGATTCACCCGACCATGCCCAGAAGGCCACACCGGTTAAGAATCCTGTGAGCTTCCTGATCCGCGCCACTTCCGAGAAAGTGTGCGCGAAGTAGCGGTCCCGATTCACGGTCGAAGAGCGGGGATCCATCGAGCGTTGATCGCGTGCGAGTCCGAATTCCTCGAGCACGAGCGGCTTTTTCATCAGCGCTGCGCGCTCGGCATGGGAACGGATCATCTGGCTCATCAAACTCATCGATTGGGTGAGCGTGGCAGGTTGTTTCGGGTCGTAAACTCCCCAGTTCTCCACCCACACGTGCAAAGTGGCGTAATCCACACCCGGAACGGAGTGGTCTTCCACGAAGTGGTTTCCGGCATCGGTCGGATTCAGGGTGTCGCCTTCACTTCCGGTGGTCACCAGATGATTCGGGTCGAGTTGCTTGATCAACCGGACGGTCGATCCCATCCAATCCAAAAATGCCTTCCGGTACTTTCCCCCCCGCGGCTCGTTCGCCAGCTGCCAGGACAGAATGGTCGGATCCTTTGCGTAGGCAATCCGGCTGATCGTGTTCACCCGGCCCACCACGCGCTTCACTGCCTCGGCATGGATGGCCCGTGCCCTGGGCAAAGTGTAGAAACGTGAGGAGTATTCCTGGAACGTGGACCAGCTTCCGCCGGGGTGGGGCGGCGGGTAGGGAATGGAGCTGTGTTCAGCCCAAGAGACATATTGGGCGAAGCCTCCCGACCAAGGCCAGAAGTTCCCCAGGCACATCACCGCGGTGAGATCCCGTTTCGCCATTTCGACCAGTAAAAAATCGAGTCCTTCGAGCAGGGGTTCGTCAAATTGTCCGGGTGCGGATTGATTGGAGGGAGTGACCCGGTAGGGAGCCGTGTCGGGTCCCTCGCTCAATGCAATGATTCTCAGATTCTTGACTCCGGAGGCCTGCAGTCGATCGAGCTCGCGGATCAATCGAGGACGGTCGCCTCCGGTGCCTTTGGATCCGAGGTTCATGCCTTGCCAGAAGTTCGCTCCGACAAAGACGTAAGCTTCTCCATTTCGCACAAAGAGGCCGTTCTTGATCCCAACCAAGGTGGAGGATGAGGCAAAGGCGGGCACCGCTTGGGTCAACAGGAGTGAAAGCAGAAAGCAGAAAACGGTTTTCATGCGCGAGTGTCTCCATGCAGGGCTTCACGGTGGAACTCCACCAGGCTGTCGATCGGCTTCCGGATGATACGTCCGATGCGAAGACCTTCTGAGGCGAACACTTCCCGGACTTCTTTGGAGAGCAGCTCAGCGATCGAGCCCACCAGGTTCACTTCGGTCTCCTGCCACTTGTCGTACTTCTTCAGCTGACGGACGGCGAATTCGCGTAAAGCCGAATCGATCAGCTTGCGGGCAAAAGGATGCTCCCGGTGTCTGATCAAGAACTGTGCGAATTTCGCAATGTGCACGTTCTGCCCTTCTTCACCGTAGATCCGGTGCAGGACAGAGTCTTTCCCTTCGGGCCATAGCGTGTTGAAGTCCTGCTCCAGCTCGGAAGGGAGTTCACGGTAGTACCAAGCGCGGAGGACCAAGCGCCCCAAGTGCACCCCTCCGCCGTCATCGCCGAGGACATGTCCCAAGGCAGGGATGTTGTCGACGACTCGACTTCCATCGTAACGACAGGAGTTCGAACCGGTTCCGAGGATTCCGGAGATCCCGGGCTTTCTTCCGCATGTGGCGCGTGCCGCACCGAGGAGGTCGTGTTCCACTTCGATCCTGGCACGGGTGAACACGCGTTCCAGACCCGCCCGCATGATCGAACAAAAGTGTTCATCCGGGCATCCTGCTCCGTAGAAATGCAGAACGTCGATCTCCTGGACCGGAATGACCTCGACAAACTCCGGTGCGCTCAACACGGACTCGACTTTTTCGGGACCGTGGAAATAGGGGTTCAAGCCCATGGTGTGAGCATGAGTCACCGAGCCGTCCGGCCGGATCAGGGCCCAGTCCGCCTTGGTCGATCCGCTGTCCGCCACCAGAATCATGGTCGGCCTCCAGCGCTAGAAAGCTTGCGAGAAGTGAGCAAGATGTAGAGGTAGCTCAGGAAAGGCACTGCATAAGACCAACGGAGCGAGATCTGATCTGCGAGCACGCCTTGGAGAAGCGGGATGAGTGCTCCGCCGACGATGCAGGTGCAAAGCAGACCCGAAGCATAAGGAGTGGCTTTACCAAGTCCGCTCACGCTCAAAGAAAAAATGGTGGGGAATTGGATCGAGTTGAACAGTCCGATCAGGATCAAAGCCCAAGTGGCCACTGTAGGACTGGCGGAGGTGACTCCTGCCAGGATCAGAATAAGGCACAGGATCACCGAACCTGCGAGAACCTGTTCGGGTTGGATCCTGGATGTGAGGACGCTCCCGATAAAGCGTCCGACCATGGCTCCACCCCAATAAAAGGCGACGTAACGTCCCGCTTGTTCCGGGCTCATTCCGGCCACCGATGTGTCACCGAGCCAAGAGACCAGAAAACTTCCGATCGAGACCTCGGCGCCAACATAAAAGAAAATAGCGAGCATGCCGAGAACCAACCGGGGGTGGTCTTGCAAAGTCTGTCCATAGCGACGGAGTGAATCCGTGAACGATCCCTCGTCTTCTGGTATTTCTTGATTGGAGTATTCACTCATCGAGGGAAGTGCGATCCGCGAAAACACCCAGGCCACCGTGACCAAGGAGAGCGTCAGGATCAGGTAGGGGACCTGGATCGCGCGGATTTTGTCTGCATTTTCCAGAATCAGCATGCTTCCTGCCAAGGGGGCGAGGGTGGTGCCGAGCGAATTGAAGGCCTGGACTAGGTTCAGTCGGAAGGCCGCACCTTCCGGAGATCCGAGCAGGGTGACGTACGGGTTCACAGCCACCTGAAGGAGAGTGATTCCCGAGGCAAGGACGAACAAGGAGGCGAGAAACACCGGAAAGGATCCCGATTGGGCTGCTGGAATGAATCCCAGGGTGCCCAAGGCCGCAGTCGAGAGTCCGGCCACGATGCCGAAGCGGTAGCCTCGTGCATGGGTGATCCGGCCCGAGGGGATCGACATGAAGAAATAGGCCGAGAAAAAACACACCTGAACCAGCATGGCCCGAGTGAAGTCGAGTTCGAAAAGGGCCTTCAAATGGGGGATCAGGATGTCATTGAGACAGGTGATGAATCCGAACAGGAAAAAGAGCGAAGTAACGAAAATCAGAGGACGACGGGTTGAATTCATGGGTGCCCATGGTCATACCCGATCCGGAGTCCTCCGGCATCCAAAAAGCTCAGTTCTCAATGGCGGCACAGGCAAGGGCGACTTGACCGTCCCAAGGCCCGTTTCCTCGAATGGTCAGCATCCCTTCGTAGACTCCCCGGGCCTTTCTGGCGACCCCAGGAAGGGCCGCAGAGTCGCGAGGAAGGCGCGTGCGGCGGCCCATCTGGATCTGGACTTCAATGCCCGAACGGCCTCGGACCAAGATTCGGGTGCCATCCTTGCTGACCCGGGTCTGGGCAGGTGGGTCACCGATCCCATCCGAAAGTTGCTTTTGAGTACCAGCCAAATAGGGGAACACATTGAGGCTGCGCCAGTCTTCTCCGGCTACGACGCTCACTTCGAGGTCGGCCTTCCCATTTAATGGGCTCAAGGACAAGCAAACAAAAGCCAGTGTGGTGATCATGGTTCTGAGTTATATGCACCGCGGCAATTCGTCAAGCTGGAATCTCAGGTGGGGGGTTGCAGGGCTGCGATTTCTCGGGTTAGCCTCGCTCCACCATGAAAAAAGTACTTTTGATCGGTTGCGGGATGCAGGCCTACGGGGCCGCTTTGGATCTTCTGACTTTCGGTAAGCCTGAAGAATTGGTTTTGGCTGATGCCTTTCCGGAGATGATCACCAAGCTCACTGCGTTTCTCGAGAAGCACGCCTCGCCCAAGAAGCTGAGCTCCCTGAAATTGGATGCCGGCGACATCGAAGCCACTGCCCGCGCCGCTCAGGGCTGTGACCTCATCCTGAACACCGCTCCTTACAAATACGCAGTCGACATCACCCATGCGGCCATCCGCGCGAAGGTTCCCATGGTCGACCTGGGCGGAGACACCGACATGGTGCTCAAGCAGCTCGCCCTCTCGGACCAGGCCAAGGCCGCCGGGATCACCATCATTCCCGACTGCGGAATGGGACCCGGCATGACCAACATCACTGTGGGGCACGCCATGGAGATTCTCGACACGGCCGAGACCATCATCACCCGGGATGGCGGGATTCCCATGAATCCCAAGCCGCCCCTGTTTTATCATCTGGTGTTCGCCATCGAGACTCTCACCAACGAGTACACCGGCATGACCACCCAGATGCGGGACGGAAAAATGATCGAGATCGCACCCATGACCGAGATCGAACAGTGCGACCTGCCGGTGGTGGGAAAGGTCGAGGCCACTCACGGGATGGGCATGCTCTCCACTCTTCCATGGACCTACGAGGGTCGGGTGAAAAATCTCGAGAACAAGTTCGTCCGTTATCCCGGGCACCTCACCTTCCTGAAGACCCTCCGCGATGTGGGGTTCTTCTCGCGTGAAACGCTTCAGACTGAAAACGGTCCATTCCAGCCGCGGGCTATGACCAAGGCCGTGATGGAAAAATTCCTGATGCCGAAAGGCGGAGAGAAGGACGTGTCCTTCATCCAGACCATTTCCGAGGGCACCAAAAACGGCAAGAAGGTCACGGTCGAACACTGGATCTGCGATTATTCGGATGAGAAGACCGGTCTCACCTCCATGCAACGGACCACCGGGTTCACCGCCTCAATTGTAGGCCAGATGATCGTGAGCGGTCAGCTTACTGCAAAAGGGGTCCTGCCGCCGGAACTCGGCGTGCCGAAGCTCCCGTTCTTCGAGCTGATCCAGACCCGCGGCTTCGAGTTCAAGTGGTCGATGAAGGAAGCCTGAGCCGGATTCAGAACGCCCGCTTACGCTTGGATGAAGGCAGAATGTGGAGCATTTCGCGGTATTTGGCTACGGTCCTCCGCGCGATGTCGACATTCTCTTTGGCCAGCAGATCCACCAGTTGTTGATCGGAAAGGGGACGCTTCGGGTCCTCTTTGGTGATCATCTGCTTGATCCGTTCTTTCACCGCCGAGCTGGCCACAGCTTCGCCACCGTCACTCGAGGCGATGCTCGAGTTGAAGAAGTATTTTAGCTCGAAAGTTCCGACGGGAGTGTGGACGTACTTGTTTGTGGTGACCCGTGAAATGGTCGACTCGTGCATGCCGACGTCTGCCGCGATGTCCTTCAAGACCATGGGTTTCAGGTAGCGGGCCCCCTTCTCAAAAAAGTCCCTCTGGCGGGCAAGGATCGCTTCTGTGACCTTAAAGATGGTCTTTTGCCGGTTCTGGATGGAGCGAATCAGCCAGAGAGCGGCCCGGAGCTTGTCTTGGACGTATTCTTTGGCCTTGCCTCCGGTTTCTTTACCTGCGGCGGTCGCCGCATTCTCTTTTTGGACGATAGACTTGTAGTAGTTCGACACCCGGAGTCTCGGGATCCCGTCGTCATTCATGTGAATCACGTATTGCTCGCCCACCTTCTGGATGAAGATGTCGGGTTGGATGTACTGGGTGTCGGGCTCAGTGAACACATGCCCGGGTCGGGGCTCGAACTCATGGATGATCCGTTGCGCCTCGGCGGCTTTCTCGATAGGGATGTTCAGCGCCTTGGCGATGGCAGGAATGTTGTGTTTTTCGAGCTCGACCATGTGGTGTTCGATGATGGTCTCTACTTCCGGTACCCGGGGCTGAAGAAGCCGGGCCTGGATGAGCAGACACTCTTTGAGATTGCGGGCTCCGATACCGATCGGATCGAAAAGTTGGATCATCTTCAGGACTTCTTCGGCGTCTTCCAGTTCGATTCCGGATTGCGCCGCGATCGTGGCCAGGTCCCCTTCAAAATAGCCATCGTCGTTCAATCCCGCGATGATCAGCGAGGCCAGACGCTGTTCATTCTCCATGAGGTTCAGCATCGACAGCTGCCACTGGAGATGCTCTTCGAGAGAGGTGGTCTTGGTCAGGGTGTTCTCGTAGGTCGGGGTCTCGTCGGGGGTCTCCTTCATGGACGGAGCGCTTCCGGAACCCTCGTTGTAATCCTCCAAGTACGCGTCCCAGTTCACCTCGTCCTTGCCAGCTAGGGACTGCTCCTCGGGCTTGGGTTCTTGGACCTGCGAAGCCTCGTCGGTCTGCTGCTGAATTTCGGGATCGAAAGTTTCGTCACCTGCTGCAGTTGCCAGATTGTCTTCAGGCGCCTCGTTTTCAGCTGCCTCTTCCAAGACCGGATTCTCCGTCAGTTCCTGGTTGATCAGTTCGGCCAGTTCCATGTGGTTCAGTTGCAGGAGCTTGATCGCCTGCTGCAGCTGAGGAGTCATCACTAGATTCTGTTGTTGTCGCAGGCCCTGCTTTAGCTGAATGCCCATTGGTTCATTCTAATGGTTCAGGCCCGGAAATTGCAGAAAAAAAATGGTTTTTATTTATTCAACTGACTTAGTTTAGAACTTGAAGTTCTCGCCGAGATACTTTTCTCGCGCCGCCTTCGAGTTCGCAATTTGTTCGGGTGTGCCCTGCACGAAGATGACTCCTTCTGACAAGATGAGTCCCCAGTCACAAATTGAAAGAGTTTCGCGGACATTGTGGTCCGTGATCAAAACGCCGATGCCCCGCGCCTTGAGCGTGAGGATCATCTTCTGAATGTCCGCTACGGCAAGGGGGTCCACTCCCGCAAACGGTTCATCGAGGAGAATGAATGACGGGTTCAGTGCGAGCGCTCGCGCAACTTCGACGCGTCTCCGCTCACCTCCTGAAAGAGTGTAAGCCGGTTGCTTCGACACATGGTTGAGGGCAAATTCGTCGAGTAGTTTGCGGAGACGTTTCTTCCGCTCGTCATGAGGGATTTTCAATGTCTCGAGCGTTGCCAGAATATTCTCTTCGACGGTGAGCTTTCGGAATACCGACGGTTCTTGTGGCAAATAGGCGAGTCCGCATTTGGCTCGTTCATGCATCGGGAGCCGGGTGATGTCCCGGTCGCCCAGGTGGACTTCACCTTCATCGGGCATGATGAGGCCGGTAATCATATAGAACGTCGTCGTTTTTCCCGCTCCGTTCAACCCAAGCAGTCCGACCACCTGTCCCGAAGAAACCTCGAGACTCACCCCTTTGACCACTTTCCGTTCTTGATAAGATTTGATCAGCCCGGTCGCCCGGAGTTTCTTGGTCTCAGTTCCCGTAACTTGCATTGCTCTGTCTCACTTCGATGGTATCGGAATCCCTGTGGAACAAAATGATCTCGCCCGTGATGGTATCACGGTCCTGGTACAGTTGCGGAAATTCGGAAAGTGTCACCAGCCCGTTCTCCACGGAGTAGGTGCCGTGTCCTCCGGTTCCACTGGTTTTTTGGCCGTTCTCAGCGGATTCTTCAAACCAGACGTCTTTCTCTGCTCGGACGGTTTGGAGCTCTTTTTCGCCAGACAGGTCAAGTTCAAGATTCCTGGCTTTGAGTTCGAAAGCGGGTTCGATCAGGCGAACGAATTGTTCCTGGATCGGCCGCTTTTCGGACATGGTGAATGCTAGCCGTCCCAGGTTTTCGGAATAATCCGCCGAATCGGAGAAGATGGCGAGCTGCCTGGCACTGCGGGTCTTGACCTCGACCCGTTGAAGCAATTTCAAGTGCTCGGGTTCATCGGCAAGATAATCCAGACCGTAGGCCGAGAAGGTGAGTTGGTTCCGTCCCTTAACGTGACGACCTTGGACCCGGACCGTCACCGGTACCCGGATGTGCAGGGTGGGGCGGGTGATGAGTTCGGCTGTCTCGGTTTGAATTTCTGCGCCACCAGGGAGACGGACCCGGACGTCACCCAGAAAATGGATCACGTGGTCCTTCTGCCGGTAAAGGGCCTCTTTAGAGAGAATGATCATCCGGTCTGCGGTGGTCACTTCTAGGTCCCTGAAGTGGGTGAGTTCCTCTTTTTGGAAGCTCACCGATTTTCGTGCGGATAAGATGAACTCCGGCGAGCTTTGATGGGACGAGGCGATCCTGAGGTCTCGTAAGCTGTACGAAGGTGGGGTGTTTTCCGGGAGTTGGCTGACTGCCAGGGTCTCGGGCTCGTTCTGAAGCAGTCCCAACAGGTCCCTGGGGTGAATCACCCTCATGCCACCAAAATCATCTTCAAGCGAGGAAGGGGACAAGAGGACGAAATGGCTGACGAAAAAAAGGACCAGGCCCGCCAAGAGCACGGACTGGAGTGGGGACTGTCTCGACCATTTCACCGAATTGGACACTTCCTTCAGTATTGCATCTTTCCGCTCCAAGGTGTATCCCTGAGAACCTGTCCATTTCGTGGAAGGAGGTGATATCATGCCAGGAATCGTTATTCGTGAAGGGGATTCGTTCGAAGCGGCCCTCAAACGTTTTAAGAAGCAAGTCGAGAAAGCCGGCGTTTTGGCCGAAGTCCGTAAGCGTGAGGCATTCGAAAAGCCTTCCGTGAAGCGCAAGAAGAAGGATATCGCGGCGCGCAAGAATCGCGGAAAGCGCGGATTCAGCAGCCGTCCGAAGAAGTCCTACTGAGGATTTCCCGGAAGCCACTTTGTTTCAAAAGGGCCCTTTGCCACTGGCAAAAGGGCCTTTTTTTCTGCTAGGGTAAGGCCCATGCCTAGCATCAAAGAAATCAACCAGGAGAACATGAAAACCGCAATGAAGTCGGGGGACAAGACCACGACCCAGTTTGCCCGGACCCTGCATGCCGCCATCCGGAAGCGCGAAGTGGATGAACGCAAGGATCTGGATGACGCGGAAACCCTGAAGTTGATCTCCACGATGCTCAAACAACGCGAGGAGTCGATCACCCAGTTCAAGTCGGGCGGACGCGAAGACCTGGTGGCCGCCGAAGAGGCGGAAGCCAAGTACTTGCGCCAATTCATGCCCGCGCAAATGAGTGCCGATGAACTGAAGCCCTTGGTTGCGGCTGCGGTTTCCGAGGCTCAGGCCAAGGATGCAAAAGACCTCGGCAAGGTGATGAAGGTCCTCCTTCCCAAAGTTCAAGGGCGTGCCGACGGTAAACTCGTCAATCAACTCGTGCGGGAAGCATTGGGCGGCTGAGTCGATTTTGAAAATCAGAACGCGTTTCACCCCCGAATGGATCCAGTCGCTGAAGGCGGCTTTGCCCCTCCACGAGGTGGTTTCCGAGAACGTCGAGTTGCGCAAGAGCGGGGCCCGCTTCATGGGGCGGTGTCCGTTTCACGGGGATCGCTCTCCTTCGTTTTCAGTGAATCGTGAGTTCTATTATTGTTTCGGATGCAAAGAGACAGGAGACCTCATCAAATTCGTGATGCAGCTCCACGGACTCAGTTTCGAGGAGGCTTGCGAAGATTTGGCCGAGAAAGCTAAAATCCCGCTCCCCGAAGGCGGAGACGCCCTGTCGAGCGAGGAAGAGCGCGCCATCCGGATCAAACGCGAGCGACTCCAGAAAGCCGTGCGCCTCAATTACTTCTCCTCGTTGCAGTACTACCACGAGAATCTTCAGAGAGGGGCCGGATCTCCGTTGTTCATCGAGGCGAGGGAATATCTGAAAAAGCGCGGAATCAGCGCTGAAACCGTCGAAAAGTTCCAAATCGGTGTGGCAGGCGCCCAAGCTGACGGTCTGGTTCAATACCTGACCCGGGCCCGCGCGCCGCTCGACATCGCGAGGGATTTCGGTCTCATCCGGGCCTCGCAGAAAACCCAGGGCGATTATGATTTCTTCAGGGAGCGTCTTTTGTTTCCGCTCATCGACCCCCGCGGAAGGATTCTTGGTTTCGGGGGAAGGATCCTGCCTTCGGTCGAAAAGAAGCCGTCCGAATTCAAGCTCCCAAAGTATTTGAACAGTGCCGAAAGCGAGTTGTTCCAGAAGTCCCGGTTCTTATTCGGTCTGACCCAGGCCAAGCGGGCCATCCGCGAGGAAGAGGTGTCGATCGTTGTTGAGGGCTACTTTGATGTGATCGCACTCCATCAAGCCGGGATCGAGAATGCCGTGGCGCCTTGTGGAACCGCCTTGACGGAGGATCACTTGAGGACCCTCACCCGGCTCGGGCCGAGGGTGATTGTGTTTTTCGATCAGGATGATGCGGGGATTCAGGCAACTGTAAAGTCCATGGAGCTCGGTCTGAGGATGGGGCAGTTGCTTTACGGGATCTCATTCGCCAGCAAGCTCGATCCGGACGAGTTCCTTCTCGAAAACCCTGAGGAAAACTTGAAGCAGCTCCGGCAATGGATCCGGGAGGCCACGCCCTTGCTCGATCGGGAGCTCGATCGCTTGTTCCGGGAGAGTGAAGGTCAGGTGGAGAAGCGCTCTGCCGCGGTGAAGCAGGCCGTTCAGTGGTTGACCCAATACACCGACCCGGTGGGGCGGGCGATCCGGGTCTCCGATTTGGTCAAGCGGTGGGACGTTCCCCCGGCGGCGCTCGGTGCGTTGGCCAAGGATCTGGAAGGAAGAACGGGCGTACCGCCCCGGCGTCCGGTCCCGGTGGTTGCAACAGGATCCTCGTCAGTGGATCCGAGGCGCGCTCCGCCGCCCGGCGGGCAGAAAAAACGGGCCCCTTTGACCCCCTATGACAGGCAGTTGTTGCAGTATTTTGTTAAGGCCCAGGAATTCGGCTCTTACTTTCTCGAAGCCCGCCGTCAGATGCATGAAAAAGATTCACTCCCGGAACTCTTTGATGACACCGAAGTTCAGAATTGGGTTCGGATGATTCTGGAAGACCCTGCCGGAATGGAGCGTCTCAAGCAGGCGCCTGAATCCTGGGTTCAAGGGCGTGTTTCGTTGGAGTTACAGTCAGTTATTATGGAAGGTTTGCTCCAGGATCGCGTCCAGGGAGATGAAGCCCAGTTGCGAGCTCTGCTTCGGCGGGGTGTATACAAGTCCTGGGCACGGTTTTCGCATAGGATCCGTGAAGAGATGGTGCGGGTTGAGCAGGCCCAAGATATGGAAAAATTTAAGGAATTATCCCAACAATTTCTTGACCTGCAGAGGAAATTAAAGGAATTTGAAGAGTCTTATGTCTCAGGAAAAAACGACTAATGCCTCGGGGAAAGTGAACCGGAATCACAAGGATATCAAAAAGCTCATGGACCTTGGTGTCCAGCGCGGCTTCCTTTCTTACGTGGAAGTCCATGAGTTGCTCCCTGTCGAGATGGTCTCTCCAGAAGAGATCGATGAGGTGATGGTTCTCCTTGCGGAGAATGAAATCGAGATCACCGACGGCCGTCGTCGCCCTGAAGACGGAGATGAGAAGGAAGAAGGTTTTCTCGAAGAGGTTGGAACCGAGACTCCTGCCGCGCCGGAAGAAGAATTGCAGTCGGATGAGTCTGGTGACCTGGTCTCGACCGCCGAGTACGCGAAGGGCACAGATCCTGTTAAGCTCTATTTGAAAAAAATGGGATCCGTCTCCCTGCTCACCCGTGAGGGTGAAGTCGCCATCGCCAAGCGGATCGAAGAAGGCGAGCTCGAGATTCTTCGTGCGTTGTTGGCTTCCAGGCTTGGGACCATGGCAATCGTCGATCTTGGCGAAAGACTCGAGACTGCGAAAACCAAGGTGAAAGACGTGATCCGTGGTGTGGAAGACGAAGTCTCCCCAGAGGATGAGAAAGAGTACCTCGATCGAGTGATCCGCGCGGTCTCCAAAGTGAAGTCGCTCTTGAGCTTCCAGGAGAAGATGGATTCCAAGCTGGTTGGTCCCGAGGCGCGCAAGACTCCCGCTAAAGAGAAAGAATCGATTCGGGTCGAGATCAAAAAGAAGGAACGTCAGGTCGAGACTGCGTTCCAGAACATCGCTTTCAACCGTAAGACGATCAATTTCCTCTCAGCTCAGATCAAGGAATACTGGAACCGTGGACGCGAGGCTCAGAGCGAACGTCAACGGGTCTATGAATATCTCGGAGTGAAGAGCCAGGATGAATTCGTTGGCGTCATTGAAGATTCAAAAGATCCCTCCAAGTTGACGGGTATTGCCAAGAAGTACGACCTTCCCGAGGCGAAACTGGTTCAACTCATGGCTCAAGAAGACGACGTCGTGAAACGCTTGCTCCGCCTGGAAAGTGAATCCGGCGTGACGGTCGAAGAGCTGAAGCGGATCAATGAGAGTCTGATGATCGGAGAGCGCAGTGCTGACACCGCGAAGAGCGAGTTGGTCGAGGCGAACCTTCGTCTCGTGGTTTCGATCGCAAAGAAATACACCAACCGCGGGCTTCAATTCCTGGATCTGATCCAGGAAGGGAACATCGGTTTGATGAAGGCCGTGGACAAGTTCGAATACCGTCGGGGATACAAGTTCTCGACTTATGCGACCTGGTGGATCCGTCAGGCGATCACCCGTGCCATCGCGGACCAGGCCCGTACCATCCGGATTCCTGTGCACATGATCGAGACGAT
Organism: Pseudomonadota bacterium; assembly: GCA_027491115.1. Classification (GTDB taxonomy): domain Bacteria; phylum Bdellovibrionota; class UBA1018; order UBA1018; family CAIMNF01; genus CAIMNF01. The sequence goes on from JAIXWV010000037.1 coordinate 92,837, forward strand.
CAACAAGTTGGTCCGGACCCAGCGGACCTTGATGCAGCAGCTCGGTCGTGAGCCGCAGCCTGAGGAGATCGCCACCAAGATGGAGATGCCGGTGGACAAAGTCCGCAAGGTGCTCAAGATCGCCAAGGAACCGATTTCTCTCGAAACTCCGATCGGTGAAGAGGAAGATTCTTCACTCGGAGATTTCATCGAAGACAAGAACATCATCAATCCGGCCGAGGCCGTGATCAATCTCAACCTCTCCGAGCAGACCCGGAAGGTGCTTTCGACTCTCACTCCGAGAGAAGAGAAGGTCCTTCGTATGCGGTTCGGGATCGGTGAGAAATCCGACCATACTCTCGAAGAAGTTGGACAGGATTTCTTCGTGACCCGGGAGCGGATCCGTCAGATTGAAGCCAAGGCTCTGCGGAAGTTGCGTCATCCGAGTCGCGCGAAGCTCCTGAAGGCTTTCACCGACTGATTCAGGATCTACTTGATCTGAATGACGCTGAGGTTCGGTCCTCGTTTTTGAAACACCTCCTGGGGTAGTGAGGCCTTGATGGTTTCTGCGAGCTTTTTGAGGAGGTTCTGCTTGTATTGCGAGCGTCGGTAGACCAGCGATATCTCCCGGGTGGGTACCGGACTCTTGATGTCTTTGAGTTGTTGTCTACGCGGACCTGTGATTCGGGCCCCAGCAAGTGCCGGGAGAAGGGTGTAACCGTGACCCTGGTCGATGAGAGAAAGTAGGGTTTCCATGCTTCCACTTTCAAAACTGACATTCTTGAACACGGCAGAAGTTTTCCGCGCCGAGCAGAGTTTGACCACCTGGGTGCGGAAGCAATGCCCCTCTGAGAGGAGCCAGATTCCGTTGGAGGTGAGTTGATCCTCCGTCACTGATTTCAGTCGGGCCAAAGGATGATCGGCGGAGGTGTAGACCTGGAAGGGCTCGTAATAAAGCGGGCGTTCATCCAGGGTGGGGACGTCGAGGGGGGTGGCGAGAATTCCGACATCAATTTCATCACGATCGAGGGCATCGATGATCTCACGGGTGGTGATTTCCCTGATATTGAGATTCACCTTGGGAAGAGCTGATGCGAACTCCCCGAGGAACAAGGGCAGCAGATAGGGTGCAACAGTCGGGATGACGCCGATCTTGAAATCTCCGCTCGGTTCCAGGCTTCTCTCCGTGGTGAGGTGCTCGAGCTTTGCAAATTCCCGGAGGATGGTCTTGGCCTGTTCGATCAGGGGGATGGCTTCTGGATTGGGAAGGATCGGCTGCTTCGAGCGATCGAAGAAGGTCACGCCGTACTCCTCCTCCAGTTTGTGAAGTTGCATCGAAAGGGTCGGTTGGGAGACGTGACAGGCCGCCGCCGCCTTTCCGAAGTGGCGGTGCTTGTCGACGGCGACGAGGTATTCGAGTTGGGTCAATGAAGCCATGGGAGGTCTCCGATCATTTTTTTCTATGATAATCCTTTTTTGATTGATCGTCTAGAGAGGCTACGGTTACTCTAACGATCGTGAGAGTTCTGATCGCCGGAGCCAGCGGATTCATCGGCCGCGCATTGATCGACCGCCTTCTTGCCGATCCGGAGTGCGAGGTGGTCGCCCTTTCCCGCAGGCGACAGGTCAGCCATCATCCCCGTCTTCATTGGCACCAGTGCGATCTGTTCTCGATGAAGCAACTGAGCGAGGCGATGGTGGGATGCAGTCATGCGTTTTATCTTGTTCACTCCATGCTTCCGACCGCCGCGTTGGATCAGGGATCATTTTATGATTTTGACCTCATACTTGCTGATAATTTCGCACGTTGCGCACGGGCTGAGGGAATCGGACACATCGTCTACTTGGGTGGGATGATTCCCGAACAAGAAGAGCTCTCTTGGCACTTGAAGAGTCGCTTGGAGGTGGAGACGGTTCTCCGTCAAAGTGGAATTCCTTGCACGGTGTTGCGGGCCGGATTGATTCTCGGGCGAGGTGGCTCTTCTTTCGATATCCTCATGAAGTTGGTTCAACGGCTACCTTGGATGGTGTGTCCGGCTTGGACTCGGACCGTCTCTCAGCCGATCGCACTGGAAGAGGTAGTCGAGGCGCTTCTCCGGAGTCTCTCGGAGCCACGTCATCGTGACCGGGTGTATGATCTGGGTGGACCGCAGGTGATGACCTATCAGGAATTGCTTTTGAAGACCGCGGAAGTGCTCGGGGTCAGGCGGAGATTGTATTCGTTCAATCTGATTCCACTCGGTCTCTCGAGGTTGTGGGTCTCGTTGATCACGGGCTCTCCGCGCGATCTGGTGTATCCCTTGGTGTTATCCCTCAAACATCCCATGGTCGCCCGAGAAGGGCAGGAGTGGCCGGACTGGAGTCGTGAGCGGATCACGGTCGGGAGTGCGTTGCTCGCATCCGTTACGCAGCGGAGTGGTCGGGGACGGGTCTCTCCGGTTCCCTCTGCCCCCGAATCGAGGGTGGTCCGTTCGGTGCAGCGGCTGCCGTTGCCGGCTGGCTGGAATGCAGAGCGGGTTGCAGTGGAGTATTTCGAGTGGCTTCCGCGGTTCTTGTTTTTCATCGTGAGGGTTCAGGTCACGGGCGTGGAGTGCTCGTTCTCCCTGCTTTCGCGTCGATGGGTATTGCTCAAGCTTGAGAAGAGCGTGGATCGATCCACGCCGGACCGGCAATTGCTCTATGTCCGGGGAGGCTTGTTGGCGGCTTCCGGGGCGCCCCGAGGGCGTCTGGAGTTCAGGGAGGCGCTGGACGGGCAGGTGATTTTGGCTGCTCTCCATGATTTTGTACCCGCGCTGCCTTGGGTCATTTACCGTTTTTCGCAGGCCTTGATCCATGTCTGGGTGATGAGGGCCTTCAGGCAGCATCTTCGGGCTGTTTCTAAATAATTGATATATTGAGTGTTTTTTAGATTCTTCAGAAAGTCTAAGAATACTAAACTATTTTGCTTAAGCTTTTCTATACCCGACCGATATGTTCAACAACAGAACAACAGTGGATCAGAACGGTCCACTTAACGCCCCGACAACAGCGGGGAGAAAGAAGGATGGTATGGGACTTCGTATTAACACTAACGTACAGGCACTTGCAGCTCAGCGTAACTTGGGGGTTTCGAACCTGAAGCAACAGAGCTCACTCGAGAAGATGGCTTCCGGTACCCGGATTTCGAAAGCAGCGGATGACTCCGCCGGTTTGGCGATTTCCGAGAAGATGAGAGCGGACATCCGCTCCCTCCGCCAGGACAGCCGTAACGCCAACGACGGTATCTCCCTGGTGCAAGTGGCCGAAGGCGGCATGAACGAAGTGAGCAACATTCTCACCCGTTTCCGCGAACTGTCGATCCAGGCAGCATCGGACACCATCGGTGACAAGGAGCGTGGCTTCATCAACAAGGAAGTCCAGCAGCTCCGTGCCGAAGTGGACCGGATCGCTCAAACCACAGAATTCAACGGTCACAAGCTTCTGGCCGGCGTGGGAGAGAAGCTCGAGATCCAAGTCGGTCTCAACAACTCTCCTGAAAACGACCGTTTCGTTTTCGACACCCAGAAGATGAAGACCAGCCTCGACGGCCTCGGGCTCGCTGACATCAACACCGAGAGCAAAGAAGCCGCTCAGACCAACCTGGCCAAGATCGATGCGGCGATCACCACACTCTCTGAGAACCGCTCTGAGATCGGTGCGCTCCAGAACCGTCTCGGATCCTCGGTGCAGAACCTCGCGATCTATGAAGAAAATCTTTCTGCTGCCCGCAGCCGTATTTACGATGTGGACATGGCAGCTGAAAGCTCGGAGATGACCAAGAACAGCATCCTGTCCCAGGCAGGTACCTCGGTTCTCTCTCAAGCGAACAGCAACGCTAACATGGCGCTGAAGCTCCTCGGTTGATCCGGGGGGCTTGGCCCAGAGGGATGGTGAATCCCTCACCTAGAGATAAAGATTCTCCGGGTCGATCTTCGTTCTCAGTAGTGCAACAAGTTTAGGATCGGGGTCAGGTGTCACTGACAGATTGGTCGCGATCCTAATGTCCCAACCGCAGTTCTGTTTGACTTGGTCGATGGTGACTCCCTCGTACACCTCGGTGAGAGTGAGCTCACCATCGATCACTTCAAGAACTCCGAGGTCAGTGATGGCCTTCGTGGGACCGCCACCTGGGAGTCCGAGTTCGGACCGGGTTTTTCCAAGGTAACGGGAAGGTCTCGATGAGGCCATCCGGGAACCGGGAGAGGTGACAAAGTCACATTTCTGCACGAAGCTCTTCGGGGACATCCTCATCATGAGGAGAACACGTTGGGAGTGGGTCGCGATCTCGCAAGCCCCTCCCGAGCCGGGGAGCCGGATCTTCGGGTTGTCATAGTCACCGATCACGGTGGTGTTGATGTTCCCGTAGCGGTCGAGCTGGGCTCCTCCAAGGAACCCGACCTCGATCAGACCTCCCTGGAGGTAGCTCTGGAAGATGTCCGCTTGGGACACGATCGCCAGAGAGTCTGTCACCAGAGTGGGGTCCCCGATGGAGACCGGAAGGCGGGCGGGCAGGGTACCGATGGTTCCGCTCTCGTAAATCATGTAGAGCTCGGGAGCGTGTGTGGCCCGGGCGAGATTACAGGCGAGATTTGGCAGGCCGATGCCAACGAAAACCACTTCACGGTTTTGAAGTTCTTGAGAAGCGCGGATCGCCATGCGTTCCGATGGCTTGATTTTAATATCCATAGTCCACCCCCTCACATTTCCGGGGTTTGGCACGCAGTCGATCGATCAATCCCGATCCTGCTTTCTGCAAATAGCCTTGACGATCCTTCACTCCGAAAACAAATTCATTCAGATAGTCTTGATAGGTTTTCGGATCACGGGAGATTTCCTCCCACTTTACGTAAAAGTCGTTGTCGCGGTCATAGTAACCTTGAGCATACGAGGGGTGGCAGCCCCAAGGTTCGTGAACCACATGGTCCACCAGGATGCCCGGGATGAGGGTCCGGTTCGGGTCACTCCGGATTACGGAGGTGTCTACGATTTCTTCTGCGACGATGATCACGCGTTTTGAGGCGAAGGCCACTTCTTTTTGCGTTCCCATCAAGCCCCAGACTTGAGAATTCCCTTCTTTGTCCGCACGCTGGACATGGATGATCGCCACATCCGGATGCACAGCGGGTACTGTGGCAAAACGTTGCCCGGTGTAGGGGCAGATCACTGATTTGATCTTCGGATTGGCTTCCTCGATGTGGGTGCCCTCAAAGTTCTTGAGTGTCCAGAATGGAAGTCCGGCACTTCCGGCCAGGGTTCGTGCCACCATGCCGAAGTGAGAATATTCTTCGAGCTCGATTTTCGAAGCCGAGTCTTTTTGGGATCGGCGACGGAGGGCGTGCAGACTTCCGACGCCGGGGTTTCCCGCCCAACTGAAGACGAGCTTTTTCACCAGGCCTGCTTCGATGAGCTGGTCGTAAACCAGGTCAGGGGTCAGGCGTACAGCGGTGAGATCTCGGATTCCTTGACGGATGATCTCATGGGCTGCAGCGAAAGAAATAAGGTGAGTGAAGCCTTCGAGATACAGTTCCGATCCGGGCTGGACGTTCTCCTGGATCGCCTCCCGCATCGAGACCAACTTGTCAGGATTCAACTTCGGCTTACGCATGGCCGAGTTCCGTCAGGCACTGGTCGAGGATCTCAAGTCCCACTTTCACATCGTCTTCTGTGATCACGAGCGGTGGGGCGAA
>JAIXWV010000015.1 GCA_027491115.1 Pseudomonadota bacterium
GCGCTAGATTTCGGCATCAACCGCACGATCTTGATCTCACAAAGCGCATCAAGAATGTGCTCGCGATGGAAGTCCACCGCAGGCATGCCGGCATCCTGCTCGCCCGTCAAAACTTGCGTTAGGGTACGGCCAAACCGATTGGCAAAAGTCCGGAGTTTGGGCAACTGTTCGGAAGCCGGATAACTCCCCTGCCTCCAGGCACTTAATACCGAGGGTGCAACCCCGAGATCTGAGGCAATTTGCTTTGCCGAATAACGGTGTTCTTCAATGATTCCCTCGATGAACAGCGCCAAGGGGGACTGGTGATCGGTCTTTCTGGGTTTCCGTGGCATATAAAAATGGTATTCAAAACCCGTGCCCATTCTACGGATATTCGTTTAATCGAATTTTACTCTTCCAGGAACGAATCGATTCGTCCGCTTCCGGTAACCCTCGAACTCAGGTCTGCTCGCCCAGCGTTCCTCGAGCAAGGGGACTCCAGAGACCTTGAGGAGTAGCCAGTTCATGAGGATTGGCGAGGCCAGTCCGATCCAGCCCCACTTTGCCCGAACACACATGAGTCCGATTCCCCACCAAAAAACCGCATCTCCAAAGTAGTTCGGGTGGCGCGAATACCGCCATAACCCGCTCATGATCAAACGATCACGATTCCGTGGTTCTTGTTTAAATCGGAACTTTTGCGCATCTGCTACTGCCTCAATCACGAGCCCCGACCATGCGAGACCTGCTCCGACCCACTCGAACCATCCGATCTCGCTTGGCCCGCTTCCAAACACCAAAATTAACGGCATCACCACGATCAGCTGGAGCAGGCCTTGGAGCAGGTAAACCTGGAAAAAGCTCCGCCACCACCAACGACTCCCCCACTGCATCCTCCAGGCGGCATAGCGAAAGTCTTCGGGCTTACCCCAGTTTCTACTGAATAGATAGCCGGAGAGTCGTAAACCCCAAATGATGACCAAAACAGCACTTCCAACCTGCAGCGGCCCAATCTCACCCCAAAACAAAAAGCGAAGTGCCACCAGACAGATTCCGAGTCCCCAAGCGATATCCACGAGTCCGTGATTTCGGAGTCCGGAACCAATCAGGAAAAACACGAACATCACCATCAAAATGACCTGCCCTGCCAGGAAACTGATCGAGTCTACGAACAAGACGCTAGCCTTCCAATCTTGTGATACAGGTTGGCGAAGGAAGCTTGGGTCCTTTTCATGCCGATCTGCTTCGCGAACGTATCTTCAAAAGGTTTCAAACATTTCTCGGTGATGGTAACGGCATGAACCGCCCCGCTCAGCCATGTAAGCGACAAACAGGATGCAAAGACCGTCATGATTTGAGTATTCCAAAAGTTCCAGGACTACTTCAAGTCGTCAAAAAAACGGCACTCTTCACTGACTCATCAAATGTCGACCCAGCTCGCACACTGTCCCTCGACATCACACTCGACCTCATCATCCATCCAATCCGTTATCCCAGAAACTATAACTTCTCCAACTGCTGGGGTAGAACTATCAGATCCACCTGAAGATCCTCCTAAGCTCGGCCCCGGAGCCCCCGCTATTGAGCCTGTTCCTGATTGAGATTGCTGGTCGTTTGGACCCGAGCCCACACTGACCTGCAGCTTAGCACTACAGGCCTGCATGCAGAGTCCGAAGATCGACAAGAACAGGATTGAAGCAAATCTGCTCACTCGTGAACAACGCATCACTCACCTCGCTTTCGAGCAACCTGTGGCGAAGATGGTGGATTTGAGGACACCGGAGTCCCGTTCGTTGAATCGAACTATTTTGATTTCCCAGGGGGCTTTGCCGGCTTGGCGCTAGGAAGAACCCGCTTCACCTTTCGGACAAAACTCTTTTCCTCGGCGTCATAGCGAAAAACTCCGTATCCGGTTTTTTGATAGGCTCGTCCGAAGTCTTCGCCCGAAAGCCGGATGAGTAAATCCGGACACACTCCAGGTTTGGCTTTCACCCGTTTAACAGGCTGATCAGCGTAGCCCAATATCCCGAGCCGCCGCTCATTCACATAGCCTACGCTCGGGGTCTCCATCTCCCAGTTCCCAGCAGTGGTCACACCCCAACACCCCTTGAGTTGTCGACGCTTGAACACGACAACTCCTTTGCAGGCCAGGAGCTTCTGGTACTCGATCACCTCATATTCATCGCACGGATATTCCGGGGGGCCGAGCCGGGTCTCGGTTCGGACTTTTCCCTTAGATTGGAGTTCGGAAAACAAAAATGCCGCTTCGAATTTCTGGACTTCGGCCCGCACTGAGGCTCCGACCAAAAAGCCGATGGTGATTCCGCACACCCGAAATCCGATTCGAAGCCAAGGCCACGACCGCATGAGCCTTATTCTAGCCGGACTGGCTTCTCCTCGGAAAAAAAAGATCAACGAACCTGATTGATTCTAAGTATACGAAATTATTATATTTTCATAGACAGAAACCAAAGAGTGTTGTAGAATTCGCGCTTCCAAAATTGCTCCCGAAAGGAACCTGTCCATGAAAACCCTCACTTTACTTGCCCTCGCCCTCCTTCCCCTCACTTCCGCATTTGCCGAAGACTGCAAGTCCGATGCACTCGAAATCGCTAAATTGAACCTCGACCAAGTCGCCCGGAAGTACGGCTTCGACGCATCCGAGATTGGCGCGATCCGCTCGAGCGGGACCATTCGCGCTCAGCCTAAAAACCCCAACAGTGAGAAGCTTTTGGCCTTCACGATCGACGGCTCGATTTATAAAGGTCTGTATACGGTCACGGTCGTGACCGACCTTTCTTGTGCCACACGGAGCGTGAAGATCGTCGACGATTTCGCCGCACACTGATCCCCTCCCCCTACCCACCTCAACTGTCACAGTTGACACATTTTCGAAGCGACCGCTTTCCCCTAGACTGGAGGAATGCGGTCGCTTTTCACATTTTTGTTTCTCGTTGCCACTTCGAGCACTCTTCAGTCTTGGGCGGATCCGTTGGAGGAAACCTCGGCGTTATTAAATGATCCAACCACTCGACAGTCGGTGATTCAACAGGACCCAGAGGCAAAAAAAGCGGATCAGCGGGTCAAACAGCTCGGCCTCGCACCCGGGGGAGAAGCGCGGGTTTACGGACTCAGCGCAGGTATCTTTGAAAACCTTGCAAAAGAGAACGCTGGGGATGCCGATCGGCTGACTCAGACCGTGAGTGAAATGGTCAGAAACCCCGCTTCGCTCGAGCAAAAACTCACTCCTGCCCAGAGGAAAGAGATTGAGAATCTCTCAAAAGAAGTCGACCCAACGGGTAAAACACCCTTAATGGCTCCATGACCACAGAAACGATCATCCAGACGCTGTTGCCTGCCTCACTGGCCTTGATCATGTTCTCCCTCGGGGTCACACTCTCCCGAGAAGACTTCAAAAGATTCCTCCGGGAACCACGTGCGGTCCTGACAGGGCTTACCGTTCAGATCATCTTGATTCCTTGTTTTGCGTATGCCCTCACCCGGATCTTCAAACTCGACCCCGAACTTTCAGTCGGACTCATGCTCCTGGCCGCAAGCCCGGGAGGAGTTTCTGCGAATCTGTTTTCGCACTTTTCGGGAGGTGATGTTGCTCTCAACATCACCCTGACCGCAGTGAACAGTGTTTTGGCCGCTTTCACCATCCCGGCTATCGTCTACCTGTCACTGAGTCACTTCATGGATCAAAGCCAATTCATCGGCTTCCAGTTCGGGAAGATGGTCGAGGTGTTCCTGATTGTGCTGATTCCCGTCCTGATCGGAATGCTCGTGAACGAAAAATTTCCGCGATTCAAGGAGCGCATCGAAAAGCCTTTCAATCTCTTTGCCATCACGTTTCTCATTCTGGTGGTGATCGTGGCCATCAAAAAAGAGTATGTCCTGATCTCGCAGTCCTTCGTCGAGATCGGCCTTCTGACCCTGATCTTCAATGTGGGATCTCTGGCATTGGGTTATTTCGCAGGAAAAGCACTCAAGCTGACAGAAGCCCAAGCCATCGGGATCGGGTTTGAGATCGGGATCCACAATGTGACTCTTGGACTGTTTCTGGCCTACAGCATTCTCGGAAATACCCGTTTTGCGGTTCCGGGAGCTTGTTATGCAGTCATGATGTATTTTGTGGCAGGAGGACTCACCCTCCTGATCCGCATGCGAAAACGGAAGCTGCTCACTCCGTCGGAAGCGCCTGCCCCGTAAGCCTGAGACCGAAAATCTTTTCGATGGTGGGCCGGACAGATGCGTGAGTGGCCTGAGATGTTGTGATGCCCTTACCCGCAAAGCCGGGGCCCTTCACAAAAAGAAACACTTCCTTCTCCGTATCGGGCTTACTCCCGTGTGAAGTCCAGCCCTCACCTTCTCCTCGTGAATGATCGGTTGTGACAATCAGAGTCGTATCTTTTCCGTAAGCTCCCATCCCGTCCAAGGTGTTCACCAAGGTGTCAAGGTAAGTGTCGTAAGTCCTGAGAGACCCGACATAACCGCGATAATCCCCTTCGTGCCCGTACTCATCCGAGTCCACGAGCGAGACGTAGAGCAATCGAGGGCAATAGCTCTTGAGATAATGCATCCCCATTTCCCAGGTGTACCGGTCTTTTCGAGATCCAGCCCATTCCGGCCGATCCAAGGCCGATGCTTGCCGAAGCTTCCGCAAAGTACGGTCACCAGCATAAGATTTGAAATCCGGAAAAATGGACCTGAAGATCGTCCGTGAGGAACGAGCTGTCGAGTTTTTCATTCCCTTCCAGGACCCGAACACGGCGACCTCGGACTTCTTGAGATCCAACTCACGCCGGACCGCCTCAAGCACGGTCTCTTCCTTGACCCGGCCGCATTGATTGTTCTGACAATGGGTGGAGTGACCGGTCATCAAGGCCTGATAAGAAGGCAAAGAGACTGCAACATCACTCGCAATCCGATAACTGCCATTTTTTCCGAACACAACACCATTTGATGCATGCTTCTCCCATAGAGTCCTAAAGATCACCCCTCGCTCGGAAGGATTGAACTTGGAATCATGGTAGGGATCAGTCCCTTCAAAAAACTCCCGAGTCCTCACGCCATCCAGAGTGACCAGAACCACATTTGGCCCACGGTGAAGACACTCGGCCAGAGACGGTAAAGCCCACAAACCCACAATAAGAAACCATGAAACACGCATGACGCACTGAATCTACACCAAGAATGCCGTTCGCTCAACCCCGATACAAAAGAAAAACCCCGTCTCGAGTTACGAGACGGGGTCCTTCTGGTAAAGCCGAACCCACGGTTGGATGGATTGGGAACTTACTCGTTGTGGCCGTTCATGTTTCCACGGAAATCCTGGTTGGATTTCAGCGGAGTGATCATGCCACGCTTGCGGAGCTTCTCGACCAGGGTGGTGCGATTCAGTCCGAGAAGCATGGAAGCGCGGTTCTTGTTGCCGCTGGTGCGGGCAAGGGCCTGATCCACGAGGTGGTTTTCGAAAGCGGTTACCACAGCCTTCAGGTCTACGCCTTTTTCAGACAGGAACATACGTGGGAAATCCACTTCAGAGGTGGCACCTGCGTTGTTCTGGGTGAACTGGGTAGCTTGGGCGATCTTGGCAGGCAGATCGTTTGCCTGCACAGTGCCCTGACCTTTGGTGATCACAATGCGCTCGATCACGTTCTCCAGCTCGCGGATGTTTCCAGGCCAGCCATAGCTGGTCAGGGCATCGAGAGCTTCAGGAGAAGGAGTCGAGTTCACGCTGGAACCGGTCAGTTTGTTGTACTTTTCGATGTATGCAGTCACCAGCATCGGGATTTGTCCGACGCGCTCACGGAGAGCAGGAATGGTCACGGCCACGTAGGAGATCTTGGAGAACAGGTCCGAACGGAACAGCTTTTCAGCCACAGATTCCTGGATCGATCCGTCCGCAGAAGCGATCATGCGGAAAGACGCGGGAGCCTGAACCAGCTTCGCCTGCAGGTGCAGGGGCAGTTCATTGATGCTTTCCAAGAACAGGGTTCCACCGTTGGCGGATTCGATCTTCGCTTGGAACTCAGACTCGAGCACCTCGCCGGTGAGAGAGCAATTCAGGACAACGAAGTTTCCATTGGAGCGCGAGGAACGGCTGTGAATGATCCGGGCAATCAGTTCTTTTCCAGTACCGTTTTCACCACTGATCAGTACACCTTGTTCGGTCTGAGCAGCCTTCTCGATCAGGTCAGATTGAATAGGAAATTGGGTCTCTAACATTGTAACTCCTTCCGTGAGTTTCAGTTTCAGGAGTTCGTCCATCCTTACGACTCCAGAGCTTCATAGCCATAAACAGGGTAAAGGGGAATTTGTCGCACTGTCAAAAACTTTTCTGAAAAAATTCGGATTTTGACAGAGTCAAAAATCAGATTTTGATTTTTATCAAATATTTCAATTATTTAATAAATTTTTCAGCAAGGCGTGTTTAATGGGTCGGCCGACCGCGACAAAAAGATATCGGACTTAGTGTTGAATTTTCCCAACCTGAAGCCATTCCACCAGACGCGCGAACCACAAATCGGCGTTTCGATCTCCGCGAAAAACCACCCAAAGGACCGTACTCGAGAAGAAGATAAATCCGAACGCCACCATCCCGATCCATGCTCGGTTCACACGCCGTTTGAAACTCCGAGCGAGATCCACACACAAGAAGGTCAGTGCGATCCCGAAGAACGGATACAGCTTCAGGAAGAAAAAGACGATCGACATGATGCCGAGCTTATACGCTCGCTTTAAGGTCCGCTACCCTGTCGGTGCGTTCCCAGGTGAAGCCCGGCTCGTTCCTGCCGAAGTGCCCGTAGGCTGCTGTCGGGGAATAGATCGGCTTCAAGAGATCAAGAGATTCGATGATTCCACCCGGTGTGAGGCGGAAGCTTTTCTTGACGGCCTCTTCAATTCGATGAAGTGGTGCCTTTTCGGTGCCGTAGGCGTTCACATGAACGCTTACTGGTTCGGCCACGCCGATGGCATAAGCCAACTGGACCAGACAGCGCTCGGCCAAACCTGCTGCGACGATGTTCTTAGCCACGTAACGGGCCATGTAGCAAGCCGAGCGGTCGACTTTGGACGGATCCTTACCGGAGAACGCACCACCGCCATGAGCTCCATGTCCGCCGTAGGTGTCGACAATGATCTTACGTCCGGTGAGACCGCAATCGCCCATCGGTCCGCCGATCACAAATCGGCCGGTCGGATTGATGAAATACTTGGTCCGGGAATCGAGCAGGGATCCGGGAATGGTCTTTTTGATCACTTCTTCCATCACCGCCTCGACAATCTGGGCGTGGGAGATGGATTCTTCGTGCTGCGTGGACACCACCACCGCGTCGATCCGGGTCGGTTTTCCGTCCACGTACTGTGCGGTGACCTGGGTCTTTCCATCCGGACGGAGCCAAGGAAGAGTGCCGTTTTTGCGAACCGTTGAAAGCTGGCGGGCCAGTTTCTGGGAAAGTGCGATCGTCAGGGGCATGAGCTCGGGTGTCTCGTTCACTGCGTACCCGAACATGATGCCCTGATCCCCTGCACCCTGCTCCTTCTGATTGTGCATCCCTTGACCGGTTGTCACACCTTGAGCGATGTCCGGACTCTGTCGATCCAGGGTGACCATCACTCCACAAGTGTTCGCATCGAATCCTTTGTCAGAGTGGTCGTATCCGATCCGACGGATGGCTTCACGGGCCACGTGGGCATAGTCCACACGTGCATTCGTCGTGACTTCGCCGGCGATGACGACGAGACCTGTGGTCACGAGGGTTTCACAAGCAACACGACCCCTCGGATCCTGAGCCAGAATCGAGTCCAAAACTGCATCCGACACCTGATCTGCGATCTTGTCCGGATGGCCTTCGGTAACGGATTCGGATGTGAACAAAGTCTCGTGCGCCATGAAAGATCCCTTTTCGATGAAGTTAGGAATTACTTCTTGTGGACGGGGAACTTCGGGGTTGTCCCTTTGTTCTGCTCGCGACGCTTGCGGGCCTTGCCTTTGCGAGCTTGTTTCACTTTGCGAGCCATGCGGGTTTTTCCTGTACGGGATGCCATGAGTCTACTCCTTGATAAAAATCTGGTTTTGAACCCTAGTGGTTCGCACTCCCGACCGAAAAAGTCAATTCAAATCCTGACGATTAGACCAGGCCCGATTGGCACTTCCCTTGCTCTCACAGTAAGGAATGAACCCTCACCGAATCCTGCCGTTCCTGATTCCCGGAACCCTATCCCTCGCCTGGGGATCCCCCTCCCTGGAAGGTGCCCCGATCTATCTCGAGCCTGGAGAGCAACGGTCTCTATGCATTCCGGAACTCCGCCGATTCTCGGTCAGCGGCGACTCCATCCGCTACCACCGAATTTCTGGATCCAACCGTCTCCTGATCAAAGCGGTCAAGAGTGGGGTCTCCACCCTCTTCGTCGAAACCACTCCGGGGCAACCGCGAACCCATACCATCCGGGTCGAAACTCCGAAGCCCCCCCTCCTGCCCCCTGAACTCCTCCGGGCATTGAACCGTCTGACGGATACCGAGGTGGTCCATGCTGGGAGGTTACTGGTTCTTCGAGGATCAGTGAGAGATAAAGAGGAGGCTGAATCGATTCGCTTGCTTCGCGAAACCTTCCCTTCGTGGATCACCGACCAGACCCGGATCGAGGATGCCTGGCTCAGGTCCAGTACAGAGGAGCTCCGCCGGATCCTCGAACACCACCCAACTTTACGACTTCAGAGTGGTGAGGGTCTTGTCCAAATCGATGGAACCGTTCCAGACGAACTCGGGCGGGAGATCCTCTCCCGGAAAATCCGGCAGATCCAACCCCTTGCCCGAATCCTGCTGGCGACAGGGAAGGAGTCCGAGCCGACACTTTATTTCAAAGTTTTTCTGCTAGAAACCCGCAAGGACCTGAATGGCTCTCTGGGTGCCGAATGGCCTGCCCTCTTCAGCACCCGGGCCCCACTCCTTCCCCTAGATATCACTTTGCGAGCACTTTCCGAACAAGGCCGTATCCGCATCCTCTCTTCTCCCGAAATCACCGTAAAGTCCCCCGGCAAAGCGGAGCTATTCGCCGGGGGCGAAATTCCGATCCGCCAGAGGATTCGCTTCAACGAAACGGTCCAATGGAAGAACGTCGGCCTAACGCTCAAACTCGAGGTCCTCGAGTTCCAAGGGAACCGAGTCCGAATCCGAGTGGAAACGGAAATGAGCCATTTGGCAGAGGAACTCGATCACGACCAAATTCCGGGCTTGAAAAGCAATCGCATTCGCACGGAAATCGATGGAACACTGGATCGCCCCGTTCTACTTTCAGGGCTACTGCAGGAAGACTTCCGCGAAACCGCACGGGGTCTGCCAGGATTGGTCTCGCTGCCATTCATCGGACGCTTGTTTGGGAGCTCGGACTACCTCGAACGCAAGTCCGAGCTCCATGCCGTACTCTTACCCAGAAAGGCACCCCCTCCCTCGCCCTTGAAAAATGTGGACCCCGAGGCGCCAGAGGGTTGGATTCCTCCGCCTCGGAACCGGATCCCGGCAGACGAACTGGAGCGACTGAAAAATGATCCGGAGTACCCGTGGAACCTATTCTGAGGTTACGACCCTACCTTGAAGATCCTTCGGTTACCGACCTCTGCCTGAACGGGCCCGCTCGACTTTTCATCGATCGGGGAAACGGCTTGGAGCAGGTACCGGATTGGCAAAGTTTCCCTGATGAGTCCGAATTCCGAAGATTCGTCCTCGATCAACTCTCGTCGATTGGAAAATCCTGGGATGCAAAGCTTCCGTTTGTGGACGGTGTTTTCTTCGGAACTCATCGAGCGCATGTGGTCTTTCCCCCAATTGTCTCGGGAGGCCTTCACCTATCACTCCGTCGTCTCCCTCGTGGAGAAACGCTCGAATCCGGCCGCATTCAAATTCAGTCTCGCTGGGGGCGAGATCAACCCGGGTTGGAACTCCTGATCCGTGCGGTAAAGACGAAAGAGACTGTCATGATTTCGGGGAGTACCGGATCTGGAAAAACGACCCTGCTTTCGGATCTGCTCAGCTTCATTCCGGAACAGGATCGTTTGATCGCACTGGAAGACACCGCGGAAATTAGACCGGATCATCCTCACTTCATCGGCCTTCTGGCCCGGCCCCCGAATGCTGACGGATACGGAGGGGTCACGATCAGGGATTTGCTCAAACAAACCTTAAGGATGCGACCCGACCGGATTCTTCTAGGGGAATGCCGAGGGGAAGAAGTGCTCGACTTGCTCCAAGCCTTAAATTCAGGTCACCAGGGTACCCTGGCCACCCTGCACGCGAATTCAGCACGCGACGCACTTCGAAGGATTGAACTCTTGGCACTCCTTCATTCCCGGACCGGAATCGCTCCCGGATGGATTCGCGAGCTACTAGCGAACGGGATCCAATGGGTCGTTCATCTGCACCGGATCGAAGGAATCCGCCGAATCAGGAGCATCATTCGCGTCGAGGGTGTCGAACGCGAAACCCTCTGCTGTCGACCTGTTTATTCCGTTCCTCCGTGATCCGCACCTCCTCGATCGCGTTGCGGAATCCCCTCGGGAAGTGCCAGATTCGGCCACCGATCATGAGGGTGAAAAAAAGGAAAAGCGCCATTCGCTTGAAAAGTTCGTCCATCATGATTCGATTTCCCGGATTGCATGGAGCAAGGCGACCGCAAGAAGAACGAACACCGGAGGAAGAACAAATAGAAACAGAGGAGGCAGGCACCGATTCGGGAGGACTTCGAGACGCTCCCGGATCTTGAGTCGAACATCGTGTTGATGGGACCTGGAAATCGACTCGATCCGGTCAAGACAGGACCGCCCTTCCAACAAAGCGAGCTGAATGGTTTTCTTCACTTCCTTTCCCACTCCAAAAACGAGATCCGCGACTGATTCTCCTCCCGTACCAGGATCCCGCATCCCGGACTGCCAGACTTCAGAGCCCCATAGGGCCGCCAGGGAAGGATCCCTAAAACTGAGTTCTTCGTGTTGCTTCCTCCAAGCCAAGTCGGGGGGCAGCCCCCCAGCAATGAGGGACAGCATGCGCTCGAGTGCGGCGGGAACTGACAAGAGCCACTGACGTTGGGCTACCGGCAATCCGCCATATCGAGCCTCCTCAGCGAGGTTGAGGATCCAAACCGCCGAGAATGAGGCATAAACGCTCCCACCAGCGATGAGTAGCAAAAACCCAGACCCATTTGTGCTGATCCCGGGCATCATTTCGTGCAAAGTTAGTCCGAACAAGGGAACCAACCCCATCCCAGTCAATGCCTGTCCAAAGGCCTGGGTGGTCCGCGCCCGTGCTTCCATCATTCCTTCTGCTTGGACAAGCAGGGTTTCCTCCATTCTCTTCAGTGTGGGGAGCACCGCCGAGCCCGAATCCCTCAGATCTCGGACTCCGGAAGCGATCAAGACCCCCCATGGAGCGGGAAAGGTACGAATCCGATCCCAATCCTCAGGCTCTGGTGCGATTCCGCCCTCGAGTGTCTCACTTAAGGTCTTCAATACCGATGCAGCCGAGCGGAGCTCGCGCGCCTGCTCGCCCCACTTCCATCCATTGAAAATCCGCTCTAAAAAAGGCGTCAGATCGGACAATGAACGTTGAATCACCCACAACCCGAGTCCCCACTGCCATCCGTTCGAGATCATTCCCCGAAATCAAGCAAATCGAATGCCAAGTCAGCTTCTTGACGGAGAATGGTCCAGGACCTCTACCATCGATCCGAGTGACTCCAGCACAGCATCGAGCTCGGAGAGCGAAGACTCCGGCACCAATAACTCGAGCTCTCGAGTCTGGGCATGATGCTGGTGAGGAAGAGTTGTGTAGGCAACCAAGCCCTCATGGGCTTCCAGAACAGCATAAACAAAAGCAGAATCACGCTTGTGGGTCCGAATAAAAATCTTGTGTGCGCGAGTCATGTCCTACTAGACTGTAGCAGTATGGCGTCAAACTGTACACCACGTCGTCTTCTCGTGATCGGACTCGGGTGTTGGCTCGGGGCGCTTTCCGCTTGTGCACACAAAGCTCCAGCATCTGCACCTCTGACTCCAGCAGATCCTCTTCCTCCTCCCCCTGTTGAAAGTGTGGAAGTCCGGATTTCCAAACTGCAGGACCGGATCATGGATCTCGAAACAAGGATTTCTGCACTCAATGACAAGATCAACCTGACCCAAGGAGTCCCACCGACTCCGACAGGTCATTCCGCAGTGGAAGTGGTTTCCACTCCGGCGGCTCACGCACAGGTAATTTCTCAGTCCAAGGCAGCCCCGAAAGCACTGCCGAAAAAAGCTCCTGTGACCCATTCCTCGCCTCCGTCCACCCGTAAAGCTTCATTCGCCAGTGACCCTGCTTTGGACCGTTTCCGTGAAGCAAAGATTCTTTTCGACACCCGCCGCTATTCGGATGCGATCGTTGAGTTTTCAGACTTCATCAAGAACGAGCCCGACCATCCTTTGGCTCCCTCCGCCCAGTACCACTTGGCAATGGGCTATCTTGAACAAAAGGAATACAAACTCGCGGAAGACGAGTTCAACCGAGTTCTCCTTTCTTATCCCCATTCGAGCCATATTCCAGACACCCTTCTCGCCCTTCACCGGGTCTCTGAGGCTTTGAAAAAAGCCCCCCGGGCCACTTACTTCAAGGAAAAACTCCTCTCCCAATTCCCGAACTCGCCACAAGCCAAAGCATTCTCCGCGACTCGCCCGGCACCTTCTGAAAAGGCTGAGTCCGGATTCGAGTCGTCGGAAGAACCCAAATTGATCGAGAAACCGGTTACTCCGACCGCACCTGAACCTCCCGCACACGGAGAATCTTCGCACTCATGATGAGACACCCGTTCATGGTGACTTTGATCGGTCTTGCGGCACTGAAGGCGCATGCCGAATATGAAATCCGCCCCGGAGACACGCTCTCGGGCCTAGCCAAGTCACAATACGGTAGTTTCGAAAAGTGGAAAGAGCTTTATGATTTGAACAAACCACAGATCCGCAATCCGGATCTGATCTTTCCTGGGCAGCGTCTCAAACTACTTGAAGGTGATGCCGCTGAAATGATTGCAGCCGCCACTCCGATGACCGAAGCATCCGGTGAGATTAAATCGGACGTCGCTCGTCCGGTGGCTTCCTCCAACTCGAAGAAAAAGAGACTGTCGGAAGAGTGGCGACTACTTCCTCTTCAAAATTGGGAAAAATTTGTGTTCAAAAGTGATCCTGCCATCGACCCCGACGGGTTCGACCGGCGGAGCCGGGTCGCAAAGGTGATTGTCGACAAGACCCACGCCAGCTCCACGATATCGGGTGACCGGATCCCCATCCATGGCGAAATCGTCGGTGCCCGGACCGACTTCAGCGGCATCGCAATCGGAGATCAGGTTTTCATCAGGCAGGACGAGAATCTACAGATTGGAAAGACCTATTCAATCACCACCGGGCCTGAGAAGGTCGAGTCAGAGCGAGATGGACGGGTTGGGTTCGTCTACCCGCTTCAGGGCACTGTTCGTTTGGTGGGAGTGCGCGACGGCGTGTTCATTGGAACCGTGGTGTCGATGTCCGGGATGGTTTACCGGAACCAACTACTCATTCCGGAAGTGAAGCATCTCCAGATCGGTAAGCCTCTGGCTGCAAGCGGAGCGATCGAGGCGACAGTCATCACGCCCGAGGCGGACCAGGACAAGATGCTCGGCTCCCAACAACTCCTGTTCTTGGATGTGGGCCAATCCGACGGGGTCAAGAATGGCATGGTTTTCAGAAACTTTGTGCACGAAGACCCTCTCTCCAAGGAAGAGATCTCCTCGAAGGACTTCCTAATCGAATCGGAGATTCAGATTCTTGAAGCCTATGATCGATTTTCGGCTGCGATGGTGATCCGGAGCCGATCACACTTGAAGTCGGGTGACACAGTGGTGGCATTGACCGACTTGAAGGATTTGAACCGTCACCAAGGCATGCAGACCATCATCCAGGACAAAGCTTCCACGGACGAGATCAATGAACTCGACCAGATGGATAGCGCGGATGGCCTGGGCGAGAAAGAACGTCAGGACCTGAAACAACTTGAAAGCTGGACCCAGCCGGTTCCGTCAGACTCTGCTTCTTCTTCACAAGACGTTGAGGATATCCAGAAAGTGGATCTGAATCCGGGCAGGACCCCTCCCACCATTGGCGAGGAGCTCGCTCCGAATGATGGCTCAGATCAAAACCAGTCCACAAAAACCAGAAAAGAACCTGAGCCTGAAACTGCCCCAACAGAAGAAGCTCCTTCAATTGACGAGCTACCACCGAGTCCCGAAATTGAAGTGACCCCGGAAGAAAAAAGGCCAGAAGAAAAGCCTATGGATCCTACTCCAACCCCGACCCCCGCAGGGACTGATCTTCCTCCGAGCCCTGAGAGCGACCTCCCGCCCACCCCTGAAGGAAATTGATTTTTATCGTCATTTCAAGTGTTTGAGTTAACTCGGACTTCTCCGTGCTCAAGTTTTGACGATTTCCGACCGAAACGCTCGGCATGAGCCTGAAGACCCATTTATTCACCTCTTTCCTTTTGGTCCTGATCGCAGTTCCAGCATTGGCAGAAGACCCCCCATCGAACTACCAACGCCCTCGCTGGAGAAAGGCCATGCGGGTAACCCATGGCGACTGGGAAGAAGCGAAGGTCAAGTATGAAGAGGGAATGGCGAACTACTATTACGCGGGTTACGTCTACGACCTCTACTCATCGAAAGTGAAGACTCTCTTGCTCCGTGAGGAGCAAATCAAGAATGAACTGACCAAAACCAAACCTCCGGGATTGAATGCTCCCACTGACGAGGCTTGGAACCGGAAGATCAATAACCTCAAACTGGAACTGACGAAAGTCGAGACTGAGCGAAAGACACAAGAAGTCACCTTGAAGCAGGCTGAGGGAGTCTTTGTAGCCAACTCTCCCGAAACACTACGTAAAGATCTGGATGCAGCCGCAAAAGTCGCACGTTACAACGCCGAAAACAACGACAAGAAGGACATCAGAAAAGGGCGTAAGATCCTGAACGAAACCCTTCCTACCGGAGAAGCTTCCCCTCTTGCGATGAACCAGATCACATTTGCAGCAAATCGCAAAGCACGTGATGAATTCACCGTTCGCTATCCAGATGAATCGGTACCGGGCTCACGTCGCGAATTGGCCGTGGTCTCTTCACCGGATGAATCCGATTCAAAACTCGGCACGGGAACCTTAACCAACCCAGGCTTGTCTCAATTCGGGAATGTAGTCTCTGAGAGAAAAATCGTGGATCCGCTCCCCATTCTCCCGACCAAGATCGAAACGAGAACCCTTCCCTTGCCCTCTTTTCCGTCTTTTCCCTCTTTTCCTCCTGTGACCCTATCCAATACATCAATCAGTGCCCCTGGAGTCAAAAACGGGACAATCGTTGAGGGACCCACCGCTGAACCCTCCAAGGGAGCAGTTGGTCCGGACTGTGACCAAGCCTATGCCGAGATCGTGAAGCTGCTTCTTTCCAAGGAGCATCACCCAAAAGCTTTTGCCGACATGATCCATCTGGCCCAACTCAAACTCGCTTACCGAATGACCGACCCGAAGATGGACGTGAAGACGCTTGAAGGATATGTGAAGAAGAGCAATCTTCACACTTCAGTCAAAGACGGGCTCAAGGATGCGAATTCGGACTTCAGCAAGTCTCTGAACACGATCTATTCCAAGTTCGGTGTCGAAGCGGATGCCGGCCTGATCAAGAATTTCGAACGTGAGCCGGGATATGTCAAAGCCCGTCTCAACAATGAATCCGCATCGGCGGTTCTCCTCTATCTTTCGAAGAATGAGAAGGATGCAGTCCTTCCCATCCAGGAAAGCGACGCCGCCGCGGTTTGGGCGATGAAAAGCCTGATGAAAGACAAGAAGCCCGGAAGTTCTGACTACAATCTTCTGAACTTCTCAACCCGACTCTGTCAGTATTTCAAGGACTCTTCTTGCGGGAGCGGATCAAGAACCCCTGCCAGTCTCGAGCAGATCAAAAAAGATCACGAAGCAAAGGACAAAGACTTCTCCGAGAAACTATCAAAAGCTTCCGAAAAGTGGGCTCGCGACCCGGCCTACAAGATCTGCTTCGAAAAAGAGTACTGTGACGTGAACCAACCGGTGGTCCTGGGCATGAAGGATCTCGAGAAACTGAAGTCCAAACTCGCCGAGGTTGTGGCCAAGTCCACGGTCGACGGAGTGGAAGGCAAAGTGGAAGTCGACCCTACCCGGACTGTGGCTCAGGGCGGAGATTTGACGATCTACCTCAAGTCCAAGTAATCCCTCTAGGGGGATTCAGCGACTTGGGCAATCTGACACTTCAAATAGTGCCCTTCCTGGAACTCCAACCTCGAAAAATGATCGACGGAAGGAGCCCCTTGAGCGATCCAACGGACGGTACGCTTCGATCTCCGTGTGGCCTTGCCGAGCACCTCGAAAAAGTCCTCGTTCGAAAGCAACTGGGAGCAAGAACAGCAAGCCACCAAACCACCCGGCCGGGCCCGCATCAAGGCGGTCTGGAACAATGAAGCATAGGCCTGCTTGCCCTGAGGAATGCTCTTCCGGTTCTTGATGAAGGCCGGAGGATCGGCAATCACGACATCATACCCGCCCTCATGCAAACCGTGAATCGGATCGAGAACATCGGCCTTCAGGCACTCTACCCGGACCTGGTCCGCAATTCCGAGTTGCTTCGCCGCTTCATTGAGATTCTTCTCGGCAAAACGGAGTGCTGGTTCAGAGGCGTCGACGCAAGTGATCACCGCAGGCAATGCCTGTCTCTCGGCCAATACCTGGAGCAGATGGGTTCCCCACTGCCCGACATACGAACAAAGATCGAGAATCCTCGTTTCTTTGCGAGCCCCCGTCCCTTCGAGTCTCCACTTCCGGAGAAGCAAAGTCTCGAGCAAGCGGATGTTCTGGAGTTGATCGAAAAAGAATCCTGTTTTCTGGCCGGAGAGGAGATCCGCTGACAGATCCAGAGTCGACCCCATCACCCCGGGGACCGAGAATCTGAAGGACCTAAGCGAATCGAGAACGGATGCATCCACCTCGTCTTGACCGTCTGAAAGACGAACCACGCGAACCGGCTCCCGGGTCAACCCTTCCCGCTCCCTGGATGAAGCATCCCGACGCAAAACGATCCAACCCTGTCGGGACTCTGAGTTCTCGGCGCCTAGCTTCAGAATGGCTTCCATGATCACCGGGAGACTCCGGTCCATCCCGGCACTGTGCGGTTGAATCACGTAAACTGTCTGCTCGGAGTTACAAAAGCGGTCGATCACCAATCCAGACAATCCATCCGCCTCACCGTAGATCAAACGCATGCTCTGGCGGCTCTGGAACCAGCTCTTTCGGAAAGCCCAGGCGACACGGAAGCGCTCGAGGAAAAACCGGGCTTCGACTCCGGAGGGGGAAAGACCAGGTGCTGCCGCATCCCGGCTGAGTTCGCGAAACGAAATCAAGGATCCCGGATGCCCGAACCCGTAAGCACAAAAAACTCCACCGGCATCGTGTAAGGAAACGAGCTCTCCCGGCTCCATCCCTTTGGGGACCTCTTGCAACTCATTGGAATAAACCCAAGGGTGCCCCTGTTTGAAACGACGCTCTTCTTTCGACTTCAGGCGGATCTGCCTCATCTTCTCGGCCATGGCATCTTCCTCCCGAAGATCATCATCGGTACCAACACTAAAAGAAACAATCCTAGAATCAGTGGCAACAGCAAGGGTAGAACCAACCATGTCAATGGCCCACCTTGAATGACCCGAACTCCACCCCAACTCCGAAAACCCTCACCTCCTGCTTTGGGCGTGAGCGGCTCTCCGGTCCGGTCGAGCACTTCGATCTGAGATGGATCGATCTTTTTCACAGTGGACACTCCGTCAACGCTGTCCCGAGCTCGAGGCACCTCGCCTCATAAGCCTTCAAATGTGCCTTCTCTTGTTCGGTGAGCTTGGAAACATCGATCAGATCCCAATCGTAGCCGACGTGGACGAGATTCTCATACCGGTACATCCCGTCGGGACCGGGAATCAAAAAGACCACATTCTCGACCCTTACCCCACCCCGATCCTTCAGATAGATACCGGGCTCTACGCTCACACAAGCATACGGCGATTGGGGATAAGTCGAAAGTGTCGAAAAGCGAATCCCTTCTTCGTGGACATGGATCCCGATACCGTGTCCCGTTCCGTGGAGATAATCATACCCGGCCGCCTTGACCCGGCTCCTCACGAACTCGTCGACCTGTTTGCCACTCAACGCAGGATCCATGGGTTGGAGAAACACACTGATCGCTGCCTTGAGGGTCGCCGTATAGATCTCTTTCTGCCAGGGCTCAGGCTGGATACCGCTTTTCCCGCCCCCGGCGAAAAACCCCCGGGTGCAATCGGTACAATATCCCTCTTCGTAATAAGCTCCAGAGTCCAAAAGCGCGAGTTTTCCTTGTTCAAAGGCATGTTCACGAGACGGCGTGCTGTAATGGACGATCGCGCTGTTCCCACCGGCTCCCGAAATGGTCTTGAAGGAGAGTGCGACCGCGCCTTCTTCGCCATAATTCCGATAAAGAGTCTCAGCCAGCTCCACTTCCGTCAGACGACGCTTCGCACTTTCAGATTTTCCGAAACGCAATGTCCTGGCGATCGCACGTGAACTCCTGATGAACGCGGACCGGATGGAGATCATCTCTTCTACCGTTTTGCGCGCTCGGGTCTCGAGGACCCAACGGAAGTTCGTGTCGAGTGTCGCATCCGGGAACAATTCCCGCGTCAGCGCGGGAAGCAAACCGTTCATGGCCGATCCGTTGAAAAACACGCTCGATACCTTGTGTGCCGAGAGCAGACGCTTCAACTCCGGAATGGAATCCCGGACCACATGCACGTGGAATTCGCCGAATTGCTGGGGATCAAGGCGAACCTCGCTTTCTTTCGAGGACGCAGGAAGAAACACGATGAGCTCGTTCTTCACCAGGAAAGTATAAGCCAGCATCGAAGCGGTGTGAGGGAGGTGATAAGCACGGGCGTTCAACAGGAATGCGGCATCGTCCGTGGTTGCGGTCATGTGCAAGGTCTCGCCGTTGCCGGCCTTCTCCCGCAAAGCCAGAGTCAGGGCGCGCAGGTTTTTTGCCAAAGACCTTCCTGAGTGGTTTTCTTGTACCGAAAAGAGGGGTCGGTTCACACTCCAACCCGGGAGTCCCAACACTTGGAGAGTCCGGGTGCCATCGACATGGGTCAAAGTCCCCCCTTTCGAGGCAACCACCTCTTCCAGACGGATCAAGCCTGCGGCAGAGGTTCGCTCAAAATCCGCCCCGACCCGGAGACCCGTGAAGCCGGACAGAGTCTTCAGCACCCCTCCCTCGATGTTCGGTTCGACATCCAGTTTGACCACTTCGACAAACGCAGCGTTCGTCTCCTGGTCGGCCTGCAGGTGATACCGACCGTCGACGAAGAGTGCGACCGCCTTGGCCCCGGGATTCCGGTCACGGAACCGCTGTGTGAAATAAATCGCATCACCCACCGAGCCGGTGAATCGAGTGGCTCCGAATCTGGGATTGTTCTCGAGGGGCACGTATTCCGAAAGGAAGGGATCCTTGGAGGTCAGGATCACCGCATCGAAATCGGAATAAATCCGCTCCAGTCCCTTCAGGCTCTCCTCGAGCGGGACATGGATGCGTCGGGTGTGATCCGGTGCGAAGTCGTATTTCAAAATCATGGGCAGATCCTACCTTTTTTTCGTGACTTTGCCAATGCGCACTCCCATTCTGTTGCGATATGGAGCGCCCGGACAGAGAGTCTCTCCTTCCACCCGTATTGAGCCACTCTGAATTGGCTCTTTGGGTGGAAAAAGTGGAACCCCTCCTCACGGGAGCTCGGGTACAGAGAGTCTTCGTGCCGGGGTGGCCGGAGCACCCGGAGGGTTTTTTCAAGAAGCTCTGGGCGATCGATCTCGACACCCGGGATGGTCCCTGCCAGCTAGTCGTCTCCCTCATGAACCCAGCGACGGGAGTCTTCTTGCTCCGGGGTAAACCCCTGAAGGTCGCACCCACCGCTACACGCTCCGGATTCGATCTCGTCCTGCACAAGGAACTCACTTCGAAGAAGATCGTCTCGTTCAAATCGGTTTCGTATGACCGCATCCTCCAGATCGGATTCAACGGACCTGCCCCGTCCCTTCTTGAACTACACCTGATTCCGGCAAGACCCAAAGGAGTCTGGATCAGCCCGGAATCCGGATTGAGTCCCTCCCCTCCACGCGATCCGGCCTCGTTCAACCGGCAGAACATCCCTCACCGTCCCGAGCGGGCGGAGGATCCTGACCGCCATGGAACCGAATGGCTCAGGGCTCTAAGATCGGATGCAACCTCTCTTGCCAGAAAACGTGTTGAATCCGGAATCCGGGCGCGACTTTCGACATTGGAGGACAGGATCCGTTCTCTCAGGGAACAACTCAAACGAAGCTTGGAAGAGCCGGATTGGTCCTGGTACGCGACTTTGCTGCGAAGCCGCCTTCACGAGAACCCCGTTCCCTCGGAGGGTCACTATGTACTCACAGACTGGAATACCGGTGCCGCCATACGTATGCGCGGGGATCCAGAACTGGAGCCGAAGGCCCAGATGGAACGCTGGTTCCAATTAGCAAAGCGCAAGAAAAGAAGAATCGAGGAATCAGAAACTCGCGTGAAGGACCTCGAGTCGGAAAGAGCCCAGTGTTTACATCGGTTGGAAAACCATGATTTCGCACAAGTGGGGAACCGCCTTCCGTCACTGCCAAAAAAAGAAGAAAAACGAGTTCTCGGATTCTCAGGAAAACAGTACCGCTCCCGTGAGGGCTTTCCCATCCTCGTGGGAAAAAACCGCGCCGAGAACCTCGAGCTGACTTTCAAAATCGCACGCGGAAACGACGTGTGGCTGCACGTGAGAGGCCGGCCGGGCGCTCACGTGGCGATTCTCATTCCTCCCGGTAAAACCGCCTCTCTTGATACCCTGATCGACGCAGCCCAGCTGTGCCTACTTCATAGCGGGGGCAAAGATTGGGGGAAAACCGATGTCGATTACACCTTTAGGAAGCACGTCAAAAAAATCAAAAACTCACAGGAAGTCAGTTACACACAAAGTAAATGTTTGAGTGTTGCGGTCGAGGAAGAGCGCCTTCGTGCCATCATTTCACGTAGCGACTGAGCACGAACTCGAGTGCTTCTTTTTCGGTAGACAACACCCCCTCTAGAGCCAAGTCCTCCACCGCACGCAGAATCTCTGAAAACCGTGGACCTGGAACCATCCCGAGGCCGACCAGGGCTTCACCGGTGAGTAAAGGTTTGCGCTCGAAACGCTTTCTCGCTTCTGGATAGACCGATCTCACAAACTCGAGCCCTGCGAGGTTTCCATCATAAGAAACCGCATCAAGCTCATGAAACCTCATCAACATCTCAAAATCCGGATGCCGCATCCACCTGAGAAGGGTCGATTCGCGCATTGAAAAAGCATCACGGAACTTGGGGGTTTCCCGCACCAAATAAGCCATGATCTCTTCATCTTCGCTCGAGAACTTCAGCCGCTTGGAGACCTTCCTCGACTCGGCTTCCCGCTTCTCGATCGGGTGGAGACGGAAAGTCGGGAGTAGAAGTAGGGACCAATAGAACGCGGGACGCTCGTGTCTCGGCGTCCGGGAAAGCACCCCGAGCACACGCAGAGTCTGATCCCGAACCTTTTTCTGCTCAATCTTGGCCGTGCAGATCTCGGGCAGAACGTATTCAAGGATCCCGGTTTCCTCGAGATCGAGCCAGGCCTGCCTCGGACTTGGGTCCAGCCACATCTTTTCGAGTTCGTCGCGGATCCTCTCAACACTCACCTTTTTGATCAGTGATGCATGAAGGGCAATCGCACTCCTCGTCGAATCCTCGATCCGGAACCCGAGTCTTCCGGCGAAACGGATGGCCCTGAGCAGTCGGAGCGCGTCTTCCTTGAAGCGCTGGCCGGGATCACCGACCGCGCGAATGA
>JAIXWV010000044.1 GCA_027491115.1 Pseudomonadota bacterium
GTTCATGTGAACAGTTTGGCAGATCGGGGGTGGAGTGGAGAATGGGCAAAATCTGCTAACTGCCCCCTTTTGCTTCTCCTGAGCTCAAAGTATCCGATTGAATTTTTGACGGAATCGTACCGAGGCGT
The DNA here is from genome assembly GCA_027491115.1 of Pseudomonadota bacterium. Classification (GTDB taxonomy): domain Bacteria; phylum Bdellovibrionota; class UBA1018; order UBA1018; family CAIMNF01; genus CAIMNF01. The sequence goes on from JAIXWV010000044.1 coordinate 129, forward strand.
TGAAGCAAAACGGTACCGAACTTCCAAACCCGTCAAATTCCCATCTTTTCCGGGGGGCTTTTTGAATTAGCCCCCCGGAAAAGAAAAGCATAAGGGGGCAGTTTGAGGGGAGTAGATTTTGCAATCCCCAGCCTCATGAACCCCCGCTGCCCTAACCCCCAATGCCCCTCCAGCCCATCTGAGCCCCAAAACCCAATTGTCGAGAATCTGAGATTCAGATCCATAATCCGGAAAGGCTCCTTCTACCGAGTCCGGGATCGCCGCTATATCACCAAGTACTATTGCAAACGATGCAAGAGGCACTTTTCAAACAGTACCCTCTCGCCGGATTACCGACAAAGAAAGCGGGATCTCAATTCGGTGGTTTTTGAGCTCTGCTCCTCCGGTGTCAGTCAGAGGCGAATCGCTAAACTCTTGGAGTTGAACCGAAAGACCGTAGTCCGTAAGTTCCGCCTGCTTGCAGCCAGGGCGCGGGCCGAACGGTCTCGGCGATTGAATGATCACGCCCTGAAGCCGCTCAGAGAGGTCCAGTTCGATGACCTAGAGACCTTTGAGCACACCAAGTGTAAGCCCCTCAGCGTCACCCTGCTGGTCGATAAAACGACGCGTGAGATTGTCGACTTCATAGTATCCCGAATGCCCGCAAATGGGCCTCTCGCAAAAATCTCACGGATCAAATACGGAAAGCGGAAGGACGAGCGCCCCACGGGCTGGAATCAGCTCTTTGCAAAGCTTAAGTCAGTGATCCATCCCCAGGCGCTAGTGGAGTCGGATCAAAATCCCCATTACCCCAAATTCATCCTGAAGCATCTACCCGAGGCCGAGCACATCCGTCATCCAGGTGCGCGGGGCGCAATCACCGGTCAGGGCGAATTAAAAAAGTTGGGTTTTGATCCCTTATTCGCGCTCAACCATACCTGTGCCATGCTCAGGGCGAATCTCAATCGCCTCTTCAGGAGAACTTGGTGTACCACGAAAACAGTCCGGGGTCTGGAGGATCACCTCTCGATCTACGCGGATTATCACAATCGACAGATCATCCGATGTTATTGATCCGTTTCTTGTCGCGTTTTGAAACAGGTGTGTCTATGCCACGAATTATTTTAATGGAATAACCGGGGTAGGAGCCATCCCGTATTGAGGTGAGGAGCTCGTCTCGAGACATGAAGCGCCGCTTGAGAATGTCGTAGTAGGTTTCATTTCGTCCCGTTTCGGTCTCTGATACCGCAATGATTGGCTTTAATAAATCCTTCGGGGGATTTTTTACTCCGGTGAATTCGCGAGTGTCCTTCAGGTCAATGATCAGCTCGCCATTTTTAAGGGCTTGGTGAATTAATTTGAGAAGCGTCTTTTTGCCCTTTGTTTTCTTCCCGTATTTCCGTCCGACCCGGTTATTCCAAAGGTCCATATTCCTTGAGCGAGGGCTAATCGAGTTGGAAAAAGTACCCGCCAAATCGAATTCATTCATGAGGCCTAAGATGTTTGCTGCCGTTTCGCCATATTCTTGAGTAAACACACCGCTCACATACGCATGCCTAAAGGCATCAATGTCGTTATCATCGAGGCCGTTAGCGTTTACATTGATTTTACCGTTCTTCAGTTTCGGAAGTGGCCGGATTTTTTGATTGAAGTACTCGTAAGCCTCAAATCGAGCGGCTTCCATTTGTAGGTGAAGAAAATTAAGGGTCAAGACTTTCACCCCGAATGGTTTTGAGGGTGAGCCAGCCTAGCCCGAAAGCTGCCGGAATCGCTGTAATGATTCCGACAGGCCAACATAAGAGATATGCACCCGCGCCGGATGGGATCAAAAGTGCAGCGACGACAAATCTGAACCTGTTTCGAATTCCCATTGTCGCCAACCAGAGCCCAAAGTGAATCATGAAGGTTTTTCGTAGAGCCAGAGGGATCCTGGTTGGCCAGGGCATGTAACTATGCATGCTGTCGAACAGTTGGAACCCAAAGTAGGTTGAGATCGCGATCAGGGTTAAGGTGATGATCCGATTTCGGTGCTTGAGGATCGGGGAGGCTGGCAAAAATGGGGTTTGGGCCAAATGCATACCAAAGAGGTTATTGGATGTGGAGGATCTCCGCAACTTCTCCCAAACTGCCCCCTTTGGCTTCGCTTGATGTAACCTGTTCAAGTAAAAAGCATTGAAATTGGATAGCATTTTTGTGGTTTCGAGTAGATTTGTGGTGAACAAACTCTGAAGAAGTTGGGATCAGCACTCAGGTCTACGGCTATCGCCTAGTATTTATTGGTGAATGAGCATGAACATTGAGCAATGCTTTGAATCAAAGCTTTGATTTAGGAGAAATCAAAGGGGGCAGTTTGGAGAAGGAGCAATTCCGCGTCCGCCCCTCCGCCTGGACTCCGGGCATTGTCTCCAGATCCATCTGTGCCACTCGCCTCGAGATCAGTCCGTGGCAGGCTTCAAGATAGTCTTTTACCGTGATCTTTCGATTCTTCTCGAACAGCTCGATGAGAATAAGCTTGCGCTCGTCCGGGCCGAGTGTCGTCCGCTGGAGTTGTTTTTGCTTCAAGGCAAACTTGTTCACGAAAACCTCCTGGCCGAGAAACCCCCATTTCTTGTAGTATACAGCGGGTTTTTCGGCCCCTTCTCGGACTGCATTGCCTGCAAAGGGGAGCACTCCGATCAGGAACCCCTCTCCCTGGGCCTTCGGTGTTCGATGGAGAACGACCGCACTCCAGAGCTTGAAGAGGGCCCGATCTCGCTTCGGGCATAGGAATATCCTGAACTGCTCAAGCAAAAGTCCCATTACGGCGGGTGTGTGTTGCTTCAGGTTCGCCTCCCGGATCAAAACAGGCGAGAGTATTTTCCAGTGACGCCCGAGAGTCGTCAGCCACTCTTCGGCAAGACGCGGATCAAAACGAGTCCACTGGGCGATCCTGGCCCAGTCCTCGGCCGAGGGGGTCTCCTCTTTTCTGAGCAGGTTCAGGCACTGAGCGAGCTCGGCAGGGGTCGGAATGCGGATCCTACTCGAGCTCATCCATCAGCTCCTGAAGGAAATCGATCGCCTTTTGTGAGCCCGGTATCTTGCGAGTCAGGAGTTGATTCATCCGGCCTTCGACGATTTCGATCTTGAGACCGGCTCGGAGGAGCGCGCGGGCGTGAGGAATGTCCTTTGGGCGTCCGGCGAAACACTTCATGATGAGCATGTCCTCTTTACCGAGGGCCTCCACACGAAGGTGGGAAGCGTTGAATACCTCGACCAAGCGATCGCCATAGTCCGAAGGAAGGACATGAGAGAAGGTTGAGAAGTGCGGGTTCAGCCAGTCGGCGGGTAGGTTGAATTCGACTGACATGGCTCGGACCAGGGGGGCGAGGACCTCAGGATCCACACCTCGAGGAATGGCATCAATGTCGGTGGTTCCTCGGGGGAACCCATGGGCGAGGATCATGGCGCCCCCTCCACCGAGAACCAGCGAGATCTTGAGGTCAGGATGGGAGTGCTCGAGCTTTTGGTTCAGGGTGCTCAGGGTCGATAGCATGAGGTCTTTAGTCAGAGGTCCCATGAACCCATTTTACGAAAATTGATAAATTTTCGCAATACTCCCTCCCCTAAACTGCCCCCTTTGGCTTCGCCTTTCCGGGGGGCTGATTCAAATAGTCCACTGGAAATATTGGATATTTTCGCCAGAATCGGGTTTGACTCGACCAGCATGTTGGGTTTTGTTGCTCTTCGCTAATCAATTTAGTCCTTTGGGTGGGGTGCAGGGGAAGTCTAAGGGGTCAGTTTTGGGGATGGTCTATTTTGGCTATTTTAGCTAGAATAGACCCATGTCCTGGAACCTCAAAGACCTGCAGGAATCGCTCTTGATCGGATCCACCTTGGTAGAGGGGTCCACCCTGACCGAAAAAGAGGCGCGAGAGATTCTTGCCGGAAGGACCGTTCAGGGGCATCCGGTGTCCGAGGCTCGCGAGATCCTGAATTATCGAGCGTCGGTTGAGTGGATCATGGGGGAGTTGGAGGTTGCTCCCTATCTCTCGCAGGATCTAGTTTTGGCTTTTCATTCGAGATTGTTTCAGGGTTTTCAGGGGGAACACGGGCGGTGGAAGTCTTCCCGCAACTTCACCTTTCTTTCCGACGGAAGCCGCTTCGATTACGAGTCGCCCGCAAAAGTGGAGCCATTGATGCGGAAGTGGCTCGATCGCTTCAATCAGAGTAAGGAAGCGCCAAACCGTGAGATCGGCGCAGACCTTTATTACGAGTTCCAGTGCATTCATCCGTTCGAAGACGGGAATGGCCGGATCGGGCGATTATTGATCGCATACTGGTTCCATTGGAAGCTGAAGCTGAATTTCACATTCCATTTGAACGACAAGGTGGAGCATCTGCGGGCTCTTGAGACGGCAAGCCGGGGAGACCGTTCCTCACTTTATGGGTTCTTCAAAAAAAAGTTGAAATGAGGCCGATATGAAGCACGAACTGTCGGATTTTCTGGATCCCTCACTGATCGATGAGCTCAAAAAGAAGATCCATCGAGGCGACTTTTACGGTGTGACATTTAAGCACGCGATGGAATTCATTCTCGCGGATGGAGTGATTCCGGAGTCCGGACTCCCTGTGGAGTCATTTTTAATGCTAGAGGCCTGGGTCAAGGCCTTCAGTGAGGAGTGGGTCCTCAGCTATTCCGCCACCGAGCTCAAAAACAAGACGGGTGAGATCCTGGAGCGGGTGGTGGGAGGCTATGCCGTCCGACTTCATCGCCATGGACGCGTCATTGCAGAGATCCGTAAAGTGGACGAGTAATAAACTGCCCCCTTTGGCTTCACCTTTCCGGGGGGCGTGATTGCACCAGAAGAAGAGTTTGAAAAACTAGTCATGGATGCGGCCCAGAGTGTCGTGACAAAAGAGCAGATTAGCGAGTTTTTCAAAAGACACACCGAGCGAGTTTGATTTCTGTGCCTTGAAGCCTTGTGAAAGGGTCATGCCGCCAAGTCCTGAAAGATCTTCCCGAGGGTCTCGAGAGTAGGATTGAAAGGCTTGGTGGGGTCCATCAGGTCGTAGAGTGTGCTTCGGCCGACCTCGAGGCGGCGAGAAAGATTCAGTTTCGAACTGGTCCGGAGATAGGCGACCAAAACCTCTTGAAAGGTCTCCAGGTCGTTTTCGCTTAGTGCCTCGATCAAGACTTCCTTTACAAGCTTCTTGTCCGCGAGTTCAGGAGTTTGGTCCGCCCGGTATTCCTTGAATGTAAGTATCGGGGATTCTTTTGGCTTTCTGGATGTCTTTTTTTTGGCCATTTTTGTTTCCTTCCCAAAGTACTAGCAGCGTTTTTGGGCCTACCCATTCCGTGTAAACCCGTAGCCCATCGCAGGAACTCCGAAGATTTCAACGCGCATACGGTCTCCTGCTTATTGTACGGTATACCGGACAAAAGAGCAATTGATCCGAATCGCTGGGTGCCCATCTGGTGGGTCTACAGCAACTCCCAGGCGCACCCCGGCCCCTGAAATCACGAAGGATTTCAGCACTCCGTCTGATCGAATCGCAGACCCACGTCCGGCACCCGAACTTACTCCCGCGACAACCATCCGCTCCGGCGGACTCGCACAAAAATGAACAGGCTCACACCAATCATGAGCGCCCACACGCCCGGGTAGCCCCACTTTTCTTCGAGCTCGGGCATGAACTTGAAGTTCATCCCATAGACGCCGACGATAAAGGTCAGCGGCAAGAAAAACAGCGAGACCACAGTCAGAAAGCGCATGACCTCGTTGGTTCGCTGGGACGCCAGAGAAAGCTGCAGCTGCATCAGGTTGTGGGCGTCCTCGACGAGTTCATCGGCAATGCGGAAGTGAGCCTCAGCATTCTCGCGGAGGTCTTGCAGAGCCACGCGATCAAGCCCGGGCAGGAGGGTTCCCAGAGTCTGGATCACCATGCTGGTATGAAGCATGAGGCGCTTCACGACCGAGAGCCTTGACCGGCTCCGGTGGAGGCGTAAGATCTCATCGCGGGTCAGCTTGCGCAAAAAGATCTGGCGCTCGATGCTGTCGATTTCCTGCTCGATCAAATCGAGCAAAGGCTTGAAGCTCCCGATGCAGAGCTTGAGAATCCGCGCCAGCTGTTGGGCCGGGTCTTCGTCGACCGCAATGCCCTTCAGGAATCCAACCTCGCCTCTGTGCACAGTGAGCAAGAGCGAGTCCTTATGGAAGAAGGCCATCTTACGTGTCAAACCAAGAAGCGTGTCGGCCTCGGGTTTGGCTTCGGTGTCGGCATAACGGAGGATCAAAAACAGCGTGTCTCCAAAACGCTCGACCTTAGGATAGTGGGCGGGATCCAAACAGTCGTGCACTGCCGAAGGGTGCAGCGCATAGCGAGTGGCCAGGTCCGAGAGGACCTCGGGTGTGCGGGTTTGATAATCGTGCCACACCGAGCTCGTCATGAATCAGTTCCCGGTCACGATGGTGCACATCTTGCCGTACATGCCCAGGATGCTCTTGTAATGATGATCAACCGAGCTCACCTGGAAGATCGCGCCGTCCTTCATGGCGGCCGAGATGGTTGCGTCTCCCTGGGTTACGAGGCCCAAGAAGTTCTCAGAGCAGGCGCGACCACGCTTCCGGCCGGCCTGGTTGCCGGTGACCATCGAGCCCTCGAAGTGATTGGTGTAAATGAGACCGATCCCGGTTCGCGAACCCAAGGTGGCGCAGGAGGGGAGAAAGGAGAGGGAGAGGAGGGTGGTGAGGAGGGGACGGATCAGTGTTCGGATCATGGGGGAAGGGTATCAGGGGATTTTTGAAAAGACGAGGAGTTGGTGGTGGTCAAAAGCCTCGACAGGTTTCGGGTTCCAACCCGCAGACTTAAGGGACTCGACCCAGGGTTTGGCCAATTCTGAATTCGAGTCCATCATGTAAAGCACCACCCCTCTTAGCCGAGGGTCTTGCATTCGGATTTTCCAGAACGAATTTTGATCCTCCCATCGAGTCAAGACAAAGGACCAGCCTGTTTTTCGGCTCAAGATTGGGATCGGAGGTTGAGAGGTATCGGTCACAAAAAGGAGGAGCTGGTCCCGACTTCGATCCGGAACCTGTTGGAAAGACTTACGAACGGAATCAGCGGCTGGGATATAATGCTCCGCCCGCATCAATGCCCCAGAGCTCATCTGCCAACCAAAGACCGCGATGACCAGAATAACAGCAGCTTGGACTTGATTGCTTTTGATCGATCTCAGGCCGAACAAACCGAAGAAGAGTATCGGGATTAAAAACGGTAGAGCATAGTAATCATGCACAAAAAATGAAGAAGCAAAAGTGAGGGCAAAAACAGTTAAAAACAAAAAAATAAGCCCAAACAACAATCCCGCTTTTTTCATGAGAATGCTGTGCGTTTTATCCCGAAAGAAAAGAATCGCCCCCACTATTGCTAAAACGCCGAGTGGCAGCGATGGGGCTTTTACAAATACCCAAGTCAAGTACCGGACATAAAACTTAGTTTGTAATATGAACGGACCAGCCAAGTGCCCGTAACCGTTTGCCCGGTACTCCGTAACGGGGTTTGGAATATCTAGAACAATAAAAATGACCAAGTAAAGGATGGTCGGTATCGCTACGAGCCCGGCGGTCAAGACCGGCTTTAGGTATTCACGGATTGTAGCGCGGGATTTCTGAAGCTCAAACCAATCCGCGAAGACAAATGCAGCCAGAGTGAAAACGGCAAAATACTTGAAGAGACAGGCAATCCCAAGGAAGCCATAGGCCATGAACTTCTTCCCCTGGAGCCACGAAACACAGGCCCAAACCATCATCGCCACCATTGCGGTATCAGGAATCACGGAGGATCCGTAAATTTGAAGGCCTGGAGTCCACACAGCTAGCCCAGCCCCTATGGTAGCCCGAGTTTTTTCCCCGGGAGTAAGAATCAAAATCATTCGATAAACCCCAAGTAGTATGAGAACTGCTGCCATGGCACTGACAGCCCGGCCGGCCTGTATGGCGCCCAGACCGGACAAGTGGGCCAGGGCGGCTGAAACAAGATGATACAAAGGAAACTCTTCTGCCCAGGGAATGACGCCGGGATGCCACGGCTCGAAAAAGAAACGAAGCGGAAACCCCCGCTCAGTGGATCCACTGGCAAGACTTTCGATCATATGAGCCACAAAGTTTTGTTTCCCAATTTGGCCCTCGATGACATTTTCCCATCGCAGTCGAAGAAGAATCGGAATGAGAGCGGAAATTAAAAAAACTCTATGCATTCATCAGGTTTAGGGTCGAACAAGAAAGATGTCAATGAGCGGTCTATAGGGATCTCCGAGCAACTAAAGCAAAGCTGTCTTCGCGGTCTGGCACTGGGTCCATCGATTCAAGCACCTCGAATTCGAGGTGGGCGAGGAGTTTTTTACATGACTCCGGGGTGAAGACATGGCGGTGGATCAGGTTGTTTTTGAGGGTCTCTTGTTTGGAGAATTTTTGATAGTGGGAAGCTAAGCCGAGTCCAAGAACCTTTCCTTTCCACTCCTCCCAGTGGGCATCTTCTTCGGGGCCGACCTGGCGGGCATGGTCTTCGATCAGGTGTTCGAGCCGAGTTACAGGCCGAGCCCGATCAAAGGTACGCTCCGGGTGCGGCAAAAATAAAAACAACACGCCTCCGGGCTTGAGTACGCGCTTCCACTCCTTCAGCGCCCGAATCGGATCAGGGAGGTGTTCCAACACATGTTCGCTCAATAAGAAGTCAAAGTTGGAGTCCCGATTTGGTATGGCCTCGGCCGGAAAAACCGCCTTGGCGAGTGATAGGGCCCCCGCGTGGGACTCATAGCCATCAGAAAGGAGAGTCTGCCGAATGGGGGCAATGGTGGTCTCCCCGCATCCGATCTCAATCCCCTTGGCATCGGGACCAATATAGCGTGAAAGGAGTGCCCGGGAGTGGACGCGTCGCAGGTCTTTCCGGAGTGACCGAAGGAAGCTGCGTGCTGGGTTGTGGCGCTTGCGCTGAAAGCGGTACAGGGCGAGCCAGTCCGTAAAATCCATGAATCGAGGGTTTATCACTGGAATGGAATGATTTACAGTTCAAATCCATTTAGCTCAGCCACAAATCGCTGGACACCCCTTGCATTCCAATGGGTGTCCTCGAGGTGGTGGTTCATCACCCCCTTCTTCCAGTCCTCGCGAAAGGGGTGGAAGAGATCGATGAAGCGGGCCTTTCGCCCCTTGGTTTTAGGCAGGAATCGGTCGATGAAGTCCATGGTTTGGGGAGTGAAGGGGCCCGGATAGATCGAGCTTTTGTTCGGTACAAAAGTGTAGATGAGTTTCGCGCCCTGGGTCTCCAGGTCCGAGGCCAGTTTTTCCAGGTGCTCCAAACCCGAATCCATGGCCGAGTCGGACACCCGCTTCTCCCAGTCGCCGTCCAGGAAGCGGATCTTCCGCCCTTCCTGAAGCTTGGGCGCGGGCGCTTCGCCCGTGGGAGCCTGGAACGCTCTGCGGAGAGCCACGAATACTCCGTGTCGCGCCCGGAAGTTCCAGTAGAGGTTCTTCCGGACCTGAAGAAGTTCCCTGTGCATTGCCTGAATGAGGGGAATGGTGTGGGCTCCGTAGCCCGGGTGATTCGGGTCGGGAAAGGCGGGAACTCCGCCGGCAGTGCGCTCGGTCAGGATCAGGAAGACGAGCTTCGGGCGAAGGCCCAAGCCGTAGACGGAGTTCAGGGCGTACGAATAGCTTCCGCCTGCAAACGAGCGCACGCAGCGCCCGAAACGACGGTTCAGTTCCGCGGCTGGAGTCTCATTCTGGGAAAGCGCCCCTCCCACCGCCATGCTGTCACCGATCACCACGGCGTACGGGTCCGGACAGGCGGGGGTGATATTCCGGTAACCGAACTGATCGGTCTCAAAGCGGATGGTCCGGGTCAGGGCATCTGGCTCATGGAGCGCGAGATCCCCGCGTTCAACTCGCACCAGACTTTGGTTCCGAAGAAAGGGGGCATTGCGGTTCGAGCCTAATGCAAGCGCCTCCCAGGTCCGGCTCGTGAAGCGGTCGATCGGGATACTCTGAAGGACCACGAAGAAGAGCACGCTCGGGATCGAGAGAAGGAGGAGCTGAAAACCGATACGGGAGGGAGTGAGTGTCTTCATCAGAATTGAAAGTAGATGAACTGTGTTCCCCCGAATTGGGCCGTGATGAGAAATGCGAGGATCAAGGTCGCGTAAACGACTCTTCTTGCGGGTAGCGGGAGCTCGCGAATTCGCTCCCAGAACCCTTTTCGCTCATCCAGGCGCTCGAGCAGAAGCAGCAGCAAGATGGCGAGCGCAGACTCGGTGAGTTCAAAGTGTGGGATCGACTGAAGCCCGAGCGTCGGGGAACGGAAAATCCCGGTCAATGTGTCGCAGGCTTGCGCGACCGATGGCGCCCGGAAAAAGACCCATGCGAGAGCCGCGAACAGGAACACCTGGAGGCGGCGAACCCCGCGAGGCCAGCTTGGGTACCCGAAGCGGCTGAAGACCAGGTTCTCGATCAGCAGGTATGTGCCATGAAGTGCGCCCCAGACGATGAAGGTCCAGTTAGCCCCATGCCAGAGTCCGCTCAGCAAAAACACGGTCATCAGATTGGCCTGGGTGCGGAGCTTTCCTCTCCGGTTTCCACCGAGAGGAATGTAGACATAGTCGCGAAACCAGGTGGAGAGGGAGATGTGCCAGCGGCGCCAGAAGTCGGAGACGGAGTCGGCGAGGTAGGGTTTGTTGAAATTCACCATGAGCTCGATCCCGAAAAGCCGGCTCACGCCGCGTGCGATGTCGGAGTAGCCCGAAAAGTCGCCGTAGATTTGGAAGGTGAAGGCCAGGATTGCGGCTACGGTTCCGAGAAAGCCAAAATCTCCGGGTCGCTCAAAAACCCGGTTCGCCAACAGGGCCAAGGTATCGGCAAGGACGGCCTTCTTGAAAAGCCCCTGAAGGATCAGTTTAAGCCCTGATTTCATCACTTCCGGCTCGAATTCGGTCCTTTGATGGAGTTGAGGAAGGATGTTTTGGGGGCGTTCGATCGGACCTGCGACGAGCTGCGGGAAGTACAGCACATAGACCGCGTAGTGCAAGAGGCTCCGCTCGGCCTTGAAGCGCCCTTGGTATACCTCGAACACATAGGAGAGCGATTGGAAGGTGTGAAACGAGAGTCCGATCGGAAGGATGATCTCGAGCGCACGGACAGGCAAGTTCCAATGAAGGAACGACGCGAGGGCGGAGAGGTTTCCGATCAGGAAGTTCGTGTACTTGAAAAAGCCGAGGATCCCGAGGTTGGCGGCGACACTGAATCCAAGATAAAGGCGCTTCCGGTCGGAATCGGCACTATCCTCGATCCGGATCCCGGCCCAGAAGTCGACTGCGATCAGGAGGAACAGGATCAAAAGGTAGGCCGGAATCAAAAAGCTGTAAAAGTAACAGCTCGCAAGGAAGAACAGGATCAGTCGACTCCTCTGGTTCCTCAGCTGCCTGAAGATCCCGTAGACCACGGGTAGAAAGATCAGGAATTCGAAGGAGTTGAAGAGCATGGGCCGAATTTAGCACCCGGAAGCGCCAATTTGTAGTAGTTTTCGACCCATGGTCTCCGTGGTGATCCCGGTATTCAACAAGGTCGAGCTTACGAACCGTTGCCTCGATTCTTTGCTCCGAAACTCAAAAACCATTTCTGAGGTCTTCGTGGTGGACAATGCATCGGCGGATGGGACTCCGCAGGCTCTTCAGGACTGGGCACCGCGCTTTACTGAGCAAGGAATCCGCTTCCAGGTGATCCGGAATGAACAGAACCTTGGATTTGGTCGGGCTTGCAATCAGGGGATTCGCCTTTCCTCGGGCGAATTCGTAGCCATCGTGAACAACGACACCTGGCTCATGGAGGCTTGGGACCGGGCCTTGATCGACGAGGCCCGTATTCGGCGGCTCGACGAGGTGGGTCCTTTTTTCGATGAGCGTCCCTGGACGCCGAATCCGGAGGCCCGCGCCCGGGAGTTCCTCCGGAAGAACCCTTCAGGGTTTCGGATCCACTTTGTGGCCATGCTGATGTTCTTCACCCGGTCCGCAGTCGAGCGCCTCCGCTTCGGCCATGGGGGTCTGTTTGATGAGCGCTTCTTTGTGACCTTCGAGGACGGGGATTTGCTCCAGCGCATGAAGATCGCAGGCATTCGCTACGGGCAGACGAGTCGCTGCTACATCTGGCATCAATCCATGGGGACTCGGGGGGATGGGAGCTCTGCGAACCGGCTTCCCTCGAACTACGAGCAGGAGGGGATGAGGCTGTTCACGGAAAAGTGGGGCAGTTACCCCCTCTACCTCGATCACACCCTGGTTGAGCGCCTCCGGCGCCGGTACCGCAACAGTCGGGCGGCGCGGGGGATGTTCTAAACTCCTGTTTTCTGCTAGGGTGACGCTATGAGTGAGCAGAGTCCGAACCCCGTTTCCGTTGTGATTCCCGTCTTCAACCAGGTGCACTGGACGGAGCGTTGTCTGAACTCCCTTCTGCACCACTCCGAGATGGCCCGTGATCTGATCATCATCGACAATCA